>JAXDQW010000045.1:0-6454 GCA_034667665.1 Chthoniobacter sp.
GGGCAGATGGATCACTTCCTCGCCCACCGGCTACGGCAGTGGTTATGGCGCAAGCACGGAAGTCCCGTGGGAAAATACGAACGCTGGCCGGACCGTGACCTCTTCACCGCCTCTGGACTCCACCAACTCCGAACCGCCCTGCAGTGAAAGACTCGCGACCCGTAAATGGAATTCGGAAAGCCGGATGCGGGAAAACCGCCCGTCCGGTTTGATGAGGGGCGGGAGTGAGCCGGTCATTGGCCTCGTGCCTTTCAATCCGTCCACTCCCGCCTACTCTACACCCCGCTCCTCCCCTGTCGGTGGAATCGTTTGGAAAAAGACACGCTCCGTGGCAATCTTTGCCCCATGAGCACACTTGCCGATGTCGATCCGAAAGATTTGCGTCCGCTCTTGCACGAGCAAATCGACCGTTTGACCGAGGAGGAGATGGATGCCGTGCGGCGAGCCTTGCTCAAGCTCGAGGCGAAGCGTCGGCTCGACGCTCTGCGTGCGGAAATCGAGGAGGATTGGGAGAGCGGCAGGATCACCGAGGCCAAGATTGAGCAAGCCATCCGTGACCATCGTGTCCAGCATCCCTACCGGTGACGGTAGTCATCGATACCAATGTGGTGCCGGGGATGTTTCGCCTCCGGCATCCTCATGCTCCATTGCTCGACGCTTGGTTCGATGGACCATTTCTCTGGGCAGTGTCCACGGAAATCCTGCTCGAATACGCTGAGATCGCCGGACAGATGTCCGGAGCGGCACGCGCGCAGGCCATCCTTGACCGCATGGATGAAATCGGCGCCCTGGAAAGCAACCTCCTGCGGGTCAGTCCCGCGTTTCGCTTCCGGCTTATAATCGCCGATCCGGACGACGACAAATTCGCCGATTGCGCCGTCGCGTCAGAGGCGGATTACATCATCACTGAAGACCGGCATTTCGATGTCCTCCGCGGCTCGGGTTACAAGCCGCAACCCATCTCCCCCACGGAGTTCATCCGGCGATTCCTGCCGTGAGGCAGTGACACTTGCGATGCGCGACGGAACCCATTCCTCGGCGGCATCGGCCGCAAGCTGCGCCCACGTCTCCAGCCGGCGCTGCTCCGCGATCGGGCGCAGCACCGTCGCGAAAAGATCGGCCACCGTGCCGACATCGCCCAGCGTCGTGTGCGCGCCGCGTTCCGGCAGGCGGTAATCCTAGCGCAGGGTTTGCAGCTCGCAGTTCCCGGCCGGCACCGGATCGAGAAGCCACTGCGCCAGCCGCAACGCGCAAAACCCCATGCGGCTGACGGGTGCGATCCCGAGCCAAGTCCATCTTGATAAAACGCTAAGCACCGACGTCACCCGGATCCCCTGCGAGAGCGAATTCCCGCAGCTCCAAGTCTTACTCGCAAAGCCCTGTAGGCGCTGCTGGTCGCATTAGAATTTGAGCATTGTGGAAGGACCGTTCATTCCGGTCGGGTGCATCTCCATCTCGTTCAAAGCAGTGTTGGCATTTCGTTTATAGGTTCCTATGTAATGCCGTTTGTAGAACTCGAGTTCAGAAGGTGTGAGGTTTCTAACGCGCTTTCGCATATCGGCGGCTTTGGCGTCGTCGAAGATGAACACGTAAGCCATACGGTCGGAACGTGTGTCCTCGCGGAGCTTACCCACGAGGGCGGCCATTCCGACTTCATTGGCATCGACGAGTGGGATTACGATATCCTTGCCTTCGCCGCCGTCGATAGACCACCGCTTAGCAATATCGTAGCGTAGTGTTGGTTTGGGTGCCAGTTCGTCTGCAAGCCGCATGGGCCAATCAGGTGTGCGAAAGAAGTCAGGGTTAGCTTGCTTGCGTCGGTTGAATTCGGCAACGAATGCTTTGTTTAGCGGCGAGCCTGCGGTCCCAAGCTGTGGATAGCGACGCACTGCCTCGCGCTGAGCCTCTGCGATCGTCGTTAGTCGGTGGGTGGGAGTCGTCGCGATGGATGTGTTGGCGGCGATGGCTTGGGCTGGAGTCGAGTCAGACTCAGGCATGGGGCTGATTTGAAAATACCAGAAAGCAACACCGCCAGCGAGCAACAGAAGGACGACAAAGGCGAATGCGCCGGAAGACTTCGATGCGGGAATTCCGACTTCTCGATAGCCGCTTTGGAAGGCCGCGTTGCGCTCCTTTTGCTCCTTTTCCCTCACTCGCTTGGGTTTCAAAAAGATAGCATCTACTGCCTTCAACGCGGCTATCACAAATATGTACATGATGAAGTGAGCGTGCGGGAACCGCCCGAAATTGGGCTAGGTATTTTCCTCGTTGCCAGACTCCGTTTGGTGGCAAGTGAAAAGGTTAGGTGTCGCGGATATTGTCATTCAGGCGATTGATGCCTCCGAGGCTGCGAAGGAAGGCTATGAAGTTCATTGCGGCACGGGGCCGTCTTGCTTGAAGCATTCATTGTAAAGGCATTCGTTGTAGGAATCCCAGTAGAGGTCCGAAAACAGACCGGAAATGTCGCCGTCGGACATTCCGAGCATGCGGAGCTGGGTGGCGTAGTGAATGAGACGATCCCTCGAAATCATCGGCTTTTGAGGGTCGGCGGCATCGGGACGCCATATCCAATCACGAACCCGCTTGTGCGGAAGTTCAAGTCGGTCAACCAGAGACTCAGCAGACTCTAACTCCTCACTCATACGAAATCGCCCTCGGTTGCGGCAAAAGAATGAATCCTTGGTCGATGAGCGCTGGTTGGAAGCCGGGGCTCGATGGGTTTGAGAAACTCGCTCACCTCACGAAGGTAGGGCGAGCCTGTCTCTTAGCGAGTGGTATTTCCGCTCGTTGCCCAGTTGAGGACTTGGCAACGCCGTTCTTGCGTGGGGAAGCTGAGCTTCGAGTGAGAGGCGGGACTGCCTGGAGCCAGTGCGGCGGCGCGCGAACGCGACCACGTTCAAGGCTGCACGGTGAGTTCTGGAATGAGGTCAGCGGCAGGATGCGCGATGCCTCCATCCTGCGTGGCCAGGTGCCAGCCGCGCGCGGTGGCGAGGTCGGCGAGGTAGATGTCGGTGGTCTTGCGCGGGGAGGTAATGGCCGTGCTGTCGAGCGCGCGGCGATCATACGGAATGAAGGCGGGCGCTTCGTCGCGGAGGAACTCGGCGAGCACGGTGCGGGCGTCTTCCATCGTCGAGCCGAGCGGGCAGGCAACCCGCAGGAAGCCCAGTTCGGTGATCGGACACACGGCGAGCGCCCGGCCCGGTCACCAGGCGTTCACGCGGGCATGGTGCTCGTGGCTCTGCACGAGGCGGGCGCCGAGGGCGGATACGTCGAGCAGCCAGGTCACGGAAACTCGTCCAGGATCGCCTCGACCTCGGCCTGTCGTGACCGCCGCGCTCGTCCTCGAGCGAGCGAGATTCACCGACTGCCCCCCCAACTGACCCCAGTTCCACAGCTTCTCGGCGCGGTATCCGTTCGAGTCGATGCGCCGCCACCGGATATTCGCTTTAGACGAGCGGGCGCTTCCTTCAACGATGTTGGAAGCGACTGACACCGCTGCAATGGGAGGAGCAGCGGCTTTCCTAAGGCGCAGTTGTTCGCGCTCGGCTGCGGACGATTTGTCCACCCGAACGGGGTCGGGTATTCGACCTGTTCAATTTCTCGAACCGCATTTCGCCGGAACCACTGTTTTGCCACATCGTTCTCTATCAGAGACTTGTGACAGACGCACCGGCGTTGGCATGGCGCGTGCAAACCGATCAGAGTTACGGACACACACCTATGAAAACGAACTTCAATCTTTCTGAATGGGCGCTGCGGCACCGATCACTCGTCTGGTATTTCATGGCCATCTTCGCCGTCATGGGCGTGGCTGCCTACCTGAACCTCGGGCGCGAAGAAGATCCGTCGTTCACGATTAAGACCATGCTCATCCGGACGCAATGGCCAGGCGCCTCTGTGGACGAGATGTCGAAGCAAGTCACGGAGCGGATCGAGCGCAAGCTCGAGGAGCTCGATGTGCTGGATTACACCAAGAGCATGACGACGCCTGGTCAGGCGATCGTGTTCGTTTACCTGCGGGATGACACCAAGGGGCGCGACGTTCCCAATACCTGGATGCGAGTGCGGAACATGATGAATGACATCCGTGCGGAATTTCCCGCGGGAGTGACGGACCTAAGCTACAACGACACCTTCGGCGATGTCTTCGGCAACATCTATGCCTTCACCTCAGATGGGCTGACTCAGCGGCAGTTGCGTGATTACGTCGAGCACGTCCGGAGAGACGTGCTGCTGATTCCCAACGTCGGGAAGGTGGACCTGCTCGGCGCGCAGGACGAAGTCATCTTCGCCGAGTTTTCGGTGCGGCAAATCGCGGCGCTTGGCATCAACGAACAGGATATCCTGCGCACGCTCCAGGCGCAGAACGCAGTCGTCCCTTCCGGCGTGGTGGAGGCCGGACCGGAGCGGATCGTTCTCCGCGTCGGTGGCCAGTTCATTTCCGAGGAGAGCCTGCGTGCGATCAATCTGCGCGTGAACGATCGCTTCTTTCGCCTCAGTGATCTCGTCACCATCACCCGCGGCTACGCCGACCCTGCGCGGATGCTCTACCGGGTGAATGGCGAGCCGGCCATCGGCCTCGCGATCAACATGAAAACCGGCGCCAACGTGCTGCACTTCGGCGAGGCCTTGAAGGAGAAGATGAGCACGATCATTGGCGATCTGCCGATCGGGGTCGGAGTGCATCAGGTGTCGGATCAGCCGGCCATCGTCGAGGAGTCCGTCAGTCAGTTTACTCATGCCTTGTTTGAGGCGGTCGCGATCGTGCTCGTCGTCAGCTTCGTCAGCCTCGGTCTGCGGGCTGGCCTGGTGGTCGCCCTGGCGATTCCGCTGGTGCTGGCGATGACATTCGTCGCGCTAGAGTATCTCGGCATTTCGCTGCAACGGATCTCGCTCGGCGCCTTGATCATTGCGCTGGGACTGCTCGTCGATGACGCGATGATTGCCGTGGAGATGATGATCAGCCGGCTCGAAAAGGGCGATCCGCTGGATAAGTCAGCGACCTATGTCTATACCTCGACCGCGTTTCCGATGCTCACCGGGACCCTGGTGACGGTGGCCAGCTTCCTGCCGATCGGGATGAATAGCAGCAATGCGGGTGAATACACCTTCTCGCTCTTCGTCGTCATCGCGATCTCACTCATCCTGTCGTGGCTCGTCGCGGTGATCTTTACCCCGCTGCTCGGCGTGACGCTGCTGCCAAAAACGCTCAAGAAACATGATGAGGAGCCGAGCCGCGCGAGCGCCATCTTCCGGCGACTGCTCGAGCTAGTTATGCGGCGGCCGTGGCTGACGGTGGCAATTTCGGTCGGCTTATTCCTCGTCTCACTTTATGGGATGAAGTTCGTCCAACAGCAGTTCTTCCCGCCCTCTGCCCGGAGTGAACTCGTCGTGGACCTCACGCTGCCGCAGAACGCGTCGATTGCCGCCACCAAAGCCGCGATGGACCGCTTTGAACGCCATCTCGTCGGTAACAATGACGTGGACAGTTGGTCCTCCTACGTCGGGGAAGGGGCGATTCGTTTCGTGCTCACTCTCGACGTTCAAATGGCCAGCCCGAACTTCGGGCAAATCATCATTGTCGCCAAGGACGTCAAAGCGCGCGACCGCCTGAGGACGCAACTCAAGGAGATGGCGCAAAAGGAATTTGTCGGCATCGACGTTCAAGTGGAGCTCCTGCCCATGGGTCCTCCCGCCGGACGGGCGGTGCAATATCGCGTCAGCGGACCCGACGTTCCGAGAGTGAAGGAACTCGCCCAGCAACTGGCGGCGAAAATTGGCACCCACCCACTGCTCGACGATATCGGCTTTAACTGGATGGAACCTGCGCGCGTCGTGAAGCTGGAGGTGTTGCAGGACAAGGCGCGGCAACTCGGCGTCACTTCCGAGGCCATTGCGCAAACGCTGAACGGCATCGTCGGCGGCACCACCGTCACACAGGTCCGTGATGACATTTATCAGGTGAAAGTCCTGGCGCGAGCACGCGACGCGGAACGCGGCTCGATCGAGACCCTGCAAAACCTGCAGCTTATGGCCGGCAACGGGAAATCCATCCCGCTCGCCGCCGTCGCGAACTTCCACTACGAGCTCGAGCCGCCCGTCGTCTGGCGACGAAACCGGCTCCCCACCGTCACCGTGCGGGCCAACATCCTCGGCCCAACGCAACCGGCCACGATCGTGCAGGAACTCAGCGGACGCGTGGACGAGTTTAAGCGCACGCTGCCGGCCGGCTATCGCCTGGAGATCGGAGGCCCGGTGGAAGAAAGCGCCAAATCGCAAGGACCGATCGCGGCCGTCGTGCCGATGATGCTGTTCGTGATGGCCACAATCCTGATGATCCAACTGCAAAGTTTTCAACGATTGTTCATGGTCATCGCGGTCGCCCCGCTCGGTCTCATCGGTGTGGTCGCCGCCATGCTTCCCAGCAATTCGCCGATGGGCTTTGTCTCCCTCC
>JAXDQW010000046.1:0-9708 GCA_034667665.1 Chthoniobacter sp.
ATGCGATCGACCAGGATGCGCTGCCAGTGATTGATCTGCCGCTCGTCGCCGCGCACCTCCACGCGCTGCGAGACCCCGCCGAGCATCGCCAGATCCCACAGGAACCCGTAGGAGAGCTTCAGCGAGATCGCCATCTTGCGGATGAGGATCTGCATGAAGGCCAGAAACGCCCCGCTCGGGCGCGAGCTCGGGGTGAGGAAGTTGACACTCTCGCCTTCGCCCAGGCGCAGCCACTTGCCCCACATCGCCGTTTGCGACTTCGTGCCCGTGACCGGGTCGTCCTCCCAATCGCCCGCGCCGTTGCGGCCGAGCTTCGAGCTGACGGCGCCGACGTATTGCGACTGATCTTTGATCGCGATCTTTTCGGACTCCAGGGTCTCGCGCAGGTCGCGGCAATCTTCGAGCAGCCGCAGGAGCGCGGTCACGCCGCGGTATTGGTCCACGCGATCCGGGTCCCACACGTGGACGAACCGCTCCGGTTCGATCTCGACCGGGTGGTTGTATTGCCCGTGCCGCGTCCGGTTGTAGATGCGGATGGTGATCGGCCGGCCGGTGTCGGCGTCGATGGTGAAGCCGCCGATGTAGGTCTCGGTCTGCTGCGCATCCATCGGCGAACCGATGCGGTCCGCCTCGATCGACTGAAGCTTGATGCCTTCTCCCTCGAGGCGAATGACGAACCCGTGATCGCCATCGACGAGCATGGCCAAGAGGGCGAGCTGCACGAGCTTGATGAAGCGATGCCGGCCCGTGATGTCGCACGGATAGAAGCCGTCCCCGTCCTCTTCGTCGCCGCACCACGCGTGGAAGTAGGCGTCGTAGAGTGCGTCGATCTGCGGATCGCCCGTGTTCGATTTGCACTCCAGATCCCCGACGACATAGACGACGACCTTGCCGAGCGCGCCGCCGATCCAGTCGTGACAGCACAGGTCGCGCGCGTCCCACATCGCCTTGATGCGGTCCTTGTGCTTCTTCCACGATTCGCTCGCGGCATTCTTCGACTGGCCGCCCGAGCCGCCGCGCTGCCACGATTTCTCGCCGTAGCTGGAGAACTGAAGGAATTTCTCGGTCGCCTTGAGATCGATGAGCGGCCCTTCGAGGCCGGGAACGTAGGAGAGCGAGAGCCGGACTTCGCCACTGGGCAGCACCGGCGCGATTTGCCGCGCGCTCATACCCCGGAGAAATTGGTGACGCCGAAGAAGGGCTGGTTCCTCGGCTTGGTCGTGGTGATGAGCCCGCGCTCCTCGCAGACGCGCGTGGCGCTGGAGAGCTGGTCCTTGAGCGCCTGAAGATCCTTCGTGTAATTCTTCTGCCCGACCGCCTGCGACGAAAAGACCGAGACGTTGTTCCTCAGCTTCGAGAGCTCAGCCAGCAGCGCGGGATTGTCGTAGCCGCGAAAGATTTCCAGCCATTCAGGTGAAGCCATGCGTTTATCCACGCCATCGCTGTCAACTCGCCTTGCCGCCTGTATCCGACTACGACACCCTTAGGTAAGGCCAATACTTGGACGGCATTGTATTTACCAAATGAAGAAACAACCACCGCCTGCATTTCCAATCGAAGCGATCTTTCCCGGCATTCACGCCGAACGGCCAGACATCGCCGCTGCCGAGGGCGAGGCGTTTCTTGAACACGGCCATAAGACTCCCGGGTTCGACCTCGCTGGCGACCCCTCAGTTCGCGTCGCAATGCTCAACGTGCCGCGCGATTCATTCATCGACTTCGAGGTTCGCCCCATACCGTCCCCATTGAAGGAGCGCATCGTCGCGTTGCCCAGGAATTGGCAAGAGGACGAGACGACGTTCGCCGAAGTGGAATCGCTTCTCTGCACCGCCGAGCAGCAACTTGCGATTCCGGCGCATTGCTACGCCACGCTCACGGAGCAGAAGCAGCTTTGGATTCGCCGCAAGCCATGACAAGCCGCATCGCCGGACGCCGACCCACCTCCGAGCGCGCGACACCTCATCTCGATGTGTGGATCGAGGAGCTGGCCGGGCACCTCGAGGGAGACGGACGCGCCGCCCTGGTCGATTACCTGAGCGGGGGAGACGCAACGCTGCGGCCGCGCTGGCAGACGTGGCTCTGGAAGCTGCTTCGCCGTGAAATTGTGCCCAACGGGGAGGACGTGCTTGCTGTCTCGGCGTGGATCGTCGGGCGACGGGCCACGAATGTCCCAAAAGCGGCCAAAAAAATGGCGGTGCGGCAAATGGACGGAAAAACGGTCCGGCGCCAAAAGGAAGGACGCTAGGGATACGCTTACTTATTCATAAGTAAGCATTGCAACGCGCACCCTTACGCAAGGTCAATACTTGGACGCCAGCGTATCTAACTCGCAATGCAAGGCACGCGAGACACGCAAGGCGCAAGGGCGCAAGGGATTCAATACTTGGACGCCAGCGTATCTAACTCGCAATCACACGCACGCTTTTCTCTGTAAATGGCACGAAGCTAGCGTTATAGACAGTCACCTAGCTAGGTGATACCGTGAAACCCTTATGCACCCTGACACTCTAAACTCAATCGAATCTCTTGCTTGGAACATCGCGCGCCGCTTGGCAACGATGCACGAAAGCGGGCGCCTTGCGCTGAAAACGCGCGGTGGCAAGACAATCTCCAAGGCGCAAGCGCGCGAAACCGGAAAGCGTGTTCGCGTGAAAGCGCACGCTGGCACGGGCAATTCCCTTTCGGAACAAGACACGCGCGAGCTTTACCTTGCCGCGCGCGCGGGCATCGTGGAAAAACTCATGCAAGGGGATTGCCCTTTGAGCGTGGCATGGATTAGCGGCGCGCGAGCGGCGCGCAAGTGCCTTTACATGGCAACGCGCGAGCAAACCTTTTCCTCGCGCGAGCGTGCCATTACAGCGCACGATAAGGCGCGCGAGTACGCTTTCGGCGAATCGCGCGAGACTGACCAAATGAGTCTCGCACGATGGGCGCAAGCTCTCAGCGAATCAGACGCCACCCCTAACGCTATCGTGCGCAAGGCATACGCTCGCGCGCGCCGCGCCTTGCGCGTTTTCTATGCGGGGCGCAAGAATTACCCTCGCAAGGCATTCGACTACGCGCGCGACGTGGAAACCTTGCGCGAGCTTGCGCGCACAATTTGGCAGGGTGGCATCCTTCGCGCGAGCGTGCGCGAGCGTGGCAAGGGCGAATATGAACGGCTACGGCAATTCGGCGAACGAATGCAATCGGCGTTTCAATGCTTGGACGCCAGCGTATCTAATGCGAGCGAAACGCGCGAGACACGCGCGACACGCGCCACCCCAAGCGCGCGCGCCACGATGGAATTGCCAAGCGGGCGCGCGGAGCATTGCGCGTATGATCTCGCGCGCGGTCACAACCACCACGCCGAGTTTCTGCTTGGACGCAAGCGCGCGACACGCGCGGAAGTGGAATCGCTTGCGGCCATGTTCAACCACTAACCCTAGCTTCCAACTTAGCCTTGCAAGGCGCGCGGGAAACCGCGCGCCTTGCTTTTTATCCTATGCCTCCCGTCCCTTGGACTGAAATTGAAAGCGCCTTCGCGGCCGTCCGTGCCGCCGAGCCGCCGCCGATGCTGAAGCCCTTCGCTCTGATGCCCGTGAGCGGGAGCTGGTCCGCTGCTTACAGCGAGCGGTTCTTTTACGTCGAGCTAAAGGGGCCGAATGGACAGCCGCGCCGCCGCGTCCGCAAAGATGGCAAACCCGGAGCCGTCGAGACGATGCGCATTTCCCTGAAGGAGTGCGACCTGACCGTGACGTTGTCGTGTGGCAACTTCGTGCTGCACACATCCTCGCGGGGGCTCACCGTGCTGGACAAGCGCACCGAAAAGCGCCAGCCGCTTCCGCTCATCCGTGCGGAGTTGGTTCGGCTACTGGGCGCCGCTGAAGGCGCCGCCGCCTACGACGCGCTCGCCAGCGTCATGCCGGCCGGGCCGCGCCCGGACAAGCGCCCATATCGCGCGCCGATTCCGCTCGGCTTCACTCCGCCTGCACAACCGCTACCGGTGCACCGTCCGAAAGTGGCCAAGAGCGCCACGCCCGAATTTGGCGCGATGTCTCGCCTCGAATTTGCAGACTACAACGCCGCACAACTCGCCGAAAGCAGCGAGACCGGCCGCGCGCTTGCGATGGTGCGCGCGGGTGCGTGGGTCATCCTTACGTAAGGATGGAATTTGTTTAAGGGGGAGGGAGGCGCCGCCCGCGTGCGGCGCCTCTCTCTTTTTTTGCGATCGCAACCCCGTCCACCTGTTTTCCTATGGCTAAACCCCGCTACGCTGTCGCACTCGCCGAAATCCGGCGCCGCGCCAAATCCCCAACCCGCCGCCGCCGCACGTGTGACCCGATGTTCCATGAGATGGGGCGGCTCCATTATGCAACCGTCCAGACGTTGGATGGTGATCCTGAGCGCACCGTCTATGGCGAGCTGCGCGCGCTGGCAGGCGATCGTCCGCGCAAGGAGATCGATTCCGCGATCAGCAACGCCAGCTATGCAAGCCGCGTCTATGCTGTGCTCGTCGTGCCCGGCCGGCTTTCCGAAGAGGAATTTGAGGCGCTGACCTTTGCCGACTGCTTGGCCGCGGTCCGCGCCGCGCAGCTTCCACCCGTCACGCGCCGCCGCCGCAAGCTCCGCCGGCGTCCGCGGCAGTCGATGTGACGTGGACTTGCAGTCCGCGATCCTTCCCGGCCGGGCAGACTGAAAGCCTGCCCCACATTTCTCATGCGCCTCCTTGACCTACCGTCCGGCCCCGTCGCCGTGCTAGCGCCCGATGCTCACGGCATTCCCGGCCGCCTGGCCGACATCCTCCAATTTCCGCTCACCACGGCGCGTCGGCGTCATCCTTACATAAGGGTGGCGCGCGCGTCTCAACCACCAACCAACGAAAGGACTACCAATGGCCAAAAAAGCCACTGCTAAGAAAGTGTCCGCCGTCGCCGTCCTCGTGACCGCGATGGCGGATTTCGCCGCGCTGTCTTCGGACGAGCGCTGCACGCGCTTTGCCGAGAAGGCGCAGGTCAACCGGGTCAGCTTCTCCGAGATGGGCAAGCTGCACTACCTCATCAGCGAGGACATCGCCGCGTGGAACGCTGCCAATCCGAAGAAGAAGCAGCGCACCATCTACGATGAGCTGCGCAAGCGCGGCGTCGCGGACAAATCCATCAGTAACGCCAGCTACGCCTCCCGCGCGTGGCGCGCTCTCGTGGTGGAGGGCCACATCAGCGAGGCGCAGTTCGACAGCCTCACCTTCCAGGACTGCTTCGCCATCGCCCGCTCGATGTCCCAGCGGGCCGCGCTCCAACTCGACGGCGCCTCCGTCGCCGAGCTCATCACCAAGCAGCCCGACGACTTCGACTTCGAGCTGGCCAGCCTCTACGAGCACGGCGTGACCGTCGCCGAGAAAAAGGCCCAGGATGAAAAGGCCGAGGCCGACCGCATCAAGGCTCTGGTCGATGCGCAGAACGCAAGCAAGAACAAGCCCGAGCCCACGCCGTCCGCGCCGACGCCCGCCGAGGCCACGAAGCCGGCGCCCGTGGTTGCGCCGCCGCCCGCCGCCGAAGCCGAAAATGAGCCGCCGTCCGCCGAAACCGAAGTGGACGAGACGACCGAGCCGCAGGCGAATGGGGCAAGCACCGAGCCGGACGAACCCGCAACCGGTGAGACCGAGGAGGAAAGCCACGAGCCGCCGTCCAATGTGACGACGATGCCGCAGGCCGAGGCGAACCCGGACGCAAACCTCGAAGCGATGCTCGATGTGCTCAGCGAGATCGCGGCGGAGTCGGAGGCGTTCACGGCCGAGGGCCAGACGACCTTGCTCGCCAAGCTCGATGAAGTGCGCGCGGCCGTCGCCGCCCGCCTCGAGTCCGCCGCCGCCGCGTAAGGCTGGCTCGACAGTCCACGCGCTCTCTGCCATCGTAAGCTTCGGACCGGCCGGAGCGCGTCCGGGAATCTTCCTGGGTATCCCGAGTCGCTGGTCATTCAGCCAGCTCCTGCCGGCCCCTCATTTGCCTCAAGACAATGCCCGGCCTCGCTTTCGCGGGGCCGGGCTTTTGTCGTTTGAGGGCGTAACGCTTCGTCGCCGTTCGGCGAACGATTCAGCGCCTATTCACCATCAATCAACCGTGTCAACCATGCCCACCGCACCCGCCGCACCCGCGGCCAAGCCCGTCAGCGAAATCGAGCGCCTCCGCGCCGAACTCGCCGCCGCCAACGCCAAGCTCGCCGCGAAGGCGAAGCCGAAGATTAGCCTCAAGGTCTCCGAGAAAGGCGCCGTCTCCGCCTACGGACTTGGCCGCTTCCCCGTCACGCTCTACCGCGAGCAGTGGGAAGCCGTGCTCGATAAGGCCGACGACATCCGCGCGTTCATTGCCGCGAACGCCGCCCGCCTCAAGACGAAGGGGGACTAGGTAGAATCTGCGGAAGACGCGAACTATAGTTAGGCGCTGCGGCTTTTGTGGTTTTGGCGCGATTGAGCCTTGGGTGGAATGAGAGCGAACGCGGCTAGGACTGTGGTGGCTGTAAAGAAAAGCGGAATAGAGGTCTGAGCGGCCGCCGTGGAGTAGCGACTGCCATCGGCGAAGGTTGCTTCGCGATAGCTCTTTCCTTCTTGTTCGAGTCTGTAACCAGCCATTCGCGAGGATACTGTCAAGTGCATCGATGCGAAGCATACACACGCAAGGCTGGCAACAACGCACATACCGCGGAGCCAATATTGATCTCGAAACACAAAGGAGACGATAGCAAAGAGGACCAGCCCGTACAGGAGCAATTGAACAAGATCGGCCTTCATTTCGAATTGTTCTGCCTTCGGTAATCAATCATGTCATCTCCAATCGTTCTGGCCGTCGCCACGTTGCAGACGGCCTGCTCTCGGCTGCTCGCGTTCGGGGCGCACCGTTCGGCGAATCACCTCGTCCATCACGTTCTGATCGAGCGTGGTGAGGGCCGGGTGATTCTCGCCATGACCGACCTGGAGCGGGCGCTGATCTTTTGTCATCTGCCAGCGCCGCTGCCGCTCACGGATTTTCAGCGCAAGATCGCCGCTGCGAAATGGAAGACGGAGGCGCTGCGCTTTCTCGTGCCGCTCCCGGATCTACGCGAGGCGGCTCGCAAGGCGAACGGCACGGTGGCAATCGCGCCGGGAGAGCTGCGCTGCGGCCCGATGCCGATCGCGCACTTTGCCGCGCCGGACGTGAACGAATTCCCCAACATCTTGCCGCCGCTGGACACGCTCACCGTCGGCTGGACGAGCCTCGTCCTCCAGACAGGCCGCATCGATCCCGCGGCACTCGCCGCCGAGGAGAACTGAAATTTTCGCCGGCCCTACGGGTATGGGAAACTGAACGTGTTCAGCCGGCGAGGCGGTCGCCGCGCTCTACGCGCGAACCACACCAGGAACCGTTGAAGCCCTCGCCGATGGTCGGCGTGTGAAAGTCCGAGCCTTTCGCCCCCTTCGTGAAATGATTAACCTCGCCCTGCCGCTCATCGGCCCGATCGTCACTACGCTCACCGCGCTGCGTGAGTTGCCCATCCGGCACGATCGCCTGGCCGTGCTCCTGCACGGCGATCCTGGCGTCGCGAAAAGCCACGCGCTCGATCTGCTCGCGCTGGAATTGACCGGCAGCAGGTTCGCCGTGGAACAAGTCAACGGGCAGTCTGTGTCCGTCGATGTCGTCCGCGGCTGGCGCGATCGCGGCTGCTACGGCAACCTATTTTCCAAGTGGACCGTCAAGCGCATCGACGAGCTGGATAAAGCGAGCGATGCCGCGCAAGCCGAGCTTCTTTCATGGCTCGACTACCTTCCGCCGCATTACGCAGTGCTCGCGACGACGAATGACTACCGTGCGCTCTGCCGCGTGGACAAAGGCCGGCTGCAACGCCGCTTCAAGCAATACCGGATCGAGGCGCCGTCCGTCGTAGCCGCTGTCGAGTATCTGCAAAAGCAGTTCGTCATTCCGGCCAAGGCCGCGCTCGCGATCGCTCGCGGCGCCGTGCCCGATGGTGAGTTGGACGGCGTAAACATGGGCGCGGCCGTTGAGGATGCGGAAGCCTACTTGGCCGCTCGCGCCGCGCGGAAGAAAGCGGCGCGCTCGCCCGTGGACCGTCCTCCCCTTGTCCCGTGCGCCACCGCCTCGATCCTTACGTAAGGATCAAATGGAGATCAACGGACGCGAGATGGACGCGGAAGCGCTGCTGCGATTCGCCTTCCCCATTCTTTTCCATGAATGCGCTCTTCATCACCGACGATGCTGCGGTGGAGGCACTGTTGCTCCTCAGCGGACATCCATTGCCCCAGCCGACGCCACCGTTCACGAAAAGCATCTACTACTTCCGCCACGAGCACCAGGGACAGCTTTACTACTGCATGGTGAGCCATGAGCGAGGCCATGCTGACCCGGCCGACAATGGCTATGTGCTCATCGGATTGTCGGCGTCGCTGTTCACGCCCAAGGAAGCGGTCGAATGGTTCCTGGATGCAGTTCGGATGACTTCGTTCGGACCGATTGAGAACGCAGTTCCAGATTTCACCCGTAACTAGCCATGAAGTTTCCCGGCATCGTCAAAACCCGCGGCGAAGCTCTCGCCGTGATCGCTCAAGCGTTCGATCTCCCGGCGCCGCACGAGCAGCCGCGCGACACGCTCGGCATCACCAAGCTGCGGATGTCGCAGGAAACCACGATGCGCGAATTCATGGAATGGTTGATGAGCGGGCCGAAGATTTACAAGCGCGCACGGTTCGACCTTACCTACACGGCCGTCGATCGCTTCGCGCGAAACCTCACTCACCTGCACCACGCCTTCTCCACCGCCTGGACGCGCGAGCAGGCTCCTGACGGCATCCGTCGCCTGCGCGAGTCCGCGTGACTTATGAGCAAGCCGGCCATCGTGAAGGTATGGACGTTCGCGTCATCGTCCGGGCGCGGGAGCTACGAAACACTTTTGTTTGTCGATAACACAGCGAGCTGCAACTGCCCCGGCTGGACACGACGCACCGACGCGCAGGGGCATCGGAGTTGCAAGCACACGCGTCTCGTCGATCAAGGCCGCGCCGATCTCGAATGCGAGAGCAGCCACGACTATGCGCAGCCAATCACGCCGGCGCCTGCACCCTTACGTAAGGACGCAACGAAGCCCTCGCCCGTCTCCTTCGGCATGAGCTCCCGCAAGCTCGCCTGACTCTTTCCGCCATGAACACTAAAGCACTGATCGTGAAGGTCAAAATCAGCAAGCTCGGCCAGTCCGAGAAGGACGACGAGCTCACCGACGAAATCCACCGCCTCCACGGCATGGGCGAGGACGCCGGTCGCTACACCAAGGCCCTCTACCCGCGCGACGCCTTCAAGGAGATCGTCGCCGTCGAGGGCAAAGTCCGCCGCTATCATCGAAGCCAGCAAGGCAAGCGGCTCATCCTTTCCTCGCTCGGCTGGATCTGCCCCGGTCCGTTCGTCGAGGAATACCACGCGAAGATCAACGAGCTGGAAGCCGAGTTCTATCCCGCGGTCGATCGCGTCTATCACCGCTGGCCGGAGATCATCGCCGCCTGCCGCGCGACGCAGGGCGACAAGTTCAACGCCGACGATTACCCGCCGCAGCATCGCGTGCGCGAACACTTCCAGTTCAAGCTGATCCTGTCGCCGATGCCGAAGCCAAGTGCGATCGGTGACCTCGATTTCCTCTGCACCGAGCGGCTCAACGAGATCCAGGAGCAGATGCAAGGCGACATCCAGCGCG
>JAXDQW010000047.1:0-13792 GCA_034667665.1 Chthoniobacter sp.
CCGCCGCCGACCGAAAGTTTGGCGGCGGAGCCGCGTTATTGCGGGTCGGCGGCGGGACGCGCGCCGCTCCTTGCGCCGCCGACCGCGGCTACAGTTTAGATACGACCGCTCTCGAGCGCATGAATTCCGCGTTAGTGCGCCGGCCCGCCCGCTCGCGGAGCCGATTCCCTCGCCGTTCATCATTCGGGTTTCGTTATTCTTCAGACCCATCCTAGTCTGGCGAGGTGCGCTTTCCCCCTCTTGTTCTCGCCGCCGTTCTTGCCGTCTCCGCGTCCGCCGCCGATCTTCCGCGGGTCTTTCCGCCCGGGCGGTTGCCAGAGGACGCGCGGCTGGGCGCGCTGAAGGACCTCGACGGTTATTTTCCGTTTACGCCCTCGCCGACACCGGAGGCGTGGGCCGAGCGCGCGGAGCAGGTGCGGATGCAGATGCGCGTGGCGCTGGGCCTCTGGCCGGAGCCGACGCGCACACCGCTGAATGCGGTGATCCATGGCCGGGTCGAGGGTGACGATTACACGGTCGAGAAGGTCTATTTCGAATCGATGCCCGGCTTCTTCGTTACCGGCAGCCTGTTCCGGCCCCGGGGCAAGACCGGTCCATTCCCCGCGGTGCTCTGTCCGCACGGGCATTGGAACGACGCGCGTTTTCAGCGGCGCGACGACAAGGAAATGGCGAAGGAAATCGAGACCGGCGGTGAACGCCTGCCGGAGTCCGGGCGGAGCATTTTCCAGTCGCTCGGGGTCCAGCTCGCGCGGATGGGCTGCGTGGCCTTCGTCATCGACATGCTCGGCTACTGCGACTCGAAGCAGATCAGCTACGAGGTCGCGCACAAGTTTGCCAAGCAGCGCCCGGAGATGAACACCGCCGAAAACTGGGGGCTCTTCAGTCCGCAAGCCGAGGCGCACGCGCAGAGCGTCCTGGGCCTGCAAATGTGGAACGCCATGCGCACGCTCGACTTCCTGGAGTCGTTGCCCGACGTGGATGCGAAGCGGCTGGGCTGCACCGGGGCCAGCGGCGGGGGCACGCAAACGATGCTGCTCGGCGCGCTCGATCCGCGGCTCGCGGTCAGTTGTCCCGCGGTCATGGTCAGCACCGCCATGCAGGGCGGCTGCACCTGCGAAAACGCGAGCCTGCTCCGGGTGGGCACGGGCAACGTGGAGTTCGCCGCCCTTTTCGCCCCGAAACCGCTGGGCATGACCGCCGCCAACGACTGGACCAAGGAGATGGAAACGAAAGGTTTCCCCGAGCTGCAAAAGCATTACGCGATGCTGGGCGTCCCGCAGAAGGTCGCGCTCTGGCCGATGCTGCAGTTCCCGCACAACTACAACGCGCCCAGCCGCGAGAAGATTTACGCCTGGTTCAACGAGCACTTCGCGCTCGGCCTTTCCGGCGATCAGCTCATCGAGCGCGACTACCCGCTGCTCACCCGTGAGCAGATGACCGTCTGGGACGCGGTCCATCCCGCGCCCGCCGGCGGTCCCGACTTCGAGCGCAAGCTGCTGCGCTGGTGGCACGACGACGCGCAGGCGCAACTCGCGAAGTCCGACTTCCGCAAGATCGCGCAGCCAGCCTGGGCCGCGATCCTGCGTCGCAACCCGGCCAACGTCGCCCTGGCGGCGCCCAAGCGGCCGGCCAAAACGGCGCCTCCGAAAAGCGACGTGGTCGCCCATTTCACCCGGCTCGTCTTCGACTTTGGCAACACCTCGCGCGGCGAGTCGCTGCCGGCCGTGGTGTTGAAGCCGGACGGGCGCAAGCTCCCGACCGTGATCTGGCTGAGCGAGCGTGGGAAGGCAGGTTTATTTTTGGAAGATGGGGAGCCGCAGCCGGAAGTCCTGCGGTTGCTCGACGCCGGATTTGAGGTCGTGGGGGCGGACCTTTTCATGCAGGGCGAATTTCTCGCGCCGGACGCGGCGCCGCCGGTCAATCGCACGGTGAAGAATCCCCGCGAAGCCCCGGCCTACACCCTCGGCTACAACGACGCCCTTTTTGCGCAGCGCGTGGACGACGTGGTCTGGCTCATCCATTGGCTGCGCCAAAACACCCAGACGGTGTCGATCGCGGCGCTCGATTCCACCGGCCCGGTGGCCGCGGCCGCCCGCGCCGTGGCCGGGGATGCGGTGGAGGCGGCGGCGCTCGAGAGCGCCGGCTTCCGCTTCGGTCAGCTCCTCGACTGGCACGACGCAAACTTTCTTCCCGCGGCCGCCAAATATGGCGATCTCCCTGGCTTGCTCGCGCTGGCCGCACCGGGGGCGCTTTATCTCAGCGGGGAAGAGGAAGCAGGTGCGGAACTGATCCGCACCGCCTTCCGCGCCCGAGGAGGCGAAGAAAAACTGGAGGTCGCACCCCGGCACGCGCCGCCCGCCGCCGCGATCGAGTGGCTGATCCAGCACCGCCGCTGAAGAAGAGTTGCCGCACCCGAAAGCCAAAATGAAACGTCGAACGCTGAACGTCGAACGTCGAACGCCGAAGTAGGAGAAGAGGACGCGGCGGCGCGGTCGAGGCGGTCTGGGTGTTCGCTGTTCTGCCTTCGACGTTCGACGTTCGACGTTCGGCGTTCGACGTTTCCTTTGGAGTTAAAGTTGGTTCCCGCTCCGCGGTTTCGGAATTCAGGCTTTCTAAGTTCCTCGTCCTTCGCCACTGGTCTTTAGTCTTTCGTCTTTCGTCTTTCGTCACATGCCCCGCGTCACCCGCCTCGAACTGCTCCTCTTTCTCGCGACGTTCTTCGCCTTCGCCTATTTCAACCAGGGCGGGGGGTGGAACCAGAACTCGCGCTTCGCCGAGGTTCGCGCGATGGCCGAGGAGGGGCGCTTCGCGCTCGACGACTTTCTCGTTTACCGCCGGGACCCGACGCACGGGGATCTGGTGCGGCTTCCCGCGCGCCATGCCGAATACGACTTCAACGGCCAGCATTACCGCCTCGCCTGGGTGGACATGGAATACAATCTGATCCCGATGAATCCCGGGCCGGCTGCGGAAGGGACCAAGGACGCGCCGATGATCGAAGTCTGCGCCTCGGGCGACGTCGGCTACGTTCCCAAGACCGGGCATTTCCATCCCAACAAACCGCCCGGCACCTCCTTTTTTGCGTTGCCCGGCTACTGGCTGACCTTCCAGATCGAACGCGCGCTGGGGATGAACCGGGACCATTGGTGGACGCTCAATCTGAACGCGTGGCTCGCCACTGTTTTGAGTGTGGGGCTGATGTCGGCGCTGGGCTGCGTGGTGTTTTTCCGCCTGGCACGCGAGTTCGCCGGCGGGGCGGAAATGCCGGCGGTCCTGGCGACGTTCGCCTTCGCCTTTGGCACCACCTTTTTCCCGTTCGGGACGATTCTCTTCGACCATAATCTCACCGCGTCGCTGCTCATCATCTCGTTTTACTTCCTGCGCCGCGGCGGCGGGCGGGCGTGCGCCATGGCCGGCCTGTGCGCGGGGCTCGCGGTGCTTACCAATTACGTCGCCGCCGGAGCCGTGCTCGCCCTCGGGCTCTATGCGTTGCTCGCCGGGAACGCGACGCCTCGCGCGTGGAACTGGCGCGGCGCAATGGTGTTCGCCATGGGTGGGCTGCCGATCGCTCTGCTCCTCGGCTGGTATCACACCGTCAATTTCGGCTCGCCGCTTTCGCTCGCGAACGACTTCCAAAATCCCGTCTTCAGGGATCCGCGCGGGTCGCTCGGGATGTTCGGGAAACCCAATCCGTATGTCGCGGCGTTGCTGCTCGTCTCGCCGTATCGCGGGCTCTTTCTCCTCGCGCCGGTGCTGATCTTCGGGGGCTGGGGGCTCTTCACGTGGCTGCGGGAAAAGACCTGGGTGGCCGAGGCGCGGCTTTGTCTCGCCATCTTCGCCTTCTTCTTCCTCGTGAACATGAGCTTCAATGGCTACCACGGCGGCTTTGCGGCCGGCCCGAGATATCTGGTGCCCGGCATCCCGTTCCTCGCGCTGCCGCTGGTGGTCGCGTTTGTGCGCTGGCGCAAGACGACCCTGGCGCTGCTCGCCATCTCGATCGCCCAGCAGCTTCTACTCACCGCCACGGACGGCCAAAACCCGCTCGCCGTCGGCGGCCATGCCCGGCTCGATGATGCGCATCGCAAGGACGATTTCTGGTGCAGCATCGTCTGGGAATACGCGTGGCCGCTCTTCGCCACCGGCCGCACCGGCGGGCTGCTCGATCAGCTCCTCGCCGCGAATCTGGACCGGGAAGCGACCCGGCTGGGCCGGGAGATCGAAGATCCCGCCGAGCGCGCCCGCCAGCTCGAGCAGGACCGGGCCGAGCTGCGCGCGAGCATTGATCGCGGCGAACAGCGGCCCTTTCTGCTCGCGGCCATCCACGGACCGGTTTCGGTGAATCCGGTTGGCGTTTACGACGGTCTGCTGGGCTTCGGAAATTTCGACATGGATTCCGAGCCGGCGCACTGGGCTTCGTTCAACGCCGGGGAGTTGCTGTGGCCGCAGTCGCGCTGGAGCCTGCTGCCGCTGCTGCTGGTCGGCGGCGGGCTCACGGTGCTGGTCGTGCGGCAGGCGCAGTCTCAAGGGCGGAGCCCTTATCTCGGGTAGGGTGGGCGTCCCGCCCGCCGGTTCAGGCGTCCCGTCTGAAAGAACTTCCGCGGTCAGAGAGGCGTCGCGCAGCCCGTCTGGCAGCGCGCGCATTTTGGATGCGACTTTGAATCAGTTGCCCAAAAAGCGTGCGTCGGCGGAGGAAGCGCGGAGCACTTCAGGCAACTCTTTGACCCCGATCTTGACGGCGAGGGTGTGGACGCCCGCGGGCAGGTCGGGCGCGAGCTCGGCGGCGAGCGCGAGCGGCTGGCCATCGAGCCACGCCTTGGCCACGCCGGTCAGTTGGAGGCGCGTCTTGCCGCTGCTTTGCAATTGCGCGACGGCGAGCACCGATTCGCTTCCGGCGGCGATCATCGGCGCGGTTTCGGCGAGCAGCTCTCTCGGAAGGCGTCCGTCCACGAGCGAATACGCGGGGAATCCGGGATTCGCGGCGGCATCATAGCCGGGCCTCACGATTTCACCCGCCGCGCTCCCCGAATACAGCCGCCAGAGGCGGGCGACGCTGCCTTTGCTCGCATCGTAGGGGCCGGGTTTGCCCAGCTCCCCGAGGAAGGCGTAGAGATCGAGCCGCTCGCGATCCTGGAGCTGGTCGGTGAGCCCCGCGGGCATGATCGAGCCGATGCTCGTCTTCCCGGTGATCTGCTCTTTGGGCACGGCCTGCTCCTGGCCCGCGGCGTTGCGGAGAAAGACTTCCTGCGCGGTGGCGCGCGCCTCGACGCCGCTGGCCTGGGTGCCGTCTTTCAAGGTGAGGGTCACGGCGTTGAAGCCTTCCTTCACCTTGGCGGCGGGAGCGAGGACGCTCTCGATGATGTAATCCAGGGGGGCGCTGGCGCCGAGTGAGGTCAGGTCCGGCCCGACCTTGCCGCCCGCGCCGCCGATCGCGTGGCAGGTGGTGCAAGCGAGCGCGACGCGGCGGTAGATGAGCTCGCCGCGCGCCGGGTCGCCGTTCTGTTTCGACTGCGCGGCCAGGGCGGTGAAGTCCTTCGGCACTTTGGCTTCGCTCTCGGTCATGCCGGCGAGCGGCGTCAGCGCGGCGAGCAGTTTCGCGCCGTTCTTGCCGGCTTCGCGCGCGGCGCGGACTCCCGCGGCGGCGATGGGCTTGGGCAGGTCTTTCGGCGGCGCGCCGGCGAGGGCTTCGGCGGCGCCTTTAATGGTCAGAAGCTCGCGCCAGACAGGCAGGGCGCTGGCCTCATCCTCCAGCGTCGCGAAGATCGCGGGGAGCGCCCTGGCGGCTTTCGGGAAATCGATCGCGGCCAGCGCGAGCAGGGCTTCGCGGCGATTCGCGGCCGGTTCGGCGGGGGAGAGCGAGTGTTGGAGGAAGGCGCGGGCTTCCGGAGTGCCAAGCGCGCGCAAGCTGCGGAAGATGGTGCGGCGCAGCTCCGGAGAGAGGTCGTTGGCGGCGAGGAGCTCGGGGAGTTTTTCCACCGTGCCGGGCGACTTCCACAGACCAGCGAGTTCCACCGCGCCGTCGCGGAGCGGCTCGGAATGGAAGAGCACCGGCGCGAGATGGGTGCGCGAGGCGGGGCGCACGTTGCGGACGCGCGCGGCGTTCAGCAGCGCGGTCATGGCGCGGCGGCCGGGGCCTTCCGCGAACGTCGGCGCGTGGCCTTCGAGAGCACGGGTTTCATCGGTCTCGCAACAATCGCCCGCGAAGCTCAGGAGCAGGCCATCCCAGAGCGGCTGCAACTCCGCGGGACCACCCGCGGTCCCGATGATGTCAAACCACGGCCCGGTGCCATCGAAGGGCACCTTCCCCGCGGTCACCAGCCGCCCCAGCGTGGCCCCGGCGAGGGCGGGATCGATGGACTTGAGGCCCCAGGCGAGCTGCGCCTCGCGTCCTTCGGTCTTCCAGGTGCCATTGGCGATCGCGTCGGTCCAAGGCACGGCGAGATCATTGATCGATTGCCACGCGGCGAAGTCGTAGTGCGGGTCGTCCGCAGGCGGCCCGGGTAGGGTGGGCGTCCCGCCCGCCGGCGAAGGCGTCCCGCCTTCGCGCACTTGCGAACGCGGGTTGGCCGTGGTCGCGGGATTGTTTGCCTCGCGGGAAGTTCGTTCCGGCGGGACGCCGGAACCGGCGGGCGGGACGCCCACCCTACCCGAGACGTTCGCGCCCACGGCGGCGTCGAGCACCAACTCGGCGCTGCGGGCGGTGGGGATGCGCGCCAGCGCGCGCATGGCTTCGAGGCGGACGCGGGGGTTGGGGTCTATGGTGAGTTTCGGCATTTCCTTGAGTGGCCATGCTCCGTTCCCTGCGAGCTCACCTGTAAAGCGAACCCCACCCTCGACAACGCCACCTACAGACGCATTAGGCGCGTCGAAGGTCGCATCGGATTTCGCCGCAATTTCGTCCGCGACCTGCTTTCCGAGCAGAGAAGCGCTGATCCCACGCACGCGGGAATCATCCGAACTCGCTAGATCGACAAGCAGCGAAGTTGCGATTCGCCCCATCCCAAGTGCGGCATCCAGAAAGCCGGCGTTTACTTTAGCATCAGCACCAACGTTGCGGGTCCGGCGCAATGTGTCCACATCCTGCGCCACTTGGCTCCAATACTGGCTTGGATGGAGTCCCGGCCCACGGGTGAATATCTTCATCTCCATCTCCCCGTGAGCACGGCAGAGCAATACCCTCCTTGCCTGCTCCTTCTCCCAAGCACTCTGGCTCAACAGCTTGTCCAGCAGCTCCTCGTTCTTCTTCCCGAGCAGCGGCTCCCATTTCAGCGTCGGCGTGTCCTTCTTCGTGATCCGCCAGATGCGGCCGCGGTGATGATCGCGGCGCGGGTCGCGGAAATCGACTTCACCGTGGTTGATCACCGGGTTCGACCAATCGGCGACGTAGAGCGCGCCGTCCGGACCGAGCTTCACGTCGATCGGGCGGAAGCTCTGATCGCTGGTCCGCACGAGATCCGGCTGCTCCTTCGTCACGTAACCGGATTTTGCCTCGGGTAGGGTGGGCGTCCCGCCCGCCGAAGCCGGCATCCTGCCGGGTTCACCGCGTGTCCGATCCGATGCGACCTCGGAACCCGCGCCGGATGCAGTCGGCGGGACGCCGACCGCGGCGGGCGGGACGCCCACCCTACCCGGAACATTCGGCGCGCCCAGATCCTCGATCGCAAACCGCACGATCCGATGCGCCCGGAAGTCGCAGGTGATCGCATTCCCCTGCCAGTCCGCGGGGAAGTGCGGGCTCTTGATCAGTTCCAGCCCGCAGAACTTCGGATACGACCCTGGACTCACGCTCGGCATCTGCCGGCGCGAACCTTCGAAGGGTGCGAAGATGGCGCCGGGAAAGGCCCAGGAAATGCCGTTGGAACCGGCGCCATCGGTGAGGAACGCCTGCCCCCAGTCGTCCTCCTGCTGGCCCCACGTGTTCCAGAGTCCCTTGGCGAAGACCTCGACGCGCTCGGTGCGCGGATCGTAGGCAAAGACGCCGCCGGAGTTCAGCCGCACCATGCCCCACGGCGTCTCGAGGTGGCTGTGGATATAGACGCTTTGGTGAAAGTAAAGCCGCCCATCCGGTCCCCAGTGCAGGGTGTGGACGATGTGATGCGTGTCCTCGGTGCCGAAGCCGCTGAAGACGATGCGCCTTTCGTCCGCCTTGCCGTCGCCATCGGTGTCGCGGAAATGGAGCAGCTCGGTGGACTGGCCCACGTAGCACCCATTTAGGAAGGAGGATTTAGGATTTAGGAAGTTGGCTCCGCCCCCGTCGCCCGCCCGCGCCGCGCGCTTTCCGTCACTTCCTAGATCTTCCTTCTTACTTTCTAAATCTGGCACCACTCCCGTCGGGATCAGCAGCCCGTCCGCAAACACCGTACTCTTGTCCGCCTTGCCGTCTCCGTCGGTGTCTTCGAGGACGAGGATCTTGTCGGTCGCCGGCTGGCCGGGCTCGATCATCGGATAGAGCGAACTGCTGCACACCCAGAGGCGGCCTTGCGGGTCCCAATTCATCTGGGTGGGTTTTTCGAGGTAAGGATTCTCGGCCCAAAGCTGGATCTGGTAACCGTCGGCGACCTGAAAATCGGGCAGGGGCTGCGGCTCGACTTTCGCCGGAGCGCCGTCGGCGGTTTTGGGCGCGGCGGTGGGAGTGGGGCCCGCTTTTTTCAGCCGATCGATCTCCGCCTCGGCCTGCTCGATGAGCGGATCGAACATCGGGATCTCCTTCGCGTTCTGCCCCTGCTCCTTTTTGCGGAAGCCGAAGATGTAGGTCTCGTTGGCGGGGCGGAAGCGGTGGAAGAAGAGCTCGTTCTTGCGGATGACGGCGGAGCGAAGTTGCTCGCGGTTTGCATTCGCCTGCGCGGCTTCACCTTGCCAGCGACTCTTCTCTTCCGCGGTCGGTGCGGTGTTGCCGCCCAGCGCGGGCACGGTCGGCTCGCGGCCGAGATCGCGGGCGGGCGCCCAATGAAGTTGCTCGGCAACGCGTCCGGTGAAGATCGAGGCGTAGCTCGCGGGGGTGAGATGGATGCCGTTGTCCGTCCAGGGATCGGCGGCGGCGCGTCCCGGCAACGGAGCGGCGGTGCTGAAGCAATCGATGAACTGCCCGCCGCGTTCCCTGGCCAGCGCCTCGATGGCCTTCGCATACCCTTCGAGCAGTTGGTTGTGCGCGGCCGCATCGGGGAGACCGGGCCGCACCGTGCGCAGGTCTTCGTGGCGGATCGGGCTGAGCAGGACGAAGCGCGCGTCCTTGCCGATCGCGTCCATCAGCTCCCCCAGCTCCTTCTTAAACCGCGCCGCGCTCATTGGCTCGGCGCCATAGCGTGCCGGATCCGGGTTCAGCGTGATGTCCTCGCTGCGGTCGGTCATTTCCTGCAAGCTCGCGGCCATGCCGTAGCCGAGGAAGACGACCGTGGGATTCACCATCGCGATCGACTCTTTGAGCCGCTCGAAGCCTTTCTCCGGCGGATCGAAGCTGGCGCGCGACCAGCCGCGGGGCGTGTCGCCGGACCAGGAGAGATTGCGCACCGTGAAATGGCGATCGGGGAACTGCGCGTGCATCCGTGTCTCGAGGTAGCCGTAGGTGCCTTCGCGCTCGAGCAGGGTGTCGCCGAGAAATAGGACGCGATCACCTTCGCGAATCTCGAAGGGCGCGGGATCGGCGGCCCGCGCGAGGAGAGAAAAGAGGCCGAGAGCGAGGAGAACGGGGAGGGGACGCATGAGGGGAAGGTAACCCCTCAACGGCTGCCGGTGGCAAGAGGAACGCTCACTTCGGGCGGAGCGCAGATTTTCAGGGTGCGGCGAAACCGGAAGCGAGGAACATCGAACGCCGAACGCCGAAGTAGGAGAAGAGGACGCCGGTAGCGTAATGGCGGAGGTCTGTTCGTTCGACGTTCGATGTTCGACGTTCAGCGTTCGACGTTCTCCGACGGCGCTCCCGAGACGGAACGGAAGCAGCGGTGATGGACGCCGCCGCGCCGAGCCTTCGCCCCTTCCGCGCCCTCTTAGAAAAAGGTGCTGAAGCCCAAGAATCCGCCCAACGAATTCAGACCGAGATTGCGATCCGCAAACCCGGCATTGGAAATGTGGCGATAGTCCGCCTCGAGTGTGAGGGCGCAGCGTTCGTTGACAAACCAGCGGAGACCGAAGCCGCCCCCGAGGAAAAAGTCGAAATCGCTGCCCACCAGGCGCTGATTCGGATCGTCGCTGATGTCGGTGTAAATGCCCCCGGCCTGAAGCTGAAAGTAGGGGACCAGCCGCGCCTCGGGCTGCACGAAATTGTAACGCATCATCAGATTCAATCCGACCAGTCCGGTTTCCGGCCCTTCGATGACGCCGGCGCCGTGTGCTTCGACGAGGAATTCGAAGTTGCCGCGCAGCCAGCCTTCGCCGTCCGGCGAATTCAGCATCCAGCCGAGCCGAAGGTCGAGGTCGCCATCCGTGACATCGGGCTGATTCGAGTTGGAATGGCTGAAGGAAGTGAACGCGCCGATGCTGACCTGAAATTCCCGCCGGCCCTTATCAAAAGGACTCTCCGGCACGACGGTTTCTTTCGTATCCTTCATCTCATGACCGGCCTGCGCGCCGATGGTTCCGAGGAGGGCAAGACCGATGGTGAAGAGAAGGGAGCGCGTCATGGCGAGAGGCTTATAACTTCGCGCCGGCCGATGGCAAGAGTGATTTGACGCCTCAACGCCAGGTCAGCGGAGAGCCCGATCGAAGGCGATCAGATTCGCGTCACACGTCGCAGATGCGGACGCCCTGCGCCAGGGAGGCGACCTTGTCCGGCCGGGTGGGGATGAACTCCTGGCCAACGAAATCCTGGTAGCCGATCTCGAGCAATGCCTGCATCAGAGGCGGGTAATTGAGCTCCTGGGTGTCGTCGATCTCGCCCCGGCCGGGGACCCCGGCGGTGTGAACGTGGGCGATGAGGGGGGCGTGTTGCTTGATCCGGCTGATCACATCCCCGTGCATGATCTGCACGTGATAGAGATCGAAGAGCAGTTTGAGGCGCTCGCTGCCGATGGCCTTGCAGATTTCCGCGCTGCGCTCGATATCGTCGCAAAAGTAATCGGGGTGCCCTTTCATGGTCGTCGCGACGCGCGAATTGAGCATCTCCAGGCAGACGGTGACGCCGTTCTTTTCCGCGAGCGGAACGATTTGCTTCAGCCCGGCGATCATGTTGGCCATGCCCTCGTCGGTGCTTAGGCCACGGCGAAACCCCGAGAAGGTAATCACCCGCCCGACCCCCGCGGCGGCGCATTGCTCGATGCGTTCGCGCAGCTTGAGCAGGCATTCCTCCCACTCCTCCTTGTGCGCGAACCCCTTGGCGAAGCCGTGCGAGCCGGCGATCGCGCAGGTCAGGCCGAGTTCCTTGAGCTTCGGCCAAAACTTCGGATCGACCAGCTCGACGGACTGCAGGCCCATCGTGGCGGCGTGTTCCGCGAGTTCTTCCACCGGCATGGGATTAAAGCACCACGAGACCACGGATTGCCGGATGCGGCCGTTCCGGGTGTGGAAAAGGCCCGCCGCACTGGCGGTTTCGACAACGCGTGGATCCTGGGCCAGAGAACGCGCGCTGAGACCGAGCGCGCCGACGGTGGCGAAGGCTTTGAGGGCGGAGCGGCGGGTAGGCATGTCTGAATTCTCGCTCCCGAGCGCCGGCGCTCAATGCTGAAGTTTCCACCGTGCGCAAACACGGTTGACGGTCCCCGCGACCAGGGATTTACTTCCGCGCTTCAAATTCACACCAACACTTACGTTCTATGATCAAAATTGGCATCAATGGTTTCGGTCGCATCGGTCGGCTCGTCTTTCGGGCCATCTGCGACCAGGGCCTCCTGGGTAAAGAAATCGATGTCGTCGCCGTGAACGATCTCGTTCCGGCGGACAACCTCGCCTATCTCGTCAAGTACGACTCCACGCAGGGCCGGGCGAAGGAGGAAGTTTACAGCAAGAAATCGAGTCCCTCGGTCGCGGAGGACGATGTGCTCGTGGTCGATGGGCACGAGATCAAGTGTCTCGCCGTGAAGGAGGGTCCGACCGCGCTGCCGTGGAAGGAGCTGGGCGTCGAGATCGTGATCGAGTCCACCGGCCTCTTCACCGAAGCCGAGAAGGCCCGAGGGCACATTACCGCCGGCGCCAAGAAGGTCATCATTTCGGCGCCCGGCAAGAACGAGGACATCACCGTGGTCATGGGCGTCAACGAGGAGAAGTACGAAGACGCCAAGCATCACATCATCTCCAATGCGAGCTGCACCACGAACTGTCTCGCGCCGATTGTGCACGTGCTCCTCAAGGAAGGCTTCGGCATCGACGAGGGCCTCATGACCACGATCCATAGTTACACCGCCACCCAAAAAACGGTGGACGGTCCCTCGAAGAAGGATTGGAAGGGCGGACGCAGCGCGGCGATCAATATCATTCCTTCCACGACCGGGGCCGCCCGGGCCGTCGGGCTGGTCTGCCCGGAGGTCAAAGGCAAGATCACCGGCATGGCCTTTCGCGTTCCCACGCCGACGGTCAGCGCCGTGGATCTGACGGTGAAAACAATCAAGGAAACCAGTTACAAGGAAATCTGCGCGGCGATGAAGAAAGCCAGCGAGACCTACCTCAAGGGGATTCTCGCCTATACCGAGGACGAAGTCGTCTCGAGCGACTTCATCCACGACGCGCACTCTTCGATCTTCGACGCCGGCAGCGGCATCGAGCTGAACTCGAAATTTTTCAAGCTGATCAGTTGGTATGACAACGAGTGGGGCTACAGCAATCGCTGCGTGGATCTCGTGAAATTCATCGCGGCGAAGTAGGCCGTCTCCTCTCCCTCTCTTCGTCCTCTTCCTCTTCCTCTTCGACGCGGAAAGAATGAGATGAAGATGAAGATGAAGATGAAGAGGGAGACTGCTGGCCGCGCGGGTTGGCTGCAGCCGCATGCCTGACCTGTTGTGTATCGGCCATCGCGGCGCGGCGGGACATGAGCCGGAGAATACGCTGCGCTCCATCCGCCGCGCGCTGGAGCTCGGCGCGAATGGGGTCGAGATCGACGTTTGGTTCGTGGATGGCGAACTCGTCGTCTTTCACGATGCCAAACTGGAGCGGACCACGAATGGGCGCGGCTACCTGTTCCGCAAGACCTTTGCCCAACTGCGCGCGCTGGATGCGGGAAACGGCGAGCGCATCCCGACCTTGCGCGAGGTGTGCGAGGCGGTGGATCGGCGCGCTTTCGTCAACATCGAGCTGAAAGGCCGCCGCACGGCCGCGCCCGTCCAGGCCTTGATTCGCGAGTTCGTCGAGAGCCGCGGCTGGGGTTACGAAGACTTCCTGGTTTCGTCGTTCCATCATCGCGAGCTCCGGGCGATCACCGATCTCCAGATTCGCCTTGGCCTGCTGCTCACCCGGCCTTCGCGTCTCTATGCGCTCAGCGCCCGCCGCGTCCGCGCCTGGGCGGTGCATCCCGCCCTGCGCTTTGCCACGGCGCGCTTTGTCGAGGATGCCCACCGCCGCGGCTATCGCGTTTTCGTTTACACCGCCAATGCCCCCGCGGAGATCGCGCGGATGCGGCGGCTCGGGGTGGAAGGCGTCTTCACCGACTTCCCGGAGCGGGTCGCTCAAACTGTGTGACCACGCGAATCGACATGATAACTACCCAGGCCCTGCTCTTGCAGGATTGCCCTTTACGTCCGCGAAATCAGTCTGAAGCGTAACGATTGCAGTTGGAAATGGGGAGCGCGGCCATCCTGGCCGTAGTGGCCGGCTTCCAGCCGGCCACCTTGCTGCGGGTGGCTGCGGAACCCCCGATGGAGACCGCTTACGCCCT
>JAXDQW010000048.1:0-47952 GCA_034667665.1 Chthoniobacter sp.
GTTCACAACTTCGGCCGCACGCGCGGCAAAGTTATTCACAAGCGGCGCAGACGACGGGGAAGGCTTTGCGGGGGCCTTCCTGCGCCGCTTATGAATAACTTTGGAGACGGTATCAGCGAGGCCACGGTCCCCAAGCAACGACGGCAGCCGCGTAGCGGCGACACTGAAGCGATGTTCCGCCGCTGACGCGGCTGCATCGGATTTTTCCGATTCCGTGGCCTCGCTCCGCTCGACCACCGAGGAGGCGGAGGGGAATCGCGGGGGCTGGAGGAGGGGCGAGACGGCTACTCGGGTTGACGCCGCTCCGCGGCTAACATCCGCGCGTCCGAGGCTGCTGGAAGGAAGGGGCGCGCCGCTGCGCCGCTGCGCCGCTCGCACGCGCTGGCGTTGATTGCCCTACCCGGGACGGTCACTGCGCAGGATCTGCCAGACCAGCGCCAGCGCGCCGCCGGTGGCGCCCATGAAAAAGAGGATGGCGAACCCGGGATAGCCGAAGATTCGGAAAGTCGTTTCCACTCGCATCAACATCGCGGCTCCGACGATGAGCGCGGCCAGGATCAACCCGAGGGTGATGCGGTTCGCAATTTTCTGCAGCCCGGACATAAGCAGGTCCTCGTCGATCGCATCGACCTCGATCCGCAGCTTGTTCGTCGCGACGAGCTCGAAAAACTGATTCAGCCGGCCCGGCAGCTTCTCGACCAATTCCTTGGTTTCGAGCAGCGCGTTCAAAAGGTTTCCCGCGGAGAGGCCCTTGAGGGTCCGCTGGTGCATGAGGTCGGCGCCATTGCGTCGAATGGATTCATTGGGATCGAATTCGGGCGCGAGGGTCCGTCCGACGAGATCCAGGTTGAGCAGGGTCTTGCCGAGCATAGTCAGCTCCGCCGGCACCCGCATCCCGCAGTCCGCCGAGATCTGCGTGACTTCCATGACCACCCGACCGACCTGCATCTTTTCCACCGTGGCATTCTGCTGCTGCGCCACCACGTCGGCGATCCGGCGGCGGAACTGGATTTCGTCGAATTCGTCCTTCGGCTCGCCAATCTTGATCGCCGTCTCCGCCGCGTTGTCGCTCTGGCCTTCGCTGATCGCGAGAAGCAGCTTGAGGAGCTGGTCCTGAAGCTTCGGGCCGATCCGCGCCACCATGCCGAGGTCGAGCAGGGCGATGCGGTGATCGTCGGTCAGGAAGACGTTCCCCGGATGCGGATCGGCATGGAAAAAGCCATCGACGAGAATCTGCTGGAGGTAGGCCCGGAAGAGTTCCTCCGCCAGGCCGGGGCCGTCGATTTCCGTCCGGGCGAGCGGGCTCAGCCGGGTGATCTTCCGGCCCGATACGTAGTCCATGGTGAGCACCCGGCCGGTCGAGTAGTCGTCCACGGGCTGGGGCACGATGATGCGGTCGAAGGGCCGCATTTTTTCGCCCATGGCGCGCAGGTTGCCGGCCTCGAGCCGATAATCCAATTCGCGGAGCAACGACTTCCGCAACTCCTCGATCATATTGGCGAACTCGTAGCGCCGCCCGATCGCAGTGTGCGCGTCCAGGAATTGCGCGATTTCCTGGAGGGACTCGAGATCTTCGGCCACCGTCTCCCGCACCCCGGGGCGCTGCACTTTCACCACCACCGGGCGCCCATCGCGGAGCCTGGCCCGATGGACCTGCCCGAGCGAAGCCGCGGCCATGGGCTCGCTCTCGAATTCGCTGAAAGCCTTGGACAGGCGGGCTCCGATCTCGACGGCGACGATCGCTTCCACTTCCCCAAAGGAGAAGGGTTCGACGTGATCCTGCAATCGCGCCAGCGCCTCCATGTAGGCAGGCGGGATGAAATCGGCGCGGGTCGAGAGGAGTTGCCCGAGCTTGACGAAGGTGGGGCCGAGTTTTTCGAGATCGTCCGCGAGTTCGCGGGCTTCGGGTGGCACCGTCGGCAAATCCCCACACGCGAGCGGGTCGTCGATCAGAGGCGCCTCTTTCAGGAAGTCGCTGCGGCCATACTTGGCGATGAGGAAGACGACGTCCTTGTATCGTTTGAGGTGCTTCGGATCGAGAGAAACGGCCATGATACAAGCCAATCGCGGCGTGGCCCGTGTGTGGGTGCCTGCACGGACCGGCACCCGCGCGTCGAAGGCCCTCGCTACCGGCCAGCCCCGACGCATTCCCAACACCACCTGCAGCCGTGGAGGGTGCCGACCAGGAGCGCGCCCGCCAGAACGAGAAGCTCCGGTGTTCCTTCCACTCCCGCCCACCACATCACCGTCAGAGCCACCGTGAAGAGCCCCACGAAATAGCCGAGGCACAGAAAAAGCAGGGCGCCCAAGAGGAGGCCGCAGATCACTAGAAAATCGAGCACCCGCCTTCGAGGGCGGCGCTGATAGTCGGGCAGGAGGACCAGCGTCGGCCGGCCGGAAGGGGCGGGCGGGGAATCCGAGGCGACACGAGCATTCATGGCGGTGCGGATTCGCCCGCGGAGGCCCGGCTGCGCCTGCCGGATGCAAGGCGAGGCGTAAATCATCCTTCACCCCGATACGCGCGACCGTCCGGCCGCTTTCGATGCGAGGTCATATGAACAACCTGATCCGGTCCAGCCTTGTCCTCCTGGTGGTTTGCACTCTTTCCGCCTGCACCACCGTCGTGGAAAAAGAAAAGCCCGCCACCACGACCACCACCACGGAGAGCGCGACGGTCCGCTCGCCCGTGGTCGGAGCGACCACCGAGACTCATACGGTGCACAGCAGCTACTGACGCATCGAGAGGGCTGAGGCCGGTTCGCCGCCCTGGCGCCCGCTTTTACCTTCCCGCCCTCCGGGGCCCTCGGGCCGGGCCTCGGTCGGGTTCCGCTTCATCGTCCGGAATGCGGCCAACTGACGGTGCAGTTCCGAATCCAAGACACGCCCGCCGCGATCACGGCGGCTATCTCACCAACCCCATGAAAACTCTTTGCCGCGCCTTTGCCTGTGGCGCCCTATTGGTCCTTTTCCTGGTGGGCGCTGGTTTCGCATCCGCCCAGCACGTCGCTGAGCTCACGGCCGCCGCCAGTTCTGGAATCATTAGCGAGGTGAGTCCGCAGATCATTGTGATCAAATCGGAATCGTCGGCGCAGCCCCAGCGCTACCTGATACGCAAGCCCCTTCAATACGTGGACGAAACCGGAGCCCCGGTTTCGGAGGAGTTTGTCAAATCGGGCCTGCCCGTGATCGTGCATTACGTGAAGGACGGGGATCAGCTCGTGGCCGCAAAGGTGGTGGTGCGGCGTTCGGTGGCTCCGGCGGCGCCCACGGTGCCCGAGAAAACCACGACCACGGTCACGACCGTGACCACCGCTCCCCAATAACCCGTATTTGCCATCGCTGGGGAGAAGCGCTACGACGAACGCACATCCATCCAGCGCCTGCACTTTGAATCATCGCCCCGGGGCGAACGGGCCGTTGGCTCTACCGCATGGTGAATCCCGTTCCAGCACTCCAATCGGTCCTGCGCCACACCGGGAGCATCGTTTGGTTGCTGATCCATACCATCGAAGAGATCGGCGACGCGACGCTCCGGGGCCGGCGACCCCTTCGCCTCGCCAACTGCTTCCAGCAGGCCGATCGGGCGGGAGTCGGCTCGGTTCCGCTGGTCGCGCTGGTCTCGTTTTTCATCGGCCTGACCATGGCCCTGCTCACGGGCTATCAACTGCGCACGTTCGGCCAGGAACAGCTCGTGCCGCCGCTGGTCGGGATCGCTTTTACCCGGGAGCTCGGCCCGCTGATGACGGGCATCATGCTCGCCGCCCGCATCGGGGCGGCCTACACGGCGGAGCTCGGTACCATGACGGTCGCCGAAGAGGTCGAAGCGATCGAAGCGATGGGGATCGGGCCGCTGCGCTACCTGGTCAGTCCACGGTTGCTCGCCGTCTTCCTGCTCATGCCCTGTCTGGTGGTGATCAGCGATATGACTGCGATGGGCGGTGCCGCGCTGATCTCGCGCTGGGCCTTCGATATTCCTTTCAGTGGATTCTTCGATTCGGCCTTCGAGAGCATGCTCGTGCGCGACCTGGTGGCGGGGCTGCTGAAGAGCTTCCTCTTCGGCCTGATCATCGGTCTGGTGAGCTGTTACAAGGGTCTCACCGTCCGCGGCGGCGCGGCCGGAGTCGGCGATGCGACCACCTCGAGCGTGGTCACCGCGATCACCACCGTGATTGGCTTCGACACCCTCTTCAACGTCGTCCTCGTGGCCCTTTTCGAATGAGCGCCGAACCCCCGGATTCCGAAAGCAGCCCCGTGGTGGAGCTCGAGGAGGTGATGCTGCGTTTCGGCGAAAAGGAAATCCTCAAAGGCGTGAACCTTGCCGCGTGGCCTCGCGAACGGCTCGTCGTGCTCGGCCAGAGCGGCAGCGGGAAGAGCACCATCTTGCGGCTGATCCTCGGCATTCTGCGGCCCACCAGCGGAAGCATCCGTTTCAACGGCGTCGATATCGGGCGCATGGGGCGCCGCCGCCTGAACCGGATGCGGCAGAAGGTCGGCATGGTTTACCAAAACAGCGCGCTCATCAGCTCGATGTCGGTGCGCGACAATCTCGCGCTGCCGCTCGAAGAGTTGACGGACAAATCCCGGGAGGAAATCGACGGCCTCGTCGCCGAGAAGCTCAAGCTGGTCGGCATGTCGGAGGCCATCGACAAGATGCCCGCCGAGCTCAGCGGCGGCATGCGCAAGCGAGTCGGCCTCGCGCGCGGCATTATCCTGGACCCGGAACTGATCCTCTACGATGAACCCAGCGCCGGCCTCGACCCCGTAATCAGCTCGGTGATCGACGAATTGATCATCGACCTGAGCGAAAAGATCGGCGCCACCTCGATCATCGTGACTCATGAAATGGACAGCGCCTTTCGCATCGCCACCCGCATGGCGATGCTCTACGAAGGCCGGATCATCGCCGACGAAACGCCGGAAGGCTTCCGCGACCACCCGGACCCGGTGGTCGCGCAGTTTATTTCCGGCTCCACGCAAGGGCCGATTCTGGAGGGCGTCCGATGAACTTTGAACGCCAGGAAATCCGCACCGGCCTGCTCGTCGTGGTTTCGCTCGCGATCCTGGTGGGTGTCTTGATCTACCTCGGTTCGCCGGGCGTTTTCGGCTCGCAGAAAACGTATCGCATCTACTTCGACAACGCCGCCGGGATGAAACGCGGCGCGCAAGTCCTGCTCGCGGGACGCAAGATCGGCCAGGTGGAGCGGCTCTACTCGCCCGTCCCGGAAAACGAGCGGCCAAAGCCAAAAATGGAAGCGCTCGTGGAAGTCAAAGTCGCGTCCGATGCGCCGATTTATAAGAACGTCAAAGTGACGATGGCCCAGCCGAAGTTGCTCGGCGACATGGTCATCGATTTCACCAGCGGCGAGGAAGCCAGCGGTCTGGCGCCGGACGGACAGAGTTTCATCGGCGAACGCGGGGGCGGCCTGGCCGACGCCGTGCCGGCGGTGCTCGAGAAGATCGATCCGGCCTTGAAGAAGGCGACCGAGACCCTCGACAGCCTGCAAAAGACGGCCGACAACCTGACCCGCATCACCGCGGAAGGTTCCGACCTGCCGGCGGCCCTGACGGAGTTTCGCAAGTTCGGCACGAACCTGAACGAACTCAGCGGCCCGAACGGATCGCTCCGCCACTCGCTGGCCAACATCGAGTCCCTGACCGGCCCGGACGGGAAGTTCGCCGGCGCCCTGGATGATTTCTCCCGGATGATCGGGCCGCAAAGTTCCCTCTGCAAAACCTTCGAGAACACCGAGCGTTTCACCGCCGACCTCGCTGAAAACAAGGATCTCGGCGCGACGCTGCGCAATTTCCGCCGGGCCTCCGAGAAGTTCAATGCCACCGTGGATCAGCTCGGCCCCCAGTTCTCGCACATCGGCACGAACCTCGAACAAGCCTCGGAAACCGTGAAGCGCGAGCCCTGGCGCCTGATCTGGCCCAGCACCAAGAAATACGAAGAGGCCCCCCACGCCGTGAGGGTGGAAGCGGCCCGCCCCGTGGCGACGCCAAAACGAGCCGCCCCCCGGCGGTAAGCAAGCCGGCTGGTCTGCACGCACGAACAAAATGCGCGCTCGCGCGAGGGCTCTGCCCTTTGCAAGCGCTTTGACAGTGGCTCAAGAATGCATACGTTCGTTTCATACATACGTATGAGACTGCCCCTGCCTGGCACTATTTCGCGGGATTCCCAACTCGCCACCCGCGTCGCGCTCCTCGACGCGGCGGAGCGGCTGTTTTCCCAAAACGGAATTGAGGGGACTTCGGTGCGCGAGATCATCAAAGCGGCCGGGGCCAATCTCGGGGCGATCAATTATCATTTCCGGACGAAGGATCGCCTGGCGCTCGAGGTGTTTGCCCGGCGCCTTGAGCCCGTGAATCGGGAACGCATTGCGCGGCTGGATGCGCTGGAGGCCCGAGGGGGTCGCCGGAAATTGAAGCTCGAGCAAATCCTCGATGCGCTGATTCGCCCGGCGCTGGAGAGCGAGGAACAAGGCGCGAAGAATTGCGACGACTTCATGCGGCTGATCAGTCGATCCTTTCAGGAGCCAAATCCGGAGGTGAAGAAATTTGTCGAACAGCAGTTTGCCGAAGTCACACGCCGGTTCGATGCGGCGATTTTGCGCGCCGTGCCGGGATTGCCGCCGGAGAATCTGTTCTGGCGCATGAGCTTCGTTCACGGAGCGCTGCATCATGGGCTGCAGACGTGGCTGCGGTTCGACCAGATGCCTTATGCGATGCTCAATCCGGCAGCGGTGAAGCCGGACCGGGAGGGGCTGATCCAGCGCCTGATTTCCTTCATGGCCGCCGGAATTTCCGCGCCGTGGTCGAAACCGCGCCTGGGGAACACCACACCAGACAGGCGCTGAACCATCGGCGCGTCTCCAAACGATTCCTATTCTATGATTTGGTCACACTTTTCGACGAAGCCCGCGCCCGAGCGCCGGTTCCTTTTCCGGGTCCTTCGCGCTGCGATTCTCGGGGTGATTTCAGCCGCGCTGATCGCGGGATGCGGGAAGAAACAGGTCGAACCACCGGGAGGTCCGAGCGGCCCGATGGAGGTCGGTGTGCTCACCATTGCGCCGACGGAGGTGACGTTGACGCAGGACCTGCCAGGTCGCATCTCGGCGTTTCGGGTGGCGGAGGTGCGGGCGCGTGTCAATGGCATCGTTTTGAAGCGCCTCTTTACGGAAGGCAGCGATGTGAAGGAAGGGCAGGCGCTTTATGAGATCGACCCGGCGCCGTACCAGGCGGCGTTCGACAGCGCGCGCGGCACGCTCGCCCGTGCCGAGGCCAACGCTGCGACGGCGCGGCTGAAGGAGGAGCGTTCGAAGCAATTGCTGGCGACCAAAGCGATCAGCAAACAGGAGTATGACGATGCGCTCGCCAACCAGCGCACTTTCGACGCGGACGTGCTTTCCGGGCAGGCGGCGGTGCAGGCGGCACGGATCAATCTCGACTACACCAAAGTGACTTCGCCAGTCGCGGGGCACATCGGCATTTCGCAAGTGACCGAAGGCGCGTATGTGCAGGCGAGCACGGCGACCCTGCTCGCGACGGTGCAGCAGCTCGACCGCGTATATGTGGACGTGACACAGGCCAGCAGTGAGCTCCTGCGGCTGAAACGCGAGCTCGCGAGCGGGCGGCTCAAGGCGGACGAGTCGGGGAAAGCCCGCGTAAAGCTCATCCACGAAACGGGTGAAATCCATCCGGAGGAGGGCACGCTGGAAATGTCCGACGTAACGGTGAATGCGACGACGAATTCCGTCACGGTGCGCGCGATTTTTCCGAATCCGCACGGCGAGCTGCTGCCCGGTCTGTTTGTGCGGGCGCGGTTGGAGGAAGGCAGCAGGCCGGACGCCATCCTCGTGCCGCAGCTCGCGGTGAGCCGCAATTCCAAGGGCGAGCCGACGACGCTGGTCGTGGGTGCGAACGGCACGGTCGAACTGCGCGTGCTGCAGACTCCGCGGGCGGTCGGCAATCAATGGCTGGTCACCGCGGGATTGAAGCCCGGAGACCAGGTCATCGTGGACAACCTCCAGCGGGTCCGGCCGGGCGCGCCGGTCAAGGTCGCGCCTGCATCACCACCGCCGCCGGCAACGGCCTCCACCGCGCCCTAAGCCGCTTTAACGGAGATTTTTCGATGTCCAGATTCTTCATCGACCGACCCGTCTTCGCGTGGGTCATCGCCATCCTCATCATGCTCGCCGGCGCGCTCTCGATCACGAGCCTGCCCATCGCGCAGTTTCCTCCCCTTGCCCCGCCGGCCATCAGCGTCATCACGACTTACCCCGGCGCTTCGGCCAGGACGCTCGAGGACACCGTCACGCAAGTCATCGAGCAAAAGCTCAACGGCATCGACCACCTGCGCTACATCGAGGCGGAAAGCACCTCGACCGGCACGCTGACCCTGACCGTCACCTTCGAAGGCGGCACCGATCCGGACATCGCGCAGGTGCAGGTACAAAATAAAGTCGCGCTCGCCACGCCGCTCCTCCCGCTGGAAGTGCAGCAGCAGGGCGTGCAGGTGAACAAGGCGGTGCGCAACTTCCTCATTGTCGTCGGCCTGATCTCCGAGGACGGCAGCATGTCCGGCACGGACCTCGCCGACTACAACTCCAGCGTGATGAAGGATCCGATCAGCCGGCTGCCTGGCGTAGGCGAGATTCAGACCTTCGGCACGCAGTACGCCATGCGCATCTGGCTCGATCCGGACAAGCTCACGAAATACCAGGTCGCCGCCTCGGACGTAATCGCGGCGGTCAAGGCTCAGAATGCCCAGGTCGCCGCGGGCGCGCTGGGCGATCTCCCGGCAATGCCCGGCCAGTTGCTCAACGCCACGATCATGGCGCAGAGCCGGCTGCAAACGCCGGAACAATTCGGCGGCATCCTCCTGCGCGTGAACACCGATGGCTCGCGGGTGTTTCTGCGCGACGTCGCGCGGGTCGAACTCGGCAGCGAAACCTACACCACCTACGCACGCTACAACGGCAAGCCGGCGACCGGCATGGCGATCCGGCCCGCCTCGGGCGCCAATGCGCTCAAGACCGTGGCCGCGGTGCGAAAGAAGACCGAGGAGCTCTCGGCGTTCTTTCCGCCCGGAATGAAGGCGATCTTCCCCTATGACACCACGCCCTTCGTGCGCGTCTCGGTGAAGGAGGTCGTGAAGACGCTGCTCGAAGCCATCGTGCTCGTCTTCCTCGTCATCTATCTCTTCCTGCAAAACTGGCGCGCGACGCTGATTCCCACGATCGCGGTGCCGGTCGTTCTGCTCGGAACGTTTGGCGTCATGGCGGCCGCCGGCTATTCCATCAATACGCTCACGCTCTTCGGTCTCGTGCTCGCCATCGGTCTGCTCGTCGATGATGCCATCGTGGTGGTGGAAAATGTCGAGCGCGTGATGCGCGAGGAAGGGCTTTCGCCGAAAGAAGCGACGCGCAAGTCGATGGATCAAATCAGCGGCGCGCTCGTCGGCATCGGCCTGGTGCTCTGCGCGGCCTTTGTGCCCATGGCCTTCTTCACCGGTTCCAGCGGCGTCATCTACCGGCAGTTCTCGCTCACCATCGTCAGCTCGGTCGCGATCTCCGTGATGATCGCACTGATCCTCACCCCCGCGCTCTGCGCGACCTTGCTGGCGCCGATCCAGAAAGGCCATCACGCCAAGGAGCGCGGCTTCTTTGGCTGGTTCAATCGCGTCTTCGATCGCACCGCGGACCGCTATGCCAGCGCCGTCGGCACCTTCCTGCGCCGCAGCGGGCGGGCGCTCATTTTCTACGCGGGCATTGCGGTGGTCGTCGCCCTGCTGTTCCTGCACGCGCCCACCGGCTTCATGCCCGATGAAGACACCGGCGTGCTGTTCGCCATGGCGCAACTTCCGCCCGGCTCGACCCGCGAGCAGGCCGACAAGGTGCTGAAGAAAATGGAGGCCCATTTCCTCGAGAACGAGAAGGACCTGATGGAGGGCATGTTCGGCGTGCTCGGCTTCAGCTTCAGCGGCAACGGGCAAAACCAGGTGCTCGTTTTCGTGAAGCTCAAAGACTGGGAGGAGCGTCGCCGGCCCGAGCAGAAAGTGAAGGCGATCCAGGGCCGCGCGATGGAGAAGTTCATGCAATTCACGGATGCCTTCGCCTTCGCCTTCGCGCCACCGGCGGCGCTGGAGCTCGGCAATGCGACCGGCTTCGACGTGCGCCTCGTGGATCGCGCCGGCCTCGGCCACGACACCCTGATGGGTGCGCGCAATCAACTCCTCGGCATGGCCACGCAGAATTCCGTGGTCACCAAAGTGCGCCCCAATGGCCTCGACGACACGTCCGTGTTTCAGCTCGATATTGATCAGGAGAAAGCGAGCGCACTGGGCCTTTCGCTGGGCGACATCAACTCCTCGCTGAGTACCATCCTGGGCTCCACTTACGTCAACGACTTCATCGACAAAGGCCGCGTGAAAAAGGTCTTCGTCCAGGGCGACGCACCCTTCCGCATGCTGCCGGAGGACATCAACCGCTGGTACCTGCGCAACGCGCAAAACGGCATGGTGCCGTTCTCCGCCTTTTCCACCGCTGGTTGGTCGCTCGGCTCGCCAAAGCTCGAGCGCTTCAACGGCTCACCGTCGGTTTCCATCCTCGGCGAACCCGCGCCCGGCCACAGCTCCGGCGAAGCCATGCGCGAGATCGAGCAAATGGCGAAGGCGCTGCCTCCGGGAATCGGTATCGAGTGGGCCGGGCTTTCCTACGAAGAGCGGATGTCCGGCTCGAAATCCGGGGCGCTCTACACGATCGCGCTGCTCATGGTTTTCCTCTGCCTCGCTGCGCTCTACGAGAGCTGGGCGATCCCGTTCTCGGTCATGATGGACATGCCGCTCGGCGCGCTCGGCGTCGTCGCCGCCACGAGCCTGCGCGGGATGCCCAATGACATCTATTTCCAGATCGGCCTGATCACGATCATCGGCCTCTCGGCGAAGAACGCGATTCTGGTCGTGGAGTTTGCCAAGGAACATTTCGACCGCGGCGCCACCCTCGTCGATGCCGCGCTCCACGCCGTCCGTCAGCGCCTGCGCCCGATCCTCATGACCTCGATCGCCTTTGGCCTCGGCGTGCTCCCGCTCGCCCTCAGCAAAGGCGCCGGCTCCGGCAGCCAGAACGCGATCGGCACCGGCATCGTCGGCGGCGCGGTGACCACGACGCTGCTGGGCCTGTTCTTCGTCCCGCTCTACTTCGTGACCGTGCTGCGCTTGTTCAAAGTGAAGCCGACCAAAGCGCCTGACGACTTCCAAGCGCCCGACGACGATCCACCGAAAACCCAGGACGCCGCAGACGAGGAGAAAGAGCTGGCGCATATTTGAGGCAATATCACCGCAACTTCGCCCTGACTCAGGGATGAACCCATTGACCACGAGTTGCCTATCATGAGCACATCCCACGTCCCCTATGACTGCAAAGGAATTCACCGGCAAGCGAGCCCTCGTCACCGGTGGAACCAAGGGAGTTGGCGAGGCGATCGTAAACCGCCTTCTGCGCGGCGGAGCCAAAGTGCTCGCCACTGCGAGAACGAGCACGGGGACGGTAATCCCGAACAGTTCATCCAGGCGGACGCCACCACGCGCGCGGGGGCGGATCATATCCGACCGGGCGTCTTCGATCACCGGAAGCGAATACGTCATTGACGGTGGCAACATTCCCACAATCTGAGAACCAGGGAGAGATTGGAGGGACATGCAATCAAACTGCCAACGCCCGTTGAAACTTGGTCTGCATCAGGCTTTGGCCAACTTAACAATGTCCTTCACGTCCAGGATTTGTTTAGGAAAGCCCTTGCTGACAGCGTTGATCATAGCCCGCCCCACTTCCTGCAAGGTACAAAACCCTGCCGGGTAAAGGGCCCGGCCAATGGGATAGAGCCAGGCAAAAAACTTGTAATAACTCTTCACATTTTTCTGGCCAGATGAGGCCTTCATAAAGGCGGGTCGGAACATGTATGACTGCTTGAATAACCGCATCAAGGCATTCTCGGTAGCCCCTTTTACGCGTGCCCATGCAATTCGACCTCGTTCACTACTGTCGGTGCCCGCACCGGTGACGTAGCAAAAGGTCATCTCCGGGTTTAATTGTGCCAAAAGCTGCCCTACGTTCAGGGTGAGGTCGTAGGTAATGTGCTTATACTCCTCCTCGCTCAGGCCGACGGATGATACACCCAGGCAAAAAAAGCAGGCGTTGTATCCGATCAATTGCGACTCAATGGGCGCCAGATCAAAAAAATCGTTTCGCGCAATTTTTGGGTGTGACACTCCTCCCAGCTTTCGATTGATGACCAAAACCTGCTCGACCTCAGGATGGTTCAGGCACTCGAGCAAGACACCTTCCCCGACCATGCCCGTTGCTCCCGTTGTGATTACTTTAATTCTCATCAAATTTGCTCGTGCGACGGCCTACGCTATCGCCGAGCCGGACTTTGGTTTGGCCACAGTCGCTCCATCTGAAATCTTCCGCAAGATTTCATGGGTTTCCCTGACCAATGACACGAAAAGTTCACCGACCATGTGATGACGGCAAAGCGGCGCGGCCTGCCCGGCCCAGAGATCATGCCTGCCTTGTGCCAAAGCGGCAGCGCGCAAGGGCGCGACGATCCAGCCATGCGCGGGGTACTTTGCAAACTGAGCCTCGTGCGCTTTCATTTCGGAGGCGACGCGATTATAGATGCCACGCGTCAGGCGCCTCATTAGGGCTTCGTTTTTCCCGTTACCCCATCTCGAACACCGTCTCGACCATCACGGGCGCGCCTATCGGCATGCTTTGGACGCCGTAAACAACGCGCACGTGTCCCGTCTCCGGCCGAAAAGCTGGGCGAACAGATTCGAGGCGCCGTCGCCGACCGCGGCATGTTCGGTGAATTGTTCCGTGGGTGACCATGAGAACGGTGAGCTTTACCAGTCTCTTCACCCGGTCCAGTCCGCCGGCATGATCATGTACCATAGCGAGGGCATTCAGGGCGGCCAGGCGGGCTGCTTCCTGGCCTGGCACGACCGAAAGATCGGCGCCGAGCCGCCCCGTGAATGCAAGTTTGCGATCCACGATCGGAAGCGTGCCGCTCAGGAAGAGAAGCGAGCCGACCTGGTTCACCTCGACATAAGCCCCAACGGCGTCGGAGGCTTCGGAAGAATCAGGCCGAGCTTGCGCAAACGAGCGCCCGGATTGTCTGCCAGGGCAGATCGATGCGGCCGAAATTCTTCACCGCTGTCTCCGCGACCACGACCGCGGTCTCCTTCCTGCCCGCGTCCCCATTCACGAGCACGAGGTTGGGAGACGGTTCAAATTCCTTCGATTTGGTGATGGAACGCGAAGTGCCGACCACCCGGTAACCGTGGTCGAGAAGTACCTGCGTGATGCCCAGCCCGATTCCGCTCGAGGCGCCTGTTACGATTGGTACTGGCTTTTCGTTGTTATTCATGATCGTTTTTTTGTTTTATTTTATATGTTCGACCGGACTCGCCTCCGATGCGGTTCTACCTTCAAAGAGATTTCACGCGCCGCCCAGGACCTGTTGCTTGTCAGCGCCTCACTGCCGGTGGATTTCGCTAAGGAGTCACTTCGGTGATTGGCTCGCAGCGCCAGCCCTTACCGCTTTCCTTTGGCTGGAGTAACTCTACGCGAAGTCTTCCGCAAGATTGCGCAAAATTTCTCCCCGGCTGGTGTCACGTCGCCCTTTGTGGCGCGGGCGATGCCCACGGACCCTACTTCCGTCGTCCCCGTGAGGGGGCGGTAGAGCAGGCGTTTGCCAGCGATGAGTTCGAAATTCGGAGTTACGAACGCGATGCCGTCTCCGACTTCGACTTCGGTGATGAGTGAACTGGCGCTGTCACATTCCGCCGCGATGCGTGGTTTGGCACCGATGGCAGCGAAGGCGCGGTCGAGCATGTGGTAATACTCGGAGTAATCCTTGCGGCTGAGACCGACGAGTGGTTCGGCAGCCACCTTCGCCAGCGGGACGGATTTCAACCGGGCGAAGGGATGCGCCGCGGTCATCGCAACACACAACGGATACGTGCGCAGCATTTCAAACTCGATGGCGGTGGTTTGCTCGCCGGCGGGTTTGACCATAATGGCAAGTTCCAGAGTGCCCTCGCGCAGACCGGCAATGAGTTCATCGCTTGAGAGGTCGTGTAGCAGCACCTTAACACCCGGCACGGCCTTTTGAAACGCTGCGAGCGCGGGTGGAAGAATCTCCACCGTGGGAGACGGCGCATAGCCGATGTGCAATTCGCCATATTCGCCGCGCGCCAGCGCGCGAACTTTCTCCACGGATTCTTCGGCGCGCTTCAGCAACTCGCGCACTTCTTCGAGGAAAAGTTTTCCTTCCGTCGTGAGCGTTACGCCGCGTGGACTGCGGCGCAGCAAATCCACGCCGAGCTCATCTTCCAGGTCCTGCACCTGGCGGCTCAACGCAGGCTGCGCGATCCGAAGCTGCGCAGCGGCCTTGGTGAAGTTCAATGCTTCACCCACGGCTAGAAAATATCGCAGATGCCGGAGTTCCATGGCTGAGCTCCATTATGCCGAAAAGGCATGGCTGCTCAAGGAACACGGTATTGGGTGATTCAAAGCAGCGGGATCATACTGTCCGCGGATGAATGACAGGTTCAGCGAACAGAACCGAAGCTTTATGAGCGCAAAGATCACCAGGAAACCGGCGGGTAAAGTGGCGCTGGTCACCGGCGGTTCACGTGGTATCGGCGCGGCCAGTTGCCAAACGACTCGCGGCCGATGGCGCAGCGGTCGCCCTGACTTTCAGCGTTTCCGCAGCCCAGGCTGATGAAATCGTTCACTCGATTAAGACGGCTGGCGGAAATGCGCTGGCGATCAAAGCGGTCGCCCCTGAAACGGAGGCCGTCCGCCTGGCCGTTGCAAAAACCGTCGGGACATTCGGGAGCATTGATATTCTCGTGAACAACGCGGGCACCGGGATGTTCGCGCCGATCGAGGAATTCGCGTTGAAGGATTTTAAGAAGCTGATCGCCGTCAATGTGCGGGGATTGTTCGTCTCGACCCAGGAGGCCGCACGGCAGATGCGTGAAGGTGGCCGCATCATTCACATCGGCAGCACCAATAGCGAGCGCATGCCGCTCGTCGGCGGTTCGGTCTATGCGCTCACCAAAGGCGCGGTCGCGGGTGTTACAAGAGGACTTGCCCGCGACCTCGGCCCGCGCGGAATCACCGTTAACAACGTCCAGCCTGGCCCGATCGATACCGACGCGAATCCGGCGGACAGCGACTTCGCGAACACCCTCGTTCCGATCACAGCTCTCCTACGGCAATACCGACGAGATCGCGAGCCTTGTCGCCTGCCTTGCAAGTTCCGAAGCCAGTTACATCACCGGCGCGAGTCTGTTGGCAGACGGAGGCTTCGCCGCATGAGATTGCGGAATCTGAAAGCAAGAATCGTCAACAGCCACAAACACTCACGTAACACCAATCAAACTATGAAATCACTTAGAATCGCCATCATCATCGGAAGCACAAGACCCGGCCGCAACGGCGAGGCTGTGGCCAAATGGGTTTACGAAATCGCACACAAGCGGACCGACGCCGAGTTCGAGCTCGTGGACATCAAAGACTTCAGCCTGCCGCTCCTCGACGAGCCGGTGCCGGCGTCAATGGGGCAATACAGTAAGCCCCACACCAAAACGTGGGCCGCCAGGATCGGCTCCTTCGACGGCTATGTCTTCGTCACGCCTGAGTACAACCACAGCATCTCCGGCGCGCTCAAGAACGCGATCGATTTTCTCTTTGCCGAGTGGAACGACAAGGCGGCTGGCTTTGTCAGCTACGGGGGCGCCGGCGGGGCGCGTGCGGTCGAGCAGCTGCGCCTGGTCCTGGCCGAGGTGCAAATCGCCACGGTGCGCAACCAGGTCTTACTCTCCATGTTTACCGACTTCGAGAACTTCCGCGTCTTCAAGCCGGATGCTCGGCACGAGCAGTCTGTCAATGCCGTGTTCGATCAAGTCATCGCGTGGGGCGGCGCGTTGAAGACGCTGCGGGAGAAACAAGCCCAGGAGGGCTGAGAAGCAATCAACTACTTAACACCATTCAAGACTATGTTATCCAACAATAAAAAACTGATCGCCGTTATCGGCGCAACGAGGCACCAGGGAGGCGGAGTCGTGCGTGCTCTGCATGCCAGCGGCCAATTCAAGGTGCGCGCACTCACTCGCAATCCAGACAAGCATCGGGAACTCGCAGAGGAAGTTGTTGAAGCAGATTTAAACCGCCCTGAAACCCTCCCCGCTGCATTCAAAGGGGCATACGGCGTATTTCTCGTCACCACTTCTTCGGTAGAAGGAACCGACGAGCGCAAGCAGGGAACCGCCGCGGTGCAGGCTGCCAGGGATGCCGGCGTCAAACACGTAGTCTGGTCCACGCTGCCTGACGTCGAAGCGATCAGCGGCAGTAGATTCCACGTTCCGCACTTTACCACAAGGCCAGGGTCGATCGCGTGGTCACGGAAGCGGGGTTTGCGAATCATACGTTCGTCATCGCGCCGTTCTTCTACCAGAACCTCGCGGGCGCCATGGCTCCGCAACGGCAGGCAGACGGATCCATGGGCTGGGCGCTCCCGCTCGATCCGAGTGTGCGTTGCATTCACATGGGTGACATTCGCGAACTCGGCACCATCGTCGCTGGAGCCTTCGCGCACCCGGATCAGGCCGGCCACGGCGAGTATCTGCCCCTCGTCGGTGATTTCATGAGCTTCAATGAAATCGTCGATGTGCTTAATCGACAGAGTCACAACTTCTCGTTCACGCAGGTCCCGGCTGACGTCTTCGCCACTCTCTTCCCTGGAGCCGCGGAGATCGCCGCGATGTTCAGGTATTTCGAAGCGCATACCTACTTGGGTCCGGAGTCACGCGGCCGAATCGCGTTCGCAAACAAAATCGCAGGCAGGCAACCAACGGACTTTTCGTCGTGGGCTCGACTGAATGTCTCGGTTCAGACTCCCTGAAAACAACCAATCACTTAACACCATTCAAAACTATGAAAGCACTACTACTACTACTCAAAACTGACGATGGATTCGCACCACTGATGGCGCGACTGACCCTGGGTCTCGTCATGTTTCCGCACGGCGCGCAAAAAGCGCTCGGTTGGTTCGGAGGCTACGGATTCAGCGCCACGATGAGCTTCTTTACCGGGCAACTGCACATCCCGGCGTTGTTTGCCTTTCTTGCCATTGCTGCGGAATCGCCGGATCAATCGCACTGATCACGGGCTTCCTCGAGCTTGCGGGCGAATTCGCTCCCGATGCGCGCCTGCGCCCGGTTGAGGCGCACCCCGCGTGCGTAGCCCCCACTCGCCTGCGCGCGGGAGACCCATGTGCGAGCCGGAGATGGCAGCAGGCGGGGAAAATTGTGGTTCAGTTTTGAGTCCGGTGACTGATACTCGAGGCCAACCGTAAAGGAGGAACCCACGAAGCCTTCCGAACCGCCTTCCGCTGCGCCGGCTGATCCGCCTGCGCCCACGCCAGCAGTCGTGTCGCCTCCGAAACCGGAGGCCCCACTGCCGCAACAGCCCCATCGCCGGGGGCGCGTCATCGCGCTCGTCGCCGCGCTCGTCGTTCTCGTCATCGCCATCCCGCGCGTGCTTCACTCGCTCCGCACGGTTTCGACCGACGACGCTTATGTGAATAGCCACGCGACCTTCGTCGCGCCGCGGGTGATCGGCCAGGTCGCGCGCGTGCTCGTGGATGACAACAATCGCGTCAGGAAAGGCGACGCGCTCGTGGAACTCGATTCCGAGCCGTATCGGGTGCAGTCCGCGATCAAGCAGGCGGCGGTCGATGCGGCGCAGGCGGAACTCGTCGTGGCGGAGGCGAACGTGCGCAGCCAGGTTGGACAGGCGCGCGGTTTCCGCTTCAAGCTCCAGCACGCGATCGAGGACGTGGACAATCAAGTGGCGCTGCTGCGGGCGCGCGTCGCCACGCTCGATCAGAGCAAAGCGACGCTCACGCTCGCGCAAACGGAGTTCGATCGGGCGAAGAAACTGCGTGAAACGAAGGTGACGAGCGCGGAGGAGTTTGACCAAAAGCGCGAGGCGCTCGAGGTGGCGCAGGCAAAGGTGCAGGAAGCGACGGAGGCTGTTTATCAGCAACGCGCGGCGCTTGGTCTCAAGCGAGACCCTGAGGTGGGCAAAGGCCTCACCGACGTGCCGCCCGATCTGGACCAGAACTTCTCCGCCGTCCGCGAGGCGCTGGCCGAACTGATCCGCGCCGCGGCCCAACTTGGCGTCGTCCCCCGCTCCTACGACCTCACGCCCAAGCAACTGTTGGAGGAGTTTTACAAACGCGACGCCGGCGGTGATGTGGACAAGATCTACGCCGAGATCATCAAGACCGCGCCCGCGTTGAAACAGGCGCAGACGAAGCTGCAACAGGCGCAGCGCGACCTCGACCAGGCGCAGCTCGACCTGCGCTATTGCACGATCGTCGCGGAGATCGACGGCGTCGTCACGCGGCGCAACGTGAATCCCGGCAATCACGTGCAGGTCGGCCAGAGCCTCATGGCGATCCGCTCGCTGCGCGAAATCTGGGTGGATGCGAACTTCAAGGAGACGCAACTCCGGGACCTGCGGATCGGCCAGCGCGCGGAGCTGAAGGTGGATATGTATGGTCACAAACGAACCTTCGAAGGGCGCGTGTCCGGCTTCACGATGGGCACCGGCTCGACACTCGCGCTGCTGCCGCCGCAGAACGCGACGGGCAACTTCGTGAAGGTTGTGCAGCGGCTCCCAGTGCGGATCGATCTATTGAATTACGACCCGGAAAAAACGCCCCTGTTCGTCGGCGTGTCAGTCGAGCCGGAGGTCGATATCAAGAGCGCGCCGACCGGACCGAACGCCGGCAAGTATCTCCAGGAAACCACCGAACCTGCCGCCAGGCCGTGAGCACTGCGTCGGCCACGATCGCGGCGTCGCTCGAGACGGCCACGCCGCGCGCCATCAATCCGTGGATCGTCGCGCTCGCGGTCGTCATCCCGACGTTCATGGAAGTGCTCGACACCACGATCGCGAACGTGGCGCTGCGCTACATGGCGGGCGGACTTTCCGCGCCGGCCTCCGATAGCGAGTGGGTCATCACCAGCTACCTCGCAGCGAATGCCATCATTCTCCCGATCTCCGGCTGGCTCGCGGTGCGGCTCGGCCGGCGCAACTATTTCCTGCTCTCCATCGCCATCTTCACTCTCGCCTCGGCGCTGTGCGGCATGGCCACGAGCCTCGAAATGCTTATCGGCGCGCGCGTGCTCCAGGGCCTCGCGGGCGGCGGACTGCAACCCTCGAGCCAGGGCGTGCTGCTCGACGCATTTCCCAAAGAAAAACAAGGCGCCGCGCAGACGGTCTTCGGCATCGCCGCGCTGCTCGCGCCCGTCGTCGGGCCGACGCTCGGCGGTTACATCACCGACAATTACGGCTGGCGCTGGATTTTTTACCTCAACCTGCCGGTGGGCGCGTTGGCCCTGTGGATGTGCAACAAGATCGTGCACGACCCCGAATACTTGAAAGCGGACCAGGCGGCGATGCGCAGGAAGGGGGCGCGTTTCGACACGCTCGGCCTCTGCCTGCTCAGCCTCACCATGGTCTGCTGGGAAATCGCGCTGAGCAAAGGCCAGGAATGGGATTGGCTCGGGGATCCGTTTTTCCGCGTGCAGACGATGTTGATCCTCTTCGCGCTTGGCCTCGGCGGGCTCATCTGGCGCGAGCTGCGCATCGCGAATCCGCTGATCAATTTCCGCACGCTGGCCGACCGAAATTTTCGCTGTTGCTGCCTCATCGTTTTTTGTGCGTTCGCGTCGCTCTACGCGAACACCACGGCGCTGCCCGGCCTGCTGCAATCGCTCTTCGGCTACGACGCCACCACCTCCGGTCTCGTCCTCTCCCCCGCGGGCGTCGGCGCGGTCATGATGCTCTTTGTCGTCGGCCTGCTGCTCGGACGCGGCACGGATGCGCGGTATCTCATGGCCGCCGGCCTCTTCACGATGGGCGTGGGCTCCTTCTGGATGTCGCGCTTCACGCTCGAGATCAGCCCGTGGCACGTCGTCTGGCCGCGCGTCGTGCTCATCGCCGGCCTGGCGATGACCTTCGCGCCGCTCAATGTCGCCGCCTTTCTCCACATCCCACCCCACTTGCGCGGCGCGGCGGTCGGTCTCCTCGCGCTGCTGCGCAACGAAGGCGGGAGCGTCGGCACCTCCGTCGCCAAGGTCATTCACGATCGGCGCGAGCAATTCCACAGCCTGCGCCTCGGCGAGAGCCTCGATCAGTTCGATCCCGCCGTGAACGATTTTGTCGCCCGGGCACAATCTGACCTCCTACCCGTGACCGGCGATCCCGCCGCCGCGCAGCAAATGGCCCTGCAAGGACTCGCCGACCTGCGCCTGCAACAAAGCTCCGCCCTCGCCTATTTCGACAGCTTTGTCGTCTTCGCCGCGCTCTCCGTTGCGCTGGTCGGGCTCGTCTTTCTGATCAAGCGCTCCGTCGCCGCCAAGGGCGCGCACGTCGCCGCAGAATGAAACCGGGCGGACAAAACCTCGTGATCGCGATCGACAGCCGAAACCTGCTGGTGCCGGCCGCACCCATGGCACCGCTGAAGGTGAGTGCGCTGTCGTTGCTCATGGGACGGCGATCGGTGTCTGGCTGGTATTCCGGCACCGCGAGAGATTCGCAAGACACGTTGGAATTCAGCGCGTTGAGCGGAGTGCATCCGATGATCGAGAAATTCCCGCTGAGCCGCGTGGCCGAAGCCTTCGAACAGATGCACAGCGGCAAAGCACGCTTCTGCGCGGTGCTCACGTTGTGAAGCGCGCGCGCGCACGCGCATGCTCATGCTTTGGGGGGACGTGAGGGATTGGCCGGCTGGATTCCGAGTCGGTTGAGGCGCAGCCCCGTTAGTTGTTGGGATCTTCCTCGGCCGTCCGCGTCCAGATGAGGTCGGTCTGTGGGAACGGGATCTTGCCGGTTTCCGTGAGCAGATCCGTCGCGCTCACGGTTTCGGCGTGACCATCGCAGAAAGTGAGAATGCCCTGACCGCCATAGCGAGCGACAAACGACCGCGCGCTGCCTTTCGGACTGCCATCGTACTTCGGCTGCTGCGCCATCGCCTTGGGTTCGCCGTGGATGCCTTGCTCGAGAAAGAGGACCGTCCTCGCGGGATTCTTGATCTCGCTCAGCTTCACCGGCGTCTTGCGGCCCTCGATATCCTTGCGCTGCAGCTTGGAATTGATCGCCAACGCGAAAAGCGGCGCCACCAGCTTTTTGTCCGACGCGGGATAACCCGCCGCGGGCAGAAAGAGCACATTCTCCGGCGTGTAAAACGCCCGCGGCTGGCTGGCGTAGTCGCCCACGCTCTTTTTTCCGAGCAGCCGCGGAACCGCATTGTACCAGGTTTGCGCGCTTTCCGGCGCGGTGGCTGCCTCCCAGGAATTCCCACCCTTCGCGTCCTCGGCCGGAAGCGCGCCGTCGTGCTCTTTGGCGTAGTCGGCGACGCCCTGGGTGACGGCCCGCAAATTGGCCAGCGCGGTGCCCTTGGCCGTGCTGAGCTGCAACGCCTGGTAGAGCGGCACAGCGAGCGCGGCGAGCACGAGGACGATCGCGACGATGACCAGCACCTCCATGAAACTGAAGGTCGCGCGGCGCTTCGGCGCCCGGCCGGTCAAGGGTGCCATTGGCATGTCAGTCGCGTGCAATGGGGAGAGGAAAAGTGCAGAACATCCAACATCCAACATCCAACGCCCAACATCCAGTGAGGCTCGCGAACGGCCGCCAGCGGCATTGGATGTTGGATGTTTTCATTACTCGCCCATGCCCGGGGCGGGCGCGGCGCTGGTGAGCATCACCCGGTTGTTGCCATTGAGCTGCTGGATGGCGGCGACGAAGCTGCCCGGCCGGGATTCATCCTTGAGCGACACATCGAGCCGCAGCTCGGTCATCATGCCGGCCTGGATCGACTCCACGGAGATGAGATCCCAGCGGGTCAGGTATTGCTCGAAGCAATTCCGGAAAGCCACGTCGTAGTCCACCTCGTTGGTCACGCGGATGCGCAGGTAATGCGAGAGGCGCGCCGCGGCGAAAAGGTCGGCCTTGGAAAAGAGATAAATGACCGCGCACAGGACCACGGTGGTGACGAGGGCGAACTCGTATTGCCGCGAGCCCACGCCGAGCCCGGTGGCCATGGCGAGGAAAATGAATCCGATGTCGCGGGACTGCCGCACCGAGTGCCGGAAGCGAATGATCGAGAAGGCCGCAAACATCCCGAAGGCCGTCGCGGCATCCCCGCGCACCGCCTGGATGACCACGGTGACCACCGTGCCGAGGATGATCAGAGTGTGGACGTAATCCTGGGAATAGTCGGTGCCGCGGTAGGTGCGCTTGTAGGTCTGGGAAATCAGGCACTGCAAGGCGAAGCTGAGCGCCAGGGCGAGGATCATCTCCTGGAGCGGCGGCGCCGGCTGATTGTAGCCGATCGCGTTGCGGAGGATTTCGCTCAGTTCCTTGAAATGTTCCATGCGGGCAAATGAAGGCGGATCAAGCCGCGGCGGATTCCCCATTTGCCGCCAGCGCCGGCATGCCGAAGCGCTGCGGGCCACCGAAGAGCATGCCGCGCAGGACCGGATCGCCGGCCTCGAGGACGTGGCAATACTTGCTGTGGCTTTGCAGGATGCAGCCCTGCTCACCCAGCATGCGGGTAAGCCAATAGGGCACCGCGCCGGTGACTTTGACCTCCATCACGGAAAAGCCGTCCGCGAGCAGGGTGCGCTGGAAGTCGCGATCGTCCGGCCGCGCGGTGAGTTGATCGAAGCGATAGGCGATCCCGGAATCGAAAGTGACCCGCAGATCTGACCCCGGATCGTTATCCGCGAAAGCCTGCCGCTCATAACGCAGGCAGCAGCAGGGGCGAAACCCCCGCTCCTGGACGAGCTGGCGGGTTTCGTCGAGCGTCCGCTGCTCCCACGGCGACTGCGGCGACTCGATGACCTCGCCCGCCGCCACCCGGAGGGCGTCCGCCAGCGAGAGGCGGATCCGGCGTTTGACCACGCGACCCTCACACTTCTGTTTGATCTCCACGAAGGTCGTCGCCGGCAGCGAACCGTCGCGCGACCCGTAGGTGCGCACCCGCAGCTTGCGGCGGCTGCGCGCGCCGCGGACTTTCTCCCAATAACAGTCGCGATCCGCGTTGTCGTAGTAGAGCGTGACAATCGGATAAAAGGCGCCCTCCCCCGCATTTTGGTCGGCGCGCAAATGAGGCAGCAGGTGCGGCAACAGCCGGTCACGCTGTTCGCGGGTGATGACAAATTTCAGCTCAAAGCGGTCGAGGCGGTAACTCACAAGGTCTTGGCAGCGGGCACGTGGTCGGAAGCGGTGGGGTTAAATGCGGGTGCACGTCAGAAAGTGCAACCCCGTTGTTTTCCCCGCCTCAGACAAGTGGCCAGCGCCGGATTCCTTGGCGGAAATCAGCGCTGAAGCGTTGCGCAGGATTCCGATCCTGTGAAATGGGGGCGCGACCGTCGGATGATCCAGTGCGCCGCCCGTGGGAGCGCCTCGCAGAGACGCGGCTACAGCATCACGCCTCAAACTCGACTTTATCGAAGACCTCGCTGACGCGGAGGGTGCAGCCGATCGAATCCAGCGTGATCACCTCGTCGGCGTTCGTGAATTCCGAACATTCCCAGCCACCGGCGTTCGACCGGCGAAAAAGTTGCGCCCAGCAACGATCCTGCGCGACGACCAGATACTCGACGAAGGAATCGATCAGCCGATAAAGCGCAAACTTGTCTGTCAGATCGTAGGCTGCACTGCCGGGCGAGAGGACTTCGCAGATGAAAGCTGGATTGCAGTAGCCATCGCGAACACGGTCGTGGAAGGCGACGGGGCCGCAGAGCGCGGAGGTATCCGGGTAGCGAAACGCATTGGCGCGCTCGATGCGGACTTTCATGTCGGAGCTGAAGACGCGGCAGGGTCGGCCGCGCATCATGTCGGAGCTGAACACGCCGCACGGCCGGTCGCGCAGCTGGCTTCCAAGGAGGCACAGGACATTGACCGCGATCGTGTCGTGGTTCGCCGTCACCCCGGCCATCGCGACAATGTCGCCGTTGAAGTATTCGCTCTTCGTCGGCGCGGCTCGCTCACGCACAAGATATTCCTCGGCGCTGACGAAATCGGCCTTTCGGGAAAGCCTGGACATGGCGAAGAAACGGTTAGCTCAGCAGGGCTGCGCCAGCAAGACCAGCGTCCGCCAGGGGCCGGGGCGACGTCCCTTCGCCGCTCACTCCCCGCCGAAGAATTTTTTGAATGAGCGGAAGATGCTCTGCGGGAGGCTCCGGCGGGGTTGCGAGTCGCGATCGCGTCCGGCCAACGCGCTGCCGCGGTGCGTGCCGCAAAGGTCCTGGGGGATGCGCGATTCGGGCAATTCCACCGAGTAAGCGGCGCCAGCGTGGTCACAGCCGCTCGTGGCCAGCTCGTTGGAGACCGCGCACACCGTCACCTTCCGCGTCGGCTCCGGACTGCGCAACGCCTGCGCGGGGTAACGCTGCTGGGAGGCCGCGTTCATTACCGCCACCCAGACCGGCAGGGCCAGGGCGCTGCCGTAGCCCTTGTTAACGATCGTCTCCGGCTGGTCGAGGCCCACCCACACGCCGCAGGTCAGCGCGCTGGTGAAGCCCACGAACCAGGCATCGCGGAAATCATTCGTCGTCCCGGTCTTTCCCGCAGCCGGCTTGCTGAAGCCCATCGTCTTCGAAGCTGCGGCGGTGCCGCGTTCCATGACCTTTTGCATCGCCTGGGTAGTCAGCCACGCCACGCCCGGCTCCAGCGCGCGCGTCTGGATGTGGGCGGAGCGATAGACCGTCTCGCCGTCCGAGTCATCGATCCGCTCGATGATGTAACTCTGCCGCCGCACGCCGTTGTTGGCAAAAACCGTGTAGGCGGCGGTCAGATCCCCGACCGTTTGCTCGAAGGTGCCAAGATACACCGCCGGCCTCTGCGGCACCCCCTCAATCCCGCAGGCGCTGGCCAGCCGGGTGATCGAGTCCAGCCCCGCGCGTTCACCCACGCGGACACTCATGGTATTGCGGGAAAGAATCAGCCCCTCCTCGGCCCGCATGATTCCCTTGTAGGTGCCGTCGCTGTTCTCCGGTGTCCAGTTCGCCGCGGCGCGGACTTCCCCGCGCTCGATGGGACCGTCGTCGATTCGGGTCCCCGGCAACATCCCGCGCTGAAAGGCGGCGGCAAAGACGAACGGCTTGAAGGTCGAGCCGACCTGGCGCGCCGCCTCCGGCTGGATCGCGCGGTTGTAGGGGCTCTCCTTAAAATCGCGGCCGCCGACCAGCGCGCGGATGGCTCCCGACTTGTTATCGATCGCCACCAGAGAGCCCTGGAGGTAAGGCGTGTTGAGCTGCTGCGCCTTGGCTTCCGCGGAGAAGTCCGCCCGGCGCGGATGCTTGTAGCCCGGGCGCTGTTCCACCTTCGTCAACTCGCTGTCGAGCGCCGCCTGCGCGGTGCGCTGGAGCGCGGGATCGATGGTGGTGTAGATCTTCAGCCCGCCGTCGCCGCGCTGCTCATCGGTGAGCAGGAGGTCCAGTTCGCGGCGGACCGCATCCATGGCGTAATTTTCCTGGGTCGAGATGGTCTTCCTTTTGGCGAGGGTGAGCGGCGCGCTCTTGCCGGCTTCGCACTGCTGGGGGGTGATCGCTTCGAGTTTCGCCATCCGCTCGAGCACCTGGTTGCGCTGATTAAGCGCGCCCTTGAGATTGCGAAACGGGGAGAAATAAGTCGGCGCCCGGATGATGCCCGCGATCATCGCGGCCTCGCCGAGCTTCAAGTCCTTCGCCGATTTTCCGAAGTAAGCCAGGCTGGCCGTCTCGATCCCATAAACGCCGGAGCCGAAGTAGATCCGGTTCATGTAGGCCTCGAGGATTTCATCCTTGGTGAAGTGCTGCTCCATGCGCAAGGCGACGAAGGCTTCGAGGATTTTGCGGTGGATGTTCCTTCCGCCGAGCGGGAAGGAGTTGCGCGCGAGTTGCTGGGTCAGCGTGCTCGCGCCTTCCCGCGTCGAGCCCCGCCCGATATTGCGCACGAGGGCGCGCGCGATGCCGATCGGGTCCACGCCGCGATGCTTGCGGAACCGCGCATCTTCCCGCGCCAGCAGCGCCTTGACGAAATCCGGCGAGACCTCCGCCATCTTCACCGTCACGCGATTCTCCCCCTGGAGCCGCGAATAAACTTTCCCGTCCATATCCAGGACCGTCGAGCGCTCGGCCATTTCCTTCACCTGGTTCAGATCGAAAACGGAAGCCCAGAAGCCATAGACCAGGCAGACCGCCAGGATCACGCTCAGCACCACCAGGACGCCGACCCACAGCCACCGCCGCCGTGCGCGGACACGCCTGGCGCCGGCTTTATTGCGGGGACGGACTGGAAGTTTCGGCACGGGCGGGCGGGGATGAAGGCGGATACCGATAGATGCAGTCGGTCGCGATTGCCAGCAATCCACTTGTCCACTTATCCATTGAGGCGCGGCGCCTGCCGTCCTCGCCCGTGCGCATCGACATTCTTTCCCTCTTTCCCCAGATCCCCGCCGCGGCGCTCGGGGAGAGCATCATGAAGCGCGCGCAGGCGCGCGGCCTGGTCGAGATTCACAGCCACAACCTGCGCGACTGGACCACGGACAAACACCACACCACCGACGACACCCCCTACGGCGGCAGCCAGGGCATGGTGTTGAAATGCGAGCCGATCTTCGCCGCGGTCGAGGCGCTGCGGCGCGAGAATACCCGCGTCGTGCTCATGAGTCCGGCCGGCCGGCGCTTCGATCAAGCGCTGGCGGCGGAGTATGGGAAGCAGGAGCATCTCATTCTGCTCTGCGGGCATTATGAAGGCGTGGATCAGCGCGTGATCGATCACCTGGTCGATGAGGAGCTCTCGATCGGCGACTATGTGCTGACCAACGGCGCGATCGCCGCGGTGGTCGTCATCGATGCCGTGGTGCGCTTGATTCCCGGCGTGCTCGGCGATGAAAACTCCGCGCCGGACGACAGCTTCAGCAGCGGCCTCCTCGAGTTCCCGCAGTACACGCGGCCGGTCGAGTTCCGCGGCTGGCGGGTGCCGGACATCCTGCTCAGCGGCCACCATGGGGAAATCGCGAAGTGGCGGCGGGCGCAGGCGCTCGAGAAGACCCGGCGGGTCAGACCGGACCTGGCGGAGAAAGCCGAGATCCGAAACTCCGGAGAGAAATCCGAAATCCGAAATCCGAAATCCGAAACAAATCCGAAGAAAGAGAAATGAGGAAAACCGAACGCGGACGCTGCAGGGGAAGTGCACCTCATTCCTGTCCTCCTGAGGAACGAAGGATCTCTGATCTCGGCCTTGCTTCTAGCGTCCGGCTGGCACGAGCGGCGCTCGGGTCTTCTCCCACCCGCCGCGGCGAAAAGGCCGATTGTCATCCTGAGGCACGAAGGATCTCTGATCTCGGCCTTGTTTCTTGCGTCTGGCAGGCACGAGCGGCGCTCGGCTCTTCTTCCATGCACCGCGGCGAAAAGGCAGATGTCAGAGATCCTTCGTTCCTCAGGATGACGGCTTGGGGGAGTTTCATTTCCCCGCTTTGCTGACTTTTTGAGTTTGTTTCGAATTTCGACATTCGGATTTCGGATTTTTTCGCCGCCATGTTCCCCATCCTCGAAGTCTGCGACCTCCTCATCCGCCGCGGCGAGACCATCATCCTCGATCGCGTTTCGTGGGCGGTGCAGCGCGGCGAACACTGGGTGATTCTCGGCGCCAACGGTTCGGGCAAAACTTCCCTGCTCAGCGCGCTGGCCGGATATCTGTCGCCGACCGCCGGTGAGATCGCGGTGTTCGGCCAGCGTTTCGGCGAGAGCGATTGGCGCGAACTGCGCACGCACATCGGCCTGGTCAGTTCCAGCGTGCGGCAAATGATGGCGGATCACGAACCCGCGCTGACCACCGTCATTTCGGGCAAATACGCGATGATCGATTTCTGGGGCGAGGTCCTTCCGGCCGATCGCCTCGCGGCGGGGCGGATCCTCCGCAAGGTCGAAGCGGGCCACCTCGCGGAGCGCCCGTGGCTGGTCCTCAGCCAGGGCGAACGCCAGCGCGTGCTGATCGGCCGCGCGTTGATGGCGCGGCCGCGACTGCTCATTCTCGATGAGCCTTGCGCCGGCCTCGACCCGGTGGCGCGGGAACATTTTCTCGCCTTCCTCGACCGCCTCGGGCAGCAGCGCGGTGCCCCCGCGCTGATCCTCGTGACGCACCACGTCGAAGAGATTGTTCCTGCTTTCACCCACGCGCTGCTCCTCGCGGAAGGGCGTGTCGTTGCCGCGGGAAAGAAGGGCGGCGTGCTCACGACGGCGCAGCTCGCAAAAACGTTCGGAGCACGGCTGCGGCTGCGGCGCCGCGCGGGGCGGTATTCGCTGGTGATTGACGGCTAGACGCGAAGGTGAGGCAGACTTGCAGTCTGCCGAAGCGGGAAGTCTTCGGGGGGCGGAGCAGGGGAGGAAGTTTGTGGAGGCGTGGGGATCGCCGACTGCAAGTCGGCGTCACTCTTTCCCATTCCCAAGTGCCGGGTTACCATCCGGCCGATGCATCACTGGTTCCGCTCCCTTCCCGCAGTGGCGCTGTCGGTCCTCGCCCTGCTCCCGATGCGTGCCGAGGAGCCCGTCGTGGTGGTCGATGGCCCGACCGAGCAAACGCTGCAGGGCGCGCTCCGTTTCCTCGCCGCGCAACAGCAAGCCAACGGCTCCTGGAGCGGCGGGGACGGACGGCGCGGCGAGCACCCCGTGGCCATGACTGGCTACGTGCTCGTCGCCTTCATGGCCTGCGGGAACCTGCCCGAGGAAGGCGATTACGCGCGGCAGGTGCAAACCGGCATGGACTTCCTCCTCGATTCGCTCCAGCCCGATGGCACTTACCGCGGCGTGGACGGCGGCAAGTACATGTATAACCACGGCATCGCGACGATCGCCCTGAGCGAGCTCTACGGCCAGACCCGGTCGCCGGCGATGCGGGTCAAGCTGGATCGCGCGATCCAACTGATCGTGCGCACCCAGAGCGATCGCGGCGACAATCGCGGCGGCTGGCGTTACCGCCCCATGCCGGGCGATGCGGATATCTCCGTCACCGTGCTCCAGGTCGTGGCGCTGCGCAGCGCCAAGAACGGCGGCCTCGCCGTGCCCCAGGGCACGATCGATGACGCCATCGACTACGTGAAACGTTGCCGGGCTGGCAACGGCGGCTTCTCCTATCAGGCGGGAAAAGGCCCGGCCGGCTTTGCCCGCACCGCAGCGGCGATCTACTCGCTGCAAGTCTGCGGCCTCTACGACGATCCGCTCGTCCAGGCCGGCAGCGCGTATCTCTTCGACAACTCCCAACCCAGCCAGCAGCACTGGACCTACGGCTGCAACTACGCCGGTCCCGCGCAATACATGATCGGCGGCGACACCTGGCGCCGCTGGTACGGGCAGCAGAAGGAGCAGTTGCTGAAAACGGCGCAACGCGATGGCGAGAAGGTTTTCTGGAAGGGCGAAGTCGGAGCGGTCTATTGCACCGCGGCTTACACGACAATCCTGGCCATGCCGTGGCATTACATTCCGCTCTACCAGCGATGAAGAGCGCGGTCGCGAACCACACCCGACCTCCGATGCCTGGTTTCAAGGGCGGTTGCCCTTTCATATTCAAGCGCCGTCGCGGGGGCATTGGATGTTGGATGTTGGGCGTTGGATGTTGGATGTTCTGCTTCCTGGCCTTCGCCTCCGCCGCGACCGTCCAAACCTTCACCGGCGAGGTTTTCCGGGGCATGATCGAATTGGACGACCTCGTGACCATCACCCCCGCCGGTGGTTCCCCCGTCAAAATCCAATACGATCGCATCCTTCGCCTGACGGCGGAAGACAGCGCCACCCCCGAGCGCGTCCCGGCCGGCCTCGTGCTCGTCAACGGCACCCGGATCGCCGGCGCCTTTGGGCCGCTCGGCGGGGCCACGGTCAGGCTGTCGCAACGCGGCCTCAGCGTCGCCGCGACCTCCGTGGCGTGGATCGTCTATTCGCCGTTTGCACTGTCGCTGGCGGCGAACCTGGTCCCCGGGAAAGTCGGCGCGTTGCTGCCGGGCGGCGATTTCTTCGAAGGCACGCTGAAGGGCGCGGATGCCGAACAGTGCAAGCTGCTCAACCCGATTTTCGGCCTGCGCACCTTCGACGGACGCCGCGGGGAATTGCACGCCCTGATCATCAAGGACGCCAAACCCGCGCCGGTAAACTTCGAGGTTCGCACCGCGGACGGCTCGCTCTTTCGCGCTGATTCGCTGGTGCCGGAAAAGGGTGGCGTCTCCCTGCGCGGCACCCCCTTCGAAACGCTCACGCTCCGCGCCGGCGAGATCGTCGAGCTGCGCGCCGGCCCGGCCCGCTATCAGCCGCTCACCCAGCTCAAGCCCAGCCGGATCGACGCGCCCGGTCGTTTCGCCATCGATAAGACGCTCGCCGGGGAACCGCTCCGCAACCCCGAGGGCGCCGAAGCCCGGGGCATCGAGAGCGCCGTCAACGCGGCCGGCCTGTGGGCCTTGCCCGCCGGCTTCACCGTCTTTACTGCGCAAGTTCGCGTCGCGCCCGGCGTGCCGCCGATCAACAAGCTCGCCTTCGTGGTCTATGGCGATGGGCGGCCCGTTTTCCGCAGCCCGGCCATGAACAGCGAGGATCCTCCGCTGACCATTCGCGCGACGCTCGAAACGGCCCGCGTCATCGCCTTGCGGCTGGAAGGCGTTTTCCCCACGAATGCCGCCGGGAGCGGGATTTGGCTGGAGCCCACGCTGCTGCGGCGGTAGAGGGCCTTGAACGCCCCGGCTAAAAAGTTGTCGGTGATCTTCGTGGCGCCGCCTATCCTGTCCCTTGTGAAATCCTCCGCCCTCGTTCGCGCCGTGCTGCTTTCGCTGTTGCTCCCCGCCGGCCCTGCGTTGCGGGCCGCCGACACCGCCGCGCCGGTGGCGCCCACCATGCAGGAAATCAGTCCGGGCGTTTTCCAGATCGGGCAGATCCGGATCGACCAGCAGCGGCGCACGGCCACCTTTCCGGGCAAAGTCAACATGGCCGACGGGCTGATCGAGTACCTGCTCGTGACCCCGGACGGCGCCAAACACGAGAGCCTGCTGGTCACCGAAGTCCAGCCCGCCGATTTGCACTTTGCGATGCTCCTGCTCGGGGCCAAGGGCGCCGGAATCACGACTCCCGCGCCGGGCGACGCCCCGCCGGCGCAGATCGACAAGGAATACTTGAAGCGTGCGCCGGAGCTCAAAGGTGACTCCATCCTGATCAGCGTTAAGTGGAAAGCCGGCGAGGCTGAGAAGACGGCACCGGTGGAGGATTGGATCATCAACACCGACCTGAAAAAGCCCGCCCCGCGCGGCCCGTGGCTCTACACGGGATCGATGTTCATCGAGGGCCGGTTTCTGGCGCAGGCCGAAGGCACGTTCGCCAGTCTGGTCACCTATCCCGCGGCCTTGATCAATAATCCCCGCAAGGGCAAGGACGATGATTCGGTGTGGACCGTGTCCGAGAAAGCCACCCCCCCGATCGACACGCCGCTCGAGATCGTCATCCAGCTCGAGCCGCCTGCTCAACCCAAACCCACCCAACCAAAATGAAGACTTCACTCCTGCTCCTCCTCGGGCTCGCCCTCGCCGGGCCTCAACTCCGCGCGGTGGACGCACCACCCTTGCGTAACTCCGGCAACGAGTCGCTGCGCAACGAAGTGCAGCACGCCATCGATAAAGGTCTCGCGTATCTGAAGGCGCAGCAGCAGCCCGACGGTTCGTTTCTCAATCCCCTGGCGCCGGCGGCCCCGGCCGAGCACCCGGCCCTGACCGCGCTGCCGCTCATCGCTTTCTATCGCGACCCCTCCGGCAACGCGGCGACGGCGAATGCCGAAGTGATGAAAAAAGGCTACGGCTTGCTGCGGGCCGCGGCGCAGCCCGACGGCGGCATCTACCTGAAGGGCCTCTCGAACTACAACACCTCGGTCTCGCTGATGGCGCTGCTCAATTCGGGCAATCCGCAGGACGAACCCCTGATCCTCGCCGCGCGCAAGTTCATTGGCCAGCAGCAAGCCTCCGGGATGGTCAAGCCGGAGACCGACGGCGGCTTTGGCTACGGGCCGACCGGTTCGAGTCCGAAGCGGCAGCATCCCGATCTCGACAACACGCTCGTCACCCTCGAAGCGATCCGGACCTTCGCCAAGGCGCGGCCCTCGGCCGAGCTCGCCGCGGGCAAGGATCTGAACTGGCAGGCGGCCATCGATTTCATCACCCGCTGCCAGAATCTTCCCAGCCACAACAAAATGGAATGGGCGAGCGATGATCCTCAAAACAAGGGCGGCTTCATCTATTACCCCGGCTTTACCAACGCCGAAACCGTCGAGCTGCCCAATGGCAAGAAGGCGCTGCGCAGCTACGGGACCATGACCTACGGCGGCCTGTTGAGCTTCATTTACGCCGAGGTGAAAAAGGACGATCCCCGCGTCGAGGCCGCGCTCGATTGGCTCCGGAAGAACTACACGCTCGACGAGAACCCCGGCCTGGGCCGGCAAGGTCTCTACTATTACTACCACCTCGCCGCCAAGGGCCTCGCCTCCGCCGGCCTACGCGAGTTGACTACCGCCGACGGCCGGAAGATTGACTGGCCGCGGGAGCTCGGGCTAAAAATCATCAACCTTCAGAACGCCGACGGCTCCTGGGTCAACGATACCGCGCGCTGGATGGAAAAGGATCCGATCCTCGTGACCACCTACGGCGTCCTCACCCTCGAGATCATCCACAACCAGCTCTGAGACGGCTGTTCGTCGGGCGGGAAACGAGGAGAAATCTTCAGCCGGATGGAGCGCCCAATAATCCATCCTCCTCATTCATGCCTGCGAGCATCACCCTGACTTCCGAGCAAATCGACCGCTTCCATCGGGATGGTTTTCTGGCCATCGACCGGATTACCGAGGTGGAGGAAGTAGCGCGCTTGCGGGCGGGTTTTGACCGGCTTTTTGCCACGCGCGCCGGGCGCGAGCGGGGGAAGCAGTTCGATCTCGCCGGCACTGACGAAGAGGATCGGCCGGCGGTGCTGCCACAGATTCTGGACCCGGTGGAATTCGCTCCCGAGTTCGCCCAGACGCAATTCCGGGCCAATGCGTTGGCCATCGCGCAACAACTGCTCGGGCCGGAGGCCGAGCGTTGGTTTGAACATGCGATTCTGAAGCCCGCCGGTTACGGCGCGGCCACCCCATGGCATCAGGATGAAGCCCATCGCAACGACCCCGGCGTCGAATATGAGCAGCTCAGCATCTGGATGCCCTTGCAGGAAGCGAACGCGGCGAATGGCTGCATGCAGTTCATCCCGCGCAGCCACCGCGGCCCGGTGCTCGAGCACCATTCGCCAAACAACGATCCGCGCGTGACGGCCCTGGAATGCATCGGGGCATTCGATCCCGCGGAGGCGGTGCTCTGCCCGCTGCCGGCGGGTGGGGCGACCGTCCACCACTGCCGGACGCTGCACCACGCCGGGCCAAACGTTTCTGCAACTCCGCGCCGCGCCTACATCATCGCGTTTCGTGGGAAGATGCGGCCAGCCCCCGCCTTTGCCGGCTATGCCTGGAATACGGCGAAACAGACCCCGGCGCAGGCCAGGGCCGAAGCCTGGCGCAAGCGCGGCGGCGCGGTGGCACAGGGCTGGAGGTGGGCCGCGGGATCCACGCGGCGGGTGATTGGGAAGTTGCGGCGGGCAGGGGGGAAGGTGCTGCGGATGATGCGCAGCGGGCGCGGCCGCGCAAAGCCCGGCGGCGGGTAAGCACGGCCTCTCCTGGTGCGCTGAAAAGGCTTTGCCGGGACCAGGGGCGCCTCTTAACTCGGCGAGCCCCGATGAGTGACGAACCCAAACCCAAACGTGCCAAAAAGCCGGCCGCGGAATTCACTCCCGAGCAGGCGCGCGACGCCGTCCTGGCGAAGCTCCGCGCCGCGGGAGCGAAGGGCGCCGGCAGCTTCGTCGCGAGCGGCGCTGCTCCGGCGAAGCGAGCCGCGATCGAGCAAGCGCTCGCGGTCCTCGAAAACGAGGGCGCCATCGCGGCTGACCGCCGCAAGGCGAAGCCGAAATACATTTTTGCGCCCACGCCGGACAGCGTCCGCGCACGGATCGATGGCCTGATCGAGGCGAAGCATCCGCAGCTCTTGAGCGTCGCCAATCTGACCGGCAGCCTCTTGCAGCCTGAGCTGGAATATTTGAGGTCCGCTGTCGATGGGCTGGCGGGGGAACGCCGGCTGATCCGGTTGCGCCGTGGAAAGACCGAGTTGCTCGCGCATGCGGCTTCGCTCCGGCGCGAACTCGGCGACGCTTTCGACGCCCCGGAAAGCGTTGCGCCGATCTCCGCAGGCCTGCCGCCGGTCGCCGTCGAAGTCCAGCCCGAGGCGATTCGCGAAGCGTACCGCACGATCGCCAGCCACACTGGCTTGCCGGCGGTTCGGATCAGCGCCCTGCACCGCGCGGTCGATCTGCCGCTCGGCGACCTTCAGCGCTGGCTCGTGAATGAGTACCAGCAAGGCCGGGCGGTTTTGAGCTTTGGCGACTGGTCGCTGGCCGACGAGGCCACCCGCGCCGCCGCCGTCGAGGTGGGCGGCGAGCGCTATCTGCTCGTGCGTCTCCCGCCATGAACCCTCCGGAGTTCAATCCCTTCGACGATCTGATCGTCAAGGATCCGCGCCGCCCCGAAGCCATCGTCCCGGGTCTCAATGACCGGCCGCTGCGCATCCTGCTCGCGCAATTCGCCAATCTCAGCCACGAGCCGGTGCCGCGCGCGCCGCGGCCGGCGCCGGATGCGCTGCTCGTCATTTCCGAGCAGCCGGGCTACGGCAAGTCGCATCTCATCGGCCGGCTTTTCCGCGAACTGCGGGAGCGGGCCACGCTCGTGTACGTGCTGCCGTTTCAGAATCCCGCCACCGTTTTCCAGTCGCTGGTCCTGGCGATCACGCGGGAGTTGCACTTCCCGACCCGCTCGGATGGCGCGGCCTGGGACCCCGAGCAGCCCACGCAGCTCGATCTGCTCGCGCACCACCTCTTCGCTCATCTCCTCGCGGATCTGATCGAGACTCGGCGCGGGCTGGAAATCGACACGGAGCCCGATACGACCGCCTTGCTCCGGGCCGATCCCCTCGGGGCCTTCAATCGCGGAGCAAAGCACGATCCGTGGGCCGCCGTGATGCGTGAACATTTGGCCGTGCTGCTGCCCTTTTTCGAGGAAGCGCTCGAACGGCGTGGCGTGGCGGTCGAGGCGGCCGGGGCCTGGCTGCGCGTGCTCTTCCAATACGCGTGGGAACCTTTCGACGCGAGAGGCCGCCGGGCGGCGCTCGATTGGATCGCCGCCCAGCCGCTCGGCGAGGAGGAACTGGCGCGGCTGGGCTTGCGCCCCGCTCAGGAGATCGAAAGCGAGATCTCTCCCGAGGCGGCCAATGAGCTGTGCCGTTCGCGGCTCCGCGATCTGTGCCGGCTGGCGTCCTTCTTCCGGCCCTTTGTCTTCTGCTTCGATCAAACGGAAATCTACGGGCACCAGGCCGCGCTGGCGCGGAGCTTCGGCATGGTCGTCGCCGCCCTCGTCAATGAAGCTCCCAATCATCTCACCCTGGTGACCTCGAACCAGGAGCCGTGGGTCGAGCGGATCAAACCGTACCTCGAAGACGCGGATCGTGATCGGTTCCGCGAACCGGCCGTGACCCTCGACGGTCTCACCCGCGCGCAGGGCGAGGACCTGGTTCGCCTCCGGCTGGCCACCTGGCAACAGCCGCCGGAAGCCGCGCAGAAGTTTCTCGATCCGGCCTGGCTCGCGGAATTGTTTCCGACCGAGCGCAACCAAATGGGCGCGCGCCGATTCCTGCAAAAGTGCAAGGAGCGCTGGGCGCGGAAACCGGTCGCCGCGACCAGCCTGGCCGAGCTCTATCAGGAGCATCGCGAGAAGTTGCTCGCGGAACCGAAGCGTCATGCATTCGAACCGGATACGCTGCAATGGCTGGTCCAGGAAGCCGCCCGCGGGCTGCCCGACCTCGAGATCGAGCCGCTCGGGAGCAACTACTTTTCCCTCCGCTGGACCACCCCGGAACGAGCCTGCTTTTTCGGCTTCGAGGGCGGCACGAACTGGAAGCGCTGGCAGACGATTGCCCGCAATATCCAGGGAAGGGCGGAGCGCAATCCGGGGACCAAGGCCGTTTTCTTCCGCACTCCCGAGCTGCCCGCAATTCCCGGCGCGTCGTGGAAGGTCGCGGCGGAGATCGAGTCGGCCAAGGCGGCTTGTTTGCAGATGGTTGCCCTGACCGTGGAGGACATTGCCGAACTCTACGCGGCGAAGGAACTCTTCGCCGATGCCGCGCAAGGGGATATCCCGTTCGGCACCGAGCAGGTGATCAGGTTCCTGCACACCCAGCTCGCGCCCTGGTGGGAACGGCTGCGCGGGCCGATCGGGCACGGCGTGCCCCCGGTCGCGGTGCCCCGCAAAGCCGGGGATTCGAATCTGGCGGGCCAGGTGCGCGAGATCGTCCAGCGCGCCCGCTTCTTGAGCATCGACGAGGTGATCAGCCAGCTCGCCGCGCCGGCCGTGAAGGACGACGTGCTCAAGGCGTGCGGCTACAGCGCGGAAATCAAGATCCACGCGCACCCGAACATGACGGTGCTGCAATGGCAGGGCGCCTGATCACCGTCAGCCAGCTCAAGTGCGCGTGCCTCGATGAAGACTGGCGCCGGCGCTGGTTGCGCGGTGAGAAACCGCCGACGCGGAGCTTCGCGCCGGCCGGCGGCGTGCCGGTGCAGGGCACGCTTTTCCATCAGCTCGCCGAAACGTTCACGGACTGGCTCGAAACGGAGCAAGGTCCGGCCCTGCGCGAACCGGAAACGCTGTGGGTGCAGCTTTACGATCGTTTCGCCAGGGTGAAGCTGGACGAGTTGATCGCCGCGGGGCGCCTGCCCTCGGCGCACCACCTCAGCCAGGCGTTGCGCGCCTTCTGCGGCCGACTCGCCGAGCTGCGCGCGCGGGTACCGGGCTTCCTCACGTGGCACGACGTCTATTTCACCCGTGAGTTCCGCCTCGACCGCGTCCAGGTCAGCGCCCACGAGTTGCTGATCTCCGGCCGACCCGATGCCATCCGGCTGCACCCGCAGGACGGCATCGAAGTGGTGGACTACAAGCTCTCTCGCGGCGGAAACCTCAAGCACGACCTGCTCCAGATCGCGATCTACACCCGGCTGCTGCGCGTCGTGAAACCCGGCCTGCGCTTCACCGGCGTCCTCGAATTCTACGAACCGGCGCTGCACGTGTTGCCGGTCTCCGCCGCGGAACTCGAAGGCCTCTTCGAAGAAGTCGTCCAGCCGGTGATCGCGGAGCTGGCCACCAGCGGCGCGGCTCCGCTCGAGGCGCCGACGCCGGCCACGCCGCCGGCCGATCCCACCGCCGAAGCGATCGAACGCTGTTTCGGGGAGTTCAAGCTCCGGGTGAAGATCCTGAGCCGGCACGAAGCGCCGCAGCTCATCCGTTACCACGTCCAGCCCGCGAGCGGCGTGAAGGTGATCTCGCTGGCCAACCGCGCCGAGGATTTGCAGGTCGCGCTGCGGCTCAAACAGCCCCCGCTGATTCAGCCCGCGCCGGGCTGCGTGACCATCGACATCCCCAAGGAAACGCCCGACACCGTCCCCTGGCGCGACCTGACCAGCCGCGCCGGCGCCGAGGCTCTCCCTCTGGAATTCCCCATCGGCCTGGGAATCGACAACACCCTGCTCACGGCCAATCTCGGCGACGCCAACATGTGCCACGCGCTCGTTGCCGGCACCTCGGGCAGCGGTAAGAGCGAGTTCCTGAAGTGCGTGGTCGCCTCGCTCCTGGCCCGCCACTCGCCGGCCACGCTGCGCCTGTCGATCATCGATCCGAAGATCCTGACCTTCGGCGCGCTCAAGCACTGCCGCCACCTGAGCGGTCCCGTCATTACCGAGCTCGCTGACGCCATCGCCTGCCTCGAGGCCGCGGTGCAGGACATGGACGCCCGCTATGAACAGCTCGCGAGAGAGGGTTTCGAAAACCTCGTCCAGCGCGGACCCCGCGAGGACCTGCCGTTCCACGTCATCATCTTCGACGAATTCGGCGACCTGGTGCTCCGCGGGCGCCGGGAGAAGGAGCGCTTCGAGACCCTCGTCGCCCGCCTGGCCCAAAAAGGACGCGCAGCCGGGATTCATCTCGTCCTCACGACCCAGCGGCCGGACAGCAAAATTGTCACCGGCCTGATCAAGAGCAACTTGCCGCTGAAAATCTGCCTGCGGGTGACCAGCGCCGTGAATTCACAAGTCGTCCTCGACCAGCCCGGCGGCGAGACGCTGCTCGGCCGCGGCGACCTGCTCTGCGACCGCGGCCGCGGCCTCGAGCGCGCCCAGTCGCCCTTTATCTCGCAGGAAGAGCTGCGCCAGCTCGTTGAGCGCGCGTAACACTTCGGCCTGAGTCTTTTGCCGCTCTTCACGCTGGAACCGCGCGCCATCGGCAAACACTCGCGGCAATCCCTTTACTCCACCCATCTCCTCCCCTATCGATTGACCTAATGGACCAGGCACCGAACGTAGCCGCCGTCATCCGCGCTGCGGGAGGTTTGGTCTGGCGCGATTCGGCGCGGGGTCGGGAGTTGGCGGTCGCCGGGGACTGCGGCTGGGTTGAGGGCAGCTCATTATGAAGCCGACGGGTCCATTGCTCGTGCTCGTGGTGGAAGACAGTCCGCTCTATGCGGAGATGGTCGGGAAGATCCTCAGCCGGACCCGGCAGTTTGAAGTGAAAACCGCCGGAAGTCTGCGGGCGGGCCTGGAGTGCCTGAAGGGCGGCGAAGTGGATATCGTGCTGCTCGATCTGAGCCTGCCGGACAGCGCCGGTTTGGAAACCTTCCGCCACATTCAGAACGCGGCCCCGCAGGTGCCCATCATCGTGCTCACCGGATTGGACGACGAGTCGCTGGCGACCAGCACCGTCACCGAAGGAGCGCAGGATTACCTGGTCAAAGGCGACTTTGAAGCGCCGACCTTGATTCGGGCCATTCGCTATGCGATCGAGCGCCACCGCATTCGGCGTGCTTTGGATGAGGAGCGCAAGTTCACCCGCACCCTGCTCGAAGGCATCCCGGACCGGATGTATTTCAAGGACCGGCAGAGCCGCTTCGTGCGGATCAATCGCCTGCTGGCCGACGTGCTGGACCTCGATGATTCCACCGAGGCGCTCGGCAAGACGGATTTCGATTTTTTTCAAACGGATCACGCGCAGGAGGCCTTCGACGAGGAGGAGCAGGTCATGCGGACCGGCGAACCGCTGGTGGACAAGGTGGAAAGGGAGGTGCTGCTCAACGGCCAGAGCACGTGGCTGCTGACGACCAAGATGCCGGTTCGCGACGCCGCCGGGCAGATCGTGGGAATCTTCGGCGTCTCACGGGATATCACCGAATTGAAACGGGCCGAAGAGGCGCTGCGGCTCAGCGAAAAGCGTTTCCGCGGCTTGCTCGAGCGCGTCATGGACTACAACTACACCGTTCACCTTCGGGACGGACAGGCGGTGGCGACCGTGCACGGCGAGGGCTGCCTGGCGGTCACGGGCTATACCCGGCAGGAGTACGAGGCGGACCAAGGGCTCTGGGCCCGGATGATTCACCCCGACGACCTGCCGAAGGTGGTCGAGAATTTCGAGCGGCTGCTCGCCGGAGGGACGGCGCTGCCAGTCGAGCACCGGGTCGTTCACAAGGATGGTTCCATCCGCTGGATTCGAAATACCCCGGCACCGCACTTCGACGAACAGAGGCGGCTCACTTCCTACGAGGCCGTCGTGGCGGATATCACCGAGCGCAAGGAAGCCGAGCAGCAACTGACCGCCGCCAACGTCCGGCTCCGGGAATTGGTTGCGGAACTGACCCGCTCCCATCGCGGCCTCCAAAATGCGCAGCTCGAACTGATCGATGCCGCCAAGATGCAATCGGTGGGGCAGCTCGCCGCCGGAGTGGCTCACGAAGTCAAGAATCCGCTGGCGATCCTGCTCCTGGGGCTGGATTGCATCTCCGACCATCCCGCTTCGAAAGATCCCGGCCTCGTCGGGATTCTCGGCGAGATGCAGGTCGCCGTCGATCGAGCCAGTACCGTCATCACCGGGTTATTGGATTTCTCCGCCTCGAAAAATCTCGAACTGAACGACTGCGATTTGAATGAAATCGTCGGGCGTTCCCTCGAGTACGTGCGGCACCTGCTGGTCCAGGGGAAGGTCAATGTCGTCCGGGACCTCGGCGAAAACCTGCCTCGAGGCCTGATGGATGCGCGCAAGATTGAACAGGTCTTTGTCAATCTCTTCACCAATGCGTGCCATGCCATGCCGGGCGGCGGCCTTTTGACCGTCAGGACCGGGGCCCGCACGCTCGGCCCCAACGACATTCCCCGTGAAGCCGGAGACCGCTCCGGGCTGCGCTTGGGGGCCGGTGACGAAGTGCTCACGGTCGAGGTGCAGGATACCGGGACGGGCATTCCGGAGGACAAAATCTCGCGGATTTTCGACCCCTTTTTTACCACCAAGCCGACCGGGCAGGGCACCGGCCTCGGCCTCGCGGTGACCCGCAGTATCATCGAGCTGCACGGCGGGACCATCGAGGCTTCCAATCGCCCGGAAGGCGGTGTAACCGTAACCGTGATTTTGCGATGCGGTTCGCTATGACACCTCCGAGACGATGAACAAAAAGCGCATTCTAGTGATCGATGATGAGCCGGGTTTTACCAATCTGATGGTGAAGGCCTTGACCGAATACGAGGTCTGCGTGGAAAACGACTCCACCCAGGCCCTGGCGACCGCCCTTCGTTTCAAACCGGATCTGGTCCTTTTGGATATGGTCATGCCGGTGGTGGACGGCGGCGAAGTGACCGCGCAGTTCCTCGCCAACCCCGCCCTCGCGAAGGTCCCGATTGTTTTTCTCACCGCGATCTTCACCAAGGAGGACGCCGCGAGCGGCCGGCGGATCAAGGGTTATCCCCTGCTCGCCAAACCAACTACGGCCACGGCTCTCCGGGCGGTGATCGAAGAGAAGCTGGCGGCCGGGGGGAGCTGATTATCCGGCAGGAGCCGGTGTGATGTGGTGCAGGAGCGTTGGGTTTGTGAATCGGCGCAGAGGATGACGCGGCCTTCAACACGAAATGCTCGTTCCCAAGCTGTGCTTGGGAACGCACTTGGGAGCGAAGCTTCGCTTCGCAGGCGGGGGTGTCTGCTGGGCGGGACTCTCGCGGCGTCCGCCTGCCCGCCGACTTCCTCCACGCGAAGCGCAGCTTCGCCCGTCATCGCGTTCCAAGCCCAGCTTGGAAACGAGCGGCAGGCGCCACAGCGCGTCCCGGGTCCGCTGCCACGTCATTGGCAGCGGAGCAGCGCGGTGGCGTGCGGAGTCACACCCGGCAGGAGGGCGCGAATTCCTGGCTTTCCCCGCGGTTTTCCCGGGCCTACAAGTGAGCCATGAAAGCAGCCCTTCTCTCGCTCGTCGCGCTTTTCGCTCTCGGCTTCCCGGCCCACGCGGATGTGTTCGACGATCAAATCGAGCTGCTCCGGCAGGGCAAGAAGATGAGCCTTACGCCGGAGGATTTCGCCGAGGAGACGAGCAAGGCCTCCGCGGCTTACGAAAAGAAACCGGACGATCCCAACGCGATGGCGGACATGTATATGGCCCAGGTGAAGTGGGCGATCCTCGACAAGGAGAACCATGGCGGCTGGCCGGTTCGCTCGTGGTTGATGATGCAAAAGGAGAAGCGCAAAACCGTCTTCGACATCCTCAAGGCTCGCTACGACAAGTCCCCGGAGCCATTCCTCGCCTATTGCCTGATCCCGCCGGCGCTCTACGCCAAGGATGCGGACCTGGGCAGCAAGCTCGTCAAGTTGCTCAAGGAAAAGGATCCTTTCCTTTCCAAGCGATTGGAGGACTCACGCGACTTTTGGGTCGAGTGGGTGACCGGCGCATTGGAAGCCGAGAAATAGCCGCCCGGCGGACGCTACTCTCGAGCGCGTTCTTTCAAGGCTTCATAGGGTGCGCCTCGCGGGGTTGCGATTTTGGGACAATCGCACCCATTCAGAGCTGACCCCATCGCCCGCTAGAGCGGTTTAAGAAATACTGTGGCCGCAGAGACGGTCGCGGGAGGCGGCGCAAGGAGCGGCGCGCGTCCCGCCGCCGGCCCACCAATGACGCGGCTCCGCCGCCTAATTTCGGTCGGCGGCGGGACGCACGCCGCTCCCAAGCCCGCCCGCTCGCGGCTACAGTTTAGCTTAAACCGCTCTAGTCGAAAACAACTGTCGGATTCAACTCGGGAGGAGTGTGCCATCGAATCTTATATCGATTGGCCAGTTCCACTTTGAGATACGCCCACCAGTACAGTAGCGAGCTTCGCTCCAACGGACGCCTCTGCTTTTCAAGACGCCACGAATCTTCAATAGCTTGAAACGCCTCCGACATAGCCGGGAAAAATTCTCCGGCATCGATGCATGTTCCTGAACATTCCGCTGGCTTGTTCGTCAACGGCTGGAAAACCCATGCTAAGTCACCGTCAACCACCCACATCGATTCAGCATCCGCATCCGAATACCGCCCTAAAAAACCTTTGTCTCGTAGATCCCAGTCTTCAGCCAAGGGATCGCTATTTCAGAACGGATTGTCTCAATAAACGGGTAGCGGGCCGAGATGTCCAAGGGAACCTGCTCCGTCGAATGTCGCACGCAGTATTCTGCATAGCCAATACTATGTCCCATGACCCTCAGTATCGCGTAAGGCTTAAGCTTCTCCAAGATTGACCGCAACGACGACGCGTCATGCTTGGTAGATGTTAGAGACACACTTAAATAGTCCGATGTTGGGAGTCGTTTCGGAACGTTCCGGTATGCCCTTCACACTTACCGTTGGCCCATCCTTCCGAGGGGCCTTCTCCAACCTGCCAGTTAGCTCTGCAAACTCGTGTTCGAGAGCATCTAAGGTATTGCCATTTCCCGCGATCCACGATGCATCCAGCAGCACGCTTACCTCGTCACCGAAAGCGATGCATCCAAACAACAACAGCGCGGCTAGTGGGTGCATGGTATCTTTCAAGGAGCCACCGGACGCGCGGCGCGGGGTTCGGTGTCCTTGAAGGCCCGCACGGCCACGGCCGCGACCGCGGGCGACACAGTTGTCGCGAGAAGATTCTTGTAAGCCTTCCGGGCGGACTGCGCCTCGCCCTCCGCCGTGAATTGTGCGGCTTTGCGGATCAGTTGAAGCTCGGAGCGGTCACGTTCCTGCTCCTCGCGGGCGAGGAAGCCGCCCGCGGCGCTGATGGCGAGAATGCGCTCGGCGCGATCCAGTTCTTTGGCGGCAATCGCCGCTTCGAGTTGGTCGCGGAGCGTCGTCACCAACGGCACTTCCAAGCTATCCGGGACGCTCCCTCCGATCGTGGCGAGAACTTCCCGCGCGGCGCGGTCGCGCAGAGCGAAGAGGTGGCGCTGATTTGGGTCGGCCGCGAGTTGGAACCAAGTCTGTGCGCACTGCTCCGGGTCATCCAAGGAATGGATCGAGCCACCCTGTCGAAGCTGATTCCAAATGGCCGCCAGCGCCGCTGCGCCACTGGTGTTGCGGTTCGCGCCGCGAGGGATGCCGGCGAGCGACCCGACCAGCGCTTCCACCGCGCTGCCGCCCGCCGCGGGTTCGATCGGCGGCGGAGTCGCGCCGGCGACCGGTCGCGCGCGAGTGATCATTTCCTCGATCTGCTGCGCGACGCCAAAGGGGAAGCGGGACAACTTTTCCTGCACGCCTCGCCGCGCTGCGACCAGGGCGACTTCGTCTCCTGATTCTTGAGCCTGCAACCAGCGCAGCAAGGTTTGGTAATACTCGACCTTCTGCGGGCTGTTTGAAGACAGGCCGGCGCGTGGCGATCCCCGGAGCAGGCTGTGGTAATCCAGGCGATCCACGCCTTCCATGGTGTTGGGAAAGCCCTTTAAGGGACCCCGCGGCACTTCATACTGGGCGAGGGATTGCAGGAGTTTCTCGAACTCGGCGGCCGAAGTTCCGCTCAAGATCGCGCCGTCCAGCGCACGCTCGGCCCTAGCCGCGCCTGCGAGGAAGCGTGTTTCATCCTCGCGGAAGCGCCGAGCGGCTGCCGGGCGCTGTGTAAAACGATGTCTTAGAGACTCGAGCGCGGTCCAAGTGATCCTGGCGGCGGCGTAGCCTTTGGGATCCCGGTCGGGATCCGGCAGGAACAGCGGCTCCTTGCAGGCGATGACGTTGAGATGATCAATCAGGTCGTTCACGGCATCGCCAGTGAAGGAACTCGACGGTGATGGACGAGATCGAATTGCGCCGGAAGAAGCCGGGTATTTCGTCGCTAAATCAAACGATCTGCCGAAAAAGCCTTTGGCCTTGCCAAGCACGAGAGCCGCCTCCTCCAGGTCCTCGGCGGTGCGGGCGGCGAGCCACAGTTCTTCCGCTCGATCCATGGCCGCATAGGCATAGCCCTGGAGAGCTCCGCTCCAGAAGCGCCCGGTGGCGGTCAGCCGCTGTTCCACCCACTGCTCGAACAATCCCATCGGCGACCAGGGATCCCAGCGCCCAAGCTCGCCGAAAGCCAGTCCGCCAGCAGGCCGACGCGCAGCGCTGATTTCCCCGCGCGGACCGAGCGGGAAACCCATGCCTGGCGCCGAGACCTGTTGCGCCTTCTGAAGGGCTGCCTCTTTTTCCAACTCGGTCCACGCGCCCTCCTGCACCCCGCGCGCAAGCTCGGCCTCATATACCGCGCGATTGTCTGCGAAAAGGACGCGCAGGCTGTCGAGCAACTCGCCGTGCATCAACAAGGCTTGCTCGGCCGGGGTCGCTGCCGCGCAGCTCGCAAGGGCGCTGAGCAGGGACAGCCCCACCGCCATCGCACGAGGGGCGCGCATGCCTTAACGCTCCAGTTCTGGCGCACTGCTTCGGCGCACCGCATTTGGGGTGGCCGGGGTAAAGGCTTCCGGATGCTCCTTGGTGAGAGCCTTGAGACGTTCGGCAGCAGCCTTGATCGGCGCACGCTCGCTGACCGCCTGCAGCACCGCCTTGTAGGCTTGCACCGCATCGGTCCATTGCTCGGCGAGTTCCAGATTCTGCGCCGCGAAAAATGAGCGCAGCGCGGGCAGGGCGTCGTCCTGCCCGATGCGTCCCGCCAGGCCTTGGAGCCCGGCACGAGCTTCCAGCAGTTGGTAAAGACGCCGCCATTCGCTTCGTCCGGCCAGGTCGTTGCTCAGCGCGTCCAGGGCCTCTTCGGTTGGCTTCTCGTTTAACGGCGCGTTGTTGAGCTCCGGCAGCCGCAGGGTGCGCCCGAGGACGTCGCGCTCGATGCGCTTGCGCAGGGACCGCACTTCGCCCGCATAGCTCGCGCGAGCTGCTTCCCAGTCCATCTGCCGATCCTGTTGGAGCAGCACCGGGCTCGCCGCGCTCCAGGCCGCGGCCAGCATGGACAACTGGGCGGCAAGCTGGCCCCAATTCTCCTGCTCCGAGCCGGAGCGCGCACGCACCTCGCGCGTCCAACCTGCGACTTCCCTGGCAACCGCTTCGAGCGCCACCGGCTCCTTGATCGCCGCGAGCCGCGCGCGCAGCGTGTCCAGGCGGGACTGCGCGGCCTTGGCCGCATTTTCGACGACCGCACGCTCCAGTTTGGCGAGCAGCGCCTCGTACTCTGCGGAGCGTTTCGCATCGAGCTTCTGCACCGACGAGCGCGCTTCCTGAATCCGATTCTGCGTCGTCGAGACATCACCGGAGTCCGCGGCCGTGATGACCGCCACCAGTGACCGAAAGGCCGACACCGTATTGCTCACTGAACGGTTGCTCGTCTCATTCTCGACGCGAACGGATTCCAACTGAGTCGCAGCTTCACTGAGTTCCCCGAAAGCAGCGGCAATTTCGGCGGCGGATTTCTCCGCGTGGACCAGGGATTCGAGCGTCTCCTGGGCTTGCCGGACCCTTTTCCGAAATGGCTCTCCTGCGCTATCGAGCCGCGCCTGATTCCGGGGATGAGCTGAGGTCTCGATCAGAGGTTGCGGCCTGCCTGAGTTGCGAGATCGCGCCGCCGATTTCAACGGCATCCCCTTTCCCCTGCGCCTCCAGCAGACGACGCAAACCGCGCATCACATTGGGCGCTCCATAAGCGGTCGTGGCGTCGGGAAAAGTCGAGATCGAACGCCGCTGCGTCGCCTCCCGCACGGCCTCGAGAGCCGTTTCGAGAGGCCGAAGATCCTCCGCCTTGGTCGCGCTCCGCAGGGCTTCGAGGGTGCGTTGCCGGCCTTCTTTCATCGCCGCGACGGCCAGCGTCTGCCGCCGCACGGTTGAAGTCGTGTGGGTGTTCTCGAGGTCTCGCACGGCGGCGGCCAGAGCCTCGTTTTCCGGGGGCACCCGTGTGGTGGAGAGCAGCATGCGCGAATCCGCCCACCCGGAGCTGGTGGTGGCGCTGCGCAGCGACCATCGCAGGCTCTGCGCGATGGGTTCGGAAATGCGTTTGGCTGCCGCCTCGCGATCCACGATCGCACGCACTTCCTCCACTTTGCGGGTGATCGCTTCGTCGATCTCCGTGAACTTTGCCGGCACGTCTTCGAGGCGAACGGTTTCGGGAGCCTTGGTTTCCTGCGCTGTAGCCGGGAACAATCCGCAGACCAGCGCCAGCGTGGGAATCAACCGGCCGAGGAGTTTCATAACCCCTCACGCATAGCCGATGAGACCCTTCCATTCACTGCAAATCGCGCGGAGGACTGGCCTGGCGGCAGTTTTGGCGTGGACAGGCCGCAGGCCGGCGCAGATAGTACCGCTGGTCCGGCGAGACACCGGCGGGCGTTGCTGAGAGCAACCCGCCGACGGTTAGCGCGGGCCGGCTGACCGAGAGGCTCAGGCCGTGGTGCCGGGAATGGTGGTTTTCCGGGCGATCTCACGGTGTGAGCATTTGAGGAAGGCTCTGACGCCAAAGAAACCCAAGCGTGAATCTTACCGACAGGCTTCTACTTCCAACTTTCTCCAAGTTCATCATGAACCCACCGACAGCAGGACTGCCGAGATCAATCCCGCTTTGGATCGTTACGTTTTCAACTCCACCGCCAGCAAGCAATCCAACCCACACTACCTGCCATGATTATTTGGGGATCCAAAGCCAAACAGAAGCAGATCGCAACCGGGACCTTTTACTGTCCTCAGTGCCGTAAGGAGAGTGCGTATTCTCACCTGCGGGTCTCACGTTATTTCACCCTCTACTTTATTCCCCTGTTCCCGACTCAAACCTTGGGCGAGGCGATCTGCTGCACGACGTGCGCGGGTGAGTTTAAGACCGCCGTTCTCTCCCTTACCGCGGAACAGATCGAGGCCGCCCTCCAGCCGTGGGTTTGCCCGAAATGCGGGAACCGCAATGCGCGCTCAGAGTCGAGGTGTCTGGCGTGTGGCGCGACTCCGATGGCGGAACCCCCTCCGCTGCCAGCGAAGGCTTCGGAGAATGATGACGAACGTTACAAGCCGCGGCTTAATTAGGATCCGGCCAGGATGGCCGCAGACCCGTGGCCGAGCCGATGATTCGGCTCTAGACGGTGGCTGCACGAAGGCGAAGCGGGCCGCAGCTCCCCGTTCAAGCGGGCAACCCGAGCACCGCCTGCGTGGAACTGGAACGCACCGCCGCGAGCCTTGAGAGGCCCGCGGCGGATCCACGAGCCTGAGCTAGGGAAACGCTGATTTAATCGCGTTTGCTCTCAGAAATAGGTAGTTACTCCAACTAAGTGTTAGTAGAGTGGCGCTCATGGAACAACAAATGAGTTTCGCCCAGTCCGAGTATGCCGGGAAGAAGAAAGTCACGCGCCGGGAGCGTTTTCTTGCGGAGATGGAAAACCTGGTCCCGTGGGCGAGGCTGGTCGCAGTCATTCAGCCGCA
>JAXDQW010000049.1:0-46528 GCA_034667665.1 Chthoniobacter sp.
GGGCAGATGGATCACTTCCTCGCCCACCGGCTACGGCAGTGGTTATGGCGCAAGCACGGAAGTCCCGTGGGAAAATACGAACGCTGGCCGGACCGTGACCTCTTCACCGCCTCTGGACTCCACCAACCGCCCTGCAGTGAAAGACTCGCGACCCGTAAATGGAATTCGGAAAGCCGGATGCGGGAAAACCGCCCGTCCGGTTTGATGAGGGGCGGGAGTGAGCCGGTCATTGGCCTCGTGCCTTTCACTCCGTCCACTCCCGCCTACTCTACACTCAAAGCGTGACCCCTCCTCCTTTCCGCTCGGAAAGAGGCGTGGCTATTCACCGTTAGTTAACCCGACTTGTCGGGTTAGAGCCTGTCATGCACTTTCGAAGCTGCCCTGTTTGAAGGGCCAAAGGCCCGAAGACAAGCCAGCCCAGGGCAACGCCCTGGTTGATGAGTTCGATGAGGCCAGCCCTGAAAGGGCGAGACAAACTCCGTCGCCCTTTCAGGGCTAGATTCTTTCTCTGGCACCGACCCAGGGCGTTGCCCTGGGCTGGCTTATTTGCGCACCTTTGGTGCTCCCGTCGCTGAGCCGGTAAAGTGCGTGACAGGCTCTAAGACTCCGATGGGCAACAGGTCCGCAGCGACGGAGCCTATTCGTCGCGATCCAACGCGGTGATTTCGGCCGGAGTGAGGGTGACCTGCTGCCGCCAATCCGCGGCGCTTGCGCCGTTAATGTTGGACCACCTGCCCCAGGCGCGGTGCATCACGTCGTAGCGCTTGCGTTCCTCCTGAATCGTCCGCGCCCATTGGAGAGCCGCGTCAGGATCGGTATCGATGACCGAAAAGACGAAGCCTTCCGTAGCGGCCCAGCGTCCGGAATCGGCGGGCAGGCGGTCCAGCATGGCGGTCGTCTGTTTTGCATCATGGCGCGCCCACAAGAAGGTGAATTGTTTCAGCGCCTGGTCGCGCGATGATCCGGCGGGCTGGGCCGCGGCCCAGGCGAGCGCCGCCGCGCCATCGGCACCGCACCAGGTCTCCCCCAGGGCGTAGAAGCATTCCCCCTGCACCGATGGCGGGAGCGTGGCGATGAAGTTCCCGGCGCGAGCTGGGTCGCGGGTTATGGTTTCCGTGAGTGCGGAGATCGCTTCGTTCTGGGCATAGCTGGCATTCTTTTCGGCCAGTTGCTGGTTCACGCGCTCGCGTAAGGCGGCAGCGGCTCCGTCGGGATCGACCCGCAGCAAGGCTTGAAAAAAAGGCGTGACGCGCGTGTCGGGCCGTCGCGCCAGATGGGCCTCGAAGTAGGCAACGGCACCGGCTGGATCATTGGCCAGCATGGCGACCGCCACATTCCTCATGCCGTCATCGCGGCGTGACGAGTCGGGCCACTGTTCCACCGTCGCGCGCGCGGACCCCGGATCAACGGCGAGCTGGTGCTCGAAGGCCTCGAATAGCGCGCCGCGCTCGTTGCTGAGTTCGTCCACCTCCCGGCCCTCCGCGGTCAGCGACCAGCGCAGCACCGCGGCCGGATCGCTTCTTTCCCAAGCATAGAGAAGCTCCGGGATCAACTTTCGCCGGTCCTCCCTGGCGACCTGCGTCACGGCATCGTGCATCGCCGCCACCGGCTCGTTCCGAACGCGCTTCATGAAATGTTGGTAGAGGCTGGTCGAACGCTCTTTCTCATCGCCGAGGCGCAGGATTTCCGGAAGCGTCGGCGCGGGTTTTGACGGTGCCTGCGAAGCATTCCAGCTTTTCAGCTCAAAGGCGGGCAGGTTCGCTTCGGCCCAAGCCTGCGCGCCCTTCCGGTCGCGCGGAGCCCACGTGCGCAGGATCGAATAGCGCACCCCGTTGACGAGGCGGGGAGGCAGCGTGGCGACGGCTTCCACCGCAGCTTCGGGCGCGCGCTCCGCCCAGACGGTGAAGAGAACATCGAGTAGCGTCGGTTCCGGCTCCGGAGCCGCGAGGAGGCGGACGAGCACCTGGCTAAATGGCGGCGCGGCCGGCGAGCGCAGTTGGCGGGCCAAAGCCACCCGCCGGTGCAACGCACTTGGATACTCGAGCAGGACGTCGAGGGATTCCGTGATTGCGGGCGTGGATGAGGGAGGAACGGGCAGGGTGACGTGCGGTGTGGTGGGGGCGGCGGCGGTGGCGACTGAGACGGCGGTCGGTGGGGCCGGCGCCCGGGAACTGAAATGCCCGGCCGCGAACCCGAGCAGGGCGAAACCGAGGGGCAGGCAAATCCAGAGGCGGGCTTTCATGCGGTCACGGATACTTGCGCAGCAACTCGAGCACTTCCGCGCGCTGGGCAGAGTTCAAGGTCTCCGTATGGTCGAGCCAGAGACGGGCCGTCTTTGGGTCCCGGCGCAGCCAGCCCAGGATCGAGTTCCAGCGCAGATTCCAGTTTGGTTCCGAGTCGGCATCGGTAACGCCGGCCAGGAGCTGCATGGCCGTATCGGGCTCGTCGATAAAGTGCTTCAGGGCAAGGGTGACGCGGGCGGGGTCGCTATCAGCCTCTCGGGGCAGGTCCAACCCCCACTTCAGCGCGGCGGCACGATCGCGAAAGCCCAAGGCGGCTTGATCGAGGGCCAGGCGGCGCCGTGGCCCCGGTGGTTGACGCAGCACCCACACCGCCACGGCAGGTCCTGCGACCTGAGCGGCGCCGTTCACCATCTGACCGTAGAGCAGCAGTCCCGCGCCATCGGTGTCTTCTTCGGCAAACTGTTCCGCCGTGCGCAGTGCGGCCTCGAGCCCTTGGGCGCGGACGATTTCCCAGCTGAGTTGCGCACCGTGGAATTCGCCCACCGCGCGCCCGTCGTGCATGCGTTGCAGGATCACCGCCGCCATTTTCTCCGGCGCCGCTTCGGTCATGACCCTCAGCACTGCCGGAGCAACCTCAGCGGCGCCGGACCCGGCGGGTTGCCCATCGATCCAGGCCAGTGCCGCGGCGGCGTCGCGGCCCGCCCAAGTGGAAATCAGTCCACTCATGGTGTGGGTATTGACCCGCGTGGCCGGCTGCGCGGCCATCCATTCCACCGCCGCGTGCGCATCCGAAACCGCCCAACCCAAGGCGAGAGCGGGAAAAACCTCGGCCGCAAGGACCCCGTCATTCAGACGCTCCGCCCAGGCCCGCACCGCGACCGGATCGCGCTCCGCCCAGACCGTCGCGAGGGCGACGGCCGCTTCCGTGCGCACGGCGCCGCCGGGCATCGCATTGACCTGCGCCGCCGCCTCCGCTGGGGTGCGGCGAGCCAGCGCTTCGAAGAGCATGGACACGCCGGTGCGCTCGCCGCGGAGTATCGCGCCGTCGCTGGTGGTGGTGGATCGCATCGCGCCCGGAGAAAGCCCCTCTCGATGACCCGGGCTGAGCAAGGCCAGCACTCGGGCCGGATCGAATACTCCCAGATTGCGGGCCACGACTTCGCGCGCATCCTGGGGGAGTGCGGTGCGCTGCGCTTCGGGAAGCTTTTCCAGCCAGGCCAGCGCATCCGCCGCATCGAGACGCGCCCACGTTTCCAGAACCGCGGGAGCGAACTGCGCCTGGGCTTCCGGGGAAAGGCCGAGAAACCACGCCCGCGCGCTCGGGAGATCCTGTTCCATCCAGTATCCCGCGAGATGAGCGGCGTCCCTTTGGCCACCCCCGAGTCTGGCCAGGGTGGCGACGGCCGTGGCGCGTTCCGAGGCCGGCAGCGATTCCTCGATCTCGACGAGCGCCGCATCCCGCGCCGCCGGGGTCCCGCCGTTGTAGGCGAGGGCGAGCGCCTTTTTCAGGCGGTCGCCGAGTTCGTCCGCCGCCGCTGCCGGAATGGCTGCGGGCGCGGAAGTCGGATCGCTGCGAGCAGGCGCCGCCACCGTCACCGGCTTCGCCTCCGCCGTTCCCGGACGGGAAACCGTCCAACCCGCCCAGGCGGCGAGGACGCAAACGAGCAGGAGCGACAGTCGGGACAAAACCATGCGCACCGGATCTCCGCACAGCGGAGGCAGCAAGGCCAGACTTGGATTTGCGTTCGGCTGAATTTCCTCGCTGAGGCCGCAACGAGTGACGTCGCATCCGCTTGCTGGGTCTGATGGCGGACCTGGAAGGAGGTCGCCGTCACGAGATGCACGCACGCTGATGTCGCATCTGCCCGATGAAATAGTCCGGCCTTTTTTCCATTGCGTTGCGCGGTTTTCGGCGCAAATCATTCGCTCGGGAAAAGAAGGGTAATTGCCGGCCGCCGCAGCGAATCAGCCACTTACTGCCCATGAACACACGCGCCCGAAAAGTGATGTCCTTGCATTGGGGAATCCTGTGGATCCTGGCCCTTCTTGTCCTCCTCAATTCGCCCGCGTGGGCGCAGGAGCAGCTCAGCGATGCCGCCAAAAAACAGATCGCGGACCTGCTCGCCCTCAAGGCCACGTTCACTCCGGCGGAGCAAAAGATGTCGTCGAATCTCGTCTTTGCCAGCCGGCAGGCGAGGGGACTCAACGTCGGCGCAGCCGCCGGTCTCATCGACACCAGCAAAGTGGCCGGCGGCATGATCGAGGTGGACATCAAGGCGCGGGTGTCGCCCGCGCTCCTCGGGGCGATTGCCGCCAAAGCCGGGACCGTGCGGAGCGCTTCGGCGACTGCCGATCAAGTCCGCGCGAGCGTGCCGCTGGCAGCTCTGGACGCGCTCGCGGCAGACCCCGCCGTGGTGTCGATTCGGGAGGCCGAGATGTATATTCTCAATGCCGGCTCCTTGACCAGCCAGGCGTGGATCAGCCATCGGGCGAAGCTGGTCCACAAAGCCGGAGTCACCGGCGCCGGAGTGAAAGTAGGGGTGATCTCCGACAGCGCCACTGCGGCGCGCGTCACGGCGCTCATGGCCAGCGGCGATCTGGGCCCGAACACCACGGTGCTGGCCGGGCAGAACGGGACGGGGACTGATGAAGGAGCGGCGATGATGGAAATCGTCCAGGACATCGCCCCGGACGCCCAGGTTTTCTTTGCCACGGCGCTCTCCACGCAGGCGCAGTTTGCCACCAACATCGCTGCGCTCGCCACCGCGGGCTGTTCGATCATCGTCGATGACATCAGCTACTTCGCCGAAGGCGCCTTCCAGGATGGGACGGTGGCGAAAGCGGTGAATACCTTCGTCACGGGTGGCGGGCTCTACTTCTCGTCCGCCGGCAATTCCGGCAACGTGACCGATGGCACTTCGGGCACCTGGGAGGGCGATTATCTCGACGGGGGCACGGTCAGCGGCCCGGTGGGCACCGCTGAAGGGGGCCAGGGCTCATTCCACAATTTCGGCACGGCGGGGAGCCCGGTGTTGTTTGATACGGTGACCGGGTTGTCGGGCAACGGCGTGTTCAGCCTGAGATGGTCCGACCCTCTGGGGGGCAGCAGCAATGACTACGACTTGTTTCTCGTCAACAGCACCGGCACGGCGGTGAGAGCCAGTTCGTTGACGACGCAGAATGGCACGCAGGATCCCCTGGAAATCTTCCAGTTCACGAGCGCGTCCCTGAACGATCGCCTGGTGATCGTCCTCTACTCTGGAGCGCCCCGCGCCCTGCGCCTCGACACCCATCGCGGCCGCCTTGCCGTCAATACCGTCGGGTCCACCTTTGGCCACAATGCCGCCCAGAATACCATCTGCGTCGCGGCCACCTACTGGCTGAGCGCCAAGGCTCGAACTCGTCCGTTCGACGGCACGAACAACCCGGTGGAAACCTTCAGCTCGGATGGGCCGCGGAAGATTTTCTTCGATCCGAACGGCACGGCCATCACCCCGGGCAACTTCCTGTTTGGAACCAATGGCGGCACGACCTTGCAGAAGCCGGACCTCACCGCCGCCGATGGCGTCAGTTGCAAGACGCCGGGCTTTCTGCCGTTCTTTGGCACCTCGGCGGCGGCACCGCATGCCGCGGCCATCGCCGCCCTGATCAAATCGGCGCGCCCGGCGCTCACCGGCCCGCAGATCCGCCAAATCCTCATCGATACCGCGCAGGACAACATGGCGCCCGGAGTGGACCGGGATAGCGGCGCGGGTGTGCTGAATGCGCACGCCGCGGTGCAAGCCGCGCTGGCTCTTCCCTAACGCCGAACCCCGAACACCCACCATGAAAACGATTCTGTCCCGAGTTGGCGTTGTGGCCTCCTGTTTCCTGCTGGCCTTCTCCTTCCCGGCTTCCGCCGCGGTTAAGCTCGACTTCTCCTCCTCGCTTTCCGCGGGCGATCCAACCCAGAAGGGCCGGCTGTTTCGCACTGGGATTCCCAGTGAGTGGTCCGCGGCAAAGACCTTTCCGGGGGTTTCCAATGCCACCCTCAATCATCACTACCACACGATCACGCTGCCCGCGGCCAGCATCGGCACGGCGCGCTTCATCCAGATCAGCGTGGAATCAAACACCACCCTTCTCGTCTCGGCCTACCAGACGGAGTATCTGCCCGATCCGACGCCTGCCAATCGCGGACTGGATGTGAACTACCTCGGGGATGTAGGCAGCTCAGGATTGTCCTTCGGCAATCCGAGATTTTTCCAGGCCGCGGTGCCGGCGGGCCGCGACCTGGTCATCGTCGTCAACGAGGTCGATCCCGGCACCGGCGTCGGCGTCAACTTTCGCCTGCTGGTCGAGGGATTCACGGACACGCAGTATTCGGACCCGCCCCACTTTGCGTTTCTCGCGGGAAAGAAGCCCGCCGATCTCGCTGTGCTCACCCTCGATCCGCCGCCTGGGACCGGCGAAGTGCGCACCATCAACGCCGTCTCCGGCGCTGCCTTGGGAACGGTGACCATCAATCCCGACGGCACCCTGGCCTATGTCCCGGACGACGAGCTCCCACCGGGAGGAGATGAGTTTACCTATACCGTTTCCGATGGTCTCGATGATTTTGATATCGTGAAGGTGGAGGTTCACGACTACGCGGATCTTGCCGGACTTTTTGACGGGCTCATCCATGCCCCGCCGGGCACCACCCCGGACAACGAGCGCACCGGCAGTCTGCGCGTCAAGCTGACCAAGGCGGGCAAGTTTACCGGCAAGCTCGTCCTCGCCACCGGCAAGTTCTCCGTCAAAGGCGGAATCAACAATCTGGGAGTCACCCTATTCGGCAAGGCCGCGGAAGGGAATGCGACCCTCGAGCGCGACGCGGAAGATGGTCAGCCGGCGCCCCCCGATCTCGCCTTCTCCTTCCAACTCGGCGCGCTCGATCAGATCTTCGGCAAGCTCACCGAGACCGGGACGGACTTCGCGGTCTTCACCGGGGACCGCGCCCTCTACAACAAGAACAATCCCTTTCCGGAGGACAAGGTCGGCATTCAAACCTTGATGTTCACCTCGCCCGTGCCCAATGCCGTGCCGGCGCCGGACATCCATCAGTTCCCGCAGGGGACCGGCTTCGGCCTGCTGAAGCTGGGCAAGAAAGGCGTGGCCAAGCTGGTGGGCAAGCTCGCGGATGGCACCCCTTTCTCGAGCGCGAGTCCACTTGCGCACGACGACTCCCTGGCGTTCTACGCGCCCTTGTTCAAGGGGCAGGGTTCGATTAGCGGTCCGGCGATCTTGAAGGAAACCCCCGGGATGAGCGACTTCAATGGCCTCGGATTGCAATGGTTCAAAGCGGCCGGTCTCAATAAACAAAAGGCTTACCCCGACGGCTGGCCGGCGGGTCTCACCACCAATGTCCTCGGCTCGATCTACGTCGCCAAACAAATGGTGGACGCCAGCGTCCTGCCCGGGCTCGACCCCGCCGAAAACGCCGGTCCCAACGCGGATGTCTTCATCGAGGATGGAAACCTGCCCGCGACGATCGACGTCGGAGTCGATGTCACCACCAAGAACAAGGTCCTGGTCCTCACCGAACCAGCCGATCTCGGTTTTAAAGCCGGCATCTCCGGTGGAAAAGGACTCTTCAAAGCCAGCTTCGTGCATTCGCTGAGCGGGAAAAAAATCAAGGCGCTCGGCGTTATCTTTCAGGAACAGGGGATGGGTGTCGGTTTCTTTGTGGATCCCGATTCCCAGGAGGCTGGTTCCGTGACCCTGATACCGAAATAACGTGGTCCCTGAATCGCGACCGGATGGGCGGTGGGTGAGGGCCCGCATCGCCCAGCCGGCAATGTCGGCGCTTTTCCTCGCGATACTGGGTGCCGGGGCAGTCGGTGCGGCGGAGCCGTCTTCCGCTTCATGGTCCTTCGCTCCGCTGCAGCGCCAGACAGCGCCGAAGGTCACGAATACGACGTGGCTGAAGGATGGGGCCGATCTCTTCATCCTCGCGAAACTCGAAGCGGCAGGGTGCGCGCCGAATCCGGACGCGGACCGCGCCACCTTGCTGCGGCGCGCGAGCTTCGATCTCACGGGGCTGCCACCCATGCCGGAGGAGATTGCGGCCTTCGTGCGCGATCCGCTGCCGGACGATGCCGCGTTCGCGAAGGTGGTCGATCGGCTGCTCGCCTCGCCCCGTTTCGGTGAACGCTGGGGCCGGCACTGGCTCGACGTGGTGCGGTATGCGGATTCGGTCGGGCGCACCTGGAACGCTCCGTTCATCTATGCGTGGCGCTATCGCGATTGGGTCATCGATTCTTTCAACGCGGACAAACCCTATGCGCTTTTTGTGGCCGAGCAGCTCGCCGGGGATCTGTTGCCGGCGCGGACGGTCGCCGAGAAGCGCTCGCATCTCACGGGCACGGGCCTGCTTGCGCTCGGCGCGATGGCGCTCCAGGACAGCCCGCAGGAAACTTTTGCGCTCGATCGCGTGGACGATCAGATCGACGTGACGATGCGCGCTTTCCTCGGCGTGACCATGAGTTGCGCGCGCTGCCACAATCATAAGACCGACCCCATTACGCAGCGTGACTACTACGCGCTCGCCGGCATCTTCTACAGCTCGGAGACCCGGTCCGGCGGACAGCGCGGGGCCTATGTCGATCCGGACCTTCTCCTCCGGCTGCCCACGGCCGCGCCCGCCGGGACGGCCGCGCCGACCGGCAAACGCGCGCCGGCCGGGCCGGACACGGTGCTGCGCATGGCCTCCGCGCCCGAGCAGCGCGAGGGCATGGACGCCAAAGGTTTTTTCCGCACCGACCCGAATCTCGCGATGGGCGTGACCGAGGGCGAGGTGCGCGACTGCGCGGTGCGCATTAAGGGCGATGCCGGGCAGCTCGGCGAGACCCCCCGGCGTGGTGACTTCCAGTTGCCCGGACTGCCCAAGTTTCCCGCCATCAGCGACCGGGAGAGCGGGCGCCTCGCGCTGGCGCAGTGGATCGTTTCGCCGGCGAATCCGCTCGCCCCGCGCGTGATGGTCAATCGGGTTTGGGAGCATCTTTTCGGGCGCGGTCTGGTGGGGTCGGTGGATGATTTCGGGCTGACCGGCGAAAAGCCCACGCATCCCGAGTTGCTCGATCATCTCGCCGTGCGCTTTGTGGAAGGCGGATGGTCGGTCAAGAAACTCATCCGCGCGCTGATGCTCAGCCGCACCTATCGGCAGAGCAGCGCATCCGAGCCGGGCCGGATGGAACGCGACGGCGCGAACCAGTTTTTCTGGCGCATGAATCCGAAGCGGCTGGAGCTCGAAGCGATTCGCGATGCGTTGCTCTTCGCGAGCGGTCAGCTCAGCTTCGAGCGGCCCGCCGGCATTCAGGTGGCGGGCAATGGCGGCAAAGGCAAAGTGGCCCGGCTGCGCGCGCTGCTCGGCGAAGCGGATTCCTGCCGCACCGTCTATCTCCCGGTGCTGCGCGACCTGCTTCCGGAGTCCTACAGAATCTTCGACTTTCCGGAACCGACGCAGATCAAAGGCGAGCGCGAGGTGACCACCGTCCCGGCGCAAGCGCTCTTTTTCGCGAACAGCCGCTTCGTGGTCGAAGCGGCGCGCGCCGCCGCGGACCGCCTGCTCGCCGACGCCGCGCTGCGCACCGACGAGGCCCGCATTGGCCGGGCTTATCTCGCGCTGCTCGGTCGCGAGGCCTCGCCGGAGGAGCTGAAAGATGCGCGCGCTTTCCTGAGCGAGATGGGTCCGGCCACCGCCGGTTGGCCGGCCTTCGTGCAGGCGCTGATGGCCAGCACCGAGTTCCGCTACGCCTGGTAATTGCCCCCCATGAACTGTTGCCACCGCCACCCCGTTTTCACCCGCCGCGATTTCTTGCGTGCCACCAGCGCGGGCTTTGGCTGGCTGGCCTTTGCCGCGCTCCAGGCCGGGGAAACCAAGGGCTATGTCAGCCCGCTCGCGCCGAAGCCCACGCACCATCGCGCACGGGCGAAACGCGTTATTTTCATGTTCATGAATGGCGGGCCGAGCCATCTCGAAACCTTCGATTGGAAGCCTGATCTGCGGAAAGCCGGGAATGGCGGCGCGAGGGGCGCGCTGCTCGGGTCGGTCTTCGATTTCGAGCCGGCGGGAAAAAGCGGTCTGCCCATCTCCACGGCTTTCCCGCAGCTCGCGCGGTGCGCCGACGATCTCTGCCTGCTCAACGGCATGAAGACCAACAATCCCGGGCATCAGCAGGCGGTCGTGGCACTGCACACCGGGAGCGAAAACTTCGTCCGGCCTTCGATGGGTGCGTGGATTGTCTATGGCCTCGGCACCGAGAGCCAGGATCTGCCCGGCTTCGTCACTATCGATCCCGTTCCCGATCTCGGCGGCGCGATGAATTACGGCTCCGCGTTCCTGCCCGCCACCTATCAGGGCACGCGTCTCGGCGGCGGACAGCGCGGGTTGCCGAATCTCGAATACACCCATCTCAGCGGCGACGCGCAACGCCGGCAGTTCGATTTCATCCAGCGCCTGAATCGTCGCACCCTCGCCCAGCGCGACCCGGGCAACCCGGAGCTCGAAGGCGCGATCGAATCGCTCGAGCTCGCTTACAAAATGCAGACCTCCGTGCCCGGCGTGCTCGAGCTCGACCGCGAGCCCGCCGCCATCCGCGCGCTCTACGGCCTCGACGACCGCGTCACCGAGCGCTTCGGCACGCAATGCCTGATGGCGCGCCGGCTCGCGGAAAAAGGGGTGCGTTTCATCCAACTCACCGCCAGCGGTTGGGATCATCACAATAATCTGCGCCAGGGGATCGCCGACCGCGCCGCGGCGATCGACCGTCCGATGGCCGGACTCATCGCGGACCTCAAGCAGCGCGGCATGCTGGAGGACACGCTGCTTGTTTGGGGCGGCGAATTCGGCCGCACGCCGAATGACGACAAGGGCGACGGCAATGGCCGCGGGCACAACAATCAAGGTTACAGCATGTGGATGGCCGGCGGCGGCGTGAAAGGCGGCCTGCGCTACGGCGCCACCGATGAGCTCGGGCGTCGCGCCGTGGACGGCGTCATCGACACCCACGATCTGCACGCCACCATCCTGCACCTGCTCGGCCTCGATCACGAAGCGCTCACCTACCGCTACGCCGGCCGCGAGTTCCGCCTCACCAACGTCTCCGGCAAAGTCGCGCGCGGCATTCTGGCGTAGTGAAGGACTGCTCCGCCGACGCACGGGAAAGTAGTGCGTTATCGGAACACCCACGCGCGGTGAGCGGACATCCTGTGGCTCGAAATGCCCTCCCGCGCGCAGGATCCGCGGGTCAGAGCCCCGGGCCGTGTGCGCACGAGGGCAAAGAGCCCTCGCGCGAGCGCGTTCGGGCGCGTGGGTCAGCTCTGGTTGCGGAGGAGCACGCTCACGTCGTCGGAGGTGGACGTATTCGCAGTGATGATGTCGAGCGAGCCGTTCAGATCCACGTCGGCGAGCGCGAGGGCGGCGACGATCCGCTGGGATTCGAGGCCGAGGTCAAACTCGAACGGCTGGGTGAAGGCTCCCTGGCCGCCACCAAGCATGACCCGGACCTTGCCACCTGTGCGCGGTCCCAGCGCGAGGTCCGCGTTGCCGTCGCCGTTGAAGTCTCCTGCGGCGATGGAACTTGGGGAATAGCGTCCCGGGAAGTTCACCCGCAGCACCGGCTGGAATGGGGGGAGGGCCGCGCCGTTACCGAGCAGGACGCCGACAAACCGGCTCACCGCGTGGCTGACCGCCAGATCCTGTTTGCCGTCGTTGTTGAAATCGGCAACCGCCAGCGAGTTGGGATGCGAGCCGGTCTTGAACACTTGCGGCGCGAGGTTGAAAACACCGGCCCCGGCATTCTCAAGGAACGACACACTGCCGCTCCCCGTATTCGCAACGGCGATGTCCGCATCACCATCGGCATTGAAGTCGGCGATGACCACATCGGACGTGCCGGTGCCGCCGACCGGAATGGCAGCCGGAGCCGCGGGCAGCACCCCGCCGGCCTGGGTAAGGAGAACCACGACGAAGCCGGTATTTTGGGTGACCACGACATCGGGCAGGGCGCTGCCGCCGAGATTGGCGACGGCCAGGAAGCGCGGTGCCACTTTCAATGGGGTCACGACTGGAGTACCGAAGACTCCCAAGCCATTGTTTTTTAGCACGGCGATGGACTTCGAGCCCTGGTTGGTGACCACCAGGTCGAGGTCCAGATCGCCATCGATGTCGCTCAGGGCGAGGTCGCTCGGCTTCGTGCCGCCAGAGAGAATGTTCGTGGGCAGTCCGAAGGTGCCGTTGCCGTTGCCGCGCAGGATGCTCAGATTGTTGCTCACGGAATTGGCCGTGACGATATCCGGGACGAGATCGCCATCGATGTCTCCCACGGCAATGCTCTTTGCGCCCTTGCCGGGCTTGGCGGGAGGCACCACGCCCTCTCCGAGGCTGTAGGTCATTCCGGCGTTGAAGGCATTGCTCGGTCCAGGGGTGAGGAAGCCGCCCGGAGCGGGATTTTCGAGCTGCACGCTCTCGACCAGATCAAAGGCGATCGTCCCCGAGCCGGCGACGTTGACGACGCCGGTGTCCGCGTCGCTCCTCTGGACCATGGCGGATTGGCCCAGCGCATTGACGATGAGCCGGTCGCCCGGAGGATTGAGCGTGTGCGCGCCGCCGTTGATGAACTGCGGGAACGGTTGCGCATCCACGCGGATGATGTCGTTGAAGGGGCTGCCGGTGAGGTTCTCGAGCCGGTCGGTCATGGTCACGCGCGTGGCCGTGCCGTTAAAGGCTTGCGGGAAGCCGAGGCTATCCAAGTCGAAGACGACGCCGCTGCCCGCGAGCGAGAAGTCGATGGTGTCGGTGTCCTCCGCGCCGGTGAGGGTGAGCTGTCCGTCGCCCTGCGTGACGCGCAGCGTGTCGTTGCCCATCTGGCCGAGCAGCGTGTCGTTGCCGCCTCCGGCGCCGAGGGTATCAGCGCCAGCGCCGCCGCTGACCGTGCCGGTGCCCGGGCCGGCCACGAGGAAGTCGTCTTTCGTGCCGCCGGTAATATTGTCGAAGCCGCGCGCTCCGCCGGTGCCCGTGGCGAGGCCCACGGTGCCCTGCGAGATGAGCTGGCCACGCAGTTCGCCGGACGGGAAATTGGGGTTGGTGTGCGTGTTGAAATAGATGCGATTGGCGAGCAACTCCGTAACGAGCGTGCCGGTGAGCGGGTCCGGGGCGTCGGTCGAGGTCCAGGTACCGGCGAGAACCTCGTCCGGCGGGGTGATGTCGATCTGTTCCGCGGCGGTCAGGCCCCGCACGATGGCGCCGTTCACCCCCAGCGGCGCATTGTGGAAGTGGTTGCCGGTGACCGTGGCGCCGGTGACGCCCTGAGCGGTGATGGAGAAGGTCAACGCCGTTTGCGCCGTGTTCAGCGTGAAGACGCCGAGCCCGCTCCCTTGCGAAGACGAGAGCGGACTGGGCTCCTGCGCGCCGGAGAGCGTCGCGAGGAAAAGCGTCTGCGCCTGGGCCGCCGAGAGATCGACGCTCACCGGACTGGTCCACGCGGAATAGTCGAGCGAGTTCGTGCCGGTGCCGCCATCGAGCAGCCCGCCCCGAAGCGAGGCGCCGTCACCGAAGACGACCGTATCATTGCCGCCGCCGGCATTGATGCTGGTCAGGGCGGCGGTCGTGCCGGTGATGGTGATGGTGTCGCCGCCCGAGCCGGCATTGAGGTTTGCGCGCTCGAGGTTCGCGTAGGTGATCTGCCCGCCGAGGCCGGTGATGGCGCTGGTGGCACCCACCACCCCGATGGCGCGCGCGGTGGCATCGGCACCGTCTTCAATCTGGAGGGTATCGCCGCCGCCCTGGCCATCGAAACTAAACGTCACGGCCAGCCCGCTCGCGGGCGCGGACGCGGAGCCGACGGTCAGGCGGTCATCGGCGCTGCCGCCGGCCACGTTGATGACGACGGCAGGATTCGTCGCACTGAGGGTCTGGTCGCCCACGGTCGTCGGGTCAAAGTCGAAGTCGCTGCTGAAACCGAGATCACCCGCACTGAAGCGGTTGTGGCGCAACAGCCCCCCTGACTGATCGAACGTGATCCGGTCGGCTGCCACTGAACCGGTGAAGGTGGCCGTGTTCGCGACGAGGGAAGCCGTGAAAGCAGTCGGGGCGACCGCCAGCGCTCCCAGCGTGGCGCCGCCGCCGATCGTGCCGATGAGGCTGGCCGTCCCGCTCGCCAGGTCGATCGAATAGAGACCCGGCGTGCCGCCGACCACCAAGGTCGCGTAGGCGGAATCGGCACCCGCGCCGAAATTGCGAATGTCGAAACCGAGCACGGCCGTGGCATCGACCCCGAGCGCTCCAACGGTGTTGAGCGTGCCATTGTTGGGCGGATTCTGGATGACGAGGATATCGAGATTCGAATCAATGCCGTAGAGCGTCGTGGTCGTCGCGAGGTTGACGCTATTGAGGTAGGCGGAGCCGGCGAGATTGGGGTTCGCGCCGACGTGCGGATCTCCTGCGGCGTAGGCAAGATTGAGATCAGCCTGGATGCCCGCTGTTCCGGAGTCAGAGTCCACGACCGTTCCGTCGTTTGGATTGAGCCGGAGATTCTGGTTGGTATCGCTGACCACGCGGATCCGATCGACCGTCGGGTTGAAATCGAAGCCGAACGAGGTGCCGCTGAGCGGGATGGCGAACGTGCCCGAACCGACCTGCGTGGCCACCGCCGTCGTCTGATCGATCTGGTAAAGGCGGCTGGTGCTGCCGAGCGCGAAGAGGGTGTTGTCCGCCGGCCGGAAATCGAAGCCGAGCACAGTCTCGCCACCCTGCAAGCCCGTGATCGGCGTGGTGGTGACGATCGTGCCCGGCGTGAGCAGGTTGAAGCGCACGAGGTTGTTCGCGGCGTCCACGCCAAAAGCATTCGGTCCCGGGCCATCGTCGTCGGTGATGGTGAGCACGGCGGTCGATTGCGCGCCCAGCGAGGTGCCATTGGTGGGATTGGTCAGCGCGAGATTGAGCGTTTCGTTGTTCTCGGGAATGGCGTCGCTGACCAGCGGAATGGTCACCAGCTGCGAGGTGACGCCGGGGCCAAAGACCACCGTCTGGTCGGAGTCGGCGTAGTCGCTCGGGGCCGTCGCGGTGCCATCGCTGGTGTTGAATTGCACCGAGGCGATTCCGTCGCTGCCGATGAGGCGATTAATCGTGATCGTCGCCACCGGGCCGCTTTCACCCACCGAGTAGGTCGGCGCGCTGAATACGAAGGAACCCGCCGGCGCGGCTGCCAGGCCGCGGACCAGCAGCGGAGCGGCCCCGCCGATTGGGGTGGCGCCGACCTGCGTGGCCGCACCCGTGGCGAGGTCGATCGTATAAAGCGCCGAGGTGGTTCCGTTGGTGGTCAGCGCCGCGAAGGCCGTATTGACCGGCGCCGCGGGCGTGCCCGTGGTCAGGATGTCGAAGGCGGTGTTCACGCGCGTCGCATCGTCCGTCGGATTGATCCCCAGCGCCCCGACCGTATTGAGCGCACCGAGGTTCGGAGACGGCGTCCCATCGACCCCGCCCTGGCGCACCAGGCTGTTGGTGAACGTGTCGATGTCGAAGAGCGTCGTGGTGGTCGCGCCGGCAAAGTTGTTGGTGTAGGCCGCCCCGCCTGCCGCCGGATTCGCGCCGGAGTTTGAATCCCCCGCGCCCGGGTAGGCGAGGTTCGAGTCGGGCTGAATACCCCCCACGCCGGTGTTGCCGTCCACCATCGTCCCGTCAATTGGATTGAGCCTGAAGTTCTGCTCCGTGTCGCTGATGACGCGGATTCGGTCCACCGTCGGGTTGAAATCGAAGCCGAATTCCACTCCGGGAGGAAGGGTGAATTGGCCGTCGCTGCCGCGCTGGACGGCCGCACCGGTGGTCTTGTTGATCACATACAGGCGGCTGCCGCTGCCCAAGCCGAAGAGCTCGCCGGTGGCCGGGCGGAAGTCGATCCCGATGATGGTATCGCCCCCGACCAGGCCCGAGATCGGCGTCGAGCTGACGATCGTAGCCGGGTTTCCGGCGTTGAAGCGGACGAGGTTGTTCGTCGCCGAGTCGATGGCGTAGAGGGTTGGGGTCGTGATCTCGGGCACGAGGGCCAGGCCGCGGACCAACGTCGGGGCGGCACCGATGCTGCCGACCAGGGTGGCCGCGCCGGTGCTCAGATTGATCGTATACAGCCCTGAGGAGGTCCCGTCGGTCGTCAGCGTTGCGAAGCCCGTGTTGACCGGCGCGGCCGGGGTGCCCGTGGTCACGATGTCGAAGGCGGTATTGGCGCGCGTGAGATCGTCCGTCGGATTGATTCCCAATGCACCGACGGTCGTGAGCACCCCGCCGTTGGGGGACGGCGTCCCGTTGGGGCCGCCCTGCATCACGAGATTGTTGTTGGTGGTGTCGATGTCGAAAAGCGTCGTGGTGGTCGAGCCTCCGAAGTTGTTTGTGTAGGCTGCCCCACCGGTGTCGAAGCTGCTGCCCTGACCTGGGTAGGTGAGGGTCGTATCGTCAACCCCACCCGGTCGCGTGCCGTTGTTGGGGTTGAGCCGGAAGTTCTGCTCGAAGTCGCTGGTGATGCGGATTCGGTCCACCGTCGGATTGAAATCAAAGCCAAACGCCTGGCCGGGTGGGAGGGTGAATTGGCCGTCAGCACCGACTTGGGTCGCGGCTGCCGTTGTCAGGTCGATCTTGTAGAGCCGGCTGCCGCTGCCCAGCCCGAAGAGCTCGCCGGTGGCCGGACGGATGTCGATCCCGATGATCGTGTCACCCCCCACCAAGCCCGTGATGGGACCGATGGTGATGACCTCGTCCGGTTCGGCCGTGTCAAAACGAATCAGCGCGTTGGCACTTGTGACGGCGAAAGCAATCGCCGGGGCGATGCGCTGTTCGAGCGGCTCCACACGGGCTGGGGCGCGATCCAGCCGCGGTGCGGCAACGCTGCCGCTTTGGTGCGGGGCATGGCTGGGCCAGCCAAAGAAACGGGTGCTACGCGACGCAGGGGGGACGGGGGCGAGGATCATAGTTTGGGGGTGGATTATTGGAGGGAGAGGGTGCAGTGACGCGGAATCAAATGGGAACGATGCAAGTCAGCCCCGAACCATGCATTTGCGACGCCGACCCATGATCGACAGTGGAGGCGTCGAAGCATGCGCACATGGGTTCAACTCAGTTCTACGAGAGAATTCGGGAAAAAGACGATGCGATTTCGAGAGTTTTTGCGAGCGGCGAGAGGAATGGCCGGCGTGGTTCCCAGGATGACGGGGCTTGTTTCTTTGCCCCTCGGAAGCAGGATGGGCGCATGGCCCACTCCAAGTGTTTGACTCAGCTTACCGCCGCCGCTTTCTGCCTCGGGATGCTCAGCCTCGGCGGCTGCAATCAGAAAACCGAAACTCCACCGACCGCTGCCGCGACGCCTTCTCCCGCGCCGGTCGTGGCGCCAGTCCAATCCGCGGAGCCGAACAGCTTCGAGGAGGTGGCCGCGCAACTCGATCGGGGCGGCGCGCTCTATCTCTATCTCAGCACCGAGGCGTGGCTGGCGGGGCTCTCGCAACAGATCGAATCCCTGCGGGACCTCGCGCTATCGTCGATGCCAGGCAGCCAGGATCCGGCCGAGCGGGAGCAGGCCCGGCGCACCTTCGGCATCCTTACCGACCTGGTCCGGAAAAGCGGGCTGGAGGAAATCACCGGCCTCGGCGCCAGCTCCCTCGCCGTCGAGCCCGGTATCTATCGCAACAAGCTCTTCGTGCATCATCACGCGGGCAAAGGGAACGGCTTTATGTGGTCGGCGCTTGGGAAGGCGCCGCATCCGCTCGCGGCCCTCGATCTCCTGCCGGCGGAAACGGCGATGGCGGCCTTTTCCGATCTCGATCTCGCCCAGCTTATCGGCGTGGTGCGGCAACAGATCGAGGCTTCCGGAATCCCGGAACTCAAGCAAGGCCTCGAGCAGGGGCTGGCGCAGTTCGCGAAGCTGGCCGGCATGTCCCTCGATGAGCTGCTGCAATCGCTCGGCGGATCGTCGGGCCTGGTGATCACGCTCGATCCCAGCCGGACGATCAAGCTGCCGATTCCGAACGTTGAGGAATCGATCCCGAAGCCGCGGGTCGCGCTGCTCGTGCAGGTCAAGGACGACCGCATTTTTCAACTCCTCGACAAGACCCTGGCAGGCAACGCGACGGTGGTGCGCGTCGATGAACCAACGCTCCGCCTGCGCTCGATGCCGATGCCGGTGCTGCCCGGCTGGGAATTGCGGCCGAGCGTCGCCCAATGGGGTGGCTATCTCGTGCTGGCTTCGGATGAAAAACTCATCCGCGAAATCATCGCCGCGCACGACGGCGGCAAAGGCTTCAAGTCCACGCCGGAATATGCGCGGCTGTCGGCGGGGCTGCCCTCCGAAGGCAACAGTTTTCAGCTCGCGACCGCCCGCTACGCCGAGACTCGGAATCGCCTCCAACACCTCATCATGAAGAACCAGCCGGCCGCCACTGCAGAACAGGCGGCGCTGGTCGAGAAGCTGTTGACGTTTCAAAAAGTGGGCGCCTCTCTCGGCATTTCCACCCACCTTCCAAACGGTTGGCTGACCGTGGGGAAGGGGACGCACGGCGCCGGCCAGTTGATGCTGCCGCTGCTCATCGCACCCGCGGCGATCCTGGCCGGGGTGGCGGTGCCGGTTTTCGGAGAAGTGCAGGAAAGAGGCAAGGCGACCAAATCCCTTTCGAACGCAAAACAGATCGGCCTGGGGTGCAAACTCTATGCGCAGGACAACAACGGGAAGTTCCCGCCCTCGATCGAGGCCCTCGTTCCCGATTATCTTCCGGACCGGTCGGTTTTCATTTCGCCCTTCGCCCCGAATGAACCGATCGGCTACGCCTACACCAGCGGCCTGACCGAGGCGTCGCCGCCGGACACGGTGCTCGTCGAGGACAAGTTCGCCGCGCAAGGTCGGGTCCGGATTGTCGTGCGCGTGGACACCAGCGGGCAAGTGATCCGGCAACGCTGAGCGCGAGATGCCACGGGAGAGGCTGATGAATCACAGCCACTTTCCCTCCGTTTCCCAGCGTTTTGCCATGCTGCTGGCGCTTTCCACGCCACTCCAGGCCGGCGACCTTCTTGATGCCCCAGGTCCAGGATACTACGAGCAGGCAGCGAGGCTCCAAAGTTCGCCGGCTGCCACGGGTAGGGTGGGTGGGCAGCTCGAGCCAATCGGGGGACAGTTCAGCCTGCGTCCCCAGCGATCGATCGACGTGACTCGATCCCGGCCTTTCTCCGAAGCGCTCCTTTCCAACCGCACTCTTCCCGAGTTGCCGCGCGCCAATCCGTTCGAGAAGCCGATCCGCCTCTTTGAGCCGGCAACACCGTGAATCCGCGACGCGCGTCCCGCTGCCGCTGCGGAACGCCCGCCCGCCCCACCCGGTTCGCACAAAAAACTGCCCCAGCCGAGCGGTTCGCCGGTCAGGAGGCGCAGCAATCGGTCGGCTGACCTCATTTCAGCAGGGGAGCTTGTTTTCGGATATGCGAAAGGTTTCATTGATCGGAATGCAAAGTGTTCGAAGGCAGTTGGTTAAGACTATTATTCTGGATCATCTTGGGAGGTGCTCTACAGAGGGTCGGAACGAAACCCAGTTTTTTTGGTCAGGTCTGATAAATTTCTTTTGACGAATCTTTGGCTCAGGATGAAAGAAAGATGCGCCCTAATTCCCCCCGCATTTTCATGCTTTACTGGCACGTACCTGATGGATTCGACGCCTTGTCTGGCGGTTGCGCATCTCCACGCCCCTCATTCGTGGGGTTGAAGGTGCATTCGGGCCTTTCAAAGCCGGTGATTTTCATTTTCAACCATCCCGCTTTCGCTTTGCTCATGGCGGGCTTTTTTCAGGCATCTGAAGTTCCCCGCCCCTTGAATCCAGAGCCCTCTGCCCTCCCATCCTTATGAAACGAATCCGATCCTCCCAACCCCGTCCTCTGGCGTGTTCGCTCGCTCGTTTCAAGTCCACGATTGCCGTCTGCGCGGCGCTGGTCGCCGGAGCGGCCAGCGCGGCGACGAATATCTGGACCAATACGAATGCGACGAATAGCTGGAACGATCCACTGAACTGGCAGTCGGGCGCCACACCCGCTCCGACCGATGCGTTGTTCTTCACCAACACCGCGCCGGGACCGGCGACCATCCTGGCCAACGGACTCGATGGCACCTTCTCCGTCCAGACGCTCAGCTTCGATACCGCGAATTCCTTCAGCATTAACGCCAACACCACGGGCGCCACGACCCGTGTGTTGACGCTCACCGGGGGGACCAACGCGCTGGGCGGGACCGATCTGCTCGCCCTGAGCGCGACCACCGGCACGATCAGCATGGGGGTGACCGCGGGATTGGGGACGCTCAATCTCGCGCTGGGCGCCAGCGGAAACATCAGTATCGGTAACGCCGCCGGGGCCGTCGTGCTCGGCACAAACTCGGTCGTTTCCGGTGCTTTCAGCCTTTCCAAATCTGGTCCCGGGACGCTGACGCTGGCGGGTGCGAATACGTTCGGCGGCGCGGGCAGCACCTTCACGCTCACTTCGGGCGCGCTGAACATCAACAGCGCCTCGGCCTTGGGCAATACCGCGAATACCTTCATCATCAACGGTGGCACCATCGACAACACCAGTGCCGGGGCGATCACCACCGGCAACTATGCCCAGACGTGGGGCGGGGATTTTGCCTTCACCGGCACCCAGGCGCTGAACTTCGGCGCCGGCGCCGTGACTCTCGGGGCCAGCCGGGTCGTGACGGTGGGCGGAACGGGCGCGACCGGCACGCTCACCGTGAATGGGGATATCACGGGCGCGGGTTTTGATCTCACCAAGGCGGGCACCGGAACGCTCGTCCTGAACGGGGTCGTGGGTACGACGACCGGGGGCGTCCTGGTGAATGCCGGCACGCTGACGCTGACCGGCCCCAATACTTACACCGGCGCGACCACCCTCGCCGGGGGAGCGACGCTGAACTTCAACAGCACCCGGGCCGTCGGCGCGGGCACCCTGGTGCTCAACGGCGGCACGCTGGACAACTCCACCGTGGCCGCGATCACCAATTTGAATAACAACGCGCAGACCTGGGGCGGCGATTTCGTTTTCGCCGGCACCCGGGCGCTGGATTTGGGCACGGGGACCGTGACCCTCGGGGCCAGCCGGATCGTGACGGTCAACGGCACGGGCGCGAATGGGACGCTGACCGTGGGCGGTAACATCACCGGCGCCACGTTTGGCCTCACCAAGGCGGGGACCGGCACGCTCGTCCTGAACGGAGCGGTGGGCACGACCACCGGCGGGGTCACGTTGACTGGCGGGACGCTCACCCTCGCGGGCACCAATACCTACAGCGGCGCGACCACCCTCGCGACGGGCACGACTTTGAATTTCAACAATGTCAAGGCGATCGGCACAGGCACGCTGATTATCAACGGCGGCACCCTGGACAACACGAGCGGCGCCCCGATCACCAATGCGAACACCAATGCGCAGACCTGGGCCGGCAATTTCTCTTTCGGCGGCACCCAGGCGCTGAACCTCGGCACCGGCGCGGTTGCGGTGAGCGCGGCGGTCAATCCGACCATTACCGCCAACGGCACGGTGAGCACAGCCACCGGCCTCCTGACCGGTAACACCCTGACGGAAGGTGGCGTGATCGCGTTTGGCGCCAACAACCTCACCGTTGCCGGAACTGGCGGCCTGATCCTCACCGGCGCCAACACCGGCACCGGCGCGGTCACCATCAACAGCGGAGCAAAGCTCCAGGTCGGCAATCAGACGGTGACCGGTGCGCTGCCGACCGGTGCATTGAGCGTGGCCGGCACCTTGATTGCAGCACCCGCGACCGGGGCCTTCCTTACCCTGGCGAACACCATTTCGGGTGCGGGCAACATCACGCTGAATGGCAACCCGGCCTCCGGACCTTCGGGTCTTGACCTGACCTCGGCGAGTAATGCCGGGTTCACCGGCACCTATACGCTCAACCAGGGCCGCTTGCGGTTGACGACCCAGGCTCAGCTTGGTGCGCCGACGGCCGTCATCACCGTCAACGGCAGTGCCACCAACGGCGGCCAGCTCTGGGTAAACGCCAACGTTACCATTTCCAATCCGATCACCATAACTGGCAGTGGTCCGCTGGAAACCACGGGCTTGGGCGCCGGGCTGGGGGCGATCCGTTTCAACACGGGCACCTATGCCGGTCCGATCACGCTGGCCGGCGCTGCGTCGATCAACTCACAAGCAACCACCGCCACCATCACGGGTCCGATTTCCGGGGGCGCCTCCGCGCCGCTCATCGTCGGCACCTTCAATGCCAATACGGGCGGCATCCTGAACATCAACAGCGCGAACAACACCTACTCCGGCGGCACCAACGTGAACGGCCAGACCGTCGCCGTGAATGCCGTGGGTGCCTTGGGCACGGGCGCCGTCACCCTGAAGAACGTGACGCTTTCCGCGCTGACTGAATCCGTGCCCAATGCGCTGACGGGCACCAACTCGCTTTCGGTGCAGGGCGGCACGGCCACCTTGAGCTTTGGGAACAACTATACCGGCGCCACCACGGTGGGCGGCACGGGCACCCTGACCGCTACCGCGGCGGGAGCCGTGCCGGCCGTGAGCACCTTGACCATGACCGGAGGCACGGTGAACAACAACGCCGCCGGGGCGATCGCCGCCAACATCTCAGTCGGCGGCGGTACTTTCGCCCAGACCGCGGCCTTGACCGGGGCCAGCCAGACTTTCACGGTCACCGCCGGCACGGCCAATCTGAGTCAGGCCAACACCTATGGCGGAGTGACGACCATCAGTGGCGGCGCCGTCAACGCTTCGGTGGCGGGCGCCATTCCCGGAGCGGTGACCATGACCGGCGGCACCTTGACGGCGAGCAACACGACCGGCTCCGCGAACGGCACGGGCATCATTACCCTCAACGGCGGTTTGCTCACCAGCGCGGTCACCGGGGGCACCTTCGGGACGGTGAATGGCGGGTCCACCCTTAACACGATCAATCCTGGCGGCGTGGGCACCGTCGGCCAACTGACCCTGGGCGCGCTCTCGACCGGCTCCGGAACGGTCTTGCAGTTTGATGAGACCACGCCTTGGGTCGGGACGCCGGCCAATACCGGCGACTTGCTGTCGGTTACCGGAACCAACTCCCTCACCCTGGCCAACGGCACCAGCCTCACCTTTTCCACGGGCACGCCTTCCGCGGCGGGCAACTATCGCCTGATCGGTTACAACGGCACGACTCCCGCGATTCCCGCGAGCATGATTCCGGCGTCTCCCCGCGCCGGGATCGTTTACACCTACGACACCACCAGCGACCCGAATTTCATTGATCTCAAGGTCGTCAATACCAGCACCGCGGTGACCGCGGGCTGGATCCCTACGACCGCGGGCACCTTTAGTTGGGCCGATTCCGCCAATTGGACCGGCGGCGTGCCCAGCCTCTCGGGCGACATCGCCAACTTTGCCACGGCGCTGGGGGCGAACAATGAAGTGGTCCAGCTCAACGGCCAGCAGCACGTCGGCACGTTGACCCTCAGCCCCACCGGCGGCGCCGGCACCTATACCATCGCGCAGAACGCCACCACCGATAACCTCTCGCTCGACAACGGATCGAGCGCCGCCAGCGTCGTCAATGCGGCGAACAACAACGTCATCAGCGCGCCGGTCTTTCTGCTCAGCAGCAACAGTAACTTCAACATTGCCACCGGCACCACCCTTGCCCTCAGCGGCAGCATTGGTGGCGCGGGCAAGCTGACCGTCGCCTCCGGGGCGACCTCGGGCGGCACGCTGTCTCTCACCGGCAATAACACCTTTACCGGCGGTATTGATATCAATGCCGGCACCCTCTTGATTCCGGGCACTACACTGAACGCCTTGGGTAACAACGGCGTTGGCCAGGTGACCTTCACCAACAATGGCATCTTAAGCTTCTCCGCGGGCACGACCCAATTGAATGCGCCGCCCGGACTGGTCTTCAATTTCGGCACTGGGGGCGGCACGATCAACACGGCGGGTGCCGGGACCACCGGCAAATTGCTGGCTAATACCGCCAACACCTTCACCGGCGCCGGCACCTTTACCAAGACTGGCGGGGCAGTCCTTCAGGTTCCTGTTGCCAACACCACCTTCACGGGCAACGTCAACCTCAACGGCGGTTTTATCGAAATGAACAATGCCGCTGCGCTGGGCAGCGGGACCATCACCGTCAACAGCGGCGGCGAGCTCGTCGGTGGCACGGCGGCCGGCTTCATCACCAATCCGCTGGTCATCGCCGGCACCGGCATCATCGGGGCGAACGCAAACGGCGCCGTCTTTTCCGGGAGCCTCACCGTGCCCGCCACTGGCAGCTTCATGCTGGCGCCCCGGGCATTTCAGACGATCACCACCGGCACCAGCTTTACCATCGCGGGAAACATCAGCGGACCAGGCAATACCGTCAGCACGGCAAACCTCACTCTGACGAGTTCTCAGACGACCCAAGGTACCGTCATTTTTGCCGGCAATAACTTGAAATGGACCGGCAGCATTCCCACTCTCGCGGCGAATCAGTCCGTGCAGTTCAACGGCCTCGCCTCGCGGCCCGGCGGCGGCCTGGGGATCCCAGTCACGTTGAACGGCGGCGTTTTCGGATTGGGCGTGGACGGAGACGGCACCGGCACGCCGGGCGTCGCCGGAACCTTCTCGGACACGTTTACCTTGAGCGCCAGCAGCACCGTCACCGTTGGCCGTTCCGGATTGGGGATTCCGATCGGTTCAAGCCTTTTCACCACCGCGTCCAACAAGATCATCGTGGAAAGCAACCCGCTTTCGATCGGCAATATGACGCTGGCGGTGAACAACAACAACGGCTACGGCCTGGCGTTCACCGGCACCACGACGCTCACTGCGGCAACGCCGACCTTTTCGGTCACCAACGCGACCTTCTCCAACCAGACGCAAGGCTTAATCCTCCAGGGCCCGGTGGCCGGCAGTTTTGGGTTCATCAAAGCGGGTGCGGGGACGCTGGTCCTGGCCAACAGCCCGGCCGGCAATATCGGGTTTACCACGCCGAATAGCTTCACCGGCAACATCACCGTCGGACAGGGGGTGATGTCCGTGGACCTGGACCACGAACTGGGCACGGCGACCAACGTGGTCAACCTCGCTCCCACCACTGGCACCTCGACTTTGCGCGCGACGGGCACCTTCAGCACCGGTCGCACAGTCCAGCTCGGCGGGGTCGCGGCGAATATCCGGGCGATTGAAGTGACCTCCGGAAACAAGCTGACCCTCACCAGCCCGTTCAACGTCACCGGCCTCACCAACGCCACCTTCGCCAAGAACGACGCCGGCACGTTGGAGCTCGCGGCCAACAATACGGGCTGGTCCGGTGTGATCACGGTCAACCAGGGCGCGCTGCTGCTCAGTAGCGCCACGGGCGCAGGTAGCGGGACTATCTTGGTTGGGACGGGGACCCTCCAATCTTCTGCCGCAGTGCAAGTCGCGGGCGGACTCACAGTCAGCAATCCTCTGACCTTTAATGCGAGCGGCCAGGATCAAGGCATTAACTTCGGTGGCGGTCTTCAAGCCGTCGGTGGCACGGTGGGCACGCCAGTGACTGCGACCTGGTCCGGCCTGATCACTCAGATCTCCGGGGTCGCTGGCGTGATCGGTGCCGATGCCTTCACCACGTTGAACCTGACCGGTGGCATCACGAACGGGAATACGCTCTACCTGACGGGCGCCGGCAACATCAATATTTCAGGCGGCACGATGGCGAACTCGGGCCCCATCATCGAACAAGGCAGCGGCACCGTCACGATCAGTGTCTCGGATACGACCATGGTCGGCAGCGTGACTTCGAATGCTGGCGCGCTGACGCTCAGCGGCCTCGGCAAGTTCGGCGCCGGCGGCACGGCGATCATCAATCCTGGCGGGACGATCAACGTGGACGACTCGGGCACCGCGACCGCCAGCCGTCTCGGCGGCAAGGCGATGACCCTGGCCGGCAATTTCAACTATACCGTTAACAGCGCCGCCGCCTCCAATGAGACACTGACGACGCTGACCCTGAATTCCGGCGGCTCTACTTTCAACGTCAATCCAGGCACCGGCTCGCAACTTGGCACGATTACCTTCACGACGCTGACCCAGAACGCCGGCAGCTCGATCAACTTTACCGGCGCCTCGTTGAGCGCCAACGACAAGATCGTCTTTACGACTTCACCGACGTTGACTCCTGGCACGGGTGGAATACTGCCACGCGCGGTGGTCGGTGGAGCTGACTTCGCGACTTACGGCGCCAACGGCATCGCCGCCTTCAGTAGCTACAATACGTCGAACAATCTTCCCACGGCGGCCGCCCTGGATACGGTGAAGTTGACGGCCAGCAGTAATGTCGGCGCTGGCCCGCAAACGATCAATGCCCTGGCCATCAGCGGCACCGGTCTAACTGCGGGCGGAACCAATAATGGGAGCGTCCTGACCTTAACCAGCGGCGGTTTGCTGGTCACTGGCGGCGCCAATACCCTCAGCATCCCGGTCGTGGCCCTCGGCGCCACCGAAGGAATCGTCCACGTCAACAGCCTTTCCTCGGCGACGATGAGCGGCACCTTCACCGGCACCGCCGGCCTGACCAAAGCGGACGGGGGCAGCTTGCTGCTCTCAGTCCCGCAGGCTTACACCGGGACCACCACCGTGAATGGCGGCACGCTCCAGCTCGGCAGCGGCGCGACCAACACCTTGCTCCCCAACAACGCCCTCATGGTCAACGCCGGCGGCACGCTCGATCTCAATGGCGGCGTGCAATATGTGGGCGCCCTGACCAGCGCGGGCGCCGTGTCGGCCTCCAATATTGCCGGCGGGATCATCACTTCATCCACTGCTGGCGGCACGCTGGTGACCAACACGGGCGCCGGCAGCTTTGCGGGCACCATCAGTGGCGCCACCCTGGGCTTCGCCCGGTCCGGAGCCAGCGGGGCCTTCAATATCATCGGCCCGTTAACCTATGGCGGGCCGACGTTGATCAACGGCGGCGGCATTACTTTTGGCAGTACTCTTCTCGGGGTGACCTTGATTGATAACGGCGCCATAAGCAGTTCGGCGCCCATCACCATTAATTACGCGTCGCTAAACCTGAATAACAGCACGGCCAATAACACCGCCTCGCTGATCGATAGCTCGACCCGCCTGAACCCCCTCGCGCCGCTGAACCTGAGCGGCGGTGGATTTAATTACTACGGTCGTGGCGGGGTGTTCTCCACTCAGTCGGTCGGACCGGTGACCCTGGTGCAAGGCACCTCGATTATTAGTGCCAGCAATCAGAGCAACCTTTCGGCAGCGCCCGATGGCGCAACCCTCACCCTGGCCAGCCTCACCCGCAACGCCGCCAACGGCGCGACGGTCGAATTTGCCCAGAATTACACGAACAACAGCAACGGTAATTTGGGCCTCATTCACGATAGCCTTGGCCGAAGCGAGAATATCATCATTCCGACGATCAATGGCGTGTCCACGAGTACCCTCGGGGGCGGCCTGACCAATAATATGATCGGGGGCTGGGCGCTCGCTGTGGGCGGAACGAGCAATAACGCTTACTTCAATACTGGCACGGCGGAATTCGCCAGTTACATTCCCGGGCTAGGGATCGGTGCCCTGAATACCGCTGGTTTTGCGGGCTACGATGGCACGACTTTCCCCACGGCAAGTCAGCCGACCCAGAATATCCGCCTGACCGCGGGCGGGGCGGTGACCTCCGGGGGTGTCGTGCTCAACTCGTTGAATCTGGCTTCCAACCAGACCGGCGCCGTCGCGCTCACTTTCGCGAACACGGGTGATACCTTGAACCTCGGTAGCGGGGGATTGCTCATCAATAACGTCATCGCCGCGGCCGGGGCCACCTCGATCGGCGCCCCCAGCCCCGGTAATGTCGGCAAACTCACTGCGGGCGGGACCAACCCCACCGGGACTTCCGATCTCTATCTTTACTACTACGCCAATGGCGGGGCGGCGTTGACGATCAACTCACAGATTACTGACAATCCCAACAATGGAGGCAAGCCGGTTCGGTTTGTTCCCTTTGGTGGCAACTGGGGTGCCAGCAACATCATTCTCGCCGGCGCTAACACCTATACCGGCGGCACCATTGTCAACCAGGAGACCCTGACCATTGCCGCGACCGGCAACCTCCCGGCCCCCAGCGCCGGCACCGGGCTGACCATCAATAACGGCACCGTCACTCAGCTCGCCGGCGGGGCGATCGCTCCTCAGTCCGTGGTGATCAATGGCGGCGGCGTCCTGACGCTGGCGGGCGATAACACGCTGACCGGATTGACGATCAACAACTCCGGCGGCATCGTCAATCCGACGGTCAATGCCGGTGGCGTGCTCACTCTGAGCGGCGGCACCATTAACAGCACGTCGAGTAACGTGGGCACTACCTCGACGATCACCGGCGGCACGCTGGACTTCAATGGCACGACCGCGACCGTCAACGTGGATGCCATCACGGTAAATGGCCAGAACGTCGCGCCGCTTCAGGCCTCGTTGAACATCGCCTCGGCCATCCGCAATAGTCCCTCTCTAACAACCTCGCTGAACAAGACCGGCACCGGCGTCCTTCAACTCAGCGGCGCTAATACGTTCAGCGGCGGAGTGACCTTCAGCCAGGGCGCCGTGAGTGGCAGCATCGTGTCGGGAGCCTTGAGCCCTTTCGGCACTGGTGCGGTCAACGTGAACGGCGGAGTGCTGTCGCTCGTCCACGGGACGGGAGCGAACAGCAGCCTCTTTTACGGCAACAACGTCAACATCAACAGCGGCCTGGCGAGCGCGACGATCAACGTCAACAATACCGGCACCGCGACCAACAACAGCAACGCGTTCGAGTTGGGGACGCTGACCATGAACCCGGCCACCACCCTGAATATCGTGGGTGGGAACAATCATACCGTGCGGTTCAAGGGATTGAGCAGCAGTTTGACGAGCGGCGTGGCGCCGCATTTCAATCCTGCGGCCGGGACCGCCATCGCGCTCGGGTCGGGTGGATTCACCAATGCAAATCGCCCGGTCAACGATGGGGCGGGCGGCCTCTATCTGGGTGGCAATAATGCCTTCACCACGGGTACGGTCGTGAGCGCTTCCAACAGCGGGGCGGCGCCGACGGTCAATACGGTAAACACCCCATTCGGCACCGGCCAGACAGTCACGCTGAACAACGGCGTAACCTTTGTCATGTCGCCGGTCACCGGAATGCCGCAACAGGGCGGCCCCGCGCCGGCGGGCTATAACCAGGGCGGCCTCACCGCCCGGATCTATAGCTTTAATACCCCTAACTTCCTCAATTCCACCCTCGGCTCCGGGCAATCGCCGGCGGCGGTGCTGACGGGCGCGCTGCCGGGCGACACCGGCAACTTCAATCATCCGCTCACGGTTACGGCGGCCACGCCGCAGATCAATACCATTATCAACTATAGCGGGCTTTTGAAAGTGACCAGTGCAGGAACCTACACCTTCCAGACCGCGGAAGATGACCAGTCGCAACTCATCATCGATGGCATAACGGTGACGGCCGTCAATACGACGACCGCCGGCGGCGGCAAGGGGCTCACCCTAGCCGCGACTGGCACAGGGTCCATCGCGCTCAGCGCCGGTTTCCACAGCATTGTGCTGAAGAATGAAAATCAAGCCGGCGGCGGCGGCATTCAGTTGCTCTATAGCGGTCCGGATACCGTGGCCGCGCAGGGCGCCAATCCGCTGGGCGTGACTGGCCCGATTCCGAATCTCCAGGCGATTGCCGCGAGCAACCTTTACTGGACGACCAATGCCGCGGCTGCGGACAACAATTTCCTGAGCGCCGCCCAGGTGAACAATGCGTTCATCGTCCCCGCGGCCGCCGCAGTGACGCTCGACGGGCAGGGGACCGAGATCAACAGCACCGTCGCCAGCTTGAATCTCGGCGCCGGCTCGGCGCTGACCGTTGCCAACCAGCTTGGCACGGGCTTTATCGGCGTGCGTGGGACCACCACCGTCGGGACGGGCGTCGTCCTCAATCCGACCACTGCCGCGCTCAATCTCATCGGCGGGATCAGCGATACGGGGAATGGGGTGAGCAAGGCCGGTGGTGGCACCCTCATTCTCGGGAGCAGCGGCGTGGGCTTTACCGGCCCGTTTGCAGTGGGCGCAGGAGCGGTTCAAATCGCGGACCCGGCGGCGTTGACCACGGGCGTCACGACGGTCAATTCCGGCACCGCCACCCTGGCTTCCACTTCGGTTACCGCCACCAGCAACATCGTGACCTTGACGGCGGGAGATACCTCCGGTCTTACTCCCGGGGAAGCGGTGACCGGCACCGGTATTCCGGCGGGGTCCTATATCACCGGCATCACCGATGGAACGCATTTTACCATCAGCCAGAACATCACGACGACCGGCACCCCCAGCGTGGCAGTCGCCGGCTCGGGCTTCGTGGATCTTTCCGGCACCACCGGGGTGGCCGGCAATCTGATCCTCAATGGGGTGCCGGGCGCCGCCACTCGCTCGAGCAACTCACCGGCGGCTCTGTATAACAGCAGCGCCCTGCCGGCGAGCGTGACCGGGACTGTGTCGATCGGCCTGACCGGCCAGCCCGTCGCGACTTCCATCGGCGGTTATGGCGACATCACAGTGGACAGCACGATCCAGGACGGAGCCGCGGGCATCGCCTGGACGAAGGTGGGTTCCAATACGCTGACCCTGAGCGGCGCGAACACCTTTACCGGCACGCTCCAGATCACCGCTGGCGTCGTGAAGGCGGGCAGCACTTCGGCCTTGGGCGGCGCTGGTGCAACGACGGTCAATGCGGGCACCACACTTGATCTCAACGGCAAGGACGTCGGAGCCGAACCGATTACTCTGAATGGAACCGTCGGGGTGACAGGCCTCGCGATTCCGAATACGCTCGGCATGCTGATCAACAACAGCACCACGGGCGCCGCCGCGGTGTCTGGGACCGTGACCCTGGCCGCGGCCAGCACCATTGGCGGTGGCAAGCTAACGGCCACCGGCAGCGCCACTGCCACGCCGGCCTCCGGTGACATCACCGTGAGCGGACCGCTCGTTGGAGCGTTCGTCATGACCAAGGTCGGGGGCAATACTCTCTATCTGACCAATGGCGCGAATACTCCCACTGGCTTTACGGTCAGCCTTGGCACCGTCCGGCTGCAAGACGCTGGCAAACTCGCCAGCGGCACCGGGCAGAATACCGTCAACACCGGTGGAACCATTGTCCTCGACAACACCGGCACGGCCGTGAGCGAGCGAATGGGTAACCGCGGCTTGTTCACCAATGGCAACTTCACCATCCTGGGTAACGCGACGACGCCGGTGACCGAAACGATCAACACCGGGACGAATAACTTCAACTTCGCCAACTCGGCCTCGGTCATCACCTTCGATGCCTCCGCCGGCGCGGGAATCGCGGTCACCGTAGCCAGTACCGTCACCTCGATGTTCTCCCGCACAGCGGGGGCCACCGCGCTGATCCACGGAACGGATTTCGGACTTGGGACTGGCGTGATCCTTACCGGGACGGGGACCAGCACTGGGGGCACGCAAAACAACGGCCAGAGCGTCGGTCAGGCGGGTGGCTTCGGCAATCCCAACCGTCTGATCATGCCGTGGGCGCTGGTGGATAGCACGCTCACCGGCCTCGGAACCAGCTTTGCCACCTTCGGCCTCACCCAGGGCATTACCGCGCTGATCCCCGCCGAGACCTCCTCCACGCTGACGGCGAATAATAACGTCGCGCTGATCTCTTCGGCGACGGAGGCGAGTAACATCACCATGGCTGTCAACTCATTGACCCTTGGCGAATCCACGGCCGATCCGCTTAAAGCCGGCGGCCTGATCATCCCGGCAGGCAGCAGCATCCAACTCGACAGCGGCGGCATCCTCGCCTTCAGCAACAATACCGGAATCACGGGCGCCGGGACTTTGACGGCGACCAACACCTTCAGCCGGGAGCTGATTGTCCACACCGTGGGCAGCACCACCTCGTTGGAAATCACCACGCCGATCTACAGCGTGGGCGGCGGCCTGACCAAGGCTGATGGCGGCACGTTGCTCTTGAGCGCGCAGGAGAACTATCTGGGCAATACCGTGGTCAATGGCGGCACGCTCAAGCTCAACGGTGGCAATCAGACACTGTTCGAGCCGTTCTCGACGGCGCCGATTCCGGGCAATACCGCGGCGGGCATTTCCGGGCAACTTCTCCAGGTCAATCTCGGCGGCACCTTCGATCTCAACGGCTTCAACCAGTCGGTGATCAACTTCAACAGCGCCGGCACGCTCCCCAACACCGGCGGCACCGTGACCAACAGCGCGGTGGGCAGTCCCGTGACCTTCCGCACCGGTCAGCAAGCCAACCAGACCTTTGCCGGAAGTATCACCGGTAACCTCAACTACGTGCGTGATGGCAACAACACCTACACGCTTAACTCTCCCAATACCTTCACCGGCAGCACCGCGATTACCGGCGGCCTGACCGATCTCGTGGATCTGGGCACTTTTCAAAATACCTCTGGCGTCAGCATCCGCCGCTCGGTCCTGCGCTGGAACGACACCGGGGTCCAGGCGGTGACCAACCGCCTCTCGACCGGCACGGTGACCATGGATGGCGGCGCCTTCACCTTCCTGGGCCGCAGCGGCACCAATGGTGTGGCGACCCTGGGGAACGTGAACCTGAACTCCGGCGCCTCGCTGTTTACGGCTACTCCGGCGAACGGCACCGCGACGATCAATCTCGGCAGCGGGACGGGGAATGTCCTCACTCGCGCGGTCGGCGCGACCGTGAACTTCCAGGGTGGCGGCGGCGTCGGCGACAATGGCCGCGTGTTCTTCAACCCGGCCAATACCCTGCCGACATTGAGCAACGGCATGCTCGGCGGCTGGGCGACGGCGATCGGCACCGATCCGGCCAGCACCGGCGGCGTGCAGGTGGAGTTCGCCACTTACGACGCCGCGTCCGGGGTGCGCTTGCTGGGCAGCTACACGACCGGTGTCTTTGCCCCCAACAACAACGTGCGCATCGCGGCCAGCACCGCCGTGCAGACCGGTGGGGTCACGGTCAATTCTTTGGCGATGATCAACGGCGCGATCGCGCTGACCTTTGCCAATGCCACGGATACGCTCACCCTCCAGAGCGGCGGCATTCTCACCGGTTTAGACAGCAACGCGAAGAGCATTGGCACGACGGCTGTTCCCGGTCAGTTGACGACCAGCGCCGGCCAGCAGGAACTCTTCATCCACTCCGGGGCGAACACGCTGACGGTCAACTCAAAGATCATCAACAACGGAGCGCCGGTGAACGTGGTGCTCGATTCGATGAGCCAGACCGCGAACACGCCGACGATCACGCTCACGGGCCAGAACACCTATACCGGCACCACCTATGTGAACGGCGTGATTGTGAACCTGAACTCGGCCAACGGTCCGGCGATCCCGGGTGACCTGGTCCTCGCGGGAGGCAACAACAACGGCGCGGACTCCTTGACTCTGCCCAGCGGCACGACGTCGGTGCTCGCCCCCAATCAAATTGCCGACGGCGCGACCGTCACGCTCAACGGCGGCGCCCAGTTAAGCCTGGTCAACGTCAATGAAACCATCGCCGCCCTCAAGTTCACCAGCGATGGCGGCTCCAACGCCGCCAATGGCCCGGTTGTGCAGACCGGCTCCGGCATTCTGACCGTGGCCTCGGGCGGGATCACCGCTACGAATCTGACCAACGCCTTCAACATCGCGACGGTGAACGGCTTCCTGAATCTCCCCGGCGCGCAGGTCATCACCGTGGACAATTCTTCGGTGGTTCCGGGCCAGATCGGGCTCGAGCTCAATGCCGCGATCACCAATAGCGGCGGCCTGACCAAGATGGGTCTCGGCGTGCTCGGCATCGGTGGCAAGAGCGGCAACTTCACCGGGCCCCTCCTGGTCAACGAAGGCACGGTCGCTTTCGGTGCGAGCACGGCGAACATCAGCCAGTCGGCGGTGACGCTGGCTGCGGGAACCACTCTCGATCTGCGCGGCCTCAACGGCACGATTGGGGCGCTGAACGGCGCCGGCACGGTGACGAACTTCAACCAGACGACGGGCGGCACCCTGACGACCGGTCTGAAGGGAGGTCCGGCGAGCTTCACCGGCACCTTCACCAATCCATTTGTGCGGGGCCTGCTCAGCGTGACCAAGGCCGGCGCCGGCACATTGAATTTGGGCGGCGACAGCGGCGGGAGCTTGACCAGCACGAGCCCCAATCTGGGCACCCTGACCGTCAACCAGGGCGCGGTGACTCTCGACAGTGCCACCGGCAAGGTGGGCTTTACCACCTACACGCTGAATTCGACGGGCACGATCAACATCGATGACAGCACCAACAACGTCGCCAACCGCCTGGGCGGCCCGTTCCAACTGCCGTCGGCCACGGTCACCACTAACACGACCCCGCGAGTTTTGAACCTCGTGGGCGGTGCGATCAACATCACCGGTCCCAGCACCGGCGATCTGGCGGAAGGCTTCGGCACGGTGGCCGTCAGCAATGGCGGTAGCACCCTGACCATTATTCCGGCTGCCGCGGGGACGAGCACCATCACCCTGAACACCCTGGGCGTCATCGCCAACCCCACTCCCGCGGCGCTCGGCGGCACCCTGTTGCTGCGCGGTGCGGGCTTGGGAGGCATTGCGGGGCCTGGTGTGACGAACGTCATCGTGAATACCGCGCCCCCGGTGATCGGCGGTGGTGGTGCGGTGGGAACGAAGACGATCAGTATTCGTCCCGACATCATTGGCGATGTAAGCCCGACCGGCAGCGGCACCGGCTTCGTCACCTATGTGGCAGGCACCGGCTTCCGCTTGCTGGATACCGCGACTGAACTGCAGGCGGGTCCCGGCACCTACGGGAAGCTCCTTCCGGCGGTCACCACGACGGGCAGCACGACGGTGAGCGTGCCGAGCACCAGCGGCCTGGTGATCGGCCAGGCGGTGACTGGCACCGGCATTCCGGCGGGCGCGACGATCGCGGCCCTCGACGTTCCGAATAACACCATCACCCTGAGCGCTGCGGCGACGGCCACTGGCCGGGTGGTGGCCACTTTGGGCGTCGTGGCCACGAGCAATGTGACCTCGATGACGGCGTCCACCTTCAATGCGAGCACGACCCTCAACAGCCTGGTCCTGAACAGCGGCGGGATCACTTCGACCGGCGCCGGACAGCTCGGCCAGAATTACAGCGCGGTGGGCGCTTTGAATCCTCTCATCTTGACCAGCGGCGGCATCCTCGCGCAGGCGGGCAGCAACTTCATCAGTGGGGGCCAGTTGACCACCAACACCACCAACCAGCTCATCATTCACACCGTGGGTGACCTGGCGGTGAACAGCTATATCACCGCAGCGACGGGCGCCCAAGGGGTCACCAAGTCGGGCGGCGGCACGCTCTCCTTGAATGGCCCGCAGTATTACACCGGCACAACGACCGTGAACGGCGGCACCCTGGCCCTGAACAGTGGACAGGCCAACACCATCATGGTGACCCCGACCAACAGCACCCCGACGCTGGTAAGCCTGGCGCTGAATGCCGGCACCGTCGATCTGAAGGGCCAGAACCAGGCCATTGCCATCCTGAGCAACAACAACCCGATCGCAGGCACCGGCGGGACGATCACGAGCACAGCGCCGGCCGGTCTGATCACGAGCACCGCGACCGCGAGCACTTTCAGCGGATCGATCAATGGCGCGATCGCCTTCACCAAGGCGGGTGCTAGTACCCTCACCTTGACCGGGGCCAATGGCTATACCGGCCCCACCACCGTCATGGGTGGCATCTTGCTCGTCCGCGACAGCGGCACGCTGCTCGGCACCTCGGGTATCACGCTGAATTATGGCACTCTGCAGCTCGACGACACCGGACTGATCAACATCACTCCGCGGATTCCCGTCGTGCCCATCTCGATGAGTGGCGGCGGTCTGACCTTCAACGGTGACCAGTCCATTGATTCGGCGACGGTGGGGACGGTCACGGCGGTGCGCGGCACCAGCACCATCACGTTGAGCCAGCTCACCAGCAACCTGACCGGGCGCTTCGGTTTGACGATCAACAATCTGGTGCGCGGACCGAATGCCATCGTGAACTTCACGAGCGCCGGGACCAACGCCAACCTCGGCGATGTCGGCGGCAGCCCCGCCATCTTCCTGACACAGCTCGATGGCGTGCCCTTCAGCTCGACCAACTTGGTCAACGGCATCATCGGCGGCTGGGCCGTGGTCGCGGGCTCGGAATTTGCCAGCTATGTGAATGCCCAGGGCATCAGCCGGCTCAGCGGGACGGGCTATCCGGGCTATGGCAGCACGGACGTCACCGCCGCGACGGCGACCCAGAACGTCAACGACGGGACCACACGGACGATCGCGGCGAGCAAGACGGTCAATTCGTTGCGCATGGCACCCGGCGCGGCGCAGACGATTACCCTCGGCTCGGCCGGAGTGGGCGCGACCCTCACCATCGCCAGCGGCGGGTTGCTGACCAACGCCAATTTCGCGATCGGCTTCGCCCAGGGCGACACCACGGGCTTGGCTTCGGCGATCACCTCGGGGACGAGCGAGCTCGATGTGTTCGTCAATCAGAGCACCACCACGATCAGCACGAAGATCGTCAACGGGGTGGGCCCCGCGGCCACCCTGAGCCTCGTCAAGAGCGGCCCCGCCGCGCTGACGCTCAGCCCGGGAGCGAGCAACACCTACAGCGGCATGACGATCGTCAACCAGGGCACCTTGAACCTGGGCGCCGGCGTTGGGGTCACCGTGATTCCGGGGGACATCACGATCAATAATGCCACCGTCACCCATACCACCGCGAACGCGGGCCAGATCGCCACGAACGGCAACGTGACCATCATTGGCGCGGGCACGCTGACCATGCCGAACGCGCAAAATTTCCTGAACAGCCTCAGCTTTAACGGCATCGGTGGATCGGCGACTCCCACGGTCGCCACCGGCACCAGTTCCCTGACCCTGGGCGCGCAGAATGCCATCAATTCCAGGAACGACAACCTCGCCACGACCCCGACGATTTCAGGTGGGGCGATTGCCTTCGGTTATGAGTTTGGGCCAAGTGTCGTCAACACCTCGGGCACTTCGCCGGTGGATCTGCGCATCAGCGCCCCCATCACCTCGGTCCTCGGCGGACCGCTGGTCAAGACCGGACCTGGCTCGATCGCGCTCGACGGCAACAACCTTTATACCACGGGATTCCAACTCACGGACGGCACCCTGATCGCGGATAATAACGCCGCCGCGGGCACCATCGCCGGAACGTTGACGATCGGTGATCCGACGACGGCGCCGACGGTGCCGCTGACGATCCTATCCGGCACCGCCATCCGCACGCTGGCCAACCCAGTCATTGTGAACCGTGATTTCACCTTTGGCGGGACGGTGGCCACGAATGGGGTGATTCTCAGTGCGGCCATCGATTTCCTGGGGGTCAATCGCACGGTGACGGTCAGCAGTCCGCTGGTCACGAGCACGCTCAGTGGAGCCCTCACCGCGACCGCCGGCTTGACCAAGGCGGGCCCGGGCATCCTGACCGTGTCGAACGCCGCGAATAACTTCGGAACCACCCCGACGGTGGCGGTGAACGGCGGCATTTTGAAGATTGGAGCTGCCGGCGCCATTGGGGTCGGAACCGACCTGACGGTCGCGGCGGGCGCGGAATTTGATGACGCCGGGGTCGCCCAGGTGCTTCGATCACTGTCGGGAGCGGGCCTCGTGACCAACTCGGGCGCGGCGGCGACCTTGACCATCGGCGGCCTGACCACCACCGATGTCACCACCACCGTGGACAGCGCCTTCTCTGGCGTGATCACCAACGGCACCAATGCGCTCGGCATCCAGAAGGTCGGTCTCGGCACCCTGACCTTCCAGAACAGCGGTCATCTCTACACCGGAACGACCACCCTCAAGAGCGGCACCCTCACCGGCTTGGTCGCCAATGCCTTCTCGCCCTTCTCGTCGATTACGATCGGTAACAACACTTTCGGCGCCGCCTCCACGCAGGGCGTCCTCAATCTGAATGATCTCGATCAGACCATTGGCGGCCTGGTGCTGGCGGCCGATAAAGCGACTCCCACCGTGATCAATATCCCGGCCGGCAAGACGCTGACCATCGGCGGCAATCTTACGGTCGGCCTCGATGTGAATGCCACCGCCGGGGCTACGGCGGCGAATACCGCGACCACCAGGTTGACGTTCAGCGGGGCGGGTTCGCTCGTCGTCGGCAACCCCACGGCGATTGTGGCAGTCGGCGTCTCTCAGGGCCTTCAACTCAACACGTCCACCACCAACACCCTCGACCTGACCAGTCTTTCGAGCGTGATTCTCGGCAGTGCCGCCGTGCCGATCAGCGATCTGCGCGTGGGTTTCGGGCAGACCGATGCGGGGACGTTGCTCCTCTCGAACACCGCCAACCTCGTCACCGCCACGAACGTGTCCGTCGGGCATTCCAATGGTGCCAACGGCGGTCCCGGCTTCCTGACCTTGGGAACCGGGACCAACGTGCTGAATGCGGATACCTTCAATATTGGCTTCTCGAAGATTAACGGCAATGTTGCCTTCGCGTCGCAGACCGCCGGGTCCCCCGGCACCGTCACGATCAACAATAAAGCCGGCACCGGCGCGGCGACCATCAATGTCGGCTCCCAGTTCGGCACCTCTACCGCCGGCGTCCTGCTTGGCACGCTCGATCTCCGCGGGCATGATTCCACCGTCAATGCCGGCGTCGTTACGGTTGGCAATACCAACAACAGTGGAGGCACGGGCTCGGCGAGCGGCGTGATCTTCTTCGATACCGGGACCTTCACCGCCGCGAGCCTGAACCTGGGCCAGAAATCGGGCACGAGCACGGCGGCCACAGGATCAGGAACCGCGACGCTCAATCTTGGAGGCGGGAACTTTGCCGTCAGCGGCGCGACCATCCTCGCCGCCAATTCCTTTGCGGCAGCCGCCGCCGGCAACACGACGGGCACGCTCAATGTGACCGCCGGCTCGTTCAGCACTGGCACCATCAACGCCGGCGTCAAGAGCGGGACGGGAACCGGGGCGGCGGCCGCCAACATCAATGTCAGCGGTGGTTCGCTCACCGTTAATCCGGGCGGCGCCTTCACTTTGGCGGCCAACACCGGCTCGGGTACCGCCACAGCGCTGCTGAATATCACTGGCGGTACGGTCACCTCGAACGTGGACATCACCAAAGTCGGCGGCACGGGTACGACCGCTACCGTGACGCTGAACGGAACGGGGACGCTCGACCTGACCGGACACAGTCTCGGTTCGGCTGCGCAGGTGATTAACACGTTGAATCTGCAAAGCGGCACTTTGAAGAATGTGCTCCAGATCAATGGCGGTGCGGGCATCACCAAGACCACCGCCGGCGTGCTCACCCTGGACGGCGCCAATAACTTCACCGGGCCCGCCGTGGTGAGTGCGGGAACCTTGCGGGTGGCGGCAACGGGCACCTTTATGGGAGCGCACACCCTCAGCGTGAGCAGCGGGGCCATTGCGCAAATCAACGGAACGGTTTCCGGGGGCACCTCCTTCGCAGTCGCCTCGGGCGGCACCCTCCAGGGCACCGGGACGATTTCGGACCCGACCACGATTGCCAGTACGGCCCTTCTCGCGCCGGGCCTCAGCGCCGGCACCCTCACCTTTGCCGACACCAGCCTCACCCTGGCGAGCGGCGCGAAATACCAATACGAAGCCGGTCCGAGCAATCCCTCCTCCGACCTCATCAAACTCACCGGGATCACTTCCACCCTCACCCTCTCCGGCGCGTGGACGTTGCAACTCGCCGATCTCGGTGCGGGCGATCCAAATGGCCGGCAGTTCATTCTTTTCGACGGCGATCCCGCCGCCACCCTTCAGCTCAACTCGGGTTCGGTCGGAACTCCGACGATCGACTTCGGCACGACGGGATGGACCGGCGGTACGGTCAGCTACGTGCCGGGCGCCAATGACATTGTCCTGACCGGCGTGGTGCCCGAGCCGAGCAGTTGGTCGATGCTGGCCGGCAGCCTGAGCCTCGCCCTCGGCCTGCAGCGTTTCCGCCGCCGCCGCGCTTGATTGCCAGCGTGGGGCGCTTTGCCTGGTTGTTCCGCATCCCGTCTGCGGCCGGGCGTGGATTTGCCGTTTACGCGCCCCGCCAAAGCGAGTATTCCTCGCTCAGGATTCCATGTCCTCAATACTTGATCTCCTCGAGGGCGGCGTCGTGCGGCATTTCGCCACGGGAGAAGTGATCCTCGAGCAAGGCCAAAGAACCGGTGTGCTCTTATTCCTTACCGAGGGCGCCGTCGAGGTGGTCAAGGATGGGGTGCAGGTCGCAACGGCCTCGAAGCCAGGGGCGGTCTTTGGGGAGATCTCAGCCTTGCTCGGTGGCAATCACACGGCCACCGTGCGCGCGCTCCAGCCGAGCTCCTTCCATGTCGTCGAAAATCCACGGGCCTTCCTGGAAGCATCGCCGCTGGTCTGCCTGCACGTTTGCGAGTTGGTCGCGCGCCGGCTCGAGGCGCTCACCACTTACCTGGTGGACGTGAAGCAGCAGTTCGGGGGTGACGACCACATCGGCATCGTGGATGCCGTGCTCGAAACACTCCTGCACCGCGAGCCGCCCCAGCGAATCCGCCCCAGCGAATCAACCATCCGGCAGCGCGAGCTGTCTGATTGACTTCCCCTCGGCCGAAATCCACTCGGCCGTCATCGCCTCGAGATCGAGGCAAATGCAGGTCGGGCACGGCCCGATCTGCCGGCCCGGATTGAAAACCCATGTCTTGCCGATCCGGTCGATCCAGGACCCCTCCGGATAGAAAGGCGAATTGTGGACGTGCCCGCTGAGCACCAGATCGGGTCCGAAGCGGCCGATCCATTCGCGCAAAAACTCATCGCCGGCGAATTTTTTTCCCGACCAACTGACCGGCGAACCGTCGGGCGGCGCGTGATGACTCCAGAGCCATTTGCCCGCGACCGTTGCGGACTCGCGGGTCAGGAGCGTCTCCAGCTCGGCGCGCGACACCGGTCCATCCCACCACGGACAGGCGGTCACGCGCGTGTCCCCCAGCACGGCGCTGTCCCCATCGACGAAAAGGCCTTCCGCCCTGGCCAGTTGGAGCCACTGGGCCACGGATTCATCTGCCGCATTGCGGCTGTCGCCGTCGTGATTGCCGGAACTGACCAGGAGGCGGGTGGTACGCCGGATGCGATGCAGGTATTTCTCCACCACGACGATCTGCACGTCGAAATCCAGGGCCGAACCGAGATCGAGCAAATCGCCTCCGATGATGATCAGGTCGTATTGGCCCGCGTTGGCCGCCAGCCAGTCGAACTGCTTGAGCGTGTAGTGCAGGTCAGCAACGAAGAGCATCCTCATGGGTCCGCCGCGGAGCCTTTCCGAATGCGCCGGCGCCGTCGATGCCATAAATCGTCAGCTCAGATCCGCGCCGGTCTCTGAGGCGACTCCGTCATCCGGTTGGCGCCAGGATGTGAATCACGCGGCTGGCGATCATGTCCCTGGTTTTCGCACCGTAGGCCGCCATGTGCGGCGCTGCTGAATGCGCCTTCAACGCCTCCAGGCTTTCCCACTTTTCGACCACCACGAAGGTGTTCGGTCCGCAGTCGGTCTGGAATTTGAGAGCTGGGACGGCATCGACAGTGGCTTCGTATTCGATGCATCCCTGTTCGGCCCGGACCGCGGGCACGTTGACGCGAAAGGCCTGCAGGACTGAACTGCGCTGGCCCGGCTTGGCCGTGACGATGGCGATGACGTGGATCAGATGGTCGGATTCATCGAGGTTGGTCCGTGGCTGCTCATGGGGGCTCATATCCACTCTTCGCGTTTGGAACTCAACGCAAAAAACTCCAACGATCTGTGCCGGATCATGAGCCGGGTTTCGTTGGAGTCGGGATGAACATCGGCTTGATGGAGAGGTTGTCAAACGAGCGGTTTCAACGCTCGTCAATCTGCGCCGCCTTGCTCAGTAGAGATGACCAAAACAAGCCAGGAATTGAGACTCCCGCCGGGGGAAACCGGTGCTCCTGGTGAACCGCAGATCTGGAACGAAGACTGCTCCGGGATTACCCGCCAGCCTATGAAACGAGACCTGCGACATTCACCGACGATGAAGTTTGAGATTAAACCTCGATTGCGACGCGACGGGTTCACGTTGACCTCCTCGATCCTGCCCTTCCCGACGTGGTATGTCGGGCTTCACGAAGCCATCAGCTACGCGAGGTTCCTGGGCCGGGACCACGGCTGCGAAATCGAAGTCTTCAATGGCCGAGGGCTCGTGACCGGTCTCATCGAAGTCCATGGGCAGCCGCTCTTTACCACCGGCCAGCCGAAATCGATGCGCCAAATCTCGATGCTCGGAAAGCGGCCGAATGTCGAACGGGCTACCGCCCCGTCATCACGAATCCAGATTGTGCCATTCAAAACGGCCGGGACGTCGAACTGATTTGGCGGAGGTGTGGAGTGATCATCTGCTTTTGGAGTGGCTCTCCGCGATCCGGACGCCGCGGCGAATCCGAAAACCCCCTTGCTCTGCTCGGCAAACCTGCGCTAGCTTCCCGCCCCCGCACGCCAGTGTAGCTCAGGGGTAGAGCAGCTGTTTCGTAAACAGCAGGTCATGGGTTCGAATCCCATCACTGGCTCCATTCTCAAGTCGTTCGACGGAAGTCATCTCGTTCCGGCCTCTCGGAGCTGAAGTTGCGCCTCCCATTCTCTGCCGTTCTCTCTCTGCAGGGCATTGCGGGAGACGCCGAATGCGCGCCAGGGCAGTTTTTGCCGCCGCCCTCAGGCAACAACTGCCGATCGCGACGTGTCGCTGCCCGACGAGAATTCCGCCTCAACCGCTCGGAGGGCCTCGATCTCGTCGGTGCCACTGGCCTCGACCTCAAGGTTCGCGCCCGCCACCGCGGCCAGCGCCAGGACACTAAGGACGCTTCCAAGGTCTGCGATTTCGGCTCCGGATCGCAGGATGATCGACGAACGAAACTTTTGGGTGAGCTTCACCAGTCGCGCAGCCGGTCGGAGGTGCAGCCCTCCTCTCCACGGAACAACGACGGTCGAGCGTTTCATCGCCCTGTGGGACAGGCGATCACGGATTCGGTTCAACTTCCCCCGGCTCTGGTTCATTGCCTCGAGGCGCATCCGCACCTGCCTCCTTGCTGAGCGCTCGCCGCCTGGACGGCGTTCGGACTTTGACGAGGCGCGGGGCCTGGGCGGCGGGTGCGGACGAGCGGCGGGTAAAATGGCTGGTCGCCGGGATCGGTGGTGATGGCGCCGGGGCCAAGGACGGGGATGACTTCGCCGCGCTCGATGTCGTAGAGGAGGTCGTCCCAGGGGAAGGGTGTTTGCGAAAGGGCGGGCGGTGCAGGGGCCTGGCGGTGGGTGACGATTGCAGCCGGATCGCTGGCATGAACAGGGTTCTCGGCGGGGGCGGCGCCAGCGCGGGATTTGGGATGTCTTCCACCCTCCGGGACATACAGGGACGGACGACGCCGAGTCGAGACGGGAAACGGTGCGCGGATGGCGTGCCACGCTACGAAGTTTGTCCTGCTCCAGTCCGATGGCTCCGCTCGGAGCGCTGCTACGATCCGCAACTCAAAACTGGGAAACGGCGCACGGTCATTCGGCGACCATCAATGCCCAGCAACTGACGATCCGAGGATCGGATCTCCATACCATCACTTCGACTCGCTGGCATGGACCGCGGCGCCTTCGGCGAGTGCGTCGGAAGGGTTCGTGACGATCTGATCGCCCTCCGCGACGCCGCTTCGGACTTCCACGGAAGAGCCGAAATCGCGGCCGAGGGTGATGCGACGCAGAGTGATCCGGTCGTGCTCGACCACGGCAACCTGCGGCCCTTCGGCGCGAAACATGATGGTATTGGCCGGTACGGTGAGCGCGGCCTCTGGTTTCGCTTCGGCCAGACGCACCTGGGCATAGCTGCCCGCGAGGATCTCACCGTTCGCATTGTCCACTTCGATTTCGGTGAGGAGGGTGCGGGTCGCCGCGTCGAGGGCCCCGGCGGTGCGAATGATCCGGGCTTCAAAACTCTTGCCAGGCCTTTCGGGCAGGATGAGCTCCGCCGTCTGCCCGATCGCCGTGCTGCGGGCGTAGTTTTGGGGGACGCGCACGAAGGCGCGCAGCTTTTCGGTCTGCACGAGATGGTAAAGCTCCTGGTTTTCCCCGGCCGTGACGAGTTGACCGACATCGACCCGCCGGACGGTGATCGTTCCCGCGAAAGGCGCGGTAATGCGGGCAAAGCCGGCGACTTCCTCGAGCCGCTGTACATTGGCGCGCGCGCCCTCCACGACGGCTTTTTTCAGCTCCAGATCGCCTGCCTTTTCGTCGGCCTCCTGAGCGCTGACGGTCTTCGCCACGAGCATTTCCTTCCATCGCTTCGCCGTGGTCGTGGCCAGATCACGAGAGGCTTCGGCCTGCAGCAGTTGGGCGCGGGCTTGGGAAAGTTCTCGATCGGTATCCGGGGTGTCGAGTTCCGCGAGGAGCTGGCCGGCCTCGACCTTGGCCCCGAGATCGCCCTGCCAGCGGCGGACGTAACCGTTGACTCGAGCATGGATGGAAGCCTCGGTGAGCGGCCGCAATTCGCCCGAGAGCACGAGCGGCGCGCCCGCCGCGGCCGGCACGGGAGTGACCACGGCGACGGTCGGCTGCGAAAGGTCATGGGTGTCCGCGGCGACCATGTGGCGCTCGCGGAGCCGCGGAAGGAAGCCCAGCACCAGTGCGGCGATGAGAATAATGCCGAAAATGAGGAGCAACCGGCCCATGCGGGGCGGGGAGGATTTGGGTTCGGTCACGGAGTGGTGAGGAGTAGGTTCGGGCGAGCTGTCAGCATTGAGCAGCCCGCAGTCGGCACGGTCGTAGGAGCGGGGTGAAAGGCCATCGGCAGGGACACTCATGGTAGGAGACCGTTCAGATGGCTGCTACTTCAAGTTCGCGCGGCGCTTCGTCCGGGATTTCCGACTCGGGCTTGGGCTTGCGGCCGTGGTGGCAGAGGCTGAAAACGACGGGGACAAAGAGCAGCGTGGCAATGGTGGCGAAGAGCAGTCCGCCGATGACCGCGCGGCCAATGGGCGCGTTTTGTTCGCCGCCTTCGCCGAGGCCGAGACTCATGGGCAGCATGCCGATGATCATGGCCAGCGCCGTCATCACCACGGCCCGCAGCCGGGTGGCGCCGGCGGTCAAGGCCGCGGCGGTGGCCTCAGCGCCTTCACGGAAGTTGGTGCGCGCAAAATTAACGACGAGCACGGAATTCGCGGTGGCCACGCCAAGGCTCATGATCGCGCCCATCAAGGCCGGCACGCTGAGCGTGGTGTGCGTCACCCACAACCCCCAGACCACGCCGGCGAGCGCCCCCGGCAGCGCGCTGATGATGATCAAGGGATCGATCCAGCTTTGGAAATTCACCACGAGCAGCAGATAAACGAGGATGATGGCGACCACGAGGCCCAGGCCGAGGCCGATGTAGCTGGTGCGCATCGTCTCCGCCTGGCCGCGGATGAGAATGAAACTGCCCCGCGGCAGCTCCTTCTTCGCCTCCTCGATGAAGGGTTGAATGTCTTTCAGCACTCCGCCGAGGTCGCGCCCGCTCACGCCCCCGAAAACGTCGATGACCGGCAGCACGTCGTAATGGGAAAACACGGTCGCGCTCTGGCCGCGCTCGAGGTCGGCGACATTGGCGAGAAGCTGGCCATTTGCTTCGCCCGCGCGCCCGCCGCTCACCGGAATGCTCTCCAGTGCACTGATGGAATCCATGACGTATTCCGGGGCGCGAATGTTGATCGTGTATTGAATGCCGAGCTTCGGATTCAGCCAGTAAGTGGGCTGGACCTGGCCGCTGCCGCTGAGGCTGAGCAGCACCGAATTCGCCACGTCGCGCTCGGTCAGACCGAGCTCCATCGATTTTTCCCGATTGACGTTCACGGTGAGCCGGGGCTGGTCGGCGGGCTGCTGCACACGCACATCCACCGCGCCGGGGACCCGGCGGATTTTTTCCATGAGCCGGGAGGCAATGGCGCGGGAGGCCACCTGGTCGCGGCCATAGACCTGGACATCGAAGGGGGCCGGCAGCCCCAGGTTGAGCGTCTGGCTGACGATGTCGGCGGCCTGGAAGTAGAACATGGTGCCGGGAAACTCGCGATTCAGGCGCAATCGAAGCTCGCGGACGTATTCCTTCGTCGGGTGATGATCGTGACTGAGCGAGACGAGGATATCGGCATCGCCGGTGCCAATCACTCCGCTATT
>JAXDQW010000050.1:0-38955 GCA_034667665.1 Chthoniobacter sp.
CGGCTGCCCCACTACCGCCGACTGCAAGTCGGCCTCACATTGGGACTCACCGGCCTCACATTGCGGGTTTGCCTTGTTTCAAGGCGCGGCGGAATCTTCTCCGCGCACCCCTCCCCCGCGATGAGCACCTATCAGCCTCTCCACGGTTTGCCCGCGCTGGCGGGCCTCACCACCTTCGCCGAAGCGCAGAAGCCCGGCCTTTCCGTCGAGGAATGTGTGCGCCGGCTGAAGCGGTATCACTATGCCTTGCGACGGCTGCACGAAATCTTCATCGCGCGGCTTATCGCGGAGCCGATCTATGAATTGAAGATGGCGTTCTCGCTGCACGCGCACTACTGCGCGGAGCACGTGGCGGCGCTGCGCCAGCGGGTGGGCGAAATGCGTGAGCCGCCGCTTGGGCTTGATGCGGTGCCGGATGCCAGCCTCGAGATTTTCTTCGACGAAATCCTCGCCGCGCCGATCACCGAGGAACTGGTGCTGGGGATCTATGAGCAAGCCATCCCCGCGCTGCTCGCGGCCATTGAGCGGCACGGGCGCGAGACCAATCCGCTCGCGGATCAGCCCTCGTTGCGGCTGCTGAAGTTCGCCGCGCTCGAGTTGCGGGAGATGCTCGAATACGGCGAGAAAGCCTTGTCTGCGCTGCGCACGTCGAACGCCGAACGCCCAACGTCGAACGCCCAACTTCCAAGTGAGTGGAGCGCGCTGCTCGAGGATTGCCTGGCCGCGGCCGGCGGGCTGGATGGGGTCGGGCCGAAATCCGCGAAGCCGATCGCGAAGGGTGCGGCGCCCTTCAGCTACGATAAGGTGCCGCAGCGCGACGAACGCTTTTCCGATCCCTACAACATGGGCGTGAACGCGGAGGCGTTTCTCTACGATCCGCAGCAGCCGCCGGAGCCGAAGGTGCTGATGATGTTTTACAAGCGGCTGCGGGAGATCGATGTGCCGGAGATGATGGCCTCGATCATCACCGAGACCAGGGGCAAGCCATGGGGCTACTATCGCGACATGACCCGGCAGCTCTGGGACGAGGCCCGGCACGCGATGATGGGCGAGGTGGGGTTCGTGAGTCTCGGTGTGGATTGGACGAAGGTGATGGTGAACTTCACCTGGTCGCTCGGATTGAATACGCAGCTCTCGGCAAAGGAGCGGCACGGAGTGCTGTATTTCATCGAGCAGGGGCTCATGCCCAAGACCGGCAAGCGCTTCGAATGGGAGATCGCGCAGGCTGCGCACCATCCGCTCTCGGTGCTCTTCCAGGATTACGATTGGGCCGACGAAGTGCTCCACGCGCGGGTGGGACGCGACTGGTATGTCTCGCAGTTTGAAAGCCCCAAGGAAGCGACGGAGTGGGGCGACCGGGCTTGGTCGAAGGTGCTCATTGGCTGGGGACAATGGCGCGATGAAGGGCTGACCGAGCACCGCAACTGGTGGCCGGACGTGTATCTCGACTACTGCCGCGCGCAGGGACTGACGCCGGATGAAAAGGTGCTGGCTTTCCAGACGACCTACGAAACGCAGCGGGCGGATCTCAAGGTGCTCAGCGGTTCGGCGTAGGCGGCCTGACTGGTCCGCGAGGGCTGGCGCGGTGCGGAAGTCACGCTCTTCCTCAACCCTGCGATCAGCGGTGAGGTTCGCATTGCTTCGCGCGGCAGGCTGCGCCTTGTTTGGGCGCATGCGTTGCGCCGCTCCTCTTGTCGTCCTTCTCTCGACCGTCTCCCTGGCCTGCAGTCCCGAGGGCTGGACTCAACTCCGCGGCCCCAATCAGGGCCATTCCGAGGCCAAAGGACTGCCGCTCAAATGGAGCGAAACCGAACACGTCAAATGGAAGACGGAGTTGCCCGGCCAGGGCTGGTCCTCGCCGGTGGTCAGCGGCCGGCAGGTCTGGATGACCACGGCTCTCGAGGATGGCAAATCGCTGCGCGCGCTCTGCTGCGACCTCGAGACCGGCAAGCTCCTCCTCAACGTCGAGGTTTTTCGCAACGAAGTCGTCCCGCCCAAGCACGCGCGCAACAGCTACGCCTCGCCCACGCCGATCCTCGAGGGGCAGCGCCTTTACGTGGATTTCGGCGAGATGGGCATGGCCTGTCTCTCGACCAAGGATGGCGCGAAGCTGTGGGAAAACCGCGAGCTGAAGGTGGATCGTCAGAACGGCCCGGGCGGCAGTGCCGCGCTCTGGGGGGACAAGCTGCTGGTCGCTTGCGACGGCGCCGATGCGCAGTACGGGGCCGCGCTCGACAAGAACACCGGCAGGCTGGCCTGGAAGACGGTGCGCAGCAATGTGCCGGCGCTGCTGCAAAAGCCAGCCGACATGCGCAAGGCTTACGGCACGCCCGTCATCTTCACGATCGACGGCCGGCCGCAGGCGCTGACCTGCGCCGCCCATCGTCTTTACAGTCTCGATCCCAACACCGGCGCCGAATTGTGGTGCGTTGATTATACCGGTTTTTCCAACGTCCCGTCGCCGGTCTTCGACGGAAAACAGATCTACATCTCGACCGGCTTCGGCAAGCCCGAGGTGTGGGCGATCAAGACCGGCGGGCTGCAGGGCAACGTCACCGGCACCCACGTCGTCTGGAAACAAAAGACCGGCGGACCTGATCAATCGACCCCCATCGTCGTGGGCGACCGCCTTTACATGGTCAACAGCGCCGGCATCGCTTCCTGCCTCAATACCGCGGACGGTTCGGTTATTTGGAAGGAGCGGATCGGCGCGGACTATGCCGCTTCCCCTTTGTTCGCCGATGGCCGGCTCTACTTTTTCGATGTGCTCCAAAGGTGCAAGGTGATCGCGCCCGGAGACACCTTCACGGTCCTCGCCAAGAATGAGCTCGCGGATGGCTGCATGGCCACGCCGGCCATCGTCGGCAAGGCGTTCATCGTCCGGACCAGGACGGCTTTGTATCGGATCGAATAACGAAGGATTGCAGCGGGGAGCATGATTCCGATCACCGAACGCTTTCTCTCCGATGCCGGCGGCTGGCAGGCGCTGAAGCAGGCGCGGGGCCTGCACGAGCTGGACCGGGTGCTCGAGGCCGTCTATGACCCGCCGCTGCTCCAGGGGCGGGTGCGGGAAGGAGAGACCGAGCTGCGCTCCGGGCTGCGGATTCTTTCCGCGTCCAAGGTGGAGAATCTTTGCACCTGCCGGACTTCGCGGCGCGATGGGATGATCTGCGCGCATTCGCTGGCGGTGGGGCTGGCGATCATCAAGCCGCGACCCACGGCCACCGCGACGCCCGTTGCCCCGCCCACGACGAGCGCGGCGGCGCCGTCGCCGAGCGCGGTCCCGGAAGGCCCGCCGCCCGCGCCGCCCCGCTTTGCGCTGGCGCTGGAGGGCTCTCTCAATCATCTCGCGGCGAAGGTGGATGCGATCTATGGCGAGCAGCGGGTGACCCTGGCCGCGGAGGCGAGCCGGGGAAGCGCGCCCCGGCACGCGCGGGCGGAAGAGGCGGCGCTGGAACGATTGCGCCGGGCCGGTTTTCTCGGTCCCGGCGGCGATGGCCAGCTCATCCTCAAAGGCGAGCCGCGCATTCTCGCGTTCTTCGCGACTGAGCTGCCGCGTTTGCAGCGCGACTGGACGGTGTCGATCGGCGCGCGGTTCGAGCATGTGACGCGCGACGTCGAGCGGATCCAGCCGCGCCTCGAGATCCGGAGCTCGGGGGAGAATTGGTTCGATCTTCAGGTGGAGCTGGGAACCGCCGGTGGCGAACGCTTTTCCGCCGTGGAAATCCAGCGCCTCCTGCAGAGCGGCCAGAGCTCGGTCCGGCTCAAGAATCGCAAGGTGGCGGTGTTCGACTCCGCGTTGCTCGAAGAGTTTGAGCAAGTCCTGCGCGACTGCGATCCGCAGCAGCGGCAACCCGGCACCTATCGGATCGATCGCCGGCATGCCGCCTATCTCGCGGCCACGGCGGAGGACCGTGGCGCGGCGGTGCAAGCGCCCGTGGAGTGGCGGGAATGGGCGGCAGCGCCGCGGCAACTCGAGCGGTTGCAGCCAATCCCGCTCGGCTCGCTGGAAGAGGTCCTCCGGCCCTATCAAAAGCAGGGCGTCTTCTGGCTGAACTTCCTCGCTCGAAACAATCTGGGCGGCATCCTCGCCGATGAAATGGGCCTGGGCAAAACCCTCCAGGCGCTGGCCTTCCTCCGCGCGCTCGGCGGCCAGGCGCTGATCGTTTGCCCCTCCTCCCTGATCTTCAACTGGCGGCGCGAAGCGGAGCGTTTCACGCCGGAGCTGCGGGTCCTCGCCATCGAGGGACCGGACCGCCATCGGCTTTTTGGCGCGCCCCTGGCCGCGGCGCAACTGGTCATCACCAGCTACCCATTGCTGCGCCGCGATTCCGAGCGTTATCGCGACGTGGAATTCACGGCCGCCGTGCTCGACGAAGCGCAACACATCAAGAATCCCGAAAGCCAGAATGCGCAGTCCGCCCTCGCCATCCGGGCCCGGCACCGCTTCGTCCTGACCGGCACGCCCGTCGAGAATTCCGTGCGCGACATCTGGTCGCTGATGCAATTCCTGATGCCCGGCTATCTCGGCACGCGTGCGGATTTCAAGGAGCGGTTTGAAAAGGAGATCGAGGCGGAACCGGGCGGGCCGGCGCATCGGCGGCTGGTCAAGCGGCTGCGCCCTTTTGTGCTGCGCCGGATGAAGCGGGATGTCATCGCGGAGCTGCCGGAGAAAATCGAGCAGGTCGCCTACTGCGAGCTCAACGCCGAGCAGCGCCGCATTTACTCGGAGCTGATGTCGTCCACCCAGCGCCAGGTGTCTGAACTGGCCGGCGCCAAAGACCGGAACAAGGCGCGGATGCTCATGCTCACCGCGCTGCTTCGGCTGCGCCAGGCTTGCTGCGACTTGCGGCTGCTGGGCGTCCCCGAGGCGGCGGCGAAAGAGGCTTCGGGCAAGGTCGAACTGCTGCTCGAGCTGCTCGGCGAAGCGCTCGACGGAGGGCATCGCGTCCTCATTTTCAGCCAGTTCGTTTCGATGCTCACGTTCCTCCGCGAGGCGCTCGAGGCCGCCGGCATCGGCTTCTGCTATCTCGACGGTCAGACCCGCGACCGGGCGGCGGAAGTGGACCGCTTTCAACAAGGTGACGTCCCCGCGTTCCTGATCAGCCTGAAAGCCGGCGGCGTGGGACTCAATCTGACCGCGGCGGATACGGTGGTGCATTTCGATCCGTGGTGGAACCCGGCCGTCGAAGCGCAGGCCACCGATCGCGCCCATCGGATCGGGCAGCAGAAAGTGGTCACCAGCTACAAGCTCATCGCGCGCGACACCGTGGAGGAAAAAATCCTGGCCCTCCAGCAGCGGAAGCGCGCGGTGATCGAGGCCACCCTGGAAAGCGAACAACCGCTGATGGAAGGCCTCACCATGGACGACATCGCGGAGCTCCTGACCTGACCGCGCAACGGCCTTCCTGCTGGAAAGTGCACAAGAAGCTTGCCCTCCATCCGAACGAACGGATCGCCACCGCCGCGAAGGAAGCGCTCACCGAACGCGAGCGGGTCGTCACCCTGCGATCCAAACCGCTCGAGTTCAAGATGCCCGCGACCGATGGCCGCGAGATCGACTTTGCGAAGCTCCGGGGGAAAGTCGTGCTGCTTGCGTTTTGGGCGAGCTGGTCCGCTCCGTGCATCGCCGACATGCCCGCCCTCGCGGACACCTACAACCAACTGGGCGGCAAGGGCTTCGAGATCGTGGGCGTCTCGCTCGACCAGGAGCGCGAGGCGATGGAAGCCGCCTTGCAGAAGAGCGGAGCAGGCTGGCGACAACACTTCGACGGGACCGGCTGGCAAAACCCCATTGCCCGTCAATTCGGGGTCCGCAACCTTCCGTCCGTTGGCTTTTCGACAAAAGAGGCGTGTTGCGCGAGACGCAACTGCGCCCCGACGAATTGAGTGCCGCTGTCGAGAAGCTCCTGCGCGAATAAACGGAGGAACGGCCGCGCCCCTTCAAAAAGAATCCTTGCTGCCAACCAGTACGCTTGGTTGATTGGCTCCCCGTTTCGGCGGATTGAAGCGTCCCTTTATGAAGAAAGTTTTTGCCCTCGCGCTGACCGCGCTCACCTCTCTCGCCCTGGCCGAGCCGCCACCGCGTACCGAGCCTCCATCGCGGATCGATATCAGCCAGCTTCCGCAACAATCCAAGATGATCGACGACGTGGTGGTCCCGGTGCCGAGCGAGATTTTCGGAGTCCTGGACAAATTGGACAAACCCCTCTGGTCTTCAGTGCAGCGCACCGGCATGGCCAGCGTCAAACCGATCGGGGAACAGGCGCAAATCGCGCTGCTGCTCGGGACGGTGATCGCGGAAGGCTTCATCGCGGTCGAGGCGGAGGATACGCCGGAGGTGAAGAATATCGGCAATACCGTGCTCACCCTGAGCCGGGCGCTGAACGTGGACAAGAAGGTGAAAGAACGCGCCAAGGCCATCACCGATGCCGCCGAGAAGAAGGATTGGGCGGGCGTGCGCCGCGAGTTGGACAAAACGCTCGATAGCGTCAAGGAGGCGATGATCGAGCTCAAAAGCGGGGAGCTTTCCCAGCTCGTGAGCCTCGGCGGCTGGCTGCGCGGAACCGAGGCCCTGACCGCGGTCGTCTCGAAAAAATACTCCAAGGACGGGGCGGAACTTCTGCACCAGCCCGTGTTGCTCGACTACTTCGACAAGCGGATCGCCAACATGAAGCCAAAAATCAAGGCCAACGGCGTTGTCACCAAGGTGCAAAAGGGCCTCCTCGAGATTCGGCCGCTGGTCGGGATCGAAGACGGGACCATGATTTCGGAGAAGACGGTCAAGGACATCGGCAAAATTGCCGAAGACCTCGTGAAATCCATCAACACAAAGGCTCAGTAATTCCCCGAAGTAATTCTTTTTTGTGAAACGGATCTTTTTCACTGCTCTCCTCGCCATCGCCTTCGCCACCGCCCCGGCGGGGGCCACGATCGATGACGCCCTGTCGTTTGCGCTGGAGGCGGCCGACCCGTATGTGAAGGAAGGCTTCACCGTGCGCGAGGACTACTGGGGCGGGGACCTTGCGGTCAAAGCCACCAAGGCCATCGTGCACCAGCTTTTCAAGGGGAATGAATACTGGTTCTGGATGGGGACCGACGTGAAGGATGCGAAGATTTCCGTGCACATCTACGACAGCGAGGGGAACCTGGCGGAGGTGGAAGCCTGGGCGAAACCGCACTTTGCGGCCGCGCGCGTGGTGCCGAAAAAGACGGGTTCGTACTACCTCATTGTCGAGATCGAAAAATCGCCGGAAGAGCGCACCACCTGGTCGCTGGCGTATGGTTTCCGCTGAGGCGGAAGGCGAGAGTTGAGCGACGTGTGTCCTGCGATCCGCGCGGCGGGGGAGGCCGCCGCGATTCAACCCTGGAGCATGGCGTCCCTCAGCCCGACCGCGCTCCGCCAACCGTTCCTCAATTGTCTCCACAACACCGAGTGCCGCCCATGAGCGAAGCGCAAACGCTGCAGTTTGAGAGCGGCCGCACGCTGCAGTCGCTCTACGCGAACGATCTGAAGCTGCTCAAAGCCCTCGAAGACAAGCTCGAGGTCAAGGTAACCACGCGCGACGGCTGGATGCGGGTGGAAGGGGAACCGGATCGCATCGAGCAGGCGCGCCGCGTGTTCGAACAGCTCGAACGCGCCCGGCAGGGCGGTGTGGCCATCCGCCGGCACGAATTTTTCTATGCGTTGCGGTCGGTCGCGGAGCCGCAGGAGGAGTCCGGGCTCGACGAGTTGCTCGACACGAAGATCCCCACCTCGCCCAAGCGCCCCCCGATCGTGCCCAAAACCACCGGTCAGCGAGCCTACATTCGCGCGATCCAGACGCACGACATGGTCTTCGGCATCGGGCCCGCCGGCACCGGCAAGACCTATCTGGCGATGGCCATGGCCGTCTATGCGCTCAAGCGCGAGGAGGTGACCCGCATCATCCTGACCCGTCCGGCGGTGGAGGCCGGCGAGGCGCTGGGTTTTTTGCCGGGCGATTTGAAGGAGAAAATCACGCCCTATCTGCGGCCGCTCTACGATGCGCTCCACGACATGCTCGAGGCCGAGGAAATGCAACGATACATGGAACGCGGTGTGATCGAGATCGCGCCGCTCGCCTACATGCGCGGGCGCACCCTGAACCGTTCCTTCATCGTCCTCGACGAAGCGCAAAACACCACCACCGAGCAGATGTTCATGTTCCTCACCCGGCTCGGGGCCGAGTCCAAGGCGGTGATCACCGGCGATCACACCCAAATCGACCTCCCAGCCAACAAGCGCTCCGGCCTCGTCGAAGCCATGCAAGCCTTGCACGACGTCGAAAGCATTGCCTTTGCGCATTTTACGGATCGAGACGTGATCCGGCACGAGCTCGTGCAGTCTATCGTCCGCGCCTACCGCACGCACCGCGGAACGGCCGAGCCGGAAACGAAGCATTGATTTCGCGGTCGCACGGCCCGATTTTCCCACCCCGCCAAGCACATGCTCGGTTTTTTTGAAAGACAACGCCTCGTCCGGAAAGGTCTCGCTTCCTCGAAGACACGTCGCCGGCGCACGGAAAGTGAGCTGGTCGAGACGCTCGAACACGGCCTGGGGGTCAAGTTCTCGATCTTCCTCGCCTTCTTCCTGGGCCTCTCGGTCCTGATTTACTCGGACTTTCGCGCCCAACCGACCCAGAAAGTCTTCATCGCCGCGCTGATCTTTCTCACCGCGCTGGCGCAGCTCTGGATCAACCATCCGCACACCTTCGCCAAGAATTCGCGCCTGCTGCTGATCTTTGGCACCTGCCTGCTGCACCTCGCGGTGGTGAAAATGATCCTCGTGGCCCCGCAAAGCCAGGTGGGTGCCGGCCTGCTCAGCGCCGCCGAGCGGCAGCAACTCTGGAATCTGACCATCCCCTACGCCTTCGCGCCGCTGATGCTCTCGGTCTTGTTGGGGAAGAATCACGGGGTTTTCGCCGCGATCTTCGTCAGCTTGTGGGGAGCGATCATGTATCGCGACATCAACGCGGTGTTCCTCGTCATGAGCCTGATCAGCGGGTTCATCGCCGTCTTTGTCACCTTGCAGGTGCGGCGCCGGAGCCGGTTGATCCGCGCCGGTGTCTTCGTCGGCCTGGCCACATGGATGCTGGCGCTCATCTTCGGCTTGATCGGACCGATCGTCTGGGAGTCCCTCGGCAGCACCAACTGGAAGATGATCGGCTACCAAAGCCTCGTCGCGATCGGCAGCGGCTTCGTCACGGCCTTCGTCGTCGGAGGGATTCTGCCCCTCGTGGAGTCGCTGTTTCGCATCACCACGGACATTTCCTGGCTCGAACTGGCTGACCTCAACCACCCGCTCCTCAAGCGCATGACCATCGAGGCGCCGGGCACCTATCATCACAGCCTGGTCGTTGCGAACCTCTCCGAAGCCGCCGCGGAAGCCATCGGCGCGAACGCCGTCCGTTGCCGGGTCTGCTCGTACTTTCATGATATCGGCAAACTCGTGAAGCCGGACTATTTCACCGAGAACATGCGGCGCGACCGCAACCCGCACGACGATCTCGCGCCGACGATGAGCGCGCTGATCATCATCGCTCACGTCAAGGAAGGCGTGGACCTCGCCCTCAAGCACGGGCTCAACCAGGAGATTATGGACGTCATTCAGGAGCATCACGGGACTTCCACGGTTTTCTATTTCTACAAACGCGCGCTCCAGCAGCAGGAGGATGCGCGGGCCGGTGGCAAAATCATGAACATCCGCGAGGAGGATATTCCCGAGGTGAGCGAGGAAAGCTTCCGCTATCCCGGTCCGCGCCCGCAAAGCCGGGAATGCGCCATCATCAGCCTCGCGGATTGCATCGAGAGCGCCTCGCGCAGCCTCGAGCGCGTGACGCCCCACAAGATCGACCAGCTCATCACCGATCTGGTCGAGAGGCGCGTCCTCGATGGTCAGCTCAAGGAGTGCGACCTGACCATGCGCGAGCTCGAGGCGATCGGCGAAAGCTTCCGGCACACGCTGCAAAGCATGATGCACAGCCGGGTCTCGTATCCCGGCGAGAGAACGGAGAAAATCGAAAAGACCGAGCGGCGCGAGACGCCGGCCCCCTCGCGGTCCGGGATGGTCCCGCCGGTTTCCGCGGCTTGATCAGCCTGCGCAATCATCAGCGCCGCGTGCCGCTGGACCTGCCGTGGCTGCGCCGGTTTGCCGCCGTGGCCTTGAAGGAATGTCTGCGGCATTCCGCGGACGGTCGCTTCGCCTTGCGCGGCTTCGAGGAAATCAGCATCGCCATCGTTTCCGACCGGCGCATCGCGCAGGTGCACCTCGATTTCATGGGCCTCAGCGGGCCGACCGACGTGATCACCTTTGAATATGGTGAGATCGTCATCAGCGCCGAGACCGCGTGGGCTTACGCCGCGGACTTTGACCTGCCCGTGAATCATGAAGTCGCCCTCTACATCGTCCACGGTTTTCTGCACCTTAACGGCTTCGACGACCGCACCCGCGGCGGCCACGTCCGCATGCACCGCACGCAGGAGCGCATCATGAAGACTTGCCTCGGGCGGCTGACCGCCGATTAATTCCCCATGCGTCCCCTCCATCCTTCGCTCCTCCCCGGCGCTCTCGCGCTGCTCGCCACCGTGGTTCCCGTCCTTGCCCAGGTGCAGGACAGTCCCCCCGTCGATCTCTCCCTGCTCTTGCAGGAACTTAAAAAAATTCGCGAGCAGCAAACGGTGCAAATGAAGCAACAGCGGCAGACCGCCATGCAGCAGATCCAGCCGGCCGCTTCGAGCGCGGAACGTGCCGTCGTCCTGTGGGAAGAGGCGGTCCGCGCGACGCAATTCGACGGCGCGCCGAAGGAGGGCACCGCGTTCAAGGATTGGAAGGAAAAGGAAGGCGAAGGCCTTTCCGGCGCCGCGGGGCGCAACGCCGCGCGACTGTATTTCAACTGGCTGGTGCTGACCATGCAGCGCGACGCCGGGACGCCGGTCAAAGACCTCCTCCCGCAGGTCATCGCCTATACCAAGGATCTGACGGCCGATCAGCAGCAGATCGAGGCGCTCGACGAAAGCATCAAGCGCGACAAGGATCTCGCCTCGAGCGGCAAGCACGGCGCTCAGCGGAAAGGCAACGATGAGCAGGTGAAGAAGATGCACGACCAGATCCTGCGCAAAAACCTCACCGCCAGTCCGGTGGTGCAGTGGCTGAAGCTCGCCGATTTTGTCAATCCGAAGAATTGGGAAGCCAGCCCGGGCAACCTCGACGGCATCTTTACCCAGATCATACTCCCCGAGTTGCGCGTTCAGCGGGACCCGCGCGTCCTGGAGTATTGGGACATGCGGCTCAAGAAAGAAGCCGACGCGGCGAGCAAGACCAAGCTGGCGTTCGACATCGATAAGTTCAACACGCAGCGCCGTCCTTCGCTGCTTTGGAGCCGGGCCGACGACCTGTTCGTGATCGGGCAAAAAAACCGCGCCGTGGGCGAAATGTTCAACCTCATCAAGACCTACCCTCAGCACCCTGACGTTGCGACGTGGATCGGCAAGCTCGAAGCGGTCATCGCTCCGCCGCCCCCGGCTGCGACCAGCCCGGCCTCTCCGGGCGAGGCGGCTTCTCCCGGGGCCGCCCCGGAAGCGGTTTCGCCCGGGGCTGCGCCGCGGGCGCCAGGTGTGGTAAGATAGCCGCAATGCCGTCTCCTTCCGTTGAAACCGAAACGCGAGTCGAAGAAGCGCTCGACGTTCCCTGGAACGTCGTTGTGCACAACGACCCCGTGAACCTGATGAGTTACGTCACGCGCGTGTTCCAGAAGGTCTTCGGCTATTCCAAAGAGAAGGCGGAAATCCATATGCTGGAGGTGCATCAAAAAGGCCGCAGCATTGTCTGGTCTGGCGTCCGCGAGCGGGCCGAGGGCTACGTGCAGCAGCTTCATGCCTGTTTGCTCCTGGCCACGGTGGAACAGGCCCGATGAGGCCGCGTTTCGAGTGCGATGATGGATCTCCGATTTTGTTTCGCGCCTGGCTTGTCGTGGGGCGGGCCGGACGCCTGCCCCACTCCTTCCAATGAGAATCCAGCGCCTGGACGAGCAGATGGTGGCTCTCGAAGAGCTCGATCCCTTTTGCTGCGACCTACTGCGCCAGATTCCCACGAGCGCCGATCCGACGGGCAGTCGCGAAGCGGAGGAGCGCCTTTTCACCACTCCCACGCACGGCGCCGAGCCGGAGGCGGATGCCGACTGGAAGGAGTATGTCGAACCCGGAATGCGGGAGCTCTTTCTTGATGCGGTCGGGGTGGTGCAAAGCGATCTCGAGCATCTCGTCGGAAGCGAGCCGGGGGAGCACCAGACCCTGCGTCTGCCCGTGGAACACCTCGAAGCCTGGATCAATGCACTCAACCAGGCGCGGCTCGCCCTCAGCGCCCGGCACGGCTTCACCGAGCTGGAACTGGAGCGCGACATTCCCATGGAGGGGAATGCCCGCGCGCTGGCCATTTTTCAGGTCCACTTCTACGGGCTGCTCCAGGAATTTTTCCTGCGCCAGTTGGATTAACGAAGTGCCCGCCGGCCTGCTCTACGTCAGCGTGCCGTCGTCACGCTTCTCCAGCCGCATGATTTGCTTTTTCACCGTCTCGACGTTCCTGGTCAGCTCGAAGAGCGCCTTGATGATCTCGCTTTTCGTCGGCTCGTCCGCCAGCGCGGGGAGGAGCGGGTGCACGGTGGTCACCCCGGCGGCGATGGCGTTGCAGGCTTCGCGGATTTGTTGGATGGCGGTCGGTCGGTCCATGGGGGGAATGTGCGGGAGAAGCGGGAAGTTGTCGCGCTTCTCCCTTCTCAGTTTTCACCGGCGCGGTAAAACTGGGCGCTGATGAGAGTCGTGGTCACCTGCGGGCCGAGCTACGAGCCGATCGATGAAGTGCGCCGCCTGACGAACTTTTCCACCGGCGAGCTGGGCGTCGTCCTCGCCAACCAACTGGCCGGCGCGGGCTGCGAGGTGCTGTGTTTCAAAGGGGTCGGCGCGACCTGGCCGGGCCGCGTCGAGGGCGGGCAGGTGATTCCTTTCGCCACCAATGCCAGCCTGCGCGCGGAGCTCGAAGCGATCGAGGACCGGGCCAAAGTGGCGGCCGTGTTTCATGCGGCGGCGTTGTGCGACTACTCCGTGAAGAGCATTCGGACGAGCGAAGGGACCGAGCTCGCCGCGGCGAAAATTCCGTCGCGCGCGGGTGAGCTCGTGCTCACGCTCGTGCCCGCTGAAAAGCTCATCGCCGGGTTGCGCGCGCTCTTTCCGGCGAGCCGGATCGTGGGCTGGAAATTCGAGCTGAATGGGGATCGCGCCGGAGCGATCCTCGCCGCCGAACGGCAGCTCATGGTGTGCGAGACCGATGCGTGCGTGCTGAACGGCGCGGCTTATGGGAGCGGCTTCGGCTTCCTGGAAAAGAACGGCGCGATGGTCCACTGCGCGGACAAGGCGGAGCTCAGCAAGTTTCTCGTGCAGTGGCTTGGCCGAGGAGCGTGAAGACTCTCCCTCTTCCTCTCAGGACGCAGGATTGAAGAAGAGTGGGACTTCCAAATTCCAGCGCGCGACCACGACGCCGCTCCGACAAGTTCAGGCCCGCTCGATGAGGAACGCCGCGATCTGCTCCGCGAGCCGCCGGCCGATGCCTTCAACGCTGGCGATGTCCTCGACGCTGGCGCGCTTGATCCGGGCGACGCTGCCGAAGTGTTGGAGCAGGATCTGTTTGCGGTGCTGCGAGACGCCGGGGCAGTCATCGAGCAGGCTCTCGGCAATGCGCCGCTTCATCAAAAGCTGGTGATAGCCATTGGCGAAGCGGTGCGCCTCGTCGCGGATGCGCTGGAGCAGTTTCAGCGCGTTGCTGTCCTGGGGCAGGCGCAGCGGCAGCGGCCGGCCGGGGCGATGGATTTCCTCGAACTCCTTGGCGAGCCCGATAATCGGCACTTCGTGCAACCCGAGACGCTGCAACTCGCGGCACGCGCTGCTGAGCTGGCCCTTGCCGCCATCGACGATGATCAGATCGGGAAGCCGGACAAGGGGAGTTGATAGTTGAGGGTTGATAGTTGATAGGCGCTCCACTGCTTCGGGCGGGCTCTCCTGGGTATATTCCGGAGAAAAATCCACCGCCGCATCAGCGACGTCACCTTTGCCATCTGCCATTTGCCATTTGCCATCAGCCGCAGCTGCGGCCTCGAGCAGCACCCGCGAATACCGGCGCCGCACGACTTCCGCCATGCTGGCAAAATCATCCTGTCCCGTGACGGTGCGGATGCGATAGCGGCGGTATTGCGCATTGGCGGGCCGGCCGTCGAGGAAGCAGACCATGCTGGCGACCACGTGGGTGGTGCTGATGTTGGAGATGTCGAAGCACTCCATGCGCCGGGGCGGCGCGCCGAGTTGGAGCGCATCGGCGAGCGCGGCGAGGTCGGCTCCCGCCTCGAGGCTGCGCGTCGAGCCGAGGCGATTCCGCTGGTCGCGCGTGTAACGGGCCATCGGCTTGGTCGTCTTGCGGAGATCGTCGAGGATGTTGCGCAGCTCGGCCGCCCGCTCGAAGTCGAGCTTCGCCGCGGCCGCGTGCATCTGCAGCTCGAGCTCGGCCAGTGATTCCTTGGAGCGGCCCTCGAGGAACTCGCACGCCCGTTCCACCCGCTCGCGGTATTGCTCCACCGTGGCCTCGGCCAGCTTCATCGGCACCTGGTAGGTGGAAGACTTCAACTCGCGCTCCGTGGGATTGCCCCGGCCGAAAGTCAGGACGCCAAACTTCTTGCGCATGAAGGCCAGCGTCTGCCGGAGCGCCCCGGAATGCGCGAACGGGCCGAAATAACGCGCGTTCTCGTCGGTCTTCATCCGGGTGAGGCGAAAGCGCGGCCAGGCGTCGCGGAGCTCGCACTTCACGAGCAGGAAGCGTTTGTCGTCCCGGAAACTGACGTTGTAGCGAGGCCGAAACTCCTTGATTAGCCGGCCTTCGAGGAGGAGCGCTTCGGGCTCGCTGGGCACGATGTGCCATTCGAAATCCCAGATACTGTCGAGCAGCGCCCGGGTCTTGAGGTCGGCACGCATGATCCGCGAGGGCGTGAAGTATTGGCTCACTCGTTTGCGGAGATTGCGCGCTTTGCCCACGTAGATGACGCGGTTGAAGCGGTCGCGCATCAGGTACACGCCCGGTTTGTGGGGCACGTCGCGCAGCTTTAGCTTCGGGTCAGGTCGGGTGGCAGGCATACGACATCTCCTCATCCTCTTCCTCCGGCTCATCCTCAAATGGAATCGTCAGGCACGCGCCGCCCTCTCCCTCTTCCACTTCATCTTCGGAGAACGTCGAACGTCGAACGTCGAACGTCGAACGTCGAAGTAATCGTCGCTGGGCATTCGACGTTCAGGGTTCGACGCTCGACGTTCGACGTTTCGTGGAGCCCTGCGAGGCATCCACGCCGAATGCTCGGCGCCCCACTGGTTCCAGAGTGTTGCATCCTCCCCGGCAGGCGCTAGAGTAGGCGCCCAAGTTTCATGAAACTAACCGTCACTCTTCTTGCCCTGATCTTTGGCGCGGCGATCGCCTTCGGGCAGGAACCCGCCCCGGTGCGCCCGGATAGCCCGACCCTGCCGGCCGGCGCGGCGGACAATGGAGCGGCGCCCGCGGCCCCGGATGAACTCATCACCATCCCGGCGCGATCGGCCAGCAACCTTCCCGCCCCCGCGCGCTCCGCAGCGGCCCCGAAGGAAGAGGCCACGGCGGTGACGCTTTGGAAACTGGTCCAGGACGGCGGCTGGGCGATGATCCCCCTCGGCGCCCTCTCGGTGGTGACGGTGATGCTGGTGCTGGTCTATCTCTTTACCCTGCGGCGCAGCTCGATCCTCACCCCGCACTACATGAACACAGCCGACGTCCTGCTCAAGAAGCGCGACTACCTCGGTCTGCTCGCCATTTCCAGCCGGCACAGCGAGGCGGTGGCGCGGGTGGTCCAGCGCACCCTTGATTTCGCCACGAAGAATCCCGGCGCCTCTTTTGACATCGTCCGCGAAATTGCCGAGACGGAGGGCGCCAGCCAGGCCGCATCGTTGCAGCACCGCGTCGTCTTTCTCGCCGATATCGGAATGCTCTCGCCGATGATCGGCCTGCTGGGCACCGTCATCGGCATCATTCGCGCCTTTGCCAAGCTCGGCAGCGGCGACGCCGGGCTGTCGCGCGACATTCTGCTGGCCAGCGGCGTGTCCGAGGCGCTCGTGGCCACCGCCACCGGCCTGATTCTCGGCATCCTGGCCATGGCCTTCTATGCGCTCTTCCGCAATCGGGTGCAGAGCCTGATCTCGGACCTGGAAATCGCCTCGACGCACGTGCTCGGCCTGATTGCGCTCAACTACAGCAAGAAGCGCGAGCCAACGCGCGTCGCTGTGGATGACGAGTTCTAGCCGCACCCGCTGATGAAATTCCGCAAGCGCCCCGCGCCGCCGTCCGTCCTTGGATTCCAGATCGCGCCCATGGTGGACATCCTCCTGGTGCTGCTCTGTTTTTTCATCGTCACCTGGAGTTTCGCCCGCAAGGAAATGGAGCTCGATGTGAAGGTGCCCACGGCGCAGAACGCCAAGGAGTCGAACCCGGTGGTCAATCAGACCGTGATCAACGTCAAGACCGACGGCACCGTGGTCTGGAACCGGAAGACCGTCTCCACGGAAGAATTGCTCCGGCGTCTCCGTGATCTCGCGCACGACTTTCCCGACTACGCCATTATTGTCCGGGGCGATAAAGACGCCAAATACGAGTATATTGTGAACCTCATGGACATTTGCCGTCAGGCCAATATCTGGAACGTCGCCTTCGCCACCGGGAAAGTGGAATGAACGCGCGCCACCTGGTGGTTTGGACGCTCGCGCTCGCCGGCTTCGCGAGCGAGCCGCTGCTCGCCCAGAAAGCCGGGACGCCGGCGCCGGAGACCAAGCCTTTTCGCTTCGATCCCGGCAAACCCGTTGAACGCGCGGTCCCGGTGGAACGCCCCATCCCGCGAGCCACGGCCGTCGAAAAGGCTCCGGCCACTCCCACGCCGGGACCACGGCTTTCGCCCCCCACCGCTCCCCCGGCGCCGGTGGCTCCGCGCTCCGCGGTGGCGCCCGCGTCCAAGCCGGCGGCTCCGCCACCGACCCCCGCGCCGCCCGAGCCGGATGATCCGGGCACAATCCGGATGGCGCCTTCCACGACCACCCGGTCACCGGATCAGGTGCAGCTCGAAATCGCGGACAGCTATTACGCCAAGAAAATTTTCGATCAGGCGGCGCCCGAGTATGAGCGTTACCTCGGCCTGTACCCGAACGCGCCCGAGCGAGCCACCGCGCTCTTCCGCCTCGGGGAATCGTATCGCCGCAACGGCTCGCTCAACGGGGCGAAGAATGCCTACGAAATGCTGCTCGGAACCTACGCGAACGGCGATTTTATCGGCCCTGCGGCCTACCGGCTCGCGGAACTCTACTACCAGGAAAAGCAGTATCGCGAAGCCCTGCCGCTCTATCGCAAATCCTCGGTGCGCTTGAAAGATCCGGCGGTGGCCAACTCGGCGAAGTTTTACACCGGCCGCTGTCTCGAAGCGCTCGGCCAGAAGATGGATGCCCGGATCACTTATGAGGAGCTGGCGGCGAGTGCGGACAATAATCCTTTTCAGGATGCCAGCCGGCTCTCCCTAGCGCTCCTGCTCAAGGACGCAGGCCGGAGCGCGGATGCGCTGAAGCAAATTCAAGCGCTCGCCAAGGACACTCAAAATCCGGAATTGAAAGTCGAGGCGATGGTCCGGAGCGGGTTGTGGATGGCCGAACTCGACCAGGGCGCCAAGGCCGAAAAGCAGCTCGCGGAAGCCGCCGAGCTGGCGGCTAACAGCAAGTGGAAGGAAGTGGCGCGCATGGGGCTGCTGCGGGCGCAATTCAACAGCGGCAAGTACGATCAGGTCATCAGCAGTTACAACGAGATCGGGAGCCAGTTTTCCGCGGAGTCGCGGCCGGAATTGCTCCTCCTCGCGGCCGACGCCTATCGGCAGCTCAACAAGCCGGCGGAAGCCCGCGCGCTCTATGAGCAGCTCATCCGCGATTTTCCCCTCACCACCTACGCGAAAGATGCTCAGTTCGGGCGGCTGAAACTCCTCTACGCCGCCGACGACCCGGCTCTGGTCCCGGAGATCGACCTTTACCTTGCCGGCAATCCTTCGGCGGCCGAGCGAGACCAGGTCATGCTGATGAAAGCGGAGTCCCTCTACAAAAAGCAGGACTATCGCAACGCCATCCCGCTCTATTCCGCGCTCGAGCTTTCACACGCGCTGACCGGGACTTACAAGGCCGAGGCGCTCTTCAAGCTGGGCTTCTGCTACATGCAACTGCGCGACGTGGAGCGCGGCGTGAAGACGTTCACTTCGTTCATCGATCAGTTCCCCACCAACAAGTCGCTGCCTTACGCCCTCATTCAGCGAGCCCTCGGTTATCAGCAGATGAAGAATCTGACCGCGGCGCTCAAGGATTACGACCAGATCATCACCAAATTCCCCAAGGCCAAGGAGCGTGAGCTCGCCTTGCAGCAGAAGGGCCTGATCCTCGGACAGCAGGGCGACAACGCCGGAATGTCCGAAGCGTTCAAGACTCTCCTCCAGGACTTTCCGGACACCGCCGCCAAACCGCAGGCGAATTACTGGATCGGCTGGGCGGCCTACGAGGCAAAGAAATACAAGGAAGCCATCGAACCGCTGCGCAAGGCGCGCGAGCTGGACAAGGAGCAGTTTTTTGAGAAGGCCACCTTCCGTATCCTGCTCGCCGTCTTCAATCTCGAGGACAAAGCCGAGGTCGCCCGGGAGGTCGGGATCTATGCCGCCTCGGGCAAAGAGAAGGTGCCCGCGCAAATTCTCCGCTGGCTCGGCACGGAGCTCTACAAGGAGAATGCGTTCGAGCCGGCCGGGAAGTACTTTGAGATGCTCACGCCGCGCGAGGAAGCCGTGCCCGATGATTTTCTTTTCCTGGGCCGCAGCCGCTTGAAACTCGGCAACTTTAAAGACGCCGGGGAGGCGCTCGAGGCTTACCTCAAGCTGGTCAAAGAGCCGGTCCCGCGCGCCGTGGGTCTCCTCGACCTCGCGCAGGCGTGCATCGGCGTGAAGGCCTTTGACACCGCCCAGAAAGCCGCGGATGAGGCGCTGACGTTGCAGCCCGAAGGATCCATCAACGGCGAGGGATTGATCGCCGCAGGCGACATCCAGATGGCGCGCGGACGTTTTGACGCGGCGGCGAGGATCTATCGCAGCGTCGGCTCGGTGCTCGACGACGATCAGGTCACCCCGCGAGCCTTGGAAAAATCCGTGGAAGCTTACAAAAAGGCCGGCAACGAAGCGGAGGCGGTGAAAACGCTGAACCAACTCCAAAGCCGCTACCCGGAGTATTCTCAGCAGCGCAACCGGCTCCCTTCCGCGCAAGTCGGCGCCCCCTCCTCGCCAGGCCCGGTTAAACTGAGCGAAGCGAAGTAGCGCTGAAGAGGAAGACGGGGAGACAAGGGGACAAGGAGAGGGGGAGAAGGGGAGCGGGCACTGCCGGGACTGAGAAACCGCTCGTCGCGCTACCTCCCGGCCTTGTCCCCGCCGTTCCGATCCGCGAAGCTCGCGTCGATGACCTTGCCGGAACTGCGACCGCGTCAGCCTTTCGCCGGGCTCGCGATCGCCGCCACGCTCGGCATCGTGGCTGCGGATCGCTGGTCGGTCCCACCACTCTACGTTATCGCGGTCCTGGCTCCTGCTGCTGCGCTGCTGCTCTGGCGCCCCCGGACGATCGCCTGCTGGATCTTTACGGCGCTCGCTTTTTTCGGTCTCCACACGCTGCGCTTCCACGGCCATGCCGCGCGCGAACTCGCCCGCTCCTTTGCCGAAGGTCCCCGCGTGATCCGCGCCACCGGCGTTGTCTGGAGCGAACCCGAGAAACCGGCCTTCTGGGCCCACAATCTGAGCTGTTTCTTTCGCCTCAAGCTGGAAGCTCTGGAGCCAGCAGACTCCGTCCGCGCCGAGGGCGTGATCATGAACGTGAGCTGGGCCGGCGCCGTGCCCGCCTATGGCGATCGCGTCACCCTCACCGGCAGCGTGCAAAACCTCGAGCCGACCCGCAACCCCGGCCAGTTCGATTTCACCCGGCATCTTCAGCGCCAGGGCATTTACTCGGAGATCAAGGTGCGCTTTCCCGAAGACGGTGTCGTCGTGAGTCGCGGACATGGTTTGCGGATGCAGGCCTTTGCCAACGCCGCCCGGCACTGGATCCAGAGCCGGCTCGCGCTCGATCTCGAGGACTCGCCGGAAATCACCGCCCTGATCGAAAGCATGGTCCTTGGCATGCGCGGCGATACGGCCGCGGATACCAAGGAGCTGTTCCAACGCACCGGCACGCTGCACCTCTTCGCGGTCAGCGGCTTGAACGTCGCGATGCTCGCGGCCATCGCGCTCGTGCTCCTCAAATTCCTGCGCGTTACCGGTGGACCCGCCGTCGCCGTGACCCTCCCCGTGCTCGCCTTTTACGCGCTGGTGACCGGTCTGAGCGCGAGCTGCGTCCGCGCCACGATCATGGGCGCGCTGATCCTCCTCGGGCCGGTGTTCGATCGCCGCGCGGTGCCTTACAACAGCATCTTCGCCGCCGCCTGCCTCATTCTGGCCTGGGACACCAACGAGCTCTTCTCGCCGGGCTTCCAATTCTCGTTCGTGCTGGTGCTGACGATCCTCTTTCTCGCCTTCCGCATTCAGCGCTGGTTCGAGCCTCTGGGCACGCCCGACCCGTTCCTGCCGCGCCTGCTTTGGTCGTGGCCGCAATCCGTCGGGGCCGCCGGCTGGCGTCTCGTCGCCGCCGCCCTCGGCGTCACGCTCTCGGCGTGGGTGGGCTCGCTCGCTTTTACCGCGGGTTATTTCCATCTCTTCTCGCCGGCGGCCATCGTGGCGAATCTCCTCGCCGTGCCGATCGCCTTTGCGGTCCTCGCGCTGGGCGTGGCCACGCTGCTGACCGCCGGGTTTTGGAAAACGGGCGCCCTGCTCTTTAACAATGCCAACTGGTTGGCCGCGAAGGCGCTCCTCGCCGTCGTCCGCATTTTCGCCGACGTGCCGGGAGGCCACATTTACGTGGAATTGCCCCACCTATCCCGAGCGCCCGCGTGCGAGTTGACGGTGCTGGATGTCGGTGACGGCGGGGCCATCCACCTGCGCGCTCGCGGACGCGACTGGCTGCTGGATTGCGGCAGCGCGCACGATTACGACCGCATCATTCTTCCCTACCTCCGCACCCGCGGGGTCAATCAACTCGACGGCCTCGTCATCACCCACGGCGACTCGCATCACCTCGGCGGCGTCTTCTCCGCGCTCGATGATTTCCACCCGCGATGTCTCGCCGAGTCCGTCTTGCGAGACCATTCCTCAACCCGCGCCCGGCTGCACGCTGAGCTCGTTCGGCGCTCCCTCGGCAAGTGCCTGTGCGAGGTCGGAGATTCGCTCCACCTTTCCCAAACCGCATCCCTCCGCGTCCTCTTCCCTCCCGGCGGGCTCAAGCGCAGCGCGGCCGACGACAAGGCGCTGGTCGTGCAACTTGCCTGCGCCGGCACCCGCGTCCTCCTGATGTCCGACAGCGGTTTCCCGACTGAACAGTGGCTGCTGGAAAACGAGCCCGATTTGCGCAGCGACCTGTTGATCAAGGGCCAGCACGGCAAGGATCTCTCCGGGACACCGGACTTTCTGGCCCGGGTGCATCCGCAGGCCGTGATCTGCGCGCGCCTCGAACCCGGGAGCTCGGCCCCGCCGCTCGACGACTGGGAGCGCGACGCCGCGGCGCGCGGCATCATCGTCTTCCGCCAGGATCGCACCGGCGCCGTGCAGGTGGACCTTCGCGACGACGGCGCCTTCGAAGTGCGGGCCCTTGTCGGTGGTCAGATTTTGCGCAGCCGGGCCCGATAAATCGGCAGTCCCTGGGCGACGAAGCGCTGCTCGAAATCGGTCTGCGGACACTCGAGGTCCTCCGGCCAGTCGAGCTGTTCGTAGCCCTTGGCGCGGCTCAGCACTTTTTCCATCCAGAGGAAATATGGCTCGTCGTCGGTCTTGATCCGCAGCTCACCACCCGGCCCGAGAATGCCGTGCATCGCTTCCATAAAGCCGTCCTGGACCAGCCGGCGCGGATGATGATAGCGCTTCGGCCAAGGGTCGGGAAACAACAGGTGCGCCACACTTACCGACCCGAGCGGCAGCACGTAGCGGAGGGCGTAGGCGATCTCGAGCCGGAGCATGCGCACATTTCCCAAGCCCTCGCGCGCCGCCGCCCGGCAGGTCTTGCGCACGCGTCCGAGCAGGCGCTCGATGCCGAGAAAATTCCGCTCCGGATGCTGGCGCGCGAGCGCGAGAATGTATGAGCCTTCGCCACTGCCGATGTCCACTTCGAGGGACGCCGATCGCGGGAAGAGCTCGCTTAACTCCGCCCGCGCACAGATATCCGCCGGTTGGAATTGCACGCGTCGCGCCCGATCCACCAGTTCGTCTCCTTGAGGCTCGTCTTCTGCTTCTTCAATTGATTCGAAATCTTCGGTCATGTCGCGTTCCGATACTCGCCCGCACGTTCTCCCTCGCAAGCGGGAAACGGCCGACGCACGCTCCAACCTTCCTGCGTCTCCGAATTTCGGAGGCGCGGAAAGGCTTCTAAGAAAGCGCCCGACTACCGCATACTCGTTCACATCTGCATGAAGTTTCTCCCCCTTTGCGCGCTCCTGCTGCTGCTGCTCGCGCCGACGCCCGGCCCGGCGGCGGACGCGAGCGCCGAAGGGACGATGCTCGCCGGCCGGGTGCGCGAAATCTTCGAAGCGAAATGCCTGGATTGCCACGGCCCCGAGCTGCCCCGGCCAAAGGGAAAATTCGGGTACGTGCTCGATCTGAAACGCGTCGCCGAAAATTCCGAATGGGTCGAGCGCGGCAAGGGCGAGTCTTCGGAGCTCTACAAGCTGGTTTTTTCGGATGAGATGCCCGGGGAAGACGCGAACGTGCCTCCCCTGACCACGCAGGAGAAGGAGACCGTCAAGCGCTGGATCGACCTCGGCGCGCCGGAACCGCCCGCGGTTGCGGCCGACCACGTGCCGGTCACCGTCGTCGAGCAAGCGCACGAGCTGCCCCTGTGGAAACACACCCTGCGCTGGATCGGCAAGTTCCATCCGGTCTCGACCCATATCCCGGTGGGGTTGATGTTCGTGGCGGTGCTGGCGGAAGCGCTGGCCTGGTGGACGAGGCGCGAAGCGTGGCTCCAGACCGTGCGCTTTCTGGTCATCATCGCGGCGCTCGGCGCGCTCGCCGCCGCCCCGCTCGGATGGATGAACGCGTGGTTCACCAGCTATGTCGGCGAGTCCAAGAGTGTGCTCGAGTGGCATCGCTGGCTCGGCACGGCGGCCGCCTTGTGGGCCGCAGTCTGCGCCGGGCTGGCCTCGCTCAGCAAATGCGAGGAGGGCTCGAAAGAACGGCAGCGCTTCCGCGGCGCCCTGCTGGTCGGCGCGGTGCTCGTGGGGATCAGCGGCTTCCTCGGCAGCGCCCTGATCTACGGCCTCGATCACTACGCCTGGAAGTGATCGGGGAGGATGCGCGCTGCTTCGCGCTCGTTGAGTATAAATCGGCTCGCGGTCGTACGCTTCCGGCGGCAGTGCTCGAGCGTCAAGCGTTGCGGGGACGTTGCAGCAGCGGCGAAGTAAATGCACTCAGCCCGTCGTGCGCAGGCCGCTGGCGATGGCATTGATCGAGAGGAGCAACTCGGGGAGCATCTTCTTCGCGGCGGCCTCGTCTCCGGCGGCGCGGAGGCCCCGCCAGCGGCGCAGCAGGCTGATTTCCTGAAGGTGCAGCACCCGCAGCGCTTCGGCGCGGAGTTGCAAGGTCTTGAGCATGCGCGGGCGCCGCTGCGACATGGCGCTGCCGCGCAGCTTTTCGAGCATCGCTTTGGTCAGGTTCCACTCCTCGAGGATCATCCCGAGCAAACGCTCGCGGATCGCGGGATCTTCCACCAGGCCGGCATAGGTGCGCATCAGATCGAGGTCGGTGCTGGCGATGCTCGATTCCACATTCGTGAGCACGTAGTGGAGGAACGGCCAGGTGCGCACGTGATCCTTGATTTCGCCCAGTTCCGCGTCGCTCAAGGCGCTCAGGCCCGAGCCCGCGCCGAACCAGCCCGGCACATAAAAGCGCGCCTGGCTCCAACTGAACACCCACGGAATCGCCCGCAAATCGGCCAGGCTCGGCTTGCCGGTCCGGCGCGAAGGGCGCGAGCCGATGCGGCTGTGTTCGAGCGCATCGATCGGAGTCGCCTGCCGGTAGAAAGTAATGAAGTCCTCCTCGTCAAGCAGCCGGCGGTAAGCGCGCTGGCTGGATTGCAGGAGCTTCTCGAGAACAGGCGCGAGCGGGTGCAGACCGAGCTCGCCGCGCTCATGCCGCACCGTGGTCGCGGTCACGCCGGCGACGAGCAGTTCGAGGTTGAAGGTGGCGGTGGGCAGATTGCCAAACTTCTGCGCAATGGTTTCGCCCTGCTCGGTGAGGCGGATGTCGCCGCCCAGCGACCCGTTCGGGAGCGCCTCCAGAAAGCGGTGCGTCGGGCCCGCGCCGCGGCTGATCGTGCCGCCGCGGCCGTGGAAAAAGCGGATCCGCACCCCGGCATCGCGCCCGAGCTGGGCGAGCCGCGACTGCGCTTTTTGCAGGCCCCATTGACTCGCGAAGATGCCTGAATCCTTGTTGCTGTCGCTGTAGCCCACCATCACCTGCTGGCTCAGCGGCAGCCGGGTGCGGCCCCCATTCCAGGCGAGAAACTCCAGGCTCCGGCGGGTCATGGCCTGCTCCAGGAAGGATTGCAGAATGGACGGCGCGGATTCCAAATCGTCGAGCGTTTCGAACAGCGGCACCACCGGCAGCACGCAGACCAGGCCATCGGGCAGCATCCGGGTGAGGCCGGCTTCACGAGCCAGCAGGTAAACGATGAGCAGGTCGGAGAGCCGCCGGGTCATGCTCACGATGAGCGCGCCGATCCCGTCCGCGCCGGCATGTGCGAGGTGCGCCGCGAGCACGCGGAGGCAGCCGAGCACGGCATCCGCCTCCGGGCCAGCGGAGGCGCCGGCGTGCAGGAAAGGTCGCGGCGAGTGGAGCTCCTTTTCCAGGAAGCGCAGCCGCTCGGTTTCCGTCCACTCCTCCCATTGGCTGCCGTCGATGCCGGCCGCGGTCATCAACTGCGCCAGCGCGCGGCCATGGAAGACGGAGTTTTGCCGGATATCGAGCTGCGCGAGGTGAAAGCCGAAGACGTTCAGCGCCCGAATCGCCGGCACGACGTCGTATTCCGCCAGCCGCGCCGCGCCGATCGAGGCCAGGGAATCGCGCAAGGTCTGCAGATCGGCGGCGAGCTGCTCCGCATGTTGGTAACGGGCGGCGCCTTCGCGGATTTGCGCGGTCTGATGCGGCGCGATTTCGATCGGCAGCTTCGCGACGAGCAGCTCCACGAACTGCCGCCACGGCTCGTCGGTATTCAGCGCGAGGATCGCGCGGCCGGTTTCGCCGAGCCCGGCGGCGAGCTGATCGCGCCGCGCCAGGAAGGAGGCGGGAGGCGGTTGCATCCAGGCCGAAAGACTGAGCTTGGGCGCCAGCGCGGTGAGCTGCCGGTGCATGACCACGAGCGCGTTCGCGCGCAGGCGTTCGAGCGTCTCGCGCGTGACTTCGGCCGTGACGCCGGGATGGCCGTCGCGATCCCCGCCGACCCAGGTGCCAAACCGGACCTCGGGGAGGCGGCCTTCCGCGAGCAGGGCCGGATCGAAGCCGGAGGCCTGCCAGGCAAGGCGCAAGCGGGCATCGAGTTCGGGCAGCACGGCGGGAAAGACATCGCGCAGGTAGTGCAGCACGTTGCGCCGCTCATCGGACAGGCTCGGCTTTTCGAGCAGGATTTCGCCGGTGCGCCAGAGTCGCTCGAGCGCGGCCTTCGTCTTTTCGCGGACCAGCGTCTGCTCGGACGGCGTGGCATTCCCGCCCTCGCGCGCCGCGATCAAGGAAAAGAGCGCGCGATGCTGGTCCAGCACCGCGAGCCGTTTTGCCTCGGTGGGATGGGCCGTCAGCACGGGCTCGACGCGCACTTTGGCAAGCGTTTCCGCAATGTGGCTCGCGCTGAATCCGGCGCCCTGCAGCGTGGCCAGGAGATCGCCCCAGAGTCCGCGCTCGGCGGTAAGGCCTTCGCTCGTCTCACGCAGAGCCCGCATGGCCGCGGCTGCATTTTCCTCGACCATGTTGAGGAGTTGAAAAGCAATGGAATAGACGAGCCCGAGCTGCGGCGGCAGTGGCTCGACTTGCTCGCGCGTGGCGCTTTCGCCGAACCAGGGCAGATGTTTGGCGAGCTCGCCCAGCCCGAGGTCGCTCAGCACCTCAGCGAGGCACTCGATGAGGAATCTGAGGTCGCGATCGATTTTGTCGAAACCGATGGCGACATAGTCCGGTGCGGATTTTCCCTGCATATATTTTTCCCTGCGCGTTTTCTGTCCGGCACCGCCGCGCACCGCAAGAAAATACCTCGCCCCCCGCGCTAAATTCCCTTCCGTTTCGCGGGCTCGTGACCATGCTTTCGGGCTCCGCATCCTCCCTTATGAATCGTTCCCTTCTGATCCCCTTGTTCGTCCTCAGCGCCGGCTTTGCCTGCGCCCAGGAAGCCGCCAAACCCGCCGCCCCGGCGGAATTCAAACCGCTGGTCGAAAAGATCGATCTGAAGGACGGCGAGACCCTCGTCTTCCTCGGCGACTCCATTACCCACCAGTGTCTCTATACGCAGTACGTCGAGGACTACTTTTATACCCGCTATCCGAAGCTGCACCTGCGCTTTCACAATGCGGGAGTCGGCGGTGATCGCGCGTCCGATGCCTTGCGGCGCTTCGATGAAGACGTAGCCGTGTATCAGCCCAAATACGTCACCATCCTGCTCGGGATGAACGACGGGGCCTATCGCGATTTCGACAAGGTCGTCTTCGACACGTACCAGCAAGGCATGACGACGATCCTGGATAAGATCGCCGCCCTCGGCGCGACGGCGGCGCCGATCACCCCGACGATGTTCGATGCGCGCGCCAAGCGGCTCCGGAACGACCTCGCCGAGCCGCGCAACACCTACTACAACGGCGTGCTCTCGCTTTATGGAAGCTGGTTGCGGGAACAGGCGGAAGTGCGCGGGTTGGGCTTCATCGACATGTGGTCGCCGCTGAACAATCTCACCATGGAGAAGCGCAAGACGGACCCCAAGTTCACCATGATTCCCGACGGCGTGCATCCCGCCGCCGTCGGGCAAACCGTCATGGCGGTGGCGGTGATCGAGGATCTCGTCGCGCGATCGGCCGTCTCGCAAATCACCATCGAGAGCAAGGACGGCAAGCTCGCGGCCACCGCCCCGAAAGGCGCGCTCGCCGGCTTCGCGCATAACGGCGACGCCGTGAGTTTCACCTTCACCGCGGAGGCGCTGCCGTGGGTGCTTCCACCCGAGGCCGCGGATGGGGTGCAACTCACGCATCTCGGACACAAGTTCAGCAACGAAAAGCTCACTGCCCGCAATCTGAAACCCGGCAAGTATGAGCTGAAGATCGACGGCACGCCGGTCGGCACCTTCACCGACGGTCAGCTCGCCTTCGGCGTGGAATTGGAGAGCAATGATAAGACGCCGCAATACCAGCAGGCGCTGAAGGTCGCGATGCTCAACAAACAGCGCAACGATCAGGCCTACCACCCGCTGCGCGATCAATACGCGCAGCTCAAGGGCAAGCGTCGCGATTTGAAGAAAGCGGAGGACGCCAATGACCCGCAACTCGCCAGCCTTAAGGAAGCTTACGAGAAGTGGTATGGAGAGCAGAAAGCCAAAGTCGCGGAGTTGCTCGCCAAGGCGAAGGAGATCGAAGACCAGATCTATCAGGCGAATCAGCCGCCGCCGCGGAAGTACGAGCTCGCTCCGGCCACTGCGCCGTGAGGAGAAGTTGATAGTTGATGGTTGATGGTTGATAGGCGCGCGGAGGCTTGTGCGTGCCGCCTTCGCCCGCGGCGCCTATCAACATCAATATCCTCCGCAATTTACGCTTATCTTCTCGCCGGTGTGCGGTTGCTGATCCAGCGTCTGCGCCGCCGGCATTTGCAATCCCCATCTGATGCGTAATCCCCAACAATCGCGACGCCTCGCTCCCCTGCACAGCCTTGGGCTGAACTTGGGGTCGTCAGACTACCTGCCGGCCGCGCCGTGAGAGCCAGCGTCTTCTCTCTCCGCAATACTGCGATTGCGTTGTTTTCCCTTCCTTTCATTTATCTCCTATTCCCACTGGTGCTTTTCGATCTTGGTCGCACCGCATATTGCGAGGACGAAGACAACTTTGATGGCAAGACGGTCGTCGTGGGACCTCGTCCGAGATCGTTGTTCCATCCCTTTGCACCGCGGCAAAGTTCGTGGCAGGGCACCGAGTGGTTTTTTCAGATGTATCCTTGGGTGTGCCGCACCTACGCCGAACGCGAAGCGAAAGTTTTGTCCCGCTTTCAACGCCCATGAAGCGCGCCGAAAATGAGCCATGAATATTCTTGAGGTCCTTGCGGAGGTTCTCAACTTTTTCGGACCACCGCGCCGGACACCGACCGGTCCATTGTTGGCGAGTCTCCGATGGAGGAGAGCGTTTCGCGCTTTTGGCGGCGCCTCGGTTTCATCCTGCTGATCGCTGCGGGCATTGCGGCGCTCCACGCTTTGTGATTCAGCTGCATCTCGCATGAGATCGTCCTCGTCCTCGTTCTCGCGGATTCGAGAACGGGCACGAGATCAATCAGATCGTGCCGGGTGGGAGGTGCTCCGCCGCCGCAGTCCCACCTTGGAAACGAGCGGAAACCGATGATTACGATCTACGTCTGCGCTGGTTTTGCGTCAGCCGAGGCGGTCGAAATCCTCTCGACCCATGCGGCCATCAAGGCCAGCACCGGATAGAACGAAACCCTTCGCATCCATGAACAAGATCCTCGTCCTCTTCGATTCCAAGTCCGGCAACGTTGCCCAGATGGCTGCGCTCGTTGCCGAAGGCGCGCAGACCGTTCCCGACACCGAGGTCCGTGTGCGCAGCGTGGACGAAGCCAGTGCCGACGATGTGGTCTGGTGCGACGGCCTCGCCGTCGGCAGCCCCACCAACATGGGCCTCCTCTCGTGGAAGATGAAACGCTTCTGGGATGAGACGATGGCGCCGAAGTGGATGGAGGTGGACGGCAGGATCGCCTGCGCCTTCAGCAGCGCGGGCGGTTGGGGCGGAGGCATGGAACTCGCCTGCCAGTCCCTGCTCACCGTGCTGATGAATTTCGGCTTCCTCGTCTTCGGCGTCACCGATTACGCCGGGCGGAAGACCACGCTTCACTACGGCGCCGTCAGCGCCAAAGCACCGCGCGAACCCGACCTCCAGGAATCCTGCCGCATCCTCGGCCGGCGCCTCGCCGAGTGGACCGCCCTCTACGTCCACGGCCGCAAAGACCAGCACCCCGCCGCCAGGAACCTCCCGCGTCTCACCCCGTCCGACTTCGACAGCGAGTCGGGTGAGGTTTGAGTCCCGGCTGGCAGCGCCTCACTCTCTCCGAACATTACCGCAGGACGCACAAATACGCTTTCATCGATGAAGCTGCGAACGACGATCAAGAAGAGTGCGGGCGGCACTCCGGGAGGGAAGGGTCACGCTGGATTTCGATCTGAGATCCGCTATGCGCGGTGCTCGAGTGGATGAATCGAGTTGCCGCGGACGCACCGCCCGGGATAGATGATCGGGCGATGGGAACATTCCACGTTGGCTGCAAGGTGGAGAATCATATCGACGGCAAGCAAGCGGTCACTGTCCCTCGCGCCTTGGTGGAGACCGGAAGCGTTATACCTGGATTCCGTCCAAGACCCTCGAGAAGATCGGCGTCAACCGGGAAAAAAAGGACTTGGTCTTCACGATGGCGAATGGGCAGATCATCACCCGCAGCGTGGGCTTCGCGATTCTCCGGGTGGAGAAGCATTTTACGATTGATGAGGTCGTTTTTGGGGAACCGGGAGACATGACCCTCCTGGGAGCACGGACTCTGGAGGGGCTCTCTTTGGTCGTCGATCCTCGCAAGAAGAGGTTGGTGGCGGCTGGACCGCTCCCAGCGGCGTGAACGTGCAGGTGCAAGCCGGAGGATTTGCCGGCGCCTAATACACGCCTTCGACGATCTTCTTCTCCATCGCGCCGAAGGGGCGGACTTCGGCGACGCCGTCCCAGGCATAGGGACCACGCGGCTTGCGGCGGATAGCTTCGTCGCGTTCGAGGAAGCGGGGCATGAAGAATTCCTTGGTCAGGGTGGTGAGCTCGACGCGGCCCCAGGTGTCGTAATCCACCGTCTTCGTGGTGTCGTTCGAATCGACGACGCGCAGGACTGCACGAGGCTGCGGAGCGTAGTAAGTGATGGAGTAATTGTCCGCCGGTTCGAGGGGCACGCTGGCGGCGAGACCCATCAGCGTGTTACCGTAGGTCGGATAGAAGCCGATGCGGCCTTCGAGCACTTCCTCGACGATAAAGCGCGTGTATTGCGGCAGCATTGTCGTGCCTCCGCAGAAGACGCCGCGGATGCCGGCTTCGTACACGTCAATCTTTTCGGCGAGCGCTTCGAGCAGCTTGGGCGTGGTGAAGAGGCCGCTGACTTTGCGATTCTTCAGGATGGTCACGGCCTGATCGACGACGTGCTCCATGTAGGCCTTGGCCTCGTCGAATTTCTTGTTGCCGATGAGCTTCTTTACCCAGCGCGGATCGAGGTCGATGAAATAGCACGAGGAGCCGCGCACATGCGCGAGATGCTCGATCGCCAGACGCAGCCGGCGGGGGCCGGTCGGACCCATCATCAGCCAGGCGCCCCCGCGCGGGAAGTGCTCGTCGCTGATCTTCTCGGAAAACTCGGAGTAATCGACCTTGTAGTCCTCCCAGCCGATGCGCTGTTTGGGCATGCCGGTGGTGCCGCCGGTCTCGAAGATATTGAAGGGTTTGCCTTTGAATTGCGCCGGGACCCAGACCTCGGGCTGAAGGTCCCGCAGCCATTCGTCCTGGAAATGCGGGAACTTGACCATGTCGGCGAAGCTCTTGATTTCCTGCCGCGGATCGAAGTTCTTCTTCGCCCAATCGAGCCAGAAGGGACAGCCGGTCTCCGGCGAGAAATGCCAGGTGATGATTTCCTGGAGCTGGGTTTCGAGTTCTTGTTGGGCTTGTTCGGGAGTGAGTGCGGTCATGGCGTGGAAGGTCTGAAGGTTATTCGATGGGCTCGGCTTTCGGCTCGGGAAGGAAGAGACCGAGGATTAACGCAAGCACCGCGATCACCGTGGCGAGCCAGCCGGCGGCTTGCGCGATGTGCATCGGTCGCACCGCTTCGATGCCGCCGGCGAACATCGGCGCGAGCAGGTTGGTCGTGAGCAGCGACGCGCTGGTGCCGATCATCCGGCCGCCCACATTGGTCGCGAAGCTGCCGCCGGTTCCCCGCAGGTGGATGGGGAAGACTTTGGGCAGGTATTCCCCGAAATAGCTGAACTGCGCGACGGTGAGGAAACCGCAGGCGGCATAAGCCCAGAGGAAGGCATCGCCGCCCTGCTGGAAAAGCATGAAGTAAGTCACCGGCAGGACGATGACCGCGGGAAACTGGAAGACCTTGAGCAGCGACCGGCGCGCGATCCCCACGATGAGCAGGAGCGCGAGCGCAATCCGTCCGGCAAGGCCCCCCATTTCCTGGAAGAACTGCACGTGGGTGCTCACCTTCTGCACCTGCTCGTTGATCGGCTTCTGCTGGATGAAGTTGGCCTTGATCTGGCCGATGAGTTCCTGGCGTTTCGCCGGGTCCGTGGTGACGTTCAGTTCCTTGTTCAGCGCCTCCCCTTCCTTGCGCAACGGCGCGAGCGTTTTGGCCTGCGGAGCGAGCTCGGGAAGGCCCGGAGCCACGCGGCTGACGGTCACCTGGAGCGCCCCGAAAGCGATCCCGTAGGCGCATGCTGAAAGCGCCGCCGTGAGCAGCGTCACGCGGCGAAGTTCCGGCGAGAAAAGCGCTCCGAAGCTCGGACGTTTGAGCGCCCCCGCGGCTCGGCGTTCTTTCCAAATGCGGGACTCCGGCACAAAGGGCAGGAGCAGCGCGATCGGGATGGCCGGGAGCAGACCGGTCATCAAAAGATACCGCCATGTGGCCGGCACCGCGCCGCCCAGGCCGGCGGGCAATCCCCAATGCGGCAGCGTCGCCGCGCGCGCGAGAATCCACGCGCTGACCATGGTGACGAACACCCCGCCCAGCGAAGCGAACGCCTGCGTGATGCCCAGCCAGCGCTCCTTCTGCTTCTTGTCCTCGAAGACTTCCGCGAGCCACGTGATCGCCGCGACGAATTCGACGCATACGCCGATGAACGTCGTGCTGCGGAAAAAAATGAACACTGGCAGCGTGGTGCTGTAGGCCGCAAAAAACGGCGAAAGCGAGTAAACGAAGATGCTCCCCGCCATCACGGTTTTGCGTCCGAACCGGTCGGTCAGCCAGCCGCCGAGGAGGCCGAACACACCGCCACACAGCGCGCTGATCCAGAGGAGCCGTCCCACCCATTGGGTCACCAGGGGATTGTTCTGCGGCACCTTGAGCAGTTCCGCGATGGCCGCCGGCGCGACCAGCGGCGTCATCAGCAATTCGTAGGTGTCGAAAAGAAAGCCAATCGACGCGATGATGATGATCAGCCACTGCGTCACGGTGAAACGCGGGCTGGAATCGGGGGAGTTGCTCATGGGCGAAGTTTCGAATGGTTTGGCCACTCAGCCGTGGCGAAGTTTCAGCGAGGCTTCGGCGAGCTGATGGACGCGTTGCTGGATCTTTTTGCTAGTGACCTTGCCATCGGCAAAGTCCTCGCCCGTCGCATACACGAAACGCGGCAGGATCACGCACCGAAAGTCGAGCATCAGGCTGTTCGCCAGCCCCAGCACCGACATGTAGCTGGAGTCGCCGCCGGCCGCGCAGAGGAAACCCACGATCTTGTCCTCCCACGCGCTGCCGGTCAGCTCGACGAGGTTTTTCGCAGCGGCGTTGGCATCGTAGTTATAGATCGGCGTCGCGATGACGATGACCCGCGCGGTTTTGACCTGCTCGCTCAGCTTGGCCACCGAAGGATGCGCGTAGGCTGCATCGCCGTCACAGAGGGGCATGAGGTGCTCGCGCAGGTCCACCAATTCCGCTCCGGCGCCGAGCGCGGCGTAATCGCGCATCAGCGCCCCGGCCAGGATTCGGCTGTGGCTGCCAGGCCGCAGCGAGGTCGCGATGACGAGGTATTCGGACATCCGATTAGGTCAACTCAGTAGCAGTCAACATAAGGAGGCTCTGATCCGAAAGTCGGCGGCGTTGAGGGAAGTCAGAGCCCTGACCTCGGCTGCTATGAAGCATGACCCGGATCTTCCAATGCCTACTTCTTCGGCTCCACCGGCTTGGCGCCGGTGGCGATGGCGTAGAGATGGGTCTGGGTGCCGACATACATCGTTCCATTGGCGACGATCGGGGTGGAGAAGACCGCGGAACCCATGTTCACCTCGCTGATGACCTTCTTTTCCTTGGCCGCGGCGAGCACCGTGAAGTCGCCGTCTTCGTCGCCGACAAAGACCTTGCCGTCGGCCACCAGCGTGGAACCCCACATGTGCGCCTTCATGTCGTACTCCCAGTACTTCTTGCCGGTTTCGGCATCGAGGCAAAAGACGAAGCCGCTAAAGTCGGCGATGAAGAGCAGCCCCGTCGAAGGATCGATGCTGACCGTCGAGATGCTGCGATGGATCTCCTTGAAGTCCCAGATCAAGCCCGTCTTGGTAATGTCACCGGTCTTGGTCGCGTCCACGCACACGAGGCGGCCGACGCCCTCGCCGTGCTCGGGGTCCTGGCCGATCGCGACATAGATACGGTCCTTGTAAAAGACCGGCGTCGCGTTGATCTCGCTCGGACCTTCCGGCGCTGGATACTTGATCGGCTTGCCGGTCTTGTCCTTCTTGTATTCCTCGGGCACGGCGTCGAACCACCAGACCTTCTTGATGAAGCTCGAGTCGCCTTCCTTCACCGGCACCGGATCGAAGGCGTAAAGGATGCCGTCGCCGCCGCCGAAATAGACCTGATCCTTGCCGTTGATCTTGCCGACGGAAGGCGAAGTCCACTGGCCGTGCTTGATATTCGGACCGATCTTCGCGTCGTCTTCGCCGAGGAACTCACCGGTCTTCTTGTCGAGCGCGATGAAGCTGGGCGAGAGCGGCGAGGGAATGTTTACATGGGTCCAGTCCTGTCCGTTGCTGGTGCAGGTGAAGAGGGTATCCCCGAGCGAGATCACCGAGCAATTCGAGGCGTTGTGCGGAAAGACGCCGAGCTCATCCATCATGTCGTAACGCCAGATTATGTCGGCGTCTTTCGGGCCGGGCTCGATCGGTGGTTTGCCGGGACCGCCCAGATATTTTGCCTCGTCCTTGAACGGCCCATCATTGCCATTGCTCATGCCTTCCACGTCCAGACAGACGACATCGCAGCGGTTGGTGACCAGGTAGAGCTTGCTGCCTTCAACGTCCGGCGAAGCGAGGATGCCGAGGTATTCCCAATCGTTGACCTTGCCGCTGGCGAGCTTTGGCACGGCGAGCTGCCAGAGGAATTCGCCGTCGTACTCGTTGAACGCGTAGAGGCACGAACGGTCCTCCTTCATTTTCTCGTCGCGCGGGTTGGCGTTGTTCGTTCCGACGAAGACTTTCCCGTTGGCGGCCACCGGATTTCCGTAAGTTTGTGAGCCGAGTTTCACCACCCATTTGACATTCTTGGTCGTAGGCAGATCGATGTCTTCGGAGTTCGGCTTGAATTTGCCCGGATCAAAGGAATCGGGCAGGCCGGTCGCGGTGGAATACATGTTCCGACCCGGATCATTCCCGCCCCACCGGGGCCAGTCTTCGGCGAGGAGTAAGGCGGGGGCGAGCAGCGTGACAATAGCGGTGGCAAGGACAGCAGTTTTCATGGGGATGGGTCAGATCAATTGAAGACAGGGGTTGGGTGTGCGGCCAGCTCCGGCAAAGGGCCCCACCCGCTGCAGCGGATGGTTACGAGACGTTCGTGGGCGCGGGAAAAGCATCGCAAAGACGATAAATGGTAAGAAACGCGGAGGCGGCCAGACAAGGACTCCAAACAGAAGCTGTGCCGAAGACGGTGCTCCACAATGGGATTGCATTGGCTGCGGCTGTAGCGGCGGCGAAACCGTAGATGATCGCGACGATGGAAACGTCTGAAAGGGCCAGCAGGAGGACAAGGTGCTTGCGCGGGATGGCACGCTGGCAACAACGCGCAGAAGCGGCGCAATAGAAGAATGGAAGGAAAGCTAGGATCAGGAATAGCAGCGAGCGACCAGAAGCCCCCGGACCGGAGCCTGAACCAAACCAAGCGGCATAGCCGAGAAAGAGAACAACCCAGAAGACGAAGTAACCGATGCCCCAAAGAACGAAGAAGGCCATTAAGCCACGCCGCGCGGGCAGCCCCTCTATATGGTTATCGGGTTCGTTCATCGGTGATCCGCGTGCATGCAGCGTAACGACCTGAAGCACTTAGTTGGGTGTTACGGCGATGTTGTCGATCCACGCGCGCTGTTCCTGCGGCGAGAAGCCGAAGAGACCCGGCGAACCCTCTTCGTTGGCGCGTTGGTGCGGGACTTCGATGGTCCAGGCGTCGGGTTCTTGATCCCCTTTCTTCCAGGCCTTGGCGCGAATCGTTCCGCTCCCGTCCTTAGCCAGGTCCACGCGGGCCTTGAGGTGATACCATTCGTTCGGGCTCCACTTGAACGGCACGGACTGCCGGAAGAGCTCCTGGTTGGAAGTGACTTCGAGGGCCTGGGCGTTACCCTTCAGCACGATGACGTAACGCTGATTGATCAAGCCAATCTCGGACATCTTGCGCTTGTTACCTTCGCTCAGGACGTCCGCCTCGATGGTGTAGTTGTGCAGGTCGGCGCGATTAATGAAAACGGTGCCGCGTTGCAAGCGCTTGTCATCGATCGTCTTGACCAGCGCCTTGTTCCCATCCTTGTCGCGGACTTCCCACTTGAAGCGCGCGGCATTCCAGGGCAGCGGCGGGTAGGCAAAGGGGGTCGGTGGCTCGAGGGTGTTGGGCGCGCCGGGCGGCGGCGGCTTCGACGTATCCTGGTTCAGTTCGTAGGATTCAAAGTCCTGCTTGAGGGGCAGGCCGGGCAGGATGCGGCCCTTGAAGTAACCCTTGAGTTCGCCCAGCGAAGCCTGGAACTGGCCCGCGCTCGGCGTGTTGTCCGCGTCCGCGACCAACTGCCCTTCCGCGTCGAACGAGCCTTTCATGGTGGCCTTCACCAGCGCGGTGGGCGGGATGAACGGCTCCCATTTCAGCGACTTGAGATCCACGTTGCCGTTCACGGTGAAGCCGTTCGCGTCGAGCGCGCGGACGCGGAAGGTCTGTTTCTGGCCCGGGTTGAGCAGGATTTCGTAGGGCACCACCTGGAGCTTTTTCTGCTCGCCCGCAACGGGCCAGTGCTCCGGCTCGGGAGCTGGCGCGACGCCGGGATTGTTTCCCTTTTTCCCAAAGCAATAGAGCTTCTTCTCGGTCTGCAGGTAGAGCTTGCCGTTGTAGCCGACCGGCGATCCATAGCATTTGCCGGTGACGATGGTGTGACTCAGGATCTCCGGCCCGGTGTCGCTGGGCTTGATGACGAATAACTCGCCGTCTCCGACGTTCTCGTTGCCTTCCCCGGTCTTGGCGGCGCCTTCCCCGGCGGCGGCCGCGACGTACATCGCCACATAGAGCTTTCCATCGGCGTAGAAGGGGCTGCTCTGGCGTTGCTCGATCCCGAGTTTCTTTTTCCACAGCACCTTGCCGTCGTCGGCATTCACCGCCGCGAGATCGCCGGTGCCGCTGACTTGATAAATGCGATTGCCCACGAGCACCGGCGAACTGGCCAGCGCGCCGACGGGATTGCGCCATTGTTCGAGTTCCTTGGTGTCAAAAACCTGCGGCGCTTGCGGCGACGGCGGTTTGATCTCGGTGGGAATCTTGAACGCCGCCATCCGGCCCACGTCGCTGGTGTCGATATTTTCGCTCTCGTGGACCACGACGATCTTGCCTTTGTATTCGAGCACCCCGCCATTGATCCCGCCCTTCGCCCCCGCCTTGGCCACCGGCGTCCGGTAAAGCGGCTCGCCGGTCCGGGCATTGAGGCAGATGAGGCTGCTGTCGCCGCCAGCGGAATAAAGAACTCGTTTGCCATCGAGGAAGCTGAGCCACGGATGCGAGAAGGTGTTGTCCTGCGGGCGATCACCGGGGGCGCTCGACCAGACCAGTTCCCCGGTGGTTTTGTCGAAGGCGTAGAAGCGATCGCCGGGCGGGCCGTAGGCGCCCCACGCTGCGGTGATGCCGCGCGTGATCACGAGATCCTTGTCGAGGAGCGGAGACGCGGTGCGGTTGTTGGGGAAGGTCATCCGGCCGAACTCCTCCATCATCGAGTGCTTCCAGAGCGGCTTCCCATCCGCGGTGAAGGCGGCAAAAATCCCCGAGCTATTCTGGATGTAAACATGGCCCGTTTCCGGATCGATCGCCGGGCTGGAGTTGGCGTAGCGGAGGTAAACGACGTCGCTCAGGAAATCGTTGAAAAGCTGCTTCCAAACCATCTTCCCGGTCTCGGCATCGAAGCAGGCCACGCCTTCCTGAAGCTCCGAGCCTTCGCCGAGATATCCCATGATGTAGAGCCGGCCGTTCGCGATCACGGGCGCCGATTGGCCGGGGAAATCGGCGGTCCAGAGCGGGGCCTTGGAGTCCACCTCGGCCGGCAGCCCGGTCTCCAGCGACACCCCGGTCTGGAAGGGGCCGCGCCAGTCCAGCCAGCCGCGGATGCCTTCGGTCGCAGCGGGCGCGGGGGCTGGAGCGGGAGCGCGCGTCGGAGCAGGCGCTTTCTTGGGTTTCGGCGCGGCGTCAACCGCGGCTGGGACAAAGGCGAGCGCGCAAACGGCAAGGAGGGAGCGATGGAGCTTCATGGGCGGGCGAGGGGGAAGAAGAATGTGGCGGTTTGATAGGAGCACGGCAAGCAAAGTCAAAACAAATACCTACACGTATTAATTTCGTTAGCCCATTTTTCGCCCCGGTCTCCGGTTGCGAGCCCGATCACCATTCGCATCTACAACCGGACCCGGCACGGGCAATACAACCACCCGGTCGAGATCGAGCCGGAGCGGTTCGTCCACGTTTGGGACCCGGATCGCGTGGACCAATACCGCGGCGTGACCGCGCTGCTGCGGCTGCTCGAAGACTGCCGCGACCTGCGCGAGACCCTGGAGTCCGAAAAGATCGCGATCAAGGATCAGTCGCAATACGTCGGCGCCGTCAGCTCGAAGCTCGGCCGCAACGGCGCGGGCGGTTGGGAGGACGACCCGGTTACGGGCACGAAGTCGCAAAAGGCGATGTGGGGCAAGTGGCTGCGCCTGGGCGAAGGCGAGAGTGTCAATTTCCTCACCCCGAGCTCGCGCCCGAGCGGGGCGTTTCTGGCCTTCATGCAGATCGTCATCCGCAAGATGGCGGTCTCGCTGAAGCTCTCCTACGGGTTCCTGTGGGATCTGGCGATGCTCGGCGGGGTCTCGCAGCGCGTGGAGGTGCGGGCCGACGAGCGGCAGATCAATCACTGGCAGCGCATCCTGGTCGATCGCATGCTGCGCCGCACGCGGCGGGCGGTGCTCGACGACGGCATCGCCATGGGCGAAATCCCGGCGCACCCGAAGTATCGCACCTGCACCTGGCATTTCGGCGAGCGGTCCGATGCCGGCTACGAGGTCAACAACGACCTCCAGCTCCTCAACAGCGGGCTCGTGGCCGCCGATGACGTGGCGACGAAATACAGCCGCAACGGCGGCGGTCTTTCGGATGTGCTGCGCCGCAATGCGACGGCGGTGCTCCGGGCGCAGGAGATTTCGGGTGAAACGCGGGTGCCGATCGAGCT
>JAXDQW010000051.1:0-4309 GCA_034667665.1 Chthoniobacter sp.
CGCCGTAGCGCTCGACGAAGTATTCGCCCTGGAACGCCATGCGATGCTGAATGGCGATGCCGCCGCCGAGCGCGTGCAGGCGTTCAATGTTGCGATCGGAGATCGTCTCGCAGTGGTCGAGAAACCAATGCAGATCGTGCAGTGGCGCGGCGCGGTTCACCCGCTCGAAGACATCGAGGAAACGCGTGATCGACTCGTCATAGGTCGCGTGCAGGCGGAAGGGCCAGCGATTCGAGGCGAGCATCGTGACGACTTCCTCGAGCTCGCCTTCGAGCTGCGGTGGAAGGTCGGGACGCGGCTCGAGAAAGTCCTCAAAGTCGGCCGCGGAGAAAACAAGCATCTCGCCCGCGCCGTTCATGCGGAAAAACGGATCGCCTTCTCCTGGCTTCGTCATCCGCATCCAGCGCGCGAAGTCGTCTTTCTCCTGCTTCGGTTTTTGCGTGAAGAGATTGTAGGCGATGCGGACGGTCAGCTCGCCGCGGTCGTGGAGTTGGCGGACGATCTCGTAGTCTTCGGGATAATTTTGGAAGCCGCCGCCGGCGTCGATGCAGCTCGTGATGCCGAGCCGGTTCAGCTCGCGCATGAATTGCCGCGAGGAGTTGTATTGATACTCGGGTGGCAGCTTCGGGCCTTTTGCGAGCGTGGCGTAGAGGATGTTGGCGTTGGGCCGGGCGATCAGCAGGCCAGTCGGGTCACCATTTTTGTCGCGCTGAATTTCGCCGCCGGGCGGATTCGGCGTGTCGCGTGTGTAACCGCACGCGCGTAGCGCGGCGCGATTGAGCAGCGCGCGGCAATAAAGGTGCAGGATAAAAACCGGCGTCTCCGGCGCGACGTCGTTGACTTCCTCCAGCGTCGGCATGCGGCGCTCCGCGAATTGGAACTCGCTCCAGCTTCCCACCACGCGCACCCACTGCGGCGCGGGCGTGCGCTCGGCTTGTAGCTTGAGCATGCGCAACGCATCGGCGAGCGACGGCACGCCGTCCCAGCGCAGCTCGAGATTATAGTTAAGTCCGCCGCGAATGAGGTGCAGGTGCGAGTCGTTGAGACCGGGAATGACGGTGCGCCCGCGCAAATCGATGTCCAAAGTGTTCGGTCCGCGCTGATAGGATTGCGCGTTGTCCACGCCGACGATGCGTCCGTCTTTTGCGGCGAGATTACTGGCACGCGGATTCTTCGGATCGAGCGTCGCGATGCGTCCGTTGTGAATGATGAGATCGGCGTTCATGGAGCTTTTCCTTTCGGTTGCGGTTGCGGATGGAGCCAGGCGTGGAGCAGTCGCGTGATCAGTGGCATGACCAGCCACGTCAGGCAGACGACGACACAAGCGTTAAAGACGGCGCTCGCCAGCACGAAGGGCCACGCGCGAATCAGCGGCCCGAGCGTGAGGTTCAAAATCGTCACGAGCGGAAAGACTCCGAGATACGTGGCGACGGCCATCCTCCAGCGCGCCGGAGGCTGCGGCGCGCGAAACCACGCTTCGAGTCCGTGCAGCGGGCGATAAATTGGCTCGCCCTCGGTCAACTCTCTCGCCCGCTCGTCCCAGGCTTTGAACATCGGCCACGCATAGAAGGCATCGCGCTCCTGCTCATTGGCGAAGGTGCGGAGGATGCCGTATTCGCGCGACCCCGAGCCCGGTGGCGGCGTGAGCATGCTGGCGCCCTGCACGCCGCCGTGCGCGAAGGATGCTTGCAGAAACTCGCGGAGCTCCTGCTGGAATGCGGCTTCGCAGCCGGGGCGCACGCGACGGGTGATGGCGACGTGAATCGTGTTGCTCATTTCAATATTGCAGTGAGAGCGTGGCGGAGAAAAACCCGGTGCTGGTGCCGCCCGCCGACGTGACATAGTTGTCCGTGAAGAAATAGACGTAGGAGGTCGAGAACAGCGCGTGCCGTTGGAGCCGCCAGCTCAGGTTGATGTCGAGCGCGGTCCCGAGATAAGTGGAGCGACTGTCCGTGACGGGAATCTGGATGAAGCCGGGCGGATCGTAGATCGCGTCACGCGAGCTGTAGCGCCAGAAGACATCCACACCGCCGCTGATTTCCAGCGCCCTCGCAGGGTGCACCGTGAGCGATGGGTGCAGGTCAATGACGTTCGACGGCCGCAGCAGGCTGGCGTCGTTGAAATAGCCGCTCTTGAAGAAAAGCGGGTCGAACGTTTCCTGGCGGCCGTCGTTCGGATCGCGGTCACCGCTGGCCACGTCGAACTTCACGCCGAGTCGTGGTTGCCACGTCGCTTCGCTCCAAGTGTAGCCGGTGTTGATGCTGCCGGTCCACGCGAGGATGTCGTCGTCGCTAAAGCTCCCGAATTGCACGACGCCTTCCGTGTCCCAGTCCCAGGCGCCGCTTTCTCCAAAGAGCCGCAGCCCGAGCGAGTGCCGATGCTGCATCGCCTTGCCCGATGCGTACACGGAGTTCTCCCTCGCCAGCCCGAGGTAATAAAGATCGGCTCCGCGACGATGCGGCGTGTCGAACCAGTGCGTGAGATACGCGCCCCAGAACGTGGTGTCGTCGTCTTCAAGATCGAGGCCGTTGGTGCGCTCTTCGCCAGGGCGCGTGTAAAAAGCGAGAGCCTCCAACCCCGCGCGGTGATACAGCAGCTCCGCGCCGTCGAACTTGAACGGGATATTCGGCGACGCGCGAGTCGCGACGAGGCGGCCCGAGCCGAGGCTCATGCCGAAGCGGCCGACGCGGAGGGTGAACCGCTCCTCGCCGGAGAGCCACGGGACGAAGTCGATGAACGCGAACTGCAAGTCCGCCGGGTCGTCCTGCGGCGGCGGCGCGGGAAGTTCTTCGCCCCAGACGAGACCGGAGATGCCTTCGACGAAGATGCGCACCCGCCCGCCGAGATGGAGGTCAGCCTCGAGCGTGAGCCGTTGTAAGAGATAGCTGTTGTGCCGGCCGCTGAAGCCGAAGTCGGGACGGCTGATTACTTCGGTGCGCTCGCGCACTTCGCCGCCGAGCGAAAGAAACCACGCCGGGTCGCCCGCGCGAAGCTGCAGGTATTTCACGGCGTCGAAGGGATCCGTGCGCAGCGTTGGGTCGCGAAGATACGAGTAGTCTTCGTTGAAGCGCAGCGGCAGGTACGCGGGCGGCGGCTGCGGCTGCTCCAGCTCAGCGGCCGCCGCGAGTGCCAGCGGCATCGTCAGCAGCGCAATCGGCCAGCGCATAAACGGTTACTTTGCGGTGAGCGTGCTGTAGTGAGCGGTGTCGCGCCGGCCAAGTTCCGGCAGCGTGGCCGCGATGCCCTTGCCGATCTGCTCGACCGCACCATCGAAATACGACGGCCCGGCTTCGATGACCCACTCGCTGATCGCGAACTTCTCCGCAAGCCCCTGCGCTTGCAGCCGCTGCTCCGTGTCGTAGGCCGACAGCACGCTCTCGACGAACGCGCGATCGCCCTCACCGACATCGATCGTGGAGTTGCCCTGATCGCGAATCACCGGCGCCCACGCCACGCGCTTCGCCTTCAACCGCACCACTTCGCGCGCCGCCACGCGTCCCACGACGCGCAACGTATCGAGCGTGAGCGAAGACTCTTCCCCGAGTCCTATAACGAGAAACGACTTCGCAGGAATGGAGCCCGCCGGCGGCACGAACAAGATCGACTCGCCTAACTCGCCGACAAACTCACCGCGATTCCGCAACGCGGAAAGAAGCCCGCCGAGGTGTGCATCGGTATCCTTCGCTGCGCCCTGGTAAGTATCGCCGGTCGCCTTGTGTCTAAAGAGGCAGATGATCTGCAAGTCAGTCTCCTGAGCGTAAGGCCCAGTCATTTTCACCGAGAACGCGATGCCGAGCGGCTTGTCGCCGACCGGAGTTTCCTTGGGCGCGACGCCCGCTTCGCCGCGACTGGACACCGTGAGCAGTGCGCCACACGCCAGCGCGCAGAGGGATGAAACGATGGTCTTCATCGCAGTATCTCAGGGCTGTTGCTTCGCCGGAACCACCTGCGGCTTTTGCGCCGATTGCGGCGCGTGATGCACCATCGTGTAAGCGTACTCGACGCCGACCCCGTACGCGCCGCCCTGCCCTTTGATCAGCCCCATGAGGTGGTCGTAGTGCTCGCGCCGCGCCCAGTCGCGCTGCCATTCGAGCAGAGCGGGAATGGTCGTCAGGCGGATCGCGCCCGCCTGCACCATGCGCGAGAGCGCCGCCTCCTGTGCGGCTGGCGAGGTCGCGCCGCAACAATCCTCGACGACGTAGATGTTGTAGCCCGCCCCGAGCATTTCGATGGTTGGCCACGTCACGCAAACCTCGGTCCACAGACCCGTCATGAGGATGTTCTTCCGGCCAGTCGCTTCGATGGCGGC
>JAXDQW010000052.1:0-53363 GCA_034667665.1 Chthoniobacter sp.
GGAAGTTGCTCCAAAGTGGATTCACCCAGCGGGGGAACGGTGACGGCCCTTTCCAACGGCGGCATCCCTCACCACAGCAGACCTTTGCGCCCTGGGCGATGCTTTTCCATTCCCGCTCCTAGGTTAAGAGATCGTCCCGCCCGGCGCAACGATGCTCGCCTTCGGCCCGTGCCAACGGCATCAGCGCACCGCGCGCCGGTCTCACTCGCGCACGCGCAGATCGCCGGTCGCTCCGACCGGCAGGCCGGGCGAATCGCTTCCCGGTCCGGCGGTCAGCGGGAACTTGGTGGCTCCGATGGCGAAGGAGCCGATCTCTTCGGCGACGAAGCCGAAGTGGTCGCCGGGGGCGATTGAGCCGAGGGCCTGGCCACTGATGACGATGCTGGCGATCCTAGAGATGAGGGGGCCAGGGATCGGTTCGTCGCCGTTGCCAAAGAAGCCGTCCGCGCCCGTCTTCACGCCGGCGACGAGGTCGCTGTCGATCCAGTCGCGGCCGACCTTCACGGCGCCGATCTGCACGTCGCCATTGGCCGGATCGCCGTTGCGGTCGTAGCCGGCGAAGAGGTCGGCGTTGAAGACGTTGCCGCCGACGGTGAGGGTTTTGATCGCGAGCGCGAGGGCGTCGCTGCCGGGAGCGAGATTGCCCCGGACGAAAATGCGGCCGCCATTCACGTCGCCGCCGATCGCGGTCGCGCCGAGCGTGGCCCCGGCGATCAGGCTGCCACTGCCCGGGCCGGCCCCGCCGCGCAACGAACCACCGAGCGTGACGCCGGCGATCTTTCCGCCCGCTTCGAGACTGCCGGAGTGCGGTCCGGCGCCGCCGAGGATGCTCTGGCTGATCTTCACCACCCCGAGATCGCCGGCGGCGAAGATGCGGCCGCTATTGGCCAGCGCACCGCCGCGGAGTGAACCGCCGACGGTGATCGCGCCGGCGGCATCGTCGCCGTCGTCGGTGCTGCCGTCGATGTTCACGAATGCGCCGACGATATCCGACTTCACGGTGAGCGCGCCGAGCTTGCCCTTGATGTTGCTTTCCAGCGAAGCGCCGGCCGCGGCTTGGGTCGAAAGGCCGAGCCGTCCGAGCGACTGCACGGTGAGACTCGCGATCGCCTGCTTCAGCGGGGTGCCGTCGCCGGCGTCGAGTTGCCCGAGGTCACCGTCGATGGCGATTTTGCCGAGATCGTGATCAGTGATGAGCGCGCCGACATTGACAAAGCCATCGCCTCCACTCGCGCCGCGCACGGCTGTGATGGTGAGGTCTGCGCCCGCAAAGGCCGCGTGCGCCGGGCCACTCAGGTCGAGCAACTGCAATTGCGCCCCGCCGAATGGTCCGCGGAGCTTCACCGTGAAATCGTCCGCGACGAACGCGCCCTTGCTCGTCTTGATGGTCACGAGATCGCCATCCACGTCGGTGAAGGTCGCCGTCTTCGGATCGATCAGGTTCACCGTGCGGCTCACCGCGTCGAAGACAAGGTAAGCCGAGCCGGAGAAGGTGCCGTGGGCGGCCGCGCGGAACGCCCCTGCGATGATGTCGTCGCGCCCGTCGCCGTTCACATCGCCCGCGCCGCTGACGCTCGCGCCGGTTTCGTCGCCCGCGGCCAGGCCGAGGAATTTGAAGCCGTTCGAGCCGTCGAGCGAGCCGAGCGAGAGATTCGCCGGCCGGGTCGCGCCGCCGAAGACCAGGTAGCCCCCGCCCCGGAATTCATAGACTGCCTCGAGCGCATTGGCGCCAATGAGGAGGTCGTCGAAGCCGTCGCCGTTCACGTCGCCGGCCATCGCCACCTGACCGGCGCGGTCGTAGTCGGATTCACCCGTGAGCGTGAAACCATTGGTTCCATTCAGGCTGCCGAGCGGGAAGTCGGCGGCGAAGTTCCCGTTCAGCGCGGTGTTCCTGCCGAAAATGACGTAGCTCGCGCCGGGATTCTTCGCGCCCGCAAAGGGCGCGCCGATAACGATGTCGTCGATGGAGTCGCCGTTCAGGTCGCCGCCCCCGCTAACGCTAGCCGCGGTGCTGGAGCCCGCATCGATGGCGGCGATCCGGAAGCCCGGAACGGTGACACTGAGGTCCGCGGGCGTGAAGTTCGCGGGATACGCGGTGTTTTTTCCGAAGATGACGTAGGCCGCGCCGCTCGCGAAGCCGCCGAGCAAGGCGTTGCGCGCCCCGGCGATGACATCATCAAAGCCGTCGCCGTTGAGGTCGCCGGCGGCGCTCACCGAATAGCCCAGCAGCGCGCCGGCGTTCGGCCCATTCATCTGGAAGCCAGTGGTGCCATTGAGCGTGCTCACGTCGATGCTGGGCGGCGGCGTCGTGCCCGGGCTGAACACGACCAGGGCGGAGCCCGAGCCATTGCCGCCGATGTCCGCGTTGACATCGCCGATGAGGAGATCGTCAAAACCATCGCCGTTCACGTCGCCCGCGCCATCGACGCTCATGGAGTTGAAGACGCCGGGGTTGGGGCCCGTATCCAGGACCAGCGGACCGGTGATGAGGAAGCCGGTCGAACTGGTGAGGGTGGCAGCGTCGATGCTCGCGCCAAATGGGGTGCTCTGGTCCCGGCCAAAGATCACAAAAACGTCCTGCCGCGAGCCGGTGAGGCTTTGGAAGAAAAGGGAGCCGACGATCACGTCGTCGATGCCGTCGCCATTCACGTCGCCCGCGCCGCCGACCGCCAGCCCGAGATACGGGCCGCCCGCGCTGGGCGCCGCGCCGCTCTTGAAAATGCGGAAGCCGTTGCTGCCGTTGAGGTCCGCCGGATCGAGCGACGCATCGAAGCCATTCGCGTTGCCGAAAATGACATAGGCTTCGCCGGCAAAGGCGGGGCCCGCGCCCGGCGCGCCGACGATCACGTCGTCGAAGCCATCGTCGTTCACGTCGCCGGCGGCCGCGACGGAGCGGCCCGCGGTGTCACTGGCTTCCGCGCCGTCAAAGCGGAAACCGTTGTCTCCATTGAGTTCGGCGAGGCTGAAAGTCGCGTCGCTACTGGACGGGTCCAGCGGCGGCGCGATCCCGTTGACCTCGCGCACGCGCCCGTCGAACGTCGCACCGACCGGCAGCCCGGCGAGGTCGTTGGACTTGCCGGCGGTGAGGGGAAACTTGGTGCCGCCGACGGAGAAGCTGCCGATCTCCTCGGCGACGAAGCCGAAGTGATCCGTGCCGCCGGCCGTGCCGAGCACCATGCCTTTAATCGTGATGCTCGCGACCTTCGCGATCTTCGCCGGATCACCGCCGACCGCGACGGGCGACCCGCTGGATATCAGCGTCTCGCCGCCATTGCCGAAGAATGCATCGGTGCTCACCACGCCGGCCACGAGGCTGCTCGCGATCCAATCGCCGTTGACCGTGACCGCGCCGATCGTCGCGTCGGCATTCGCCGGAGCCGTCGCGGTCGTGTAGCCGGCGAGGATCTTCGCGTCCATCACGGAGCCGGTCACCGCGAGGCTGCCGATCGCGCGCACCGCCACGATCTGCCCGCCGTCGATATCGCCGCCGATCTTCGTCGGGCCGAGCGCGCCGCGGGTGAAGATGCCGCCGCTGCCCGACCCGGCGCCGGCGACGAGCGAGCCGCCGACCGTGATGCTGCCGATGTCGCCGTCCGCGCTGATCGTGCTCGAAAACGCGAGCGAACCGCCGCGGATATCCTGGCCGACGTTCACCGAGCCGATCGAGCCGAAGGTGTAGAGACCGCCGTCGCCGCGGAAGGAGCCGCCGATGTTGATCGAATCGAAGCCCACCGCGCCGGCCGCGACATTCGTCCCCACCACCGCTTCGACCACATCCGACGCGACGGTGAGCGCGCCGATTTTGCCTTCGACCCGGATGCTCAGCGAACCGCCGGCCAATTGGGTGGAAAGGCCACGGTCGCCAATCGACCCAACGTTGAGCGCCACGAGACCGGCGGAGGTGCGCGTCGCGTCGCCGGCGTCGAGGTGACCGAGATCACCAGCGACGCTGACCTTCCCGAGATCGACGCCGGTCGCGTCGATGCGGCCGACATTCACGTGGCCATCGCCGCCGAGCGCGGTCCGCTGCGCGGTGATGGTCAGGTCGGAGCCCTGAAACTCCGCGCCGTCGTCGGCGAAGTTGACCGTCGCGAGCTGCGCGCCGCCGACCGTGCCGGCGTTGAAGAGGAAGAAGTCGGTCGCGCCGAGCGTGCCCTTGCTCGTCTTGATCGTGACGAGGTCGCCGTCCACGTCGGTGTAGGTCGCGGTCGTCCCGTTGACGATGGTCACCGCGGGCGCGAAGAACGGGCTGATCTTCAGCGTCGCCGCGCCTTGCTGGAGGACGGTCAAGGTTTCGCCGTCCACGAATTCGGTGCCCATCGTCTGCCACCCGCCGGGCCCAATTTTGCCGATATTCACGATGTCGTCGGCGTTGGCATGAACGATGAGCGTGTTCGTATCGGGCGAGGCGTTCACCACCGCCCGCGCGTCGAGGGCGAGGGCGTTCGCGCCGGTGCGGAGATCGACGATTTCGAAGCCGTTGATCCGCACCACTGGCCGTGCGGTGAGATCGAGCAGCAGCCCGCCAGTGGGCGCGATCGTGTCGATGCCGTGGCCGCCGATGAGCCGCCGCAGCGGCCCGCTGTCGATGGAGAATTTGTCGTTGCCACCGCCGCCGCGCAGCACGTCGAAGGTGCCGGCGTTCTGGATGGTGTCGTTGCCGAGTCCGCCGACAAAGACGTTCACGTTCGCATCGCCGGTGAGCAGGTCGTCGCCGGGTCCGCCGGGATGCGTGACTGCACCGCTGTCGAAGCCGAAGACGACGTGGGCCTGGCCCGCCTGCAGGCGCCCGCCGGGGCTGGCGAGCCGTGAGCCGACAATCACGTCATCAAACCCGTCGCCGTTCACATCGCCCGCCGCGGCCACGCAGGCTCCCGCCTGCTCTCCCGCGACCCCGCCGAAGAGCCAAAAGCCGTTGCTCCCATCGAGCTGCGCCACATTCACATCGGTCGGCGACGCCTTGCCATAGACCACGTAAGCCGCGCCCGAGCTCGCCCCGAACGGATCCGCGCCGTCGGCGTTGACGATCAGGTCGTCAAAGCCGTCCCCATTCACATCGCCTGCGGAGCTGACGCTCTGCCCGAGGATATCGCCCGCGGCACCGCCAAAGATGCGAAAGCCGCCGGTGCCGAGCGACGCGAGATTCGGGGCGAAGCCTGACGATTTGCCGAACACCACATAGGCCGTGCCGGCATCGGGCGCACTGGCATCGGAGAAGAGCGAGGTGAACACGGCATCGCCCAGCCCATCGGCATTCACATCGCCCGCGAAGCTCAGCGCGAACCCGAAGTTGTCGCCCGCCGCGAGGCCCGGAATGGAAACGATGGGAATGATTCCGGTGAACGGCGTCGCCTTGCCGAAGATGACGTAACTTTCGCCGGAGTAGCTGCCCTTGGGATCAGCGCCCGAGGCACCGAAGAGCAGGTCGGAAAAGCCGTCGCCGTTGAGGTCCCCGCCGCGCCCGAGGCCGGAGCTGAGGGTGTCCCCCGCCTTGCCGCCTCCGAGAGAGAATCCATTCGTCCCATTCAATGACGAAAGCGGGAAGGTCGCGGGAAAGCTGGACGCGCCGAAGACGACATAGGCCGTCCCGGCATTGGCGCGTCCACCGGGATCGGCGTGGTCCGCGCCAAGGAGCAGATCGCCAAAGCCGTCGCCATTGATGTCGCCGGCATCGCGCACCACGTGGCCCGCGAAGTCACCGGCTTTAACGCCGAGAATCGCGAAGCCATCGGCGGCCGTGAGGGACGCGGTCTCGACGGGGGAAGTGAACGGCGCGCTCCGGCCGAAAATGACGTAGGCCGCGCCGGCATCCAACGCGCTGACGTCGGTTCCATACGCCCCGATGATCACGTCGCTGAAACCGTCGCCGTTGACATCCACGCCGGCGGCATCATTGCCGAAGCGCGAGTTGGCGGCTGGGCCGTTGATCACGAAGCCGTCGGTGGGCGCCAGCGCGGACAGCTCGATCGTCCCGGCGAACCCGCCCGCCTTTCCAAACACGACATACGCCGAGCCGGTCGAGGTGCCGTGCGCGTCGGAGTAACTCGTGCCGACGATCACGTCGTCGAAGCCGTCGCCATTCACATCGCCCGCGTCGGTCACGAATTCGCCCGCGGCATCGCCCGCCGCGGCGCCATTCAAGGTGAAGCCGAAGCCGAGGCTGCCCACCGCGCCGAGCGCGTAGCCGGACGGCAGCGGGTGCGCGACCGCCGCGGAAATGTTCAACGTCGCCGCGCCACTCTTGAAGACCTGGAACGGCGCGCCGCCGATCGTGGTGTCGGCCACACGCGTCCAGCCGGCGCCGAAGTTCACCGTGTCGCCCGCGTCGCCGATCACGGTGAGCGTGTTCGAGGTCGGTGAAAGGTTGAGCACTTCGAGCGGCGAGAGCGTGAGCGAATTTGGACCGGTGGTATTGAGGTCGATCCGCTCGATTCCTTGCAGCAAGGTGTCGCGGACGCTCCTGAGATCCAGCGAGAGACCATCGCCATCGAAGCGCAGCGTGTCTGTGCCGAGGCCACCGGCGATGCGACGGAAATCCAGACCGCCGTCGAAATCCAGATCGTTGACGCCGAAGATGTCATCACCCTGCCCGCCGCGCGAAACGTCCGCGCCGCCCATCCCGAGCAGCGTGTCATGGCCGCGTCCGCCGATGAGCACGTTCGCGCCTGCATCGCCGGTGAGCGTGTTCGCGTTCGCGTCGCCGGGATGCGTCACCGCGCCGTTGTCGGAGCCGAAGAAAACGTAACCCGCGCCGGAATTCACGCCGTTGGAACTCGCGTGACCGACCGCCCCGATGATCACGTCGTCGAAGCCGTCGCCGTTGAAATCACCGCCGCCGCCGACCGAAAAACCGGCGGCGTCGAACATGGCCTCGCCGCTGAGGACGACGCCACTCTGCGGGTCGAGCGCTCCGAGGCTGAGCGTCGCCGTGAAGCCGCCCTGCCGGCCGTAGATGACGAAGGTGCCGCCGGAATAGCGTGCGCGCAAGCTGGCGCTGTACCCGCCGAGCACCAGGTCGTCAAAGCCGTCGCCATTCACATCGCCCGCGGCGGCGACTGCGCGGCCGGCGCCGAATTGCCGGGCCCCCCCGTTCATCTCGAAGCCGGTTGCGCCATTGAGCTTCGAGAGATCGAATGTCGCGCCGAAGCTGCCGCTCTTTCCGAAAACGAGGTAGCTCGCGCCGTAGATGGTATTGAATGTGCCGGTGCCGACGAGCAGGTCGGCGAAGCCGTCGCCATTCACATCGCCCGCGCCGCTGACGCTGCCGCCGAGGCGATCGGAGGCGTTTTCCCCGCGCATCCGGAAGCCGTTCGTGCCGTCGAGAGCCGTGACTTGCGACGGGAAGTTGCGACCCGCGTGACCGTAGATCACGTAGGCCGCCCCGGAGTCGAAGCTGTTCGCGTCGGCGTATTTCGCGCCGACGATGAGGTCGTCAAAACCGTCCCCGTTGATGTCGCCGGCCGCGCCGCCGGAGGAAAGCCGGTCGTATTTTGCCGCGCCGTTGATGGTGAATCCGCGGAGGGCAAGCGAACTCGGCCCGAAATTGTTCACCAAGTCCCGGGTGCCGAAGATGACGTAAACCGCGCCGCTGTCCTTGATCGTCGCGCTGAGATCAGCGCCGCTCGCGCCGACGAAAACATCGTCGAGTCCGTCGCCGTTGAGATCGCCGGCGAGTCCGACCTGCTCGCCGACGAATTGGTTCGCGGCCTCGCCGGTGAAGCGGAAGCCGTTCGTGCCGTTCAGCGTCGCGGCATCGAACGTCGAGCCGAAGCCGCTGGCTTTGCCAAAGATTACGTAGGCCGAACCGGCATACGCGCCGCCGTCGAAGGACGATGACGCGCCGACGATGACATCCGCGAAGCCGTCGCCATTGAAGTCGCCCGCCGCGCCGACGCTGCGGCCGACGGAGAAACTTTGCGCCGTGCCAATGATGCGAAAGCCATTCGTCCCGTCGAGGGCGCCGAGATCGAGCCCGCCCGCAAAGCCGCCCGGCTTGCCGAAGACCACGAAGGCCGCGCCGGAGTAGGTGCCGCTGCCCGCGGCAGTCTGGGCGCCGATGATCAGATCGTCGAAGCCATCGCCATTCACATCGCCCGCGTTGGCGACCGACTGCCCGGCACGATCCTGCGCGCGGCCGCCGGTCAATTTGAAATCCCCCGATTGCCCGAGCAGGAAGCCGGCGGACGCGGAAGTGGTGACCCCCGGCGCGACGCGCAGCTTCGCCTCGCCATTGAAGAAAACGGCGAAGGGCGTGACGCCGACCATCTCGGGATCGGCGCGCAACCAGCCCGGGCCGAAGTCCACCGAGTCGCCCGCGTCGCCGAAGACGGTCAGCGTATTCGATTCGCCGCTGAGCCGCATCACGTCGAAGCGCGTGAGGGTGAGCGTGTTGTTGCCCGTGCCGGTGAGGTCGATCGCCTCGATGCTCTTCAGCCGGAAATCGTTGAGCGTCGTGAGATTCAGCGCGAGATCGGCGCCGTCGAGCCGGAGCGTGTCCAGGCCGAGGCCGCCGTTGGCGCGGAAGAAATCGAGATCGTCCACCGCGAGCACGTCATCGCCCTGGCCGCCGCGCAAAATGTCGGCGCCGCCTTTGCCGAGCAGCGTGTCGCCCGCCTGTCCGCCGATGATCACATTCGCGCCGCCATCGCCGGTGAGCGTGTTGGCAGTGGCGTCACCGGGATGCGTCACCGCGCCGGTGTCCGAGCCGAAGATTACATACGCCTGCCCGGCTTGCGCCCGCCCGCCGGGGTCGGCGCCGCGAGCGCCGAAGACGATGTCGTCGAAGCCATCGCCATTGAGATCGCCCGCGCCGCGGGCGCTGGCTCCGGTGAAATCCTGCAAAGTGAGAGCCGGGAATTTCACCCCATTGCTTCCATTCAGACTGGAGAGACCGAAGTTGGCGGTGAAGCCGCTCGCTTTGCCGAAGATCAGATACGCCGCGCCGGAGTCGGCGAAGGCGCCATCGGCCAGTTGCGCGCCGACCATGATGTCGTCGAAGCCATCGCCATTCACATCACCCGCGGACGCGATTTCAAACGCATTATCGATGTTGGTCTCGCCGAGAATCCGGAAGCCGGTGGTGCCGTTGAGCGTCGCCAGATTGACGTCCGATCCGAAGGCGGCGGCACGTCCGAAGAGGACGTAGGACTTTGCCGGCACCGGCGCTCCGCCTCCTCCGGCCCCGATTAACAGATCGGCGAAACCGTCGCCGTTCACGTCACCGCCCGCGCCCACCGTGAAGCCAAACTGCTCATTGGCCACGCCCCCGCGAATCTTGAAACCCTCCGCACCGTTCAACGTCGAAACCGCGACATCCACAAACCGGAATTGGCTGCCATAAATGACATAGGCCGCACCGCCACCGGTCACGTTTCGGGCGCCGACGATCAGATCGTCAAAGCCATCGCCATTCACATCGCCCGCGCCGGTCACGGATTCACCGAGGGCATCGCTCTTCGCCCCGCCGAGAATGGCAAAGCCTTTGCCCTGACCGGCGACCGTCGGCGGCTCCAGGACCGCCGGGAACGCCAGACGTTGCCCGAAGATGACATAAGCCGCCCCTGAGTTCGTGATCGTCGCGCTGCGATCCACGAGACTGCCGCCGATGATCAGGTCGCCAAAGCCGTCGCCATTGACATCCCCCGCGGCGCCGACCGAGATGCCAATGAAATCGCCTGCCTTGCTGCTGGTGAATTTGAAACCGGTCGTTCCATCGAGGGTCGCGAGACTCACGCTCGACGCGAATGGCCCGGCCTTGCCGAAGACCACCCACGCCGCCCCGGCACCCGCCGCGGCCGGACCGCCGGGAGCGGCCGGCAAGCCGTTGGCCGTGGAACTCCCGACGATCACATCGGCAAAGCCATCGCCATTTACATCGCCCGCCCCGCTCACGGTGAAGAAATGGTCCTTGGCCGGATCAGCCGCAGCGAGCTTGAAGCCGTTGGTGCCATCGAGCGCTGACAGCTCGAGCGTCTGATCGAAGCCCGTCGCCTTTCCAAAAATCACGTAGGCCGCGCCCGCGTTGTTCGGCCCACTGCCCACGCCCGACGCAGAGACGATCAAGTCTCCGAATCCGTCGCCATTGACATCGCCCGCGTCAGCGCTGGCCCCCGCAAAATCATTCGCCAGGACACCATTGATTGTAAACCCATTCGCACCATCCAGCGACGCAAGATTGAAGGGATGCACGAACGCCGGCGCGATGCGACATTCGAGCGGCTCGGGTGCGGCGAGCCGACGCCATCGAACCCGGCATGCGGGAGGAGTCCGGCAGGGACCATGCCCTGCGAACTTCAGGGGGGATTTCATGGGACAATGGAAATGCTAGCCCACCTCTCCCGTGCCCGCAAAGATCGTGTGATCATGGTGTTTGGTCGCTGACGCCAGGCATGGACGGACGGGCGCAGCCGTCCCAATCCAAGCTGCAAGTCCATTCAAGGAACGATTCACCAAGGTCGCCACGCGTCAGGTGAAGAGATCGGCCAACGGCGGCTTGGCGCCACTTGCCTTCTCCCCGCCGAGCAGGGCGAGGAATTGCGCCTCGTCCAATACGGTCACTCCCAGCTCGCGCGCTTCCTCGAGCTTCGAGCCCGCTCCCGGTCCGGCAACAACGTAATCGGTTTTGCGACTCACGGAGCTGGTGACGTTCCCTCCGAGAGCGCGGATCTTTTCCGCCGCTTCGCCGCGCGACAAGCGCTCCAGCGTTCCGGTAAGGACGAAGGTCTTTCCCGCCAATGGCGAATCGGCGACGGCGGCGCCCCCGCCTCGCGGAGCAATGCCGAGCGCGTGCAGGCGCTGGAGCACCTCGCGGCCGATTTCCGAGTCGAACCAAGCGAGGACCGCGCGGGCAATGACTGGACCGACGATCGCCACGGCGTCCGCGTCCGTGGCGTTTTTCTTTTTCGCGGGTTGGGCGAAACCCGCGGCGAGCAGGCGCCGGCCGGCGTCGTTCGCCGCCGCGAGCAGCTCGGCATGGCGCGAGGCGAGCTGTTGTTTCTCGAGCGCCGTTTTCTCTTTTTGCCGGCGGGCGCGGGGATTGGCGTCGTCGGCTTCGCGGTGGAGGCGGTCGAGTTCCAGGACGTCGCGCAGCAGCGGCGAATCCCGCAGGGCTTCGAGCGAGGCGTGCGATTTCGCGAGATCATGCGCGGTCGTTTCGCCCACCTCGGGAATGGCGAGCGCGTGCAGCCAACGGGCGAGCGGGAGTTCGCGGCTCGCGGCGATCGCTTCGATCAGCTTGCGCGCGTTCTTCTCGCCGAAAACGCGCGGCTCCTCGTCGGTGCCGAGGTTGAGTTTGGCGAGAGCCTCCTCGTTCAGCGCGAAGACATCGAGCGGCTCGCTGACGAGGCCGCGCTCGACGAGTTTGTCGGCCACGATCCCGCCGAGGCCTTCGAGATCGAGCGCGCCGCGCTTGGCGAAGTACTCCAGACGCCGGGTCTTCTGCGCCGGACAGGCCACGTTTTCGCAGATCCAGACGGCGAACTCGGGATCGCGCCGCACCGGCTGGCCGCAGGCGGGGCACTGGCCGTGCACGTGCTCGGAAAAATCAAACGGCTGGGTGTCCGGCGGACGCTTTTCCTCGACGACCCGCACCACCGCGGGGATGACTTCGCCGGCTTTCTCGATGACCACGGTGTCGCCGATGCGGATGTCTTTCCGGCGAATCTCATCCTCATTGTGCAGGGTCGCGCGGCTGATCGTGCTGCCGCGCAAGAGCACGGGCTCGAGCTCCGCGACGGGGGTGAGCACGCCGGTGCGCCCGACCTGAACGGTGATCGCGCGCAACGTGGTTTCCGCTTTTTCGGCGACGTACTTCCAGGCTTTCGCCCACCTGGGCGCGCGGGAGTGATAGCCCACGCGCTCGCGCAACGCGCGGTCGTTCAGCTTGATCACGGCGCCGTCGGTCTCGAAGCCGAAGCCGTCGCGCACGGCGTCGAGCTCGTCGATCGCCGCCATCACTTCCTCCACGGAAGGGCAGAGCTTCAACCAGCGATGGATGCGGAACCCGAATCCGTGCAGCCATTCGAGGATGCCCTGCTGGGTCGGCGGCACGTCGGCATCGTCGCTCACCTCTCCGAGACCATAGATCACGATCTCGAGTGGGCGCTTCGCGACGACGCGCGGGTCGAGGAGCTTGAGCGAGCCGGCCGCGGAGTTGCGGGCGTTCGCGAAGGGTTCCTCGCCCGCGGCGATCATCTCGTCGCAGACCCGGCGAAAACCGGCGGTGGGGAGATAAACCTCGCCGCGCACTTCGAGGACGGAAGGAAGTGGGGCAGGCGTCCCGCCCGTCGGTAGTGGGGTAGGCGTCCCGCCTGCCGTAAGTGGGGTAGGCGTCCCGCCTGCCCAGTCTGCGCCATCGCTTGCCGTGGGAGATTGGCCAGCGCGATTGCCGGACTGGGCAGGCGGGACGCCTGCCGCACTACCGACAGGCGGGACGCCTGCCCCACTGCCAATTTTCGCAGGCGGGACGCCTGCGCCACTGCCAATTGCGCCGGCCTGCAGGCGGAGCGGCACGCTGCGGATGGTGCGCAGGTTGGCGGTGATGTCGTCGCCAGTCTCACCGTCGCCGCGCGTGGCGCCCACGGTGAAGCTTCCATTTTCATAACGCAGGCTCACGGCCACGCCATCGACCTTCGGTTCCACCAGCCACTCCAGCCGTTCGCCAGGCACCAGTTTCTCGACGCTCGTGACAAACTTTTTCAGCCCGGCGATCCCGTCCTTCGCGAAGAGGTTGTCGAGCGACAACATCGGCACGGCGTGGCGCACCTGGCGGAAGGAAGTCGCCGGCTTTTCCCCGACCCGCTGCGTGGGCGAATCCGGCGCGACCAGATCCGGGTGCGCTTCCTCGAGCTCGCGCAGCTCGCGGAACAGCGCGTCGTACTGCGCGTCGGAAATCGTCGGACGCGCGTCGTCGTAGTAGCGGCGGTTGTGTTCCTCAATCTCCCGCCGGAGTGAGGCGACGCGTGCTTGGATATCGGGCATGGATGAGGCAGGTGGCGAGCGCGCCGGCCGCGGCGCCGAGCGTGTCGGCCGTCCAGTCGAACGGATCGGCGCCGGAACGGTGGGGGGTGTAAAGCTGATGAATCTCATCGATCACGCCGAAGCCGGAAAGCGCGACGCTCGTGAAAATGATGATCCGCTTCCAGGGCCACGCCGTCGTCCAGCGGAGCGCGAGGGCGAGGTTCACGGCTCCCGCGGCGTAGGCGAGGAAATGCGCGGCCTTGTCCCACAGCTCGAAAGGGGAGAGCTCCTTGAGGCGGTCGCCCGGCAGTGAGGAAAGAACGGTAATCGTGACCGCCCACAGCACGACTCCCGTCCACGCCAGCACGCGCAGCCATGGCGGGGCGGGGGCGGGGGCGGAGGGAGTCATGAAAATAGCCGCCACTGGACGCACGGCGGGTTTGAGTGTGCGGCGATGTTTCACCATACTGGAGGCATGGAAAGCCCAAAGCGCATCCTCGGCATCGAAGGCGGTGGCACCAAGACCGAGTGGGTGCTCCTGACCGGAGACCCCCAGAAGATCTTGCGCCGTGGCGCGCTCCCGGCGTCGAACATGCGCCTGACCTCGAACACCGGCTTGCGCCAGCTCTTCTCGGTGCTGCCGCACGATGCCTCGCACGTCGGCGTCTTCCTCGCGGGCTGCGCCACGTCGGAGGATCGCGTCCGCCTGCAAGGACTTGCGGCGGAGGCCTGGCCGCACGCGCAGCTCGCCGTGGGCAGCGATCGTGATTCGGGCCTGGCCACGGCGTTCCACGATGAAGACGGCATCGCGGTGATTGCGGGCACCGGTGCGGCGGTGCACGGACGCCGCGGCGAACAGATCGCCAAGGCCGGCGGATGGGGACAATTGCTCGGCGACCGCGGCGGCGGATACGACCTTGCCATGCAGGGGCTGCGGCTGGTGCTCACGCATTACGATTTGAACCAGAAGATCACGCCGCTCGCGGAGGAAATCCTGCGCTCGCTGGGGCTCAACCGGCTCCAGGATCTCGTTGGCTGGGCGATGCAGGCGGACAAAATGTCGGTCGCGCGCCTCGCGCCGGCGATTTTTCATGCGGCGAAACATGGGGAGCCGGAAATGCTCGCGACGGTCCAGGCGGGGGCGGGCGTGCTCGCCGAATTCACCCGGGCGGTGGCGCAGCGGCTGAACTGGCCGGCGGCGAACGTCAAGCTGATCGGCGGGCTCTTCACCCATTACCCGGAGTACGTCGCGCTCTTCAAATATCGGCTGAGCATTTTGCAGCCGGAGGCGAGCGTCGAGGTGTGTGAGGAATCGGGGGCGTTGGGCGCGGCGTGGCTCGTGGCCAAATCACCTGTGAAAAGCGAGAGCGCCGAAGCGGGGGCGCCGGTGGCCGCGGAGATGATGACCGAGCTGGCGGGCGCGGCGACGGAGCAGCGCAATCCGCGCTCGGCGAAACTCGACGAGCTCAGCACCGCGGAACTGGTGGACCTTTTTGTGACCGAGGAGGATCGCGTGGCGGCGGCGCTCGCGGCGTGCCGCGAGCCGCTCATCGCGGCGATCGATCTCCTGAGCGAGGCGATGCGCGCGGGCGGACGGCTGTTCTACGCGGGCGCAGGCACCAGCGGGCGGCTGGGGGTGCTCGACGCGAGCGAGATCCCGCCGACCTTCGGCGCGCCGCCGGAACTGGTGCAGGGGATCATGGCCGGCGGTGCGATGGCGCTGCACCGCGCGGTCGAGGGTGCAGAGGATCAACCAGAGGCGGGAGCGCTCGCGGTGCTGGAGCGCGGGGTGCGCCGGGGCGACATCGTTTGCGGGCTAACCGCGAGCGGGCGCACGCCGTTCGTGCTCGGGGCGCTGGCGCGAGCGCGCGAGATCGGCGCGCGGACGCTGCTGGTCTCGTGCAACCCGGCGCGGCGCCGCTCGGCGGAGCCGTGGGATGCCGAAATCGATCTACCCACCGGCCCGGAGCTGGTCACCGGTTCCACGCGGCTCAAGGCCGGCACCGCGACGAAGCTCACGCTGAACCTGCTTTCGACCTGCGCGATGGTGCGGCTCGGCCGGGTGCGCGGCAATGAGATGGTCGATCTGAACATCTCGAACGAGAAGCTGCGCGACCGCGGCGCGCGGCTGGTCAGCGCGCAACTCGGCATCTCGTATGAAGCGGCGAGGGCCCGGCTCGAGCAGGCCAATTGGAACGTCCGCGCGTGCCTCGACGGCGGGCCTTCCAAGGGCTGATTCTTTTTGGAGCGCACGCTTAGCCAACATGGCTAGATTCGCGCAGATGAAGGCAAAAAGCTGAGAGCGCCATCAGGACGGTTTCGCGGCGATTTCCCTCTGATGGAGAGCCTTTTTTCCGGGCCCGCCAGGACGGTGGCACGTGCGTTGCTAAACGTCGTCTTGTTCGCGAGAAGCGGACGAGGGAAAAAAATCCAAATAGGGGAGCAGCTCGGCTGGAGGGTGTGTTGAGTGGACCGGGGGGAACCGCTCAACTGGGCCAGCCGAGCTGCGATTTTCCTGGGTAGGGACAGGGGAGGCCGACTGGTAGTCGGCCAAGGGCCGAGCGAAGTGAGGCAGCGCGGCTCTCGCACAGTCCGTCACTATCACCCCGCTTCGCTCGCCCGCGCCGACTGCAAGTGGGGCAGGCGTCTCGCCTGCCATGAGTGTTGCAGGCGTCCCGCCTGCACGAGCAGCCGAGACGGCTGCTCTACTGATTGGCAGGCGGGACGCCTGCCCCACTTGCAGTCGGCCTCACCTCACAGCTCTTTCTCCAGCCGCTCGCTCAGCCACTGCTTGATCATGCTTTGGTAATTCAGATACCGCGACCGCGCGATGCGCTTGATGCGCGCGAGCAGACGCGGGTCGAAGCGCAGAGTGATCGTCGTCGATTCCCGCGTGTCGGCCTTGAGCAGCGAGGCGTTCATCAGCCGAATGTCGAGCCGCGTATCCGCCCAGAAGACCGCCTCTTCGTCCTCCGTTTCAAAGGAGGGCATTTCCTTCCAACTGGTGATCACTTTCATGCGTCAGTAACCGAGCTCGGAGTTCTTGCGTTCGTAAAACGTGATCTCCTCGGGCGTCATGTCGCGCGCGAGGATGGCCCGGTAGCGTTTGCCATCGCTCCAGAAGACCGTGAAAATGCCGCGATCGTTGATCGACTTGCCCAGGTTGAAATAGCGCGCCGTCGAGTCGTCCCCCACGTCCTCCGGCAGCAGGCGCAGGCTGAAGGGATCCTCGAAACTCTCTTCGATTTCCTTCGGCGTGATCTTCTTCAGATCGAACGGGACGTCGATCCAGTCAAAGTCCATGGGCGGAAGGAGCGGCGAAACGGCCAGTTCGAATCAAATTTCTCATGCGTCTCGTTGGATCAGCTCGATCTCATACCCTTCGGGCGCGTCGATGAAGGCGATCACGCTGCCGGAGCCGGTCGGGGTCGGTCCGTCGGAAAGCGGGTAGCCCTTGGCCGCGGCTTCCTGGGCGAAGGCGTCGAGATTGTCCACTTCGAAGGCGAGATGGGTAATATCCGTGCCCACATTGACCGGTCCGCTGGCGTCGAACTTGCAAATCTCGATCTCCTCCTCGCTGCCGGGCGCCTTGAAGAACACGAGTTGGGAGCCGCGCGGCGAGGTGTGCCGGCGGGTCAGTTCCAGCCCGAGCACATCGCGATAAAATGCGACCGTCTTTTCCAAATCGCTCACGCGGTAACGGGTGTGGAGGAGTCGGCGGACCATGGGAAAAATTGGGATTTCAGGTTTCAGAATTCAGATTTAGCCTCGGCGCAGTTTTAAAGGCGACTGCTTTCCTCCTGAATTCTGAATTCCGCAATCTGAACTTCCCATGATCTCTCTCGGCATTGATAGCGGAACGCAGAGCACGAAGACCATCGCCCTCGACCTGGAAACCGGCGAAATCCTCGCCACGGCCTCGCGTCCGTATGGGCTCATCGAAGGCCTCCCGGCCGGCCACCTCGAGCAGGAGCCGCAGGTCTGGATCGATGCCGTCGATGCCACGGTTCAGGAGGTTTTGAAGCAGCTCGGGAAGAAGAAGGACACCGTGAAAGCCATCGGCGTCAGCGGTCAGCAGCACGGCTTCGTGCCGCTGGATAAGAAAGGGAAGGTCATCCGCCCGGCCAAGCTCTGGTGCGACACCTCGACCATCGAGCAGTGCAAGAAATTCGAAGCGGAATTCGGCGGTCCAGAAGGCCTCATCAAGCTGGCCGGCAACCCCATCCTGCCCGGCTACACCGCGCCGAAGATCCTCTGGCTGAAAGAAAACGAGCCCAAGAACTACAAGGCGCTCCACACCGTTCTGCTCCCGCACGACTACATCAATTTTCACCTGACCGGCGACCGCGGCATGGAGTACGGCGATGCTTCCGGCACCGGCCTCCTCGATGTGCGCGAGAAGAAATGGTGCGAGCCGCTGATCGACTTCATCGACAGCGACCTCAACGACGCGCTCCCGCCGATCGCCAGTTCGCGCCGCGCCTTCGGGCTGCTGCGCGAAAACCTGCGCGAAGCCTGGGGCCTCTCAAAAGGCGAAGTCACCGTCAGCGCCGGAGGCGGCGACAACATGATGGGCGCCATCGGCACCGGCAACGTGCAGCCCGGCGTGGTCACGGTGAGCCTGGGCACCAGCGGCACCGTCTATGCCTACGCGGCCGAGCCCGTGGTTGATCCCCAGGGCGAGGTGGCCGCGTTTTGCGACAGCACCGATCGCTGGTTGCCCCTGGTCTGCACCATGAACGTGACCGTCGCCACGGAGCAGGTGCGCAAGATGTTCGGCTGGTCGCACGAGGAGCTCGAGGCCCAGGTGGCCTCGGCGGCGCCGGGAGCCGGCGGTCTCGTCTTCCTCCCCTATCTAAACGGCGAGCGCACCCCGAGCCTGCCCGCCGCCTCGGGCGTCCTACACGGGATGAAGATCGACAACCTGACCCCGGCCCATTTGGCCCGTGCCACCATGGAAGGTGTGACCCTCGGGCTCGCCTATGGGTTGGGCCGTTTCCGCGAGTTGGGCATCCAGCCAAGTGAGATCCGACTCACCGGTGGCGGCAGCAAGAGCGCGATCTGGCGCCAGATCGCCGCGGACATTTTCGGTGTCCCGACCATTTGCCTGGCCTCGTCCGAGGGCGCCGCGCTCGGCGCTGCCATCCAGGGCGCCTACGCCAGCCTCATCATCACCGGCAAAACCGCCACTTTTCGCGATCTGTGCCTGCGCATCGTCAAGCTCGACGAAACCACCCGCGCCCAGCCCGAAGGCGATCACCAGGATCTCTACGCCGAAATGCTCACCCGCCAGGGCGACCTCACACGACGGCTGCACGCGGCGTCGTATCTCTGAGAGGAAAGTTGATCGTTGATGGTTGATAGGCCCGCCCGCGACGGTGCGCGCGACGGAGCTTGGGGCGCCAATCAACCAGCAACTATAAACTATCAACTCTTCCCACCTGCGCGGTTTTCAACTCGGCCGGGGCGCGGCGCTGATAGATCTCGAACGACCCGATGCGCTGCCGCAATTGGAATTGCTGCCGAACCACCTCATTGGGCGCGTCCGGACCGTTGCGAGTGGATTCGTTCGGTTCCTTCCAGCGGTCCCAGAAGCTGTTCAGCACCAGCCAGTCGGCGCTGGCCACGTCGCTGGCCAACCGGGAGTAGGCACGATTCGCGGAAAGAGGGTTCATTTCCAGGAAGTAAGTCGCCGGCTCGAGCCACGAAGCGAGGTGATAGAGGAAGGTATCGTTCGAGTAGGACCGGCGCAGATCGCCGGCGCCCACAAAGAGTCGCTGGCCGGGCGCGGCTTCCTTCTCGAGAAGCGTCAGGACCTTCGCCGCGGCCAGCGCCTGGGGGGCGGAGGCGAACGGGAATTGCCGTTCGCGCTGCTTCAGGAAAATGCCGCGTCGGCTGCTCCCGGTCAGGGCATCCGCGGTATGGAAAGCATAGCCGACCACCACCGGCAGGGCAGACACCGACAAGCACAGCAACGCGGCGCCCACCCAGGCCAAGCCGCGAATGGGCCGGGCTTCCGCCGCTTCGCCGCGGCGGGACAGCAAGTGGAGCGACCAGGGCAGAAGCCCAATGGAAAAGAAGGCCGTCAGAGCCACGTGCACGCTATCGACGCGCTGCAGCGCCTGGTGGGTCAGTCCGAGCCCGAGCAGCGCGGCGGAAAGCAGCAAGGGCCCCTGCGGCGAAGACGAATCTTTTTTCCACGTCAGGGCGCCTGCGAGCACGTTGCAGAAGGACGCAGCCAGGTGCAGGAAAACCAGCGCCTGAACCCATTCGGCGGCCGTGGAAAAGGGCAGCTTCCGGCCGGGATTGCAGAGCAGGACGGGATAAATGAAGAGGTTGTTCAGGACTTGCGCAGGCCCCGCTGCGAGCGTCAGGCCGGCCAGCGGCAACAGGCCGATGGCAAAGCCCGTGCAGTATCTCCAGCGCAGATTCCCCGACAGCCGCCAGACCAGGGGAGTCGCGGAAAAGAGGACGGCCAGACCGAGATCCGGGCGAAACAGGAGCGCACCTGCCCCGAGCAATCCCCCGAAGAAAGCCCGCCATTTTCCCGCTTCCGCGAGCAGCACGACCGCCCAGATCGCGCACGCCACCCCGCCGACCCAGGCATAGGCGGGAAGGAGCGCGAGCCGCAGCAGCGTGGCGGTGAGCACCGTCGCGCCCACCGCGATCACCAACCCACCGCGCCGCGCGATGAGGAAGATGCCCAGCATGCAGAGCAGGTGATAGAGCAGACCCACGGTGCGTTCGGCGAAGATGCTGGCGCCGGTCACGGAGTAAGCTCCCGCCAAAGTCCACAGATTCATCGGACCGTAGAAGGTCTCGAAGTCGCGATACGGCAGTTTTCCTTTGAGAATCAACTCCGGATAGAGCAGCAGAGTCCCTTCATCCATGGCCATGCCGGGGGCGTCGAACGTCGGCCACAACGGGATGAGCAGGAGAAGCAGGGTGAAGGCTGCCACCAGTGCGGTGGTGCGGGTGCGCCCCGCGGTCGAGGTTTGCATGGGCTAGGAACTGAACGCCTGGTTTTTCCGGTAATCGCCCCGGCTGAGATGCTTTTCGAGCAGCAGATAGAGGCAGATGAAAAGGTAGCGGCTGCCCATCTCCTTGATCTTCAGCTTCGACTCGCCGGTGCGCCGATTGCGCCAGGTGATCGGCATTTTCGTCCATGAATAGCCGCGCACGATCGCCTTGAGGGGCAACTCCACGGTGATGTTGAAGTGCGGCGAAATGATGGGGCGGCAGCCGTCGATCACCGTCTTGCGATACGCTTTGAAGGCGTTCGTGGTGTCATTGAGCCGAATCCGAAAAAGGCTCCGGATGAAACCGTTGGCGAGCCGGTTGAAGAACAGCTTCAGGCGCGGGTAGTCGATCACGCCGCCGCCCGGCAAGAAGCGGCTGCCGAAGACGCAGTCGTAACCTTCGCAGAGCAGATTCCAGTAGCGCACCACGTCGCGCGGGTCATCGGATTCGTCGGCCATCATGATCACCACGGCGTCGCCCGTCATGTGATCGAGCCCATGGCTGATGGCGCAGCCGAAGCCGTGCGGACCGGGGTTCTTGATTGGCCTCAGAGCGGGCACATTGGCGCGGGTCTCTTCGAGAACTTCCCAGGTCCGATCGGTGCTGGCGTCATCCACCACGATGATCTCATGCGGAATTTTGCTGAGCCGCAATTCCAGGTGGAGATGCTCGACCGTGGAGGCGATGCAGTCGGCTTCATTGCGCGCGGGAATGACCACGGTGAGAAGCTGGAGCGCCTTGGGTGGCGGCTCCGTTTCCGAACCGGGGCGGGCCGTATCATCACGACTTTGCAGTTGAGAACGACCGAACATGTCTCTCCACCCAAGCGGTTCGCGTGCCACGTCCGGGGAAGACGCGGGACGGGAAGGCGCGGAGACCCTGCTAACTCGTCACGGTGTCCAGCCAGGCGGGATTTGCCTCCGCATGCGCCGCGATCTCTTCGAGGATTCGCTCCATCGAAGTCTCTGGCCGCCACGGCCAGGACCGGCGCGCCAGACTCGAATCGAGGACCAGCCAGGGAAGATCGAAGGGCCGCGGCAGCGGGTCGCTGGTCACCTCGCGCGGGCCGAAGCGGCCAGCGCACCAGTCGCTGAGTTGCCGGAGAGACATGCTTTGACCGACGCCGCCGCTGAGGTTCTGGATGCGCGGGCCGGCGGCGCCGGCCATTTGCTGCAGCAGCACCGGCACGAGATCACGCGGGTGGAGGCAATCGCGCACCTGGTGGCCATGGCCGCCGAAGCCGATGTACTTGAGCGGACGGCCGGCGCGCCAGCTATGGATCCAGAACGAGAAAATCCCCTGGTCCGCCTTGCCGAATTGCCCGGCGCCGGCGAGCACTCCGCAGCGGTTGATCCACATCGGCAGGCCAAAGGTTTCGCCGTATTCGAGCGCGAGTTGCTCGGAGGCGAGCTTGGCCACGCCATAGAGCGAGATCGGTGGTGCCGTGGAGAAACTCTCCGCGACGCCCTGCTCTGTCAGTCCCCGCACCTCCTGCGGGGCGGGGCGGAAGCCGCCCTCGACGACCTCGGTCTCGAGACCGCCCAGTGCGGCGATGGAATAAACCCGGCTGGTGCTGAGCAAAATGAACCCCGCGCGGTGATCCTTGCAGTATTCGAGCAGGTTGATCGTTCCGCCGAGATTGTGCTCGAGCAACTGCCGGCTGCTCGTCCGGCCATCGACGCCGGCGAGCACACTCGGGTTCGCGGCGCAGTCGAGGACCCAATCCGCCTTGGGCAAGGTGGCAACGTCGGTCGCGCTGCGGATGTCCACGTGGACGAGTTTCACGCCGAGCGCGAGCAAACGGCCGCGGTTCAACTCGCTGCCCGCGCGAATGAAATTGTCCACCCCGACGATCTCGAGGCTCTCGCGCGAAGCGAGCATCGCTTCGGCAATGGTGCTGCCCGCGAACCCGCAGGCGCCCGTGAGCAGGAGCTTCACTGCGCGCCCACGCACGCGGCGTGGATTTCCTCCAGAATCTCGCGCAACCCATACCGGTAGCGCCATGCCGGATAATGGCCCTGGAACTTCCGCACATCGCTGATCCACCAAATGTGATCGCCGATGCGATTGTCTTCGACGTAGGTCCAGCTCAGCTTGCGGCCGCTGATTTCTTCACAAAGCGCGATGGCTTCCAGCATCGAGCAGTTCGAGTGGCGCGAGCCGCCCAGATTATAGACCTCGGCCGTGCGCGGCGCCTGGAAGAACTGCCAGAAGGCTTCCACGAGATCGTGGCTGTGGATGTTGTCGCGCACCTGCTTGCCCTTGTACCCGAAGACGCGATAGGGCCGCCCCTCGACGGTGCATTTCATCAGGTAAGCGAGGAAGCCGTGAAGTTCCGCGCCGGCGTGGGCCGGCCCCGTCAGGCAGCCCCCGCGCATGCAGGTGGTCCGCAGGCCGAAATAGCGCCCGTATTCCTGGACCAGCAGATCCGCGGCGGCCTTGCTCACCCCGAACAGCGAATGCTTCGTCTGATCGATCGACATCGTTTCGTCGATGCCGATGGTGAAAGGATGCGCGGGATCGATTTCCCAGCGCTGCTCCAATTCGCGCAGGGGCAGGCTGTTCGGCGTATCGCCGTACACTTTGTTGGTGCTGGTGAAAATGAAGACGGCTTCGGGGCAATGCCGCCGGGTTGCTTCGAGCAAGTGCAGCGTGCCGACGGCGTTGACGCCGAAGTCGGTCGCCGGATCGCGCGCCGCCCAATCATGCGAAGGCTGCGCCGCGGTGTGGATGACCAGTTTCGTCTCCGCGCCGTAGCCGGCAAACACGGCATCGACCGCGGCCGCGTCGCGGATGTCCACGGCATGGTGCCGATAGCGCGGGAGCGCCTGCTCCAGCTTCGCGCGCGTCCCGGCAGTCGAGGCGCCTTCGCCGAAGAACTGGGAGCGCATGTCATTATCGATGCCGGCCACGTCGAGGCCTTCGGCGTGCAGGCGCTGGCTGGCTTCGGAACCAATCAGGCCGGCCGAGCCGGTCACGATGGCGACGCTCATAATTGCGGGATTTTCTCTGACATGAGGCGGGGGATCATTGTCTCTGCGGTTTCCGATGCAAGGCCATTCTGCCATCGTGGCACGGACATAGCTGAAGGCGTTCCCTGAACGCCCTATGAAAGCAATGCTCGACGATCTTCCCCTGCCCGCCGAAATCGATGTCCCACCTGCGTCCGCCCCGGGGCTCTCCCCCAAGCTGGCTTGGCTCGCCGCGCTGCTGATCGTGCTCGCGGCGATCGCCGTCCGCGTTTATCCGTCGGCCGGCTTCACTGGGGTCGGCTTCGATGAAGCGCTGTATCGCGAGAATGTGATCAAGCTCGATCAAGTCGGCGTCAGCAATTACCCGGCGATCTGCCAGGTCTTCCTCGAAGATCAGCGCAAGCCGGACGTGATCACGAAATTGCCGCCCACCCGGTTTCTCTACATCTTCACCTCCTGGATCATGAAGCGCGCGACGTTCGGAGATGCCCCGCCGGTGCCCCCGCGCACCCTGGGCTTCCCCGATAAGGATCCGGCGCTCGCGTCCCTGCACCGGGTCTCCTGCCTGTTCAGCATCCTGACGGTGATCGCCGCCGGCCTTTGCGCGTATCGGATGCTCGGCCACCAGGCCATGCTCGGCGTCCTCGCGCTGGTGGCGTTCACGCCCACGCAAATCCACATGAGCCAGCACGCGCTCATCGATGGCTTCTTCGCGTTCTGGGCCACGATGTGCCTGTGGCTGCTTTGGGAAAATCTCCGCCGGCCCAATGACCTGCGCTGGCTCAGCGCGTTGGGCGGCAGTCTCGCCTGCATGGTCATGACCAAGGAAAACTCGTTCTTTGTGTTCCTCGCTCTGGGCGGCCTCGTCATCGCCAATCGCTGGGCGAAATTTGGGCGCGTCACGCCGAAGCTGCTCGCGGTCAGCGTGGCCGGCCCCTTGCTCGGCGTCACCGCGCTGATCACGCTCGCGGGAGGGCTCACCCCCTTCATCGAGATCTACCAGTTGCTCGTCACCAAGGCGCAGACCCTCACCTACGCGATCAAGACCGGCGACGGACCGTGGCATCGGTATCTGGTAGATATGCTGATCGCCAGCCCGATCGTCCTCCTTCTCGCGATCGGAGGCCTCTTCACCCAGCTCAAGAAAGACCGCGCTTACATCTATCTCGCGCTCTTTGTCGGCCTCACCTATGCGGTGATGTGCAACATCAAATACGCGATGAACCTGCGTTACGCGACCATCTGGGATCTGCCCCTCTGCGCGCTCGCGGTGGCGCAGATCGGCGACCTGTCCAAAGTCTTCGGACGGCGCCAGGCACTCGCCACGACGCTCATCGTGGCCGGGCTTTGCGCCTATGGACTGCGCCAATACCTCATTCTCTTTTCCGATTTCCCGCTCTACGAACTCGTCACCGAAGGCCTGCTTCGCGCGGTGAAGATCCTGAAGTAGTCGGACGAGTCAGACTTGTCTGACCAGCGGTTTTACCGAACGGCTCGATGCGACGCGGGTGAAAGCCCGAGCCAAGTCCAAGGCGCCTGACGCGCCCGTCTGTCCGCTTTGCGGCAAGAGCATGCGCCAGCGGACCGCAAAACAGGGGCCGCGCGAGGGCCAGGCGTTCTGGGTCTGCTCCGGGTATCCGGAGTGCAAGGAGACCCGCGAGATGTCGGACGAGTCGGACCGGTCTGACAAGGCCGACCGACAGTCTTGAGGAACTCCTACCCCGCCAGGGCGGCGGCCTTCTTCATCTCTTCGCTGCGATCGATGGTCTCGGTGAGCAGCGCCGGCACGGTGGGCAGCGCGTAGGCCCGGATCAGGATCTGATAGCTAAAAAGGCCGCGGCTGATCTTGATGAAAAACTGATTCAACGCCACGAGCAGCCGGCCCAGCGCGTTCTCCCCGACCGCTTTCGGGAACGGCGCCGGGATGCCGCGGCATTCGATGATCTTATATCCGGTCTGATCGAACAACTCCTGCAACGAGTTGAAGGTGAAGAGTCGCGTGTGAGTGCGATCGAGAATGCCTTTGCGGCCATAGTTGAAGTTGCCCAGCAAAAGCATGAAGCGCGTAATGAAGAAACCGATATTCGCGGTCGTGAGGACGAGCTCCGGGCGCTTCCGGCCCGTGGCCGACCGCAACTTCTCCATGAAAGACTCCGGGTCGTGCAGGTGCTCGATAATGTCGAGCATGAAGATTTGATCGAACGCGGAGACTTCGACGGGGAACTCCTGGGTATCCAGGTCCCAGCGCTTGAGATGCACATTCGGCGCCGGCGAGGTCGCAGGCACGTACTGATCGATTCCGGTGACCTGCCCTGCGGTCTTGGCCAACTCCGCCGCGACGTAGCCCTGGCCGCACCCGATGTCGAGCACCTCGGCGCCGGGCTGCACCGCTTCGATCGCCATGGTGTGCGACGACGCAAAGCCCAGTTTCAGATCATACGTCAGCTCCACCTGCCCCACGTCAAACTTGCGATCATAGAGCAGGTTCATCTCGTGGAATTTCGCCCGCACCATCGTGCGGAAAATGTCCCACGCATATTTCAGCCCGTTCACGTGACAAATTTCGTCGCCGTAGAAGGTCGGGATGGCGAGTTCCTTGATCCGCAGCCCCGCGAAATGGAGCTGCACGATGATATCCGTGTCGAAGTGGAAATCGTTCGAGTTGCGCTCGAACGGGATGCGCGCAAGGGCTTTCGTCGAGTAGAGCCGGTAACCGCTGTGGAATTCGCTGAGCTGCGAGCCGAGCATCCGGTTCTGGAAGGTGGTCAGCACCTGGTTGCCGATCCATTTGTAAAGGGGCATCCCGCCTTTGAGCGCATCCTGCTTGTTGATCATCCGGGAGCCGAACACCGCGTCAGCTTCCCCCTTCAAGAACGGCTCGAGCAGGATGGGCAGCTTCTCCGGTGCGTACTGCCCGTCGCCGTGAATCAGCGCCACCACATCGAATCCATTGTCGATCGCGTAGCGGTAGCCGAGTTTCTGATTGCCGCCGTAGCCCTGGTTCACCGGATTGCGCAGAATCGTGATCTTGAAGTCGCTGGCTTGATCTTCGCGCTTCAGACCCGTCTGGAAGGTGGCGTCCTTGGATGAATCGTCGATGACCAGCACTTCCACGCTCGCCGTCCGCAATTCCTCGGGAATGCGGTCGAGCACGCTTTCGATGGTCTTCTCCGCGTTGTAGGCCACCACGAAGATGAGAATGCGCTGGCCGGTAAAATCGATGGGCATAATGGGCGGTTGGTTCACGCCGGTTGCAAGACGGCGCCCAGCAGAAAGTCATTCAACCGCTTTTGGACGGAAAAGTACACGCCGCAGGATGAACCCGAACCTGGGAAGCCGCAAGCTCCCCTGAAATAGCTCAGGTTTACAGGCTGCTGAATCCCATCGCGCCGGATGGGATCCGGGCGGACCGGGCCGGAGGCAAACCCGCGCTCCGCCAGGGTACCCGACGCCAAACGGCAGCCGCCCTGACTGCGATCACTCGCAGCCGGGCGGCGCGTTGGTTGAGGCGGCCCGGGCCGGGCCTCGACTTAATCCGCGAGGACCGGGCCTAGCCCCTTGTCCCGAGGTCGTTCTTTGGTGGGTTCGCTCACAGGTTCCTGGATTTGGCCTAGCTGCATCCCTGGCTGGTCCCGCACTCGGTGCAGCAGCCGCAGGCGCCGGCGCGGATCACTTTGCTGGAACCGCAATTCGAGCAGATGATGTCCATATACATATTCCCGATGGCTTCGCGGACGCGGTCGGCGTGGGTATTGACACTGCCATTGCCGAGGTGCGGCTGGCCTTCGCTGCCGTTCTTGTGGGTAATGATGTCGATGATGTCCGGAGTCTCGCGCGGGAGTTCGCTGACCGGGCGATTGATCCCCTTGCTGTCCATGTCGGTGAGTTCCTTCATCGGCAGGTCGGACTGGCCTTTGTTCGGGCTGGTCGCTTCCTTGTAGCCCTTGATGAACTGGCAACCGAGCCAGCGGAACACGTAGTCGGTGATCGAGGTGGCGTTGCGAATATCGGGGTTTTTGGTGAACCCGGACGGCTCGAACCGCTGGTAGGCGAACTTCTTGACGAGGCTCTCGAGCGGCACGCCGTATTGGAGCGAGATGCTGGTCAGCGTGGCCACCGTATCCATCAATCCGCCGATGGTGCTGCCTTCCTTGTTCATATGGATGAAGATTTCACCCGGCTGCCCGTCCTCGAACATGCCGATGGTCAGATAGCCCTTGTGCCCGGCGATCTCGAACTTGTGATTGATCGCCACTCGCGTATCGGGCATGCGGCGGCGCACCGGCTCGCCGATCCTTTTGCGCAACTCGGAGATCTCCGTCTCGAGATCGACCATTCGGGATTCGAGCGCCTTCTTGTCGTTGAGCACCGCGTCGAAATCGGCAATCGCCGTGTCGCTCGCTTCGTCGATCGAACCGCCCATGTCCTTGGTCTTCTTGACATTGAGCGGCGCGCTGCGTTTCGAGCCGTCGCGGTAAATGGCAATCGCCTTCAGGCCGAGCTGCCAGCCTTCCACGTAGGTGTTGACGATGTCGTCGACGGTGGCGTTGTCGGGCAGGTTGACCGTCTTCGAGATCGCGCCGCTCAGGAAGGGCTGCGCGGCCGCCATCATGCGAATATGGCCGCGGTAGTGCAGGCTGCGCGTGCCGCGGTGCGGCTTGAAGGCGCAATCGAAGACCGGGATGTGCTCGGGCTTGAGGCCGCTGTAAATGGTTTCGCCGGTCTGCTCGTCGAGCACGTCCTCGATGGTGTCGTACTTGTCGATGTGGGCGATGATCCTTTCGATCTCGGCCGCTTCGTAACCCAGGTTGGTCAGCGCCGGACGCACCGTCTGGTTGACGATTTTGAGCATGCCGCCCCCCGCGAGGAGCTTGTATTTCACCAGCGCGATGTCGGGCTCGATGCCGGTGGTGTCGCAGTCCATGAGGAACCCGATGGTGCCGGTCGGCGCGAGCACCGTGACCTGCGCGTTGCGATAGCCGTGCTTTTTGCCCAGCGCGAGGGCGTTGTTCCAGACCTTCTCCGCTTCCTCCTTGAGATAGCCGAAACGGTCGCTCGCCTGGATGTCGGCGACGTGTGAGCGGTGCAGTTCGATCACTTCGAGCATGTACGGCTCGTTGGTCGAATCGACGGTCTTTTTCACCCCGCTCGCGGTGGTGTCGTGGTAGCCGGGGAACGGTCCCATGGCCTTGGCGAGCTTCGCGCTCTGCTCGTAGGAGTGCCCGGTCATGATCGAGGTGATGGCGCCGGCGAGGGCCCGGCCTTCGTCGGTGTCGTAGCCGAGCCCGTAGCTCATGATCAGCGCGCCGAGATTGGCGTAGCCCAGGCCGAGCGTGCGGAAGATGTGCGAATTCTCGGCGATCGATTTGATCGGATAGCTGGCGTTATCGACGATGATTTCCTGGGCGGTGATGAAGATGCGCACCGCGGCCTTGAAGCGATCGACGTCGAAGGAACCGTCGGCGCGCTTGAACTTCATCAGGTTGAGCGAGGCGAGATTGCACGCGGTGTTGTCGAGGAAGAGATACTCCGAGCAGGGATTGGTGGAGTTCTGCCGGGCGGTGCCTTTGCAGGTGTGCCACTTGTGGATGGTGGTATCGAACTGCATCCCCGGGTCGCCGCAGACGTGGGTGCCTTCGGCGATCTTGCGCAGCAGCGTCTTCGCGTCTTTTTTCTCGCAGCGCTGGCCGTCGGTGACGCGCTTGGTCCACCACTCGCGGCCTTCGATGGCGGCTTGCATGAACTCGTCGCTGACCCGCACCGAGAGATTCTCGTTCTGGTACATGATCGAGCCGTAGGCGTCGCCATTGTAGCTGCCGTCGTAGCCCTGCTCGATCAGCGCCCACGCCTTCTTCTCCTCGTTCGTCTTGGCTTCGATGAATTCCTGGATGTCGGGATGCCAGTCCTTGAGCGTGTTCATCTTCGCCGCCCGGCGCGTCTTGCCCCCGGATTTTACGACATTCGCCACCTGATCATAGACTTTCAGGAACGAAAGCGGGCCGCTGGGGCGTCCGCCGCCGCTCAGCTTCTCCCGCGTTGAGCGCAGGGAGGAAAGATCGCTGCCCGTGCCGGACCCAAATTTGAAGAGCATCGCCTCCGACATGGCCAGGCGCATGATGTCCTCCATGTTGTCGTCCACGCTTTGGATGAAGCAGGCGCTGCCTTGCGGATAGCAATACTGGGTGGGAGCGCGCCGGGCCTCGCCGAGTTCACGATCGTAGTAGTAGTTCCCTTCGCCGCGGCCCTCACCCACGCGATACTGGTGCCACAAGCCCACATTGAACCAGACCGGCGAGTTGAAGGCCCCGAACTGGTTCACGCAGAGCCAGGTGAGTTCATTGTAGAAAATCTCCGCGCTCTCCTGGTCCGCAAAGTAACCGTCCGCGAACCCGCAATCGGCGATAGTCCGGGTGACCCGGTGCACGAGTTGTTTGACCGAGCGCTCGCGGCCGCCCTTGTAAGGATCGGTCCCATTCGCGACGTCGCCGTAGAAATACTTCGAGACCGCAATCTTGGTCGCCAGCGGGCTCCATGATTTTGGAACCTCGACGTTCTCCTGTTTGAAGATCGCCTTGCCCGAGTCGTCGGTGATCTCCGCGGTGCGGAGTTCCCACTCGATTTCGTCAAACGGCGCGACGGCTTTCTGACTGAAGACGCGGGCGAACTTCAGTCCCTCTGCGGGGCGCCGGCGATCGGCGACATTCACGCGGCTGGAGCCGCGGCGGGTGGATTTCAATTTCATGAGACGAGATGTGAACGGTTTGTGAACAACTGGGAGGCGCGCGCCCAACAACCTGTGAATGGCTTGGGGACAACCACTCTATGTTGGGCAGTGGACCGAACTAAACCACAACAGATTGTGGTCGCAAAGGATTTTTCGTGTAACCACGCGAAATTTTTTCAAGAAAAAAGCTTGCTCGTTCAACCGCGAATAACAACTGGCGCTCAACAAAGGATTCGAAGCCTGTGGGGCCTGTGAATGGGCTTCGAAACAAGGACGGACAGCCGCAAACTCGTCGTCCACTGGGTCAGTGCAAGCGGAGGGCGCTGCGTTCCTGGAAATCCACTCCACATGCCCAGCCCCGTAACTCGCTTGCGTTTTGCAGTGCGCCATTCCTCTGGCGCTTTGGCCCGGCGACGCTCCGCAGCGGCAGCACCATCCGAAAGCTCCAGAGGACTGGAACACTCCAAAAGCTGGCGCAAAAAAATCCGGCGATGCCCCCCTCAGTCCAATCTTCAGTTCGCCGCCAATTCGCGGAAGGCGCGCGACAGAGGCTGATTGATCACTTCGATCCTCGTCCGCAACGGCACCACGTCGAAGAGCCGCACCACATCGCACGAGCGCATCCGAATACAGCCATAGCTCGCCGGCCGGCCGATCTTCGACTCCTCAGGCGTGCCGTGAATGTAGATCCCGCGGTCATAGGCCCGCGCGTTGCAGCCGTCGAGGCCGCGCAGGTGCAGGATCCGGGTCACAATCGGATCGCGGCCCGGGGCGTTGGGGCGGATCACTTCGCCCGTTGGCCGGCGGCTTTTGAAGACCGCTCCGACCGCGGCGTGGTCCCCAATTTTTTCCGCCACCTCCATCGTGCCGAGCGGTGTGGCATAGCTCCGCGGCCGGTCGCCGACGCCGAACTTGGACGTGGAGACGGAATACTGAGCGAGGCGAAGGCCGTCCTGCATCAGAACCAATTTCTGATCCGGAACGCTGACGAGGATGACGGGATTGCTTGCCGAAATCGGCGCAATCGCCGCACCGAAAACCAGTCCAAGGATCGTAAGAACGCAGCTCAGTATTCGCATGGACTTCCATAAGCAGGCATGATGCCAATCGGCGTGACCCTCCCAGTAGTGAGAAAGTGCACCCCCTTTCGCTACCGGTGGTATGGCTGGCAGCCAGAACCTCCAAAGGCTGGCCCGAGCTGGGCAGAAATAGCCGCACGGTCGATTTAATCGCCAGATTGCCCGCCTTCCGGACCGGTGTGACGATCCCGTCCCCGGCGGCTCACCAGCGGGTTCGTCGATTCCTTTCTCATTTTCGGCTGACACCCATCGCGCGAGCCGTGACACTCCGCGCTCGAATGCCCGCCAATCGTCTGCAACAGATTCTCGAAGTCAAAGCGCGCGAAGTCGCCCGGTTATTGCCCCGCTGCGAGTTCCTGCGCGCGGCCGCCTTGCAACGGAACGATCTTCGCCCTTTTGCCCTCGCGCTCGACCGCGGTCCCGATGCGCTGGGGCTGATCGCCGAGGTCAAAAAGGCCAGTCCGTCCGCGGGCGTCATCGTCGCGGATTTCGATCCGGAGGCCATCGCCCGGCAATACGAGGCGGCCGGGGCGCATGCCGTCTCGGTCCTGACGGACGAGGAGTTCTTCCAAGGGCATCTGAGCTACCTCACCCGCATCCGGCAGGCGATCAAACTGCCTTGCCTGCGCAAGGATTTCATTATTCACGAAGCGCAGATTTTTGAAGCGGCGGTCGCCGGAGCGGATGCGATCCTGCTCATTGTCGCCGCGCTGGATCAGCCGCAGCTCGAGGCGCTCCATCGGGTCGCCGAAAGCTGCCAGCTCGATGTGCTCGTGGAAGTCCACACCGGGGAGGAACTCGACCGTGCGCTGGAGATCGGCGCGCACCTGATCGGCATCAATAACCGCAGCTTGACGACCTTCGAGGTGGATCTGGCGACGACCGAGCAGTTGAGCGAAGAGGTGCCCGACGGCGTCATCCTGGTCAGCGAAAGCGGCCTGAAAACGCGCGCCGATACGCGGCGCGTTTTTGAGAGCGGCTGCCAGGCAATCCTCGTCGGCGAGAGCCTGATGCGCACCGGCGATATTGCCGCGCAGGTCGAGGCGTTGCTGGGCGTCACGGCGCGCCCGTAGCAGCCGGCGTCAGGAGGCTGCCGCGGAGGCCTTGACCTCGTCCCACAGCACGTCGAGCTCGGTGAGGCTCATTTTGTCGAGAGCCAGACCGCGCTCGCGGGCGAGCGCTTCGACTTGCTGAAAGCGGGCGATGAACTTTTCCGTGGCCCGCTGGAGCGCCGTTTCCGCATCCACCTTCAACTTCCGCGCGAGGTTGACGACGGAGAAGAGCAGATCGCCCACTTCATCCTCGATGGCCGCCGCGTCGCCCGAGGCGATCTCCGCTTCAATCTCTGCGAGTTCCTCGCGAAGCTTCGCCACCACGGGCGCCGCGTCGCTCCAGTCGAAGCCGACCCGCGCCGCTTTTTTCTGCACCTTTTCCGCGCGCATCACCGCGGGCAGACCGCCGGAAACACCGTCGAGCGCGGACTCGAGGCGCCCTCCTTTCTCCGCGCGTTTGATTTCCTCCCAGCGCTGGAGCACCGCGGCGGAATCGGCGCAGGAATCGTCCCCGAAGACGTGCGGATGCCGCCGGATCAGCTTGGTGGAGATCTCGCGCGCCACGTGATCGAAGTCGAAACGTCCCTCCTCGGCCGCGATTTGCGCGTGGAAGACGGATTGCAGCAACAGATCACCGAGCTCTTCGCGAAGATTCACATCGTCGGCCTTGTTGATCGCCTCGACGACTTCATAAGCCTCCTCGAGCAGGCCCGCGCGGAGGCTGGCGTGAGTTTGCTCGCGGTCCCACGGGCAGCCGCCCGGCGCCCGCAGGCAGGCGACAATCGCCCGCAACTGTTCGATCGCGGGCTGATCAAAGTTGAGCGCGGAAATCCTCAGGGCCGCGGGATCTGGATTCATGGGAGGCTCAAATGCGCCAGAGGGTGCGGTGCGTGCCGAACTCCGAGATCTCGCCGGCGGTGTTTTTGGAGATGTAAACGGTGATCCCGATGACGCTCGCGAAGGTCGCGACAAACACGAACGCCACCAGCCAGCTCGGGATCGAGGTGCCGACGGCCAGCGCCTGGTAAAAGGAGCGGAACGAAGTGATCGGCGGCCGGGCATGGAGGAAGATTTTGGTGACCCAGGCGACGAGGATGATCATGAAGATGAAGACGTAATTGCGTTTCAAGCGCCGCCCCACCGCTTCGAACGCGCTGATTTTGAAACAGGGCAGGAGCAGATCCTCGCAGACCAGCTTCTGCCATTCGCCCTGCAGCAGCCGGGTGTTTTGCGCGACGATCGGCACGAGGAAGTGCGCCTCGAGCATGCGCACCCGCGCCCGGAAGGCATCGTAGAAGCGGTAGCGGCGCGCCTCGATCCAGAGCATGATCCAGACGATGGCGATATTGAAAAAGAAAATGATGTGCGGAACCGTCTCGATCGAAAACGCGACGGTGAATATGGTGGAAGTCGAGGTGATCGCCCAGTTCGTCGTGGGATCAAGCCGGCTGCGCCAGGACATGATCCGGCCCAGCTCGCCGCGGTAGAAGTGCGACATCGCCGTGACATAGGCGTTCTCGAAACGCGGCGGGGTCTTGGCTTGCGGCTCGGGCTTCGGACTCGGGTCTTCGCTCATGCGGAAATGGGAGCGCGCGCATCGGAGGGTGTCGAGCGGCAAAGCGATCCGGCGAAGCCGGAAATCCTCAAGAGCAAATGGCCAATGGCAAAGTCCGGCCACCGTGCGCCCGCGCGCCGCCCTACCGCCCCTCTCGTTTCAGCAGGGCCTCGCGGGCCTTCTCGAGTCGGCTTCGTTCTTTGGCGGTGAGGCTGGCCATGCCGGACTTGGCGATCTTATCGAGCAGCCGATCCATCTCGTCCGCGGAGGCCGATTCGGGATCAGCGCTGCGCCGCGCCGCAGCGCCGCCCTCCGGCCGCACGACTCGAAACTTGCGGCGGCGAAACCACGTCTGGAGGCGCGCGAACGGCGACTGGTAGTCGTCGTATTCGAGCTCGACCGCGTGCCGGATGTAGCCGAATCCGACCGCGCAGGAAGTCCAGAGCTGGCTCAAGGCAACCCAGTCGTTGGCCGCCAGGAGCATCAACGAGCCGCAGACGATGCAGGCGAAGGCGACCCATTTGAAAGGCACCCAGCCCCACACCTCCGTCTTCGGGTAGAGCGTGGCGAAAGCGACCAACACCCCGGAGAAGAACATGTAATCGCCGTTCAGGAAGGTGTTGGAGCTTTGGTGGAAAAGCCACCACCAGACGGCTGCGGTCACGGGAACCGTGAGCGTCAGCAGCGTCAGCAACCGCGCGACGATCGGCCGCCCGAGGTGCGTCTCAATTCCGAGGCTCATCCAGTAGAAGAAGAAGATCGAAAACGGCGTAAAAAAACTGACCTGGTTGATGAAAACGTAGCTCAGCAGGCGCCACAGCGACCAGGGGGGCTCCAGCGGCATGGTGAAGATCAGCAGACGGAGCAGCGAGCTGTGCATGGACATCAGCACCGCGGAAACGACGAACCCGACGACGAACACCCCCGTCAGAATGGTGGTCAGGTAAATTGGAAGGCTGTTCCAATGGCCGAGCGGTGGATTGTTGCCGGAAGTATAGCGGGCCATGTTGGGGAAGCTTTAACGGCGGGTGCGGCGCAGAGCAAATGCCCGTTTATTTTTTGGCCAGCGCCTGGCCGCACCGCTCTTGCCATCTCCCGGCCGGCCTTGAATGCTCGGCGCACTATGGCCACCACGACATTCGGTTCGAACGCTCCCGCCAATGCCACGCTCCGCGCGTGGGTCGATCAGATCGCCAGCGAGGCAACGCCCGAGCGCATCTTCTGGTGTGATGGCTCCACGGAGGAGAAAGACCACCTGCTCGAGCAGGCCGTCGCGCAGGGGGTGCTGATCCAGCTCAACCAGGAGAAACTGCCCGGTTGCTACTATCATCGGTCGAATCCCAACGACGTCGCCCGCGTCGAGCAGTTCACCTTCATCTGCACCCCGGCGCGCGATCAGGCCGGCCCTACGAACAATTGGGCGCCGCCGAAGGAGATGTACGACAAGCTCCACGGCCTGCTCAAAGGCTCGATGAAGGGGCGGACGATGTTTGTCGTGCCGTATCTCATGGGGCCGCCCGGGTCGCCCCTGACCAAGGTGGGCGTCGAGATCACCGATTCGATTTATGTGGTGCTCAACATGCGCATCATGTCGCGCATGGGCCAGATGGCGCTCGACCAGCTCGGCGACAGCGACGACTTCAATCGGGGCGTCCATAGCGTGCTGGATTGCAACCCGGAGCGCCGGTTCATCGCCCATTTTCCGCAGGACAACACCATCATCTCCGTCGGCTCCGGCTACGGCGGCAATGTGCTGCTCGGCAAGAAATGTCTCGCGCTGCGGATCGGCAGCTATCTGGGCCGCGAGCAGGGCTGGATGGCGGAGCACATGCTGATTCTTTGCGTGGAGTCTCCGGAGGGCGAGAAGACCTACGTCGCGGCCGCCTTTCCCAGCGCCTGCGGCAAGACCAACTTCGCCATGCTGATTCCGCCGCAGGAATTTGTCGGCTGGAAGATCAAGACCATCGGCGACGACATCGCCTGGATGAAGCCGGGCCCGGACGGGCGGCTCTACGCGATCAACCCGGAGGCCGGCTACTTCGGTGTCGCCCCCGGCACGAACTACAAGTCGAACCCCAACGCGATGAAGAGCATCGCCAAGGACACGATCTACACCAACACCGCGCTCACCCCCGACGGCGACGTCTGGTGGGAAGGCAAGGATGATCCGGCACCCCCCGGCACGATCGACTGGAAAGGGAACCCGTGGTCGCCTGATTCGAAGGAAAAAGCCGCGCATCCGAACAGCCGCTTCACCGCACCGATGATCAACAACCCGGTGCTCGCGCCCGAAGCCATGGATCCCGCGGGCGTGCCCATCAGCGCGATCATCTTTGGCGGTCGCCGCGCGACGACGATGCCGTTGATCTTTCAGTCGTTCAACTGGATCCATGGCGTCTATCTCGGCGCCACCATGGGCTCCGAGATGACCGCGGCCGCCGCCGGCACGGTCGGCCAGGTGCGGCGTGACCCGATGGCCATGCTCCCCTTCTGCGGCTACAACATGGGCGATTATTTCAACCACTGGCTCGGCATCCGGCGCGAGCTCCGGGATCCGCCGCGCATCTTCCATGCGAACTGGTTCCGCAAGGATGCCAATGACAAGTTCCTCTGGCCGGGGTTCGGCGAAAACTTCCGCGTCCTCAAGTGGATCATCGACCGCACCCATGGCCGCGCGCCGGCGCGCGAGGCGCCGGTTGGCTGGATGCCCCGCTACAAGGAATTCGACTGGAGGGGGCTGGATTATTCCCGGGAGCAGTTCGAGCAATGCATGAAGATCGATGCCGCCGAGTGGCAGCGCGAGCTCATCTCGCAGACCGAGCTTTTCCTGATGCTCCACGACCGCCTGCCGAAGGAATTGATCTTCCAGCGCGAGCTGCTGATCTCGCGTCTGTAGTGACGAGCCGCGTCGGGCACCTCGACGCGCCGCCCCCCATGACTCGCGCCATCCCCATCCAGCGCTACCAGGCCGGTCAACTCCAAGCCGCGGAACTGGACGACGTGGCCGCCGAGGAACCGTTGGAGATTCGCGTGGAAGGGCGATCCCTGGCCGTGGTGATGCGCACCCCGGGGCACGACCGCGAATTGGCCGCCGGCTTTTTGCTTACCGAAGGCATCATCAAATCCGCCCGGGACCTTTTCGATATCACCACCTGCGTGGCGCCGGGCGAACAGGGCAAAGGCAACGCTGTCGATGTCGCTCTCGCGCATCCGGCCTCCTTCGACATCGACAAGCTCTCGCGCCATGTCTTCACCTCCTCGAGTTGCGGGGTGTGCAGCAAGGCCAGCATTGACGCAGTGATCAAACGTCGCAAGCCGCTGCACGACGAGGTCCGGGTTCCGGCTCGGGTGCTCCTTTCCCTCCCCGACCGCCTCGCGCGTGGTCAGGACGCCTTTAAGAAAACGGGCGGGATCCACGCCTGTGCGCTCTTCGATGCCTCGGGAAAGCTGCTCGCCGCGCGCGAAGATGTCGGCCGGCATAATGCGTTGGACAAGCTGATCGGCTGGGCGTTGCTGGAATCGCTCCTCCCGTTGCGCGGCCACGTAGCGCTGCTCAGCGGGCGCAGCTCTTTCGAGATGATGCAGAAAGCGCACGCGGCCGGAATCCCCATCGTCGCGGCCATTTCGGCGCCGACGAGCCTGGCGGTGGAATTTGCCCGCGAAAGCGGGCAGACGCTGGCCGGTTTTGTGCGCGGGCGCTCGATGAATCTCTATGCCGGTGCGGAGCGAATCACGTCGCCGGCGGGGCGGGCCGCCGCGCGCGTTTGAAGCGCTGTTGATCGTGGGGCAGGCGTCCCGCCTGCCGTCAAGTGGAGCAGCCGTCCGGCTGCTCGTGCAGGCCGGACGTCCGCACCACTATTGGGGGGGCGGTCCGCCCACCCCACTCACGATCGCCTCAGGAAACGACCGTCTTTTCTTCCGAGAGCTTGATCACACGGCCTTCGGGGTCCCGAAAGTTCGTGTAGGGTCCGACGCTGGTCACGATGATGCCGCGGCGGCGCAGCTCGCCCAGCACCCCCTCGCGATTTTTCATCGAAACATAGAGGTGAAAGTAGCTGACCATCTCGCCGTGCTCGCATTTGCGGATGCACATGGGCAATCCGCCGATCTCCAGCTCGCAATAGCGGTCGTGGCGCTCGCTGAGCACCTGGGCGCTGAGAATATCCACGTAGAAATCGCGAACGTCCTTCCAGCATTGGGTAAAAATGGTGACCGAGTAGCAACTCGGATTGGCGGCGACCGCGCCCCCGCGCAAGTCGTCATGGTCGTGATCGGGTTCGGAGGCCACGCTTGAAAGTGAGATCATGCAAATCCTTTAGCAGCGGGCGTGCCTGATTTATGGAATCTATAAGGGAAGGCTTCGAAGGAAGGTCGCGAAGAGTTGCATCTCCCGCCCGCAAACCGGCGTCTTATCCATGTGTTCGGCGCTTGCCTTCCCTTCTCCACCCTCCCACTCTCGCGCTATGGTGCCCCCGCAGACTGGCTCCGCTGTTCACCTTTGCGCGCTCTTGCTCCTGCCTGCATGACCCCGCTCAACCATCCCGAGCGGCAGATCGATGCGGACTTGCTCAGCCGCGTCGCCAGCGGCGATGAGGCCGCGTTCGCCCGCCTTTACGATCGCTTCGCGCCGGGCCTCTTCTCTCTCGTCCTGAAAATGGTGCGGGATGAAAAGGAAGCGGAGGATGTTCTCCAGGACGGCTTTTCCCACATTTGGCGGCGCGCCACCACCTATGATCCGGCGCGGAGCAGCGCCTTTACCTGGGCGGTCATGGTTTTCCGCCACAAGGCGATCGATCGCCTCCGGATGCGCCTGCGCTTCGAGCGCATCGTCGAAAAGGCGGCGACGGAATTCAGCGATGCTCCCCAGGCCGACGAAGCTTCCGCAGCGGCGCCCATCCTGCGCGAACAGTGCACTCTGGTGCGTTCCGCGCTCGAGCAGATTACCGATGAGCAAAAGCTGGCCGTGGAACTCGCCTTTTTTGGCGGGCTCACGCACGAGGAGATCGCCGCGAAACTCGACACGCCCCTGGGGACGATCAAGGCGCGCATTCGCCGCGGCCTCCTGCGGCTGCGCGATTTTTTGAAGGAGAGCGCATGATCGACGAAGCCAGCCAGGATCTCGCCATCCAGTATGTGTTGGGCACGCTCGACACCGCCGGCGAGCGCGCTTTCGAGGCCGAGCTGCGAGCCGACTACGACCTGCTGGCCTTCGTCAACGACCTGCGGGAGAGCACCGCCTTGCTCGCCCTGGCGGCTCCGGCGGTCCTGCCCCCGCCCCACCTCCGGGCGAAGGTCCTCGCCATCGTGCCGGCCGCGGCAGCGCCCCCGGGGCCCGCGCTGGCGCGTCATCTCGCCTGGCTCCCGTGGGCCATCGCCGCCAGCCTCGCCGTGGGTTGCGTCATCCTCTTCTCCGCTCGCGAACGCTCCCGTGCCGAGACCCAGCGTGGGCTGGCGCAGAGCGAACGTTGGCGGGCCGAAGCCGAATCGGGCCGCTCCGAAGTGGAAAAAAGTCGCGAGGAAGCGACGAAGCTGCGCGAGAAGATCGTCTTTCTGGAAAGCCAGAGCGCTTATCTGGAGAAGCAGACCAACTTGCTCAAGACCGAGATCGCGGCGGTCCAGGCCGAACCTGCTTCGTTGCGCAACGAGATCGCCCTGTTGAAGGGCCGCGATGCCCTGGCGCAAATCCGGATCGCCGCGCTCAGTGCCCAAGTCACAAGATTCGCCAAGGCCGGCGCAGTCGTCCTCTGGGATTCGGAAAAGCAGCGGGGCATCGTGAAGCTCGTCAATCTGCCCAAACCCGAAGCCGGCAAGGACTACCAAATCTGGGTGATTGATCCAATTTATCCGACCCCGATCAGCGGCGGCGTGGTGCCGGTGGGCGCTGACGGCGCGGCGCGGGTTTCCTTTAAACCCGATCAGTTCATCGCCACGCCGGACAAGTTCGCCATCAGCGTGGAGAAGGCCGGTGGCGCGACGACGGTCGCGGGCCCCATCGTTTTCATGGGCAATTGAGCATCCGGTGCTAATGCGCTCCGGAAAATCCGCCGGGCAGTTGCTGCACCCGGGCAAACCGCGCGGGATCAAAGCCGTGCGCTGCCAGGCGGTCGAGAATCAATTCGTAGGTCGTATTCGGCATTGTCCTCTCCCGGGCCAGGATCCAGCCATAGTCGCGCGATGGATGGCCCATGACGGTCCATTGATAGTTGGGATCGAGGTCGATGACCAGATGCGGCACCGATCCGAACCCAAATGATTTCACCCGCCACTCCGCATTGGTTTCCTTGTTCACCACGGTGGCTTGTGCCTTGACCGTTTTCTGCGGCGCATCGAATGACTTTTTCCGATAGGTGAACCAGGTCTCGATCTTCCCGTCGGGCCGCAGGGCGTAACTCTCCACGGCATCGACGCAGCCTTTTTCCGCGGAGGAAGGAATGCTCGCGATCACCCGCCAATCGCCCATGTAACGCGGAAGATCCACGAATTGGACGGTGCGGAGCGGAGCGGAAGACTTCTTCAGCGGTTTTGCTTTGGTGGTGCTGCTGCAGGCGCAGAGGCCCAGCGTCACACTGAAGATGAGAATGACCATCGGCCATCGTGGGCGGCGCAGCGGGCCGGAAGGTGAAAGACAAGGCGACATGATCGATGATGGTATTCGTCGGGCGCCGGACGGCGAGATGGAAGTCGGGGTCGGACGCGGATCGATTTTGGAGTGCCGCCGCGGGCTCCTTTTGTGCAAGATTCCGTCATTCCACCGCGTTTCTGATTCATCATGAAAGCTCCTCTCGCAGCCACTTCCCGCGGGCTTGGTCCGCTCGCGGCGGTCTTGCTCCTGGGCACGCCATGCCTCTCGGTGCCAGACGCGGCGCCCGCCGCTTCCGGCGGACCCGCTGCGAACACCGGGAGTCAGCCGGCGACCGACCCGGAGAAAGCCTGGGAGGAGCTGCGGAAGGTGCGGATGGACTTCACGCCGCAGCCGGCCGAGTGGCAGAAAACCCGGCCCTCACCGGACGAGTTGCGGGCGTGGAAAGACGGCGAATTGGAACGTTTTGGCAAGGCCGCCGCCCAGGCGCACGACTTCGTCATCCGCTTTCCGAAGCATGCCAGGGCCGGCGCCGCGCAAGAGCTGGAACTCGAGTTCCTCAACCGCGCGGTGCAGTTGGGAGACAAGAGCTCGATCGGGCGGCGGGCGGCGCTCGAAGCGGAGCAACTCCGCGATCCGGGCCTGACCCCGGAAGCGCGGCTGAAGATTCGCACGCGCCAGGTCTGGCAGGAGATTCGCGAAGCGCCGCGCCTCGGGCCGGCGGAAGCGCGGAAAGCCTTTGAAGCGGGCGGGCGCACGCTGCTCACGGAATTTCCCGACAAGCCGGACGCCGGTTATCAGGTGCTCCTCGAAGCCGCCAACCGTTCCGAGGACGAAAACTCGCGCGCGATCATCGCGGAGCTGCTCGCCAGCCGGGCCTCGGACGACTTGAAGTCACGCGCGCAGGGCGCGCTGCGCCGTCTCGATGCCGTGGGCCAGCCGCTCGACCTCCAGTTCACCGCGCTCGATGGCAGCGAGGTGAATCTTCAGACGATGAAAGGCAAGGTGGTGCTGATCGATTTCTGGGCGACCTGGTGCGGCCCGTGTGTCGCGGAAATCCCCAACATCAAAACCGCCTACGACAAGCTGCACGATCAGGGCTTCGAGGTCATCGGCCTGAGCTTTGACTCGGACCGCGCGAAGCTGGAGAAATTCGTGCAGGACAACCAACTCCCGTGGCCGCAATTCTTCGACGGCAAAGGCTGGAAAAACCAATATGGGCAGCAGTTTGCGATCAATGGCATCCCAGTGATGTGGCTGATCGACAAGACCGGCAAGCTGCGCGACACCCGCGCCCGCGGCGCCGTGGAGGCGAAGGTGGAGAAGTTGCTGGCGGAATAGGTCGCGGCGGAACTGAGCGACACGGCGAAGGCCAGCCGCGCGGCGCTGCCGGGCGCCGCCGCACGACCTATTTCGCCATTGCGGTAAAGCCGGGATGATCGCGGAGCCACGTTTCCCAAGCGGCAAAATCCAGATGGAATTTTTGCTTCTCACGCAACCTCGAGCGCACTGGCGGGCGCCCGGGCGGCGAGACGGAAACGCACTTCGAACTCGGTCCATTCCTCATCCGAACGGGTGAGCCGCACGTCACCGTGATGCAGCCGTGCGAGCTCGCGCGCGACGTTCAGCCCCAGGCCGTGGCCGGGCACGTTTTCGCCGATGGCGGCGCGATGGAAACGCTCGAAGATGTGCTCGCGGGCCGCGGCCGGAATGGGCGGCCCGGTGTTGGCGACCGTGAGCACGGCCCAGTCCCCATCTTCGCGCGCGGCAATGCGGATGCGGCCGCCGGGCCGGTTGTACTTGCGCGCGTTGACCAGGAGATTCTGGAGAATGAGCGAGGTGTAACGCTTTTCGCCGGCGATCTCGAGGGCCGGGGGCAGGTCGGTCGCGACCTCGACCTCGAGCGGGTCGGGCAGGGCGCTGAGATCATCGAGCCACGCTTCGATGAGGTGGTTGAGATTCACCGGCGCGAAGTTGATCCGCAGCCGGCCGGCGTCCATGCGCGAGAGCAGCAGCAGGTCCTCGATGATGTTGGTCAGCCGGAAGGTCTGGTGGACCAGCGCGGAAATTTCCTCGCGCAATTCGGGAGCGAGATCGTCGCGCGCGAGCAACTCCTCTAGACCGGCCCGGAGGACCGTGACCGGAGTCTTGAGCTGGTGCGAAGTATCGGCCGAGAAGCGCGCGGCGCGTTGCAATTCCTCGCTCGTCAACTCCAACGCGGCCTCGGCGCGCTGCCATTGCGTGCGGTTTTCCTCGGAATCGACGGCAAGCTTCTCGACCGGCTTCGAGAGCCGTCCGGAAAGGAAGTGGCTCACTGTGATCCCCCCGACGAGCAGCAGGGCACAGACCATGGCCGCCTGCCAGCGCAGTTGCACCTGCCGCGCGAGCAACGCCGTGAGCGGATAAATCGAAACCTCATAAGCGGGCGGAAAGAGCGAGCCGGGATTCAGCCGCTTGTAGAAAAGACGGTGCGGCGTGCCATCGACTTCGATGCCAAAGCTGCTCTCGGCGCGCCCGGTCGCGGCGATGGCGTGGGTCACTTCGCGCCCGAGCCGCGTCTGCGCGGGCGCCGCGAGCGACGGCAGATGGAGCCGGCCGTGCAGCCAGATGCCGCTTTTCATGCCACTGTCCGCGCGCTGGCTTTCCAATTCCGCGGGCTTGAATCCGAGCACGATCGCGGCGATGACCTCGCCCGTTTCCGAGGACAGGATCGGCATGGCGATGATCTCCGCGAGCGTCTCGCCAGCCTCCCCGGCCTGCTTCAGGAGATAGCCAATTTGCTGCGTGTTGGGCACGCCCTTGAGAGCAAGTTGCCCTTCGTCGCCGGCCTTCAGCGCGCCCACCTCGCTCGGATTCAGCGGCGTGATCACCCCGCCGTGTGAATCGAGAAACCGATAGAATTGCGCGTGGAGAACCCGCCCCGTCCCCGGGGATTGTCCGTCTTCCTCTCCCATCACGTCGCGCAGCTCCTGGAGAGCGCTCGGATACAAAAGATCGAGGGCGTTATCCTCGATCGCGGCGTGAATGCGCGGCTTGGACGCGAGGGTGCGACAGCGTTCCGCGAGCGCATCGCGACGGATCGCCTGGACCCCGTGCAACGACGCGAGCGCGGCCTGGAAATCCTGCTGGAGATCGTACTCCGTCTCCGCCGCAACCTTGCCTTGCGCGAAGTAAAGTCCCGCGGCGGTGACCACCAGGACCAGCAGGACCATCGCCGCCATCAGCCTGGTGCGGAAGCTTGCGACGGTTGATTTCACGGGAAGTCCACGTGCACCGCGAGCGAAACCGAGGCGATCAAAACGAAACTCGCGGCCAACGAGAAGGAACTGCGAGCGCACATGGCGGCCAATATAGCAGTGGACCGGGGCAAACCCAGCGGCGTCAGGCGGGAGGCCGGATGGTGTAGCCGACCGCGCGCAGCGTGTGAATGAGCGGCGCGGCGAATCCCGAGTCCACTTTCTTGCGCAGGCGCGCGATGAAGACCTCGACGGTGCGGGTGTCGTATTCGTGATCGCGCTGCCAGACCCGCTCGCAAAGTTCGGTACGGGAGAAGACGCGGCCGGGTTCCTGCATGAGCACCTGGAGCACGTCGAACTCGCGCGGGGACAGCGCGATCGCCTTCCCCGCGCGCATCACGCGGCGGTGCTGCACGTCGAGGTGCAGGTCGGCGACCTTGAGCAGGTCCGCCGCGGTCGGCGTCGCCCCGCGGCGCCCCAGCGCTTCGACGCGCGCGATCAGTTCCTCCATCGAGAATGGCTTCGGAAGATAGTCGTCCGCGCCGGCCTTCAAACCCTTCACCCGATCTCCCACCTCACCCCGGGCGGTGAGGATCAGCACGCGCGAGGGGCACTGGGCCGCGCGGAGTCTGGCCAGCACGGAGTAGCCATCGAGGCTGGGCAGGTTGAGATCGAGGATGACGAGGTCCGGCGGTTCGCCGAGCGCCGTCTTGAGGCCCTCGGCGCCGTCGTGCTGCGCCTTCGCGTCGTGCCCGTGGCGTATCAGGGCCGCAGTGATGTGGCGGGCGAGCTCGGGCTCGTCTTCGATGACGAGGATGCGCATGCAAAGCCGGCTTGTAGCAGTCTTCCTCATCCGCACTCAAGAATGGGCTGGATCGGGAAATTCCACCGCGCACTCTCCCTTTTCGGAAGCGGGGTTGCGGCGCAAACGAAAACCGCGAAGCCTTTCGGGCTCCGCGGTCTCGATGGGGGTTCGATGTGCCGCCAAGATCAGGCCTCAGCGCGTCGCCGCGGCGCGGCCGATCAAGGCGTTGGAAACGTGCGGCTGAAGAACTGCGTCGCGCCTTGCCGGATCACGACTTCCTGGCCCGCCACCTCGAAGTTGAGCGCCAGCCGTCCGGCACCCGATTCGGTATCGAACTCGAGCTTCCCGCGCGTTCCATGGCTCGCGGCCGCCACATTGATGGTGCCCCGCACAAGGCCACCGACGAGCAGGTCATAGGCGCCCACCGCCAGGTCTTCGGTTTCCACTTCGAGGCAGCGCTCGCCATTCTCCTTCTGCTGGTATTCGGCCTTCGCCGTCGCATCCGCATCCGCGCCGCTGCTGATCAGCGGCACGATCAGGTCGAAGGGCGTCACCGCGGTGCCGCCCGGTCCCGCCGAGCCGCTGCCGAGGAGGTGCGAGAAGAAGACGCCGGTGCTCGACGAGATTTCGAGCGTTTGCCCGCGGGGATCGAAATCAAGCAGCCTGTGCCCCGACTCGTTCTCGCTCTCGAATTCGATCTCCCCTTTCACTTTCCCGGCGACGAGCTTCGCGTTGATCGTGCCCCGCGCCACGCCGCCGACGGTGAGCGTGTAAGCCCCCGCTGCCAAGTCCTCGATCTCGACGGAAAACTTGTGGCGCCCCTGGGCATCCACCTCGTGACGCGCCTCGGCGCTGGCGTCCGCATCGAGCCCGGTGGAGGCGAGCGCCTCATCGAGCTGCGATGGCGATTCCGGGGCCGGCGTGCCACTGCCGGTGACGTTCGGATCGAATTCGCCTTCGAAGAATTTGGTCACGCCCTGCGCGATCGTGAGCGTCTTGCCCGCGGGATCGAAGGTCAGCGGAAGCTCGCTCGGATCGTCGTCGCCATTGGTGAACTCGACCTCGCCCTCCGTTCCGCCGGTCACCGCCACGACCGCGATCGTCCCCACACCCGCGCCCTCGACGTATAGATCATAATTGCCGGCGGGGATGTTTTCGACCTCCACCGAGAAGTGCTTGCGCGCCCGCTTGTCGATGCGCAGCCGCGCCGTCGCCGTGCCATCGGGATCGGCGCCCGTCGAGGGAATCGCCACGCGATTGACGCTCGGCGACGCGACGTTCACGCCTCCCGCCTTCGCCTCCATCGTTCCGCTGAAGATGACCGTCGCACCTGTGACGACATCCACCACCGCGCCGCGGGGATCGAAGTCGAGAGCGAGCACGCCGGGCCGGACCGGAGCGGAATCGAACAGCGCGAGCCCCGCCTTCCCGTGCAACGTCACTTCCCCGCGTTCCACGCCATTCACGAGCACCTTGAAGGGTCCGTCCGTGAGGTTGGCCAGGTCCACCCGGAAGGTCCGCCGGCCTTTGGCCGTGACGGTGTAACGCGCCTGCGCCCGCGCCTTCGCCGGCGCATTCACCGCCGCGAGATCCGCCCGCTCGTCCATCACCGCACTGTTGTCTTCGCCGCTTCCGGAAATGACGCCCTCCAGGACGCTCACCGCTCCGTCGAGGATTCGCACGCTCTGTCCCCGGGGATCGAAGTCGAGCAGCAGCACGTTGTTCACCGCGGGAACGGCAAAGCGCACCTTCGCCCGGCCATTCGAGTCCGTCGTCGCCATTCCCTCGACGATGCCGGCGACTTCGATCGCATAGCTGTGGGAAGCCACGAGATTGTTCGCCTGAATAATGAGTTCCGATTTCTTCGGTTTCAGCGTCGCCATGACCACTCCGGTCGCATCGGGATCGCCGGTGGCGTGAAGCGGGGCTTTGATCGCCGCGGCATCGGCAGCGAAGAGCGCCGAGGGGACGACGAGGCTCGTGAGAGCGGTGAGGAGGAAGGTTTGTTTGTTCATTAGTAGGGTTGGTTGCACCCTTCATTAGTGCAGCCCTCGGACCGCAGATAGCGGAGGACCGTAACGGGACTGTTACACTCCTCGGTGAACCGCCGGGCCGTGCGAACGCGCGACCCTTTCCCCTCTCACGAATCCCCTCGCCAGCCGCAGACCAGCGAGCGCCCCCCAAGGAGCGGCGTGCGTCCCGCCGCCGACCACCAACGCCCGAAGGGCCGGACCAACCGGGGAGCGCCCCCGAAGAACCCACCCGGCGGCGAGACGCCCGCCGCTCCTTGGGCCACGGCGATGCGCCGTCCCTTCACCGCATCGTCCGGCTCAGTGCGTCATCGCGTAGAAGATGATGTTGATGCCGAGCGGGTAGGCTTTCTTCTCCGAGAACTCGCGGAAGTAGTATTCGTTCTCGCCTTCGCGCTCCCAGCCGTCGCCGTTGTCGGTGTTGTGGCAGATGATCACGCAGAGGCGGCCTTTGTCGTCGAGAATGCCGCGGATGTGGACGTCGTGCGCGTCCTCGCGCTCCCAGGTGATGCCGCCGTTGTACTGGCTCCAGGTGCCGAGTTGCACGTTGGGGCATTGGAGATTGAGGTCTTCGGGAAGATCGAAGACGCAGTGAAACACCGGATGCGAGCGCGGCAGATCGACGATCTGGCGATCCGGAAAGACGCGCTGGAGTTCGCCGGCGAGGTTGTCCCATTCGTCCTCGCCCCAAAAATCATCGACCATCAGGAAGCCGCCATTGAGCAGGTAGCGGCGGAGGATCGGCACTTCCTCGTCGGTAAAGGTGAGGCCGCCCGGCTCGACGATGTAGATGAACGGATAGCGGAAGAGGTCGCGGTCAGTGATTTCGAGGACGCGGCAATCCGGATCGACCTTCATCGAAGTCATCTGCTGGAGGCGGTAGGCGAGGTTGAGATCGGCGTCCGGATAATCGATCGACCAACGCCGCGAGTTGCGCCAGCCGTAACGCCCTCCGTGGCTGCTGTAGCGGATGCGCGCGAAGGTGAAGACGTCCTTCTCAAACCCCGGCTCGTACTTCCAGACCGGGGTGTCGTTGGAATGCTGCACGGTCTCGCGCGCGGTGCGCTGGGCGTAAAGCCAGCCCCCGAGCGCGAAGAAGAGCGCGACCAGAATGACGGCGGAGCGGCGGGAGATCATCGCGGATTGCCTTTCTCAACCCCGGCCGCCGGCGAAGGTTTGTCGGTGATTTCGAGTAGCAACTGGTGCGCGGCGCGGAAGCGCGGAGCTTCTTCGAGCGCGAGCAGGACTTCGCGTTTGGCGGCCGCGTCACCTGTGGCGTGCAGCAGTCGCGCCAGCCGGAAATGGATTTCGGCGGGATCGCCCGGCCCGAGCTCGACCAGGGTGCGGTAGGCGGCGATGGCTGCGGGCTTTTTGTCGCTGGCCTCGGAAGCTTCGGCTTCGTAGCGGTAGGGCTCCGGGCGCAGCGGATCGACCGCCCGGTAACGCGCGGCATAGTCGAGGACCTTTGGCCAGGCCTGGCGCGCCGCGTGGAGCTGCATCAGCCGTTCGAAAGCTTCCGTCGCATCGGCGGCGAGATCCGCGAGCTGCGTGAGGAGCGCGAGTTCCGCCTCAGTCTCGCCGAGTTCGCGATGGGCGCGGGCGAGCTGTGCGTAGGCGCTGTCGGCGTCGTGCTGATTGGGGTAGAGCTCGATCAGCCATTTTAGCGGAGCCTTGGCATCCTCCCATTTCTTGGCTTCGAGAAGTTCCCGGGCCCGCTCGGTGAGGACGGTGAAATTGTCCGGGTTCTTCGCCATGAATTCCGCGAGCGAATTCGCGCCCGCCATTGCGCCCGGCGCAGGCTTGGTCCAATCGAGCTTCGGACCGGTGTTCCTGGCGAGCTGCCGGGCGTGCTGCGCAAACTCGGTGTCGAGCTGTCCGATGGGCGCGAAGTGCGTGGCGAGGGCCGCATTGATCTCCGTGCCGCGGGCGAGGTCGGCGAGGAGGCGCTTCACTTTCTCGAGCCCCCAGCGCTGGGTCAGCCATTCGACCACCAGCGACGATTCGTAATAGGCGAACCCGAGGTGCAGCGGCGTTTTGGGTTTGAGAAAAGCGGCGCTGAGCTGGCTCACCGGCGTGAGGTCTTCGCCGAGGATCATCGCGCGATACCGCGGCTTCATTTGCTCGCCCCACCCATCGCGGGCCTGGCGTTCCTCGTACACGCTGATCCCTTCGCTGAGCCAGCGCGGCATCTTGTTCTTCGTGAGCGTGAGGGTGACGACGTGACAGAACTCGTGCCAGAGCACCGCCTCCCAGCTGGAGGGCGAGTTGGGCCGCGAGGCCGGGCTGTTCGCGGTGATCACGCTGCCAAAACAGACGCCGAGATAGCCGTCTCCGCCGGGCAGGCCGAAGGTGCGGATGGCGAAATCCTTTTGATCGGGAAAAATCTCCACGGTGGTGCGGTCCCGCAGCGGCAGGCCGTATTTTTTCGTCAGCGTGGCGTGCGCCCGTTCGAGCAGATCGAGCACGCTCGGGCCATAGATGGCGGCCTCGCGCGGATCCATGCGCACCCGGAAATGCTCGCTGCTGAGGGTGCGGAAATGGGCGATGGCGTCGCGGAGCGTGATCAGATTGTAAGCAACCACATCGTAGGGATCGGCCTGCTGCACTTCGGCGGCGAGCTTCCAGCCTTCCTCGTCCTTGCCCAACCGGAGGAGATCCTGCGCGAGCTGGGCCCGGGCGGGGAGAAAGGACGGGTCGAACTTGAGCGCCTCCCGCTGCAGCGCCGCGCCTTCCGCAAAGCGGTATTTCTGGGAGAGCTTGCGGCCCATCAGATGAGGGACCGCGGGATTTGCCGGCCAGAATTTTAGCGCCGCGGCCCGCTCGGCGGCTTCGCCTTTGGCCTCGGCGCGCAGATTGGCCAGCACCGCGCGATAGGCGTGCGCCTCGGGACGGTTCGGATTGGTCGCGAGCGCCGTGGCCAGCGCTTTTTCCGCCTCGCTGTAGTTTTCGGAATCGAGGTGATGATCGGCGAGGAGCAGCCACGCCTCGACGTGTTTCGGGTTGAACTTGAGCGTCTTTTCGATCGCGGCGAGCATCGCCTCGGTGTCGCTGGGCGCGTAGGCGCGGGCGAGGCCGAACCAGACATCCGGATCTTCCGATAACTTCTTGGCCGCGGCGTTGAAGGATTTCGCGGCGAGCGCGAAGTCATTTTTGTCGAGCGCGAGCTGCCCACTGGCGAGATAACTGTCGCGCAGCTCCGGCTCCTGCTTGCGCGCCGGATCGTAGTATTGCTCAAGGACGCGCTTCGGATCGGTGCCGAAGAGCAGCGCGACCCGGCCGAGCGCGACACGTTCGACGGCGGTGCGGTAGGCCCAGGCGCGCGTGCTCGCGAGGCGTTGCAGCTCGGATAGTTGCAGTGCGGCCTCCTTCTCGGCACCGGCCCGGCGCAGGGCTTCGAAGCCCGCGAACCGCACCCGCAGATCGAGAGGAAAATCCGTGACCGCCTGGGTCAGCGTCTGGCGCGCCTCCGCATAGCGCCCCAGGTCAGTGAGCGCCTGACCCAGCAATAGCGGCCATTCCGGGCGGGGCGGTTTTTCACGCATTCCTTCCGTCGCGATCCGCACGGTTTCTTCAGCGGCGCCGCGCTGCAGGGCTTGCCGTGCCAGCTCCGGGTCCGCGGCCCGGAGCGAGAGCGCGGTGAGCAACAGCGCCGTGAGCCACGGGACGATTCCCGGCGGCCGCCGCAGGTTGGGCGCCGCATTTGCGAGGTGGCACTGGCGCGGGATCATCGAGTGCCCGCCACCCTCATCCAGCCCGCCGCCGTGGCAAGATCATTCTTGATTTCGGAAACAGACGCGGTGATCCGCGGACCGAGGGTCGTGGCGCAATTGAACCTGTCAGCGGTAATAAGGAACCGGCGTCACATACGATGGAGAGCGCACGCGATCGCGACTGTAGGCCCCTTTTCCGAGCGGGTTTTCCCATGGCGGCGTCGCCGGAGGAATTGGCGTTGGGGTGGGCCGAGGCGTGGCGACAGCAACGACACGGCTGCGTTCCTCGATCTCGATCAGTTTGACCACCTTCATGTCGTTGGTCACATATTGCGGAGCGAGCTGCAGCATAACGCCATCCGTGGAGTAATAGGTATCCTCTTCGTAATGGTTCAGCAGCGTCCCGGGGCGCTTCTCCACAACCTTATCCCCCAGGCGTCCCTGGGCTGCCACCTTCAGAAAGTAAACCCCGTCAGGAGCGAGGTCGGACACGGGTGGCGCCGGTTTCTCACAAGCACACAGCATCATCACTGCTGCCAAAATGAAATGCACAGGTCCTTTCATACCGAGAGTCGATCCTTTCTTTTTTCCTTCCGGCGTCAACTTCAATGGCGGGTCCGAGGGGAGGATAGTGCGATCGCGGCAGGGTTTGCGGACCGGTGCTCAAACCGCAGCGAGCACGAGCGCGGCGAGGAAGGCGAAGTCTTCGCCCGTCGGGGTTGGCGAGGGCCGGAGGGACGCCGTTCGGGTCGAGCGGCGCGACCCCCGGAGTCTCGCCGTTCCAGAGCCGCTCGATTTTGCCGAGGCCGCCGGCGATCAGCATATCGCGGATGGGATCGAGCGCCTGGGCGCCGTCGGCGAGGCGCACGAAGGTCGGGTCGGGCATGGCGCCGAATTCATTCCTCTCCGCAGCGCGCACGCCGAGCCGGCTGGCCACCAGCCGGCGGCGGAAACCGGCGATCGCAGGCGAGCGGCCGTTGACCAGATCGGTGTCGGTAAAGACCAGGTCGCTGCCGCCATCAAAACTCAGGCCCCGCCGGCGCAGCGTGCTCGATCCGACCAGCGGCCAAACGTCGTCCACGATTGCGACGGTGGACTCGAGCCGGCTCGCCCGGCCCGGGAAACCGACCGGATGAAAGGCGACGACGCGCGAGCCGGCCTTCGGATCCTCCGCGGTCGGCAAGGCCAGGATCTTCTCCCGCCGGAAGTGGGCTTCGTGCGCCGCGAACGGCTCGTAGCCGGGCGCGAAGCCGGGATACTTCGGGACGCAAAAAATCACGCGCAGCCCCGGCTTGGTGTCGAGTTGCTGGGCAAGGAGCGCGAAAAGATCGACCGCAAAGATGGGCGCCGGCGAGCTGGCCGGATCGATCGTCAGGTTGAGTCCCGGCGTCTCGAGATAGATGAATTGCCGGGCGTTTTGGATCGCTTTGGCCAGCGCCCATTGCGCGTCGCGCCGGCCAAAGCACGACGCGATCAGCTCGCGGTGCAGCTCGTTAAAAAGCCGCTCGTTGCGCGGCACGTTCTTCTGCGCGTTGAGCCGGTTCTCGACCTCGGTGCGGAAGGCGCCGGCCGGCAAACGCTGCCCCGCGACTCCAAGCAGCAGGTCGATGACCTCATTGAACACGCCGGGAATGTCGTCCGCGTGATTCGTCACGAGCTGGCGCAGCGCCGCCAGCTCCGGGTTTCGCAGAACGGCGCAATCGTCTGAAGCAGCGCCCCCGCGAAGGTTCCCTGGGTCGCGTCCGGCGACGCCCCAGACGCCAGCGCGCAGGCTCGGCGGGCTCGTTCCAGCGGTCGTCTGCGAGGGCGACGAGCCGCGTGAAAATGTCGTCGGTGCGGCGGAAGGCCATCCGCGCGATATCGAAAGCCAGCCGGCCGTTCTGCGTCGAAACGGCCACGAGTTGGGCGTGAGGCGCACCACGCGGACGCGGAAAAAATCGCGCCCGAGCAACGCGCCGGCTCGCAGTGGCGGCGGTGCGAAAGAGTCACGCAGCCTTCCAGTGGTGGACGGCCCGAGCAAAAGCAGCCGGGCAGTCGCACAGCGATCGGCGCCGCGTCGCTGCCCGGCGGCACGTCGAGGCGGATCGTCGAGCGCACGTTCGCGCCGATGACTTCCTTGATCTGGATCGGATACGGAATGCCGCGCACCGTCACGCCCAGCTCGAGATCGTCCGGGTGCAGAACGCGGATGTCCTCCGAGACGCCGGAGCTCGATGGGTCGTGCGCGATGACGTACTCGGCCGGGAGCAGCGCCATTTCCGCCGGCTCCGAATTGAGCACCGCTTTCTGCCGCGGCCCGCTCTCCGGCGGCCGATCCGCGAGCGCGCCATCCTTTTTCGGAGAGGAATTCGGATCACTGACGACTGTGAGCGCGATGGTGTCGCTGAAGACATTTTTGGTGCGCGCCGAGTCTTCCACCCGGATGACGAGCGTGTATGGCTGCGCGGTCGGGCCCGTGGGCGGCAGGGTTGGCGCGAGCAGCGCGCGTCCTTGCGGCGGGCGATCGGCGGCTCCATGCGCACCAGCTCGCCCGCGGCGAGTCGAATCCGGAGTTGCCCCACGACTTGAGCCGGAACGTCGGCGCGCGGCTGAAGTCGTTGCCCTGCTCATATTCGACCACGACTTTCGGGAGAGAATTTTCACGTCCGGTCCCTGCTTCGTGATCAGCTCATCGTCGCGCACCACCAGGCCGTCCTTGACCTTGCCCGGCTCCCAGTTTTTCCCGAGATGAAAAGTCAGCACGCTGAAGAGCAGCTCGAGCCGGAAGCGGATGCCTGGAAATTCCGTAACCGCCGCGTCGTGCGCGCCGAACGCGGTGAAGAGCTGGTCGAGCTCGGCGGCCGCGGGATCGCTCGCGCTTTGCTGCGCGATGAGCTTGGCCGCCGCGTCGATCGCCTGCATGCCGTCGCGCGGGATGGTCAGGCGGAAGTCGATCGCCACGTCTTCCCACTCGAAAAAGTTCTTCGGCGGTGGAGGCGTTCCCGGTGGCGCCGGCGGCGGCGCCAGCGAGATGGCATCGGCCGGCAGGAGCCGCAGCGGCCCCGGTCCCGCGAGCTCCGAGAAAGCCACGCGCCCGGTCTGCACCACGTCCGTTTCGTCAAAGGAGGTGGTCAGCTCCTCGACATCGAGCAGCGCGAGCACGCGGTCGATATCGGGGATGAAATTGATCCCCACCGGAAACTGCGGGATGAGCAGCTCGTAAAGGCCAAGCTTCGTCGGCATAAAAACCGCCTGGTGCTCCACCTCAAATGAGGACTTTCCGGAGCCAGGCAAGCCCGGACTCGCGATCAGACACCGTAGGGGAAGCGCACGGAGGGCTCGCCTTTGGGAAAGTCTTTGGTGTTGCGGGTGACGAGGAGCGCACCGGCATGGCGGGCGGAGGCCCAGACGATGGCATCGGGCAGTTTCAGGCGGTGCTGCTGGCGAAGGGTAATGGTGAGTTGGGCGACCGGTGAGTCGAGTTCAACGATGCGGAACTGATTCAGCCTAGGAGCGGGAATGGAAAAGCATCGCCCAGGGTGCAAAGGTCTGCTGTGGTGAGGGATGCCGCCGTTGGAAAGGGCCGTCACCGTTCCCCCGCTGGGTGAATCCACTTTGGAGCAACTTCCGTGGCCGGTGGACACGCCGGGCGGGAGGTATTGGG
>JAXDQW010000053.1:0-134541 GCA_034667665.1 Chthoniobacter sp.
TCTGCGGCTTCATCTCTGCGAGGGCCTGCTCTGCCGCTTTCTTATTCCGGGGCTTGCCGTGCTTCGGTGGCGGCGGTGCTTCAGCAAGGGTCGGTTTGCCGTCGGCGTTGAGTTCGTGCTGTTCGAGATTGCTCAGGATTTCCTTCGCACGGGCGATGATCGTGGGCGGCAGGCCGGCGAGGCGCGCGACCTGGATGCCGTAGCTCTTGTCGGCGCCGCCCTTCACGATCTTGCGCAGGAAAATGATCTGATCGTTCCACTCGCGGACAGCGATGTTGTAGTTGCGCACGCCGGTCCGGGTGAGTTCGAGTTCGGTGAGTTCGTGGTAATGCGTGGCGAATAGGGTGCGCGCTTTCGTCTCGTCGTGCAGGTATTCGGCGACGCTCCAGGCGATGGACAGTCCGTCGAAGGTTGAGGTGCCGCGACCGATTTCATCGAGGATGACGAGGCTGCGCGCGGTGGCGTTGTTGGTGATGTTGGCGGTCTCGTTCATCTCCACCATGAAGGTGCTCTGCCCGCGGGAGAGATCGTCGTTGGCGCCCACGCGGGTGAAGATGCGGTCGGCGAGCCCGATGGCGGCCTCCTTCGCCGGCACCCACGAGCCGATCTGCGCGAGGAGGACGAGCAGAGCCACCTGCCGAATGTAGGTGCTTTTGCCGGCCATGTTCGGGCCGGTGAGGATGAGCAAGCGATTCTTGTCGCCGTCGAGCAGCACGTCGTTCGGGACGAATTTTTCCTCGACCAGCGCCTGGTCCAGCACGGGGTGCCGGCCATCGGTGATATTGAGGCGCAGGTCGTCGTAGAGCTCCGGGCGGCAGTAACCAAACAGCCGGGCGGTCTCGGCCAGCGCGCCGAGGACATCGAGCGTGGCCACGGCGCCGGCGGTGGCCTGGAGCGCCCGGAGATCGTTGAGCACTTCAGTCCGGAGCTGGACGAAGAGTTCCGCTTCGAGAGCCTTGGCGCGCTCGTCGGCGCCGAGGATTTTGCCCTCCACTTCCTTTAGCTCGGGGGTGATGAACCGTTCGCCATTGGCCACGGTCTGCTTGCGATGCCAGTGCGTGGGAACCGCGCCGAGATTCGATTTGGTGACTTCGATGAAGTAGCCAAAGACGGAAGTGAACCGGACTTTGAGGGACTTGATGCCGGTTTCGTCGATGGCGCGCTGCTGGAGCTCAGCGATCCATTGTTTGCCCTCGGTGGAAGCGGCGCGGAGCTCATCGAGCGGGGCGTAGTAGCCGTCGCGGAACATGCCCCCTTCGCGGGTCAAGGCGGGCGGCTCGTCCACGAGGGCCTTGGCGAGGAGATCGACCACGTGCGGCAGCGGATGAAGCTCGCCGAGAATGATGTGACGCAGACTTGCAGTCGGCGGGAGCGGGGGGCTCCCCGGGCTGGGTGGTGCCGCTCCAGAGGAAATGGGTGGAGGCGTGGGGATCGCGGACTGCAAGTCCACGTCACCCTGAATGTGACGCAGACTTGCCGTCTGCGGGAGCGGGGTGTTCCCGGGGCTGAGCGGCGCGGTCGCAGAGGAGACACATTGGGGCAGCGCCTCGAGATCGGCGCGCAGGTGCGGGACCTGTTCGAGGCTGGTCCGGAGGACCTGGAGGTCGCGCGCGTTGCCGCCGGTCTGGGTCAGGCGGCCGACGGTGCGCTCCATGTCGCGAATGGACTTGAGTGTCTCGCGCAGGTTGCCGAGGAGGAAGGGCTCGGCGAGCAGGTCGCCGATCATCGCCTGCCGCAGGACCAGCTCCCGAACGTCAAAAAGCGGGTGCAGGATCCAATCGCGGAGCTTGCGCGCGCCCATCGGCGTGGCCGTCCGGTCGAGCGCGCCGAGCAGGCTGGTATCGCGACCGCCGCCGCGTGCCTGCACCAGTTCCAGATTCGCCTGGGTGGTGGCATCGAGGACCATGAACTGCGAATTGCGATAGGCCACCAGCCGGGTGATGTGCCCGAGCGAGCGCCGCAGCTCGTGCTGCAGGTAGTGCACGATCGCCCCCGCCGCGCCGATCGACGCGTGCATCTCCGAGCAGCCGAAGCCATCCAGCGACTGCACCTTGAAATGCTCGCGCAGCGCGGGATAAGCGTGGTCGGGGAGGAAGCTGTAACCGTCCCGCGGCACCAGGCCGCAGGCCAGCTCGCGGAATTGCGCCGCCTGGTCCTCCGGCACGAGCAGCTCGGCGGGTTGCACGCGGGCGAGTTCGTCGGCGAGTTGCTGGTCGTCCGCGAGCTCGGTGAGGCGGAAATCCCCGGTGGTCAGATCCACGAAGGCAAAGCCGTAGCCTGTTTTTGGCGCGGTGCAGATCGCGGCGAGGAAGTTGTTCCGTTTCGCGTCCAGCACCTGAATATCGGACACCGTGCCGGGGCTGACGATCTGGGTGACCTCCCGCTGCACGATCTTGCCCGCCTGCGGCTCGCTCACTTGATCACAGATGGCCACACGCCGGCCGGCCTTGATCAGTCGCCGGATGTAGTTCTCCGCGGCGTGGTAGGGCACACCGCACATCGGCACCTGGTTGCGCTTGGTCAGCGCGACGTTGAGCAGCGCCGAAGCCTCCTTGGCGTCCTCGAAAAACATCTCGTAGAAATCGCCGAGCCGGAAGAGCAGCAGGGTGTCCGGCGGAAGCGAGCGCCGGATGCCCTGATACTGCTGCATCATGGGGGTCAAAGCGTCGGACATGCGCGCAAGGTAGGAGCGCGCGCCGAGCGCAGCAAGATTGCGGATTGCGGATTGCAGATTGCAGATTGAAGCGCTCCAACGCGACGTCGCGGCTTTCTTCAATCCGCAATCCGCAATCCCCAATCCGCAATTTTACTGGGCCGCCGCTTCCCTGGCCGAGGCGGCTTCCGTATCGGGGCCGAGATAACGGGCGCCGATGAGCCAGAACGCGCTGGCCAGGACCATCATCGCGGAGACGGTGAGAAACGCGGTATTCATGCTCGTTTGCCCGGCGATCCAGCCGATGAGCGGCGGCGAGATGGCGTCGCCCAGCGCGTGAATGACCAGGATATTCAGCGCAAAAGCCGTGGCCCGGGTGGCCGGCGGCGTCACGTTGGCGAGCGCGGCGTTGGCGGGTCCGGTGTTGAAGAAGAGGAAGAAGATCGCAAAAAAGACGAACACCCAAGCCAGCGGAAACGGCGTGTGCAGCATCAGCAGGGTCATCGGAAAGGCGAGCATCATGGCCAGGCCCGAGACCAGGAAGTAGGAACTCGGAAAACGCCGCCGCACCCGGTCGCCGGCCCAGCCGCCGAGCAGGGTGGCGACGATCCCGGCCACGACGGTGATGGCGCCGAACGTCAGATTGATCTGCCCGAGGCTCGGCGCACCGCCAAAATCGGCCGCCCGATCCTTGGACAGATACCGGGGCAACCAGAACGAAATGCCGCCAATCGCAAAGGTCATCGCGGTCATGGCCGCAGTGTTCAGGACATAGGACCGGATGCGGAAGAGGGCGAGCACATCGGCCAGCTTGATCGGCGGCTTGCGCTCCTGGCTGCGGGCCCGCACCCCGCGCGGATCGCGCATCAGCAGACAAAGGCCCGCGAGCACCAGGCCGGGAAGCGTGACCAGATAGAAGGGCCAGCGCCAGCCATTGGGCGGGCCGACGAATTCGGCAACCCCGCCGCCGAAGGCATAGCCGAGGGCGCTGCCGACGGGGATGGCGATGTAGAAGAAGGAGAGCATCCGCCCGCGCCGCTCGACCGGATAGAAATCCGAGATGATGGTCGGCGCCGACGGCCCGTAGGCGGCTTCGCCCACGCCCACGAAGACTCGGGTCAAAAGGAGGGTGGCAAAGGTGGAGGCGAGTCCCGACCACCCGCTCGCCAGGCTCCAGAGCGCGACTCCGGCGGCAATGAGCAGCCAGCGCGAGAAACGATCGGCGAGCCAGCCGAAGACCGGCGCGAGCACCATGTAGCTGAACAGAAAGGCGGTCGCCAGCGAGCCCGTCTTGGCCAGCGCCGTTTCGTCGGCCGCTTCGAAAAAGTGGTCCGCGATCAGCGGTTCGATCGCGGCCAGAATCGAACGGTCGATGTAATTGAAAAGATTGATCGCCAGCAGCAGCGCGAGCGCGCGGCCCGCGCCGGGCATCGAGGTGGTTCGGGCGTCTTCCATGCGCGGGGTCGGGTTTAGCGGGAACGACGGGGAATGGAACGATTGATTTCGGGCCGGGAGCGAGTGGGTGGCGCGGGCGTCCGGCCCGCGATCAGTCGGGCAGGCGTCCCGCCGGCGCCACTCCCCGTGGCGGTCCTCAGGACGACGTGATAGGAAAGGCGCCGAACGTGAAGCCTCTCGCCCACCGCGCCCACGACTATCGCTTTCTGATCCAGCGCTGGCGGTCGGTTGCCCGGCGGGCGGGAGTACCGCTCCAGCGGCTCACCGCTGCGGGTGGTGAAGACGGGGTCTTTTTCCTCAAATCACCCGCACTCAAAGACACCGGGGGAATTTATATCTCCGCGGGCATTCATGGCGACGAACCCGCCGGTGTTGAGGCCCTGGTCGCGTGGGCGGAGACCAACGTCCGCCGGCTCGCGCGATTGCCGTTGCTCCTCTTTCCCTGCCTGAATCCGTGGGGATTGGTTCACAACCGCCGCACGGACGCCGCGGACCTGGATCTCAACCGGCTCTTCCACCGCGACGATCAGCCTTTGATCCAGGCCGTGAAGCGGGTCGTGGCGCCCTGCTTCTTCGAGGTCGCCCTCATGTTGCACGAGGACTACGACGGCCAGGGCTTCTACCTGTACGAGATCAAGCGGGCGCTGCCTTTCTGGGGCGAAGAGCTGCTCGCCGTGGCGGGCCAGGAAATCGCCATCGACCCGCGGGTAAAGATCGAGGGCCGCAGATCGCAGGCCGGGTTGATTCGCCGCCGGATCGAACGCCGTTGGTTGGAACGGGTGGGGTACCCGGAGGCCATCTGGCTGCACAAATTCCACGCCCGCCGCGCGCTGACCATCGAAACCCCCAGCGAGTTTGCGCTCGAACAACGCGTGCGCGCTCAGGTCGCCGTGCTCGATGAGAGTGTGCGGCGCGTGGTCGGGTGAAGCGCCGCCGCGCTCAGAACAAGTCCCCGTAATGGGCGCGCGCCACCTCCTCGCACTTCGCGAGGATCGCGCTGGCCGAGTCCATGTTCTTCACATCCTCGAGCAGTTGCAGACAGGCCGCGATATCCAGCGCCTGGACCGCGCGTTTGACCCGCGGAACGAGGCTGGCCCCGGTGCTGAGCTCGTCCACGCCCAGCCCCAGGAGCAGGGGCGTGAGCGCGATGTCGCCGGCCATCTCGCCGCAGATTCCGACCCAGAGATTGTGGGCGTGCGCCGCCTGCACCGTCATCCGGATGAGGCGAATGATCGCCGGATGCGTCGGCTCGTAAAGATGCGCAATGTGCTCGTTGAGGCGATCGACCGCGATGGAGTACTGGATCAGATCGTTCGTGCCGATGCTGAAAAAGTTCACCTCGCGAGCGAGAATATCGGAGGCGATCGCGGCGCTCGGGATTTCGATCATCGCTCCGATTTCCATCTTCTCGTCGAAAGGGAGCCGCTCGTTGCGGAGCTCGACACGACATTCCTCAAGGATGGCATTGGCCCGGCGCAACTCCTCGACGCCGGAGATCATCGGATACATCAGCTTCACATTGCCCGCGGCGCTGGCGCGGAGAATGGCGCGGAGTTGCACCTTGAAGATATCGACGCGTTCCAGGCAAAAGCGGATCGCGCGCCAGCCGAGGAAGGGATTGAGCTCCTCGGGCATGTGCAGCGCGCTCATGAATTTGTCGCCGCCCAGATCGAGGGTGCGGATGATGACGCTGTGCGGGAGGACGCGATCTGCGACTTTGCGGTAGGCGGCGTACTGGGCCTCTTCGTTGGGAAGTTCCGTCCGATTGAGGTAAAAAAACTCGGTGCGATAGAGGCCCACGCCTTCGGCCCCGCACTCCCGCACCTGGTCGAGGTCTTCCGGCAGTTCGATATTGGCGCTGAGAATGACATGGCGGCCATCGAGCGTGCGCGATTCCGTTTCGCGCAGTTGGGTGAGCTTTTCCTCAACCTCGCCCTTCTTGATTTCCAGCTCGCCGTATTCCCAGAGGGTCTGGTCGTTGGGGTTGACGATGACGAGGCCGTTATAACCGTCGAGCAGGACATGATCGCCGGAGGCGAGCTGGGTCGAGATATCGTGCAGCCCGACCACCGCCGGAATATTCAGCGACCGCGCCATGATCGCGGTGTGCGAGGTCTTGCTGCCGACGTCGGTGCCGAAGCCGAGGACGAGCTCGCGGTGGAGCTGCGCGGTGTCCGAGGGGGTCAGATTGTGCGCGAGCAGGATGACCGGCACATTGATGCTGGCCAGGTCGCGCCGCTCCTTGCCCATGAGGTTGTGGATGACCCGGCGGCAAACGTCGTGGATATCGAGGGCCCGTTCGCGCAGATAGGGGTCGTCGATCTCGCTGAGGGTCTTGGCGTAGCGCCCGGCGACATTGGCGAAGACGTGTTCCACGTTGCACTTGTCGCGGGCGAGCGTGCGCAGCACTTCATCGATGAGGGTGCGGTCTTCGACCACGAGCAGGTGCGCATCGAAGATCCCGGCGTCCTTCGCGCCGATCGATTCGGCGATGCGCTGTTGCATCTCGAGGATCTGCTGCCGAGTGGCGATCAACGCTGTCTCAAACCGCGCGATCTCATTGGGGAGGTCGCCTTCCTGAACCCGCCGCAGCGGGGGTTCCTCCTCGTCCGGCCGATAAACGAAGACGGTGCCGCGGGCAATTCCCGGCGACACGCCCACCCCGCTGAACCGGCGCTCCGCGAGGTTCGTGCCTTCGCCGTTCATGGCCGCGAAGGGGCGTTTCGGCCGGTTCCGGGTCTGGCCGGAACAGGCCCCATCCCCAATCCAACAACCCATCCCCAGTGGCAGAGCGGGGCGCGATCAAACATCCATGAGCAGGCCGGTGGGCACATTGGATTTTGGGCGGTGAAAGTGGGACGCGGGGCGATTTTCACCGCCTCCTAATCCTCATCGAACTTGCGCACGATAATCGCTTCGATTTCGATCAGCGCTTTGTCCGCGTCGGCGCCTTCGCAAGTCACCCGCAGTTTCGAGCCCTGACCGGCGGCGAGCATCATCAGGCCCATGATGCTCTTGCCGTTGATGCGCTCGCCGTCCTTCTCCACCCATACTTCCGCGCGGAACTTGCCCGCCGTCTTCACGAACATCGCCGAGGGACGTGCGTGCAGGCCGAGGCGGTTCACAATCGTGAGCTCTTTGCTGATTTTGGATTGTGAATCTGAATCGGTCTTGCGGCTGAAAAACGCCATTTACTGGTCTTTCTTCTTCTGCATGAGGTTAAGCAAACGCTGATTGAATTCCACCGCACTGTTCTGGCCCATGCTTTTCAGCTTTTGGTCCAGCGCAGCCACCTCCACCAAGCGGGCCAGGTCTCGGCCCACCCGCACGGGGATGGTCACGTGAGGGATCAGGATTTCGATGATCTCGTAATATTCCTGATCCAAGCCGATCCTATCCACCTCTTCGACTTCCTGCCAATCCTTTAGTGTCACAATCAAATCCAGGCGCTTCTCGAGGCGGACCGAGCCGATCCCGAAGATGGACATGACATTGATCACGCCGAGGCCGCGAATCTCCATGTGATGCCGGGTCAAATCCGGCGAGGTGCCAACCAACTCCCGCCCCTCGAGCGCGCGGAAGCGCGTCATATCGTCGCTCACGAGGCTGTGGCCGCGCTCGATCAGCCCGAGCACGCACTCGCTCTTGCCGATTCCGCTGGAGCCGCGAATCAAGGTGCCCACGCCCATGATGTCCATCATGCTCCCGTATTCGCTCTTGGTGGGGGCAAAATCGAACTCCAGCGCGAGGGTGGCCGCGTTGATGAATTTCATCGTCACCATGGGCGTGCGAAAGACGGCGACGCCCGCGGCCTCCGCTTCTTCGAGCAAGGCGGGGGGGGGCCGCGCGCTCCGCGAGACGATCAGGCAGGGAATCGCCTGCGCGCAAAGAGCGTGGCAGCGCACCCTGACCTCTTCCGCAGAAAGGCTTTTGAGATACGAGAGTTCCGCGCTCCCCAGCACCTGGATCCGTTTCAGCGCGAAGTAGCTGAAAAAGCCCGCGAGCGCGAGCCCGGGCCGATTGACCGTCGGTTCCCGGATGCGCCGGTCGAAACCGAAGTCCGGCCCGAGGAGCTTCATCTGCAGCGATTCGGAGTGACGGGTATAGAATTCGCCCACCGTGATCGTCGGATGCTTCGGGTCGGGGGAATTCATCGATGAGCCACTCTAGCGATGGCCCTTCCGGCAAAAAGCGCAAAGTGGCCGCTGGCGACCGGACAGGCCGGGAGCGCGGTATGGCTTGCCTTAAACGACGGTCGAGCGCGGCTCTGCGTCCCCGCCAAAGACGCGTTCGTACTGCTGCGTGCGAAATCCCCAGATAATGAATGCGGCGCCGATCGCCACGAGGAAGAGCGAAAGAAACTGCCCGGCCGAGAAGGGGCCCATGGCCCAGGCGCGATCCGGTTCCCGGAAGATTTCCCCGATAATGCGGAGCAGCGCGTAGAGAATGAAGAAGGCCCCCGTGAGCACGCCGCGCGGCAGTCGCAGGCGGGTGCGCAGGAACCAGAGCGCGGCAAAAAGCACCACGCCTTCGAGGGCTGCTTCGTAGAGCTGCGAGGGGTGCCGCGGCGTGAGCACGGCACGCAGCCGATCGGCGACCGCCGGATCGCGGTGCGCGGCCGCGAGCAAGGCTCCGGCTTGCTCATGACTCGACAAGCCAAGCTGCGCTTGCAGGCCCGCGTTTTCGTAAAGCTCATTGGGAAAGAGCATGGCCCACGGCACGAGGGTCGGGCGTCCGTAGAGCTCACCGTTGATGAAATTGGCGAGCCGCACCAGCAAGAGTCCGATCGGCGCCACCACGACGAGGCTGTCGCCGATGCTCGTCCATGACACTTGATGCCGGCGCGACCAGACGAGGGTGAAGAGCACGAGGCCAATGATCCCGCCGTGGCTCGACATGCCGCCCTCCCAAATTTTCAACGCCGCGAGTGGATCGTCGAGCACCTGCCTCCATCCATAAAAGAGAATCCACCCCACCCGGCCCCCCAGCATCACGCCGAAAACCGCCGCCCAGGTGATAAAGTCACCGACCTTTGCGGGCGGCAGATCAGTGTAGCCGCGTTTCGCGAGCCACTCGTAAAGCCAGTAGCCGAGCACGAATGAGGCGACGTAGGCGAGGCCATACCAGCGCAATCCAAGGCCTTCCCGAAACTCGATGAGAAATGGACTAAGCTGGTGAAGGTAGAAGGCGAGCACGCGGAGAGGTCCCGCCTGAGCCGTGAATCAACCCGACGAGGGGCGGAGAGTTCACGAGTGCGCAGCCCTCGATCAATCCAATAATCGAAGATCATCGGGTGTCCGGCGGCTTGGGACACTCGCGGCACGGCTAGTGCAGTTCCCAGCGATGTGACGATCCGCGTTTTCATTTTCATCCTGTTGTTGAGTGCGTCGGCGGCCTTCAGTCAGCAGGCACCGGGCGCGTTGCCGGAACTGGGCTATGCGCAGTTGTCGGACCGCAGCGTCACCCCCCTCGGCCAGGCGGCGCTCGGCATCCGCGCGAGCGAGTGGAAACACGCCGAGACCCCCAATTTTATCTACCACTTCTTCCACAGCTTCGTCGCGGCGCCCGTTTCGGTGGAGGCCGAGTTTTACTACCGGGTGATCGCACGCGAATTGGAGAAGGACACGACCAAGTGGGAGCGGAAGTCGCACATTTTCGTTTTCGAAACGGCGGAAGATTGGGCGGCGTTTCAGCAACGCGGGGCGCTCGATCCGTGGACCGGCGGGATTCATTCGCGCGGCGAGCTCTTCATCCGGCGCGATCCGCAATTTCGCTTCAAAGGCAATACCCTCGGACACGAAGTGGCGCATCTGGTGGTCGATCGTTTCTTCGGCTCGAACGTGCCGCTCTGGTTGAACGAAGGCTACGCGGAATACGTTTCGATACGGTGTTACGCAGCGTTTCAGCGGGCGCGGAATTACCGCGCGCGGCCGGTCTCCGCGGCGGTGGACGCCGCGCGGTTTGTTCCGCTGGCGGAGCTGACCAGTGCGCAGGCGTATCCACAGGAGGTGCTCCAGGTGGGAGCGTTTTACAGCGAATCCGAGCGGCTCACGCGTTTCCTCAGCGCCGCCGACAAGGCCGGCTTCGGCGTGTTTTTCGACGCGCAGTCGAAAGGGGCGCGCTTTCAGACGGCGCTCGCAAAAGGATTCGGCGGGCGTTTTCCGAGCTTGGAGGCGCTCGAACGCGAGTTTAAGGGTTACGCCACCAATGAAAGTGGCGAATGAGAGGCGATCTCCGAACCGCCAGGATCCAACCTCCAACGTTCAATCGCTGAAGCGCGCGGCGGCGGGCAATGCAGTTGAAGCACAGGCTTCCAGCCGGGAGCGGTGCTGATGGCCGCGATCCAGACCAAAGCTCAGGTGCATGCAATCGTCGGCACCGATGACGCCGAGGTGAAGCGCACCGCGCGCGAATTGGCCGAGCGGCTGACCCCGGACGGCGGCAGCGACTTCGCCCGCGATATCATCGACGGCGCCGTCCAATACGCCGACGAGGCGGCGACGCGGATTCACGCCACGATCGAAGCCCTTCTCACCTTCCCCTTCTTCGGCGGGGACAAACTGGTCTGGCTGAAAAGCGCCAGCTTCCTCGCCGACGACCAGCTCGGCCGCTCGCTGGCGGTGCTGGATGCTTTGGAGCAACTCGCCGGGACGCTCAACGGCGGTCTGCCGCCATCCACGCGATTTCTGCTCAGCGCCGTGGGTGTCGATAAGCGGCGCAGCTTCTACAAGTCACTCGCCAAGCTGGCCAAGGTGGAGGTCTTCGACAAAGTCGATCCCAGCAAGAGCGGATGGGAGGACGAAGCCGCGGCCCTCATTCAGAGAGAGGCGGCAGAGCGCGGCCTGACCCTTTCCGCGGAGGCGAGCGAGCTTTTCGTCCTTTTCACCGGCGGCGAGCGCCGGGTCATCGAAAACGAACTCGAGAAGCTCGACCTTTACCTCGGCCCATCCCGGCGGCAGGTCAGCGCGGACGCCGTGCGGCTGCTCGTCCCGCTTTCGCGGGCAGGGATCGTCTTCGAACTGGGCAACGCCATCGCCGAACGCAATCTGAGCCGCGCGTTGAGGCTGCTCGAACAGCTCCTCTTCCAGGGTGAAACGCCCATTGGAATCATGTATGCAGCGATCATCCCGACCGTCCGCAATCTCCTGCTGGTCAAGGACCTCATGACGCGCCACCGGCTGGCCAGACCAGCGCAACCGTTCTTTTTCGGGAAGACGCTGGAACGATTGCCGGCGGAAGCCATTGCGCATCTGCCTCGCAAGAAAGATGGCGGACTGAACGCCTATCCCCTGGGCGTCGCCGCCAGCCATGCCCACCGCTATGAGATTGCTGAACTGCGTTCGGCGCTCGAGGCCTGTCTGGCGACCAACGTGCATCTGGTCACCTCCACTTTGGAAGTGAATGTCGCCCTGAGCCAGCTCCTGGTGCGAATTGTGGCGCCAGGTTCACGCTCCTGACGGATTTTCGCCCAACAATTAGGATTCCTAATAGCGGCCGAAAAGCACCGCTTATCCTCTTTGGCATTAAAAAAATTGTAGAAAGTTGTTGCGTGCGGTCGGCTGCCGGCCCATAGTGCTCACGTCTTTAGAAGATTGTTCTGGGGGGAACATCAGCCCTTCGCGGCCATTCGGCCGCGGGGGGCTGAATTTTTTTCGGGGGCTTCCTCCAATGCCCCAAACTCCCCGCGTCCCCACAGATTATGAGAATGCCACATGCCGTCTGCGGAAGGGGCGTCCGCACTGGGGCAATTCCGTTCCGCCGCGCAAGAGTGGGCCGCGCGCGGGCGTCCCGGTTCCGCGGGAAGTTCAGGTCATCCGCCACCAAAGGCTTTCACATAGTCTGCGTGGTCGCTCCGGCGTGAAACCTCGGGAAGAGCGCCGCGGCGCTCATGTTTGGTCGCAATATCCCGGCTCTCCAGGCGTCCGTGAGGCAACGAGTCGGATCGCAGGCCCGGCGGTTTCTCGTTCATTCCCCATTTCAGGTACCGCGCCTGCTTTGTGGATCATATGAAGTTTCTATTAGTTTTCATTTCTACGGCACTTTTCCTCGCCAGTATTCGTGCGGAAGACCTCGGCAGTCGGGTGCTCGACGAAGTCAACCTGGCTCGAACGGCACCCCAAGCCTATGCCCGCCACCTCGCGGAGCGTGCCCCGGCATGGCGCGGCATCGAAGGGTCGCGGGCCGCCCTCGAGGCGGTCAATTTCCTGCAACGTGCCCGGCCGCTCCCCGCGTTGGCCTGGTCCGACGGAATCAGCCGGGCGGCCTTGAGTCATGTCCTCGATATCGGCGCCCGCGGCGGCCGCGGCCATGCGGGTTCGCTGGGCGAATCGCCGTGGGATCGCATGGCGCGCTTCGGAAAGCGCCAGGGCCTGGCGGGAGAAAACATCGCCTACGGACAGCGCGAGGCGCGCGAGATCGTCATTGCCCTGATCGTCGATGACGGAGTGCGCGGCCGCGGACATCGCGCAAATCTCTTCAGCCGCAATTTCAGCGTCGCGGGCGTGGCCGTCGGTCCGCATGCGGGCTACGGCACGATGTGCGTGATGGACTTTGCCGGCGGTTTCCTGGAAGCAGGCGACAAGCGCGTGGCCATCAGATCCGACGCGGGACTCCGGTCCATTTACAGCGGGAAGTCGTTCTTTTAGCAGACCAGAGGCCCGGCCCGGCCTCACCCACGCCTACCCGGCTTCCGGAGGCTGCGATCCGCGCGCGGCGCCGAGGTCGGGCTGCGGGAAGCTGGCCAGCTTGGCGCGGATGATATCGGCGCGCAGGGCATCGCGTTCCTCCGCAGCGAGCTTTTGTTGCGTGCCCTTTTGCAAGTGCGCCGGCTGCGTTTCCATGAAGAGCTCATCGACCGGCTGACGGCACGGCTCGTTGAAAAAGCCGAGGTCGATGCCGAGCTTCATGAAGGAAAGGAGATTGAGCGCTTCCTTGCTATTGATGCTGTGCGCGTGCCGCAGGAGGCCGTAACTGCGCCCGACCTGATCCATGAGCTTGGTGGCCTGTTTCTGCAGCAGGTTGGCCCGGGCGTTCTGCTCGTGCTCGATGATTTGCTCGATGACCTTGTGCAGCCGCGCGATGATATCCTCTTCTTTCTCGCCGAGGGTGGTCTGGTTCGAGACTTGAAAGAGATTGCCCAGGGCTTCGGTGCCCTCGCCGTAGAGGCCGCGCACGGCGAGGCCGATCTTGTTCACGGCCTGGATGACTTGATTGATCTGTTCGCTCATCACCAACGCCGGAAGGTGCAGCATGGCGGAGCCGCGCATGCCGGTGCCCACATTCGTGGGGCACGCCGTCAGATAACCCAGCCGGGGGTGGAAGGCGAAGTCGAGCCGCTCCTCGAGCGCCGTATCCACCTTGTCGATCATCTTGAAGACGCTCTTGAGCTGAAGTCCGCTGCGCAGGGCCTGCAAGCGCAGATGATCCTCCTCGTTGACCATGATCGAGAGCGTTTGCTTCTTGTTCATCACCACCGCGGAGCCGACACCCTTCGCCGCGTGCTCCCGCGAGATCAGGTGACGCTCGACCAGCACCTGCTTTTCCAGCGCGGAAAGATCCTGCGAATAGACCGAGAACGCGTCTGCCATCTCCGGCAGCTCTTCGACCCGCGGTTTGATCGTTTCGAGAATCTGGAGTCGCTCGGCTTTTTTCGCCCAGCCGGGAAAGGCAAACTTTTGCACGTTGCGCGCGAGCCGGACCCGACTGGAGACGACGATCTGATGATGCGGCCCTTCACCGCGCAGCCATTCGCCGGTATTGAGGAGGATGTTATGGATGGACATGGCGCGGATCAGTGCGGCACTTCGAACTTCCGGATCTGGTCGCGGATCTGCGCGGCGGATTCATAGTCCTCCGAGGCCACGGCTTTGCGCAGGGTGCGCTGGAGTTCCTTGAGCTGATTCTCGCGCTCCATGGTTTGCAGGAGCCGCTGCGGAACCTTGCCGGTGTGCTCGGTGCCCTTGTGCATCTGCTTGATCAAGGTCGTGAGCGCTTCGCCGAAGGTCTCGTAGCATTGGGCGCAGCCAAGGCGCCCCGTTTTCTTGAAGTCCGCCTGACTAAAGCCGCACGCCGGACATTTCGTGACGCCGCTGCCCTTCTCGATTTCCTGTGCCGCACCGAGGCCGAGCAGCAGATCCGCGAGCGCGAAGCCGGTCGGATCCGTCACTCCCTTCTCCTTCGAGCACGACTCGCAGAGGTTCACCTTCTGCATCTTGCCGTCCACGATCTGCGTCAGGAAGACAGTCGCCGGATTTTGTTTGCAGACATCGCAGTTCATTTTGGGGAAGTAAGCAGAAAGTCAGTCGTCAGACAGCCGCGTCTGCCGCACTGCTCACTTCTTACTCAAGCATAAATGGGCGTGCCCGTGCTTTGCGTCAACTCACGGAAACGGCCAATGATCCGGTTCGTGATCGGGCCGGGCTTGCCATCGCCGATCAGACGATTGTCGAGTTTCACCGCGGCGATCACTTCGGCGGCCGTGCCGGTAAGGAAAAATTCGTCGGCCGTGTAGAGATCGTAACGGGTCAACTCCTGCACGTGGACCGGCAAGCCGAGCCCGGCCACGATGTCGAGCACCGCCTGCCAGGTGATGCCGCGCAAGGATCCGGCATAGATCGGCGGCGTGAAGACCTCACCGCGCTTGATGATGAACACGTTGTCTCCCGTGCATTCGGCCACGTAGCCCTGTTCGTTGAGCATGAGCCCTTCATCGGCGTTGGCGAGGTTCGCTTCGATCTTCGCCATGATGTTGTTGAGATAATTGAGGCTCTTCACCGAGGGACTGAGCGCCGCCGGCGAGGCGCGCCGGGTGCCGCAAGTGACGATCGTCATCCCACGCTCGTAGGCCTCCGGAGGGTAAAGCTGGATCGTTGCTACGATAATGATCACCGAAGCCGTTGGACACCGGTCCGGGCTGAGCCCGAGATTGCCTTTGCCGCGCGTCACCAGCAGCCGAATGTAGCCGTCGCGAAACCCATTCCGGCGGATCGTCTCCAGGGTTGCCGCTTCCAATTCCTCCCTGCTCAGCGGGATGGTCAGCGCGATCGCCCTCGCGGAATCCCACAGCCGATCGAGATGCTCGGTGAGCTTGAAGACCCGCCCATTGTAAAAACGGATGCCTTCAAAAATGCCATCGCCATAGAGCAGGCCATGATCGAAGACGGACACCTTGGCCTCGGCTTCCGGGTAATAAGCACCGTCGATGTAGATTTGCAGGTCCATGCGGGTGCGGGAACGTGGCAGTCGTTACCGGGCAAATCAAGTCCGGCAGAGAACTCCGCGGCAGAAAGCTCGCCTGCACCTGCATCCGTCGCCGGCAGATCGGATTTGTCTCGGAGCTTCGGATCTCACCCGTCACGCCATCAGCAAGCCGTCCCGGATTTCCAGCCGGCGATCGCCGCGCTGCGCGAGTTGCGCGTCGTGGGTCACCACCACCAGCGTGGTGCCCTGCTCGCGCACCAACCCGAGCAGCAGTTCCATGATCCCTCCGCCGGTTTTCGAATCGAGGTTTCCCGTCGGCTCGTCGGCGAAAATGATGCTCGGCTCATTGATGATCGCGCGCGCGATCGCCACGCGCTGCTGTTCGCCGCCGGAGAGTTCCGGCGGCAGATGTTGCAGCCGATCCTTGAGCCCGACCCGCTCCAGCGCGCGCTCGGCGGCTTCCTGCTTCAAACGTCCGCCGATCATCGTCGGCAGCAGCACATTTTCGATGGCCGTCAGCTCCGGCAGCAGGAAGTAGCCCTGGAAGACGAAGCCGATCCGCTCATTGCGGATCCGCGCCTGGACATTCTCGCCCCCGTCGTAGAGCCGCCGTCCTTCGAACTCCACCGTGCCTGCTTCGGGCCGTTCCAACCCGGCGAAGGTATAGAGCAGGGTCGTCTTTCCCGCACCCGATGCGCCGCAGAGAAACACCGACTCACCCGGAAATATTTCCGTGCTGATGCCACGCAGCACTTCGATCTTCCGCTTGCCGAGCTGGAACGAGCGGCGCAGATCGCGGGCGATGAGCTGGGGGGAACGGAGGGCAGGGTCAGGTGGTGTCATGTGCATCGGACGCGCAGAGCTTGGAGACGCTCGCGCGAAAGGACATCTTCAGGAATTCGCTGGCCCCCTCAATAACCAACTGCACTTCGTGGGTCCTTGAGGAGTTGCAAACGGCGTGCGCCGCTCGAACGGCGAACGCCGGACCCGGCTGCCCTCTTCTTTCGCTGTTCAGCACTCGACGTTCCACGTTCGGCGTTTTCCGTCGCTGCCCTCCCAGCGCGCACTTTCCCCTCGCGGCGCTGGCATCCGCTCCGTAACTTTCGCCCCCATGAGAAGCATGACCGGCTATGGCCGGGGCCAAAGCGTCCACAACGGCAGCAAGTTTAGCGTCGAGCTCAACTCCGTGAACCGGAAACAGAGCGACGTCGTCGTGACGCTGCCCCGCGAGCTGAGTGAGATGGAGCCGCGGGTGCGCGATGTGATCAATGCTGAAGTCTCCCGCGGGAGGCTCAATGTCGTCGTGGCCGTGCACCGGAGCGTGGGCAGCAACTCGGCGTTGGCGCTCGATCGGGAATTGGCGCGGATTTACTACAAGTCGATGCTCGACCTGCAAAAGGAGCTCGGCGCGACCGGCGAAATAACCATCGACACGATCCTCCGCGCGCCCGGCGTGTTGCGCCCCGCGGAGGAGGATTTGCCGATCGATGAGGCCTGGCCGCACGTCGAGACGGCGCTCAACGAAGCGCTCGGCGATCTCGTGAAGATGCGCGAGAAGGAGGGCAAACACCTCGCCAAGGATTTGATCAAGCGCCTCAAAGTCGTGCGCACGACCGTGCGCAAGGTCCGCCAGTTGCAGCCCGGCGTGGTGAAACGCTACCGGCAAAACCTGCACGATCGCATCGAGCGCGCGGGTGTGGAGCTGGCGCTCGATGACGAGCGGCTCGTGAAAGAGGTCATCTTCTTTGCCGACAAATCTGACATCACCGAGGAGCTCACGCGACTCGAGAGTCACTTCGTGCAGTTTGCGCACCACTTGCGCAAGCACGAGCCCGTGGGCCGCACGCTGGAGTTCATGAGCCAGGAGATCGGGCGCGAGTTCAATACCCTCGGTGCGAAGGCAAACGACGTCGAGATTTCGCAGTTGGTGGTGATGTGCAAATCGGAGATGGAGAAGATTCGGGAGCAGATTCAAAACATTGAATAGCGCGCCCGCCATCGCCCCGTCCTTCGCCGCGTCGCAGTTCCATCGCCGGGGGATTCTCTTTGTCGTCTCCGCGCCGAGCGGCGCGGGCAAGAGCACCCTGCTCAACGCGCTCCGTCCCACGGCGGACTTTCTCTATTCCGTCTCCTGCACCACGCGCGCGCCACGGGCCGGTGAAGTTGATGGCGAGGACTATCATTTCCTGGCCCGCGAAGCGTTCGAGCGCCGCATCGCGGCCGGCGACTTCATCGAGCACGCGCAGGTGCACGGGCATTTCTACGGCACGCCTCGCGACAACGTGCTGCGCCATCTCGACGCCGGGACCGATGTGCTCATCGACATCGATATTCAGGGCGCGGCCAGCATTCGCCGGCACGGCGGTCCGGGGATCATTGAATCACTCGCCGACGTCTTCATCATGCCGCCGAGTCTGGACGAACTTCGCCGACGGCTGCTCAAGCGCGGCACGGAGACGGTGGAGCAAATGGAGGTCCGCCTCCAGCGCGCCGCGATCGAAATGCTGGAGTGGCGTGACTACCGTTACACGATTATCACCGGGTCGGTGGAAGACGACGTGCGCAACTTCAGCGCGATCATGCGCGCCGAACGCGCGCTCAGCCGCCGCATGATGCTCGGCTGAGCGGGAACTCCGGATGTCGAATCCCGCATTCTCCCCATGAGCGCGCCCGTCGTCGTGGTCGGCGTGAGCGGTTCGATCGCCGCCTACAAAGCGGCTGACCTCGTGAGCAAGCTGGGCAAGCGCGGTTTCGAAGTCCACGTGGTGATGACGCGCGGCGCCCAGGAGTTCATCACCCCGCTGACCTTCCAGACCCTCTCGCGGAATCCAGTCGTGACGAGCGTCTTCGACGAAGCGCGCGGCTGGAAGCCCGGCCACATCGATCTCGCGGATCGCGCGAATCTGCTGCTCATCGCACCGGCCACGGCGAACATCCTTGCCGAACTTGCCTGCGGGCTGGCCAGCAACCCGATCGGCGAGATCGCGCTCGCAACGCTGGCTCCGGTGCTCATCGCGCCGGCCATGAATGGAAAGATGTGGCTGCACGCGGCGACGCAGCACAACGTCGCGTCGCTGAAAGCGCGTGGCGTGGAATTCATTGGGCCGGAGGAAGGCCTGCTGGCCTGCGGATACGAGGGTCTCGGGCGGCTTTGGAACGTCGATGAGATCGTCGCGCGCGCCGCGGCGATGCTCGCCGCGCGAAAGTAACGCAGAAATATTTTGCGACGCGCGCGGCGCGCGCCTTCCGCTCTCGCCGGACTCCGCGCGTTTCAGCGCATCGCCGCGCGAAGCTGATCAACAAAGGATTCGCGGCTCACCGGGCCGGGCGCTGGCTCGTGCCTCAATGGAGCGCGCGGCGCCTTGGGCGCGCCCCAAACGAAAAATTTTCCGAGCGCGCAAGAAAAAAATCATTGACCATTGTGAACAACTTTATTACCCAACGCTCACGCATCGAGAGAGATGACCATCTCCAATAACTCTCAACAAATTTCAGCGACCCGCTACTGCGGAAGGAAAGGGGGGATTTTCAATGGCGACTAAGAAACCCACGAAAGCTGCACCTAAAAAACTGGCGGCCAAAAAGCCTGCGGCGAAGAAAGCTGCAGCTCCGGCTAAGAAGGCTGCACCGGCCAAGAAGGCTGCGGCAAAGAAGAAGTAAGCTGGCTCACGCCGCTTAAACGAAAACGGGAGGAGAATTCATTTCTCCTCCCGTTTTTTTTGTGGAGAATCGATGCCCGATCACCCGCCAAAGCCGATGAATGCTTATCTCCCAGCCGCGGTCAGCGCCGCACGCGCCGCCGGCGAACTCCTGCGACAGCACTTTGGAACTGCGCTCGAGGTGAATGAATTCGCGGCGCACGACATCAAGCTCGACCTCGACGTGCGCGCCCAGGACCTGATCACGACGCAGTTGCTCGGACAGTTTCCCGATCATGCGATTTATGGCGAGGAAGGCCTCGCGGGAAACCAGGCGAGCGAGTTCCACTGGATCGTCGATCCCATCGACGGCACCGTGAATTTTTTCTACGGCATCCCGCATTTCTGCGTCTCGATCGCGCTGCGGGAGCGCGGCGAGATCGTCGTTGGCGTGATCTACGATCCCATGCGCGACGAGCTCTGGCAGGTGGCCCGGGGCGGACCCGCGACCCTCAATGGCCGGCCGATCGCCGTGAGCACCCGCACGCAACTCGCCGACGCCGTGCTCTCCATCGGCTTCGCCAAGACGAAGGCAACGATCTCCACTGGCCTGCCAATGCTCGAGAAATACGTGATGCGCGCGCGCAAGTGCCGCTTGATGGGCAGCGCCGCGCTCGATCTCGCCTACGTGGCTTGTGGCCGCTTCGACGCTTACATCGAATCGAGCGTCAGCCTGTGGGACGTCGCCGCCGGCAAGCTGCTGGTCGAAGCGGCGGGCGGCCAGTTCGAGATGACGCCACGCGCTGACAATCCGGACAAAATCTCGGTCGTGGCCTCCAGCGGCCGGATCGATCTCGAGAGATGAACCTCGTCGGTATCGGCTACGATGTGCATCGCTTCGCGGAAGGACGACCGCTCATTCTCGGCGGCGTCGAGATTCCCCACTCCCACGGGCTCGATGGCCACAGCGATGCCGACGTGCTCTGCCACGCCATTGCCGATGCCATTCTCGGCGCCATTGGCGAGCGGGACATCGGATTCCACTTTCCGAACAACGATCCTTCCATCCGTGGCATCAGCAGCCTCGAGATCCTGCGCAAGGCCGCTGCGCTGGTGGCGGAGCAAGGCAGCCGGATCGTGAACGTCGATGCCACGCTCATCGCCGAAGCCCCGAAGATCAGCCCGCACATTGCCGCGATGCGGGCGAATCTCGCCGCTGCCCTCGGCCTCGACGCGCGCCGCGTCGGCGTGAAGGCGACGACCAACGAACGCATGGGATTTGTGGGACGCGGCGAAGGCATCGCGGCGCTGGCGGTGGCGGGAGTGGAAGCACCCGGGTAGCAAATCCGGTGGTGCGGGCCCGATCGCTCAATGGTCCGGTCCCGCCTGACAAATGGCTTCCGCCTCCGGCGATTCTGAGGTCTTCTCCCGAATCCCACGATGCCAATCCGGCTGCACAACACCTCTTCCCGGCAACTCGAACCCTTCAGTCCGCTCGATCCGGACGGCCGACAGGTGAAGATGTACACCTGCGGGCCGACGGTCTATAATCACGCCCACATTGGAAATTTCCGGGCCTATGTCTTCGAGGACCTGCTCCAGCGACATCTCGAGGCGCGGGGACATGAGGTCCTGCGGGTGATGAATCTGACCGACGTTGACGATAAGACGATCCGCGGCGCGCGGGCGGCGGGGAAGCGATTGGCGGATTTCACGGCCATCTACAAAGCGGCTTTCTTTGACGACCTAGAGACGCTGCGCATCAAGCGAGCGCAGTATTTTCCCGCGGCGACCGAACCGCAATACCTCGAGCGGATGATTGCAATGATCACGGAGTTGGAGGTGAAAGGGATCGCCTATCAGGCGGAGGACAAGAGTCTGTACTTCCGGCTGGCGAAGTTTCCGGACTACGGAAAGCTGGCGCACTTGAACCTCGACGAGTTGCGCCCCAGTGGCCGCGTGCGGAGCGACGAGTACGAGAAGGAATCCATCGGCGATTTCGCGCTGTGGAAGGCGTGGGACGAAGAGGATGGCGAGGTAAAGTGGGATTCGCCCTGGGGACCGGGGCGTCCAGGCTGGCACATCGAGTGCAGCGCCATGGCGACGGCGTTGCTCGGCCCCGAACTCGATATCCATTGCGGCGGCGTGGACAATATCTTCCCGCACCACGAGGCGGAGATCGCGCAGAGCGAGTGCTGCACGGGGAGGAAGTTCGTGCGGTATTGGCTGCACTGCGCGCATCTCATGGTCGAGGGCCAGAAGATGTCGAAGTCACTCGGCAACTTCTTCACCTTGCGCGATCTGCTCGCCAAGGGCTGGACCGGCCGCGAAATCCGCTTCGCCCTGCTCACCATCAACTATCGGCTCCCGCTCAACTTCACCTTCGCCGGCCTGGACGGCGCCCGCGCCGCGCTCGCGCGCCTCGACGAATGGACCGAGCGCCTCGCCGAATACGCCGGCCCGAACGCGCCCGAGCCCACTCCTCTCTCCGCCGCGCGCGAGCAATTCTTTGCCGCCCTCGATGACGACCTCAATATCTCCGGCGCGATGGGCCATCTCTTCGTCCTCATCCGCGATTCCAACGCCGCGATGGACACGCGCACGCTCACGCAAGCGCAAGCGGCCCAATTGCTCGCCGATTGGCAGCAGATGAACTCCGTCCTGACCCTCGAACGCGACGCGCAAGTCATCCCGGCCGAGGTCACATTGCTCGTCGAACAACGCCAGCAGGCGCGCGCGGCGAAGGATTGGAAGAAGAGCGACGAACTGCGGGACGAAATCGCGGAATTGGGCTGGATCGTGAAGGATACCAGGGAAGGTCCGAAGCTCACTCCGCGAACACCCTGAGCCGTCTCGATGGCGGCTTAGGCGACCGGCGCAGCCAGCTTTCCTGCCGAGGGGAATGTTTGCTCCCGTGCGCGGCGCCCGATACAAGGGCGCGCGATGACTTTCGCCCCGGACGACTACCTCGACCTAAACCACACGGAGCATCGCATGCTCTTTGAGAATGCGGTCAATGTTTGGGACGCGTTGAAGCAGATCACGAGCTACCTGCAATTCCGGCTCAAGCCGGCAATCCAGGGCCGCTCCATCGGCAAGCCATTCATCAGCGGGGCCGTGTTCATCGGCAAGGGAACCGTGATCGAGCAGGGCGCGATGATCAAGGGCCCCGCGTGGATTGGCGAAGGCTGCGAGATCCGCAATGGCTGCTACATCCGCGAGAACGTGATCGTCGGGTCTGGCTGCGTGCTCGGCAACTCGTGTGAGTTCAAGAACTCGATCATTTTCGATGAGGCGCAGATTCCCCATTTCAATTACGTGGGCGATTCGATCATCGGGCACAAGGGCCACCTCGGCGCGGGCGTGATCTTGTCGAATGTGAAACTCGACCACGCGGAGATCACCATCCCGACGCCCGACGGCCTGGTCCCCACAGGCCTCAAAAAGTTCGGTGCGGTCATCGGCGATCGCGCGGAAATTGGCTGCAGCTCCGTGATCAACCCCGGGTCTTTGATTGGGCGCGATGCCATCATCTATCCGGGGACGGTCTGGCGCGGGGTGGTTCCGGCGCGAAGCATCGTCAAGACGAAGCAGGAGCATCAGATCATTCCGCGGCGGGACAGTTAGCCGGCCCGAGCAAGACTAGCACTGCGAGTCTTGAACGCAGAGGCGCGGAGAACGCGAGCAGCGGGCCGAGGCAGGCAAACGCCTGGCGATCCTGCACCGAACAGTCCAGCTGGCGATCGTCACCGCTCTTCTGCGTCCTTTGCGCCTCTGCGCCTCTGCGTTTTCAAATCCTCCGGCTCGCGGTTCAGGATTCGGCAATCCGATTCTCGCGTGGACCTTGGGGAGCAACTGGCCGCGCATCGCAAAATCGCCAAATGCCGCCCTTGCGCTCCCGCGAGGCCTTTGCCACCTTCTCCGCCCCTATGGCCAGTCCCACGCAAACCTCACCACCGTCGCCTGCACCGGCCACCGGCTTCGATCCGCTGGTGTTCTGGGTGCAGCATGGGCAGAAGGTCCTCGCCTTCGCAGGACTCTTCGCCGTGGCGCTGGCGATTTATTTCATCTCGGAGTTTGTGCGCACGAGGAGATTGACCGCTTCCGCGCAGGCCCTGGCGGAAGCTCACGATGCGGAGGGGTTTCGCAAGGTGATGGTGGATTACGCCGCGACACCCGCCGCGGGCAACGCTGCCCTGCTGCTCGGGGAGGACCTCCGCAAGCAAGGAAAGCTGGACGAGTCCGCGGCGACGCTCCGGACCTTGATCGACAAGGATCCCGATCATCCGCTGATCAGCGGCGCCTGGACGAGCCTCGCCGCCACCCAGGAAGCGCAGGGCAAACAGGACGAGGCGCTGAGCACTTATCAGAAAGTTTCGACGACCTTCGCGACGAGCTTCAGCGCGCCGGTGTCCCTCCTCGCCCAGGCGCGGATTTTTAGGGAAAAGGGCAAGGCGGACGAGGCGAAGCGTCTCTACGAGCAGGTGATCAACCAGTTTCAGGACACCACCTTCGCCCAGCAGGCGATGCAGGAAAGCCAGCAGCTCAAGAAATAGAGAAGAGGCCCGGGTCAAGCGACCTGGAGACTCATCAACAGGAATGCCAGATTTTTTTGCGCACGGCGATTGACAGCACCCGCATTGCCTCTTACCACCACGGGCGACCAATCGCCTGTTCCCAGATCACGACCGACCCTTATGCCCGACTTCACCAATAACAAAAGCAACGTTCTCAGCGACGTGGAAATCAACGGCTCCGTGTCGTTCAAGGGCGAACTGGCATTCGACGGAAAACTGCAGGGCGGTGGCATCACCGGCAAGATCCTCACCGTCGGTCCTGGAGCGCGCATCCAGGGCGATATTTTGACCGACGCCGTGACGATTTCCGGAACGGTTACCGGTGACGTGACCGTCGCAGGCAAATGCGATCTCAAATCGTCGGCCCAGCTTTTCGGCAATCTCACCACCGCGCGGTTGGTCATGGATGACGGGGCCACCTTGATCGGCAAGGCGGAGATCAAACCGGCGGGCTCACATCCCGCCGCCCCCAAGCACTAACGCACGATTCGCGCGCAGAGGGCAACCCCTCCAGCGCGCTCGTGGCGATCAGGGCTTTTGGGAGAGGATGAAGCCGCGACCCACCGTGGTGGTTTGCTGTTCCAGCCATTCGAAGCCCGCGTCGAAGAGGTAGCTACGCATTTCGCCAAGCGAGTAGCACTTGCCCTCGGTGATTTGCATGAGCAGCGCCGAATACTCGGCGACGTGCAGCGGACCGGTTTTCTCGGCATTGATAAAGGCGTCGTGGATGATCAGACGGCCACCCGAGGGGAGCGCGGCGTGTGATTTGGCGAGGAGATCGCGCACCGTCGGTTCCTCCCAGTCGTGGAGGACGTTCGAGATGAGATGCAGGTCGAATCCCGTCGGCCACGCGCCGGTGAACATGTCGCCCGCGACGACCTCGACCTTTTCTGCGCAGCCCTGCCGGGCAATCGACTCGCGCGCGATGCGATCGACGGGCGGCTTCTCAAGCACGGCGGCGCGGAGATGCGGATGGCGCGCGACGATCGAGCAAGCGTAGATGCCCGAGCCGCCAGCCACGTCGAGAAGCGCGGTGCTTTGCGCCAGATCGAGCTTCTGCGCCATCGCCGGTCCGAGCAGGACCCCGCGGCAATCCATCGCGGCGGTGAACGGCGTCGCAAAATCGGACCGCTCCATGGCCTGCGCCCAGGCTTGAGGATCGTAGCTGCCCCAATTCGCCGGCTTGCCCGAGCGCAGCACCTTGAGCATGTCGAGCGTCTGCGGGCGGTCCTGCATCGAGACGAAGTAGGGGCCTAGATTCCAGGGCGAGCTCGCCACGAGGTGTTCCCGCGCCCTCAGGGTGAGGTGAAAGCAACCGCCGGCCTGCGTGACCAGGCCCATAGCCGTGAACAGGGTCAGCATTACGTCCGCTGGCCGCGTGTGAATCTCGAAGTGCGCGCAGATGGCGCCGAGCGTTGCTGGGTGGTCCCCGAGCCAGGTGAAGAAATCAAGATGGGCAATCGCCGCGCCGAGCAGATCGACGGCGACAATTCCATCGCGGTAGCGGTAAAGAGGGAGCGGATCGGTGGCGGGCTGCTGGGTAAGGTGTTCGAGCGACATGGGAGGGAACATCCAACATCCAACGGAGGGAACATCCAACCTCGAACGCGGGAACATCCCACAGTCCGATCAGCGGTCTCGCTGATGTTTTTCAGCGAATCTCCCGCCTTGCCAGACCCCGGCCATCGTCCAACACTCCGCCCAGTTCCCATGAAAGCCCTCCCCATCCTCCTCGCCATCACCATGCTCGCTGCTTCCGCCCTCGCCGCCGACGGTCCGATTCGCCACATCGTCCATTTCAAATTCAAGAAGGAAGCCACGCCCGAGCAGGTCAAGAGAATCACCGACGAATTCAGCGCGCTGAAGACCAAGATCGACGTCGTCGATTCGCTCGAATGGGGAACCGACGTCAGCCCCGAAGGTCTCGGCAAAGGTTACACGCATTGCTGGGTGGTCAGTTTCAAAACCGCCAAGGATCGCGACGCGTACCTCGTGCATCCCGCGCACAAAGCCTTCTTGGACATTCTCAAGCCGGTGCTCGACGAGGCACTGGTCGTGGATTTCGTCCCGCAGAAGTAGCCAGCAAGTCGGCCTCCGTCCGACTGCCAGCCTGACACGTCCGACACGTCCGACACGTCCGACACGTCCGACACGTCTGACACGTCTGACACGTCTGACACGTCTGACCCGGCGACTCTCACCGCGCCAGCCAGGGCCCGAGACGCTGCTCGGCTTCAGCGGTAAGACTGACGCCGAACTCCCTCGCCGCGCGCAAACGCAGGCGGTTGCCTCGCGCGTCGGTAAAGCAGAGTTCCAGGCGGCGCCCGCCGGGGAATTGCTGCACGATCTCGAGCACCGCAGTCAGGTCCGCTTCGGTCGTTTGTGCGCGATCGAAGGCCAGCACCACCGGCCTTTCAGCGCTCGCGGGTTTCTTCAGCGGCTTCACTTCATTGGCGACGAGTCGCGGGGCTTCTTCGCGCCGGTCCAGGCGGCCGCTGATGGAAACGACATTGCCCAGAACCAGGTGCGCCTGGGCTTTGCTGAAGGTTTCACTCCAGATCATCACTTCGAGCGATGAGGTCAGATCTTCCAGGGTCACGACGGCGAACGGCTTGTTGTCCTTCTTCGCGAACTTCTTATCCACCACCGTGAGCGCGCCGGCTATCGCCACCGTGCTCTTGTCCTCCTGTTCGCCGAGTTGCGCGATCGGCACGTATTTGCCGCTTTCGAGCGCCGGGCGGTAATCGTCGAGCGGGTGGCCGGTAACGTAGAATCCGAGCAGTTCCTTTTCGTAGGCGAGCTTTTCGGCGGTGGTCCACGGCGTGAAATTGGACGCCGAGCGCTTGGTCGCCGCCGGAGCGGTCTCAAAGGCGTCGAACAGCGAGACCTGGCCGGACGCCCGATCGCGGTGCGCGGAAGCGGCTGCAGCCAGAGCGCCATCAATCTCGGCAAAAAGTTGCGCGCGATCAAAGCCGGTCCAGTCGAAGGCGCCGCATTTCACCAGGCATTCGAGCGATTTCTTGTTGAGCTTTTTTGAATCGAGCCGGGCGCAAAAATCCTCGAGCGATTTGAAGGGGCCGTTCTTCTCCCGCTCGGCGACCGCGCTTTCCATCGCCGTTTCACCGACGTTTTTGATCGCCGCCAGTCCGAAACGAGTGGAGCCCACGTGTACCCGTTCGGCCGCGGGCTCGGCGCTTTTCTTCGATCCGCGCGGCTTTGCTTCGGGCAGATCTTCGAATCTCACTCCCGTCTCCTCTTCCGTGGTCTCCGCCGGCTTCGCGCGGCGCGCCGCCTGCAAGGCCGCCACGCCCGCATCGTTCACTTCCTCCGGCACGAATTTCAGTCCGCTCTTATTCACGTCAGGCGCGAGGATGCTGATGCCCAACCGTTCGCATTCGGCGACGAAAATGCTGATCTTATCGGTGTTCGCGACCTCGTTGCTCATCACCGCGGCCATGAACTCGACCGGGTAATTCGCCTTCAAATACGCCGTCTGGTAGCTGACCCACGCATAGGCGGCCGAGTGCGACCGGTTGAACCCGTACCCGGCGAATTTTTCCAGCAAGTCGAAGATCTCGTTCGCCTTTTTCGGATCGATGTCGTTCAGCGTCTTGCATCCCTCGACGAACTTTTCGCGCTCCTTCGCCATCTTCTCCTTGTCCTTCTTGCCCATCGCGCGCCGGAGCAAATCGGCGCCGCCGAGGGTGTAGCCGGCGAGCACCGATGCGGCGGCCATCACCTGCTCCTGGTAAACGAAAATGCCGTAAGTATCGGCGCAAACGGTCTCGAGAAGCGGGTGCGCATACTTGATCTTCTGGAGGCCCTTTTTGCGTTTGATGTAGTCCGGGATCAGGTCCATCGGGCCCGGCCGGTAGAGCGCCAGGATGGCGTTGATGTCCTCGATGTCCTTGATGTCGAACTGCCGGCAGACGCCGACCATGCCGCCGGATTCCAACTGGAAGATGGCGATCGTCTCACCGCGATTGAGCATGTCGAAAGTGGCCTGATCATCGAGCGGGATGGTGTCGATGTTGAAGTCGGGCACCTTGCCGCGGATGAGCACGACGGCGTCGGTGATCACGGTCAGCGTCTTGAGCCCCAGGAAGTCCATCTTCAGCATGCCGAGGTCCGTCAGCGGACCCATCGCATACTGGCTGACGATCGACCCGTCGTTGGCGCGGGTCAGCGGGATGTATTCGGACAGGTCGCGGTCGCTGATCACCACGCCCGCTGCATGCACGCCGACGCCGCGCGTCAGCCCTTCCAGGGTCGTCGCATACTCCCACATCTGCCGAGTCGCGCCCTCCTCCTCGACCGCTTTCTTCAGCTCGGGATTCTTGTCGATTGCGCCGGGGATGTGTTCCTTTTCGCCAGTTTCCTTGTTCTTCTTGTCCGAGCCGGCCAGCGTGATGCCGAGCTCGTTCGGGATCATTTTCGCTACGCGATCGGCGTCGCCGTAGCCCCAGCCCAGCACGCGGGCCACGTCGCGGACCACTGATTTGGCGCCCATCGTGCCGAAGGTGACGATCTGCGACACCGCGCGGTCGCCATATTTCTGGCGCACGTATTCGATGACCTCGCCGCGTCGATTCACGCAGAAATCGACGTCGATGTCGGGTGGGCTGACGCGCTCCGGGTTGAGGAAACGTTCGAATAGCAGTTTGTAGAGGATCGGGTCGATGTCGGTGATGCCCATGGCGTAGGCGACCATCGATCCCGCCGCCGAGCCGCGGCCCGGGCCCACGGGAATGCCATGCTCCTTCGCCCAACTGATGAAATCCCATACGATCAGAAAGTAGTTCACGAAGCCCTGCGTCTCGAGCACGCCGAGTTCGCGCTCGATGCGCTCCTTGATCACCGGGTCGTCCATGGCGCGCTCGCCATAGCGCTTGCGCACGCCTTCCGCGACGATTTGGCGAAGATACTCCTCTTGTTTCAGGCCGCTGGGCGGGGTGTAGTTCGGATACTTCGGCTGCCCGAACTCGATCTTCAAATCGCAGCGTTCCGCGATCGCCAGGGTGTTCGTGATCGCCTCCGGATGTTCGCGGAAAAGAGCCGCCATTTCGGCCGGTGATTTGAAATACAGCTCGGGCACGTATTTCATCCGGCGCTCGTCCGCGACGTTGGCGCCGGTGCCGATGCAGATCATCACGTCATGCGCCTCGTGATGCGCCCTTTCGAGGAAGTGCACGTCGTTCGCCGCGACCAGCCCGAGCCCAAGTTCCTGGCCGATGCGCGGGAGGACGCGGTTGCACTTGAGCTGCGCTTCGAGTCCGTGGTCGTGCAATTCGAGAAAGAAATTCTCCGCGCCGAGGATGTCGCGATACTTTGCGGCGAGCTCGACCGCCTTCGGGTAATTGTCCGCGGCGATCGCAGAGTTGACCTCCCCCTTCAAACATCCGCTTAGCCCGATCAAACCGGCCGAGTGCTCGGCGAGCAGCTCTTTGTCGATTCGCGGCTTGTAGTACATGCCGTCGAGGTGCGCGACAGAGACCAGCTTGATGAGGTTGCGATAGCCGTCCTCGTCCCTGGCCAGCAGGGTGAAGTGATAAGCGGTGTCGCGTCCGTTCGAAGCATTGCCCCGATCCCTGTAGGACCCCGGCGCCACATAAACCTCGCAGCCCACGATCGGCTTGATCCCCGCCTTCACCGCCTCCTGATAAAACTGGATGGCTCCAAAGAGGTTGCCGTGATCCGTGATCGCCACCGCCGGCATCCCGAAAGCCTTCGCCTTCTTCATCAGCTCCGGGATCCGCACCGCGCCGTCGAGCAGCGAGTATTCGGTGTGCAGATGGAGGTGAACGAAGGAGTCGGCAGACATGGCCGGGAAATATACGCGTCGCGCGCCAACCGCGCGAAGGCGAAGTTACATCAGTGGCGAAGTCTGGAGGGGCAGCTAATCGCTGTTTTCCCGCCGGACGAAGAAAGAGTTCGTTACCGCAGGATCGCGCCTTGGGTGACGTCGCCCGGCACGTCGAGCAACTGGATCTGATTGATCGTCTTGAAGTGGGCGTGATCGTCAAATTTCCAGACGATCTTCTTTTCGGGCGTGATCTCAAAGAATTGCGGCTGCTCCCCGAGATGGCCGTGTCCGAGGTAATTGCAGAAGACGGTATTGCCGCTGGGCAAGCGGTGGCAGCCGGCCATCAAGCGCAGGGGATTGCCCTCGAGATCGTTTTCGTTGAGTTCCCAGACGACCTTTTCCTGGGCGTCGAGCTCGATGACTTTGTGTCCATCGCCGCAGGTGATCAGCAGGTGCTGTTCAGGAAGCGGCACGACCTCATGCGGATCTCCCGGGACTTTGATGCTCCGCAGGACCTTCCCTTCGCCATCCAATTCCACGATCTTTCCCTCGCCCTTGAAGCAGACGAAGTAGTGACCATCCTTCGTTTTGCGAGTGCCTCGGAATTGATTGTGCAGCTTCACTTCCGGTGCCGTCTCGAGCTTGATCTCCTTGCTGACCTTCCCGGCTTGATCCACCTCGATAATCCGGCTGCTGCCGCATTCGACGACCAGCACCTTCCCGTCCGGGAGGGGCTGGCATCCATGGGCCTCGGTCTTTTCGGGCGATTTGTATTCCCAGACCACCTCCTTGGCCGGACTGACCTCCATCGCGCCACCGACATAGGCAAAGAGATAATTCCCATTTGGAAGGCGCCAGCAGTCCTGCGGGTTCTTCGCGGCGAACTCCCATTCGATCGCCCCTTCCGCCGAGACCACGCAAACCTTGCCGCCGTTGTAGTCGCAGCAGAGGAACGGATGAGCGGCGGCGGCGGAACCAGCCGTGAGCACCGAGAGGAGAAGGCAACGGATGACGGTCGAGAGGGGCATGAGCGCAGTGTGATCAGATTTCCGGTGCGTGCAGCTTCCAAAATGATCGAGCTGCGAAGGTTTCCGGCGTGCCGCCTGCTACGTTCGCACCTGTGAAGCTCCTCATCTTTGTCGGAATCAATGTTTTCGGCGCCGTGGGTTGGTGGGCGGGGGAACCCTTCGGTTTGATGACCGCCTTCATTGCCAGCGGAATCGGCAGCATGGTTGGTGTTTACCTCGGTTGGCTGGCGGCGCAGCGGTTGTTGGGTTGAGGCTTCCGCGGCACGCCCGACCAATTTAGCGGTCGAAGCGAAAAAGGCGGGCGTCCGGATTCAGCCGCCCGAGAATCGCATCGCGCAGGAGTTCCGATGCGATCACGCTGAACGTCACCCCGTTGCCTCCGAACCCCAGCGCGAAATAGCAATGTGGCATCTCGGGCACCGTGCCGATGTAAGCGAGGCCGTCGTCGGTTTCGCCAAAGGTTCCGGCCCACGCAAACGCCACTTCGAGATCGACCTCCGGGAACATCTTGCGAAAACGCCACAGCAAACGCGCGGTCTGGCGCGGGATCAGCCGGTCACGCTTCTCCGGATCACGGAAGGGCACATCTTCCCCGCCGACGAGCACCCGGCCGTCGGTGGTGGTGCGGAGGTAGAAGTAAGGGCGCGCGGTTTCCCACAGCGTGCATTTTTCGTCCCATCCGGGAAATGCCGCCAGCGGCTCGCTGACGAACGCAAAGGTGCTGTGGAGCCGCGCAATCCGGCGCTTGAGGAAGGCACCGGCTTCATACCCGGCGGCAAAAACGACTTTCCGAGCGATGATCTTGCAGCCGCGATCGCTCTTGAGCACGACGTGGCGCTTGCCCACTTGGTGGACGGTGACGGCGGTCCGATCGAAAACCCGCAGCCCTCCTCTGGTCGCGCGGGCCACCAGCGCGTGGGTGGCGCGATACGGATTGAGCACCGCAGCGTCCGAGGAAAGGATCGCCCCGGCGCCTTCGAACGAGAAACGACGACCCAGCTCGCGCGCCGACAAAAACCGGACGTCGATCCCCGCGCGGCGGCGCGCCCGCCACTCCGCACGCAGACCGGGCACGTCCGATGGCTGGCTCGCCAGATACACACTCGATCGCGGCTCAAATCCGCAGTCATCACTCGCCAGCAGCCGCCCGGTCTTGCCGATACTCTCCAGGCAAAGCCGATAGACGCGCTCGGCGTCGGCCCGCCCGTACCGCCGGGCGAGATCGGTCAGATGGACGTCGATCTCATACTGGAGCAAGGCGGTGCTGGCGCTGGTGCTGCCACCCGCGATGTCGCGTCTGTCCACCAGCACAACATCCACGCCCTCGCGGATGAGGGCGTCCGCAACCAGTGCGCCGGAAATGCCGCCCCCCACGATCGCGACTTCGCAGTGAAGGTCCTGTTTGAGCGACGGGTAGATGCCCAGCAAGCCATCCTGCAGCGGCCAAAAAGGGTGGCTCGATTTTAGATCCATCGCGTCAATTCTACCGCATCGGCCCTGCGTGCACGATCGAGCACATTTCGACCGCGGCCGAATGCATGACTATCGGCTCTTGCGGGACACGCGTGAAGAATCCGTGCTGCGATTCTTCATTGTCACTCCGAAGCCTCACCAATTTCATGGGGCTTGGAAACATTCACCCATCCGCCAGTGCCCTCGCTTGCGACCTCTACAGAAACCTATGAACCACGACGAATTCACTGAAACCACCGAAAGCTTGCCCGCGACCGGCGAGGACGCGGTGCAGCGCGCGAAAAATTATGCCCAGGGCGCCGCCAACGAAGTGCGCAGCCAGGCCGGACAGGCGCTCGCCAAGGGCGAAGCCTATGCTCGTGAGAATCCGGTTCCGGTGGTGCTCGGCGCTTTGGGCATCGGCATCCTCATCGGCCTGGCGCTGGGACAAAGACACGAACCCACCGCTCGCGAACGCTACGTGGATGAACCGCTCAATCAGGCGCGGGAGCTTCTGCACTCACTCCTGGCCCCCGTGGCCAAGAGCCTCCGCGAACAATACGGTCAGGCGCGTTCCGCGGCTCAGAACGCGGCTGATTCCGTATCGGATCTCGACCCTTCGCGATATGTCGATCCGCTCTTGAAAGAGGCGGGGCGCACCGCTCGGAAGTTCAAATTCTGGTAGGCCATGTCTGATCCAAATACCAACGGGGCCTCGCGAACCGTGGAAGCCAGCGTCGCGTCCGCATTGCGCAGCGCCCAGGAAACGGTCCGTCACTGCTATGTCGATTGCGAAGCGTCGGTGCGGCAGTCGCCCTCCACCTCGCTTTTCGTGGCCGTGGCGGTGGGCTATGTTTTGCGTTCATTGCCAATCGGCGCGTTGCTCGGCGGATTGATCCGTGTCCTGGTGTCGATGGTCCGCCCAGCCGTGCTTCTTTTTAGCGCGGCCAAGCTCTACGAGTTGCTCCAGCGGCAGGCGCGCCCAGCTCCGAGCGAAGATCGCGGCGGTGTGGGGGTGACGTGAGGTAGAGGCCAATGTGAAGCCGACTTGCAGTCAGTCGGCTGGGCGAGCGCGGCGAGGCGTGCCGGTGCTGTTGCGTGAGCATGCGAAACATCCTCGCTGCGGCTCGCCCGGGCCGACTGCAAGTCGGCCTCACACTCACCGGCTCACCTCAGGCTGATCACCGGTGCGAAGAGGTCGCCTTGCTTCGCAACGCGATGCGCCGGTCCGCCGAGAGCACCCCGCTAACTTTTTCTCGCGGCGGGTTCCTCGAGTTCCTGGCGGTGGAGCATACCGACGATTCGAAGCTGGCGATCCACGATGGGCAAAACCTGGAGATTCGCCTCATCCATGACCCGTCGCGCTTCGGAGACATCCTGGTCTTCGTAACAGTAAACCAGTTTGCGGTTCATGCTCTCGCCGATCAAAACGGACTTCGGATCATGACCGTGGCCGGCCGCGGTGCGATCGGGGTTCGGCTCGTCCACCACCCCAACCAATCGGCGCTCTTCGGAAACCGGGAGAACTTCAGCCTTCAAAGCCCGCATTTTGTCGCCCGCTTCCTGCACGGTGTCCTGAGGGCTGAGCACTCCTTGCTGGTCGGCCACTACCTCTTCCAACTTGCGACTGGGTGGGGGAGAAGTGGGGTGAGTTGATTTCGACATAAAATTGGCGTTGTGGTGTTGAATCGATGCACCGTCGACGGAGACGGGAGTCACGGTAGTATCGGAACTCCCCCGCTGCCCGGCTGCCAATCGCGCCCAATGGAATTCTCCGGGTTTCGGCCAACCTTCGCCTGGCGCACCCACGATCCCAGGATCAGGATGAACATTCGCGCGCTTCAAAAAGGCTCCCCATCCGTCGATGCCTCCGGAGCCGCTCTCCACAACTTTTCCATCCTTTGAGATGACCGGAAAAAACGCCGACCTACACGGCTTTGCGCCGGACAAGTCGCCCATTGCGCTGCTCCTGATTGATGTCATCAACGACCTCGAGTTTCCCGAGGGCGAGCGACTGCGCCGTTTCGCAGAACCAGCCGCCCGCCGGATCGCGGCCCTGAAGCGTCGCGCCAGAAAGCATCGCATTCCGACCATCTACGTGAACGACAATTTCGGCCGCTGGCAATCGGACTTCAACAGCCAGGTCCGCCACTGCCTCGAAGACGGGGTCCGAGGCGAGTCGATCGTGCGGCTGCTCGCGCCCAGCAAGGACGATTACTTTGTCCTCAAGCCGAAACACTCCGGCTTTTTCTCCACCAGCCTCGACATCCTGCTCGAATATCTTGAGGCGGAAACCCTGATCCTGACCGGGTTCGCCGGGAATCTCTGTGTCCTTTACACCGCCAACGACGCTTACATGCGGGACTTTAAACTGGCGGTGCCCGGCGACTGCATCGCTTCCGAGACGCGAGAGGCCAACGACTATGCGCTGGATCAAATGAAGCGGTTTCTGAAGGCCGACGTCCGGGCTTCGAGCCGCCTGAGATTGAGAACAGCCGGCAAGGCGCGCTGAGCCCTGCCGGCTTCAAGCGAGGGGCACACGGGGTGGCACTGGCCGATCCTGCGCTACCGGCGGCTTCGGCTGCCCGTCGCGCGCGAGGACCAGATCGATCAATTCCGCAACGCCGGTGCCGTGGCGGCCCTGCAAGACCAGATCCACGCGTTCTTTGACGGAGGGAAGCGCATTGGCGACTGCTGCGGAAAATCCGCAAAAATCGAGGAAGGCGTGATCGTTCTCGGCATCGCCGACACCCACGACCTCTTCGGCTCTCAAACGCATCTCCTTGAGCGCCTTGTCCAAACCGGTCGCTTTGTTGACTCCCGTGGGGAGGATCATCACCGAGCCTTTGTTGAAGATTAACTGGAGCTCGAGCCCGAGCGTCTTGATCGCCTCCAGCACCGGCTTGTCGTGCGGTTCCACCGTGGCCACGATTACCCGCCCGATTTCCAACGGCGACACCCCGGCCTTTTCCAACAGACGCGCAAATTCCGGGGGGGGCGGCTTCGCGAGGACCTCATCGCGGCGCACATGCGGCCAGTGGAGGAGCGCCCCATTTTCGGCGACCACCAGGTCGAACCCATCCACTTGGGGAAAGACCTGCCGCAAGTCGTCCATTCGCCGGCCCGTGACCATGATCAGGAAGCGTCCACTGGCGCGAAACCGGCGCAGCGCCGCGAGTGTTGCCTCGTCCACCACGCCGTGAGTGGCAATGGTTCCATCGTAATCGGTGGCAAGGGCGCGGCAGGAGATTGATTTCATGGCATCGGGCCGAGGGGTTTGCCAGAAAATCGACCGCGAAGCGCTGCCCGCGTGTATTTCGAACGCTGAGGCTTTCTGAGACTTTGCCGCCCCACACGTCCACCTCTGGCGAGCGACACGAAATCAAGGCATGACTACACTCGATCTCAAAGGCAACTGGAACGAAATCAAAGGCAAACTGAAGCAGAAATACGGTCAGCTCACCGACGACGATCTGACCTTTGCCCAAGGCAAGGAAGACGAATTGATGGGCCGCCTGCAAAAACGCCTCGGCAAGAGCAAGGAAGAGGTCCGGCGGGCGATCGAAGACCTGTAAGTCCTCGTCTGTGCGTGGCTGGGTGGGCGCCCGCGTCCTTGACCGGCGCGGGCGTTTTCCTGGTCGAGGTCGGCGAGGTTCAGGGCTCTCTTCGCAGCGCGGGGTTCGGCGCAGCGCAGCTGGACGCCTAAAAGGGAATATCGTCCTCCGGCGCGTCGAGATCGGGATCGTTTGGAACCGGCTTGGGTGGCGGCGTGGGTTTTCCGGCCGGCCTCGCTTGCGGCGCACCCCCACCCTGCCCGAATTCTCCACCGCCACCTCCCGAGGCACCTTCCCGGCTGCCGAGGAGTTGAATGTTTTCCCCGACCACCTTGAGTTTGCTGCGTTTCTGGCCAGTCGCCTTGTCGTCCCAGGTATCGAGTTGAAGGCGTCCTTCGACAAAGAGCGGGCGGCCTTTCTTGCAGTACTCACCGACAATCTCAGCGACCCGCCCCCAAAGCGTCACGTCGATGAAGGTTACTTCTTCCCGCTTCTCACCACTCTCGGTGGTGTAATTGCGATTCACCGCCAAACCGATGTCGGCGATCGCGGTCCCTTTGGGGGTGTACTTGATCTCCGGGTCCCGGGTCAGGTTCCCGATGAGCATCACTTTGTTGAGATTGGCCATGGCTCGCCTGGGATTGAGAGCGGGGGGACTTAGGCCGCGGCCTTGACCGCTTTTTCTTTCTTGGACGCGAGTTTCATAAAATTCTGGCGATAAATGTCGTCGTCCAGCTTGAAACGGGCGCGCAGTTTTTCGATGACCTGCGGCTCGGCCTGGAAGATGAAGTTGACGTAAAATCCGCTCTCGAGCGGACCCGCCACGTAGGTGAACTGCCGGCGATCCATTTTCTGCACGGATTCGACCCGGGCGCCTTCTTTTTTGAAGTCGCCTTCGAGGCGTTCGATGACTTCCTTGGCGCCTTCTTCGGTGCCCTTGATGTTAAGGACGAGAAGTCCTTCGTAGCGTTGTTTCATAATGATGTGGTTGGGGTTTGAGGGGGAATCTCTGCTCCTGCTCTAGGAGGCAGAGGAAGGGTCTTGATTGAAAGTGTTCATGGCGGCTTCGAGTCCGCGGGTCTGCGCGCAATCGATGGCCGCCAAAGCTCGGTCGAGACTTTGCTCCAGCGGTTCGCGTTCGTCCAAGGCAAATCGCCCGAGCACGTGTCCGACGGCAGGGCCTGCCGGAGCACCGATGCCGATCCGCAGACGCGGAATGTCCAGCGTGCCCAGGTGTTCGATGATCGACTGGAGCCCCTTGTGACCGCCGCTGGAGCCGCGGGCGCGGAAGCGCAGCTTGCCCAGGGGCAACGCCAGGTCGTCCAGCACCACGAGGGTTTGCGCGGGATCGATTTTGTAAAAGTTCGCCAAGGGTCGCACTGCTTCACCGCTGAGGTTCATGAAAGTCACCGGCTTGCAGAGAAAAACAGGGCCGGCTTTGGCCACCTCAGCGCCTTTCCGGGAGCGCCAGGGCGTCCGCTCCTGGGCCGCCAAACGGTCGAGGAGCATGAAGCCCACGTTGTGGCGCGTCTTCAGATACTCGCGCCCAGGATTGCCGAGGCCCACGATGAGGCGGAAAAGCGGGCCGTCCACAAATGTCGGAAAAGGTCAATGGATGGTTGGGGGATCGCCGCGCCCTCCGCATGCCAGGGCGCGGCTGATCCATCCAGATCCATGTTCCAATGATCCTCCGGCAGCGGCTGCTATTTCTTGCCGCCCTCCGGTTTGGCCGCCGCGGCCGCTGGCTTGCCACCCGCCGCCGGAGCCTCTTCCTTCTTCTCCTTGAGGACTTCGGGCTGGGCCGCGACTTCCGCCGCCACCGGCTCGACCTCGACCGCCGGGGCGGCCACGCGGACCACCGTCTGCTCGCCATCGGCCTGAGGGGTCACGCCCGCCGGGAACTGGATGTCTTTCACATGAATTCCCTCGCCGACATTCAGCGCGGAGACGTCGATGCGAAGGATCTCGGGAAGATCCTTGGGCAAACACGCGACCTCGATCGTGTGCATGGCGATTTCGAGGATGCCGCCGAAATTCTTGACGCCAAAGGCCTCGCCGAAAGGCTGGACGGGAATTTCCGCGTGCAGTTCCTCGTCGGCCTTCACCGCGTGGAAATCAACGTGGAGGACGTTGCCTTTGATCGGGTGGTGCTGCACCTCCTGGATCAGCGCGAGGCGATTGCTGGTGGCGCCGCCATCGGCGATCTCGAGATCCACGAGGAGATGTTCGCTCGTCGCCCGGGAGAGAAGGTTGTGAATCTCGCGCGCATTGAGTGCGAGCGGGATGGGCTGGTCCTTGCCGCCGTAAACGACGGCCGGAACGAGGCCTTGCTTCTTGATTTGGTTGACCGCAGAACGCCCGATGCCGGTGCGGGTCTGCGCGGTGAGTTTGAGTTGCTTGGCCATAGTTTGAGGTTTTGCGGGTGGGGCGGTGGTTAGACTTTGAAAAGGGAACTCACGCTTTCGTCATCGTGAATGCGGGTGATGCCCTCGCCGAGGAGCTCGGCGATGCACAGGGTCGTGATCGGGAAGCCGTCGCCGCTGCGCACCGGAACGCTGTTGGTGGTGATGAGCTCGGTAATGACGGATTTTTGCAGCCGTTCGATCGCGAGATCAGAGAGCACCGCATGCGAAACACAGGCCAGGATGGTCTGGGCTCCCCGCTCCTTGAGAATCTTCGCCGCGCTCGAAAGCGTGCCCGCCGTCTCCGTCAGGTCATCGACAATGATTACATTCCGGCCTTCCACCTCGCCGATGACATTGAGCGCCTCGATCTCGGTCGCGCTCTTCCTCCGTTTGGCCACGATCGCCAGGCTCGCGCCGAGCGCGCCCGAATAGGCCGAGGCCATCTTCAAGCCCCCCACATCCGGCGACACCACCACCGGGTCATCGATCTTTTTCGACCGCAAATAGCGGATGATCACCGGCGCGGCAAATAGGTGATCGACCGGGATATCGAAAAAACCGGCGACCTGCTGCGCGTGCAGATCCATGGTCAACACCCGATCCACGCCGGCGGCGGTGAGCAGGTTGGCCACCAGCTTGGCCGTGATCGGCACCCGCGGCTGGTCTTTGCGATCCTGGCGCGCATAGCCGAAAAACGGGATGACCGCCGTGATCCGGGCCGCGCTCGCCCGCCGGGCGGCGTCCACCATAATCAGCAACTCCATCAGGTTCTGATTCGTGGGCGGGCAGGTAGGCTGCACGAAAAAGACATCGCGGCCGCGGATGTTCTCGTTGATTTTGACGAACGTTTCGCCGTCGGGAAAGGAGGTGACGGTCGCATCGCCGAGGGGCTTTCCCATCCCGGCGCAGATTTGCTGTGCAAGCTGGCGGTGGGCCGAGCCGCAAAAGATTTTCATCTCAGTCTGCGAGCGGAACATTTCTGGAAAAATGGGAGGGCGACTCTACGAGTCCTTTTCCCAAAGACAAACGGAAAATCCTCCGCCTGCGCCGCGCGATGCCGGCGAGGTGAGGAAAGTGGCGGCGCGGATCTGAGGATGCGCGCCAGCCGTCTTCGGTCAGCCCGCGGTCTGACCACGCCGGTGCGGAGGCCGCGCGCTTGGCTCCCGCGGCCAGATCGAGGACCCGGCCAGGCCTGCTCCGTTGCGGCCAACCGCCTCTGTGGCCCCCGTTTGCGCGGAAAAAAATCAAAAAAAAACGTTTACACCCCGCGGAGGATTCCCTAGCTGTCTCCCCCAGCGAGCACCCAGCATCGCGACAAACCCAATAAACCAAGGAGTAATAACTACATGAAAAGAATCGCATTCAGCTTCGTCGCGTGCCTGGCGGTGGCCGGTAGCGCCCTCGCGGGTCACGAGATGAAGGAATCAAAGGAATACAAAGAACCAGTCGTTGAACCCTGCTTCAAGGACACCGAGCTCCAGCTCGACCTGTTCGGCAGCTACACTGACACCGAAGGCGGCGGCTATACCGATGGCTTCGGCGGCGGCGTCGGCGTCAACTTCTTCTTCATGCGCTATCTCGGCGTCGGCGCGGATGCCAACATCTTCGACGGCGGCGTGAACGGCGTGTGGAACTTCAGCGGCAGCCTCATCGCCCGGTTCCCGGTCGAGCTCGGCGGCCTCTGCCTCGCCCCGTATATCTTCGGCGGCGGCGGAGTCCAGACTGACGGCATCACCTCGGGCACCGTCCACGCAGGTGGCGGTCTTGAGTTCCGCGTGGTCCCGCAGCGCCTCGGCATCTTTGCCGAAGGCCGCTACACGTGGGCCAGCGGCTCCGATGACAGCACCCAGGTCCGCACTGGCGTGCGTGTCGTGTTCTAAGCGAACCTTAGCAACCTAAAATTCACAGAGCGCCGGAGCCGAAAGGCTCCGGCGCTTTTGTTTTTCCTCCGGGCTCGGGCGGTCTGCTCGAGGGATCCGTCGGGGGAAGTTTGACGCCGGTGCTGCGCCGGCGATCCCCAGTTGGCTTTGTTGGACCGCTGGGGAAGCGCGCTTTACCGGTCGCCGGAACGGCCGGTGAGCGGTCGCGGAGATGTTTCAGAAATCAGCCGGTCGTGGTCGCCGCGGATCAACGCATTCCACCAGCCCGCCGCCGCTGGAAACGCGAGACGGGCGTCAGTTGAACTTGTTCTTCCGATACCCGCCCATCTCGGGAGCGTCCGGGTTCACCTCCGGACCGAAATAGCGCAGGATCACGAGCGGCTCCGTCTCGCTCAGGTTTTCGAAAGTGACGCCCGCCTGGGCCCCCGTTGCCGTGCAAAAGTACTCGTCTTCGGTCAGTTCGTGAAAGCGGATCAGTTTTGGCGAATTCAGGGGCAGCCCATTAATCCGGCCGAGCCCCTGGACACAGATCAGACCGTAGGCGCCCTTGTCTTTGACGATGGCCTGGCGACCCGGATCGACCGTCAACTCTTTCGCCGTGAAAAGCTGCTCGCCGTCCACCTTGCCATAGACGATCCAACGATCGACGTAGCCCTCGCTGCGGGTGTCGGCCACCGGCACGGGCTCCAGATAGTGGTTCTCCTTGAACTTCGGATCGACGTTCTTTTCCCAGTCGAGCTGGTCCACGATGAAGTCGAGATCCTGATGATGCTTCTTCGGCATGTCCTTGACCAGCAACGACCAGGGCACTTCGCGGCCTTCGACGAGCGACTGATACATGCCGAACACGTCGCTGCCCCACTGCGGCTCGTAGGTGCAAAGCGAGCCCGGCGCGTGGAGGATGCACGGATCGATCAGCCAGCCGGTGCCGGCTTTGAGCCGATACGCCTTCGAAAGATCGAGAATGCCATTGTCGCCTTTGTTCCAGTTCTCGAGGCACTTCCGCACTTCTTTCTTCGTCGTGCCGGGCTCGAAGCCCATGAACGTGTAGGGGAAATTGTTGCCCACGTTGTTGTGCTGCGGCGGGAAATAATACGACTCCGGTTTGCCTTCCTGCCCAACCAACTTCGCCTGCTTTGCTGACTGGTGCATGTGGTGCGGAATCGGCCCCATGTTGTCGAAGAACTTCGAATAGACCGGCCACTTCTTGTATTTCTTCCAGATCTTCTCGCCGATCAGGGTCGCGCCGCACTCCGCGACCGCTTGCTGAAGAGTAAAACGCTGGTCATCCGCGACGACATAGCTGAGGCCCTCATCTGGGGTGCGGTTCTCGTTGGCCGCGGGCGTGGTCGAGGCAAACCACCGCTCGTCGATCCCGCCACGGTTCAGGCCGTAGGCGTAAAGGTCATCGGTGTGCAGTTTGAGGCGCTTGCCCGGCTGCAGAAAGCTGCGCGGCACCCAGCAAGGCGCGAGACGGAGCAGGCCGCCCGTTTCGTCCAGCGTAGCTTGCACGGTCTTGCCGATGTTCTTTTTGGCGATCTTGAGCTGAAGGACGGAATTCATGTTTGAAGGCGGAAGGGGGCACGGAAGTGTGCGCGGCTTTTATTTCAGCGGCTCGGAAGACCGTCAAACAAATGCGGGCGATGTGAGGCCAAATGTGAGGCCGACTTGTAGTCGGCCCGGTTTGCGCCAGCGAGGTGGCGAGCGGTACCAGATGGACGCCGGCCGACTGCAAGTCGGCCTCCCATCATTTCGCCGGGGAAGGCGGCGCTTTCTCGCTCCCACCACTTTCGAGATACGCGAGCAGGTCGAGGATTTCCTCTTTATTCAGGACGTTGAGCAGGCCGGGCGGCATCAACGAGACGGGATTAAGTTCCTTGGTCTTGAGGTTGGTCTTGCTGACTTGCTGCCGCACGTCGCGAGTCGCATCGACGACCACGTCCCAATAAAAATTGGTCTCGTTCGCGATCTGACCGGCGATCACGTCGCCATTTTTCATCGTGAAGATGAAGCTGGCGTATTGCTCGCTGATCGCCTTCGAAGGTTCGAGGATCGCCTCGAGAATATCGCGCCGCTGAAAGCGCGAGCCCACGGCGGTGAGGTCGGGGCCGACGTTGCCGCCCTCGGGTCCGAAGTGATGGCAGGCAAGGCACTGCGCGCTGGCGAAGATTTCCTTGCCGCGGGCAAGATTGCGGCCGCTCGACGCCTTTGGCAGATCGGCTTCGAGATCGGCCATCGTCCAGGCTTTCTGGAAGGCGCGCACCATGGCGGGCTGCGCCGCGGCCGGCGGCGGCGGCGCTTTGGACGCGAGTTCCGCGAGCGCTCCGCGCTCCGTGTCCGGGACTTTTGCGAGAGCTTGCTCCTTGATGCGCTCGATGAATTTCTTGAAGGAATTGCCGCCATGATAGGTGCCGGCCTTGGGGAACCAGGCGAAGTAGCGCTCCCGTTGCGGGGCCGTCCAACCCTGAGCCTCGCGGAGCATGCACGCATACCAGATCTGCTCCTCCTGTGTCGGCGCGGCTTCGAGCAGCGCGAGCGTCTTTTCCACGGCGTCCGGCGCGCCGAGCCAGATGAGCAACTCGCTCAGCTCGCGATTCAGCGGCCACGACTTTGCCGGATACTGCCGCCCGAGCTTCTCGATCGCGAGGTTCACGAGTTCCGTCTCCGGCCGCCCTTGCCGCGCGAAGCTCACTTTGATGACGCGCAGTTTCAGGAGCTTCAGATCCTCATCGAGCGAATCGAGCGGGAACTTGACCAGCGCCTTGAGCAGCGGGGCTTGGTCATCCTTTGTTCCGACGCGGGCGAGGGCGAGGAGGGCGGTGAGAGCTGCGGGAGGTTCGACTTCGTTGAGCGCCCGGTCACGCCACTGCTCAGGCAAATGTGATTCCAAAGAGATGCGGGCGGAGAACCGGAGTGAACGATCTTCTTGCGCCAGGAATTTCCACGCCTGCGCGTTCGAAGGCGACGTCGCTCCGGTAAGGTCCAACACGTTTCTCAGGCTGATCAGCGCAAGGCCGTCATCTTCGCGCTTTCTTGTGCCACGGACGTTACCAACGGGTGGCTCGGGAGGCTCCGGCCCAACGAGAAAACGCGAACCGGGCTCACCTCCTGTGACTTTTCTTATCCCCACATAGCTCACCCGATACAGCCCCGCCTGTGTCCCTCGTCCGCCGACGGTGAAATACATCGCGCCGTCCTTGCCGAACTCCAGGTCCGTGAGCGGCATGCCTTTTCCGCTGAGGAAAACCTCCACGTCCTCGCCCGCCTCCGCGCCCCGCGGAGACGTGTAGCTCTTGAGCGGGTTGTTTGCGGTGTAGCTCGCTCCTTTCGGATGCAAATGCACCGCGAGCAGCCGGCCGAAGGTCCAGTCCATGACGAAGAAGGCGCGCCGATATTCTTCGGGGAAATTCGACTTGGTGCCGAACTTCACGCCGGTCGGCGAGCCGAGGCCGATGTTCACCGCGGCGGGCAGCGAATCCGCGTAATATTCGGGCCACTTCTGGTTGCCTTCGCGGAATCCGTATTCGCCGCCGGGCACTACGTGCAGCACCCGCGTGGGCCGGTACCACGGCAGACCCACGTCCCACTCCATGTCGCTGTCGTAGGTGAACAGTTCGCCGTCCGCGTTGAAGTCGATGTCGTAAGGGTTGCGGAAGCCGCCGGCGATCAGTTCCCATTCGCTGCCGTTTTCATCGGTGCGCAGCACATGGCCGTAGGGGATCTTCAGCTTGTCGAAGAATGTCGCGACCGGGTCCATGACGCGCGGGATGAGGATGTCCTCGGCGTAATTGCGATACGGCGAATCGGGCGCGACGCCGTCGATGAGCGGCGTGGCATTGCCATGCACGATGTAGATCGACTTGCCGTCCGGCCCGAGCACCAGCGCATGTGCGCCGTGTTCGCCGTTGCCGCCGGGCACCGCTTTCCAAAGGGTCGCGGCGTCGAGCGTGTCATCGCCGTTCGTATCTTTCAGCCGGTAGATGCCGCGGCCCTCCGGTCCCTGTCCGCTCACATAGAGGGAATCGAAGGCCCACAGCATCCCCATCGAGTCGCCGACCGGCACCGGCACTTTCTCCCACGCGGCGATGTGTCCTTCCGCATCGAGGGTGACGCGCCATAGCCCGCCCCACTTGCTCTCCTTTGCAAATCCGCTCTCCGGGATCGCGCCTTGCGGCGAAAGATAGAGCCGCCCCCTGGCATCGATCGCCATCGAAATCCACGAACCCTCTTGCTTCGAGGCGGCCTTCAACAGCTCGACTTTGAAACCGGTCGGAACGGTGAGTTGATCCGCCGGCGTCTGCGCCAGGGTGGCAGCAAGCGCGGAGAGGATCAGCGAGAGAATCAGGGCGGGAGTTTTCATCGGGGAATGGGAGAACGAGGGCTCGCAAGGGAAGCCTCGTCTCCCCGCCCGATAAAGCGTAAAAGTTGATGCGGCGGATCGGATCGACGCGACGATCTGCTTGCGCGCGCCGTGGCCATCGCGCCTCTTGGTTCCCTCACGTGAATCATTTCGATGTCGCCATTGTCGGCGCCGGTCCGGCCGGGTCCACCTGTGCGGCGCTGTGCGCCGCCGCGGGACTGCGCACCCTCGTTCTTGAGAAGGCGGTTTTCCCGCGCGACAAGGTCTGCGGCGATTGCATCAATCCCGCGTGCTGGCCGGTGCTCGACCGGCTCGGGGTGAGCGGTCGCATCCGGGCCTTACCGCATTCCAGGCTGGGCGCCGTGGAGTTCGTGGGCACGGATGAAGAGGTCTTGCGCTACCCGCTCGCGCAGAGCGCGCACAGCGAGATCGCGGTGAAACGGAGTCTTTTCGATCAAGCGCTCCTGGAACGGGCGATCGAACTCGGCGCGACCGTGCGGCCGGGCGTGGCGCTGACGACGCTTGAGCCGGGCTGGCACCTGCGCGCGGGCGACGAGGGCTTTTTCGCTCCATTGCTGGTGGCGGCGGATGGCCGCAATTCCACGGTGGCCCGCCTGCGCGGCCTCCTGCCTGCGGCGCATCGGGATCGAATCGGATTGCAGACCCACCTGCCCGCGCCGGCGGATTTTGGCGAAAAGGTGAGGATGAGCTTCCTGCCGCACGGCTATTGCGGCGTGGCGAGCGTCGGCGGCGGGGAGTTGAATGTCTGCCTCGTCGCGCGGCCACAGCACCTCGATCAATTGAAAGCCTGGGCGGACGCACGATTCGCGGTGAACCCGAACCAGGCGTGGCGCACGATCACTCCGCTCGCCCGCCCCGCGGCCCGCGCGGCTGACGCCGGTTTGCTGCTGGTCGGCGACGCCGCGCGGGTGATCGAGCCGTTCACGGGCGAAGGCATCTATTACGCGCTCGCCTCGGGCGCGCTCGCCGCCGATCACCTCATCCGCGGCGATCTCGCTAGGTATGCTGCGGCCCACGGCGCTCTCTACCGCGGACGGCTGTGGATCAATCAGCTCGCGAAAGCCGCGGTCCTGCACCCGCAGCTCGCCACCCAGGCGCTGAAAATTTCCCGGCACTGGCCGGGTTTGTTGCGCCTGCTCACAACCAGGATCGTCGGGGCGACCGGGTAGCGCAGGCGTCCTCGCCTGCCGCGATGAGGCAAGCGGGGACGCTTGCGATGCGGCAAGCCAGAGGCTTGCGCTACGCCGCCACAATCCCCTTGGGATTTGCGGCTCCTCTAAAACCAAGCCGCGAGCTTCGGCAGAAAGATCACGGCGCCAACGATCGCCGCGGAGATCGCGGCGCAGAGCACGGCCCCCGCCGCGATGTCCTTGGCGCGGCCGGCCAGGGGATGCTGCTGCGGCGAAGCGAGATCGACCACGGCTTCGAGCGCCGTATTCACACCCTCCACCGCCCAGACCAAGCCGATCGCGCCGACGATCGCGCACCATTCCCAGCGCGCCAGCTCGAGCACGAATCCCAAGACGAGGACCGCGACTGTGGCGCCCAAATGAAGCCGAGCGTTGGCCTGTGTGACGACCATCGCGCGTACGCCGCGAAACGCGTAGCCGAAACTGCGCGCCAGCCGCCCCCGCGTGGGCGGATTCGCGGGAGGCAGCTCAGGCATCGTCGCGCCTACTTCTTCTCCGGAAAAAATTTGGGTGCTTCGCCGGGCTTCTCCGCCTCGCTCTTCTTCTCCTCGTGCGTGGCTTTCGCGGGATGATCGGCGGATGGCGGATGCATCTCGCTAAAGAGGCCATGGCGGCCTTCGAGCTCGGAGGCTTTGTGTTGCTCGCACGCATTCGAGAAAAGGGCGAGGACGCAGATCAAGAAGGCGGAAGACCGTTTCATAAGAGCGCAGCAGGCTAGCGGCGCCGCGCGCCGGTGCCAATGAAAAGTGCAAGCACGGCCGGGACGCATATTACGGTGTAACAGCTGTTACATCGAAATACGCTCGGCGGCCGAAAACCGCTTTCAGTCCCCGCGATAGCTGCAGCGGGCTGTCGGTGTTTCGTGGATCACGATTTCCGCCAGGCCGGGGCATTGCGGCGCCAGCTTTTGCCAAAACCACGCGGCCATGTTCTCGATGGTGGGATTATCCAGGCCGGGAATCTCATTGAGATAGCCATGGTCCAGATCCTCGAGCAACGGGCGCATCGCCTGGCTGATCTGCGCGTGGTCGTAGAACCAGCCGGTCGCCGGATCGACTTCGCCTTCCACCGATATTTCCACCTTGAAGCTGTGCCCGTGCATCTTGCGGCACTTGTGACCCTCGGGCACGCACGGCAGCGTTTGGGCGGCTTCGAAAGTGAAATCTTTGGTCAGGCGAACCTTCATGGATTGCGGATTGACGATTGCGGATTGGCGCGGCGGGCGCGGAGTTTCAATCCGCGATCCGCAATCCGCAATCCGCAATCCTCACACGCCTTTCTGCTTCGGGTCCCAGATGAACTTGTGCATCTGGAGCTGAAATCGAACCGGCAGCTTGTCCGCGAGGATCCATTCGACGATCTGCCGCGGCTCGATGCGGTCGAAGATGGGCGAGAAGAGCACCGTGCCGCAGCGCGAAACCAGATCGTGCGCGCGCACCTGCTCGGACGACCATTCGTAATCCTCCCGCGACCCGATCACGAATTTGACTTCGTCGCGCTTCGCCAGGTGCCCGATGTTGCTCCACAAGTTGCGGGCCACTTCACCGCTGCCGGGGGTCTTCAGGTCCATGATGCGGTGTACGCGCGGGTCGATCCGCGAAATATCGTGCGCGCCGCTGGTTTCGATGAGCACGGTGCGTCCGGCGTCGCAGAGCGCGGCCATCAAAGGCAGGACGTTTTTCTGGAGCAATGGTTCGCCGCCGGTGATTTCGACGAGCGGGCAATCCAGGGCCAGGACCTCGTCGCGCACTTCGCTGACGAGACGCTTTTTGCCCTCGTAAAATGCGTATTCCGTATCGCAGTAGGTGCAGCGCAGATCGCAGGCGGTGAGCCGGACGAAGACGCAACGCAAGCCCGCCCAGGTGCTCTCGCCCTGGATGGATTCGTAAATTTCGTTGATCTTCAGCGTCGGCGCCATGGGGTTGGATTGCTGGATACGCGGATAAATGGATCGCCGCGGGTCCGCGGCTTCGCTACACCACGCCCGCTCGCTGCGCCATCGTCTTCCCCAATTTTCGATCGATCCAAACCGTGTCTTCCCCGAACCGTATTGACCAGAGATTCGCCGACCTGCGCGCGGCGGGAAAAAAGGCGCTCATCGCTTACATTGCCGCCGGCGACCCGAACCTCGGCGCAACCCGTGAGCTGGCCTGGGCTTTCGAAGGCGCGGGAGTCGATCTTCTGGAGCTGGGCGTCCCATTCTCCGATCCGCTCGCCGATGGTGTCGTAAATCAGCTCGCCGCGGCCCGCGCCCTGGCCGCGGGCACCACCACGCGAGGGGTGCTCGAGTGCGTCCGCGCAATCCGCGAACGCTCGCAGATCCCGATCGTGCTCTACACGTACATGAACCCGATCTACCGCTACGGATTCGAAGTTTTTCATAGCGATGCGGAAGCGGCGGGCGTGGATGGGCTCCTCATCCTCGACCTGCCGCCGGATGAGGACGCGCAGAATGCGGAATTCGCGCAACACAGCGGACTCAAGCGCATCCGGCTGATCGCCCCGACGACTCCGCCGGCGCGCGTCGCGCAACTCACGGCGGGGGCGAGTGGGTTCGTTTACTACGTCTCGCGCGAAGGCGTGACGGGTGTGCGCGCGGAGATTGCCACCTCGCTCGCGGAGCGGGTGGCCGGGATCCGGGCCACAACTTCGCTGCCCATCGCGGTGGGCTTTGGGATCTCGACTCCGGAGCACGTGCGGCAGGTCGCGCGGCACGCCGACGCGGTGGTGGTCGGCAGCGCGATCGTCAAGCGCATCGCCGAATTCGGCCAAAGCCCGGAGCTGATCGCGAACGTCATCGACTTTGTCCGTCCGCTCGCCGCCGCCGCAAAGTCGGTGTAGCCGAGTTCACGGAAGGCCGTGGGCGGCCATCTTCGCGCGGAGAAACTCGGCGGAAAGACGCAGGTGCTCCATCCCGACGTCCGGGTTGTCGCCGTCTTCGATGCTGATCCAGCCGCGGAAGCCGGCAGCCGCGAGAGTCGAGAAGATGGCGTCGTAATCGTTGAGGCCGCGGCCGATGACCCCGTGCTTGAGGATCGAAGCGTAGCCGGCGTGGGCGCCGAGCCGGCGCAGGTCCTCGGCGGTGCCGCCTTCGAAATAGCGGTCGCTCGCGTGCATCGAGACGACGCGATCTTTCACGTCGTCGAGTAGCTGGAGCGGATCGTCACCGGCGATCACCGCGTTCGACGGATCGTAGTTCACGCCGAAAAACGGATGGCGCGGGATGGCCTCGAGGAGTTGGAGAAAGACTTCCCGCTTCTGCGCGAACTCGGGGAACTGCCAGTATCCGTCCTTGTAATGATTTTCGAGGATGAGCGTGACTCCGCAGCGCTCCGCATCGGGCAGCAGCGCGGTGATGCATTCCGCGGCCATCTTCACTCCGTCATCGATCGATACCTCCGGGCGCCGCTGGCCGCTAAGCACGCGGCAGAACTTTCCGCCGAGTTGCGCGGTCACTTCGATGACGCGGCGTTCCTTCTCCACCTCCCGCGCGCGGGCCGCTGCCTCGGGCTGCGTGAAATCGGGCGAGTAGCACATCATCGGCATCGCCAGGTGGTGCGCCTCGAGTTTGGCGCGAATCCGGGTGATCTCGGCGTCATCCTGCGGGGTGAAACCCCAGTAGAACTCGAGACCGTCCACATCGAGCTCGGAGGCGAGTTCGATCCAGCGGTCGAGCGTCATCGTGCGAGCGACGCACAGGTGGTCGAGGAAGCATTTCGGGAAGGCGGCGAGTGGCATGGCGGTTATTTGAGCAGATCGACGCAGAGCAGCTCGCGCGCGTCGCGCAGGTAGAGGCGCCCGTCCGCGTAGGCGGGGTTGCACCAGGTGTTGCCGCAGACCTGGGTGCGGCCGAGCTCGCGATAGCCGGCGGGATCGGCGGCGCAGAGCAGCAGTTCGCCGCTATCGGTGAGCACGAGGAGATTCCTGCCCAGGACCAGAAAGGCGGCTTCCGCGCGATCGGGGCTGGTCGGCGTGAGCCCCGGCTTCTCCCACGCAAGCTGGCCAGTGGCGAGATCGATGCAGACGAGGTTCTTGGCGGGGCCGAGCCCGTAAAGGTGATCCCCCACCACGACCGGGCTCGAGAAGTTGATGGTCATCGCCTTGTTCAGCCACGCCTCGCTCGCGCCGTCCTTCGCCACGCGGACCGCCACGAGGCCGATCTGGTGCGAAGCTACGACCACCAGATCGTGCCACACATTGGGCGTCGTCACGTGCCGCCCGAGGGCGGTCTTGAGCGGGGCGCGCCAGAGCAACTTGCCATTGCTCGCGTCGAGGCCGATCAGCGCCTCGGCGGTGAAGCTGATCAACTGGCGCACGCCTGAGAGGGTGGCCACGATCGGGGCGGCGTAGGCGGTCTGGTCGTTCTCGCTCTTCCATACCACGTCGCCGGTTGCCTTGTTGAAAGCGACCAGACTCGCGCCATTCGCGCTGCCGACCTGCGCAATAACATTTTCTCCGTCGATGACCGGCGAGCCGTTCGCGCCGTGCCGGCTCGCGCCCGCAGCCTTGCCTTTCTCGCCGATATAAATTGCGCCGAAGTCATCCACGAAATTCTTGCGCCAGATCACCTTTCCGTCCGCCGCGCCGAGACATTGAAACTCGCCCTTCGCGGATTGCACGAAGACGCGCGATCCGTCGGCCACCGGCGTGCACCGCGGCCCGATGCCGAAGCCGTCCTTGTGCGAAGAGAAGATCGTCGCCCGCCAGATCTCCTTGCCGGTCGCAGCTTCGACGCCGTGCGCGACTTCCTGCCCGTCTTGATTGTCGAGGTGGAAGACGCGCCCGCCGCTCACCACCGGCGACGCAAACCCGTCACCGATCGGCACCCGCCACACGATCCTGGGCTCGGCTGGCAATTTCTCGGGGACCGGCTCGCCCGCCGGGACGTGACCGGTGCGCTCCGGGCCGCGCCACTGCGGCCAATCGGCGGCGCCGCTCGTGGCCACCATGAGCAACGCCAGGACGAAGAGAACGCGGGAGATCATACGCGCGCAGTTTGCCGCACGGCCAAAATGACCGCAGCAAAAAAGCGGGCCGCCTTCGCGGCTAGTGGCGCAGGCGTCCCGCCTGCTGGTCGTTTTACAGGTGTCTCGGCTGCACAGAATCGAGCAGCCGGGACGGGCGCTCCACTTGCCGGCAGGCGGGGACGCCTGCCCCACTTCTGAACCGCCGCGCCTACTTGATCGGCACGAAACCGACCTGGCGTCCGATCTTCTGGCCTTCTTCGCTCAGCGTGAAATCGATGAACGCCTTGGTTTCACCCTGCGCTTCTCCATTCGTGTAAAAGTAGGTCTCGCGGGAAAACGGATACTTGCCGCTGCGGACGGTTTCGTCGGTGATTTCGACGCCATCGATCGGCATCACCTTGATGCCGGGGCCCTTGGTGTAAGCCAGCCCCACATAGCCGGTTCCGGCGGCATTCTTGCCCACCTCGGCGGCGATTTGCTCGTTGCCCGCGAGCTTCTGCGCACTGGCGGCGTAGTCGCGCTTCTTCATGGCCAGGGCTTTGAAATCCTTGTAGGTGCCCGAGGAAGTGTTGCGGGTGTAAATCGAGATCGGGCCGGGCGTGCCACCCACGGCACTCCAGTCGGTCACATCACCGGTGAAGATCTGCTCGACCTGCTTTTTGGTGAGCTTTTTGATCGGGCTCTTTTCGTTGACCAGAACCGCGATGGCGTCGTGCACCACCACGGTTTCCTTGAAAACCACGCCTTTGGCCTTGGCCGTGGATTCTTCGGTGGGCTCCACCTTGCGGCTGGACATGCCGATTTGCGCGCTGCCCTCGATGATCGCGGAAATGCCCGTGGTCGAGCCTTCGGCGGCGATTTCGAAACTGGTCTCGGGGTGCTTTGCCTTGAAAGCCTCGGCAAGCTGAGGGACGTACTTGGCGCCCAGGGTGTCGGAGCCCTTGATTACGATTTTGCCGGCGAAGGCCGGAGTCATTGCCATCAGCAGCGCGGCGGGAAGTGCGAGGAAGCGATTCATACGAGGTGATATGGGGATGGTCTGGCAGTTGGATTAGCGCTTCAACCAAAGCGCGCTCAAGTGACAGGAAGGTGGCAATGAGGTGACGAATGTGTGACATCACGAGCTTCGGTTGCCGACTCGACGCGGGAGAAAGCTACGGCTCCAATTACGGCATGCCCCCGCGCCTGCTCTCCCTCCTCCTCCTCGTCCTCTTCCTCCCACCCGCCAGCCCTGCCGCCAGCGTCGCGACCTTCGCCGGCACCGGCACCAAAGGCTTTTCCGGCGATGGCGGGCCAGCCGCCGCGGCGCAATTGAACAACCCCTTCGCCGTCGCTCGCGGACCCGACGGCGCGCTCTATATCTGCGACGTCGAGAACCAGCGCATCCGCCGCGTCACGCCTGACGGCACGATCTCGACCATTGCCGGGAACGGGACGCGCGGCTACGGCGGCGACGGCGGCCCGGCGACGGCGGCGGCGCTCAACGAGCCCTACGAGCTCGCTTGGGATCGAGCGGGCAACCTCTTTTTCGTCGAACGCGTGAATCACCTCGTGCGCCGGGTGGACGCGAAGAGCGGAGCGATCAGCACCGTCGCCGGCACCGGCCAGGCTGGCTTCGGAGGCGACGGCGGGCCGGCCACCAAAGCGCAGTTCAACCAGCCCCACAGCCTGGCGTTCGATGCCGCGGACAACCTTTACGTGTGCGATGTGGTCAATCACCGCGTCCGCAGGATCGATCTCAAGACGGGCACGATCTCGACCTGGGCCGGCACCGGCGAAAAGAAGACCGCCTCCGATGGCGCGGCGATCGCCGGCGCTCCGCTGCACGGACCCCGCGCGCTCGCCTTCGACCGTACTGGCAGGTTGTGGCTCGCCCTGCGCGAGGGCAACGCCGTGCTCCAGCTCGATCCGAGTGCCGGGGTGCTCCATCACGTCGCGGGCACGGGCAAGTCGGGGTTCACCGGCAATGGTGGCCCGGCGCGGGAAGCCACCCTCGCGGGACCGAAGTGCGTCAGCCTGGATGCCGCCGGCAACGTCTATCTCGCCGACACCGAGAGCCATTCCATCCGGATGATCGATGGGAAAAAGGGGACGCTGGAATTGATCGTTGGCACCGGCAAAAAGGGGGACGGTCCCGACGGCGATCCCCTGCAATGCCAGCTCGCGCGGCCCCACGGCGTGTTTGTGGATCCCAAGGATGGCGCCATTTACATCGGCGACAGCGAGAACCACCGCGTCCGCATCTTGCGGCGCTGAGGGCGCGGACTACGGAGCGACGGCCGGGCTGAATTCGCTGGTCGAGCCATCCTTCACCGCGATCGGCCAAAACGCGCCGATCACGATGTGATGGGTTGCCGTCAGGGCGACGAGCTTCCCGGTCAGATTGGCATCCACGACCAGGGTGACATCCCCGGTGCTGCCCTGGGTCGTGAAGACTCCCTGGGTCGCATTCCCGTTATTGTCGGTGCTGACCCGAAACTCATCGACCCAGGTGGTCACGTGGTCGGTGCCAGTGGCATAGACATCGAGGTCGTAAGGCTGGACCGTAAAGAACTCGCGCGGGGTGCTGTTGAAATGCGCCACGATGGTCGTCTTTCCGCCCGCCACGGAGACCGACTTGATCGTCGGGCAATTCTGAAGGTCGTTCGGACCGGTATCGACGTCTTTGTCGTCGTTGGCCGTTTGCCCCAGCGTATCTTCCGAACCACCGTCCAGGTTGATGGCGAGCTTCTGATTCGCAATCAGCGTGTTGCCGCGCACCGCATTCTCATTGCCGACGCCGGACACCTGCACTCCGTGCGAAGTGCTGTAGCCGATGATGTTCAGCTTCCGATCCTTGATGCCCCCGATGAGGTTGCCGGACGCCGGTTTCTCGGCGGACGCACCGAAGATGGCAATGCCGATGCCGTCGTTCCCCAAGGCGGTGCTGGTCACGGACAGACCGATCAGATTTCCGTAAACCGCATTGCCGCTCGCCGACAGGATGGCCACACCGAAGACCGCATTGCCCGAGATCACGTTGCCCAGGCCAGCCTTCGTTCCGCCGATGACGGTGTCGGTCGGCCCATCACTGATGATGACCCCTCCAAAGCCGTTCGGAATCGCCGCCGTGCCGGGAGCGTTGGTTCCGATCAGGTTTCCGTTCACGAGGTTCGCATTCGACTGTGCATCCTTGATGAGAAGGCCGGTGGAGGCGCTCCCCGAGATGAGATTGGGCTCGCCCGGCGCGCCCCCTCCGATGCGATTGCCGTGCGCCCCTTTCTCAATGACGATATTGCAGCCTCGATTTTCGTTCCGCGCCAGGCCGGAGGGCGTCGTGCCGAAGAAATTGTTGAGCACGAAATTCGCCGTGGTGTTCGCGCCGCTGATGACGAGACCGTAGGCGGTCCGGTTGTTGTCGTTGGAATTTCCGCTGTTGCCGGCGATCACGTTGCCCTGACCAGTGCTGGCCCCGCCGACGTAATTGGCCGCCGCCCCGCCTGAGATTTCCACCGCTGCCGTATTGAAGCCGTGGGAAACGTCGGCGGTGCCGTTGGTGGTAAAGCCGAGATAGTTGTTGTGGAGCCGGTTCTGCTCGGTGCCCGGGCCTTCGATCCGGACGCCAAACTGGCCGACGAAATTGCCGTTCCCGAGATCGAGACTGACGAAGTCGTTGCCCGTGGCATAGGAGACGCCATCGATGGTCACCCGCTCGTCGTCGCCGACGAAGTTCTTGCTGGCCCCGCCGGCAAGATGCACGCCCGTGTCATTTCCTTTGAATAGGCAGCCGCGCACGCGGTTGTCGGTCGCGAGTTGGCCCAGGCCCGGAGTGGTGTTGCCGATGAGCACGCCATCCTGGAAGTTCCTGAAGCCGAGCCCCTGGATCAGACAGCCAAAGGTCGGAATCTGAAGTCCGGTGGCGAGCTTCGTCGCGCCGCGCAGGAAAACCTGGGGCGTGCCGTCATAGCTGCCGTGGAAGCCGGCTTGGGAGAAGCCATCGATAATGATGCTCTTCGCGAGCAACGAGGGCAGCGCGGTTTGGAGGACAATTTCCGCAAAGGACTGATTCGTGGAGATCTCAAACTTCACCGTATAACCCGAGTGGGTCTGGACAAAGGTGAGCGCGTCGCGCAGCGAGCCGGCGCCGCTGTCGTTCGCGTTGGTCACGAAAACTGTCTTCTTCGGGTTGGTCACCGTGATGGCGGCCCTCACCGAATCGGTCACGGCGGTGTCCGTGTTCGACTTCGCGGTGAACACGAAATTCTGCAGCGAGTTCTCCGCGGCGGTGGCCGGCACCCGCACTTTGAGGTAAACGAATTTGCTCGCGCCTTTGACGATCGCGCAGGTGAACCCCGCGCCGATCACGGAGCTCGTAATGTCAGATCCGAGCTGCGGCTTTTTCGGATCGCTGTTGAGATTGAATCCGAAGAAATACTGGACGTTGTAGCCGTTCACCGCCGGGTCGCCCTGAAAACGGATGGAGTCGTCGGCATCCCCGGCGTTTTGGATCTGAATGGCGAAATACTTGGTGACCGTGCGATCCAGCTTGAGTGCGTCGGTCTCCTTGCCGAGGTCATTGATTACCCCCGCCCCTTTGAGGCCGGACACCTTGATGATCGGAGTGACTTGGGAAACTTCGCCAATCGACGCGTCCGGCTTCGGCTTCAGGGTAATCTGATGGCTGTGCTCCGAGGCGTTGCTGTCGAAATGATGCGCGGGATCGATCGCGATGATGCGAAAGTAGCGGGCGCCAAAGGGGATCTTCGTCGTCTCCAGAGAATAGAGTCCCTTCGAGAGTTTCATGACGCCGTCGGGCAGATCGGTCCAACTGTTGTTATCGTCGGGAGTGGTGGAAGTCTGCACGCGCAACTCCGGGGTGACACCCTGAACCGTCGGCAACTGAGCGACGAAGATCCACCCCTTCGTAGGGGTCGCGTTTTTCAAGTCCTTGAAGACCGGTTTTGGGAGGGCCGTGGTGACGCTGACCGCGCTGTTGATCAAAACGCTGAGCTGATTGGTGGCGTCATTGTTCCCCGAAATCACATCCAGGAGCCCGTCCCCATCCAGATCGCCGATCGCGACCCGGCGCGGGTTGTTGCCCACGGTAAAATTAAACGGCGCCTGTGCGTCGGCGGCGCTGTTGGTCGTCTTGAAGGGGCCGGCGAACACGGAAACCCGGCCGATCACGTTGTTCGCCACCACGATGTCCTCGTTGCCGTCATCGTCGATGTCCCCGATCGCCACATCGCCGGGGATCTCGGACATGCCCGTCGTCAGCGGCGAGAAGAGTGGAAAGCGGGTGCTGGCGTAGTTGGTAAAGGAACTCCCGTCGCCGATCCAGAGCTGCATCGAAGCGCGGTTGAGAAGCTGCCCGGTTTGATCGTAGCCCACCCCAAAGAGCGCGACGTCGCGGTTCCCATCGCCGTTCACATCGCCCACCGCCACCGCCTGTGGCACAAAGCCGGTGGAATCCGTGTCGTGACGATCGGAGATCACCTTTCCGCTCCCGTTCTTTTCCAGGGTGCCGTCGGCCTTGCCGTGCAGTACCACCCACGACTGATTGGAGGCGTCGGCAAAGATGATGTCGTTCAAGTCATCGCCGTTGACATCGGCCACCGCGAGGCCCGCGACGGAGCGTTCCGGCTGTTCGACCGTGTAATCGACCGCGTTGGCCAAACCCGAGGCGGTATTCAGATAGATCGCGACATGCACCACCGTGTTGAATTGGGTCCCCGAGGTGCCGGCGGCGACAATGTCCTGCAGCCCGTCCCCATCCCAGTCCACGGCGAACACCTTCGTCAATGTGACGCCCGCGGGCGCATTCAAGCTGGTGGCTGCTCCGAAGCCGCTCGCCTCCGCGGGCAGACCTTCGAAAAGCTGAATACTTGAACCGGCGGCAACGATGAGATCGGGAGTGGAATCTCCCACCAGCTCGCCGACGGCCAGATCAGACGGCGTGATCCCCGCATTGAAAGCGACGTCATGAAAGGTGAACGACCCGGCCCCGTCCCCCAGCCCGATGGTCAGCTTCTTCGCGGTGGAATCAAGCACCGCGATATCGGCATTCGTGTCCTGATTGAAATCAATCTCGCTGCGAGTATCGAGGCCGGCGGATCCGGGCTCGAGCATGCTCGCGATCACCTTCGTGGGAGCGGCCCCCCCCTCGGCATATCCCACCGCGGGATTGAACATGGGCGCCGCTGAAGCGATCGGAGCAAGGGAGAGCAGGACAGCCGCGCAAAAGGTATGGTATCTCTTGAAAATAGTCATTATTGCTGAATTGATAAAAGCTCTCACCTGTAAGCGCGTTCCAATTCAGCGTCAAGGGGTCACCCGCGGTCTTTACGTAATGGCCTTCGATCGGGGCCCCCTTCTTCCTTTGAGCCTCTGGGTAGCGGTGGACATCCACCCAACTTCCTTGAACTCGTTGCCGACCTGAAACGGACACGCTGACCCCGCCTCAGCCGAGCATCGTTTGTTCAACTGGGCCAGCGCCTGCCGAGCGGCCCATCGAGTTCGTACGCTGATCACTTGCGCGCGGGCCGTTGGCACGAGCTTGGTCGTGCACGGTCCTCTCCCGTCCCCGGGACGGTCTTTCCCGCGCTGATCGCCGCCGCTATTTCCGCTTGAAGACCTTCTTCATGTTGGCCAGTCCCTTGACCGCGATGTCATCGCGCTTCGGCTCCATCTTCCGCCAGATGGCGGCGGCGCGGGCGATGACCTTCACGTCGGTGGTGAAGGATTCGATGACCACGTCGCCCTCATAGCCAACTTCTTTCAAGGCGGCGACGATCGGCTTCCAATCGATGTGATCACCGCCGGGCGTGCCGCGATCGCAGCCGCAGGCGTGGAAGTGGCCGAGGAGCTTGCCGGCCTTGCGGATCGCGTCCGCCTGATTCTTCTCCTCGATGTTCATGTGAAAGGTGTCGAGGTGCAGCTTGACCGCCTTGCTGCCGACAGCCTTGACCAGCTTCAGCCCTTGGTCGCAGGTGTTGAGGAAGTCGGTCTCAAAACGGTTCAACGGCTCGATGCAGAGCTGCACGCCTTTGCTCTCCGCATACTTGGCGAGCGGTTTGAGGTTCTTCACCACCAGGTCGAACTGCTGCTTTTTCTCCGCGTCATCATGGGGCCCGATCAAACCGACGACCGAGTAGATCGGTCCGATGATCCTCGGGCAGCCGAGGATCACAGCCTGGTCGATCAGCGCCATGACGTAGTCTGAAGCCGTCTTTTGATCCTGCTCCGAACCGCGCAGGTCGCGGCCCGGGCCCATGCAGGCACAGATCGTCCCGATCGCGAGGCCCGCCTTGTCCGCCGCCGCCTTCACCTTCACCGGATCGATGTGCTCCGGCGCCTCGACGGGGATTTCAGCAGTTTCAAACCCCCATTTCTTGAGCTTGGGGAAGAGCTTCACGCTCTCGGTGGTGAAAGGGCTCGCGTAAAGGAAGGTGTTAAGGCCGAAGCGCATGGGTCGTGGGTGGTTGAAGCTTTTGCAAGGGGACGGTTTTCGCGAAATGCGAGTGCGCATCTGGCCCGGGGCGGTGCACGGAGTCAAGCTCCGGAAGGCCGCCCGGCGATGTGCCCAGTGCTCAGTGCTCAGTCGCCGAAACGCAGACGTCGTCAGCGAACACAGATTGCTGAGCACTGAGCACTGAGCACTGATTACTTCAGCCCCTCCGGCCGCGCCTTGTGCCAGTCAGTGGACTGCTCATAAGCGTGGGCGATCTGGAGCAGCCTGGCCTCTTCGAAAGGCTTGCCGAGCAGTTGCAGGCCGATCGGGAGTGGCCGGCCTTCGACGCTGGCGAAGCCGCACGGAATGCTGATGCCGCAAATGCCGCCGAGATTGGCGGCGATGGTGAAGATGTCCGCGAGATACATTTTCAACGGGTCGTCGCTGCGATCACCCACCTTGAACGCCACCTCCGGCGAAGTCGGGCAGATGATGGCGTCCACTTTTTCAAACGCCTGGATGAAGTCGCGCCGGATGAGCGTGCGGACTTTTTGGGCGCGTAGATAGTAGGCGTCGTAGTAGCCCGAACTGAGAACGTAGGTGCCCAGAATAATTCGCCGTTTGACCTCGGGTCCGAAGCCTTCCTCACGGGTGCGGCCGTATTGATCAAGCAGGCTGCTGGCCCCGGCGGCCCGATGTCCGTAACGCACGCCATCAAAGCGCGCGAGGTTCGCGGAGCACTCGGCGGTGGCGACGATGTAATAGACGCCCACGGCGTGCGCGGTATTGGGCAACGAAACCTCCACGATCTCCGCGCCCAGCGATTCGTAATGTCGGATCGCGGCGCGGATGGCCGCGTCCACCTGCGGGTCGATCCCCTCGATGAAGTATTCGCGCGGCATCCCGAGCCGCAGGCCTTTCATCTCGCGCCCGAGTAGCGCGGTGTAGTCCGGCACCGGTTCGTCGAGGCTCGTGGAATCCTGCGGGTCTTTGCCGGCGATGGCGTTCAGGACCAGGCCGGCATCGCGCACCGTCTTGGTAAAGGGGCCGATCTGATCCAGGGACGACGCAAACGCGACCAGCCCGAAACGCGAGACGCGGCCATAGGTCGGCTTGAGCCCCACGATGCCGCAGAGCGCGGCCGGCTGGCGGATCGAGCCGCCGGTATCCGATCCGAGCGCCGCAAAGGCCTCATCCGCCGCCACGACCGCCGCTGAGCCGCCGCTCGAGCCGCCGGGAATGCGCGTTGTGTCCCACGGATTGAGGGTCGGGCCAAACGCCGAGTTTTCGGTCGAGCTGCCCATGGCGAACTCGTCCATGTTGCAGCGCCCGAAGGGGACCGCGCCGGCCGCGCGCAGCTTGCGAATCACCGTGGCGTCGTAGGGCGAACGGTAGCCCAGGAGAATCTTCGAGCCGCAGGTGCAAGGCTGGCCGCTGACGTTGATGACGTCTTTGATCGCGATCGGCACGCCGCCCAGTGGAAGCGTAACATCGGCGTGGGCCGCTTCGTTCCGTGCGGCGGCGAGGTCGCGGGAAAGGTAGCCGTGGATCTTGGGATCAATGGCCGAAATGCGGGCGTCGAGCGCGTCGAGCGCTTCGACCGGCGACACCTCGCGGGCGCGCAGCTTCGCTTGCAGATCGGCGACGGAGAGGGTGGGAAGTTCCATGCGATGATTGAGGCGGGAATCAATCGGAGTTTGCGGAATCGTCAGCGCCGGACACGCCGCGCATCCCGACTCTTCATCCCATGATTCGGCAATCCATTGCTCCGATTATTCGATCACCTTCGGGACGATGAAAAGCTGATTGGCCTGCCGCGGGGCGTTGGCCAGCGCCTGGGCGGGCGTGAACCACGGCCGCGATTCGTCGGCGCGGAACACGTTGAAGATCTGGTTGGCGTGGGCCGTTGGTTCGACTCCGCTTACGTCCACCTGTCCCAACTTCTCGACATATTCCAGGACCTGCGAAAGCTGCGCCTGGAACTTGGCCACCTCGTCCTCACTCAAATGGAGGCGCGCGAGCTGGGCGGTATAGCGAACGTCGAAAGCGGCTGACATGGGACGCCTAGTAGAGGAGAAAAAGCCCGGCGTGTGAAAGTGGAATCGCATCCGCGACCGACCGCCATGTGGCAGGCGGCCGCTGCGCCCGTAGCGCAGGCGTCTTTGCCTCCCGTATCGCGGGCGTCCTCGCCTGCCGCAGTGAGGCAAGCGGGACGCATGCGATACGGCAAGCCAGAGGCTTGCGCTACGGACCGGAAGCCTGCCCCACCCCGTGCCCTACTCTTTCGAGTCCGGATCGTGCAGCTTCATCACAGCGGTGTCTTCAAACCACCACACCTCCACACAGCGGCGGCGTTCCTCCGGTTTCGGAGCGTTCGGGCCGAGGATCCATTCGCGAAGCATCGCCAATCCCTGCTGGGTGATGATGGGCTGCAAAGGCTCGCGCTTGTGCTTGGGCACGATGAGCACATCGATCTGCCAGCGCGTGCCGCCCTGGCGCCGCGGCCGGATCGACTCCGTGCGCGGCACGTATTCCGGATAACTGCTGTAGGTGAGCCGCAGCACCGGGTAGCCCGGAATCTGCCAGTGCGCCTGGAGCAGCGGGGAATTGGTGCTGAAGGCGAGAAAGAAGAGCGGAAACTGCGGCAGATCAAGAAACGCTTCCGTCACCACCGCCGCGCCGATGGGATAGCAGAACTGGTAGGGCGGCTGCGCCTTGCTAATCGTCGGAATGCGAGGGCCTGGAGTTTCGGGGGTCGTGTCCACAATGGTACGCGTGGTCTTAGCAGGGGGTCTGCCAGTCCGGCTCTTATTCTCCTCAAAGAAGCAGATGGACGCAAGGTGGCGGTTGTCGCCCTGCTGGGTGCGTGCCGGACCGCGCGAGTTCAGCCTTTACCGATCTGAAACACCCCGCTTCCCTCTGCCGCCATGGAATGGATCACCAACCCGCAAATCTGGATCAGCCTGCTCACGCTCACCGTCCTCGAGATCGTGCTCGGCATCGACAATATCATCTTCATCTCGATCCTCTCCGGGAAGCTTCCGCCTCCCGAACAGCCCAAAGCGCGCACCCTCGGTCTGTTACTCGCGCTGGTCATGCGGGTGATCCTGCTCTGTTCCATCTTTTGGCTGACGAAACTCACCGCGCCCCTTTTCCAATTTTTCGGCAAGGGGATTTCGGGCAAGGACCTGGTGATGATCTCCGGCGGTCTCTTTCTGCTCTGGAAAAGCGTTCATGAAATCCACGGCACCCTCGAAGGCGAGGAACCCGGCGAGTCCGGAGGTGTTGCCGCGACGATGGCCAGCGTGATCGCGCAGATCGTGGTCGTGGACATCGTTTTCTCGCTCGATTCGGTGATCACGGCCGTCGGTCTGGCGCAGCACATCGGCGTGATGATCGCGGCCGTCGTCCTGGCCATGGGCGTGATGCTGGCCGCTTCCGGTGCGATCAGCGCGTTCGTCAACAAGCACCCCACGATCAAGATGCTCGCGCTTTCCTTTCTTCTCCTGGTGGGCGTGGTGCTGGTCGCGGACGGCTTGGGCCACCACATCGAGAAGGGCTACATCTACTTCGCGATGGCCTTCTCGTTTGGGGTCGAAATGCTCAATATCAAGATGCGCGCCAGCCGCAAAGCGGCGGTGCATCTGCGCAGCAGGTACTAGCCTGATTGACTGAAAGTGCTCAGTCCAGTGCTCCAGTGCTCAGTGCTCAGTCCTTAGGGCCGGCGATTCGCCCGGTTTCTCCTTCTGAGAACTGAGCACTGAGAACTGAGGACTTTCCCCACTTCTCCGCGCCCCCCGCGTTTTCGCTTGAGCGGCTGGGAGAATGCGCGTTCTCTTCGCGCCTCGCATGATTTACCCGCTCAAGCTGGAGACGGCGCTCGTCCTCACCGGCCTTTTTTTACTCGTCATTCACGGCTTGGCGCTCTGGAAGCCAGTGCAAGCCCAGGCCTGGCTCCGAACGCTGCCTCGGTCCAAACCGGTCGGCACCGTGCTGCTCATCGTCGCCACCTTGTGGTTCTGGATCCTGGTCAAGACGATCGATCTCGGGGAGTTCACCAATTGGCAGAATACCCTCCTCCTGATCATCCCGATCGCCGGCCTGCTCACCTTCTTTTACGTCGAGGAATTCCTCGCCGCGCGCGCCCTCGGCATGGTTCTGCTCCTGGCCGCCGAACCGCTGCTCGAAGCGGCCTTCCTGCGCCCGGAACTAACCCGGCTGTTCCTGGTCGCGCTCGTCTATGTCTGGATCGTTTTCGCGCTCTTCTGGATCGGCATGCCCTACACCCTGCGCGATCATTTGAACTGGGTCCTTGCCTCCAAAAAACGCTGGCGAGCCGCGGCTTTCGCCGGGCTCGCCTATGGCGCGTTGTTGTTGTTGCTCCCGGCGACTTTCGGCCGGTTCGGGCCTTGATTGCGAGGGGCGGGACCGTTATTTGGCCTGCGAAACCACGTCGTTGAGCTTGAAGATGGGCAGGAACATCGCGATGACGATGCCGCCGACGATCACGCCGAGCACGACAATGAGCAGCGGTTCGATCAGCGAAGTCAGGGCATCGAGGATCGCTTCGATTTCTTCGTCCCAGAAATCGGCCATCTTCTCAAGCATGGTGTCGATCTTGCCGGTCTGCTCACCGGCACTGACCATGCGGATTAGCATTGGCGGAAAGACGGGTTGCCGCGCGAGAGAGTTGGTCAACTGATCGCCCTTCTCCACGTCCGCCGCCACATTGCGAATCGCGGCTTCGACCACGTAGTTGCCGGCGGTGTCACCGACGATCTCCATCACTTCGAGGATCGGCACGCCGGATCGGATCAGTTGGGCAAAGGTGCGCGCGAAACGGGTCATGCAGATTTTGTGGATGAGCGGTCCGAAGATCGGGAGCTTCAGCTTGTAGCGGTCCCAAAGTTGACGACCTTTCTCAGTTTTGAGGAAAGTCTTAATTCCGAAAAACGTCCCGCCCATGCCCAGGAGGATCAGCCACCAATTGCCTCGGATAAACGCGGAAACATCGAGCAGGAACTGGGTCGGACCAGGCAGGTTGGCTCCGAAGTCGGCGAAGATCTCGCCGAAAACCGGGACGACGCGCACGATCAGGAAAGTGGTGATCGAAGCGGCGATACAGATGACGATGACCGGATAGGTCATCGCGCTTTTCACCTTCTTTTTCAGGCGGGAAGCGGATTCGAGGAAGCTGGCCAGGCGATTGAGGATCTCCGCGAGCAAGCCGCCCGACTCACCGGCTTTCACCATGGCAATGTAGAGGCGGCTGAAGACGTTGGGATGTTTCGCGACCGATTCGGTAAAGGTGTCGCCCTGCTGCACCTGCGCGCTCACTTCGCCGACGATGCGGCGCAGTCCGGCTTGTTTCCGGGGATCGGCTTGTTCGTAGAGGGCGGTCAGGGCGGTAACCAGGGGGAGACCGGCATCGACCATGGTGGCGAGCTGGCGCGTGAAAAGAACGAGGTCGGTTTCGGAGACTTTCCCCTTGGAGCGAAGGGCTTTCGAACCGGCCTTCTGCTGGAGCGAGAGAACCATCAATCCGCGGCCCATCAGCGTATTGACGCAGTTATCTTCGTTCACAGCGTCCTGGATGCCGGAGATCATTTTTCCCGATTGATCGCGAGCTTGGTAGGCGTAGGTGAGCATGGCCACTCGAAAAGCACGCGTGGTGCCACAGTTCTGAGGATTATTAAATTCCGAGCTGGCAGCGTGGCGGGCACCCGGTGAGACCGGGCGAAAATCCTCCATTCCGTCCCCCGCGCCCTGGCCCGCACGGAAAAAGGCGGAACTTCCGCTTGCCATCACCGCCTCCCCCTCCATAGTAGCCGGCTCACAAAAAAACCGATATGACCGATTCTCAGGAACTCCAGGCGCTGCGGATGCACGACAAAGACACGGGTAGCGCCGATGTTCAAGTGGCGCTGCTGACCCAGCGCATCAACCACCTGACCGAACACCTCAAGGCGCACCTCAAAGATCATTCTTCGCGTCGCGGGCTGCTCCAGATGGTCGCCCAGCGCCGCAAGCTTCTCGATTATTTGAAGCGGACGGCGACCGAGCGCTACAAGACCGTGCTCGAGAAGCTAAGCCTCCGGAAATAGCTCCCCCGATTTGAAAACCAGTTCGCCCGCGAAATTCTCGCGGGCGAATTGTTTCAGCCCCCTCGATTTCAATCCTTTCCGTGCGGCATTGGGCCGGGCGGATTTCAGTAACCAAACCCCAAGCAAAAGCTCGCCGGCACCGTCTTTCTCCCCAAGTCCTGGACTTAGCCCCGGCTGGTCAGGTGAAGTGAAACGTGATCGGTGAATCGTGAAACGCGAGTGGTCCCTGCAGCGCAACCCGCAGGACCATTCGCCAGGCCCGATTCAACCATCGCGATTCCTCCTCCAGACCAGCCCGGGCTACGAGCCAGAGTCTTTCAGGGACGCGGTGCCGCGGCAGTCAGTCAGCCACCATGATCCATCAAGTCACCGCTCATATCGGAGCGGCACCCATCACCATCGAAACCGGCAAACTCGCGAAACTCGCCGACGGCGCCGTCACTGTGCGCTGCGGCGAAACCATCGTTTTCGTCTCGGCCGTATCCGCCACCACCATCAAGGAAGGCCAGGACTGGTTTCCGCTCACCGTGGATTACCGCGAAAAAGCAGCCGCGGTCGGAAAGTTCCCCGGCGGCTACTTCAAACGTGAAGGCCGTCCCACGGAAAAGGAAATCCTCACCTGTCGCATGACGGACCGCCCGCTGCGTCCGCTCTTTCCGAAAGGCTACCTCTACGACACGCAAATCATCTCCGTCCTGCTCAGCGCGGATGGCGAGAACGATCCGGACATTCTCTCGATCAATGGCGCCAGCGCGGCGCTCATGGTCAGCGACATCCCCTTCGCGGGCCCCGTCGGCGCGGTGCGCGTCGGCCGCATCAATGGCCAGTTCGTCGCCAATCCGACTCACGCCCAGATGGCGCAGAGCGATCTCGACCTGGTCTATGTCGGCCTCAAGGACGCCGTAATCATGATCGAGGGCAGCGCGCTCGAGATGCCCGAGGAGGACTTCATCGCCTCCCTCGCTTTCGGGCAGGCGGAAGCCAACAAGATCATCGACGCGCAAAACGAACTCGCGGCGAAAGCCGGCAAGGCCAAGCGCCAGGTCCCGCTCTTCCTGGTCAAGGATGAACTGCTCGAAATCGCTTACCAGGTCGCCGGCGATCGCATCGAAGCCGCCCTCTACACCTCCGGCAAGGTCAAGCGCATGAAGGCCGTCGATGCCCTCAAGACGGAAGTGAGCAATGCGATCCTCGCCAAGTATCCCGAGGCCACGAAGTTCGAGGTCAGCCAGGCATTCGACTATCTCCAGAAAAAAGCCTTCCGGGTCAGCATCCTCGACAAGAAGGTCCGCTGCGATGGCCGCGACCTCGAGTCGATCCGCCAACTCAGCGCTGAAGTCGGCCTGCTCCCGCGCTCGCACGGCAGCGCGCTCTTCCAGCGCGGCGAAACCCAGGCTCTCGCGCTCGTCACCCTCGCCCCGAGCGATGAGGCGCAGGAGATGGACGGCTACACCGGTGGCGAAACCAGCAAGCACTTCATCCTGCACTACAACTTCCCACCGTTCTCCGTCGGAGAAACGGGCCGCACCGGCAGCCCTGGCCGCCGCGAGATCGGCCACGGCGCGCTCGCCGAGCGCTCCGTCGCCCCGGTCATCCCGAGCGTGCAGGACTTCCCGTACGCCATCCGCGTTTCCAGCGAAGTCATGGAATCCAATGGCTCCACCTCGATGGCCAGCGTCTGCTCCGGCGTCCTCGCCCTCATGGACGCTGGCGTGCCGATCAAGAAGCCGGTCGCCGGCATTAGTTGCGGACTGGTCACGGAGTTCCGCCCCGATGGCTCACTCGAGCGTTACAGCATGCTGACCGACATCATCGGCAGCGAAGATCACTTCGGGGACATGGACTTCAAACTCTGCGGGACCGACACCGGCGTCACGGGTTTCCAGCTCGATCTCAAACTCGCGGGCATTCCGCTCAGCCTCATGAACGAAGCGATCCATCGCACCCGCGACGCCCGCTTCAAGATCCTCGAGGTGATGACGCAGGCGCTCGATGCTCCCCGCAAGGAACTCAGCAAGTACGCCCCGCGCATCGAAACGCTGAAGATCAACCCCGAGAAAATCGGCATGCTCATCGGCCCCGGCGGCAAGAACATCAAGGCGATCGTCGCGGAGACCGGCTGCGAGATCAATGTCGAGGACGACGGCACCGTTCACATCTACAGCTCCCACCCCGATGGCATGGCCCGCGCCAAGCAGATCATCGGCGGCATGTTCGCCGAGATGGAAGTGGGCGGAATCTACCAGGGCCGCGTCGTCACGATCAAGGAATTCGGCGCCTTCGTCGAAGTCCTGCCGGGCAAGGATGGTCTTGTCCACATCAGCGAGCTCGCCGACTTCCGCGTCAAGCGGACCGAGGACGTGGTGAAGCTGGGCGACCTCATCTGGGTGAAGGTCGTCGGCGTGGATGAAAAAGGCCGGGTCAAACTCTCGCGCCGCGCGGCCATGAAGGAGCGCGGTGAAAGCGCCCTCGCCGAAGCTCCCGCCCCCGCTACCGCCGGCGTCTAAGCAACGAATCCTCCAAGCAAGCCGGACGCCGCCCCGCGGTGTCCGGCTTCTTTTTTGCCCGCGTCACCTCACCATCGGTTTGGAGCCCTCTCGCAAAATCCGCACGAGCAACCAGACGATGACCACGTTCACCACCAGCAGGATGAACTTGGCCGGTCCCCAGTGCCTTAAGGATTCGAAGATCTCCACCGGGATGAAAGATGCGGTGACGACAACGGTGAGATACTCCGCCCAGCGCTGCTTGAAGAAAAGGCCGATGCCTTCAGTGACGAAGACGCCCCCGAGCAGAAAGGTGACGCCGCTCAAAACTTTGAGTTGTTTGTCCGTCACGAGATCGAGCCTGGCCAGCAAGATGACGACGTGCTCGTTTTCGAGACTGATTCCCAGCCAACTGATCCAATGGCCCACGATGGTGTCCACGTCCTTGTGCAGAAACCCGAGGAAACTCAACGCGAGGGTGAGTAGCAGCAGACCCTTGCCGAGATTGTAGCCCGCAATCCACCATAGCGCCTGATCACCTGGGTGGCGGGTTTCTCTCTCATTCGATTTCGCGCGCTGGTGCATCGGCTTGGCTCCCTGTCATAGAAGATCAACACCCTCTCCAAACAAGAGCTTTCTCGATCGGACCAGGTGCGTTCTTCCCGGATGAAAACCGGGGACGGTTGCAGACCCGGAAAACCTCCTGAAACCCTTGATTCCGGCCTCCTTCGTGTTTGCGGGTTGCCGGCCTCCGCGAGACGAGGCAATTTGCTTTGGCGCCGCGCCATGCCATGCCTGAGACGGTTTCATTCGATCATTACGAAGTCCTGACCCGCGACGACGGCTCACTGTATGAATTGGGCCGCGGGGCCATGGGCGTGACTTACAAGGCCTTCGACACCAACCTGCGGGTGCCGGTGGCGCTCAAAGTGATCAACCCGGCTTTTCTCAACAGCGAGATTGCCCGGCAACGCTTCGTCCGCGAAGCCCGGTCGGCGGCGAAGCTGCGGCACCGCAATGTCGCGACCGTTTACCATCTTGGCACCGAGAGCGACGCGTGGTTCTACGCGATGGAGTTCATCGATGGCGAAACCGTCGATGCCTTGATCAAGCGGCATGGCCCGCTCGAGCCCGTGCTCGCCCTGCAAGTCGCCGCGCAAGTCGCCCGCGCCCTCAATGCGGCGCTGCCCCATGGCCTCGTCCATCGCGACCTCAAACCGGCCAATCTGATGCTCGTCCGGGAGGACGATGATCTGGTCGTCAAGGTGATCGACTTCGGTCTCGCCAAGAGCTCCCTCCCGGACGACGCCGAGGAGGACGCGCCCGGCGCGGGCGGGTTCGTCGGCACACCGCACTTCGCCAGCCCGGAGCAGTTGGAGGATCACGACATCGATGTGCGCTCGGACCTTTACAGCCTGGGCGTGACGCTCTGGTTCATGCTCGCGGGCCGGACGCCCTTTGTGGGCACCGTCGAGCAGGTCAAGCAGCAGCACTTGAAGGCAACGCCTCCGTTCGAGCAATTCACGGCTCTGCCCGCCCCGGTCGTGGCGATTCTGCGCAAGGCGCTCGAAAAAGACGCGGCCAAGCGCCAGCAGACCCCCCAGGAGTTCCGACGCGCCATCGAAGAGTGCCTCGAACAAATCTCCGGCACCACCGCGCAACCGCCCGGCGAGGAGGATGAAAACCTTGCGGCACTCCTCGAGGATGCCCAGGAACGGCCGGGCGAAACGCAGTTCGAGCCGCGCGCCATCATCGCCGGCCGCTATCGCATCGCGGAGACCCTCGGCGAGACGAATAGCGGCCGCGTGTTTCGCTGCTACGACCGCGAGCGTCAGCGCGATGTGCGAATGCTCGTGCTCAACCCGGACCTGGTCGCCGACCGCAACGCCTACACGTTGGTGGAGCGCGAAGTGGAAAGGATCGTGGCCGTGCATCACGAGAATCTGCTCGAGGTCTCCGATTTTGCGGCGGTCGATGGAGCGAGCTTCCTCATCCTCGAATGGACCGATGGTTTTTCCGTCCTGGAACTGCTCCGCGCCCGGCGCGAGCTCGGGGCGAGCGAAACGCTCCTCCTGCTCAAGCAGGCCGCCGCCGGCGTGGATCGCGCACTCGCCACGGGCTTGAAACGCCTCGATTTCGCCCTGCACCAGATCTTCGTCCACTTCGCGCAAACCATCGACAAGGAGAAGCTGCTCCGGGCACCCCTGGCGACCTGGCCGGCCTTCACGTTGAAGCTCAATCCGCTCGGGATTACCCGCGAGCTTTCGGCCTCGGAGACCTGGGCCGGAGGACAGACCATCGTGAATCCAGTGGGGAGCAGCGGCGAAGGCACGGACGCCCGGTCGCGCTATGTCTCGGCGCTCGGCGCGTTCGCTTACGAGCTGCTCGGAGGCACCCTTTCGCCCCTGCACCTGGCGGGTGCCACCACCACCCCGACGTCCTCGCATTACACGCCGCTCTCCACGCTCTCCGAGGAGGGCAATGAAGTGCTGAAGCGGGCGCTCGATCCGGCGCAGTCCTTTGCGAGCGCGCAGGAGTTCTTCGCGGCGCTCAAGGATATCGAGGTGCTCGAGATCAAGCGGACGGAGCCCGTGAGCCCACTTCCCGCCGGCCGGCCGGCCGCGCACGCCAGCACCGACGCGGCCCGCCAGAGCCGTGCGGGCGCCACGCAATCACCACCGTCGCCGAGGAAGAGGAAGAAAGTCCCGATGGCCTTTTTCCGCGGGCTCCTCACCGTCGTGGCGATCGGCGCCGGGATCTATTTCCTGTCGCCGCGCGAGAACGCCTCCCGCGGCAGGGCTTCCCCGGACCTTCCCCGATCGCCTGAATCGACGGAGCCACCGGACGTCGCGCCGGCGCCAGGCGACACTCCCCCGATGGTCGTGGACAGCCCGGCGACCCCGCCGCGCGAGCCAGCGCCGCCACCAAAGGCGGAAGAAAAGCCGCTGCCCGAAGTGGATGCCGCCGCGCAGACCCGGGAGGCGAAAATTCGTGAGGCCAACGAGAAAGCCTACGCCATTGAGACCGCCGGAGATTCGGTGAAGGCGATCGAGACCTGGCTCCAGGTCGCCCGCGAATTTCCCGAGTCGGACACGCCGAAAAAGCGCCTGAACGTGATCATCGATCCCCTGCGCAAACGCCCCGAGCTGAAGAAGCCCGAGGCCTTTGATGCGATCAAACCGCTGCTCGTGGAAGCCGCGCAGTTGGATTGCCTCTCCGCCGTTTTGATGCTGGCCGAAGCCGAGCGCGAGCGGGACCACAAGGCATCCTTCGGCTGGTATTCGATCGCCGCGGAGAAAGGGCGGACCGAAGCTTATCTGCAGATGGGTTTGCTCCTCTCCAATGGCCTCGATCAGGGCCCCGAGTTGGAGAAGGGATTTCAATATTTCCGCCTGGCAGCCGAAAGCAACGACGTCGATGCCAAGACGGCCCTCGCTGAATGTTATCTGCTGGGCAAGGGAACCGGCGCGCCGCCTGACTACAAGAACGGGATCAAATGGCTGAAGGAGGCGGCCGACGAGGGGAATCTCCGCGCGATGAATCGTCTCGCGGACGGTTACGACCACAACCGTTTCGAGCTGCCGGTGAATTACGATGAAGCCTTCCGGCTCTGGTCGAAAGTCGCCGAAACCAAGGATCCAACCGGCCAGCATCGCCAGCCCATCGGAGAGGCCACCGGCAATCTCGGGGTCCTCTACATGAACGGCCACGGCACGACCCAGGACGAAGTGCGGGCGGTGACCCTCTTCAAAGAAGGCGTCCGTCTCGGCGATCCCAACTCGATGTATTTCCTCGGCGTCTGCCGTCAACTGGGCCGCGGTGGTCTGGTCAAGAATGCCAGCGACGGGCAGGCGCAAATCAAAAAGGCGGCGGAAGCGGGCAGCAAGCCGGCCCAGAATTGGTGTCTGACCAACGGCGTTCCTTACCGGGCGCCGTGACCGTCCCGCTCACCCTCCGCGGCGCATGAGAGCCGCGGTGCGGCCGAGATCATCGACCAACGGGTGCCGCAGTCCATACTGTGGCAGCAGCAACGAACGCAGTGCTCTTCGCTTCAAAGTCATATGCGTGACATTTTGTGGCACCTCTAAAACTGGTAGCCGACAGGGAAGTTGAATTTGCCGCGCTGAGTAAGAGGAAGCTCTTCATCTGTGGTCGGACGAGTATAGAGAAAGTGGATTCGCGGATGGAATGCCTCCCCGGAAAAAGAATATGCCTGCGCAAGACTCACACGCGAACGCTCGCATTCGACAAACCATGACTCGATATAAACGGTGCTTCCTCTCCAGACCGTCGACCTAACGTCAAACCTAACTTCATATCCGCCATAAAACATCAGCGGCTCGGATGCGGAAGTCGGAATAATGCGAAAAGGCCCCGGCTCCGGGAAGGTCGAGGGTGGAGCGGCAGGCGCGTGCGCACAAAGCAGTGCTGCAAGCAGAGTCAGAAATAAAGACGTATTCTTCACTGGTTTCATTTGAATGTTCGTGGCGTGCTACTGGACGTGCGGGACTACGATTGAATGGCAAGCCTCAGCGCAGCGAATCCAAACTGTCGCGTTCGGGACAGTGCAACCCGACGGAAGACGGTGTCGAGGAAGTTTGGAAAAGCGGCGGTCATCAACTGGGACGTTCGGTGCGAAAATGCCTCTGGTGCCAGCCTACCTAAATCGTAGTCGTCCGGCTGCAATGTCGCATCCGTGCCTGCTGGGTTCCGCTGGAAGCTGGCCTGACTGACCAAACCGGACAAGAGGAGTGAGTAAGTCCGCCCACAAAACTGACCAACAAGTTAGCTAACTTGGATTGGTGGGAAGATCGCAAGCTCAGCGACTGCGGAGGCTGGCACACTCCTCGCTCTTGGCTTGGCGATTTCAGAATAGGGAGAGTGCAACAGCGGGAATGTCGCGGGCAGGATGCGGTAATAGAGTAGATTGAGCAGTGCGAGAAAAACAAGTGTATTGCACTTCTGGACTTGGCCGAAAGAGGCCCCGGAGCCGAACAGCACCAGATCGAAAAGTGGCGGAATGATCATTGTGGAAAGTGCCGCGATCGGACGCTCGCCATGGAAAAGCATCATCGGGACATAGAGCGAAAGGAGGACGAAGGGGACGCTCGCAAACAAGTCGTGGACCAGTGACAGCGTCGGCGTGATCCACGCTGCGAAAATCGAAACGGCAATGATGGCACCCAAGCCGGTACTGAGATGGTGGCATTCGTGCCGCGCACGTTGGACGAAGCAGACGGCGCTCACGATGAGCAAGAGGAAAAGACCATGGGAGAATGGGGTCAGCGGCCGCAACTCGCTGATGTGAGCCCGAAACGCTTCCGAAGTCCCGACGGCGAGATGCGCGAGACAGAGAACAATCAAAAACAAAGCAGTGACTATCCACATGGTGCGCGCAGATTGGCTAACGACCGCAAGCTCAGCAACGGCGGCGGGCTGGCGCGCCGGCGGTGGGAGCAGCCTGGAAACCGGAGCCGATCGCTGCGGCGCATGCTAAGGATTGAGGTCGCGTTCATTTGGAAGGTTTGAAGCACCTGTAAGACGACTCCGAACTCCACTTGTTGAAATACTTACCGTCTTTTGGGGGCACGAGAACAAAGCCTCGCTTGTCGGGGAGAACGTCGAGAGACCGGAGGCGATTGCGCATCATGTCCTTTTCTTCGGTTGGCGTGAACGGTGCAGTGATGCGGTTCCGGCGTTGCCTTGTTTCAATCAAAATCGGGGATCGGTGCCAACGCTTTTTGACCCAAACTCCATTTTTAACCGGCGAAGGATCACCGCTCGATGTCCTCGACGATGGTGACTGGAAAGCTGGCGCTGGAAGGTGCCTCGCCGGCATGCACGAAGCTGCTTTCGCCCATCAACGATCGAGTCGTCACCCATCGCATCGTTGAGCGCGTCTCTCTCCACTTCGATCGTCGTCGTGAAGTAGCGTGCCGCTCAACTCGAACATGCATTCGCCATCCTCGGCGTCGTTCTCGCGCCGCCTTTTTTAAGGCGTGGTTGTCGCGCTCGAAAAGCCCTCCAGCGAATTCCGCTGCTTCAGCTCGTTGGTTGAGAGCTCGCTTTCGCGGGCAGTACCGCGGCTCTCACGCCGCCCTCCTTCGAAATAAATTGACTGCAAAATCTACTGCACCTGCCCCGGAACCCTTGGCGTTTAGAGGAGTGGCTGGGGGCGGAATCGAACCGCCGACACGAGGATTTTCAGTCCTCTGCTCTACCAACTGAGCTACCCAGCCGTGGACCAAGAAGAAGCGCACTTTGGCCAACGAAACGCCGAAGGCAAGCGGTTTTTCGGACGGGCCTCCTCAACCGCGTGACGGCCGGATGTCGAGACGCAAATCTCGTTCGGGCTCGTGAGCGGATATCGATTTGAAGAACCAATCGATCGGTGCGTGCGGACTCGGCGCGTGCGGACTAGGCAGGTGCAATCCAAGCGCTACGCGATGATCTCGCTGATGACCTCGCCGTGGACGTCGGTGAGACGGAAATCGCGCCCGGCGTAGCGGTAGGTCAGTTTTTCGTGATCAAATCCGAGCAAACGGAGGATGGTCGCGTGCAAATCATGCACGTGCACCGGCTTCTCGACCGCCTTGAAACCAAATTCATCGGTCGCGCCATAAACCGTGCCGCCTTTGACGCCGCCCCCCGCCATCCAGACGGAAAAACCGTGATGATTGTGATCGCGCCCGTTCACTTTGCCGGCGTTCGAGCCGGGCGACGGAAGCTCGACGGTGGGGGTGCGCCCGAACTCGCCTCCCCAGATGACCAGCGTCTCCTCGAGCAGTCCGCGCTGCTTGAGATCCTTGAGCAGCGCACCGATCGCCTGGTCGCACTCGCCCGCGAGACGGCGATGATTTTTCTCGATGTCATCATGGCTGTCCCACGGCTGACCCTGGCCGTGCCAGACCTGTACGAAACGGACGCCGCGCTCGATCAGGCGCCGCGCGATGAGCATTTGCCGGCCCTGGAGGCCGCTGCCGTAGAGATCGCGGATGGATTGCGGCTCGCGATTGATGTCGAAGGCATCCGCCGCGTCCATCTGCATGCGGTAAGCCAGTTCGAAGGACTGCACCCGCGCTTCGAGCTGCGCGTCGTTCTGACGGCGGCGCGCGTGCTCGGCATTGAGTTGCTGGAGCAGGTCGAGCTGGGCGCGTTGCTCCCTGGTGGAGACAAAGCTGTTGCGGATGTTTTCGATCAGCTTTTCGACGTCGGTCTCCTTGGTGTCGAGATAGGTGCCCTGGAAAACCCCCGGTAGAAAACCGCTCTGCCAGTTCTGCGACTCCTGAATGGGATAACCGCCGGGACACATGGTGATGAAACCCGGCATGTTTTGGTTTTCGCTGCCCAGACCATAAGTGACCCACGAACCCATGCTCGGGCGGACGAGCCGGGCTTCGCCACAATTCATCAGCATCAGCGAAGGCTCGTGATTCGGCACGTCGGCGTGCATCGAGCGAATCACGCAGATGTCATCGATGGACTCGGCGGTCTTCGCGAAGAGTTCGCTCACCTCAATGCCGCTCTTCCCGCGCGGCTGGAAGGAGAATGGCGAGCCGAGCGCGGCGCCGGTTTTGCGCTCGGTGCCGAGCTTAAAGGGCAGCTCTTTGCCATGATACTTCGTCAGCTCCGGCTTCGGATCGAAGGTGTCCACGTGCGAAGGCCCGCCATTCATGAACAAATGAATGATGCGCTTGGCTTTCCCCGGGAAATGCGGCGCGCGCGGCAGGAGGGGGTTCAAACTCGCCGTCTCCGCGGCCTGGATCCCCAGCGTCTCCCCGAGCACGCTGCCCAGCGCGAGCGCGCCAAAGCCCATTCCGCAGCGGTGCAGAAAGTCGCGTCGGGTCAGAAAGCGATCGGCAGGACGAGAAGCGTGATGGGACATGTGCGGCGGACGAGGGTCGCCCAAGGGAGACCCGCGTTCGGTGGGAAACTTAGCCGGCGTCGGTGTGGGGGGGCAGGCGGGGCGCGGAGACATGGAGTCATGGAGTCATGGAGCGGGAACGCGGGGACAACGAGACAAGGGGACGGAGCCGGCTCCGATTGAGTCTTCCCAAACCCGGCCACGCTCCCGCATCCTCGCGCGGCCATGTCCGATGTCATCACGTTTGGGGAAATCATGCTCCGTCTCACGCCTCCCCTGCGCCAGCGCTTCGCGCAGGCGGCGGCGTTCGAAATTACGTTCGGTGGCGCCGAGGCCAATGTGGCGGTGATGCTCGCGCAGCTCGGCGCCAACGTCGATTTCGTGACGCGGCTCCCGCAAAACGAGATTGCCCAGCGGGCCATTAACGAACTGCGCGGCCTGGGCGTCGGGGTTGATAAGATCGTGCGCGGCGGCGAGCGGATGGGCGTTTACTTTCTCGAACATGGCGCCAGTCAGCGCGGGGGCAAGGTGATCTACGACCGGGCGCACAGCGCCCTCGCCGAAGCGCAGCCGAGCGACTTCGTCTGGCCGCACATTCTGACCGGGGCGAAGTGGTTGCACTGGTCCGGCATCACGCCCGCCTTGTCGCCGGTCGCGGCGAGCATCGTCGCCGAATCCTGCATGATCTCAAAACGGCGCGGGCTGACGATCAGCTTCGATCTGAACTACCGGGCCAAACTCTGGAGCTGCGAAGCCGCGGGCGACGCCCTCGCCCCACTGATGCCGCACGTCGATCTTTGTGTCACCAGCGTCGAAGAAGCGCGCGCGGTGTTCGGCCTCACGATCGAGGCCACCAACTCGGGTCGCGAGGAAGACGCCGCGCGGCGGCTCGTCGAGCGCTTCGGTTTCCATTCCGTCGCCTTGACCATGCGCCAGGCCGACACGGCCAACTCGACCAGTTGGAGCGCCATGCTCTTCGCGGAAGGCCACGCCTGGTTCTCGCGGCGCTACGAGATCGCGATCGTGGATCGCGTCGGAGCGGGAGACAGCTTCTCCGGCGCGCTGATCTTTGCCCTGCGGCGCGGCGACGACCCGCAACGCGCGATCGACTTTGCGGTGGCCGCCAGCACGCTGAAGCACACCCTCCCCGGAGATTACAATCTCGTCACCCTCGATGAAGTCGAAGCCCTCGTCGGCGGCGCGGGGGGTGGGCGGGTCCAACGTTGACCCTGCCGAGGGCGCGGTTCGCGCGGTGAGGCCTGGGACCGCGGCGCCGGGTCGTTTGCGTCCGCCGAGTTACTCGAAATAGGTGTCCTCGTGGGCATACGGCGGCGCGCAGCAGCAGAGAAAGCGCAGCGGTTCGCGCGCCCGAATGGTGTGCCACGCGCCAGGCGGAATGAGGATCGCATCGCCGGGGCGGACCTCGCGGCTGGCGCCATCGATCTCGATGGTCCCGCTGCCTTCGAGGATGAAATAGAACTCCTCCGCGAGCTGATGATAATGCCGCTGGGTGGCGCTGCCCGCCGGCACGCGCGCTTCCGCGAGGCTTTGCTTTTGCACCGGCGCATTGCTGCGATCGAGGATGCTGCGGATGGTCGATCCGTCCTTGGTGGTGAAGGGCGTTTGGGCGTCGAGGGCGAGGACGATCATGCCGGCAGTTCAGCGTGAGCAGGGAGAGGTGGAAAGCCGGTTCGCGCGCCCCGGCCGCGTCTCACTTTGCACTTCTCAGCACTCCCAATCCCGACTCCACTCCCACCCCATGAACTTTTTCCATGGTTGCACGGCTTTGATCACGGGCGCTTCGGCGGGACTCGGGGAGGAGTTTGCGCGACAACTCGCCCCGCACGCCCAGACCCTTATCCTGGTCGCGCGCCGCCTCGAGCGGCTCGAAAAATTGAAAGCCGATCTCTCGCGCCCTGGGCTGACGGTCCACTGCCACGCGGCGGATCTCGCGGATGAAGTGCAGACCGAGGCGCTCCTGGCGGCCCTCGCGGCCAGTGGCGAGCACGTCAGCCTGTTGATCAATAATGCCGGGGTCGGCGACCACGGATTTTTCGAAGACAGCGATTGGACGCGGGTGCAGTCGATGCTCGACGTCAACATCCGCGCGCTCACCCGCCTCACCCACGCGCTGCTGCCGGATCTGGTGCAGGCGGGGCGCGGCGCCATTCTCAATGTGAGTTCGATCGCCAGCCTGCTGCCGCTGCCCAAAATGGCGGTCTACGCGGCGAGCAAAGCCTACGTGACGAGCTTTTCCGAAGCGCTCCGCGGGGAGCTGCGCGACACCGGCGTGTCCGTCACGGCGGTCTGTCCAGGTCCGGTGAACACCGAGTTTTTCGGAATTGCCGAGCGGCCGGAGTCGGGGGAGCGAATGCCCGCCCCGGAGTTTTTCAAAGTGCCGGCGGAGCAAGTCGCGCACGAGGCGCTCGCGGCGGTGGCTCGCGATCGGGCGCGGATCATTCCCGGCTGGTTCGTGGCGATCGTCATGACCCTGGCCGCGCTCGTCCCCATTTTCGTGCTGCGGCTATTTCTTTCCCAGCGGCGCCGGTCGGCGTAGTTGTCTCCACTCCATCCCATGCTCGATCTCACCCGCATCTTCTATTTCCTCTTCGGTCTCATCACCCTCGGCGGCGGCATCCAGGCCTTTATGCACGTGGGCAGCAAGGCATCGCTCATCGCGGGGGGCCTCTCGGGCCTCCTGCTGCTCGTTGCCGGATGGCTGCTCCAAACCGGAAAGACCATGCCTGGGCTGATCCTGGGGCTGGTGATCACGCTCGCCCTTGCGGGCCGATTCCTGCCCAAGTTTTTCAAGGACGGAGGCTGGTGGCCCGCTGGCGTGGAAGGTTGGCTGGGCGCCGTCGGCCTGGTCCTCTCCGTGCTGGCCCTGGTCAAAAAGTAAGGGCTTCCGCCGGGCGTGAGGGTTTCCATTGTGCCGCGGTCCATCCAGGCCGCGTTGATCGCCGCAGTCCTGCTCGGGCTCACCGCTTGCCCGCGGCCGGTGCCGCCCGCGCCCGCGACGCCGACGCCCGCTCCGACCCCGCCTCCACCCCCCACTCCGCCGCCACCTCCCTACGTTCCGGCCAAGCGGCTCGAGACGGGCCGGATTTTCAATGGCATGCAGTATCGCGTGACCTTGGAAACGGAGGTTGGGACCACCGCCACGCAGGAGCGGGAAGATCCGGCCAGCTACCGCGCCGAGCTCGTGGTGAAGGTGAAAGTCCCCAAACCGCACCGCAGCCTCGACGAAATCAGCAAACTCAACCCCAGCCTGCCGGCCATCCTTCCCGGTCTGCCCGCGCTGCTCGAGACCGCGAAGATCTCTCCGGTCTTCGACGATCTCTATCGCCTGAAGTGCGGCTTGCTCCAGGCCAGTCTCAATCGTCTCGATAATCTGCTCACCCGGCACAATTTCTACGACTGCGAGACGCTGCTCGAAATGCGCCATCCGCAGACGAAGCGCCGCGTGCTCTTCATTCAGTCCGACATGGACGTGGACACGGACGGCTCCGACGCCGATCGCGTTCCCGTGATTGAAGGCGCCTCGAGCACGTTTCAATCATCCACGAGTTATCGCTGGGCGAAGAAAACGGACAAGGTGAGCCCGCTCATCGCGCCCCGCGAAGAAAAGATCAAACAGCTCGAGCAGGAACTTGCGGGCGCCCCCCCGGCGGTCCGCAAAGACCAGATCAAAGCAGCGATTGGCGAGCTGAAAGCGGAGATCAGCGACCTGAAGAAATACAGTTTTCTGATCGGCCACGCGGACCCCTTCATCGTCCTGCCCGGGTCGATGTTCGGTAAATCGCAGGCCGGGCCGTTCGCTCCGGCGATCGGGGATTATTGCGTGGTCATCGCGGGCGGCACGCTCTACCCCGCGGTGGTCGGCGACGCCGGTCCGAGCGCCAAGATCGGTGAGGCCTCCCTCCGCATCTGCAAGCAGATCCTCCCCAAAGCCAACTCGGACTTCCGTGCCGTGAGTGATTTGAAGGCGACCTATCTCGTGTTTCCGGGCTCCGCGGAGCGTCCGTTTGACGTGCCGGATCTGGACAAGTGGCGGACGAAATGCGCGAAGCTCCTCGAGGAAATCGGCGGGCACCAGGGCGAGTTGTTCGTGTGGGAAGACCTCACCAAACCGAAGCCTGCGCCCGCCACGCCCGCCCCGGCGACACCCGTTCCCGGCGCGACTCCCGCGCCTGCCACGCCTTCAGCGGCCACGCCCGCTCCCACGCCGCCCTGAGTTAAACCAAAATCCGGCGCCGGATATGAGCACGGAGGACACGGAAAACGCGGAAGACACGGAGCAGGAATCAGCGAGTTTCCGAACTTCCGCGTCCTTCGCGTTTTCCGCGTCCTCGGCGGTGCCCGGCGCCGTTTCTAGAGCGGTTTAAGTTAAACTGTAGCCGCGAGCGGGCGGGCTTGGGAGCGGCGTGCGTCCCGCCGCCGACCGAAAATTAGGCGGCGGAGCCGCGTCATTGGTGGACCGGCGGCGGGACGCGCGCCGCTCCTTGCGCCGCCTCACGCGAACGTCTCTGCGGCCACAGTATTTCTTAAACCGCTCTAAGGACCGGCGCTGATGCGGGATCGGGGCGCCGCCGGTGGGCTGTAGCGGTTTCCGCTACAGGCCAAGACTTTTGTCGCTGCCGGCGCCTTGGGCTTTGTTTCCTCGCGCCTTTTTGCGGGAAACCGTTTCCCGGATTCGCACACCTGGCGTCCCCAGTTTTGCCTCCCGTTTCCAACCCCAAACCTATGTCTGCTCAACCCCGCCCCCTCGGTGTTTCTTTGGCCCGTCTTTCTTCGGCAGCGGCGATTTCGGTGGCGCTCGCGATGGCGTGTTCCTCCGCAAAGGCCGCGCCAGTCACGTGGGAAGGCGATAGCGCACCCACCCCGGGAGATGCCGTTTCCTGGACGGATCTGCTGAACTGGAGCGGTGACGCCCTGCCCAATCCGGCGGATGATCTCACCTTCGGGCTGGGCACAGCCGGAGCCATCAACCTCGGTGGAAACCAAACGGCAAAGTCCCTCCTGTTTAATCACAGTTTCACGCTCGGGACCGTTCCCACTCATATCCTGTCGGTTACTTCGGGTAACATCACCGTGACAGGAACCACGGCTGCGATCGCCGCGACACTGAACACCGCGAACCTGAATCTCACCGGGACGGGGACCCTGGTGCTCAGCAACAGTGGCAACACGCTGACCGGGACGACGAGCATCAACACGGGTTCCACCTTGCGGGCCACGAATGCCACCGCGCTGGGCGCTGGCGCGGTCAAGCTGGCCGGGGGCACGCTGGATTTGAATGTCACCGCGACCACGGCCACCAACGGGCTGTCCGGCCGGGTCTTTACGGGCCAGGCCACCAGTGACACGGCCCTGATTAATTTCAGTGCGCCCGCGAGCAGCACGCGGCTGGACGCCAATTTGAACGCGACCGCGATCGGTTCGACCACCGGCGTGCAGTGGCTCGGCAAGCTGAGTATTGCCGCGGCCGGAAACTATACCTTTTACTCCAAATCGGATGATGGCAGCCGCCTCTTCATCGATGGGGTGTTGGTGCTGAACAACGATGGCGGCAAGGGGGTTTTCGACCTGAACACCGCTCCGCTCGCGCTTTCGGCTGGCCTCCATGATATTCGCATCGACTATGTTAATAACAGCGGTGGCGGCAGCGAGGAACTGGCCTACTCCGGGGGCGCGGGACTGGACGTGGATGCGACCCGGACGGTGATTCCATCGAGCAAACTCTTCGCGGCGGAGTCGAGCACGGCGGCCGGAGCGAGCAATGCGGTCATCGTCGGCAGCGGCTTGGGAAATGCCCTGAACGTCACTTCGAGTTCGACGGTGAATCTCAATGGCACCCAGTTCACCCAAGTGCAGGTCGGCGATCTGACCTTGGGCGCGGGCAACACGCTGACGGTGACCGGGCTGGCTGGGAAAACGTTGCGCGCGGCGGGCAACGTCCTGCTCGGGGCGGGGTCGGGCATCAGTAACACGCCGGACGTGGCGCTCGATGGCGCGGTCAGCGACGGCGGTGCGGCGGTGACATTCACCAAAACGGGAGCCGGACGTCTCATCTTTGACCACACCGGCACCGCGAACTCCTTGCTTTCCACCTCGAACCTCGACGTGCAGGGCGGGACGCTGGACCTGGTGGGTAGTTCGGCTTCGGGTTCCTTCAATCCGATCGGCTCCGCTGGCCTTCAGCTCAGCGGAGGCAATCTGGTGCTCGAATCGAAAGTCGGCGGGCCCACCTTCGACAACAGCGTCAATGTGACCGCGGACGCCAGGATTCAGGACCTCGCCAACGCGGCCACCACGACTTTGGGTAGCTCGGCTCATGGTATTACGATCGCGCCGGGCACGACGCTCACCCTCGATGCGATTGCCGGCGGACAGCTCAGCAGCGGGGCTGCGGGCGATCCGGGGGCGACCTTGAACGTTGCCGGGCCGATCACGGGCTCGGGGACCAGTTCGATCGTACTCACCTCGACCATTCTGGGAAGCAATACGGCCGTGACGCGAGGCGGCTTCATCTTCAGCGGGAATAACTCGGCCTTCGGCGGCAACCTGAACGTTCCTGGGGGCGTGACGCTGCAAGCGCGCGGACCCTCGGCATTGACCAACTCGAACGTGACCCTTGCGGGAGCCATGAGTTTCCTGGCCGATGGCGACGGCAGCGGAGTTCCGGAGGGGATCGTTTTCAATGACGACATCACCATGACCGGAAACAGCGCGATTACGGTGGGGCGGCTCGGGTCGGGCAGCGGCAGCGGGCCGGGGCTGTTTCAGCAGGCGGCCAACAAACGGATTCAGTTGGACACGCTCTCGATCGGCAATCAGCTCAACGTCACCAACAACAACGGCTACGGCCTGGAATTCACGGGCACGACAACGCTGACCGTGACGCCCACCTTTTCGGTGGCCAACGCGACCCCTTCCAATCTCACTCAGGGCCTGACCCTGAGTGGCCAGGTGACTGGTGGCTTCGGACTTATCAAGCTGGGCGCCGGAACCCTGGTGCTGGCCAACAACACCAACAATTTCGCCGGCACCATCGACGTGCAGGATGGTGTCCTCTCGGTTTCAAACGTCGCCCAGCTCGGCACGGGAGCCGGAGCGGCGAACATCGTCCAATTGACTCCGGGGACCGGCACGGCGGCATTCCGGGCGACCGGTGATATGACCTTGGATGCGGGCGGCCACACGATCGTCTTCAACAGCACGGCCGGCACCCGAGCCATTGACGTTTCGCTGGGCAAGACGCTGACCCTCAATACGCCGTTCGGGCTCGGGGCGGTCGATGTGAACGCGTCTGCGGCTCTCGACAAGCGAGACGTGGGCACGGTGGTCCTGACCGCCGATAACTCAGCCTGGACCGGCGGGTTGCGGTTACTCTCCGGCGTGGCACGCGTGACCAATGCGAATGCGCTCGGCTCGGGCAGCGGGCAGACGACGGTTTCGGGCACGATCGGGACGGTGAATGCGGCCATCCAACTCGATGGCGGCGCGAGTGGCATGACCATCGCCAAACCTTTCCTGTTCGGCACCCAGTCGGGGATCGACACCGGGGGAGCGCTGCAGAGCCTCGCTGGGGCGGGCGCCAACACTCTGACCGGCCTGTTGACTTTGAATGGCACGACGTTCCTCGGTGCGGACGGCGCGGCCTTTAACATCAATGGCGGCGTGAGTGCGTCCAATATTTCGCTCGGTCTCACGGGTAGCGGCAATGGCTTTGTCAACTCCGTCATCGGAATTGGCAGCGGCAGCCTCACCAAACTCGGGACGGGCACCTGGACGCTTACCGGTGCTAACACCTTCACCGGCGCTCCGATCGTCAATCAGGGAACCTTGGTGCTCAGTGGCGGTGGCTTGGTGGCGACCGGCGGCGCCGCCTGGCAGATCAGCAACGGGGCGACGCTCCTCCTCGACAACAACTTCGGGCATCTGGACAACCGGCTCGGCACCAAGGGCATTCACTTTGGCGGTAATCTCACCATTCGCGGCGATTCCAGTGCGCCGACCATCGAGAATGTTACCGGCAGCAATGTGCAGGCGGGCAGCGGCGGCTCCGTCCTGACCCTCTCCGCTAACGTGGCGCAGCCACTGACGCTGAACATTACGTCCGCGACGAACAGCTTCCGGACGGCCGGCGCGGGATCGGCCCTCTATCGGGGCACGGGCTTGGGCACCACCCCGGGGGCGGGGGTCGCGACGATGTTGCAGTCTGCCACGACGTTTGTGGGGACAGGGCAGAACGGAGCGGCTGGCTCGAGCAACCGCGGGATTCTGCCTTACGCGCTCGTGGACCAGACGGACACAGGGTTCGGCACTTCGTTCGCCACTTATGACAGCGTGAAGGGCATTACGGTTCTGGGGGCCGGAGATAGCGCCGCGACCATTACCGCCAATGCCAACGTGATTACGGGCGCCGCCCTTCCATCTCCCGGGGGAACGACGGTGATCAACTCCCTGACGTTGAATAGCGGCGGAGCGGTGGCGATCGATGGCGGCGCGACGCTCCAGCTCGATAGCGGCGGATTGCTCGCCTTCAACGGCAACACCGGCATTTCCGGTGGGGGCATTCTGAGCGCCTCGAGCAACCGGGAGTTGATCGTCCATGTGGTCCATCCCACGACCGGCAGCGGAGCCAGCCTGACCATTGGCAGCAGCATCAGCGGCACCACGGGCGGTCTGGTCAAAGCCGATGGCGGCACGCTGGTCCTCGGCGCGCCCAACTACTACACCGGCGCCACGACGGTCAACGGCGGCACGCTCCAATTGAACGGCGGCGACAACACCTTGTTTTTCAATCAGCCGCTGACGGTGAACACCGGGGGCACCCTGGACCTGAACGGGACCAGCCAATACGTCAACAGCCTGCGGACTTTGACGAGCAGCAACAATGAAACCTCGCGGACGGGTGGCACGGTGACTTCTTCCACCGGCACCGGGACGCTGGTGGTCAATTCGACGGCCAACCCGGGCAACTTTGCCGGGACGATCAGCGGAGCGAATGTCAGCTTTGCCCGGTCCGGCACCAACACCCTTAACTTGATGCAGCCGCTAACTTATGGCGGCTCCACGTTGATCAACGGCGGTTCGAATAGCTTCGGGGCGGGCACGGTGCTGATGGACGACGGGGCGCTGACCAACACGCCATCGATCACCATCAACTATTCGACGCTGGCTTTGGATAACGGCCGGGGCCTTGCGGACAGCACGGATCGCGTCAATGACGCGGCCGTGATCACCCTCAACGGCGGCGCGGTCAACTTCTTCGGTCGCGCGCTCGCGTTCTCGACCGAAACGCTGGGTCCCGTAACCCTGGCCCAAGGCACCTCGACGATTACCTCGGCCAATGGCAACAACGTTTCCGGTGCGATTCACGGCGCGACGCTGACGCTGAGCAGCCTGACCCGCAATGCGCCGGCGGGGGCGACGGTCAATTTCGGAACCAACTACGTCAACACGAGCGCGGGCAGCCTCGGCCGCCTCGCCGACAGCTCCGGCCGGGCCGAAAACATTGTCGTGACCGGAGGACTTCCGCTCACGAATAACATCGTGGGACCGTGGGCCGTGGTTACCGGATACTTCGTCAACAATCCGTTGCCGGAATTTGCCAGTTACAATCCGACCCTGGGCGTTGGGGCGTTGAATGCGGAAGGGTTCGCCGGTTATGACGGCTCGACGTTGCCCGCCAGCAGCCAGCCGGCGCAGAACATTCGCCTGCCCGCGAATGGAACGGTGGCGCCAGGCGGGATCACCCTCAATGCCTTGAATATTGCTGCGGGCGCGGCCACCACCGTGGACTTCAGCAACCCCACAGATGTGCTGAACCTGGCCAGCGGCGGCCTGATGGTGGGTGGAAACTTTGCCAGCAACCTCGGCTCGACGGCCAACCCCGGGCGGCTGACCGCCGGCGGCACCGCGGCCGGACCCGCGGACCTCTACGTTCTCAACCAGCAGAATAACTTCACGATCAATTCGCAGATTGTCGATAATCCGAATGGAGCGCCGGTCCGGTTGGTGGTGTGGGGCAATACCTTTGGTCCCGCCACGGTCACGCTGGCCAATAACGCGAACAACTACACGGGCGGCACGGTGGTCAATCAGGAGACGCTGGCGATCGGTGCGACCGGCCGTTTGCCCGGTGGTGCGGCCGGCCTGACGATCAACGGCGGGAGCGTCACGCAGACGGCTGGCGGCACCATCGCTTCCCAGGCCGTGACCATCAATGGGGGAGGCGTGCTAACCCTGGCCGGCGATAACACGCTGAGCGGCCTGACGATCAACAATATCGGCGGCACGGCGAATCCGACGGTCAACGCCGGAGGCGTGCTGACACTGAGCGGCAGCAACATCGCCACCACCTCCAACAATGTCGGGACGACGGCCACGGTCACGGGGGGCACGCTGGATTTCGGGGGCGCGACCGGGACGCTGAATGTCGGCGCCATTACCGTGAATGGTCAGGATGTGGCTCCGTGGCAGGCTTCCTTGAACATCGCGTCGGTTATTCGCGATACTCCGACTCTGAGCACCGCGCTGACCAAGAGCGGCGGCGGTGTGGGTCAGCTCAGCGGTGCGAGCACGTTCACGGGTGGAGTGAACCTGGACGCCGGAGGCTTGATCATTGGCGCGAGCAGCACTCCGAGCGCGGTGGGCAGTGTGGTAACCTCGGGTCCGCTGGGCACCGGCACTCTAACCATCGGGGCCGATACTTCACTCCTCTCCAGCGGGGCATTCACCCTCGCCAATGCGATCTCGATCGAAGGCGACTTCGCGTTCAACGGAACCAACAATCTGACGCTCAACGGCGCGGCCACCCTGCCGAACGCAGCGAATACCACGATCACGGTGGCTGCCCCGCAGATGACGGCCACTTTCGGCGGATCCGTGAGCGGCACCGGATCAAGCGTGACCAAGCAGGGCCTGGGAACTTTGGTCTTCTCCGGAACAACCACTTTTGACGGAGGAACAATCGTCGCCGGTGGAACGGTGCGGGCCACCGGCGCGAATGGCCCGACCGCAAACCCGCTGGGCTCCGGCCCGGTGACGCTGAGCGGCGGCGGGCTTGATCTGCGCAACAACGGCAATGGCATCAACGGAACGATCTATGTCGGCGGCACCACCACGACGGGCTACAACGATGTGGTGCTGGATCCGGGCGTGACCGGCGCGACGATCAACGTCAACAACAACGGCGCCAATACCAACAACGCGTTCCAGCTTGGCACGCTCACGATGGCCGGCGGGCAGACGCTCACCGTGACCGGCGGCAACAGTTATTCGGCCCGCTTCACCGGCACCAACTTCACCGGCACCGGACCGGTGAACTTCAATCCGGCGGCCGGCGTCGCGGTGGGAGTTATCGGGACGACGACGAATGGGTTGCTGCCGGTCAATACTGGCGCGGGCACCCTGCTGCTCGGGGGCAACTTCGACTTTACGAGCGACACGGCCATTACCACCGCCTCCTTGATCGGCGCCGTTCCGGTGGTCAATACCACGGCCTCGCCCTTCGGGGCCGGCCACACCGTGACTCTCGGTGCCGGCGTGACCATGCCGATCGTGCCCGCAATTTCGGGCGCGACGTTGAGCAGCGCTGGTTACACGCAGGGTTCGTTGCTCTCCCAGTATTACAGCTTCCCCATTGCCGGTCCGAATGCGGCGGGGACGTCCGGTGCCGTCGCCGGAGCCACGGTGATCGGGCAGCCCCTGGGCGATATGGTTTCCAAGGCAGCGCCGCCATTGCTCACGACCACCGCTCCCACTTCGCCGGCTTCGAGCATGGGCATTTACAGCGGACTGCTCCAGATCGATACGGGCGGCACCTATACCTTCGGCGGTGGTTCGGATGACCGGCTGTCGATTTCCATCGATGGCACGCCGGTCATCCAGGATATCGCCAGCGGTCACGGCCTTGACCAGCAGGCGACGAAGACTATCAACCTCTCGTCCGGTCTGCACACGATCGTCATCAAGACGGTGAACACCGGCGGCGGCGGCGGCTACTACGTGCTCTATGGCGGCCCGGACACGGCGGGCAACGGGATCACCGGACCGGCGCCGGGTTTGCAAATGATTCCGAACGACAAGTTGTTCGCGACCGCCAATCCGGCGGCGGCGGGCAATGGCTTCCTCAATGCCGGCGTGGTGAATAACGCTTTTGCAGTGGCTCCCGCGGCCACGGCCACCCTGGACGGGCAGGGGACGGACCTCAACAGCGCGCTGGGCAGCCTCACCCTCGGCACTGGCTCGACGCTGAATGTCAGCAACCAGTTTGGCATCGGCTCGATCGGCGTGGTCGGCACGACCACCCTCGGCGCCACGGCTACGATTTCACCCGGCACCGGAACGCTGAACCTGATCGCCGGGATCAACGACGGCGGCAATGGCCTGACCAAGACCGGCAACGGGACCTTGATCCTCGGCGGCAGCACGGCCTTCACCGGGCCGTTCGCGATCAATGCCGGCTATGTGCAGATCGGTGCGCCGACGGCCCTGAGTTCTTCCGCGCTGGCGACTGCGAATGTCGTCGCAGCCGGCGCTGAGCTGGATCTGAACGGAATCCAGGGGGTGACCGGAAACATTACGTTGAATGGCGCCGGGCCCGTTGCGCTGGCGAACGCGGTGTCCGTTGCCGCGTTGGTGAACAGCCGGGCGGAAGCCGCCAGCGCGACCGGGACGATCAGCATCGGTTCGGCAATTGAGATCCAGGGGCTGGGCGATATTGCGCTCGATGGGGTGGTTCAGGATGGCCCGGGTGGGACGATCAGCAAAGTCGGTCCGAATACTTTGACCCTGAACGGCAACAACACCTTCACGGGCGTGCTGACCATTGGTCAGGGCATCGTGAAGCTTGGCCATGCCAACGCGCTGGGTTCGACCACGGGAAACACCATTCTCACTGCCGGCACGGCGCTCGACTTGAACGGCCAGACCAGTCCCGAACCGCTGAGTGTGACCGGTGCGGGGGTGACAAATCTCATCGGCAACAGCACCCTCGGCGCGATCTTCAATACCGGCGCCGCGGCGACGTTATCGGGTCCAGTCACGATGCTGGCGGCGACCAGCATTGGCGGCAATTCGCTCGCCGCGGGAAGCGCCACCGCGACCCCAGCCGCGGGGGATATCACGCTCCGTGGAGCGCTTGGCGGAGCCTTCGCCATGACCAAAGTCGGCGCCAACACCCTCTACCTGACCAATGGCGCGAACACCGCCACCAACTTTACGGTCAGTCTCGGCACCGTCCGGCTGCACGACGGGGGCGCCTTCACGAACGGTAACTCGCAGAACACCATTAACACCGGTGGCTCCCTCGTCCTCGATAACGCCGGGATGGCCGTCAGCGAGCGACTGGGCAACCGCGGGTTGTTCATCAATGGCAATCTGACCATTCTGGGGAACCCGACAACGCCGGTGGCTGAGACGATCAATACCGGCACGAATAACCTCAACTTTGCCAATTCGGGCTCGGTGATTACGCTCGACGCCAGTGCCGGCGCGGCGGTTTCAGTGATGGTGGCCAGCACCAGCACCTCCATGTTTACGCGGACTGCGGGAGCGACCGCGCTGATTCGCGGAACGGATCTGGGATTGGGGACCGGGGTCGGCATCTTCGGCACGGGAACCAGCACCGGGGGCACTCAGAACAATGGCCAGAGCGTCGGCCAGGCCGGGGGCTTCGGCAATCCGAACCGCCTGATCATGCCGTGGGCTTTGGTGGACAGCACAGTTAATGGCCTTGGGACCAGCTTTGCCACCTTCGGCATTGCCAATGGCATTACGACGCTGCTCCCGAACGAGACCTCCTCGACCCTGACGGCGAACAATAATATCCTGCTCGGGTCCACGGAAACGGTCGCGGCCGCCAACACGCTGGTGATCAACTCCCTGACGCTCGGCGAGAGCACGGGACTGGGAAGCGCAGGCGGGGTGATCATCCCGGCGGGCAGCAGTCTCCAACTCGACAGCGGCGGCCTCCTCGCCTTCAGCAACAACAACGGAATTACCGGCGCCGGCACCTTAACGGCGACCAACACCTTCAACCGGGAGCTGATCGTGCATACGGTGGGGAGCGGCACCGCGCTGAATATCTCGACGCCGATCTACAGCATCGCCGGCGGACTGACCAAGGCCGACGGCGGCACGCTGCTCTTGAGCGCGCAGGAAAACTACCTGGGAAACACCACGGTCAATGGCGGGACCCTCAAGCTCAATGGCGGCAATCAAACCATCTTCGAGCCGTTCGCCACCGCGCCGACTCCGGGCAGCACTGCGGCGGGCATTTCCAGCCAGGTGCTCCAGGTCAACCTCGGCGGCACCTTCGACCTCAACGGCAACAACCAGTCCGTGATCAATTTCAATAGCGCCGGCACGCTGCCCGGCACCGGGGGCACGGTGACGAACAGTTCCGGCACCGCGGCGACCTTCCGGACCGGCCAGCAAGCCAACCAAACCTTCGCGGGAAGCATGACCGGCAACCTCAATTTCGTGCGCGAAGGCAACAACACGTTCACGCTCAATTCACCCCAGACTTACACCGGCAGCACCACCCTTACCGGCGGTCTCACCGACCTGGTGGATCTGGGCACGTTGGAGAACACCTCAGGCATCAATATCCGCCGGGCAGTGCTGCGCTGGAATGACACGGGAATTCAGGCGCTCGACAACCGCATCAATCTCGCCGCCGGCCTCACCCTCGACGGCGGCGCCTTTGGCTTCGTGGGACGCACCGGCACCCAGGCTACGGCGGCGGTGGGAGCTGTGACGCTCAATTCCGGCGCCAACTGGATCGCCTCGAGCGGGACCAGTGGCACCGCGACTCTGACTCTCGCCAGCATCGCCCGCGCTGCCAACACCGGCGCGGCCGTCACCTTCGTCGCCGGCACCAATAGCCGTTCCGGCGCGCTCGCCGATTCGCAGCGCATTTTGATCACCGCCCCGCCCACTCTGACCAACGGCATCATCGGCGGCTGGGCGACCGTGATCAACGGGACCGACATCGGCAATAACCTGGCTTCCTTTGCCACCTATGATCCCGCGGCCGGGGTGCGCGGTCTGACCGGCTACAACTACACCACCGCTTTTGCGGCTGGAAATAATACGCGCATCACCGGCGCCGCCGCTGTCCCCACCGGCGGCGCCACCACCAACTCGCTGACGATGTCCGGCGGAGCAGCGTTCAACCTCACTTTCGGCGCGGAGACGGATACGCTCACCCTGCAGAGTGGCGGCCTCCTGGTCGGCCTGGACGCCTTCTCGCATTCGATCAGCACCACCGCGGATTTTGGCCGATTGACGGCCGGCCCCGGGCAGCAGGAACTCTTCCTGCACAACGGGTCGAACACGCTGACCGTCAATGCAAGGATCATCGACAATGGCGCGCCGCTCAGCGTCGTTCTCGATTCCCTCAGTCAGACGGGGAATACGCCGACGATCACCCTCGCCGGCGCGAACACTTACTCCGGCACGACTTACGCGAACGGCGTGGTGGTCAATCTGAACGCGGCCACCGGATCGGCCATTCCAGGGAATTTGGTCATCTCAGGCGCCAACAACAACGGCGCGGACTCGTTGCCACTGGCCAATGCCACCTTGCAACTGCTGGCCAGCAACCAGATCGCCGACGCCGCGACAGTGACGCTCCTGGGCGGCAGCCAACTCTCTCTGAACGGCTTCGACGAAACCATCGCCGCCCTCAAGTTGAGCAGCGACGGGGGCTCCAACGGAGGCCAGGGGCCGGTCGTGCAAACCGGTCCGGGGACTCTGACCGTAGGCTCCGGCGGGATCAGCGCGACGAACCTGACCAATGCCTTCAACATTGCGACGGTGAACGGCTTCCTGAACCTGCCCGGCGCGCAGGTCATCGACGTGGATGACTCCTCGCTGGTTCCCGGTCAGATCGGATTGGAGATCAACGCGGCAATCACCAACAGCGGCGGCCTCACCAAGACGGGCGCCGGCGTGCTGGGCATCGGTGGCAAGAGCCTCAACCTCACCGGACCCGTCTTGGTCAACCAAGGGACCCTCGCCTTTGGTGCAAGTACGGCGAACATCGGCAGTTCGACCGTGACGGTGGCCGGCGGAGCCGTGCTCGACACGCGCGGCCTCAACGGCACGATCGGCGCGCTGGCCGGCGCCGGCAGCGTGACCAACTTCAACCAGACGACGGGAGGCATCCTGACCACTGGCTATAACGATGCTTCGACGACCTTCGACGGGACTTTCTCGAATCCGTTCGTGCGCGGGCTGCTGAGTGTGACCAAGGTCGGCACCGGCACCATGAACCTCACCGGGGATAGCGGCGGGAGTGCGACGAGCACGAGCGCAAACCTGGGTACGTTGACCGTCAATCGCGGCGCGGTGACCCTCGACAGTGCCACCGGCAAGGTCGGGTTCACCACCTATACGCTGACTTCGGGCGGCACCATCAACCTCGATAACAGCACCAACAACGTCGCCAACCGTCTGGGCGGATCGTTCCAATTGCCATCGGCTGCGGTGCTCAACACCACGACCCCGCGGGCTTTGAATCTCCAGGGAGGTTCGATCAACATTACCGGTCCCGGCACGGGCGATCTGGTGGAAGGCTTCGGCACCGTGGCTCTCACGAATGGCGCCAGCACTCTTACCATCAATCCAGGCGCAGGCGGGACAAACATCGTCACCCTCAACAGCATCGGCAACATCGCGAACAGCGGCGCGCTCGGCGGCACGCTGCTGCTGCGGGGCGCGGGCTTGGGCGGCATCGCGGGTTCAGGGATGGCCAATGTCATCATGAATACGGCGCCCCAACTCATCGGCGGAGGTGGAGTGGCGGGGACGAGAACGATGAGCATCCGGCCCGACATCATCGGTGACACGAATTCCACGGGCACGGGCACAGGCTTCGTCACCTATGTGGCCGGCACCGGGTTCCGCTTACTGGACACGGCGACGGAGCTGCTGGCGAGTCCCGGCAGTTATAACAAGCTCCTGCCCGCCATCACCGCCACCGGGAGTACTGCCGTGACTGTTTCGAGCACCAGCGGTCTGGTCATCGGCCAGACGGTGACCGGCACCGGCATCCCGGCGGGCGCGACGATCGCCAGCATCGACGTTCCGAATAACACCATCACGCTGAGTGCTGCGGCGACGGCCAATGGCCGGGTGACGGCCACCTTTGGGGTCGTGGCCACGAGCAACGTGACCTCGATGACGGCCTCCACCTTTAATTCGACCACCACCCTTAATAGTCTCGTTCTGGACAGTGGCGGGGGGATCACTTCGACCGGCGGCGGGCAGGTTGGGCAGAATTACAGTCCCACGGGCACCCTGAATCAACTGATCGTGACCAGCGGCGGCATCCTCGCGCAGCCGGGGAATACCGGGATCACGGGCGGCCAGTTGACCACCAACACCACCAATCAGCTCATTATTCATGCGGTGGGTGACCTCGATCTTGGTAGTTATATCACGGCGGCGACGGGCACCCAGGGCGTGACCAAGTCGGGCGGCGGCGCGCTGTCGTTGAATGTTCCTCAGTATTACACCGGGACTACCACCCTGAATGGCGGCACCCTGTCGCTTAATAGCGGGGAGGACAACACCATCATGGTGACCCCGACTAACAACGTGCCCACGCTGGTGGATCTGCGGGTCAATGCCGGCACGGTGGATCTCAACGGCCAGAACCAGGCTATTGGCGCCCTCAGCAATAACAACCCTCTCGCGGGCGCCGGCGGGACAATTACGAGCACGACGGACGCTGATCTGATCAGCAGCTCGTCGGCCAGCACCACCTTCAGCGGATCGATTAATGGCGCGATCTCCTTCACCAAGGCGGGCAGTGGCACGCTCACGCTGACCAATGCCCACGCCTACACCGGACCCACCACGGTGATGGGTGGCACCTTGCTCGTCCGCGACAACGGCACGCTCCTCGGCACTTCGGGGATTACGCTGAACTTCGGGACGTTGCAGCTTGACGACTCGGGCCTGGCCAACATTACCCCCCGGACTCCGGTGGTGCCCATTTCGATGAGTGGCGGCGGGCTGACCTTCAATGGCGACCAGTCCATTGATTCGGCCACGGTGGGCGCGGTCACCGCGCTGCGCGGCACGAACACGATCACCCTGTCCCAACTGAACAATAACTTTACCGGCAGATTCAATTTGACGATCAACGATCTGGTTCGCGGACCCGGCGCAATCGTCAACTTTGCCAACAGCGGCGCAAACATTGGGGATGCCGGAGGCAGCCCGGGAGTTTTCCTGACGCGACTCAATGGCGCGCCCTTTAGCGAAGCGAGCCTGGTCAATGGCCTCATCGGAGGCTGGGCCATCATGAATGGCTCGGAATTCGCCAGCTATCGTGACGGCCAGGGCCTCAGCCGGCTGGGCAACACCGGCGCGGGATATCCTGGTTACGGCAGCACCAACATCTCGACCGCGACGGCGACGCAGAACGTAAACGACGGGACCTCGCGCACCCTGGCCACTTCCATTACCGCCAATTCGTGGCGGATCGCTCCGAACGCCGCGAACACCGTGACGATCGGTGCGGCGGGCGCACCGCAGACGCTGACCCTCGCGTGTGGCGGGTTGCTCACCAATAACAACAATACCTTCGTAATCGCGCAGGGCGACACCACGGGCTTCGGTTCGGCGATCACCTCGGGGACGAGTGAACTCGATGTGTTCGTCAATCAGAACACCACCACCATTGGCGTGAAGATCGTCAATGGCACGGGCCCCGCCGCGACCTTGAGTCTGGTCAAGAGCGGTGGCGGCACGCTCCGGCTCAGTCCCGGTTCCGACGACACCTACAGCGGGGCGACGATCGTCAACCAAGGCACGTTGAGCCTCAATGCGGCCCCGGGGATCCTGGTCATTCCAGGGGACCTCACGATCAACAACGCCACCGTCTCCCACGGCACCGCCAACGCCAGCCAGATCGCCATCACCAGCAACGTGACGATCAACGGCGCGGGCACGCTGACCATGCCGAATGCGCAGAATTTCCTGAACAGCCTCATCTTTGCCGGCCTCGGCGGCACGTCCGCTCCGACGGTGGCCACGGGCACCAGTTCGCTGACCCTGGCCGCGCAGAGTGCCATCACCTCGAGCAACGACAACTTCGCCACCACTCCGACGATTTCGGGCGGGGCGCTGGCCTTCGGTTATGAGTTTGGACCGACGGTCATCACCACCTCCGGCACTTCGCCGGTGGATCTGCGCATCAGCGCTCCCATTACCTCGGTGGTCGGCGGATTGCTGGTCAAGACCGGGCCAGGTTCGCTCTCGCTCGATGGCAACAACTTGTTTGGGACGGGCTTTCAACTCGCGGACGGCACGCTGATCGCAGATAACAACGCCGCCGTCGGGACCATCGCCGGCACTTTCACGATCGGCGACGCGTCCACGGCGCCGACGGTGCCGCTGACGATCATGTCCGGGACGGTCATTCGCACCCTGGCCAGCCCGGTCACAGTGAACCGGGATTTCACCTTCGGCGGGACCGTCGCCGCCAACGGCCTGATCCTCAGCGGTGCCGTGGATCTGGGAGCGGTCACGCGCACCATCACCGTCAGCAGTCCGCTGGTCACGAGCACGATCAGCGGCGCGCTGACCGGGGCGGGTGGACTGATCAAGGCCGGGCCCGGCATCCTGACGTTGTCGAACGCCGGAAATAGCCTGGGTGGGCCGGTGACCATCTCCGGCGGCATCCTCAAAAACGGGGCGGCCAACGCGGTGCCGAACGCGAGCGAGTTGATCGTGGGCAGCGGTGCCGCTTACGACCTGAATGGCCAGGACCAGATCTTGCAAAAGATCTCCGGCAGCGGCCTGGTGACCAATTCCGGCTCAGCCAAGACGCTCACCATCGGTGGAACTTCGGCGACGGACACCACGAGCAACATCGACAGTTCCTTTGCCGGCGTGATCGGCAATGCCGCCAGTGCTCTCGGTCTCCAAAAGGTCGGTCTCGGCGCGCTGACCCTGCAGGGCAGCGGCAGTTTCTACACCGGCACAACCAGCCTCAAGAGCGGCACTCTCGCCGGGTTGGCCGCCAACTCGTTCTCGCCGTTTTCAACGATCAATATGGGCAACAGTGGCCTCGGCGCCGGCGCCACGCTGCCCGCGCTGGCGCTCGGCGGTCAGGATCAGACCATCGGAGGGCTGGCCTATCTGGTGGATAGCGCGACGCCGACGGTGATCGATATCGCCGCGGGCAGCACGCTGACGATTGGGGGCAGCCTTTCGGTCGGCTTCAACCTCGGAACAGTCCCCATCACGACGACCGCCACCTCGAAATTGACGTTCGGCGGGACCGGGTCGCTCGTGGTGGCGAATCCCACCGCGATCGTGTCCGTCGGCATTGCCCAGAGTACGCAACTCAATACGCCGACCGCCAATACCCTCGACCTCCGCAGCCTTTCGAGCGTGACCCTCGGCAGTGCCATGACCCCAATTAGTGAGGTGCGCGTCGGCTTTGGCATGACGGCGGGAGGGACCTTGCTGCTGTCGAACACCGCCAACCTGATCACCGCAACGAACCTCTCCGTCGGTCATTCCAACAATGCCAATGGCGGAGTCGGCTTCCTAACCCTCGGAAACGGGACTAACGTGGTCAACGCGGACACCATCAACATTGGCTTTTCGAAGGTGAACGGCACCGTGGCGTTTGCGTCGCCGGGCGCGGGATCTCCGGGCACCCTCACCATCCACAATAAAGCCGGCACCGGCGGGGCCGATATCAACATTGGCTCCCAGGCCGGGACGGCGACAGCCGCGGTCTTGACCGGAACGCTCGATCTCCGTGGGCACACCTCCAACATTACCGCCAATAACGTCACCGTCGGGAACAACAATAACATCGGAGGAACGGGCTCCGCCAGCGGTGTGATCTTCTTCGACACGGGAACTTTCGACGCGGCCAATCTCAATCTTGGATTGAAATCGACGACCGGCACCGCGGCGGCCGGGGGAACGGGGACCGCCACCGTCAACTTGAGCGGCGGCGACTTCACGGTCAGCGGGACGACCACCATCGCGAATAACTTCTATTCACTGGCCTCGGGCGGCGGCGTGACGGGCAGTCTCAACGTGAGCGATGGATCGTTCAGCACCGGCTCGATCAATGCCGCGGTCAAGAGCGGGGTGGGGACCGGGGCGGCGGCCGCTAACGTCAATGTCAGCGGCGGTTCGCTCACCGTTGAATCGGGCGGCGCCTTTACGATGGCGACCAACACCGGATCGGGTTCGGCCACGGCCCTGCTGAACATTACCGACGGCACAGTTACCTCGAACGTGGACATCACCAAGGGAGGGGGGACGAATACCTCCGCCACGATCACGCTCGGAGGCGGCTCGCTCGACCTGACTGGCCACCAGATTGGTTCCTCGACGTCATCCATCGCCACCAACTTCAACTCCGGCACCTTGAGCAACGTCGCTGAAATCAATGGCGGCGCTGGTTTCACCAAGGGCGCCGCCGGGATTCTGACCCTGGATGGCGACAACTCCTTCACCGGCCCGGTGAATCTGAATCAGGGAACGTTGCGGGTCGCCGCGAGCGGCACTTTCGCCAGTGCGCACACGCTCAACGTCAACAACACCGCCATTGCTGAAATCAACGGAACAATCTCCGGCGGTTCGGTGCGAGTGGCCGCCGGAGGCAGTCTGCAAGGCACCGGCACGATCGCAGAGTCCACCAGCATCGCGGGCCTGCTGGCCCCCGGACCGGGTGCCGGGACGCTCACCTTCGCCGACGCCAGCCTCACTCTCGAGGTCGGCGCGACTTACCAGTATGACATCGGTCCGGGCGATGCGACCGACCGCGTCACGCTCACCGGTGCCTCCATGCTCACCTTCGATGGCGAATGGACTCTCCGACTCGCCGACCTCGGGGTCGGCGATCCGAATAACCGGGAGTTTGTCCTCTTTGATGGCCATCTCGCGGTTCCGCCCCTCAATCTGGCCTCGTTCGGAACTCCGACGATCGACTTTGGCAATACGGGATGGAGCGGCGGGATGGTCAGCTATGATGCCGGGGGCAACAACCTCGTCCTGACCGGCGTGGTTCCCGAGCCGAGCAGTTGGTCAATGCTGGTCAGCAGCCTGAGCCTGGCCCTCAGCCTCCAGCGCTTCCGCCGCCGGCGGTCGGCGGCCCCGTGGTGACGTGAGTCGATCGAAGAGTTGCGGGAGCGAGTGAAGGAAGCGGTGGATTGCTACTTCGACGATACGTTGGAAGCGCCGAAAAAGATCCGACTCCATTCTCGTGTGTGCTGATCTGCTCGCTCAGTGAGGCTCCCTCCTGGGCGAACTTCAAAGCCCGCGCACCCGCCCGGTTGCGAAGTCGGAAAAATGTCCGCTACGCAAACGCGCGGCTCAGCAGTCGCACGAACTGGCCGCCCGCGGCGCGGCCGGTTTCGAGGACTTCCTGATGATCGAGCGCCCCCGGGTTCAAGCCCGCGGCCCAATTCGTCAGGCAGGAAAAGCCGGCGACTTCCAGGTCCAGGGCCCGCGCCTGGATGGCTTCGAGCACCGTGGACATCCCGACCGCATCGGCGCCGAGCCGTTGCAGCATCCGGATTTCCGCCGGCGTCTCGTACTGCGGGCCGAGCAGCCCCGCATAAACGCCTTCGCTGAGTGCGATCTGCTCGCTCGCGGCAACTGTTCGAAACTGCGTGCGCAAAGCGGCGGAATAGACCTCGCTGAGATCGACAAAATTTGGACCGCCGAGCAGGGGACTGGTGCCGGTCAGGTTGAGGTGATCGCTCAGCATCATCCAGCCACCGGGCGGGTGCGCCGGGTTGAGCGTTCCAGCGGCGTTGGTGAGGACCAGTCGTTTGACGCCGATCCCCGCCATGAAGCGCACCCCCGCGGTCACCTCTTCCGCCGTGCGTCCCTCGTAAAGATGCACCCGGCCTTGCGCCACCACCACGCGACGCCCACCGAGTCTTCCGAAGACAAAGCGCCCCGCATGACCTGGTACCGTCGAAACCGGCAACCCGGAGATTTCCTCGTAGGGCAACGCCAGGATCGCATCCACATCATCCACCAGAGCGCCCAGCCCTGAGCCGAGGACGATTCCCCACTCGGGAGCGAATTCCCGCACCACTTTTGGCAGTTCCATCGCTTCGACTGAAAGGGACTGGTCCATCGATCAGTCTGACTTACCGCATTCGCCGCTGCCGCAACAGTCGATAAACCAGGTCCCGCACCCGCACCAAAGCGAGCCTGTTTCGATCCCTCAAGGGGGACGCTCCTGCGCATTGTAACAATCCTGTGAACCGCTTGCACTTCGGCCAGGATCGATTAAATCCAGCCCAGCTTTATCGATTGTTCTGGGGGGAACAGCAGCCCTTCGCGGCCATTCGGTCGCGGGGGGCTGTATTTTTTTGGGCGTCCAGGGCTGCTGCGCGCCAGATCGATCTTCTTTGCTGCCTCTCCCGAACGCAGCGCTGCATTTGTTTCGCGCTGGATTGATCGCGTGTAGCGTGTCGGCCCGTTTTTTGGGCATGTTCACGATTCGTTATACCGCCGAACTTCCGATCACCGCGCGCCGCGAGGAGATTCTTGAGGCGCTGCGCGCGCATCAGGTCGTCATCGTGGCCGGGGAGACGGGATCGGGGAAGACAACGCAGTTGCCGAAGATGTGCCTGGATGCCGGGTTGGCGGTGCGCGGAAGGATCGGTTGCACGCAACCGCGGCGGGTGGCGGCGCTGAGCGTCTCGCGCCGGGTGGCGGAGGAACTCGGCGTGAATTGGGGCCGCGAGGTGGGGTGCAAGATGCGTTTCAACGATGACACCGGGCGGGACACCCGGATCAAGTTCATGACCGACGGCATCCTGCTCGCGGAAATCCAGTCGGATCCGCTGCTGCGCGGCTATACGGCGATCATTCTCGATGAAGCGCACGAGCGTTCGTTGAACATCGATTTTCTGCTCGGCTACCTCCAGGGCCTGCTCCGGAAGCGCGGCGATTTGAAGCTGATCATCACCTCCGCGACGATCGACACGGAGGCCTTCTCGCAGGCCTTTGGCGGCGCGCCGATCATCGAGGTTTCCGGTCGGCTCTGGCCGGTCGAGATTCGCCACGCGCCGGTGGCCTCCTTTGCCACCGCGGAGCCAGACGATGAATGCAGCCACATTCAAGCGGCGGTGCAGGCGACGGAGGACGCCTTGATCGAATCGGACGCGGGCGACGTGCTCGTCTTCATGCCGACCGAGCGCGATATCCGCGAGACGCGCGAATTGCTCGAGGGCAGTCTCGGCGTGGGAATCGAGGTGATCGGACTTTTTGGGCGAATGCCGGCCGCCGAGCAGCAGCGAATCTTTGCGCCCGGGCCGCGCCGCCGCGTGATCGTGGCGACGAACATCGCGGAAACGTCGCTCACCCTCCCGCGCATCCGCTATGTCATCGACGCCGGGCTGTCGCGCCTGAGCCGCTACAATCCGCGCACCCGGACCAAGCGGCTGCCCGTCGAGGCGATCTCGCAGAGCAGCGCGAACCAGCGCGCCGGGCGCGCCGGCCGCGTGCAGGACGGAATTTGCATCCGGCTCTACGCGGAAGACGATTTCGAGAAGCGTCCACGCTTCACCCAGCCGGAGATTCAGCGGGCGAATCTCGCGGAAGTGATCCTGCGCATGAAGGCCTTCCGGCTGGGCGAGATTGAATCGTTTCCGTTTCTGAATCCGCCGCACTCGACCGCCATCCGCGCGGGTTATCAGCTCCTGCACGAACTCGGCGCGCTCAATGACACCAACGAGCTGACCCCGCTCGGCGACGAACTGGCGCGGCTGCCCATCGATCCGACGCTCGGACGGATGCTGCTCCAGGCGCGGCAGGAGCAGGCCTTGCCCGAGCTGCTGATCATCGCGTCGGGCCTGAGCGTGCCTGATCCGCGGGAGCGCCCGGAGGAGCAGAAGGAAGCAGCGGCCTCCGCGCACCGGGCCTTCGCCGATCCGGATTCGGATTTCCTGACCTTGCTCAATATCTGGCGCGCGTCTCCGGAACTGGAGTCGAAGGGCAGCGGCAATGCGCTTCGGAGGTTTTGCAAGACGAGTTTTCTCTCGCCCTCGCGGATGCGCGAGTGGCGCGACATCTACCGCCAGCTCGCCGATGCGGTGGAAGAGGCGCCGGGCACTGGCTTCCAGAAACATCGAACGCCGAACGTCGAACGTCGAACGCCGAAGGAAGAGAGCCGCGCCGTCCTACTTCGAAGTTCGGCGTTCGACGTTGGGCGTTCGACGTTTCGGAAAGTTGGGGCTCCGCCTGTGGAATCCAGTTACGCCGCGATTCATCGCGCGGTGCTCGCGGGTCTGCTCGGCCAAATCGCGCAGCGGCACGAGCGCAATACCTACAAGGCCTCGGGAGATCGGCTGGTCACGCTCTTCCCCGGCTCGAATCTCTATGAACGCCGGGAGAAACCGCGCCGAGGGGAAGTGAAGCCGGCGGACCAGAGCCGGCAGCCGCCGTGGATCGTGGCCGGGGAGATCGTGGAAACGTCGCAGCTCTTTGCACGAACGGCCGCGGGCATCAACCCGGAATGGGTCATTGAACTGGGTGCGCATCTTTGCCAGTTCCGCCACACCGAGCCGCACTGGAGCGCGAAAGCGGCGCGGGTGCTGGCCCTCGAACGCGTGCTCGTGCACGGGCTGGAGATCGCGCGGCGGCAGATCGATTACGGGCGGATCAACCCCGTCCACGCGACGGAGCTGTTCATCCGCGGCGCACTGGTCGCGGAGGAGGCGCGGATTCCGCTGCGCTTCTTTGCCGAAAACGCGAGGGTGCGCGACAAAATCGAAACCGCGCTCACGCGCGTGCGCAGCCGCCGGGCGCACGATCTGGAGGAGTCGCTCTATCAATTCTACGCAGCGCGCATCGAGGGGGTTTCCTCGGTGCACGATCTCAATCGGCTGGTGCGCTCGCGTCTCGCCGGCGATCCGGATTTCCTCTGCGCGACGGAAGCCGATCTGATCGGCGACGCCGACGCCAGCTACGATCGCGCGATGTTCCCGGATCAAGTCTCGCTCGGGAACACCGCGCTCCCGGTCACCTACGCCTACACTCCCGGCCACGAGGCGGACGGTGTGACCGTGCGGGTGCCGCTGCCGTTCGCGGAGCAACTCACCACGGGCCAGCTCCAGTGGATGGTGCCAGGCCTGCGCGAAGAGCTGATCGGAGTGCTGCTCCGCGCGCTGCCAAAAAGCATCCGCAAGCCGCTGATGCCGCTGGAGCCAAAGATCCGCGAGATCGCGAGCGAGTTTCAGCCGGGGCGCGCGGACTTCCTGCCGGCGCTCGCGGAGTTCCTCACCCGGAAATATCGCGTGACCGTGCGCGCCGAGGACTGGCCGCCGCAGAGCCTGCCCGCGCATTTGCAGCCGCGCGTGGAGGTCGTCGATCGCGGCAACAAGACGGTGGCCGCGGGTCGCGACCTCGCATCGATCCAGGCGCAGGTGGAAAGCCGCGATCAGCGGTCGGAGGCATGGGAAAAGGCGGCCCGTCATTGGGAGCGGCGCGCGGTTTCCGCGTGGTCCTTCGGCGGAGTCGGTCGTGGTGGAGGAAGTCGGCTGCGCACCATTGTTGGCCTGGCCGGGACTGGCGCTGCGCGAGACCGAGGTGGACCTGCGCCTGTTCCGCAAGCGCGAGGAAGCGGAGAGCGCTTCGGTGCCGGGCGTGCGGCGCCTCGGCGAGCTGCTCCTCGCGCGCGATTTGAGCCGGCTTTGGAAAGAACTCGGCGGCCTCGCCCGCCACCTCCCGGGCAGCCCCAAACAGCCTGCGCACTTTCAGGCAGCGCTCCATCAACTGAGCGCCAAACTGTCCGCGCCGGCCGCGGCGTTCGCCTCGCCCGAACTGCTCCAGAAGACCGCCTATCAACATCTCCTCGAGCACACCCTTCACCTCGAACCCGTCTTCCCGCTGACCGAGGCGCGCTTTGTGGCGATGCTCGAATCCGCTCGGCGCGACCTGCCCGGTCTGGCCTACCAAGTCGGTGAATCGACGAGGCAGCTCCTCGATTTGCGACAGAAGCTCCTCGCCTCGCCGAAGCGCTACGCCGGCCTCGAGCAGGATGTGCAGCGCCTCGTTCCCGGCGATTTCCTCGCGCGCACCCCGCACGCGCAGTTGCCGCATCTCCTCCGCTATCTCCGGGCCATCGAGGTTCGTGCCGAACGCGCCTCCGTCAGCCCCGCCAAGGACGCCGAGAAAGCGAAGCAACTCCTGCCCTTCACCCACTGGGAAACCCGCGTGCCTGCGCCGCAGCGCGAAGCATTCCGCTGGCTGCTGGAGGAGTTCCGCGTCTCGATCTTCGCCCAGGAACTCGGCACCGCCCAGCCCACCTCCGCCCTCCGGTTGAAGACGCTCGGCGGCCTCTGAATCGAAATTGGAGGAAGGCGTGCGGCACTGTGGATAATCATATTCCGATCCGTTGCTCTCGAAAGGAACGGATAGGAGGCCAGCGTGCGTCCTTTGGTAGCGCGGCGGGTTGAGCGGTCCGGCCACAGACGAGCAGCTCAATCGCGCCGCTTCCGTGGATCAGGAATGACGATGAATTTTCCTCCATCCGGCACCCGTATTACCGCCTGATCTTCATTGATGCCGATGAGCTTGTAGCGCTTATCCAACTCGGGAGGGAGGGCGAATTCCTTGAGCTTTTTCACCTTAATCTCGATGCCCTTCCACTGGTACTCGAAGAGCGCGTAGGAATCGGGAGAATCGGCCTGCCTTTCCAGGATGAGAGTTACAGGCTCGTTCGTTTCGGTATTCAGCACCGTCAGTTCGGAGACGTCGGTTTCGGCCTCAGTACTTGGGTTGACCGCTTTCTTTTGATTGAATTTTTCCAGCCGGAAATTGGAGTCTTTGACTGTGTCGCCGAGCTTCAAAAACTCCGTGCTCTTGCTGCGGCCAACGGTGTTGATTTGGAAGGACATCCCGGCTGGATTCTTTGGGTCCCCGTCGTAGGCTTGGAAAAGCAGCGGGAACGGCACGCGGATCCACTTTTTGAGAAAAAGTTTCGTGTGATACTTCGGATGCGATTCCTTGAGGTTGGGATCCGTGCTGCCGGACCACTTGGCGGTGTCTTCTCCCTCCCGATTGCCCCGCCATTCATCCTCGTTAGTGAAACCGTCTCCGTCAGGGTCCTGCTTCAGCACATTTCGATCAAAAAGTGGCAAATTGTTGCTTGTAAAGAACGTGGTCGGAATGGGTTTGCCGGTCAATGAGTCGGCGGGTGGGCTGATGGACGTGGCGCGAACAGGGGCGATGCCCTCAAGGAGGGCTGGGAGGCTCACGATGGCGAAAGCCAGTCGGACTCTCATAAGCGCAGGATAAGTCGCCGGCAGGGCGCGCGGCAAGGCCGAACCAATCCGCCCCGGGAGCAGATCTAGGATTTCGCTCACGCCGCGTTCTACGATGCCCCGTAGGTTGACGAATGAACTTCTGGAACCCCCTCAACCGTGCGCGCCCGCCGCGGGCGGCGTTTCCGGGGTGCTGAAGTCCACCTTGTCATAGATCTCGGCCAGTGGCAGTTCGGCCTCGATGAGCTCGAGGCGCAGCACCGCGTCCAGCCCGCGCGCGGTGGTGAGCACCCAGCGGTCGTCGCCTTCGCGCGTGAAGCGCTCGATGAGCGGCGCGTCCTGCGAGACGAGCAGGTACTCGCGCAGGCTCGGCAGCTGGCGGTACGACTCGAATTTCCGGCCCCGATCGTAGGCTTCCGTGGTCTTGGAGAGGACTTCGATGATGACGGCCGGGTTTGTCGCGGTGTCGTCAGTGCCCGGCATGAAAGTCATTGGCTCGCAGAAGACGGTGAAATCCGGGTAGGTGCAGAGGCCGTCGCCAGGAATGCCGATGCGCAGGTCGCTTTGGTAACCAGTGCAGCGGCGGCTGCGCAGGCGGGTGCCGAGAGCGGCGCCAACGTTCGCGGCGATGAGGCTGTGCCTCGGGGTGCCGCCCGCCATGGCAAACATCTCGCCGCCATGATATTCGCTCTTGAAAGGCGCTCCGCGTTCGATGCGCAGATATTCCTCGGGCGTCAGGGGGCGGGTTTTGACGGGCAAAGCCATGGTTTCGAGAATAAGCATCGGGCATCAGCCGGCGACAAGTTTTCCCCAGCCTCGCGGGCCGGATCCGGCTGACGGAATTGTTTTGGGGCGGGCGGCGCCACGCGCCCCGTCTGAGCCGGGCCCCGATCAACGCGTCGAGGCCGCTTGTCATGCGCCCCAGAGCGCTTCGCGCAGGCCGCTCGAGCGCTCGGTGCGGCGCTGGATCGCGGCGCGCAGGACGGCGTCGTTGGCCCAGAGCTCGATGGCGTCGCGGGCGCGGGTGAGGCCGGTGTAGGCGAGCTCGCGGGTGAGCAGCGGGCCGTCGCGGTCCGGCAAGACCAGCAGCACGCGTCCGAACTCGGAGCCCTGGCTCTTGTGCACGGTCATGGCAAAGGCGGTTTCGTGCTCGGGCAGTCGCGCGGGGAGCAGCCGGCGCAACTCACCCGCGGCATCCACGAAGAAGGCGCGGAGTTCATTCCCAGCTTCCGGGTCGCGCAGGATCAGGCCGACGTCGCCGTTGAAGAGATGCAGTTGATAGTCGTTGGTCCGAATCAACACCGGCCGGCCGTGGTAGTGCGTGCCTTCCGGCGCGATCCGGCCGGCGCTCGCCAAGGTCTGCTCGACGAGACGATTCAGATTCTCGACGCCGAAAGGGCCGCGCCGGGTGGCGCAGAGGATGCGAAAATCGCCGAGTTGCTCGAGCGCGGCGAGTGGAGTTGGGGCTTCGAGGAAGGCGCGATAGCCATCGAGCACGCAGGATCGCAAAGCGGCGGCGAGCGCCGGGGGCGCCGGCGTCGGAGCTGCGAGCACGTCGCGCAAGCCGCCGTCGGTCCGGATCAAGCCGAGCGCGCCATCGGCGTCGCCGGCATTGACGAGAAGACTCAGTCGATGAATGCCGCTGTCATCCCGGAAACGGTAGTTCTTGCGCAACTCGACGAGGTGCGCGGCAATCGGCGCCGGGGAAGCGGCGCGACCGCCGGTGTTGCAGATGTCCCCGAGCACGTTGCCCGCTTCCACCGACGCCAGTTGATCCTTGTCACCGAGCAGGACGATCCGCGCGTGCGGCGGCACTGCGGCGAAAAGCTTGGCCATGAGGGCGAGATCGACCATCGAGGCCTCGTCCACGATCACCGCATCCGCGGCCAGCGGGCGTGTGGCGTCGTGGCGAAAATACGGTGAATCGGGAATAACGCCGAGCAGCCGGTGGAGCGTTGTCGCGTCCGCGGGCAGCTTGCCGCGCAAGGCTTCGAAAGCCGCGTCGCTCTCCACGGCTTTCTGAATGGACTCCTTCATCCGCGCCGCCGCTTTGCCGGTGGGCGCGGCGAGGGCGATGCGGGGTACGGCGCCGCGCGCGGTGAACTGCTCGTGCAGCAGCGCCAGAATCGCCACGACCGTCCGCGTTTTGCCGGTGCCCGGTCCGCCCGTGATGACACAGAAGTCCTTTCGCAGAGCCGTTTCCGCGGCGCAGCTTTGCCAGTTTGGTCGCTCCGGCGAGCGGAAATAGCGCTTCAGCCCGGCCGCGAGCAGCGCCGTGTCGCAGGCTGCGGCCCGTCCGACGCGGGCTTGAATCGCGGCGGCGAGGTCGCGCTCGTATTGCCAGTAGCGCTGGAGGTAAAGCCGTCCGCCGGCGTCGAGGATCAACGGCTTGAACTCGCCGGGCGCGCCGACCACGCGGCTGGAGCCGAGTTTCTTTGCCCAGTCGTCACCGCCGAGGGCCGCCAGCGGCAGGCAGATGTGGCCTTCCGCTCGCCAAGCGCTCACGGTGCGCGCGGCGAGCTCGAGGTCCGGGTTCGGGGCGCCATTGAGTTTCACCATCATCGCGGCGAAATGGGCATCCAGTGGCGTCGGAATGATGTCGGGGTTCATACCGGATCTACGGGACATCAACCCAGGGAAGGCGGACCGATTTTAACGCAGAGACGCAGAGGCGCAGAGAAGTTTGAGAGGCATGCAGACGATGGACCCTCTCCTTTGCGCCTCTGCATCCTCCGAGGCGGCGGTGTCCGGGACAAGTGGAGGCAGGAGAACGCGCGAGCCTGCGCCTCTGCGTTGAATCTGGCGGCGGAGCAGACATGAGATAACACCGTTGTTTAGTCATCCGTTTGCTGCGGGGTTCATGCTGGGTCAGAAAAGAGTGCGTCGAGCTGGGCGATGCAAGCCGCGGTGGGCCGGTCGCGGAACAGCCCGAGCTCCGGCCGCGCCGGATCGACCCCGCGCAGGAAGAGATAAAACACGCCGCCGAAGTGCCGCTCGTAATCGTAGCTCACGCCGAGCCGCAATCGCAGGTAGCGGTGCAGGGCGAGCGCGTAGAGGTGATACTGGAGCCCGTAGTGATGGCGCGCCATGGCCTCGCGCAACGCCTCCTGATGGTACGCCGTGGCATCCGGGCCGAGCCGATTCGATTTCCAATCCGCGATGTAAAACCGCCCGCTGTGCTCGAAGACGAGATCGATGTATCCCTTCAACAGCCCGCGCCGCGGATCGAAGCTCAGACGAGGATCGCCGACGAGGGTCGAGAGTGTCGCGGGGGTGAGCCGCGCGACCGGGAAGTAAAACTCGATTTCCTGGAGGCGGGCTGAAAAGGAGACCATCTTGAGTTGCAGCCCCGGAGCGAGCTCCACGTCGAGCACGCGGCGCACGCATTGCGCCACCGGCTCGCGCCATTCGGCGGCGTGAAAGCCAAAGGCGGCCAGCTTTTGCTCGACGAGCGGAGCGACGTCGCCCGGCTTCGTGAAATCCAGTTTCTCGAAGATGGCGTGCAGGCAGACCCCTGGCGTTTTTCCAGCCGGGAAGGCGTGGATGCCGGTCCGCGCGGCACCGGTCTCCAAGCTTTCACCCGCGGCGGGAGCGCGGTCGTAATCGGGGAGCTCCGTCTCCCGGTGCTCGGTCAGCGAGCTGAAACTCGAGACGCGCCAATCGCGCTGGATGGCGCCGCGAAACTGGCGGGCCTGGCGGGCGGCGACCTCGCCAGCGGCCGGCTGGTACGGCGGGGCGCCCGGGTCGGGCCACGGCACCGCCGCGATCGCCTCCGGGGCGCCGAGCGCCAGGCCTTCGATCTCCGCGCGCAAGCGCTCGGGCGTGAGCGCTGCGCCGCGCGCCTTCAACGCCGCGATCGGATCAGCCGCAGGCGGCGGCGGCGGTGGATGCAGCAGCCACATCGCCGCGGAGACATCGTTCTTCGGAAACCGTCCCCAGACAAAGTGGCACTCGTGCTTTGCCCTGGTCAGCGCGACATAGAGCAGACGCGTTTGCTCGGCCAGTTTCTCCTCTGCGGCGGCCGCCTCATGGGCCGGCTCCGAACCGAGATCAAGGGTCAGACCTTCCTCCGCGTGAAAGAGCGGACGCTCCCCCTTGTGCAGCTCCGCTTTCCCCCAGCCAAAGGGACAAAAGACGACGTTGTATTCCAGACCCTTGCTCTTGTGAATGGTCACGACCTTGACCGCGTCTTCGTCGCGTTCGAGCCGGACTTCGTATTCCTCGGTCGCCACGCCTTTTTCCCGGCGCCGATCCGCGAGCCACTGCACGAGGGCAACGGGGGAGAGCCGTTGCTCGGTGGCGGCCTGGTGCACCAGTTCGGCCAGGTGCAGCACGTTGGTGAGGGCGCGCTCGCCGTCCGGCTGTCCGAGCAGGCGCGGCCGGACATCGCACTCGCGCAGGAGGGTGCGGAACATCGGAATGAACCCGCGCCGTCGCCACTCCTGATTCCAGAGTTGGAAACGCAGCAGCCACTTTTCCCAGCCCTGCTCATCGCCGGCCAGCGCGTCGATTTCCACGGCAGTGAGGGCCAGCCAGCGGGTGGCCAGGGCCGCGCGAAGCAAGCCCTCGCGCAAGGGTTGGGCGAGGGCGGCGAGCAGGGTGTGAAGTTCGGCCGCTTCGAGGGACTCGAAAACGCTGGCATTGCTCAGGAGCACACTCGGGACGCCCTGCGCGCTGAGGGCGGCCTGGACGGCGCGGGCCTGGCGGTTCGACGCGGTGAGCACGGCGATATCCGGTGGCACCAACGGCCGATCGCCCAGCGTCGCCCGGCCATCGAGCAGACGCGAAATCTCTCCGGCGACGATGCCGGGGAGCCGATCGTTGGCATCCGTGATGCCGAGGGAATCATCCGTCTCGGGCAGCCAAATCCGGAACGGCGCCCGCGCCTGGCCGGTGATCCGCAGTGGCGTCTCGGCCGCCTTGCCGCTCGATTGCACCGGTTTGAAATCGATGTCAGGCACGACAAACGGCTGCGGGCCCTGCCCGAAAATGGTGTTAACGCCCGTGACCAGCGCTGCGGTCGAGCGGAAGTTCGTGCCGAGCTTGAAGCCTCGGTCCGCGCGGCGGGCCGCGCCCAGATAGGTGAAGACGTCGGCGCCGCGAAAAGCGTAGATCGCCTGCTTCGGATCTCCGATCAGATAGAGGCAGTTTTGCGGCGTGTTGAAGATGGTGCGGAAGATTTCTTCCTGGACGGGATCGGTGTCCTGAAACTCATCGATCAACGCCGCGGGGAAGCGCGTGCGAACGAGTTCGGCCAGGCGTTCGCCGGCGGGGGTGGGCAGGCGAGACGCCTGCCCCACTGATGACAGCCGGGACGGCAGCCCCACTTGCAGTGGCAGGCGGGACGGTTGTCCCACTAGCGCGGCGTGGAGGCGGGTGAGCAAGTCGTCAAAGGAAACCACATTTCGTTGGGCTTTGCGCTGGGGGAGCTCCAGCCGGGCCCAGGTGAGGAAATCGCTTTCGACGGCGAGTCCAAAGCGAGCCAGAGCCTCCGCAATCCGCTCGCACAGGGTGAAGAATTCGTGCTCGGGAGCGGAGTGCCGCGCTCGGCAATTCTCTGCGAGAAAGTCGGGCGCGAACGACTCGAAGGCGGCGTAGGCTTGGACGGGCGCTGCGGGATCGGTGACGCATAGATCGAGGAGCGCGAGCAAGGGCTCCATCACTTCGGGCTTGGCGCACTGGGCTTTGGCCCAGGCGTTGTTGGTGAGAAAGAAAGACCGCACCTCATCGCGCCAGGCAGGCCAACGGGCGCGCAACTCGGCGAAGGCGGAATCCAGTTCTTCGCGCAAGTTGAACAGGGCGCTTTCTTCGGGAAGAACGCGCAGCTTTGCATGAGAGATGGTTTCCCGGAGCAGTGTGGCCAGGCCCGCGGGCGTCAGCTCGCCGTGCATCGCCGCCGCGACGTGGAGCGGCGCGGCTTCGTAAAAATTGAGACGCCAGTAATCTTCCGCGATCTCGCGGAGGAACGCGCTTTGATCGGTGATCAGCTCGGCGTCGAAGAGCACGCCGCTCTCGAAGGCGCGGTCCTGCAGGACCCGCTGGCAGAAGCCGTGAATGGTGTGGATCGCGGCTTCATCGAACGCGCGCAACGCCCGCTCCAGCCGCTGCCGGGCGATCTCCGGCGCCACGGATCCGCGCTCCAGCAGGGCGCGCAGCAGCGGGTCGTCGCTCTGCCCGCGGGTCCAGGCTTCGAGGGCCGCTCGCAGCAACTTGCGAATGCGGTCGCGCAACTCGGCGGTGGCGGCCTCGGTGTAAGTCGTCACCAGGATCTGGCCGACGCGCAAATTCTCCTCGACGATCAGACGCAGGAAGAGTCCGGCGATGGTGTAGGTCTTGCCCGTGCCGGCGCTCGCTTCGATGAGCGTGGTGCCGCGGGTCAGCGGCGCTTCGGCGACCTCGAAAGTCATAACGGCAGCTCCTCGCGGGCCGCAAAGATCGGCGCGAACACGCGCTCGGCGAGCGCCTGCCAGGCGGCATCGAGCGGGTCGGCGGGAAAGCAAAGTTGAAACCACGAGTCGTCCCGCTCGGCCGGGCCGGGATGGCGATCGCTGCCGACCCACTTCGTTCGTGCCCCGGCCAGGGGATTCGTTTTTTCCCGTTTTCGGGGTTCCAGCTTGCGGCGGGCGAATTCCATCGAGGTGCTCGGGAAGAGGGGAAGCGGCTGGCGCAGCCCATCGGCACGGAGCGCGAGAAGATCGCCGAGCAAGTCGCGGGCGTTGTCGAGCGCGTGGAATCGCCACGTGGCGTCGAGAGCAAAGAGCAGCGTTTCGCGCGGGCCATCGCTGGTGAGTTGCAGGGCAAGATGCCAGACCCAGGCGCGGAGCACGTCCTTGCCTTTCAACGGGGCCGGACGATGCCGCAATTGCGCGCCCGCGTAAACCTCATGGAAGGTTCCGCTGAGGCGCCACTGGCCGATCGTCGCATCGAGGCTCAGCGGCGGGAGCGGCGCACCTGGAACCAGGGTGCGAATGCGCGTCACGAGTTCCGCCGCCTCGCTGCTCAGTTTGCCGAAGGTGGAACCGCCGACGTACCCCGGGGGGAGCAAGCCGCTGGCGCGGGCCACTTCCAGGTGCGAGGCCGGGACGGCGCCGGAAAGGGCGAGGCGAGAGAGTTCCTGGCCGAGACCATAGCGCGCGAGGCCCGCGAGCTCGAGCGGCTCGCATTCTTCAAGCGGACTGCTTTCCCGCATTTGCGCGAGCCGGAGCCGGTCGCGGGCAAAGCACTTCGCCGGATGGGCCAGGAATTCCGCGAGTTGATGCACCTCCAACTGCCGCCACTCCGGTCCCGGATCCGGCAAGAGTGCCGCGGTGAAAGCAGCCGCGGGGGTGCGCGGGCCGCGACCCCGCTCGCTCGTGCGGGCATTCTCGCGAGAGTAACTGAAGAGCCGCGGGTCGCCGCCAAAGTAAGCGGAACTGAAGGGCTGGAGCCGCTGGCGCGTGACCATCACGCTCGGTGCGAGTCCAAAGCCCGCTTCCAGATAGTCGAGCAGCTCGCTCACGACGACGGAGGGCGGGGCGGCGCTGTTGTCGCGCGGGGAAGAGCCGGAGTAGCTGAGATAGAGCACTTCGCGCGCAGAGAGGATGGCTTCGAGAAAGAGATAGCGGTCGTCGTCGCGCCGGGACCGATCACCCCGCCGCGGGCGCTGCGCGGAGATCACGTCGAAGGCCAGCGCGGGATCGCGGCGGGGAAAGGCGGTGTCGTTCAACCCGAGCAGGCAAATGACTTTGAAGGGAATCGCGCGCATCGGCTTGAGCGCGCCAAAGGTGACGCTGCCCGCGAGGAAACCGAACCCGGAATCGCTCTCGGCCAGCGCCGCGCCGAGATGGGCGCGCAGGACTTCAAAGGTCACCGGAGCGCTGAACTCAGCCGCGTGCATCGTCTCCCCGAGACTGGTGAAGACCTCGCGCAGGCCGCGGACTTCGTCGGCGGATTCGTCGCCGTCGTCGAAGAAGGCGCGCAGGAGCTGCCGCAGGGTCCGTTCCCAATCACCCAGCGAGCGCGGCGCGGCGAGTTTCGGCACCAGGTCGAAGAGCGTCTCGGCGAAGGCCACGAAGCGTCCGAGGATCGCGGCGAACGCGCCTTCGACCTCGGGCACGGGCAGGATCCCATCGAAGAGGATGCGCCCATCGCCGGGCAATGCGTAGCCGAGGAGCAGCCGTTCCAGGCCGGCGCGCCAGGTGTTACTGGAAAACCGTGGCAGGCCGAGCTGGGCGCGGTGGTCGGCGTCGATTCCCCAGCGAATGCCGGTGCGAACGACCCAACCGCGGATGATGTCGAGATCGCCCTCGGCAAATTCGAACTTCCGACGGAGCGCCGAATCTTCGAGCAGCGCCAGCACTGCCGGCGCGGTGAAGCGGCTGCCGTGGAGATCCAGCAACTGGAGGAAGGTGTCGGCCACGCAACTTTCCGCGACAGCGCTGCGATCGGCGATGGTGAAAGGAATCGCGTGCCGATCGTCATCCGGCGCGCCGAAGACGGCGTCGATGAAGGGCGCGTAGGCTTCCACGTCGGGCATCGCCACGAGGATGTCGCGCGGGGTCAGTCCCGGCAGGCGCTCGAAGAGATCGAGCAGTTGATCGTGCAGCACCTCGACTTCGCGCATCGGTCCGTGGCAGCACTGGATGCGGATCGAGCCGTCGTTGGTGCGAAGCTCGGGCTCCTCGCTGGCCGGACGCTCCCGCAGTTCGAAGATATCCGCCTGGACCCGCGAGAGCAGGGTCACACCATCCGGCGCGACGAACGCTTCGGCGAAGCTCGTGGGTTCCAGGTCTTGCACCAACCGGGTGAAATCGCGTCCGACCGTCCCGAGAGAGGAGAGCAGCGGGTTGCCGGTCTCGAGGTGCAAGTCTTCGGCGGTCTCCGGAGTTTCACAAAGGATGCGGTCCTGCTCGCGGCGGGATTGGATGTCTCCCCAATACTGATCGGTGGGTTCGAGGAGGAAAAGGTGCACCTCGATCCGGCGCGCGAGGCTTTGGATCAGGTGAAGGTAAAAGGGGGGCAGGCTGGAAATGCCGAAGAGGGAGACGCGTTCCGGCAGATCAGCGAGCGCGAAGAGGTCTGTATTGATCTGTTCTTCGAGGCGTCGCAGGAGGGCTGCGGGATGCTGCTTCTCGCGGCCTTTGATCAACTCACGCCAGAGCTGCGCCTGCCAGTCGCCGCCGCGCGCGGCCTGCCAGGTGAGGAGCAACTCCGGGCGATAGGCGAGGTAGCGGTCAAAGACGGCGCCGATGCGTTGGGCGAGTTGATACTCTTTGAGCGCGCTGAGCTCCCCCTTTGCATAAAGCTGGAGATCTTCCCAGCCCGGCGCTTTCAACAGCCGGGGAAAAAGCGACAGCACCCGCCACGGGAGCACCTCGCGGTTAAAGCCGTGATCCATTTCCTCACCGGGGAACGCGGTGCGGAAGACCTCCTGGGCAAAGCTGGCGGGGAAGGGGAATCGCGCATTCATGGCGATGCCGTGCCGCTGGGCAAGTTCTTGCGCGAGCCAGCGGTGCATGCCGAGGCTCTGCACGATGAGCAGTTCGGGCTGCAGCACGGAGCGCAGGGGCGCACGGGTGACCGCCGCGAGGGCCTCGGCGAGGACTTCGAGGCGATTGCTGCGATAGACGTGCAGGCCGGGCATGGGTCGTTCCTCTAAGGGGCAGCCGACGCCGGGGCGCTCATTCTTTCGTCGCAACGGGAAAGTCAGCGGTTCCAAGGCGGCTGCTCAAATCCAATTCTTCCGCTTGAAGAAAAGGACCAATCCGCCGGCGACGATGGCCATCGCCAGGAGACAGCCAATGTAGCCGAACGGGTGGTAAAGCTCGGGCATATTCAAAGGAAGCTTCTTCCCGTTCGCTTCCGGCGCGAAGTTCATGCCGTAAACGCCGGCGATAAAGGTCAGCGGGATGAAGATCGAGGACATCACCGTGAGCACGCGCATGATCTCGTTGGTGCGCATGCCGACGGCGCTGAGATAGAGCTCCATGAGTCCTCCGGTGACCTCCCGGTAGCTTTCCACCAGGTCCATGATCTGCACGCTGTGATCGTAGCAGTCGCGGAGGTAAATCTTGGTTTCCCGGCCGATCAGGCCGCTTTCGTCGTGGAGCAGCGCACTGATCACGTCGCGTTCGGGCCAGACGAAGCGTCGCAACTGCATCAGCGTGCGACGGTATTCATGCAGCGTTGCCACCGTCTTGGGACGGGGTTTATCCAGCAATTGCGCCTCCAGCTCTTCGAGCGCGTCGCCGACCGATTCCAGCAGCGGGAAACAATGATCGATGATGGCATCGAGGAGGGCGTAGGCGAGGTAGTCGGGACCCAGCTTGCGAATCAAGCCGCCCCCGGCCCGAAGCCGTTCGCGGACGGGATTGAAGACATCGAACTCCGGGTCTTCCTGGATGGTGATGAGCAAATTCTTTCCGAGGAACATGCTGACCTGCTCGCCGCACATCCGGTTCGTATCATCACGGTAGAGCATTTGCGCAATGATGAAGAGATAGTCCTCGTAGGCCTCCATCTTCGGCCGCTGCGGGGTGTGCAGGACATCTTCCAAAGCGAGCGGGTGCAGATGATATTTCTCGCCAAGCTCGCGCAGGACTTTCACGTCGCTGAGCCCGTTGACCTCGATCCAGTGCGCGCGGCCGGGCTGATCGCAGGCCGGCAGGTCAGCGACTGACTCGACCTCGCGCTCGATGAATTCGCCGGCATGGTACTCCGCAAGCCTGATTTCCATCTTCAAGCCCTCGCGGAGCGGTTCGATGGGATGCAAATAGCCGGGGGGCGTGCCGGGAAGCGCAGAGCGGGTTTTGAACATTGAACGCGAAAGCTACGGGAGGAGGGCGCACCTGAAAAGGGGGTCGTTCTCTTTCCCGGCGCCGCAACCGCGAGGGGTCCGGCGGCGGCCTCGCCCAAGGGAAAGCCCAAACCCAAGATGCGGGTGACCGACGAAATCGGTTGCAATTCCAAGGGGAGTGCGGCGAGAGAGTTGCTTGCAGGGATCCTATGTCCGCAAAAGCTTCACCCTTTGCCAGCGCCTCAAAGTCCTCGATGAATTTCCCCGAGGCCTTCTATCTGCACATTTCCGGGGCTCAGCGCGGACCGTACACGATTCCGCAGATCGATCACCTGCTGCACTCCGGCTTGATCGCCGAGGAAACGCTTTACTGGCGGGAGGGACTCGAGCAGTGGCAGCCCGTGACCAGCCTGGTTGCCTTGCGCAAACGCCCCAAGCGCTGGGTCAAGCCAGTCATGGTCCTGGGCTTGATGCTTTTGCTGGCGATTCCCCTGCGCATCTTCGGCCCGGTCGTCCTGGTGGGCTGGAAGGAAGCCAATCAGCATTCCTTCACCGATCGCGCGGCGTACTGGCGCGCGCGGGATATTGTTCGCACCCAGACCTCGCCCGCGGGTTTGCTGGTCGAGTTCGCGGCGTTCGCGCGGGGCCACGTCGAGTTGCGCGCCCCGGGCGAGGCGTCGGTGGAGTTGCACGGGACGATCATCGAGGGGCAGGGGAGCAGCCGTCCGGCGGTTTGGAAAGTGGCCATGCGTTTCGATGCGGAAGACAAGGAGTGGTCGGGAGGCCCTGCGGTCGAAATCGTGGCGCCATGAAGATGTTCGTCCGTGCGCGGGAATGTCTTTCCTTGCAGCGGAGGATTCCGCGACGTTCGCCTCTGCCATCCCCATGGATTATCGCCCTTTGATCTATCTGCTTTGCTGCTGGTTCTTGATCAGCGGCGCCATCCAGGCCCAGAGCTCGACCGCCGGCGAAGCCGAAGCCCAAAAATGCGAGGATCGGATCGCGGCCGTGCAGCGCGATGTTTTCATCAAATACGACGACGCGCTGGCCGAGTTGCAGGCCGGGTTGCAGAAGACGGCGGACCTCGAGGGCGCGCTCGCGGTGCGCGCGGAACGCCAGCGCGTGGCGCAGGAGCAGGTGCTCAGCGAGGCCAATCTGGCGGCGGAGCCAAAAACTTTGCGCGCCTTGCAGGCGCAGACCATCGCCCGAATGCAGGAGATGGTGAAACAACTCGTCGCCGAGACGCTCCCGAAATTGGTCGAGTTCAAGAAACAACTGACCGTTGCCGGCAAACTCGATGAGGCGGTCGCGGTCCGTGCGGCCATCGAGAAACTGCAAAATGCGCACGTGCCCGTGGCCAGGCCCGATGCCGGCTCAATCGTGCCTGCCGAAACCCTGCTCGTCGCCTACGGTGGCGATCGCGCGCGCGCGGACAAGACCTACAAAGGACAGAAAATGATTGTCCGCGGAGTGGTGGGCGGTTTCCGGGCGGATCCCGCCGACGCCAAAAACTACCAGGTTTTTCTCACCGGAGGAACCACCGGTGGCTGGGTGCAATGCACGTTCCACGGCGGGGACCATCGTTTTCGCGAGGAAAAAGCTGCCTTTAACGTCGCGGTGCTGGTCATCACGAGCAAAGACACCGACTCCGGCGGAGCGCGTCTGCAAAAAGGGTCGCCGCTCGACGTGCGGGGGATCTGCGAGGGCTGGGACGAAGTAGTCCGGATGAACAAGTGCGAAGTGCCGAAGTGAGGCGCGGAAGAATTGCGGATTGCAGATTGGCTCGCCCTTCGTCCAGCCCACTCGATTCCCCTCCGCCTCCTCGGCGGATTGCGGATTGAAGAAAGCCGCTTTGCGGGTCGCGACAATCTCGGGGTGCACCACCATCGCCAACTGCGAGGGCGGGCTATCAGAACGTATGGATGAACAGCCCGGAACGCAGCTTCGGCTCGAACCACGTGCTCTTCGGCGGCATGATCTGATTCGCGTCGGCGATCGCCATGAGCTGTGCGACGGTCGTCGGATACATCGAGAAGGCCACCGCCGCCTTCCCCGAATCGACCCGTTTCACGAGCTCGCCGACGCCGCGGATTCCGCCGATGAAGTCGATGCGTTTGCTGGTCCGTGGGTCGTCAATGCCGAGGGTGGGGGCGAGCAGGCGGTCCTGTAATCCCGTGACATCGAGCTGCGAAATCGGGTCGGCGTCGGACGCGGGCTGCCAGGCGAGGTCGTACCATTCGCCATCGAGGTACATCCGAATTTCACCTGGACCCGCCGGCGTCGGCGTGCCGCCCGGCTTCAGCTCAAAGGCGCGCCCGACGGCCGCCAGGAAATCTTTCCTGGTGAGACCGTGAAGATCCTTCACGGCGCGATTGTAGGGCAGGATCTGCAACTGGCTGGCGGGAAAGAGGACGGCGAGAAACCAATTATATTCCTCCGTTCCATCGTGGTGCGGATTGCCGTCGCGCCGCTCGCGGCCCACCCGCGCGGCGCTCGCCGTGCGATGGTGCCCATCGGCGACGTAGGCGCAGGGAAGGGCCAAGAACTGACTCACGAACTCCTTTCCGCCCACCACCCGCCAGAGGGTATGCTGGATGCCATCGGGCGCGGTAAAGTCGTAAAGCGGCGCGGTCTCGAGCATCCGGGAGACCAGCTCGTCGATCGCTGCGGAGTCCCGGTAGGTGAGAAAAACAGGGCCGGTATCCGCGCTCAACGTGCCGATGAGCCGCGTGCGATCGTCCTCTTTGTCTCGACGCGTTTTTTCATGCTTTTTGATGATGTCGTTTTCGTAGTCTTCGATATGGCACACGGTCGCGAGGCCGGTCTGCACGTGGCTGCCCATGCGCTGCTGGTAGAGGTAAAGGCACGCCTCGCTTTCCCGGATGAGCGCCCCGCGTTCCTGGAGGGCGAGGAAGTTTTCCCGCGCCTTTGCATAGACCTCGGGCGCGTAGGGATCAGTCGCGGGCGACAGATCAATTTCCGCGCGATCCACGTGCAAAAGACTGTTCGGCTTGCCCGCGGCCAAGGCGGCGGATTCGTCGCGATCGACCACATCATAGGGGACACAAGCGACTTCAGCCACAAGGTCTGGAGCGGGGCGCAGGCCTTGGAAGGCTTTGATGCGGAGCATAGGCCCGAGAGGAAAGAGGAAGGCGAAGGCGAGGACAAGCGTCGAGTGCGGGCGCGCGGCGCGAAGTGCTCCGGTCGAACGAAGGCGGCAGCGAGATCCGCGAGAAAAAGAAAAGGACGGCTGGCGAACCAGCCGTCCTTTTACTGAGCAGACGCGCGCCGTGCGGTCAGTTCACGTAGGCCGCTTCATTGGAGAGCAACAGCGCCTGGGCGTAAGTTTCCCATGAGGTGAGCGGCTTGCGCTGGATGTACTGTCCTTCGTTTTGAATGGCCCGGTAGGCATCGTTTCGGCCCGGCGCCATCTCCTTGCCGGCATCCTCGGCCTTCTTCGCGAGCTTTTCATTCACCTTCTTTTGCTCCTCCGAAAAGGTCGGCACGTTCTTCGCGTCGGTGCCCAGGAAGGCATAGGCGAGCGGCACTTCCTCTTTCTTCGGCTGCCGCTGAAAGAGCACGCGATAGATGGCAATAATGCGGGCCACATCGGTGCCCGCTTGCATCACTTCCTTGCGGGCAATGACGCTCCGGGCGACATCGATGGACATCGGGCTGTTCATCAGGAAGAGCGCCTGCTGCGGCACGATGGTGGTGGTCCGTTTTGAGTTGGGCATCTCGGGATTGCTGAAGTCGAAGTGCGACATCAACTCCGGCAGATTGCCGCGATCGATATAGCCATAGACCGTTCGGCGATTGCTGTAGGGTTCGTCGGTGAGATTCACCGGCTGCCCGCCCACCGTCCGATCGAGCTTCCCGCTGAAAACGAGCAGCGAGTCCCGCATCGCTTCGAAGTCGAGTCGGCGAATATTCGCGCGCCAGAGCAGGCGATTCTCCGGATCGACGGCTTCATACTTTTTGTTGCCGTCGCTGCTGATCTGATAGACGTGCGAGTTCATGATCATCCGGTGCAGATCCTTGATCGACCAATTGCGATCCAGGAAATAGGAGGCGAGATAATCGATCAGTTCCGGATGGGACGGTGGCTCGCTCTGCGTGCCCAAATCGTCAGGCGTGCGGACGAAGCCTTCCCCGAAGTGGTGCATCCACACCCGGTTGACGATCACCCGGGGAGTGAGGGGATTGGTCTTGGAGGCGATCGCCTTGGCCAACTCGAAGCGCCCACTGCCATCCTTGAAGGGCTGCGGCTTTCCGCCGGAGAGAATTTCCAGGAAGTGGCGCGGGACGAGGTCGCCTTTGACCGCTGCCTGGCCCCGGATATAGACCGGCGTGTCTTGAGGCTTTGCCTTATCGACCACGACCATGGCCCGGACTGGGGAACCGTCATGGGTCAGCTTGAGTTCGTTGATCGCCCCGAAATTCAACCGTGGGCGCATCTGGTTCGGCAGCGCATTGACCACCTCCTGAAGGCGATCATTTGTCAAAGCCGCCGGAAGCTCCACGCCGACCGGTTGCGCGAGGAGTTGGTGGGTGGCCTTGTCAAAGCCGATCACTTCGTCGCCCGTCGCGGTGGCGACCGCCACCATGAAGGGCTTTGCCTTCGGCTCCACGCTGGCAAAGATTTTCCCGTAGATCTCGGCGACCTCGTCCATGTTCTTCGGGACCGCCTGCGAGAAACCCGCCGCCACGATGGGGTTGTACTTTCCGCCCTTGTTCTCGAAGATCTCCTTGGCGAGCTGTGCGGGCTGCCAATCGCCGTCGGCCATGGCGCGGAAGCGCTTCCACGGTCCCCAAACAGAATCGTCGCCACGGGAGCGCTGGTTCACGTAATTCGACAGGACAGGATCGAGCTTTTCATCGGCAATAAACTTCTGCCGCTCCAAGAGCGCTTCGGCGCTGGCATTAGGGCGGGTCTTGAAGGCGGCCTGCAGGTAGGAGCTGGCGTGCTGACGAAACAGCCAGTTCTTATCCTCCGCGAACTTGTACAAAATCCCGCGGTTGTTTGCTTCCAGCTTGGCCATCTTGGCCTCGAAATCCTTGAACAAGGCTGGATCCGGATTGCTGATCAGCGGTTCTTCAGTCGGTTCGGTGGTGCTCGCAAAAATGCCGTGCAGCGCGTAATAATCCTTGGTCGGAATCGGGTCGAATTTGTGGTCGTGGCAGCGGGCGCAGACCACCGTCATCGCGAGGAAACCCTTCGTCACCACGTCGATGCGGTCGTTGATCACATCGTCGTTGTTGCCGAAACGCTGACCTACGGTGATAAACCCGAGCGCAGCGAGACGGGTCTTGTCCCGCTCCAGATCAGGCAGCTTGTCCGCGGCCAACTGTTCGATGATGAACTGATCGTAGGGCTTGTCCTTGTTGAAAGCCTTGATCACGTAATCGCGATAGGTCCAGGCGTAGGGATAGCGATAGTCGCCCATCATGTTGCCGCCCCGGTCTCCGCCGATGGTGTCCGCGTAACGCGCGCTATCGAGCCAGAAACGTCCCCAGCGCTCACCATAATGGGGAGAGGCGAGGAGACGCTCGATGACTTTGGAGAACGCCGTTGGGAATGGCGCCGGATCGATGAGGAACGCGTTGAGCTCGTCGGTGGTCGGAGGCAGTCCGGTCAGATCGTAGGAGGCCCGCCGAATCAGCACCGACCGCTTGTCCGCCTCACCAGGTCCCGGATCGGGCCCGGGCAGCATTCCCTTTTCTTCGAGTTTCTGAAGAACGAATGCGTCCACGGGCGTCCTGATCCAGGTCGGATTCTTGGTCGTCGGAACCGCTGGTTTCGTGACCGGCTGATAAGCCCAGTGATGGCGCGCGCTATCGGTGAGACCGCTGAGTTTCGTGGCATTCACGGAGTTCCGATTATCCGGGGCGCCCATCTTCACCCACTCGATCAGTGCGGCCACCTGATCGTCTTTCAGTTTCTCGCCCTTTGGCGGCATCTGAAGATCTGGATCAAGATACTTGACCGCGGCGATCAGAGGGCTCTTCGCGGGATCACCGGGGGTGATGACTGCGCCATTCTCCCCCCCCTTCATGACTCCAGCATGAGAGTCGAGCGTGAGCCCGCCCTTCGCTTTGTTCTGCTCAAGCGAATGGCATTTATAGCAGTTCTCTTTGAGAACCGGGAGGACTTTGCTTTCAAAGAAAGCGATCTGCTCCTTGCTGGGCTCAGCCGCCGCCGCCGCATTGGCGGTGGCGACGGCCGCAGCGTTCAACGCAGCGGCGAGAACGAGAAAACGCGGGCTCATGGGCGGGATTCCTTGGCGGTTTAAGCGATGATGTCTTTGACGACGTTGCCGAAGTTGTCGGTGAGGCGGAAATCACGGCCGTTGTAGCGGTAGGTCAGCTTGGTGTGATCGAAACCGAGCAACTGGAGCACCGTGGCGTGCAGATCATGGATGTGCACCTTGTTCTCCGCGGCCCGCGAGCCGAACTCGTCGGTGGCTCCGTAGGCCATGCCGCCTTTGACGCCGCCGCCGGCCATCCAGGCGCAGAAGCCCCGGCCGTTGTGGTCGCGGCCTGGCGAAGCATTGCCATTGCGGTCCGCAGTCACCGTGCGGCCAAACTCGCCGCCCCAAATGATCAGCGTCGAATCGAGCAGCCCGCGCTGCTTGAGATCCTTGATCAGCGCCGCCGCAGGACCATCGATTTCGCCGGCTCTGCCCCGGAGTGCCACTTCGAGGTTGCCGTGATGATCCCAGCCGCCAGCGGACACTTGCACGAAACGCACGCCCCGTTCGACGAGCCGCCGCGCGACCATGAGTCGGGCGCCCGCTTCAGAAGTGCCGTAGAGATCTTTCATCTCCTGCGGTTCCTTGGAAATATCAAAGGCATCCGTCGCCTCGGTCTGCATTTTGAAGGCGATTTCAAACGACTCGATGCGGGCCTCGAGCTGGGCGTCCTTTTGCAGCGCCTGGGCGTGCATCTCGTTCAGCTTGCGCACCAGATCGAGCTGCCGGCGCTGCCGGTCCTGCGGGGTGAACTGGTTCGAGATGTTCAAGAGCACCTCGTCGAGCTTCATGTTCCGTGAAAAATTCACATTGCACCCCTGATAAATGCCGGGGAGGAACGAGGACTGGCGCCATTCCGGCTTGCCGCCGATGGTGACAAAGCCGGGCATGTTCTGGTTCTGCGTGCCGAGACCGTAAACGACCCACGAGCCCATGCTCGGTTTGGGCAATTGCAGCGCGCCGGTATTCATGAAGCGCTGCGCCACATCGTGGGCGGGAATGTCCGTCCACATGGAGCGAATGATGGCCATGTCATCGATCATTTCGCCAAGCTTCGGGAAGACCTCGCTCACCTCGACGCCCGATTTGCCCATCTTGTTGAATTTGAAGGGCGACCCAAACGCCAACCCATCATGGCCCGGAATGGTCTTGTTATTGTACTGCGTCAGCACCGGCTTCGGATCCCAGGTGTCCACGTGCGACGGCGCGCCTTCGGCGAAAATATGAATCACGGCCTTGGCCTTCGCCGGGAAGTGCGGCGCTTTCGGAGCGAGCGGTCCTTTGGCGGCGGCAGTCGTCGGTGCGGCATCCGCCTCGTACGGGTTGGCTCCAAAGAGCGAAGCGAGGCTGAGCGCCCCAAAACCCATTCCAGTCCGGGCGAGGAATTGGCGGCGGGTAAAGATGATGTCGTCGAGCGAAGGAGTATGTTCGGTTGGGTTCATAGCGGGTATGGGTGATATTGCACATGCCCCCAACCGGCGCAATCGTAATAAGTTGCGGCTCACCCGTCCGAAATTCATTGCAAGTGCGATTTGGCCGGTTCAACGGCGATCAGCTGTTGCCGGGAGGGAGAAGGGAGCAAAGCCACGTTCAAGATTCCTGCGCAGAGGGGTGTGTTCATCCCGAGGTCCCCGGCATCGTGCGATATTCGGTTTGCGCGCTCCTGATATACAATGTAATGACGCGCGGCCAGTTGGGATTTGTCTCTGAACTCGGTGTCGTTCAAGGGATTTCTCCTCGATGCCCATTGTGACCCCCGAAATTCCCTCCCCCCGACAAGCCGGCTTTTCGCTGGTCGAAACGGCCCTTGCGGTCGGCATTGTTGCCTTCGCTTTCGTGGGCCTGTTCGCGCTGCTCCCGGTGGGTCTCTCAAACTTCAGCATTGCGGTCGATGATTCGGTCGGAGCACAGATTTTCCAGCGGGTTGTGTCCGACGTGGAGCAGATGGAATTCGACACGTTGCTGAGCGCGGGGAGCGGTGCCAACGGCGAGTTCTACCCACTGCCGATCCGCTACTTCGACGATCAAGGTAATGAGGTCCGGGCCGAGGATTCGATTCGCATCATTTATCACGCTCGAATTCGCGTCGCGAAACCGGGACCGGCGAATCCTCAGGCCGCCCAAACCAATTTCACCTCCCTGCCTGCGGCGCCCGGTCAGACCCGTTTCAGCCCGCGCAACTCCGTTTTTCTGACGATTCAAATTGCGCACAATCCCGGCAATCGGAACCTCCCTATCGATCTCGCCACCAATCTCTGGACAATTCTTCCGGCGCGGCAACAGAGTTTGCCGATCGCAACGTATTCCGCAATCGTGACCCGCAACGGTTACTCCAAGCGATGAATTGCCCGCCAGCGCGCCCGATCCGCCGTGAGCCTGCCGGCGCCTTCACCCTGGTGGAACTCATGGTTTCGATGGCGGTGCTCTCGCTGATCGTGGTGCTGTTGGCGAGCATTACGAATCAAACCAGTTCCGTCTGGAGGCGCACCACCGGCAAGGCTGAGCAGTTTCGCCAAGTCCGGGCGGGCTTCGAGGCGATGACCAACCGTCTGAGCCAGGCGACGCTCAACACGTATTGGGATTACGACAACCGGCTCTTTCCGACGAAGTATGAGCGTCGATCCGACCTGCGCTTCATCTGCGGGCCGGCGGATGACGTCCTCGGCGGGCGGATTGCCGGACGGGAGCAGGTCACCCACTGCGTTTTCTTTCAAGCGCCGCTCGGGATTACGGATGCGCTAACGCCCGGCGGCTCAAAAAAGTATGGCGGCTTCGAGAACCTCCTGTGCAGTTGGGGGTTCTACCTGGATTTTGGCGACGACAAGGACCTGCGCCCGCCGTTTATCACCGAGCGACTGGCACCGCTGCAATATCGCTTCCGGCTGATGGAGTTTTGGCAGCCGGCAGAGGAAAACAAAATCTACCAGTACACCTCCGGCTTGGATGCTTTGCAGAACCCAAAAAACCGGAGTTACACGGATCGGACCTGGTTTACGGCGATGCTCAATTCCGGCAAACCGCCGGTCCACGTGGTGGCGCAAAATGTCATTGCCCTGATCATCACGCCGCGGCTCGCCCAAGCGGATGAGAAAGAAATAAAGGGAGGCGCGGCCTTTTCGGACCTTTCGCCGCTGGCACCGAATTATCTCTACGACTCTTCCCCACCGAAATCGGGGGTGGCAGATGCGCGCTATAAGGATGGCCGGGTCAATCCGGTCAATCAGCTCCCGCCCATCCTGCAAGTGACCATGGTGGCCATCGACGAGAACTCGGCGGCTCGCCTCAACTTTGGCGCCAGCTCGGCCGACCCCTTTGGCCTGAAGGCCAAAAAGCGCTTCACCAAGTCCGCGGACTTCACCAAGGACCTCGCTCTGACCGGCGACGCGGGGTCGTTGGAGAACACCTTGATTCAGCGCGGCGCGAGCTATCGGATTTTTACCACCAATGTCGTCATTCGCGGGGCCAAATGGAGCCGTGAGCAAACCAACTGAATTCATGCGAACCAACGCTTCCCCGGCAACCGAACGGCCGCCCCGTGGTATCGCTCTCGTGCTCGTGCTCGGTTTCCTGGTCCTTCTTTCGGCGCTGATCATTGCCTTTTTCACCAGCGTTCAGATCGAAATGCAGTCGGCGAAGGCCTATCAAAGCAGCGTCACGGTCAAGCAACTCATCTCGACCGCCACCAATGTGGTCACGGGGCAGATTGCCGAAGGAACGCGCAGCACGAAGACCTTGCGCGCGCCCGGGACCACCAGCCCGGTTCCAGCGGGGGAGCGTCTCGCTTGGGCATCGCAACCCGGGATGATCCGGACTTGGGACGACACGGGGGGCGGCTGGAAGCTCTTCAAGCTCTACTCTTCCGCCAGCATGGTCGCGGAACTCGACAAAAGCGGGCGCTACTCCACGGCCTCCGAGCTCAAGAACGAGGTGCCCGATACCTGGCCGGTCCAGACCGCCATCTTTACTGACCTGAATGAGCCGGTGCTGGTGGAAGATACAGCGGGAAAAATCAGTGGCGGCAAGAAAAGCCGGGCGAGTTGGCCCATCCTGGATCCGCTGGCCCTCGGTCAAGGAAGCTCGAACCCGGGGGTCGAAGGCTTTCGCATTGATTCTCCGCCGGGCTATGGCGTCTCCAGCGCGACCGGGCCGGTCTCCGTGCAGGAAGCGGATGATCCCACCAAGGCGCCGGCGCCAGGGAGGAGCGGCAATCCGGCGGCGATGCCGGTCCGATGGATCTACGTGCTCAGGAATGGTACTCTCACCGTGCCGACTGGCTTCGGGGACAGTGAAGGGCGGGTCGCTTCGTGGTCGGGGTCGGATCATGAACCCAGCCGGACCAATCCCATTGTGGGACGCATTGCGTTTTGGACCGACGACGAGAGCTGCAAACTCAACGTCAATACCGCCTCCGAGCCAACCCCGTGGGACACGCCCCGCGCGTTCACCCTTCAGGATCTCAACTTTGGCCGGTATCAACCCGCGCAAAAGGAATACCAGCGGTTCGCCGGCCACCCATTCATGACCGCGCTGAGCCCGGTCCTCTTTCCCAAGACGGTGCTGACGGCGGCGCAGAAAGGTCTCATTTACGACCTCATCCCGCGGGTCGCCGACGGCGGCACCAAAGCGGGCACGCAGCAGATGAATAATGCCGATCCGACGATCAACAAGGTGACTCTCGATGAGGACCGGCTTTTTGCCAATGTGGACGAGTTTCTGTTTGAACCCTCGCGCACCGCCGTTCCTGCCGATGCAAGGTACATCGCCTTGAATCTGGACGTCAATCGGCTGCGCCGCTCCCGTTTCTTCCTGACCGCCAACAGCCGCGCTCCGGAAGTGAACCTATTCGGCCAGCCCCGCATTTCGCTCTGGCCTGTGGATACGGGCGTCGCGAGGCGCACGGCGTTCGACAAGCTCGCCGCCTTTTGCACCACCCTGGGCGCTTCGGCGAACTCCGCGAATTACTATTACTTCCAGCGCAGCGATCCAAAAAGCCCGACCGTGGATTATTCCGGCCGCAATCTGCAGCTCTATGGCTATCTCCAACGGCTTACGGCGATGAATATTCCAGGGTACGGCGGCAGTTTTGCCACCAGTTGGCAGGACGATCGCAGCCAAATCCTGACGGAGATCTTCGATTACATCCGCTGCACGAACCTTCGCGATCCACAGCAGAAAGCTTCGGGCAACTACTACTCCGCCAACGGGCAGGTCACCCCGATTACCATCGGAACCACCAAAGGCTTCGGGCGGTTTCATAGTATTTCGCAGTTCGGGATGCACTTCATCTGCAGCCGCGATCCTTCCAAGGCCACGCAGTTTCCTCCCGACGGAGGAGTCAAGGATGCAGGGGTGCTCAGTTCCGGCGAGCGGCAAATCGAAGCGGCCTTCTTGTTTGAGCCTTTCAGTCCGAGCCTTGGCTTCTATAAACTAACGGAGGACATGTTCTATCAGGTGACGTTCCAGGGGGCCTGGACGATCGACACTCAGGATTTGAAAATGCAGTCCGCCGGCAAGCAGCTCCTCAACGGTATAGGTCAGGGTTACCACAACAATGGCCGGGAGCACGGCGGCTCCGGCGGAATTCGCGGCCCTATCGGGACCACAACGGTAACGAGCCCACCTGCGGTAGGTTTCGGTGGCGCCAGTTACCCCTTCGTGAGCAAAGCCAGCCCGCGGGTGAAAGTCGGCGCATCGGGCGCGACAACGATGAAATTTTCGGGGGGTACTGTGGAGGTGAAGGTCTATGCGGGCGGGAATTCCAGCGGCCCTCTTGTGCAAACGTTCTTGATCAACTTTCCTGGCGGGACTTTTCCCCTTCCCGAACTCGTCACCACAGGAACGGAAGGTTATCGGGACAATAGTGGTTCCAACGGCCCCACCGCTGCCGCAGACTGGTGGACCTTATCCAGTCGCTACGGAAGAGCGCTGGATGTTCCCCATGCTCCCGGCGCGGAATACAATAACCCAGCCCGCCGCTGGGACAAGAGCGGCAATGGTACTGGGGGTGGTGCTCCCGGCTTCAAACGGGGTTGCCTGTTTCGCAAGGAAGATGTGGTCCGTTCGGTCGTCCCCGAACATGGCGACATTCGTCTGATCGCGGCGAATAACATTAAATTCGTCAAGGTGCGCGACGCGGAGTGGAACGGCTCTTATCGGTTCCTGCATATCTTCTCCAACAACTCCGGCCCTCACTTCCACTTTGGCTTTGGCAACGAGCCCGGGCCGGTGCCGGCGGGACCCAACGAGATCCCGGGTGCGAACGATGACGATCAATTGGTTTGGACGCCAGCCGGGGTGACGCCCGTGGTGAAATACCATTACTCCCGCCTTCCGGAGATTCGCCCCGGTGCCGGCAAGCTCTATAACAAATGGGGCGATTTCGACAACGGCGTCGCTCAATGGACCGACGGCTCCTACATCAATAAGCCGGACGAGGGGAACCAGAGCATTACCAACTCGACCGGCGGCATTACCTATCCATACTGGTCCTGGAACGACAGCACCGACGTGACCGAGGTCTTCTTCTCGCCCAACCGTTTGGTTCCATCCGCCGGCATGCTCGGTTCGCTGTCCACCGGCGTGAAGCGCGATGTTCCCTGGCAGACGCTGTTATTTCGGCCGCAGTCCGGTCATCCGGGCGAAGGGAGCCCTCCACGAAAGGTCAATCCTCTCAGTGGCGGACCACCCTATTCAAAGCCCCCCGACCATCTCATCATGGATCTGTTGTGGATGCCGGTCGTGGAGCCTTATGCGATCAGCGAGCCGTTCTCCACCGGCGGGAAGATCAACATGAATTACGAGATCGCCCCCTTCAGCTACATCCGGCGAGCGACCGCCTTGCACGGTGCCTTTAGGTCGGAGGAGCCGCTGCTCATTCCGAATGCCGCCTCGAAGATCTACAAGCTCTGGGATCACGAATCCAACGACAATGGAATCATGCCGGACAGTACGCGTGACCAGGACCCGGAGGTGAGGAGGGATTGGGGATTGGCCTCGAAAGGAGCCTTTCCCTTCGATAAGATGCGGCTGCCAATCGATACGGATTCCACGCTGGTTCAATTCGACGAGCGTTTTGCGGCGGGGGACATTTTCCGGTCGGCCAGCGAGATCTGCGAGATGCACCTCGTCCGGAAGGGCGAAACACTCGCCGATTATCGGGCAGGGAAGATCTGGCCGCAAAACCTCCTGACCGGCGATAACACCCGCGAACGTCCGTACACGAACCTCTATGCCAAGCTGACGACGCGCTCCAATGTGTTCACGGTGCACATCCGGGCGCAGGTGCTCCGGCAGTCCGGCAATACCTCCAATTGGGGCACCTGGCGCGAGGGTAGGGACCAAACGGTGAGCGATTTCCGCGGGTCCACGATCGTTGAGCGCTACATCGACCCGGCCGATCCAAGTTTGGTGGACTTTGCCACGAACGCCGATGCCTCGGTGGACAACGCTTACAAGTTGCGCGTTTTGGCGACGAAGAAGTTCGCCCCGTAAACTGGCGGGTCGCCTTCGAACGGCTGGTCGTTGTCCGCCGGAGGGAGGTGGACACCCGCGGGGCGGCGGCAACGCGCGCGAGACCGACTCCCGCTCTTGTTATATTTATGGTAATAACAATAGACTCAATACTTGATCGCGCCTATCCTCTCGGCGTGAATTTCCGGAGCCTGCCTGCAATCGTCGTCCTCACGCTCATCGCCGCCGAATGCGCTTTCTCCAGCGAATCTGCCCCCGCGCTTGGCATTGAATCGGCATCCCTTGGGGCTCCCAACCGCAGCTTCGCGACCGACCTCTATCGGGAACTCGCCAAGGAGCAGGGGAACCTTTTCTTTGCCCCGTCCAGCCTGGAGACCGCGCTCGCCCTGGCTGTCGCCGGAGCGGGTGGCAGCACCGCCGCGCAGATCGAGGCCGTCTTGCATTTGCCTGGGAAAGGAGAAGCGGCGCATGAGCAGGTCGGAGACCTGCTTCAGGAGCTCAATGGCCGGAAATCGGGCGTCACCGGCAAAGCCCGCGGCTACGAGCTTTCCATTGCCAACGCCCTTTGGGGGCAGACCGGCGTCGATTTTCGGCCGGCTTTTCTGCGCCTGGCCAAAGCGCAGTACAGCGCGGGACTGCGCGAGGTGGATTTCCTCGGTGAAACCGAGCGCGCGCGCCGGACGATCAATGAGAGCATCGCCAAAGAAACGCGCGACCGGATCAAGGAACTGATCCCGCAAGGCGGCGTCTCGCCCCAGACGCGGATGCTGTTGACCAACGCGGTCTATTTCAAGGGGACGTGGAACGCTCCGTTTGAGAAAACAAATACGCGTGACGAGCCCTTCCAAACGCCCGAGGGCGGGCGTTCGCACGTCGCGATGATGCATCAGACGGAGATTTGCGGCTACTGGAAGGGTGACGGCATCCAGGCGCTCCGGCTGCCCTATAAAGGCGGTGAACTTTCGCTGGTGGTATTGCTGCCGGACCGTGCCAACGGGCTGCCGCGGCTTGAGAAAATGCTCAGCGCCGCGCAACTCGTTCGCTGGCTGCCGCGAATCGCAGATCGCGAAGTGGAAGTGGCGCTGCCCAGAATCAGGATGGCCGCGCAGTTTGAACTCTCCGCACCGCTCCGCACTCTCGGCATGATCGAGGCGTTCACTCCGCGCGCCGATTTCTCGGGTCTGAGCGCAGCGCGCGGCTGGGGCCTGTCGGGCGTGATCCACAAGACCTTTCTGGAGATCAATGAAGAAGGGACCGAAGCTGCGGCGGCGACGGGATTGCCCACGCTTGGGCTCGGGCCGGACTCGAAGCCGGCCGTCTTCCGTGCCGATCATCCCTTCCTCTTCCTCATCCGCCACGAGCGGTCGGGCGCGATCCTTTTTCTCGGGCGTCTCGTGGATCCGGCTGCGGGACGCAGTTGACCGTGAGCTGAGCTCCCGAGCCGCCCGGGTTGGCGCGGCTGATAGCTTACCCGCGCCGCGCTGCGATCAGCTTTGCATAAACCGCGTCGAGGGCTTCGGGGAGCACGCGGGTGTCGGCGAGCACGGGCATGAAGTTACTGTCGCCTTCCCAGCGCGGGACGATATGGAGGTGCAGATGATCGGCCACACCCGCACCGGCGCATCGGCCGAGGTTTAAGCCGATATTGAATCCCTGCGCACGCACGACCTCGCGCAGGAGCCGCTGGGCGAGTTCCGCGAGCTCCCAAAGCTCGGCTTTTTCGTCCTGCGTCAGCTCGCCAAGATCAGCGACTTTCCGCACTGGCACGGCCATCAGATGGCCGGCCGAGTAGGGATAGCGGTTCATGATCAGGAAGGTGTGGGCGCGCCGTGCGACGACGAGATGCGCCGCGTCGTCCGCTGCCTGTCCGGCTTCGAGGAGGAAATCGCGCGAGGCGCCGCTGGTCTTGAAATACTCGACGCGCCACGGGGCCCACAGAGCGGAAAAGTCTTTGGCTTCCATGCGATCCATCCTTACTGGGCCTCGGTGCGTTTGAGGAGGATGTACGGGCCGTGCTTGTTCTTGATCCGGCCGAGTTCGAGCGTCTTCGCATACGGACGCAGCTCCGGCTCGTGCTCCGCGAAGTCCGATTCGCGCACGAGCATCCAGTCGAGCTGCCCGCCGCGCCAGGCGTCCACAGCATCGTCCATGTGGGTGAAGCGCGTCCGGCCCGTGTAGAGCAGCAGGGCTTCGTCATTCGCGTCAATAACCGCCAGCCTCTGCGCCGCGGTCAGCTCCCGCACCTGTCTGCCGAGCTCGACCAGCGCGCCCTGCTGATCCCGCCACGCGCTGGCCACGCAGGCTGCGGCATAGCCCCCGCTGACGACCGTGGAGAGCAGGATGACACCCATGATGACCCGGCGGCGCTTTTCTTGCGCAGCCGCCCAGTCCTGGGCCAGCGCCGCGAGCAGCAGGCAGAGTGGCGGGAGGATCGGGAAAATGCGGTCCAGCCGTTTCGAGGGCACAAACGACATGAAAAGAAGTCCGCCGGCGCCCCAGCAGGCAAGCCAGAGCAGCGCCGGCTTTTCACGAAGCATCGCGCGCGCACGCTGGGTGGCAGAATGAGCGATGAGGGCAACGCTCCAAAGGGTCCATTTGTGCAACAGATGCACGAGATAGAACCAGGGCGGCTGATGCTTGTGGACCGGCGCATCGCTCAGATCAAAGCGGCCGAGGAATTCCTTGAGCACCACTTGCTGGAAAAAATCGCTGCTCAACCAGATCCCAACGCCGGCCCAGAGCCCAAAGATGAGCAGCGGCAGCAGCCATGGCCATGCACCGGGATTGGCCTGATGGGCCCGCCCCTGGCGCCGCATCAGCCATGTAAAGGCGACCAGACCGGGCAGCAGGAAGGCATAGACGATCGGCCCCTTCGTCAGCATCGCACCGAGGACGACGAGGCTGAACCAGAGCCGCTGACGCGTTGTCCAAGGTTGACCGGAGCGCAATTTTTCAAAGATCAGCCAGCCGGCGGCAAAGATGAAAAACGTGAGCATCATATCCGTGCGCACGAGCGTAGCGAGGTGGGGCGCGAGGACATTCAAAGCGAATGCGCCCGTGGCGATCATTCCGGCGAGCCGGCCGCCTAGCTCGTTCCCGCTGCGCCAGAGCATCGCCAGGAGAAGGAGTGTGGAGGCGAAGGCGGGCAGGCGCCAGGCCAGCTCCCAGCCGTGGCCGCCGAACAAAAACCACAAGCTTGCGGAAAGCCAGCCGGCCAGGGGCGGCTTGGTGGCGATGTGCCCGCCCGGAGTGTGCTGAAACCACCAACTGCCGCTCTCGACCATCTCGAAACTGACGAAGGCCTGCTTTGCCTGGTCGTAATCGTCGAGGTGCCACGGCAAATTGCGCGCCGCGAGGACCGCGACCATCAGGACGAAGAAGAGGATGACCTGCCCGGAACCTCTTGCCCGCGCCGGAGTTTGGAAGTGCATCAACCTGGGATGGCAAGGAGGTCAGCGATCGTGGCGGCAGCGCGTGCGGCGGCGCCGCCCTCTCCGAGGCTGACAATGACGGCGGCCAGTTCTTTTTGCATTTGAGTGCGGGCCGCCGGGGTCGTCATCAGACGCAGCATTTCTCCGGCAATCGCTTCCGCCGTGGCGTCATCCTGCAAGAATTCGCGGGCGATTTCGCGGCCGGCGAGCACGTTGGGCATCCCGATAAAGGGCACGCGCACGAGCCGTTTGCCGATCACCCAGGTGAGCCAGACGACCTTGTAGATCACGCAGAGCGGCAACCCGAAAAAAGCGGCTTCGAGCGTCGCGGTTCCCGAGCAGACCATGCCGGCGGCGGCCCGCTGCATCAGCTCGTGCGAGGTGCGCACGGAAATGGGACAGAAGCTTTCGGGGCGTCCGGCGGCCTGGAGAAAGCCGCGCATGCGGTCGGCGAGCGGCTCGGAAGCCGCGGCCGCTTCGAAGCGCAGCGCCGGCTGCGCCTCGTGCATCCGCCCCGCGGCGGCGAGCATCACCGGAAAGATCCGGCGCACTTCCTTTTCCCGGCTGCCGGGAAAGAGCCCGACGAGCTGCGGATCGCGGTCCACGCTGGTTCGCTTCGCGGCGAGCGAATCGAGCATCGGGTGCCCCACAAAGACGGTGTGGAGGCCGCTGGCTTCGTAGAGGGGTTGCTCGAACGGGAAGATGCAAAGCATGAGATCGAGATATCGCGCCATCTTCGGGATCCGGCCGCGGTTCCAAGCCCAGACTTGCGGGCTGATGTAATAGATCGTCCGCACCGTCGGAAGGCGGCTTTTCACGGCTTCGGCCAGGCGCAGGTTGAAGCCGGGATAGTCGATGAAGATCACGGCGGCCGGATTCACCCGTGCGATATCCGCGAGCATGTGGTTGAACTGCGCCTTGAAGTATCCGTATTTCTTGAGCACGTCCCACAAGCCGACGACGGCTTCATCGGCCCAATCGAGAAAGTCGCCGCCCGCGAGCGCGCGCATCTCCGGCCCGCCGGCGCCGAAAAACTCGAGCGTGGGCTGCCGCTCCCGCAGGGCGCGCATCAGTTCCGCCCCGCGCGCGTCCCCGCTGGCTTCGCCCGCCACGAGGTAGATTTTCATGAAGTGGGGCAGGCCTCCCGCTTGCCACAAAGTGGAGCAGCCGTCCCGGCTGCTCGGATCTGGGCAGGCGGGACGCCTGCCACACTATCGGCAGGCGGGACGCCTGCCCCACTGCGCTGAAGCTGGCCATGCATCACCGGCCGGATCCGCTTTCCTCGATCTGCCGCGTGATCTCCAGCGCCAGCTCGAGCGCGGCGGTCGCTTCCCGCCCCCCGACTTTCGGCTGCGCGCCCGCGCGGGCGCAGGCCACGAAATCCGCCAGCTCGCGCTTGAGCGGCTCGCCCTTGTCCACATCCACCGGCTCGCGCACGATCTTGCGCCCGGCAAAGGCGGTGACGATCGTCGAGTCGGTCGCCACGGCGAGCAGTTTCCCGAGGATCGTGCTTTCTTTCTCGTCGTCGGCGGCGAGCCGCAGCAGGTAGCCGTCCTGTTTCTGGTAATCGAGCGAGAGATACGCGTTCTGCTGAAAGAGGCGGATCTTTCGGAGCTTCTCCTGGCTGATGCGGCTGGCGGTGACGTTCGCGACGCAACCGTTCTCGAAACGAATCCGGACATTGGCGATGTCCTCGCGTTTGCTCAGGACCGCGACCCCCACGGCATCCACCTGCACCCAGGGCGATCGCACGAGGTGGAGGATGATTTCGAGGTCGTGGATCATCACATCGAGCACCACGCCAACGTCGAGGCTCCGGCCGGGATAGGGCGAAAGCCGGGTGGCTTCGATGAACCGCGGACTGGTCAGCCGGGCTTCGAGGGCCGAGAGCACCGGATTGAAGCGCTCGATGTGCCCGACCTGAAGCACCAGCCCGCGCTCCTGGGCCAGGGCGCACAGCTCGCGCGCCTGCTCGGGGGTCTCGGTGAACGGCTTTTCGACCAGCACATGCTTGCCGCGCTGGAGCAGTTGCCGGGCGATCTCGAAGTGCGTCACGGTGGGTGTCGCCACCGTGGCGGCGTCGATCACCTCGGCGAACGCGTCCAGGGTGGTGACCGCTTGCGCGCCGTACTTGCCGGCGATTTCGGTGGCCACGGCGGAGCGCTCGTCGAGGACGGCCGCGAATTGCACGTCCGGGAGCTCGCCGAAAATGCGCGCATGATTGCAGCCCATGCTGCCGGCGCCGACCACGCCGACGCGAAAAGGTGAGGGCACGGATGGATTAACCACGGAGGGCAGGAAGAACAGGAATCATAAGGAGTTGGTGAGACCGAAAATGGAAACGCGATGTTCCGTTGCCAGGCCGGACAGCCGCTCCCGCTCGAGCAGCAGCGTTCGCCCCGCCTCCACGCCCAGCACCCGGATGCGCGCGTCGCGGGCGACCTCGAGGGTGAGGGGACCGATCACGGGCACGTCGAACCGAAAATCCTGATTTGGCTTGGAAACTTTGACCATCACCGCGTCCTTGCGGCCGAGTTCGCCGCCGCGTTTCATCGCTGCGTTGGTGCCTTCGAAAGCCTCCACGGCGAGCACCGTGCCGCTTTTCACCACCACCGTCTGGCCGATATCCAGCCGGCTCGTTTCCTTGGCGATCTGGAAGCCGAAGCGCACGTCTTCCTCCTCGCGCCGGCTCAGCCGCGCTCCCGCGATCAGCCCGGGCGTAGCCAGATGCTCTTCGAGGTAGCTGGTGGCCGGCAGCAGCTCGATTCCCGCCTTCGCCATCTCGCTGGCGATCGCGCCGAAGATCGATTCCGCATTGCGCCGGCGCAACTTGCCCAGGAGCACCAGCGCTTTGAGATCCGGCCGGAGGTCGAAGAGGTTCTTCGGATGAATCTGCCCGGACATCACGGCCTGCCGCGCGCCCGAGTTTTTGAGGAAGCCGAGCATGCGGCCGAGCTGGCCCACGCGCATCCATTCGATTTCATCGACCAGTCCGGCGAGCGCCGGATCGGTTTCATTTTGGAAGGCGGCCACGGCGAGGCGTTGCACGCCGGCGGCGCGAGCGGCGCGGGCCATGAGCAGGGGATAAGCGCCGTTTCCGGCGATGATGGCGAGGGTGCTCGGGGTTTCCAAGGAGTCGAATCTAGGCGGCGCCCGGCGGCGTTGTAAAGCGGCCCAGCCGTCCTCCGCGTCCGCTGCCAGGATTGGTTTTGCGGATCCTCTCCGGCGAGCGATTCGCTCCTGCGCGGGCGCGAAACCTTTGATTGCGCGAAGGCCGCCTGCCCCTACGTTGGCGGCCTCCATGTTTAACGAGGATACGGTCCAGTATGCGATTGACCACACCCGGGTGCTGCACGCTCCCGAACGCCGGATCGCCACCTTTGGCCAGACCAGCTTCCGCTTCTTTCTCATCACCGAGCTCATGGACAGCGTGAATCAGGTGCGCGTGCGCGATGGGCGCCTGCACGCCGAACGGCCGCAGATCATCACCCCCACCAACATCCAGCAGATGTTGCTCGAAGGCTTCGGTGAACGCGCGGAGGAGTTCGTCGGCTGGCTGCGCGAAAATGCCCCGCAGCTCGCGATGCTCAAATACGGCTTTCAATTCCGAAAGACCGACATGAGCGACCAGATCATCCACAGCCCCGTCGAGGAAGTGGTCAGCCGCCTGCGTGAAACAGTCAATCGCTCCGAGGATCCGCTCAGCGCCATCATCGAAGGCGTGGACGAAGGCTGGGAAATCTGCCTCCTGAAATTTGCCGCGGACCTGATTCAGGAATCCGCCGGCGAGAATCTCGGCGACTTTCGCCAGCGCGGGCTGCTGTAGGGAAACCCCTCCGATTTGTTCCCCGTCCGGAAGCGGGGCCGGCCGGCCCCGTTCTGCAATCACCGGGCCGGCGCTGCGGGAGCGGATGGCGCCGCCGTGTTCGTGTTTCCCATCCTTCCCACAATCGTTTAATCCCATTATCCAATTAACCGATCTCCCGCCGCTTCGTGAAAGTCATCGTCATTCTCCTCCTCGCTTGTCTGGTCTTCGGCACGGCGGGCTACTTCACTTACGACTTGTTTGTGAAGCCGCAGGTCGAGCTCAAGCGGGAGAAAGAAGCGCCCGCGACGCCGCCCCCGCCCGATCCGACGCTGCCCGAACTCGAGAAGTGCCTTGAACTGCGGGACAAGGGCCAGCTCGTGGAGGCTCGCAAAGCCCTCGAAGACTTCATCGAGCGCTTCGCCGAATCCTCGAAAATCGAAGAGGCGAAGAATGAGCTCG
>JAXDQW010000054.1:0-4703 GCA_034667665.1 Chthoniobacter sp.
AGACGATCTCCGATCGCAACATTGAACGCCTGCACGCGCTCGGCGGCGGCATCGCCATTCAGCATCGCATGGCGTTCCAGGGCGAATACTTCGTCGAGCGCTACGGCGCGAAAGCCGCCGAACGCACACCGCCGATCCGGCGCATGCTGGAGCTCGGCGTGCCCGTCGGCGCCGGCACCGACGCAACGCGGGTGGCGAACTACAACCCATTCAATTCGCTATATTGGCTGGTGAGCGGTCGGACGTGCGGCGGCCTGGAACTTTACCCGGAGAAAAATCGCCTCAGTCGCGAAGAAGCACTGCGGCTCTACACCGCGGGCAGTGCGTGGTTCTCCGGTGAGCAGGACCAGAAAGGCACGCTTGCGGTCGGACAGTTGGCTGACTTTGCCGTGCTTACGGAGGACTATTTCTCCGTGCCGGAGGAGCGCATCCCGGATCTCGAATCGACCCTAACCGTCGTCAACGGTAAGCCCGTGTATGCGGTCGGCGACTTCTCCGAGTTCGATCCGCCCGCTCTTCCCGTCATGCCCGACTGGTCACCGGTCGCGAAGTTCGGCGGCTACGGCGCGCCTTATTATCAGCGCATCACTGAACCTGTTCACGCACACATTCATAGCCCGACGTGCGGTGTCGTTCATCGTCACTCCGCGCCTGGCCTTTCACAGCTTTGGGACTCCGGCTGCGATTGCTTTGCCTTTTAGGCCTTAGTGCGTTCGGAATGTGTTCCATTCGGAGGTATCAAGTTCCATCGCGCAATACGCCTCGAAGAGATAGAGCACGAGGTCGTTGGTAACCTCGACAAACGCAAAGTCACACTTCTGGAGGCGCAGCTTGGCGAGGTTGAAGCGGGCGAGAAAATCGGCATCGGCCATCCGGGCGCTACGGGGTAGCTCGGAAACGAACTGATGCGCCGCGATAGAGTAAGCGAGAGTAGCAGTAAAATGCTTCGTGCCGCGTCCGTGATACCAGAGACGGCGAAAAACCTGTCTCGAAATGCCGACATACTTGGGCTTGCTTTGGTCAATGAGGACATAGCAACCGGAGAAATCAGTCGTTCGGTTGTGGGCACGGAGCAGCGTCTTAACGCCTTGTCTCGGCACGAGAAACTCCGCCATCGGAGTTGGCGACGCGAGCGAGCGCCGCATCTCAGCCATAAGTTCAGGAAGCACGCGTTGCGCGAGTTCGAGAAAGTTGTGGTTACAGTCGTCGATTGGCATGGGTCAGAGGCCTAACTCCAATTAGGCGTTGCGGTCATCATCAGAAGCACGCTTGAACCACTCCGCCATCCACCCGGAGGGCGGCACCGTTGGTCGCGGCGGACAGTGGGCTGCACACGTAAGTCACCAGATTGGCCACCTCTTCGGTCATCGCGAATCGCCTCAGGAGTGAAGACGGACGGACGGTCTTGAAAAACTCCGTTTCAAATTCTGCAAAAGGTTTTCCGCCGCTAAGCTGCGCCGCAAATTCCTCCACACCGGGGGAACGTGTTGGACCGGGCAACACCGCATTCACCGTGACTCCTGTGCCCGCACACGATTGGGCAAGGCCGCGCGAAACTGCGAGCTGCGCGGTCTTCGTCATGCCGTAATGGATCATCTCGGCGGGGGTATTGATCGCGCTCTCGCTGCTAATGAAAACGATTCGCCCCCAGTTCCGCTGCTTCATTCCGGGCAGATACGCGCGGCTCAGGCGCACGCCGCTGAGCACGTTGACCTCGAAGAACCGCCGCCAATCCTCATCGGGAATATCCTCAAACGGCTTTGGCTCGAAAATACCGAGGTTGTTCACGAGAATGTCCACGAGCGAGAACCGCTGGAGCAGCGTTTCCGCCGCCGCCGCTGTGGAGAGATCGCCCGCGAAGGTTTCAATCCTGGCCTCCGGCACGGCCTGTTCAATCTGCCCCTTCGCCTCGGCGACCGATTTTTCCGAGCGACCGTTCACGATGACTCGTGCGCCTTCGCGGGCCAGCCCGGTGGCAATGGCAAATCCAATGCCTTTGGTGGAGCCCGAGACGAGGGCAGTCTTGTCAGTTAGTTTTAGGTTCATAGGTTAAATAGCACTGCGGCGAGCGACGCCTGCAACAACTACCATACGCCTGCCGATGCGTTGGAGGCACCGCGAAGGGCTTCTAAAGCTGAGCGCTCACTCGGCCGCGACCGGTGCGCGAGCCGTGGCGATGGAGACTGGCACTTGATCCCGTGAGCGCTGGGCGATTGCGACACAAGTGACCACCGCTGTGGCGATCAGCCAGTCCACGCTGGACAGTGTCTCGTGCAAGAGCACAGCCGAGCTGTCGAGGGTGAGGAAGGGCTGGATGAGTTGGAGCTGGCCGATGCGCGCAGCCCCTCCACGGCGGAGCGCCGGATACCACAGGAAGAAGGCTCCGAAGGCGCTAATGAGTCCATTGTAGCCAGCAGGCCCACGAGATGGCGTGAACGGATTGCCATGAGACCGGCCATTTCCCCCAGCACACGAGCAGCGCTCCGGGGACCGCTACGATCGGCATGAGGCAGGTGAGTCGGATGGAGCCGAGCTCGACACTGAGCCGCGTTCCCTCCGAGTAGCCCACTCCGCAGACCGCGGCAGCCGCGAGGAGGAGAAGATCCGCCAGCGTGACCACTCCACCGGAGCGCGCCACGCCGTAGCCCGCGACGAGCAGGCTGCCTGTCGCCGCGGCCACCCAAAAGCGAACGGAAGGACGCCGCCCCCCGACGAGAGTTGCGCCAATCGCCGTGAACAGAGGGATGCCGCCGGTGACGATGGCGGCGTGGTGGCTTGGTACCGTCTGAAGCGCAGTAGCGACGAGCCAGGCGAAACCGAAGACAAGACAGCCGGTGATCAGGCACAGGCGACCGAATTGGCCCCAGCTCAGCCGCGGCACCCCGATAGACCCGAGCACAATGACGGCGGGCACCGCGGCGAGGAGAATTCGGCCAACGCCGAGGATCGCCGGATCGAATTCATGCACTGCGAGCCGCATGAGCGGAATGGTGAGACTGAACAGCGCCACTGCCAGCAGTCCGCCGAGGACTGCCGTCCAGGGAAGTGGAGCGTCCGATTTCATGACGGCGGAGTCGCCCGGAGGCTGGGGAGAAGCCAGCTACGGGAAGCAATCAAACGCGCCAATATGAGTCGGCCGGGATCTCCCTGTCACCCCGCTCGATTCGGCGTGCGGATTCACGCACCCTTCACAGCGGCACCCAGCTTCCACAACGCCTCCTGATGCGGCTGCGCCGTGGGAGACAGCGCCTTCCGCCGGCTGGCGCGCGCCCACCGCAGACTCCCGAGTTGGTGGGCCGGGAGCGATCATCTGCGCCGTCCTCACGTCGCTCCCGGTCTTCCGCCCATAATTCCTCGCGAAAGCCGTGCGCTTCGTTGCGGGCGGCTCAGATCATCGCGACGATTTCCAGCCGCTTCTCGACCTTTCACGCCGCGGGCCAGCAAGAGCCGTCACGCCGCGTGCGGCCTGCGCCGACGAGAGTAAGTCGGTCCGTTGCTCAGCCTCCGAGGATTTTCGGGGAGGCTTCGCTCAGGCCGAGTTGGAAGGTGCCGCCTCGCTCGGGCACTCGCCCCCGCTCAGTTGGCGCGGGGCCTGGAAGGAGGAGAGAAAGGTGTTTCCCTTGTGCTCGGCGGCTGCGCCGACCTGCGCTGCGCCTGGCGGGATCTGCTGGCGGAACTCCCCGCGCCAGTTGGCCAGGCCCGGCGAAGGCTTCATCCGCAAGGTGCATATCTATAAAAGAGCACATCAATCGGGCTGGCTTCATCGCCACCGCTGCTCTTTAGAGCGCGCAAGAGACGGGGCATCGTGTCTCAAAATGAGAGGGCAATTGACAGCCGGGTGTCACCTCGCGGATACCTTCCGCTGTGCGTTCACTTAATCGCGCCTTGGCTTTGCTCGCCTTGCTCGCCTGGCTTTTCGCCATCGAGCACGTGGCGATGCAGCTCGCTTTCCGGTCTACAAGGGCATAAAGTCGCGCCTTCCCCCGGACCATGACCACGACCCGACGAATTCTGCCTTTGCGGCGCGATATTACCTCACATCCGCGCCAGAAACACAGAGGCTTTTCGGCTCATAAACTCCCTCGGATATGAAACCCGCCTTTGGCCAAGTACTCGCCGCCGCCTTGTTTTGCACCGTGCCGGTTCTCAGCTCAGCCGCCGCCGAGCGGGATTTCATTCCTTTGCTGGACGCCGGACACACCGAAGGGTGGCGGCAATGTGGCAATACGGAAATGCGCCTGAACAATGGCGAGGCCACTACCCGGGCTCCGAACGACAAGGCCAGAGGCATGTATTGGTATGCCAATCGACCGTTTCGCGATTTTGTCATTCGGCTCGAATACTCGCTGGATGGTCCGACCTCCAACTCGGGTCTCTTTGTGCGCTTTCCCGAGTTGGGTAACGATCCGCAAGTTGCCAGTAACGAGGGTTACGAAATCCAGATCTACGGAGGTGCTGAAGGCCGCAATCCGACCGGCGCAATCTGGGGTTTTCAACCCCCCACTTCCGTTCCACAGCGAATGAAGGGTTGGAACGAAATGGAAGTTTCCGTGGTCGGCCAGCATTTCACCGTCGTGCTCAATGGGCAAACGGTGAATGAGTTCACCGGGACACGGAGGGTTGAAGGATACATCGGCTTGCAAGACTATCCTGGCGCGCCGGTCCATCTGCGCAACGTCCGGATCAAAGATCTTTCTTCAGCA
>JAXDQW010000055.1:0-20877 GCA_034667665.1 Chthoniobacter sp.
TCTGGTCAGCGGCGGCTGGAGTAGCGGAGTATTGGAGTATTGGGAACTCAGGATCATCATTCCATTACTCCATCACTCCTCTTCCGCAGAGGTGCGATTGAGGGAAAAAGTTCATGACAGGCTCTAGTGGCTCCCTGACCCACCGCCACCCGTCTGGGAGGTCGTCCAACGCGCCGCATAGGCGATCAACTCGGCGGCGGTGCCCAGCCTGAGTTTGCCTTTGATGTTCAGCCGGTGCGCTTCGACGGTCTTCGCGCTGATGTGCATGCGTTCTCCGATTTCCTGCGTGGAGAGACCCTGGCCGATCAACTGGAAGACCTCGAACTCGCGATCGCTGAGCTGCGCGATGGGCGACTGCGCGCTGCCGGCGGGCTGCCCCGAGAAAATCTCGACGATGCGCGCGGAGGTTTTCTCGCTCACGTAGATTTGTCCGCCCAGCACCTGGCGGATCGCCTGCATGAGCTTCGCGCCGCCTTCCTGCTTGGAGATATAGCCGCGCGCCCCGGCCCGCAGCGCCCGTTCGGCGTAGAGCGATTCATCGTGCATCGAGACCACCAGCACGGGCATTTCCGGGCGCACCGCCTTGAGGTCCTTGATCAGGTCGATGCCCCCCTTGTCCGGCAGGGTGATGTCCACCAGAGCGAGGTCCGGCTGCTCGGCCACCGCGGCCTGGAGCGCCTGCGCGGCATTCTCCGCCTGCCAGGCCACGACGAGATCGGGCTCACGGTCGATGAGATGCACGAGGCCGTCGCGCGTCATCGGATGATCTTCGACGATCAGCACGCGGCGGGCTTTGCGCTTGGGTTTGACGGCGCTCATCGGTTGGGCTTGAAGGTGCATTTTAACTCCGTGCGGCCATCCGCGGTCGAGCCGAGCCTCAAGGTCGCTCCGATCATCTCGGCTCGATAACGCATGATGCGCAGGCCCATTCCGGCCTCGCGGCCCGGCTCCGCGGGCAGCGGCGTGCCGTCATTGACGATGGTCAGCACGGCCTGGTCTCCGGCGGGGCGAAGGGCCACCGCGATCGCCCGGGCGCGGGCGTGCCGCACCGCATTGCTGATCGCCTCCTGCGCGATGCGGTAGAGATGCGTGGCCGTCGCTTCGTCCGTGACGAGCACCGGCTGCTCGCAGGTGAAGTGGCACGCGATGCGGTAGAGGTGCGCGCTGTTCGCGGCCAGTTCCGTGAGCGCGGACATCAGCCCGTTTCTCTCCAATTCCACCGGGGCCAGCCCCCGCGCGAGCATCCGCGCCTGGCGCGTGCCGTCGCGGATCAGCGCGCCGATCTTCTCCACCTCCTCGCGCGCCGGCGGATTCCCGGCGAGATCGCGCGCCAGCGCCTCATTGCGGAACTCAATGCCGGCCAGATGCTGGCACAGACCGTCGTGCAAATCCTGGCCGATGCGGCGTTGCTCGCGACCGGTGGCGGCGAGCAGCTCCTCCTCCAGTTGCCGGCGCTCGATCGCCGTGGCGAGCAGGTCGGCGATGGATTGGAGAAAGTGCAGGTCGTCGCCGCTAAAGCCGCGCCGGCTCGTGGTGTGCGCGCCGAGCACGCCGTAGGGTCGCGCACGCCCGGCGATGATCACGCTCATCCCGCTCACCACACCGTGGGCGGTGAGCAGCGCCGGGGCCCGAAAGCGCGTCTCGCCCGCCAGATCCTCCACGACCACCGGCGCACTGCTGAGCAGCGTGTAGCCAGCCAGCGACTCGCGCGCCGCCGGCACCGTTTTTATTCCGACGCTGCCCTCGCGCCACCCGACCCCCGCCCGCAGCAGCAGCTCGTCGCCCGCCTCCGTGACCTCGAGCACATGGGCAAACTCCACGCCGAGCACCTGCGCGATCAGCGCGACGGCGTCGTTCATCAGCCGGTTGAGATCGCGGCCGGCGAGCGCGTGCTGGCTCAGGTCGGCGACCACCGCCCGCTGGAGCGCGCGTTGGGCGGTGGCCACTTCCGCGCGCTTTCGCTCGGTAATGTCGCGCACGATCTTCGAGGCGCCCGCGATCGTGCCACTTCCATCGTGAACGGGCGAAACGCTGAGCGACACGTCCAGCAGCGAGCCGTCCTTTCTCCGCCGCACCGTCTCGAAGTCGGTCACGCGCTCCCCGCGCCGGATTCGTTCGAGGATCTGCGCCTCCTCCTCGATCCGATCCGGCGGGATCAACCGCGTCACCGGCTGGCCGATGATTTCTTCGGCACGGTAGCCAAACAGCGTCTCCGCACTCGGATTCCAACTGCGGATGATCCCCTCCAGATTCTTGCCAATGATCGCGTCCCCGGCGGATTCGACAATCGCAGCGAGCTCCTGCCGGGTTTCCTCGGCCCGTTTGCGCTCGGTGATGTCCATTAGCATGTTCACCGCGCCGGTCATCACGCCGGAGGCATCGCGCAGCGGCGTCGGATACGGGATGAAGGAGATGCGCGTTCCGTCGGGACGCTCCGCGATTGCCTCCTCGCCGCGCACCGGCAGCCCGGTCTGGAGGGCGCGCGCCATCGGCGATTCCACGTGCGGCATCGGCGCGCCATTGGGCGAGTACAAGCGCCACGAGCCGCACCAGAGGTCGCTGTCCAGCTTCGGCGCCGTGCCCCACAGCTCGACGGCAGCCCGATTGAAGAAGGTGATCCGACCCGCGGCATCCGTGGTGTAAACCGCGGCGGGCAACGCCTCGATGAGATCCCGCGCGCGCTGCTCGCTTTCGCGCAAGGCCGCCTCCGCGCGCTTCGGCTCGGTGATGTCGTTGAAAAGGATGGCGACCTTGCGACTTTCCGCTCCGCCGAAGCGAAAGGCCGACACTTCATACCAACGGTTGAGCGCTTTCGCTTCGTTCACAAAACGGGCGGGCTCACCGGTCAGCGCGATGCGGCCGTAAATCTCAAACCAATGGGGCTCATGATCCGGGGCCAGCTCGCGCATGAGCCGGCCCCGCGCGTCGTGCAACCCCGTTTGCTTTTCAAACGCGGGATTGACTTCGAGAAACCGATAATCGACCGCGCGTCCGTCGGCATCGAAAACCACTTCGATAATGCAGAAGCCCTCGATGAGGGTGTTGAACAAACCCCGATACCGCTCCTCCGACTCCCGCCGCCCCGAGTCCGCCCGCCGCAGCGCCCCCGCGCTCCAACAGATAATCGCGGTCAGCGCGGCGGCATTCGAGCTGACCAGGAGGGCCACCCCGACGCCCGTATCGTAGAGGCCCTCGCGCTGGCCGAGCAGGCGAAGCCAGCCGAACAGAACGGGAAAGAAGACGGCCGCCGGCATGAGCCGCCGGGCCATCGCCCCGGCCACATCGTCGGCCAGCAGCAGGGCAAACAATCCGCGCGCCGGGCGCGCACAGAGGATTCCGGCGCTGAGCACCGCAAAGACCCCAGCCGTGTGCAGCGCCATGGAGCTGAAAAAGGCCACGCTGTAGAGTGACGGGACATGGTAAAAGTAACCCGCCAACGCCACCAGAGCGAGGCCCGCCGCGGTGTAGGCCAGAGCGTCGGCCATTCGAATGGCCAGACGACTCTTCACCTCCAGCAGAAACAGCGCGCCGCCGGTCAACAAAAACATCAAGGCCGCGGCCGCGCTCATGCGCCCGGGATGGTAGGTGTGCGGGCTTCCGGCTGGCTCGCGGAAGAGCGCCTGATCGAGGTGCAGCTCCCAGCCGAAACCATATTCGCCGAGCGTCGCCAGGCCGATCCCCATCGCCAGCCCGGCGCAGATTTGCGCCAGCCGCCGTCCCCACGGAAGAACCGTCATTTCCCGCACCGCCAGGCCGCTGCCGAGGAGGAAGAAAGCCATCGCCGAGTTCGGCTTCATCGTCGCGAAGCCGGGGAAAACGCCCTTCAGCACGGCGACATCGAACGCCCATCCGGCGAGCACCGCCCACCCGACGACCACCGCGAAAGCACCCGCGCCCACCGGGAAACGCGAGGCCAGTTTGTCCGTTCCGCTCATGCGTGCGTTGGGCTAGCTCGTTTTCGCGCCGGGAGTGGCGAGCTGATTTTCGCAGCGCCCGCTGATCTCGAACTCCGTGATGTTCGCGATCGTCGTCGCGGCGATCTTCTCCAGCGCGTTGCGGGTGAAGAACGCCTGGTGCCCCGTGATCAGCACGTTCGGAAAGGTGAGCAGCCGCGTGAAGACATCGTCGCGGATGATCGTGTTCGAGAGATCCTCGAAAAACATGTCGCCCTCCTCCTCGTAAACATCCAGGCCGAGGTAGCCGAGCTTGCCCGACTTGAGCGCCTCGATCACCGCCAGCGTGTCCACGAGCGCGCCGCGGCTGGTGTTGATCAGCATTGCGCCGTCCTTCATCCGCCCCAGCGCCCGGGCGTCGATGAGGTGATGATTTCCCGGCGTCAGCGGGCAGTGCAGGCTGACGATATCCGAGCGCGCGAGCAGCTCATCGAGCGCGACGTAGCGCACCCCGGGCGCCGTGCTGTCGGGATTTGGGAAGGGGTCCATCGCCAGCACTTCGCAATCGAACCCGCGCAGGATCTTGGCGACCACCGCGCCGATCTTGCCGGTGCCGATCAACCCCGCCGTCCGCCCGTGCAGGTCAAACCCAAGCAATCCGTCGAGCGCGAAGTTCCCTTCGCGGACGCGATTGTAAGCGCGGTGCAAATGTCGATTGAGCGCGAGAATCAGCGCGACCGTGTGCTCCGCCACCGCGTGTGGCGAATAGGCCGCCACCCGCACCACGCCGATGCCCTGCCGCCGGGCCATCGCGAGATCGACGTTGTTGAAACCCGCGCAACGCAACGCGATGAGGCGGGTGCCGCCGGCGGCGAGTTGGGACAGCACCGGCGCGTCCACGGTATCGTTGACGAAGACGCACACGGCGCCAAATCCAGCCGCCAGCAACGCCGTCGATGCGTCGAGATGCGCCTCGAGAAAGTGCAGCTCATGCGCGCCCGCGTTCGCCGCCGTGAGGAATTCACGGTCGTAACGTTTGGTGCTGAAGACGGCGGTTTTCATGGGGGTGAAGTCTTGTGCAATCTGACCGCTGCTCCATCAGAACGCGAGCGCCGTGCGGAAGTCGTCATCGAGGCGATCGAGCAGATCGCACCGGCCCCACAAAAGATTCCCTGCCTTGACGAATTCGCCGGACAAACCGGGACGGACTCGCAATCTTCATCACCCGCGTTGCACTCGGTAACGCTCCGTTTCCCTCCCTTTGCCATGACCATCCGCCTGCCGATTCTCCTCGCGGCCGTGTTGCTGCCGTTCGCGCTCAGCACCGCCCCAGCTCAGGACAAAACCGCGTTTCCAAAGGCCGCGCTGAGCACGCCGGAAGGCCGCCCGGTGTTGCCCCCAAAAGCGCCGCAAGCCGCCCCCCCGGTAACGCTGCCGATCCAGCCCCAGCCGGGCGAAACCATCGTCCTGCTCGGCAACGTGCTCGGCGAGCGCGACCAGTATTACGGCCATTTCGAGACGACGCTCTATCAGCGCTTTCCCGCGGCGCGGCTCACGGTGCGGAATATGTGCTTTCCCGGCGACACGCCTACCTTCCGCCCGCGGGCCGGGCATCCCGATCCGTGGGCCTTCGCCGGCGCGGCGAAGTTCCACCCGGAATTGCAGATCCATTTCGGCAAGGGCCACGAGCCGCGCCCCGATGAATGGCTCTATCTCGAGAAAGCCGACACCATCATCGCCTTCTTCGGGTTCAATGAATCCTTCGATGGCCTCGAACGGCTGGACAACTTCAAGGCCGAGCTGGGCGCCTTCGTCGATCACACGCTCTCGGTGGCTTACAATGGCAAGTCGGCCCCGCGCCTCATCCTCGTCACGCCGATTGCCTTCGAGGATCGCTCCGCCGACTACGATCTGCCGAAAGGCGTCGAGGAGAACCAGCGGCTCGCCGCGTATGCGCAAGCGGTGCTCGAGGTGGCGAAAGCTAAAAAGGTCGGCGCCGTCGATCTCTTCAGCCTGACGAAAAAGTGGTTTCAAAGTCCCGAAGCCAGGACCGCCAAAAACAAGGCCACGATCAACGGCTGTCATCTTTCGGAGGCCGGTTATGCCGTGGTGTCGCCCGCGTTGGTCACCGCGATCTATGGTCAGGGCGCTCCCGCTTCCAAAGCTGATCCGGCCAGCTTGCGGGCCGCGGTCCACGACAAGGCCTGGATGTGGTTCAACGATTACCGGATCGTCAATGGCGTCCATGTCTATGGACAGCGTTGGAAGCCCTACGGCGACTTTAACTATCCCGAGGAGATCGAGAAAATCCGCGAGATGACCCGGCTGCGCGACGAGCGCATCTGGGACGTCGCCGCGGGAAAGACCAGGCTCCCGCCAATCGCGGATGATCAGACGCGGCCGCTGACGCCGGTAACGACCAACTTCAACCGGCCGATCAAGTATCTGACGCCCGACGAGGCGCTGAAGACGTTCACCCTGCCGCCGGGCTATAAGATCGAGTGTTTCGCGTCGGAAGCGGATCTGCCGGCGTTGCAAAAGCCGATGCAGATGTCCTTTGATAACAAGGGCCGGCTTTGGATCGCGACGATGCCGATCTATCCGCACTATCTACCCGGCGGTCCGCGGCCCGATGACAAGCTGCTCATCCTCGAAGATACCAATGGCGATGGCAAAGCCGATAAGACGACGATCTTTGCCGAAGGGCTGCACTTACCGATCGGTTTCGAGCTGGCTCCGGAGGGCGTCTATGTTTCAGAAGAGCCGAACCTTCTACTCCTCAAGGATACCAACGGCGACGACAAGGCCGACGAGAAACAGATCATCATGGGTGGCTTTGACTCCCATGACACCCACCATGCCATCTCCGCTTACTGCGGCGATGCGGCGGGTGCGATCTATCTGCTCGAAGGACGTTTCCTGCACTCGCAAGTGGAAACGCCTTACGGTCCCGAGCGCATGACCGACGGCGGCGCGTGGCGCTTTGATCCGAAGAGCTGGCGCCTCCAGCGTTACATGCAGACGGATGTGAACAACCCGTGGGGCTTCGCCGTGGACTACTGGGGCCAGAACTTCCTCGCCGACGCTTCGGGCGGGGATAACCTCTACGCGCTGCCGCTCTCGGTGAAAGTGCCGCATGGCATGGAGGTCGGAAAGGAAGGGAACTTCACGACTTCGAAAGTGCGGCCCACCTCGGGCGCGGAGTTCATCTCCAGCCGGCATTTCCCAGACGAGGTCCAGGGTGATTTTCTCCTCTGCAACAGCATCGGGTTTCTCGGCATCAAGGAGCACACCATGGTGGAGGAAGGGGCGGGCTTCACCGGCAGGCTGCGGCAGGATTTGTTGCAATCGAGCGACCCCAACTTCCGTCCGTGCGACCTCGAGTTTGCGCCCGATGGCTCGCTCTATGTCATCGACTGGCACAACGCGCTCATCGGCCACATGCAGCACTCCGCGCGCGACCCCAATCGCGATCACACCCATGGCCGGATCTACCGCATCACTTACCCGGCCCGCCCGCTCGTGAAGCCGCCGGTAATCGCCGGCGCACCCATCGCGACACTGCTGGAGAATCTTAAACTGCCCGAGGATCGCGCCCGCTATCGCACCCATCGCGAGCTGCGCGGACGCCCCGCGTCCGAGGTCTTGCCGGCCGTGAAAGCGTGGGCCGCCAACCTGGATCAGAAGGATCCAAACTATGAGCATCACCTCGTCGAAGCTTTGTGGGTGACGTGGGGTCAGGGGGCGGCCGGCGTGGACGGCAGTCTCCTCAAGCAATGCCTGGCCGCCAAGCAGCCCCAGGCGCGCGCCGCGGCGGTCAACGTGCTGCGCTACTCGTGGCAGCGCGTCCCGGGCAGCACCGAACTATTCCTCCAGGCCGCGCGCGACGAGCATCCGCGCGTCCGCCTCGAAGCCATCGCCGCCGCGTCGTGGATGGACAACGCGGAGGGCGCCCGCATCTTCGCTGAGGCGATGATGAAGCCGATCGAGAAATGGATGCGCGAATCCACCAAGGCCGCGATGTGGACGCTGGGCGACGACCTCGACACCGCGGTCAAGGCGGGCAAGATCAGCCTCGCGAACAACCCCGTCGCGGCTGCCGCGCTGGTCGGCAAGTTCAAGTTCGACGTTCAACCTGCCGCGTCCGCCGCCCCGGTGGTAAATCTCAAGGGCGCCGATCTCGAGCTCTACAAAATCGGCGACGAAGTTTTCCGACGGGACGCCCATTGCGCCACCTGCCACCAGCCCAATGGGCAGGGCTTGCCCAACATGTATCCGACGCTCGTGAAAAGCCCGTGGGTCGAAGGCGACGAAGAGCGCCTGATCAAGATCGCCCTCAAAGGGTTGTGGGGACCGCTCGAAGTCAGCGGCCAGAAGTTCGATCCCAGCAAAGGCGTGCCGCCGATGACGGGCTTTGGTCCGCTGCTGAATGACAAGGAACTCGCCGGTGTCCTCACCTACGTGCGTAACTCGTGGGGCAACCAGGCCCCGGCCGTGAAGCCGGAAACGGTCGCGCGCCTCCGCGAGAAGACCAAAGACCGGCCGAACTTCTATCTCGTCGAAGAAATCCTCAAAGAGCACCCGTTGCCGGGGAAATAGCACGCGCATTGCGGCCTGTTGAAGAATTGTCCGCGCCGGGCATCGGGTTTGCCGCTGGGCGTGGGGCAGGCTGGGAAGCCTGCGATACGGCAGGCGGGACGCCTGCGCTACGAGCGCAAGCGCCGCCGAAGTGTAGCGCAGGCGTCCCCGCCTGCCGTATCGCAGGCTTCCCAGCCTGCCACCGCGCCGGTAAAGCAAGGAGCTTCGCCGTTTTCTCAATCGCGACCAGCTTCGCCAGTTCCCCACTCACAAATCATGAAACTTCTCCCCCTCCTCAGCAGCCTCGTGCTCGGCGCAACCCTTCTCCAGGCCGCGAATCCGAAAGAGGCCAGCCCGAAACCGGCCAGTCCGCAAGAGTCCGACTACTATCCGATCACCACCTTCGAGACGCCCAAGGAAACCGCGCTGGAGGTTGGCTCGATCGAATTGCTCCCCGGCGGAAAGATCGCCCTCGGCACGCGCCGCGGCGAGATCTGGATCGTCGCCAACGCGCAGGACCCGGACCCCACGAAGGTGCAATACCAGCTCTTTGCCTCCGGCCAGCACGAGATCTTCGGACTCGCTTACAAGGATGGCTGGCTCTACGCCACCAACCGCTACGAAGTCTTGCGGATGAAAGACAACGATGGCGATGGGCGCGCCGATAGCTTCGAGACCGTCTGCGACAAGTGGGGCGTTTCCGGCGACTACCACGAGTACGCGTTCGGCTCGCGCTTTGACAAAGCCGGAGACCTCTGGGTGACGCTCTGCCTGACCGGATCATTTACCAGCCAGACCGAGTTTCGCGGCTGGGCCATCCGCATAAAGCCCGACGGCACCATGGTCCCGACCTGCAGTGGCATCCGCTCGCCCGCGGGCCTCGGTTTCGACGCGGATGGAGAAGTTTATTACACCGATAACCAGGGCCCGTGGCACGGCTCGTCCACGCTCCAGCATCTGATCCCGGGCACCTTCCAGGGCCATCCCGGCGGCTTCAAGTGGTACGACCTGGCGCCCAATATGGGCCCGCGCCCAGTGGAGCCGAACGACAAGAGCCGGATGGTCACCGAACGCGAACGCATCAAGGAACTCGTCCCGCCCGCCGCGTATCTCGTCCACGGCAAGATCGGCAATTCCTCCTCCTTCATCGTCTGCGACCTGAGCAATGGAAAATTCGGTCCTTTTTCAAAGCAGATGTTCGTCGCCGATCAGAGCGCCTCGAATATCTCGCGCATCTTTCTCGAAGAGGTGAATGGGATCAAACAAGGGGCCGTGATCCCTTTCCTGAAGGGTTTCAAGTCCGGCCTGATCGGTGGCCGCATGAACGAGCAGGGCCAGCTTTTTGCCGGCGGCTCCGATCGCGGCTGGGGCGCGAAGGGCGGCAAGCCGTATTGTTTCGAGCGCGTGCAATGGAGCGGGAAAGTGCCCTTCGAGATCCACGAAATGCGCGCCCGGCCGGACGGCTTCGAACTCATCTTTACCCAACCGGTGGACGCCAACACGGCCGCCGATCCGGCCAGTTACACCATGCGCGAGTTCACTTACATCTATCGCGCGGAATACGGCAGCCCCGAGGTGGACGATGTCCTGCCGAAGATCGCCAGTGCCGTTGTCGGGCCGGATCAGAAATCGGTGCGCCTGACCATCGACCCGCTCACCAAAGGCCACATCCACGAACTGCACCTCGATGGTCTCAAGTCGGCCGCCGGCCAGCCTCTCTTGCATTCGGTGGCCTATTACACGCTGAACGAGATCCCGGCAAAGTAAGTGCCTTGGCAGGCTGGCAGGTGGGATCGACAGCGGCGAGGATCGGGTATGATCAAAAGCAGCGCAGGGAGTCTGTCGTCCCGGAGGGACATCGGAAATTAGCCGGTGGCGCCCGCCACCGGACCTTGGAAACAAACGAACCCGCCCCGGCAGGGGCGGCGGAATTCCTCCGCGCGGTCTCTCCACCGCCCCTCCGGGGCGAATCGCTCTCCGGGTGGGTCCGGTGGCTGGCGCCACCGGCTAATCTCCATCGTCCCTCCGGGACAATTCGCGACCTCACGATTTACTTCACCTTCACCACACCAACGAAGATCGCCGGGCGCAACTCGCGCTGGTAATTCGCGGCTGGGAAGAACAGAAACGAAGACCAGTCGAACTCGATTCCGTGATTCGCTTCAACCCCCCCTATGTTCTCCCCAAAATCCCTCCTCACTATCTACGCCACCTCCGTGGCCGCGCTGTTCCTGGCTGGCTGCAACAAAGCCCCGGAGGCGGAGTCGGGGGCCGCCCCCGGGGCGAAGAGCATTGCCGTCATTCCCAAAGGCACCACGCACGCGCATTGGAAATCGGTCGAAGCGGGCGCGCGGAGGGCAGGCCAGGAATTCGGCGTGAACATCCTGTGGAAAGGTCCTCTCAAGGAAAGTGACCGCGCGGAGCAGATCAAAATCGTCGAGCAGTTCGCGTCCGAAGGGGTGGGCGGGATCGTCCTCGCGCCGCTCGACGACACCGCCCTGCGCCGGCCGGTGCAGGGCGCGGTGGCCAAGGCCATCCCGGTGGTGATCATCGACTCGGCGCTTAAGGGCGAGGTCGGCAAGGATTTCGTCGCCTATGTCGGCACGAACAACCGGCTAGGCGGCCAGATGGCGGGCGAACAGCTCGGGAAGCTGCTCGGAGGAAAAGGCAAGGTGGTGCTGTTGCGCTACGCGGAAGGTTCGGCGAGCACCATCGAACGCGAGGAGGGCTTCCTCGAAGCGATCAAGAAGAATCCCGGCATCCAGATGCTGGTCGAGAATCGCTACGGCGGGGCGACCGCGAGCGAGGCGCAATCCACGGCGTTGAACATCATCGATCAAATCCGCGAGGCCGACGGCATCTTCTGCTCGAACGAGTCGTTGACCTTCGGAATGCTGCTCGCGCTCCGCCAAAACAACCTCGTGGGGAAGGCGAAGTTCGTCGGTTTCGACACCTCGCCGCCGCTGGTCGAGGCGTTGCAAAAGGGCGAGATCCAGGCCCTCGTCGCGCAGAACCCCACGAAGATGGGCTACGAAGCGGTGAAGGCGGTGGTGCTGCACCTGCGTGGCGAGAAAGTGCCGGAATCGGTGGACAGCGGCGCGGCCCTGGTCACGGCGGAAAACTTGAACAGCCCCGAGATCAAGGAGCTGCTGCACCTTCCGTAGGCCGTGCCGGAGCTCCTGCGCATGGAAGGGGTGCGAAAGCGCTTTGGCGCGACCGTCGCGCTCGATGGCGTCGATCTCACCGTGGGCGGCCCCGAGGTGCTGGCGCTCGTCGGCGAGAACGGGGCGGGCAAGAGCACGCTCATGAAAGTGCTCTCCGGCGCGCATCAGCCGGATGAGGGCCGGATGTGGCTGCACGGCGCGCCGTACCGTCCGGGGCATCCGATCGACGCGCGCAATGCCGGGGTTTCGATGATCTACCAGGAACTTTCGCTGGCCCGGCATCTCACGGTCATGGAAAACATCGTGCTCGGCATGGAGCCGGCCTGCGGACCATTCGTGCGGTGGGGCGAGGTCCGCGGCCGGGCGGCCGACGCGATGGCGCAGCTCGGGCGCAGCGATATCCAGCCGGAGACGCCCGTTTACCAACTCTCGATCGCTGAGCAGCAACTGGTGGAAATTGGCCGCGCGATCGCTGTCGGCGCGCGCGTGCTGGTGCTCGACGAGCCCACGAGCAGCCTCGCGCGCAATGACATCGAACGCCTTTTCCTCCTCGTGCAGCGGCTGAAGGCGCAAGGTCTCGGCATCATCTACATCTCCCACTTTCTGGAGGAAGTCCGTGCGCTGTCCGATCGCTTCACCGTGCTGCGCGATGGCCGGAGCGTCGGCTCGGGCCGGACAGCGGAGGCGACGAACGGGGAGATCATCGCGTTGATGGTCGGGCGATCGGTGGAAGACCTTTATCCGCGGTCGCCGCGCACGGCCGGCGAAGCGGTGCTGGAGCTGGCGGAGGTCGCCGGCGCGATCAAACCGGAAAGTGCGTCGCTCACCCTGCATCGAGGCGAAGTGCTGGGGATCGCCGGTCTGGTCGGCGCCGGTCGCACGGAATTGCTTCGCGCCATTTTCGGCCTCGATCCGGTGCGGTCCGGGCGCCTCAAAGTGAAAGCGCACGTCGGTCCCGCCTCCCCCGCCCAGCGCTGGGCCGGCGGGGTCGGCATGGTCAGCGAGGACCGGAAAATGGAGGGCCTGGCGCTCTCGCTGAGCGTCGCCGACAATCTCACGCTTTCGAGCCTCGGCGCCGTGGTGCAGCCGGCGAAGCAAGTGGCGGCGAGCCGCCAGTGGATCCAGAAACTGGCGATCCGTTGCCGCGAGCCGCAGCAGCCCGTCGGGAATCTCTCCGGGGGCAACCAGCAGAAAGTGGCCATTGCGCGCCTCCTGGAGCATGGCGTGGACGTGCTCCTGCTCGACGAGCCCACGCGCGGCATCGACGTGGGTTCGAAAGCGCAAATCTATCAGCTCATCGACGAGCTGGCCGCTGCGGGCAAGGCCGTGCTGATGGTGAGCAGCTATCTGCCCGAGCTGCTCGGCGTGTGCGATCGCATCGCGGTGATGTGCAAAGGCCATCTGCACGCCGCGCGACCCGTCGCCGAAATCGATGAGCACGAAATCATGATCGAAGCGACCGCGGCCCGGGAGGCCGCATGAGCGCACCCGCCACACCAGCGGCGGTGCCGCGCCGGATCGATTGGGCCTCGCTGCCCGCCCGGCTGGGCCCCGTGATGGGACTCGTCTTCGTCGTCGCGCTCTTTGCCCTGCTGCGTCCCGCGACGTTTCTCACCACGGACAATTTCCAGATCATGCTGCTGCAAACCGCGGTCGTGGGCACGGCCGCGCTCGGCATGACGCTGATCATCATCTCCGGCGGCATCGATCTTTCCATCGGCTCGAATATCGCGCTTTGCACCGTGGCCATCGCGCTGCTGCTGCAACACCAGGTCCCGCCCACCCTCGCCGCGCTGGGTGGCATCGCGACCGGGGCCGCCTGCGGCGCGCTCATCGGTCTGCTCGTGACCCGTCTTCATCTGACCCCGTTCATCGTCACGCTCGGGATGTGGGGGGCCTTGCGCGGGGCGGCCAAAGGCCTGGCGGGCGAGACCATGGTTTCGGCGCCGGCCACCTGGCTGAACGATCTGCTCCAAAGCCTGGGTCCGAAGAATCGCTGGATGATTTTTCCGCCCGGTGTCTGGCTGATGATCGCGCTGACCCTCCTCGTCGCCGCGCTGCTCCGCTACACTCGTTTCGGCCGCCATATCTTCGCCATCGGCTCGAACGAACAGACCGCCCGCCTCTGCGGGGTCTCGCTGCGCCGCACCAAGCTGCTCATTTACACGGTCGGCCTCGCGTTCGCGGGAGTCGCCGGCGTGCTGCAATTCTCCTATCTCACCGTCGGCGATCCCACCACCGCGGCCGGTCTCGAGCTGGCCGTCATTGCCGCCGTGGTCATCGGCGGCGCGAGTCTAAATGGCGGCGAAGGCTCCGTCTTCGGCTCGCTCATGGGCGCCTTGATCATGACCGTGGTGGCCAATGGCTGCACCAAGATGAATCTGGCCAACTGGGTCCAGGAGATCGTCACCGGCGCCATCATCATCGCCGCTGTGGTCCTCGACCGCCTCCGCCATCGCGGCGTTGGGTAGGGTGGGCGTCCCGCCTGCCGAGGAGGCGGAGGGGAAAAGTGGAGGCCGGAAAAGGGCGAGCCGGTTTGGGCGTCTCGCCCAAACGATCTTCCCAACTCACCCGAAAGGCCGCGACGCAAGATGCGTCGCTCGGCAGGCAGGATGCCCAGCCTACCCGAGAACTCGGCCTCGCCACGGCTATACCTTTTCTTAATCTGATCTAAGATGAACAGCGCGGCCAACGTCATCCAGAAGTCGCGTCGGTCCAAATCGAGCGCTGCCGATCTGCCGATCTGCCGGCCGGACCGAAGGCATTCTTTGGGTCTGTCAAACGATGAACCCTGACCCAACCGCTGACTCCTTTTCCCTCATGAAGAGACACAACACAAAGTTCTCCCTCGGCAAAGGTCGCTTCGAGGTGGACTGGTTCCCTCCAGCTCTGGCCGATCGCAGCGGTCTACTCCCTCTTCGCGTCGTTATCGACCTTACGGTGGGCGAGGAAGTAGCTTTATACTGGCTTGATCCCACGGAATTTATTCAGGAGCTCGCAGAGATTCGGCCCTTTCAGTTCTTCCTCCGCACGGGTCTGTTCCGTCCCAGTTTGGCCCCCTAATGTGGATGCTATTTTATGTTCCCAACCCCGATACGCCGGGTGGCCTACCCTTTGCCTCAATGGAGTGCCACTTAAATCCATCCGATCCGGAGCAAGTCGCCTTGTGGCGACAGCTTGCCAATCAGACCCATTGGCACCTCACGCTGCTCGGTGCTGGCAACCGCGTTCACAAATTCTTCGAGTTCGAGAACAACTATGGCTTGGAATCCGCCCTCGAGACGATGGCACCTGCCTGCCGAGGGATGCCCGTTATCGACTTCATGGCCGCTAAGCAGGAGTTTTGGGACACCTACACGATGGATGACCTCTATCAAATGGCTTCCGAACCGTCAGAGAGCACCAAGCGAACGATGAATGGGCCATCCCAGGGCGAGGCCAACAGACTCCGCGAAATCGTAAGCTCTGTCGAGAACTTTAAGGCGGCAGTTCCAGACCTCCATTCCAAAACGCACCCCGACTTCATGAAGGATGCCGAAGACGTGGACGAGGATACATTCGTTAGCTGGATCGAGGACGAGGATCTCAAGCATCAAGACGTCGAAAGGTTGTTCGAAGAAACTCAAGTGCACCTTGAAGCCCTCCATGCCGATGTGAGTTCCCGTGAGTATTCTCAATTTCTCTTTGCTGCCGCCGATGCCTTCCGCCGATGTGCGAACAGCACTAATTTTCGTGAGGTTCTAACAGATGCGAAGAACTGCTGCGAGCAGATCGTTCACAAGGACCCTAAGCTAGAACGTGAGATTGCGGAGCAATTCATCTCGATAGAGAACAAACAGAATGAAGCTGCAGAACATTTTGCAGATGCACTGAAACGCGCGACCCGAGCGAGACGCAAACCTTGGTGGAAGTTTTGGTAGTTGAACCGACGCCTAACTTCGAAAATTGCATGCCGCGAAGCGGGCATGCTATCCTGGTTAAACAAGCCCGGATAACTTAGCGCGCGGGGGGGTGGCGCTATGCGGTTCTCAATTTGTTGGAGGCAGTGTGGAACTGGCTTCGAGGGGCAGAGCAGTGGGCGGTATCGTTGATAACCCCTTCTCTCCCCTGACCCTATTTCCGACCCGCCGAATTCTTTTCCTGACTGAAAAAGTGGCAACATGCACGACCTGACCCCGCCGCGCCTGACCCCGCTGCGCCTGCTTGGGAGCCCATAGCCGTCGCTGCAGCGCCGTGATTGAAGTTAGGCGCCTTTCGCATCGCTTTTGGGAGGAACTGGTAAGCCGTATCGCGCCGGGTCGCGCATGATCTCATCGACATACTTCTGGAAGTCTGCGAAGGGGTTTGGTCGTTCAAGCTGATTGAAGCCACAATCACCCTGTGGCTCCGAGAAACCGAGCAATAGTCCCATAAGGCATCCCCAAATCGCCGGCTCAGTCAGACCGTCCTTCGGTATGTTGAGCGTGCCTGCGCGACGTTCGCGCGACGCGGGCGGCGCAAGCGGGTCGTCGCCCGTCCGTGGCCACAACTCCGCAAGTGGGATGCGTGAAAAACTCAGCGTGTGCTCCCGCTCGCCGTAATCGCTCGCCGCGTATCGGTCGTAGTATGGGAACCAGGGTTTGAAGTCGTATGCGAGAGAAGCCGCCCGGTCAGCAGTGAGCCGTTCGACACCGAGGTATTTGCAGAGCGGACCTCTGTCGATATGGATACAGTCAAGCCCGCGCTGCCAAGCTTGCAGGGCGGCAAAGATGGCGAGTAACCGATGTTGGCGTTGCGACATGGAGATAGGGTGAAGGGGTCGTTTCTAGAATCTCGCTTTTCAGCGGCATCTCTCCAGTCTCTGCAAGAGTGCTGAGGGAGCCTCATGAACACAATTGCTGACCCGGCTGGCGTGTCCAAGCTGCAATTCCCGGGCGATCCATGCAGTCGGCACGGCCGGATGCTGGCGAATGAGCGCCGCGATGGCGGCTCTCGTCGCCCTTTTTGAGCGTGGCCAGCTCTTCCCCCCGCAAGCCCAGGCAGCGCAGGCCCATTTCCAGAAGTCGCCGCGCCTCGTTCAGGCCGGGATCCCGTTCCGCGGCGGCTTCCACGCGCGAGCCCTCGGCCTCTCAATCCGTTGCTTCCCGCCTACTCTACACAATTTGCGGCCGATCCGGCGTCTTTCCCGTCGCGGGCTTGGTTTTAAGCAAGCCCTCAATCCAGCCAGTTCTCTACGTGCAGTCCTGGCACCTCGCGGAAATCCTTCAGATTGCGGGTGAGCAGCGTCGCGTGGTAAGTGAGCGCGATGCTGGCAATGCGGAGATCTTGCGTGCCAATGCGAAGTCGGCGCTCGCGTAATGAATTGAAGATGGCCGAGCTTGCCTCGGTCCACGGCAGCAGCGTCCATTCGGCGAAGTCCTCGAGGTTCTCCTGAAAGTGGCGATACGCCTCAATGAGACGATGCTCTGTTTCGTGGCGGCGGATTTCCACCAGCCAGCCGCGGACGATTTCCTCGGCGGAGACAATGGTCAGAGCGGCATCCTCGGGCGAAGCCGCCAGTCGCGAGAGCAGCCGCTCGGCTGCCTGGGTGCCGCGTCGGAACTCGGAGAAATGATTCGTATCAAGAGCCAGCATCGAGGCCCTCAATGGAGCGCCCGTTTTCTTCCGCGCGCCACTGGGCTCCGAAACGGACGGCCGACTCGAAATAGGGATCGTCTTTGGCACGACCGAACGTCTTCATCCATGCATGCTTCGGACGCACCCTCACGCCGATCGCCGCGAGTTTGGAGATCTCGGCGTCCCTTTCCTCTGTCGCGACCGGATCGGTTTTCAGTTCGTCGCTCATACCCCAATCCGTAAGCGCTTTCTGTGCGGGCGGCAACTGCGCAACTGAAGGCAAGAGCGCTGAGCGAGCTTCGAGAACACAATGGCTGACCCGGCTGGCGTGTCCAAGCTGCAATCCCTGGGCGATCCAGGCAGTCGGCACGGCCGTATACTTGCCAATGAGCGCCGCGATGGCGGCTTTGCGCCCACCCTGCAAGCCCATGCAGCGCAGGCCCGTTTCCAGTAGTCGCCGCGCCTCGTTCAGGCCGTGATCCCGTTCCGCGGCGGCTTCCAGGCGCAAGCCTCGGGTGACTGGCAGTTTTCCCCGCTCGTTCCCGCTCGTTCCCAAGTTGGACTTGGGAACGCACCTGTTCCGCGAAGTTGCACTTCGTCCTCGTTTCGGGAGCGCGGATGCACGCGGCAGCGCCGGCCGAGGTGCCGCTCGCCCCGGTGGCCGAAGCTTAGCTTCGGGGTGCAGTGCGTTCCCAAGTGTAACTTTGGAACGAGCGGCAACCGCATCGACCAGCGAGCGGTGAGGAAGGGGCCGCGCGGGCCGAAAAGGAGCAAAAGGGGCCAGGCAACAAGGTGCCTTCCACCCCTCCTTCTACCAAAGAGCTTAAAAACCGCTGTCTACTCAGCAGTTCCTTGGAGCCGGACTCGTTTCATAAAACGCCTGGCTGGTAGCCTCCGCTCTTGCCGGGTTTGTTGGCGGCGTCCTCTCGCCGTTGCAGGTGCTTCCGTCGCTTTAATTCCCGCATGGCTGCGGAGTAAATCGAGAACTCAGAGTCTGAAAGCTTTTGCAATCTGGTCGGCGCTCAGCTGTTTGGGAAACTCGTCTGGAACTTTGTTCGGAGCGGTATGCGAAAACAGGCGTGACTTGCGATCCATCTCGCGAAGAAAAGCCTCTTCCTCGCGTTGCTCTCTTTCTCGTTGGCGACGAAGCGAGCGCGTCAGAAAGTCTTCGGCTGTTTGAGGCGCGGGTTCGTTCATGAGCGCGTAGCTACGCCTTGCCAAGTCCACGCGCAAGGCCTGGCAGCGCAGGCCCATTCCCAGAAGTCGCCGCGCCTCGTTCAGGCCGTGATTCGTTCCGCGGCGGCCTTCATAGAGGCAATAGTGGTCAGTGTTCATCTTTTGACGATTCAAGAAATGCCTTTTGCCCGGGCTCCCCCTATTTGCTCCCCCGCTCGCGATCTTTCGGGGAGCAGGCCGGCGGGATTTTCAAATGAGCGTTGGCACAGGAGCATGAGAAAATTAAACTCCGGAATATGCAATCGACCGTCAGCCAGCGACTGTCCGCCTTGGAAAAGAAGTTCGCCGCACTGAGCCGGAAGCTGAACCAGCCGAAGGACTGGCGGCGCGCCGTGGGAACGCTGCGCGATACCAAACTGGCGCGGGAGGCCGACGAACTCGGCCGCCAGTATCGGGCCCGGCAAAAGAAGCCGTGAGGCCGTGATCGTCCTGGATACCAATCACCTGACGGAACTCGGTTACGACAGACCGCTTGGGGCTCGCATGTCGGCACGCTTGCAAAAATCGGGTCTGGCCGCCGTGACGACGATCGTTTGCGTGGAGGAACAATTGCGCGGCTGACTGGCACGCATCGCGAAAATCGCCGACCCCCACCGACAGATCGAAGCCTACGCCGAGCTAGGCGAGCGGGTGAATTTCCCGGCCTCGTTCACCCTGCTACCGTGGACAAGGAGGCGGCAGATTGCTTCACGCGCCTCCGCAAGCAAGGCATCCGCATCGGCAGCATGGACCTCAAGACTGCCTGCATCACCATTGAGCACGACGCCACACTGCTGACTCGAAACACAGGAGACTTTGCCAAGGTGCCTGGTTTGCGATTTGAAAACTGGCTGGATTGAGTCTGCTGGGGGCGGAACTCGGGGGGCGACTTGGGAACGAGCGGCAAACACTGCTGCCCTATTTCCCCCATTTCCGCCCCGTGCTATTCATGGTGCGTAGCCACTGATGTCTCCCCCGTTTCTTCTCCATTGCGCCCATTATTCGAACTGGCAATCGCTCGGTGTGGAGCGCACGCCGGAGGGGTGTGTGATCGAAGGGCGGCCGACGCCTTGGAGCGGGATCGTGGCGCTGACGGCGCTGCTGCTGGCGGCGTTCGGGGGCTTCTACTATGTGGCGCGGCAGGTGGAGGATCCGCGGGCTACGCTGGCGGTGTGGATCATCGGGGGGCTGACGATCCTCGGAACGCCGCTGGCGGTTTACTTTCAATATCGGGCCGAGCGGCGGCGCGGGCCGGTGCTGCGCTACGATGCGGCGCGCGAGCGCTTCGAGCTGCCGCGCGAGGGGCGCAGTTTCACCACGGCGGAGGTGGAGTGGCTGCAGATCGTGGCGGCTTACAGTCCGGAGTTCACGGAGTATCTCGCGCAGTTCCAGATGCAGGCGGGCGGCGAGCGTTTCCTGCTCGTGCCGGCGCACACGGCGGGGAATCTAAAGCCGCTCCTGAGCAAACTGGCCGCGCTGACGGGCCTGCCCGCGCGGATGCTGAAGCAACGCTCCGCGAAGGTGGAGGCGCTGGAGGAGGTGCGCTGTGAAGCGGGCTGCGAGGCCAGACTGCGAACGGTGCAGTCAAAGAGACGGCGCACCGCAGCGGCCCAAGGAGCGGCGTGCGTCTCGCCGCCGGGTGGGTTCTGCAGGGGCGCTCCCCGGTTGGTACGGCCCTTCGGGCATTAGTTGGGTCGGCGGCGGGACGCACGCCGCTCCTTGGGGCGCACACCGCTCTGGATGTAATCCAACCTGTGGCGCCAGAGGGGCGACGCTCAACTTCGAGGAGTCGGGCGTGACCAAGTGCAACTTGGGAACGAGCGGCAACTTGGTCACGAGCGAAAAAACGCGGCGCCGGTGGATTCCGGCGCCGCGTCTCGCAAAGGCACGCTGTTTAGTCCTGGTCGGTGGGCCGCTCAGGCCCTGGCGACGGGCTCGTATTCGTAATTCTTCACGATCCCGGGTTGCGGCACGGGATACTTGCCATCCTTGTCCGCGGGCAGCGGCGAAGGGCTATCCATGGTGAGCTTGTCCGCGTTGGGGCAGTATTCGTGGTCGTGGTTGAGCATCTGCTCGAAGGTCACTTCCTGCGCGGTGTGCGCGGCAAAGCGGCCCATGTTGGTGACGACGCTCGCCTCGACGCCGCGCTTCACTTCGTTGTAGGGCTTGTCGTTGCGGATGGCGTCAATGAGGTCGGTCCACTCGTTGAAGTGCGACTCGACTTCGGCCGGCCCGACTTCGGATTGCCAGATCATGTTCGCGCGGTCCGTGTTCTGTCCTTTATAGGTGCTGGAGGGCAGGCCCGCGTCTCCGCTCTTCGCGACGATGGCGATGCCCTTGGTGCCGTGCGCATAGCTGGAGTACTGCGGATACGCCCCGACCATGCAGCGGCCGTCCATATACAGCTTGGCGCCATCGGCGAAGGTATATTC
>JAXDQW010000056.1:0-48216 GCA_034667665.1 Chthoniobacter sp.
ACAACTTCGGCCGCACTCGCGGCAAAGTTATTCACAAGCGGCGCAGACGACGGGGAAGGCTTTGCGGGGGCCTTCCTGCGCCGCTTATGAATAACTTTGGAGACGGTATCAGCGAGGCCACGGATCAAAGAATTCAAGAGCAAGCCGCGGAGCGGCGAGACCCGACGCGGAAGCAATGTTTCGCCGGTAACGCGGCTGACGCATTTTTCCCATTCCGTGGCCTCGCTTCGCCCGACCACGGCTATTCGGGTTGCGCCGCTCCGCGGCTGTGACGCGGGATGTTCCCCCAAAACCCTATCCGATCGACTCCAGCACGAGCGCCGCGTTGCCGATGATCCCGGCATCGTTGCCGAGGGCGGCGGGCACGATGCGGAGGTCGCGGTTGATCAATTCGAAGGTGCGCGCGCGGACGGAGCGGATCACGGGCACGAAGAGGAGGTCGCCGGCTTTGGCGACGCCGCCGCCGATGACAATGATATCGGGATTGACGACCCACACCACACTGGCCAGGGCGGCGCCCAGCTCGTCGCCGAGATCGTCCCAGAGCTGCAGGGCAACCGCATCGCCCCCGTCCGCCGCCTTTTCGAGGTCAAGCGGCGTGCACTGCTCCGGCTTCAACTCGCGCCCGGCGGCGCGATAGCGTTCCACCGCGCGCGCGGCGATCTGGCTGTTGCCGATGTATTCCTCGAGGCATCCGTAGTTGCCGTAGGGTCCCGGACGGCCCCGGTAATCGATGCTCATGTGCCCGATTTCCCCGGCGCTATGATTGGTGCCGCGGTAGAGCCGCCCGTCGAGGATCAAGGCGCCGCCGACGCCGGTGCCGAGGGTCATGCAGATGACGTTGACTCCGTTTTTGGCCGCGCCGTATTTCCATTCGCCGTAGGCCATCGCCTTGGCATCATTTTCGACGGTCACCGGCAGCCCGGTGCGGTCGCGCAGGATCTGGCGGAGCGGAATCTCCTCCCAACCCTGCACGTTGGTCAGCTCGTGAACCACGCCGTTCACGCTATCGACGAGACCCGGCAGGCCGATGCCGATGCCGGCCAGTTGCGGATCGAGTTCGCCGAAATGGCCGACCAGATTGACCAGCGCATCGATAATCGCGTCCGGCTTGCCGAGCTCCTGCGTGTCCATGGGGTTGCCCCGGTGCACGATTTCGCCGTTGCGAACGAGACCGGATTTGATGCTGGTGCCGCCGAAGTCGATGCCGATTGCGCAGTTCATCATGAGGTTTTGGGTTAGAGGTTCAGATTGGCGATGATGCGCAGACCGTCCAGGGTGAGGTCGGGCTGGATCGCGCCGATTTCCGGAAGGCCGGCGGCAATCAGTTCGGCATAGCCGCCCGTCGCCACGACGCGCAGCTTTTTTTTCCAGGCCAGCTCGCGGCGGATTTCGTCGAGGATCTGCCGGACGAGGCCGCGATAGCCGTGGACCGCGCCGGCGAGCATCGCGTGTTTGGTCGATTTGCCGATGACGCTGGGGGGCTCGAGCAGGCTGATCTTGGGGAGCAAGGCGGTGCGCTGGTGGAGGTAATCGGTCATCGCTTCGAGGCCGGGGGCGATCACGCCGCCGACATAGCAGCCCGCGGGCGAGATGATGTCGAAGCTGAGGGCCGTGCCGAAATCGACCACCACCACGGGCGCGCCGAAGCGGGCAAACGCGCCGGCCGCATTCGCCAGCCGGTCCGCGCCGATGGTTTGCGGCTTGGGATATTCGATGCCGACGCCGAGGCGGATCTTCGCGCTGACGCGCAGGACCGGCGTGGGCGCGAGGAAGCGGCTGATCACCTCGCCCTTTTCCGGCACCACCGAGCAAAGGACGGCCGAGTCAAAGCGCCAGCCGCGCAGGGTGCGCCGCAGCGCGGCGGCATCGACCTCGCGGGTGGGGAGCCGCCGCCGGACCCCGAGCCGATCGCGGGAGGAAAGGGCAAACTTTGTAAAGGAGTTGCTGTTGTCGATCACCAGGAAGTCGGCGGGCTCAGGGGGCATTCGGTGGTGCGAGGATTAGCCGCCCGATGGCGCCGGCACAATCTTCAAACTGGTGCGAGCTGCTGAGCACGCGGAGTGCTCTTGAAGATCCGCATGATCATCGAGTGGTACTATCGCGATTCGAAAAGCCAGAAGGTTGGCCCGCTTTCGTCCGAGGATTTCGAGGAAAAGGTCTTCGCCGGCGAAATCAAGGGAACGACTCGCGTCTGGCGCTCCGGCCTCCAGGATTGGACGACTTACGCCGCGCTTCTCGGGGAGGATAGTGGAGAGGAGTCCAGCCCCGTTTCGTCGGCCGGAACGGAGCTCACAGAGGGGCACAGCCCCGCGTCGTTTGCGGCTGAAGAGGCGGCCTCCCAAACGACGCATCACGAATCCACGTCCGCACCCGACGCCGCGCAGGAGGTTATTTTCGAGACTTGCGCCGAGTGCCACGAAAAGATGCCTGGATACCTCTTCGCCACCTTCGGCAAACGCCGGGTCTGCGGGGTTTGCGGGCGTAAGCTGCGGCTCAAAGCCCAGACCGAGAAATGGGCGGAGGCCAAGGGCGTCGATTCCAACTGGCTGGTGAAGCACATCCTGCGGGTGGCGATTTGTGCGCTCATTCTGGCGGCAATTCGCATCGTGGTGCTGGAAATGGGCACGCACGGGGCCCAGCCTTCTGATTCGCTGCCGGTGCCCGAGCAGTTCCCTTCCTCGGTGGCCGCCTCAGGGCCGGGCCGCTGAGTAGCATCTCCGGCGCCTTCGTGGCAGCCGACGTAAGCAGGCTCCGGCTCCCATTGGCGCGTTGCACTTGCCGCTTTTCAAAGGGCGAGGGGGGCCGCTAGCCTCACCGCCCCCATGTCCAACGAATACAAGGTCAAACTCGAGGTTTTCGAGGGTCCGCTCGATCTCCTGCTCTACCTCATCAAGAAGGATGAAGTGGACATCTACGAAATCTCGATCGAGCGGATCACCCATCAGTACCTCGAATTCATGGACGCCTTCAAAGTCCTCGACCTCGAAGTGGCGGGCGAGTTCGTGGTCATGGCTGCGAACCTCATCTACCTCAAGAGCCGCAGCCTGCTCCCGGCGCACGTGCAGCCGCCCGAAGAGGAAGCCGACGAGGACGATCCGCGCTGGGACCTGATCCGGCAGCTCGTTGAATACAAGAAGTTCAAGGACGCTGCCGCGCAGCTCTCGCAGCGTGAGATCGAGCAGAGCAATCTCTTCGGCCGCATGAGCGACGCGGACGCGGCGCCGGAACGTCCGCTCGGCGACGTGAGCGTTTTTGATCTGATCAGCGCCTTCAACAAAGTGCTCAAGCGGATCAGCGACCAGGGCGAGAATCTGCGCGAGATTTTTGAGGAGAATTACACCGTCTCGGACAAAATTGATCTCATCATGAAAATGACCGGTTCGGGCGTCCCGCTGCGATTCACGGAGCTGTTTGCCAACGCCGCTTCCCGCACGGAAATCGTGGTGACCTTCCTCGCGCTGCTCGAGCTGATCCGGCTCAAGCAGCTCATCACCGTGCAGGAAGAGGCCTTCGGAGAGATTGAATTACGGCGCGTGTAGGAACTGGAACCGACATGACTTTGAAGCAAGTGATAGAGGCGCTCGTCTTTGCGTCGCCGAAGCCGATTTCCACCGGCGAGATCCTCGCGGCGTTGCGCGCCGCCGGCGCCGCGAGCGAGGATCAGGACGCCCGCGATTTTGCGAAACTGAAGGAAGCCGACGTGCTTGCGGCGCTGGGGGAAGTCCAGGCCGATCTCAGCGCGACGCAGCGCGCTTTCCAGTTGGTCGAGCGGGCGAGCGGCTGGACCCTGGTCAGCGACCCCACCTGTGCCGTGTGGGTGCGCCAGCTTTATCCCGAGGCCAAGCCGACCCGCCTGAGCGGCCCGCAATTGGAAACGCTGGCCATTGTCGCTTATCGCCAGCCGGTCACGCGCGCCGACATCGAAGCCGTGCGCGGCGTGGCCGTGGACGGTGTGATGCAGGTGCTGCTCGACCGCGGTCTCGTGCGCATCGCCGGTCGCGCCGAAGTCCCGGGCCGCCCGTTGCTCTACTCGACCACGGAGTATTTCCTCGAGCATTTCGGCCTCCGGAATACCGACGAGCTGCCCAACTCCAGCGAGCTCAAGCGGGTGGCGCTGCCGGTGGCCAAGGTGACAGAGAGTGCTCAGTCCTCAGTGCTCAGTGCTCAGTCGGAAAGCGTCGCGGCGGAGACGCCGCCTGGAGACTCGGCGAAAAGCTCTGCTCCAGAACATGCGGAATCCACCGCACCCGAGCCCGCCGCGGAAGCTCCGCCTACCGAAACCATAGAAGCACAGCCCACTGAGCACTGAGCACTGAGAACTTTCCCCCGCATGACCCTTCCCGAGATCCGCAAGAAGATCGATGCCATCGACGAGCAACTCATCGGCCTGCTCAACGAACGCGCCGACCTGGTGCACGAAGTGGGACTCGTCAAGAAGGCCGAACGCACCGAGATCTACGCCCCGGAGCGCGAAGAAACCGTGCTGCGCGCCCTCTCGGCCCGGAACGCGGAACTCAAGGGGCGCATGCCGGAAACCGCGATTCGCGCGATTTATCGCGAGATCATGTCGGCCTCGCTCGCCCTCGAGAAGGACCTGACCATTGCCTACTTTGGGCCGCCATCGACGAACACCCATCAGGCGGCGCGGAGCAAGTTCGGCGCGAGCGTCAATTACGTGCCCGAGATCAGCATCCCCGATGTGTTTGACGTGGTCGCGCGGGGCAAGGCCGACTACGGCGTGGTGCCGATCGAGAATTCCACCGAGGGCGCGGTGAATCACACGCTGGATGTTTTCATGGACAGCGAGCTGCGTATCTGCGCGCAAATCCTGCTCAAGATCGAAAACCATCTTTGCGCCAAGGTCCCGCGCGAGCAGATCGCCCGGCTCTACAGCCATCCGCAGGTTTTCGGGCAATGCCGGAACTGGCTGCGCCACAATCTCCCGCACGTGGATTTGATCGAAGTTTCGAGCACGCCGCGCGCCGCCGAGCTCGCGGCGAGTGAGCCTCTGGCCGGGGCGATCGTCGGCCGGATGGCCGCCGAGACCTACGGGCTGGAGGTCCTCGAAGCCTCGATTCAGGACATTCCCAGCAACACCACCCGCTTTCTCGTCGTCGGCCGCACCGCTTCGCCCCCGACCGGTGACGACCGCACCTCGCTGATGTTTTGCGTGCAGGACAAACCCGGCGCGCTCTTTCACGCGCTCGAACCTTTCAACCGTCTGAAGATCAGCATGAGCAAGATCGAAAGCCGGCCCTCGAAACGAAAGGCCTGGGAATACTTCTTCTTCGTGGACGTGGACGGCCACGCCACCGAGACCAAGCTCACCGAGGCGCTGGCGCAGCTCGAACAGCATTGCAGCTTCGTCAAGATCCTCGGGACCTACCCCAGATCGCCCATCGTGTAGTGGGGCAGGCGTCCCCGCCTGTCATAAGTGGGGCAGCCGTCCCCACTGCCAGTCCGGTGCAGGCGGGACGCCCGCACCACGATTGGCAGGCCGGACGCCTCCCCACTTCGCCAACGCATCCACGCGCCACTTTCGTCCATATCAATAGGCAATGAAAACTGCCTTCCGTTTTGCGTCCCTCGGCGTGCTGCTCGCCTCTGCGCTCATCGTGCCCGCTCGCGCCGCCGACCCGCTCCCGGCGATCGACTGGCAGCCTTGGTCCGAAGGGATCTTTGAAAAGGCCAAACGCGAGAACCGCTTTGTCCTGCTCGATCTCGGCGCGGTCTGGTGCCACTGGTGCCACGTCATGTATGAAATCACCTACGCCGACCCGGCGGTGATCGCCTTGGTCAAGTCCCGCTACATCGCCGTGCGCGTGGACCAGGATTCACGGCCCGATCTCTCCAACCGCTACGAGGATTACGGCTGGCCCGCGACCATCGTCTTCAACACGGACGGGAGCGAAATCGTCAAGCGCCGCGGCTACCTCCCACCCAAGCCGATGGCTTCGATGCTCGAGGCCATCATCGATGACCCGACGCCGGGGCCTTCGGTCGAGGCGGAGCCGAAACTGGAGCCGAGCGGCGAGGGCGCCCTCGACCCGAAGCTCCGCGAAAAACTGCGCGCTCTGCTGGTCAGCGAATATGACGCGAAGAACCATGGCTGGGGGTCGATCCACAAGTTCGTCGATTGGGATGTCATCGAGTATTGCCTGGCCGCGGCCGGAGACGGCGACCGCGAGTTCGAGCGAATGGCGCGGGAGACCCTCGCCGCCGGGCGTAAGCTGATCGACCCGGTCTGGGGCGGCGTTTACCAGTATTCCACCGACGGCGACTGGGAGCATCCGCACTTTGAGAAGATCATGCAGATGCAGGCCGAGAACCTTCGCACCTACTCCCTGGCTTACGCGCGCTGGCGGGACCCCGCGGACTTGCAGGCCACCACGCAGATCCGCGCGTTTCTGCAGGCGTTCCTGACCAGCCCCGATGGCGCCTTTTTCACCAGCCAGGATGCCGATCTCGTTCCCGGCGAGCATGCCGGAGAATTCTTCGCGCTCAATGACGAAGGGCGGCGAAAGCAGGGCGTCCCGCGCATCGATCGCCACATCTACTCGCGGGAAAATGGCTGGGCGATCCACGGTCTGGCGGCGCTCTACGCGGCCACGGGCGACCGGACGGTGCTCGACGACGCCCTTCGCGCCGCGGAGTGGATCATCGCGCAGCGCGGACTGCCCGGCGGCGGCTTCCGGCACGATGCGGCGGACCTCGCCGGACCTTACCTCGGCGACAATGTTTTCATGGCCCGCGGACTTCTCAGTCTCTATGCCGTGACCTCTGAGCGCTCCTGGCTCGCCCGGGCAGAACAAGCGCTGCACTTTGCTGACACCCAGTTTCGCGGCGACGTTGGCTACGTCACCTCGGCCGGTGCGTCCGCGCTCAAACCGAAGCCGCAAGTGGATGAAAACGTGGCCATGGCGCGCCTCGCCAGCCTGCTCCAGCACTACACCGGCAAGGCGGAATACCGGGCCATTGCGGAACACGCGATGCGTTTCGTGGCCGCCCCGATGATCGCCGACCAGCGCGGCTTCCAGGTCGGTGGAATCCTGCTCGCGGGCCGCGAACTCGTCGCGCCTCCGCTCCATGTCACCATCACCGGTCACAAGGACGATCCCGCCGCGCTGGCGCTCTTTCGCGCCGGCCTCGCGCTTCCGTCGAGTTACAAACGCGTCGAATGGTGGGATCGCCGGGAAGGCCCGATGCCGAACCTCGACGTGCAGTATCCCGAACTCCCAAAAGCCGCGGCCTTCGTCTGCACGGCCCGCTCCTGCTCCGCGCCGATCTTCACGCCGGAGAAGATTTCCGCGATTTCCGACCGCATCGGGGGAACTCGATGACCGGAAGGTGTAGCCGTGGCATTAGCGCCTTACCCGAGTCAAACGTGTGACTAGCGGCTGCGCGCCTCCGACTCCGCGCCCCCTTTCCGGCTAATCCTACTTTACTCTACCTAACTTCCACTTCGAAACCTTCACCCTGCCGCAAGTCCGAAACAATTTTGCAATGCCTCATAGGCGCTGCAGCGCATGGAAGGCGAAGTTCGTGGGCTAGTCATAGTAGAAGGTGGTAACTACGCGGCCATCTCGGAATCCGACGTCAATGCCGTTGTTATACCACGAGCGGACGTTGAAGCTAATGGTCTCTTCGGGTTGGAGCTTGTGGTCTTTGATGCGTGGCCATTCCGAACTACCTGGTCCCAGAATATCGAGAACCTCTTGGAACGACATGCCGGGTTTGATGCGAATGACGAGCACTTGAGCGGCGTGTCGCTGCATCTTCGGCGTTCCGTGTCGCCAAGCCCACTCGGGATAATTCCGTCCGACGCGCGGCTCTAGAAAAGCCCAAGCCGAAGTGAAGATCCAAAGCAGGAGTAAGCTGGCAAATAACAGGATAAAGACCAGCCACGGTGCTCTCGGCTGCGGAATCCGCTGAACGAACTGACGTGTGAGTGTCATTTCTAGGGACGCGCGTCTAAATCGCCTCACATCTTACCCAGCCGCAGGGGAGAGTGGCAAGTTCGTGGCAAGGTTGGCATGTGTAGGGACGAACGCATGGATTCGGCATCTCTGGCAAGGCCATGGAATCGGAGTTGGATCACGACCGACTCTGATGCCGTTCCGAGCGCGCCCGGGCAGGGGAGCCAAGGAGGCGTGGGAAGCGACTCCACCAATTCGTGAAGACTCCCAGGTCGATGCCGGGGAGCCGCATTCCCGGATCCAATCGGGTTGCAGGCAATTTCCTCAACTGTTTGAAGGTGATCGAACGGATGCCGCGCCCTCCTCTTTCGCGGCTCACGGGCAGGGCGCACTATTTGTTTGCCAAGCACCGCGCCGCCTTTTAAGCCATGCGCCGCCTTTCCGCAGGGCCTCCGCGCTTTGCTTCGCGGCGCACACCAACATCCTAAATCTCAGATCGCATGTCGCTCACTACCATCACCGAAGTCCACGCCCGCCAGGTCATCGATTCGCGCGGCAATCCCACTGTGGAAGCCGAAGTCACGCTCGCGGGAGGCGCCGTCGGCAGCGCCATCGTGCCGAGTGGCGCGAGCACCGGTGAGCACGAAGCGTGGGAGCTGCGCGACGGGGTGAAGGATCGCTACCTGGGCAAAGGCGTGACCAAGGCGGTGGCGAACGTGAACAAGACCATCGCCAAGGAGATCGAGGGCTTCGACGCGCTCGACCAGTTGAGCGTGGACAAGACGATGATCGCCCTCGACGGGACGAAGAACAAAGCCAAGCTCGGCGCCAATGCCATCCTCGCGGTGTCGCTGGCCACGGCCAAGGCCGCGGCGGGCCAGCTCGGCATTCCGCTTTTCAAATACCTCGGCGGGCCCAACGCGAAGGTTTTGCCGGTGCCGATGATGAACATCGTCAACGGCGGCGCGCACTCGGATGCGCCGGTCGATTTCCAGGAATTCATGGTCGTGCCGAAGGGCTTCGACACCTTCTCCGAGGGCCTGCGCGCCGGCGTCGAGATCTTCCACGCGCTCAAGAGCGTGCTCAAGGGCCGTGGCCTCTCGACGGCGGTCGGTGACGAAGGCGGCTTCGCGCCCAACTTCGAATCCGCCGACGACGCGCTCTCCTCGATCGCGGCGGCGGTCAAGAAAGCCGGCTACAAGTTCGGCAAGGACGTCTTCATCGCGCTCGATGTCGCGGCCTCGGAATTCTACGACGCCGTGAAGAAGCAGTACGTCTTCAAGAAGTCGGATGGCTCGAAGCGCACCGCCGAGGAATTGGTGGCCTACTACGTGGACCTGAAGAAGAAATTCCCGATCATCTCGATCGAAGACGGCTGCGCGGAGAACGACTGGGACGGCTGGAAGCAGCTCACCGACGCGCTCGGCGCCACCACGCAGCTCGTGGGCGACGATCTGTTTGTGACCAATGTCGAGTTCCTCCAGCGCGGGATCGACACCGGCACGGCGAATTCGATCCTCGTGAAAGTGAACCAGATCGGATCGCTGACCGAAACGCTCGACGCCATCGAGCTGGCCAAGGAACACCAATACACCGCGGTGATCAGCCATCGTTCCGGCGAGAGCGAGGACAACACCATTGCGGACATCGCCGTCGCCACCAACGCCGGGCAGATCAAGACCGGGTCGCTGAGCCGCACCGATCGGGTCGCGAAGTACAACCAACTGCTTCGCATCGAAGAAATCCTTGGTGACAACGCCATTTATGGCGGTAAGATGCGGTGAATTGAGCGCGGCCCGCAGCGATCTCCAATTTTCTTCCCCGAGCGGGGGAATCTGGCATTCCCTCAACCGGTTGCTCTTTACGCTCATCGTACTCACGTTGCTCGTGACGATCGCGTATCGGATGATGCCCGAAATCGGGAAGCGCCGGGATCAACAGACCCGCGTGGACGAGCTGAAAGCGCAGGTCGAAAAGGAAAAGTTGAATCTGGGGCGCAGCACGCGCGAGGAGAACCTGCTCAAGCACGACCCCGAGTACGTCGGCCTGATTGCCCGCGACCGGCTCGATTTGATGAAGGAAGGCGAGACCATCTATCGCCTGGATTCGCCGAAACCCGGCACCCGCTGAGAGTGGGTTGATAGTTGAGGGTTGATTGTTGATAGTTGGGCTCGCGGATCCAGCGGCACGCCGCGCGCCTTCACCATCGCACCGCCGACTGCCTCGCATTTCGAATCTCAGCCCACCATTTTTCCCATGTCCTTTGATCTAAACGCCATTAGCGCCGACGAACTGAAAGCCCGCCTGGGTGAACTTCGGAGGTATCTTTGACTACCCCAAGCTCCAGACGCGCCTTGCGGAACTCGAGGGGTTGATGTCCGAGCCCGACTTCTGGACGAACAAAGAGCGGGCGCAAAAACATGTCGAGGAAGTATCCGTCCTGCGCGGAAAGACGGCGCCCATCCTGGCGCTCGAGCGGCGGATCGAAGATCTGCCCGTGCTCATCGAGCTCGCGCGGGAGGACGGCAATCCTCAAGCCGCCGAAGAGGTGGTCAACGAACACGCGGGGATCTTGCGCGATCTCGCCGATTTCGAGCTGAAGATGCTGCTCTCCGGACCGAACGATCGCTGTAACGCCTTCCTGACCATCAACTCCGGCGCCGGCGGCACGGAGTCGTGCGATTGGGCGGACATGCTGTTGCGCATGTACCAGCGCTGGATCGAGCGGCGCGGGTTCAAGAGCGAGATCGTGGACATCCAACTGGGCGAAGAAGCGGGCATCAAATCGTGTACGCTCCAGGTCACCGGCGAGTTCGCCTTCGGCTATCTCGCGACGGAGCGCGGGGTGCACCGGCTCGTGCGCATCTCGCCGTTCGATTCAAACAAACGCCGGCATACCTCGTTTGCCGGGGTGGACGTGGTGCCCGAGTTGCCCGAGAGCGCGCCCATCGAGATCAACGAGGCCGAGATCGAAGTGGATACGTACCGCAGCGGGGGGAAGGGCGGGCAGAACGTGAACAAGGTCGAGACCGCCGTGCGCATCCGGCATCTCCCCACCGGGATTGTCGCCGCGTGCCAGAACGAGCGCAGTCAGCAGAAAAACAAGGTGACCGCGATGCGCATGCTGCAGGCCAAGCTTCAGCAGATCGAGATCGACAAGGCCGCAGCCGACATCAATGCCGCCTATGGGGAGAAATCCGACGTCGCTTTCGGCAGCCAGATCCGCAGCTACGTCTTTCAGCCCTATCAGAAAGTCCTCGACCTCCGCACCGGCGTCGAGACGAGCGGCATTCAGGCGATGATGGACGGCGACATCGACAAGTTCATCGAAGGCAAATTGCGCGGCTTGAAGCGCGAGAAGGGCGCGAGCGACGAGGAGTAAGTGTGTAAGGCGGACTTGCAGTCCGCGCGGGCGAGCGAAGCGAGGGGGTCTTTTTCCGCTGTGAGTCCCGGGACCTGCGGCCTCGTTCGCCCGGCGGGCAGACTACAAGTCTGCCCCACAATGGCCGACTGCAAGGCGGCCCCACATGGCGCTACGGAATAATCAGCGTCTGACCGGCGCGGATTTTCGGGGTGCCGTTGGTCGAGTAGAAGTTGGCATCCTGGATGTCCTTCCAGCGGGCTTTGTTCTTGTAGTACTTCTGCGCGATGGCCGCCATCGTTTCCCCAGCCTGCACCACATGGGTCCGCGAACCGGGCGGAATAGGTTTCTGCGCGTTCTCCGCACCTTTGACCATCGCCGCCGCCGGGATCGGCGTGGCGCTCTTTTGCGCGCGCACTTCGGCAAGCTGCTTGCGCAAGAGCAAGTTGTCGTTCTTGAGCCGGACCGCTTCCTCCTGCGAGACCGCCACTCCTTTGCTCATCGTCAGCTTCAGCTCCGCTTCCTTGATCATGGTCTTGGCGTTGCGCGCCCGGGTGCCGGTGGGCGCGAGTTGCAGGTAGCGCTCGCAGTGATGGAGCGCGTCGCGCGGACTCTTCAGCTTGTCGTCATAGAGCAGCGCGAGCTTATAGTGCGCTTCCGCGGTCTTCTCGGTGCCGTCGAGCGCCGATTCGTACAAGGCGACGGCGCCATGGAAATCTCCCGCCGCGACCCGCTTGTCACCTTCGGCGAGGCTGTCCTTCGAGCCCCGGTCAAAGAGCCGGTCGCAACCCGCCAGGTTAAGCGCCAGAAAAGCGAGCGCGCCGGCCAGGATTCGCGAGGCGGCCGGCCTCACGGCTTTTTCAAGGCGGAATCGAGGACGTCCGCCACGGCCTTCGTCACCTTGACACGCGCGGACCATTTGTAATTCGCCGCCACCACCCACCACGGCGCGGAGTCCGTCGAAGTCTTCTCGAACATGTCCTCGGCGGCGGAGTTGTGGGCATCCCATTTACGGCGGTTGCGCCAGTCCTCGTCGTTGATTTTCCAATGCTTGTAGGGATCGGCTTCCCGGCGTTTGAAGCGGAAGAGCTGCTCCTCCTTGGTGATGTGCAGGTAAAACTTGATGATGATGGCGCCGTCATCGGTGAGCAGCCGCTCGAAGTCGTTGATTTCGTCGTAGGCGCGCTTCCACTCCTTGTCGGTGGCAAAGCCTTCGACCCGCTCGACCAGCACCCGGCCGTACCACGAGCGATCGAAAATGACCGTCTGCCCGTACGGCGGAAGCTTGTTCCAGAAACGCCACAAGTAATGATGCTGGTACTCTTCCGCCGAGGGCTTGACCACGGAGTGCACCCGCGTCAGCCGCGGGTCGAGCCGCTCGACCACGCGCTTGATCGCGCCGCCTTTGCCGGCCGCGTCCGGCCCCTCGAAGACGATGACCAGGGCGCGCTTGGATTCGGTGAGTTCGAGCTGGAGGTTGAGGAGGCGGAGCTGTGCATCCTTGAGCTTCGGCTTGTAGTCGTCTTCCTCGATCGACTTGTGTTCGAGGTCGTCGAGGCGCTTGCCTTTCTTCAGTCCAAAGGGCTCTTTGAGGTTCGGCATGCGCGTGGTTTATAGGCTGGTGAGTGAATTCTGCAAGCCGACCCCGTCTCAAGCTTCCGGCCTGGGAATGGTGATGGCCTCTTCGGGGAGGAGCATGGGAATGCCATCGCGAATCGGGTAAACCACCCGCCCGTCTTCGCGGATCAGCGCCGCGGCGAGGACCGTGGACAAGTGCGCGAGCTGCTCCGGCGACGCGAGGTAAAGCGGCTGCCGGGTCAGCGGGCAGCGCAGGATGGCGAGCAGCTCGGGGGGCATGGGAAGTAATCAGTGCTGCGCTCAGTGCTCAGTGCTCAGTCAGCACTCGCGGTTCGGAATGATCACTTCAGTACTTCGGCACCGTCGTGTCGATCTGCTCCGCCCAGGCCGCGATGCCACCCTCGACATTGGCCAGCTTGCTGAAGCCGGCTTCCTGCAAAAGCTTGAGCGCGCGGGCGCTCCGGGCGCCGCTCTTGCACTGCAGGATGATCTCGTCCGCGCTGTCCAATTCGCTCATTCGCGAAGGCAACTGGCCGAGCGGAATGAGCGTCGAACCCGGGATCCGGCAGATGTCGTATTCGAACGGCTCGCGCACATCCACGAGCACGAACTTGTCGCCGCGATCCTGTTTCGCTTTCAGCTCCTGCACGGTGATGTGCGGCACGGGCGCTTCCGCTTCCTCGGCGGCTTTGGCCTGCGGGATGCCGCAGAACTGATCGTAGTCGATCAGCTCGGTTATGGTCGGATGCTCGCTGCACACCGGGCACTTGGGATCCTTGCGCAGTTTGAATTCGCGGAACTTCAACTTCAGCGCGTCGAAATGGATGAGGCGTCCGATGAGCGGCTCGCCGATGCCCATGATGAGCTTGATCGCCTCGATGGCCTGCATCACCCCGATGATGCCCGGCAGCACGCCGAGCACGCCGCCTTCCGCACAGCTCGGCACCATGCCGGGCGGCGGCGGCTCCGGAAACATGCAGCGGTAGCAAGGTCCGCCGAGGTGCGGCGCGAAGACGGTGCATTGGCCGTCGAAGCGGAAGATCGAGCCGTACACGTTCGGTTTCTTGAGGAAAACGGAGACGTCGTTCGAGCAGTAGCGCGTGGGAAAGTTGTCGGTGCCGTCGATGATGATGTCGTACGGCTCGGCGATCTTGCGGGCGTTTTCGGACGTGAAAAAGGTATCGTAGAGATCGACCTGCACATTGGGATTCACCTCGCGAATGCGATCCCGGGCCGAATTAAGCTTTTTGCGGCCGACATCCTTGGTGCCGTGCAGGATCTGGCGCTGAAGATTCGAGAAATCCACGGTGTCGCCATCGACGAGCCCCATGCGTCCGATCCCGGCTGCGGCGAGATACAAGGCGATGGGCGAGCCGAGGCCTCCGGTGCCGATGCAGAGGATGCTCGCCGCCTTGAGGCGCTTCTGCCCCTCGAGCGTCACTTCCGGCATGATCAAGTGGCGCGAGTAGCGCGCGATTTCGTCGTTGCTGAACTCGATCCGCTCGAGGCGGCTGGGGTCGATGATGCTGCTGATGGCCATAAAAAATCGGGACGCGGAGCCTAGCACGCCCCGCCGCTTTGCCAAGCGCCACCCCGCGTCATAAGCCCCGCGCCGCGGCGTTGGCAGAGACGTAACGCGGATACGCTTAGAGCAGGTCCGCGATCAGCGCGCGCTCTTCCGGTTTCAAGCGGGCGAGGGGGACTTGCCGGGCGCGGGTGCGGGCGAGATCAAGGTTGCCCTCGGCGGCGAGGACGGCGGCCGAGACCGCCTGCCAGCCGGGCTGGGCGCTGCTCCAATCCGTTTGGAACTCCCGGTAAACAGCCCCCGCGGCGGCCGCGTTTCCAGCTCGAAGAAACGCCAAAGCCTGCGTGGTCCGGTAGGCGAGCAGTTCGGGCGCACGCTTGACGAGCCGTCCGGCCGTTTCGCTGGCGGCGGGGATTTCCTCGTTGAGGAGCAGGTTGAGATAGGCCAGATCGTTCTGTGGCTCCAGATCGGAAGGAAACCGCGTGGCGAGCTCCTGGACCGCGTCCCGGAGCGGGCGTGTGCCTGCCTGCTCCGCGAGGCGCACCAGGCCCAAATAGCCGCTGCGCTCCCCGCCGGCGACGCGGCTTAGAGAGCTGTAGGCTTTGGCCGCCTCCTGCGGTTTGCCGAGCCGGGCCGCGTATTCGGCCACGTAGAGGATAGTTTCAGGCTTTTCCCGCCGCACCGCTTGCTGCACTTCGTACCAGCGGTCCGCGAGTTCATCGGTGCGTCCCAGCGCCATGGCGGTCCGGACGAGGTAGAGCCGTCGAATCGCCAGCTCCATCGGCAGGGACTCGGCGCCGCCGAGGAGCTTTTCGATCTCCGACCAACGCGCCGCGCTGGCGAGGGCATCGAGGTGAATCAGCAAGAGCGGCTGGTTCTTGCGCGCCTTCTCCAGCGGGATCAGCGCCAGCACCCGCTGCGCCTCGCGTTGTTGCATCAGCCACTTGCCCAACATGGCCGTGCGTTCCGCATTTCCCTGCGGGCAGGCTTTGATCACTTCGTCGAGCAACGGTTCACGGCGATCGGGATGCAGCTCGAGCCGCGACGCCAGGCCGAGCAGGCGTTGCTCCTCGCTGGCCAGCGGGTGAAGGGAGAGGCGCGTGCTGATGGCTTCGGCTTCCCCAGGGGACAGCGACAGCCCCTGCCGCCCCATGACCGTCAGGAGCAGCAAGGCTTCCAGGCCGATCTGATCATCGCGCGCTTCCAACTCGTGCAAATGTTGTTTCGCTTCCGCGAACTGCGGCGCTTGTGCGGCGGCCGGATCGAGGAGCAAACCGCTCAGCGCGAGTTTCGCTTCCGCCGCCTCACGCGGATTGCCCGCCTGCGCCAGGGCCTGCCGCGCAAAGGCGATCGCCTGGGGATGCTCTCCGGACCGGCCGGACCATTGGGAGGCCAGGCGCAGGACCTCAAAATCGCGGCTGCTCTTCGGCGCGCGCAGCAATACGGACAACTGTTCATGGGCCACGGAAAGCCGATCGAGCCGCAAGGCCAGCCGCACCAATTCGATTCGATCCTCGGGCTCGGATTCCGGCCCATCGATCAATGTTCTCGAAAGCGCCAGGGCCTGGGGATCCTGACGTTTGCCCAAAAACCGGGCGATGGCGCGGGTGGTCTTCGCGTCGTCGGGAACCAGTGTGCTCGCCTCGCGGATGGACTGATAAGCGTTTCGCCAATCGTCCTTTTCCGCGAACTTCTCCGCGCGCGACAGCAACTGGCCGGCGCGCCAGATTTTCGCCGCCCGATAGGCCGGTTTCGCGGCCGCGAAAAGACCGAGCCCACCCAATAGAAACAGGACGGCTAAAATCATCCGGCGGACCCGCGGCGTTGTCTTTGGGAGCAAAGTCATTTCGTTAATTGCGCGCGAGGACGATGGCCGCTTCTGCTCCCAGCACGGAAGTGAGCGCGGCCTGCGCTGCGCGCGGCGTGGAATATCCGCGCACCGCCAACTCGAGCATCTGCTGGCCGAGATGGCGCCGGCCCTGCGCCACCGCGCGCATCCGACTGCGGGGCGAACCGTTCTCGCGCGGGTCCATATTTTCCCCGACCGATCTCGCCTCCCAAAGGCACTGGAAAACGTGCAAGGGCTCGCCACGGCTCCGGAACACGTAGGCGTGAAAAATCAGCGGGACGCCCTGGACGGTGATCTCGCGCAGGCCCAGGTCGGCCTCGAGCACATTGCCGAGGGCCGGAAGACAGACCTGCGGATTGTGATTGCGGGCGAGTTGGGCGGCATTCCGACCGGGATCCCAGCGGAGGAAGAACATCTGCCAGCGGCTTCCATCCGGGGCCGTCCACGAGCCGCTGCGGCCCTCGTTGTCGCGCAAAATCGCGTGGGTGGCTTCGGGGATCGGCGTTTTCTTGAAGGTGGGGTTGGCAACCGGCCAGGAGACCGACCACGCGAGCTTCGGCGGTGCGGCGCGTTCGTGCGCGCGATACCAGGCTTCCGTGCCGATCTCCGCCAGCGCCATCCAGGCGGCCACGGCCGCCAGCACCCTGCCGGAAATGAGGCGCAACGCGCCGGCGCCGGGGGCTGGCGGCGTCTCCCGGACGCTGCCGTGGCCCGGTGCCAGAGAGCGGGCGAGCAGCCAAAGCGATAAAAGACAGACGGCCAGAATGGCGAATCCGGCGGGGTCGTGCCAGCGGTGGAAGCTGCTCGGACCGTTGCGCTCCGCGACCATGCTGAGGATAAAGGCGCGGCCCACATTGGTCAGAAAAGCCACGAGGAGGCCGCCCCCGGCCAGGGCCAGGCGGTGCATCCAGCCGAAGCGGTAAAATTCCCCGAGAAACAAGGAGAGCATGAGCGTGGCCTGGAGCGATCTCACTCCGCTGCAAGCCTCGTCGATGCCCAGGATCTGGCTCGAAAGTTGGATCAGATTGCCGCGCTGGAGCGCCTCGACGCCGCACCAGTGCAAGCCTTCGATGGTCCAGGTGGCAGTGAGGCGCATGAGGTGCTGAACGAACTCGTTTTCCAACGGCACCGGCCAGGGCACCGCCGTCAGAAAAAACAAAAGCGGAAAGGCGAAATGCCGCAGCCATGGCCGACCACCGGCCAGCCAGATGGCCGCGAGCGAGATCCCGACCACCTGGAAGGCAAGGACCCAGCTCACGAGCCGCCATTCCGGATTCGCCTCTTGCACGAGGCGCACCGGGAACAGGAGGAAGAGCAGAAAACCGGCGATCAACCCGGGGATCGCCGCCCGGCGTTCTCCGCCTGGCACCGGCCGCGTTCGCCAGCGTTCCCCCAGCAGGTAAAGCATCAGGAAGGGAACGCTCCATCCATAAGCGTACTGCGCATTGACTGACCACTCGACGCTGAGCTGGCGGACCAGGAGCAGCCAGAGCGCGATTCCGGCCAGTGTGGCGGGCCACCAGTTGGGGCGGGCCGGGACCCGAAAGGGCTCCAAAACCGAGCTCGCGGCGCCCGGGGCAGGACTGAACGCGGCCGTGTTCAATGGCCGGACCCCTCGTCGATCTCGAAAATCCGGTTCAGCCGGAGCAGGCCGATGATTGATTGGACGGCCGGCCGGGCGCGCAGAAGCTTGAAGCTCGGATTTTCAGAAGGGAGCCGTTTGTAGAGGGTCAGCAGCGCACCGACTCCCACGCTGTCCAGGAACTCCACCCTCCCCAAGTCAACGGTGATGCGGCGGATCGATGGCTGCCAGAGGGAGGCGCAATCCTTTTTGAAATCACGCGCCGTCGTGGCGTCAAGACGGTAGGCGGTGACCGCGATATGCAGGGTGCCGTCGTTGATTTCTGCCTCGAGGATGTGGGCCATTGGCAACGCAGTTCAGCACTTACCATGCAAGTGGACTCAGGGTTTTTACGCGGTGCGCATGGTAACTGCTAATTTGGTCATTGCTTCCCATAGAATTTCCCATCCGTGAACGCATTACTCGAAGCCCCTGCGGCACCGTCGGCCAAGACCGAACTCCCGCGCGCCCTCGTCTTCTGCCCTCGCCCGAGCACGACCGAATCCGTCCCGGTCAACGCGGCGGATGGAGCCCTCGTCGAGTATTGGAGCAAAGCCGGAACCCGCGGCGGCCGGGCCGGCATTATGGCCCGGCTTTGGTGGAAACGTCTGGCCTGGCGGGTGGTGACGCGTGGCTCGCGGTGGCTGAAGCGCATCCTGGACGTTCTCGTCGCCACCGTGACCACGATCGTCTTGCTGCCCCTGCTGTTGATGATCGCCGTGCTGATCAAACTCGAAGGCTCCGGCTCGATTCTGTTTAGCCAGACCCGGGTCGGTTTGCGGGGGCGATCCTTTCGGATGTGGAAATTTCGCTCGATGGCGTCCAACGCCGAGGCGCTGAAGGCCAGCCTGTCCAACGAGATGCCGGGCGGCGTGCTTTTCAAAATGAAACGCGACCCGCGCATTACTCGCGTCGGAAGATGGCTGCGTCGCTTCTCGCTCGACGAATTGCCGCAGTTATTCAATGTCCTTCGCGGCGACATGGCACTGGTCGGGCCGCGTCCGCCGTTGCCCACCGAAGTCGAACGTTACAAAATCGAAGATCGCCAGCGGCTGTTGGCCAAGCCCGGCTTAACCTGCTTCTGGCAGGTGGGGGGACGCAGCGAGATCGGTTTCGACGATCAGGTCCGGCTCGACCTGGATTACATCCGCTCGGCGAGCCTGGCGCTCAACTTCATCCTGCTCCTGCGAACCATTCCCGCCGTATTGCTGGGTAAAGGCGCCTACTGACAGGTCAGTTCCTTGTCATGCGCGACCCATCCATGATTGTGCGGCTCCTCGCGCCTGATTGGAGCGATCTCGACACGATCTGGCGCAATCCGCTGCCGTTCATCCTCTGGCCCGTCGGCAATCAGCCGTTGCTCGCCCATTGGCTGGATGAGGCGGTGCGGGGTGGTTTTGAAGAGGTTGAGATCCATGTGAAGGACCGGGCTGATGAGGTGCGCGCTTACCTGGCCCGGGAGTCTTACTGGTCGCAGCATCGCAAGGTGTTCGCCGTGGCGCGCGAAGCCGATGCGCCGGTGACCGCCGAGCGCGTCGATCGGCTCCCCGGCCGCCGTTGCGAAGGTGCGCTTCCGAAGACGGCGGCGGCTCTCCTCACCTACTGGTTCGAGCTGCAAAAATCGTGGCTGGCACGGCGCTCGCCCCGGGAGATGACCCTCGACACGTTTCGTCCCGGAGGCGGATGGGTGGGTTCGCACGCGAGAATCCATCGTTCCGCCCGGCTGCGCCCGCCTTACTGGATCGGGCCGGGGGCGGAGATCGGCGCGAATTGTCAGATCGGGCCGCATGCGCTGATCGGCGAAGAGTCGATCGTCGATGAGAATGTGGAGGTCGAGCAGGCGTGCCTGCTGCCCAACACCTATCTGGGCCAGAATACCCGCCTCTTTCGCGCGGCGGCCGCGGGCGGCGCGTTGATCGATTTTGGCCGCAGTTGCCGCGTGGATATCGGCGAGACCTTCATCATGGGGCCGGCCCTGCATTCCATGGCGCATACCGGCCTGGGCTCAATCGATGGGGCTCGCGCTGGAGTGGGGACTCACTTTCGCGCGGATCGCTCTCCCGTTTCTGCGGTCCGTTGATTCCAACGGGGGAGCTCTACGCTGCGGCGCGTCAACGACTGAAGAAAACGCCGAACTTCGAACTTCGAACGTCGAAGTGCCTCTCTGTTCCGACTTCGGTGTTCGATGTTCGGCGTTTTCCGTCCTTGCTTCGCCGGTCAGTCAGCCAGGGCGAGCGCGATGAGGTGCGAGTCGTCCTTCACGAAGATCCGCCCGTCCACGTAAGCGGGGCTGGCCCACGTCTTCGCGCAGATCTGCGCGCGGCCAAGTTCTTCGTATTTCGCCGGATTCGCCTTGATCAGAAACAGCTCGCCGGTGGAATTGAGCGCCAGCAGTTTGTCGTTCACCACGGTCAGGCTGGCGTAATCGCCAAAGCCGCTCTGCGACCAAAGTTGCCTGCCGCTTTCGAAATCGACACAGACCAGGTCGGTGCGGGATCCGGGTCCAAGCGTATAGAGATGGCTCCCGAGCAGCACCGGCGTGCCGATCACGGTCTTGATCGGAAGATCCGCCCAAACCGGTTCTGCCTTGAAGTCGGCGCCTTGTTTGGCAATGCGAAATTTGAGGGTGCCGATGCTCGTGGACGCAACGGTGACGGTGTCGCCCGAAATCACCGGCGTGCAGACGTGCCGTTTGGCCCCGGTCTTGAGCGGCACCCGCCAGAGGATCTTCCCCGTGCTCACATCCAGACCCATGAGTGCGTCGGCCGTGAAGTGGATCGCCTGCCGAGTGCCCGCCAGGGTGGCGACCATGACCGACGCATAGGCGGTGTTGTCTTCGCCTCCGCGCCAAAGCTCCTTGCCCGATTTCTTGTCGAAGGCCACGAGCGTCGCGCCTTTCGGGCTGCCCACGGGAACGAAGATCCGGTCGCCGTCGATGGCGGCGGAACCGTTGTTGCCGTGCCGGCGCGACGCCGTTTCCTTCGCTTCCGCATCGCCGCCTTTGTTGCCGAGAAAGGTGGCACCGTAATCGGTGCCGAAATTCACCCGCCACCGCGTTTTTCCATCGGCCAGCCCGAGGCAGCGGAACTCCCCGGAGCACGACTGCACGTACACGCGATCCCCCTCGATCAGCGGCGTGCAACGCGGGCCGTCGCCGTAGTTATTTTGAAACTGCACCATCGGCGCGACGGGCACGGTCCAAAGCTCCTTGCCGGTGGCTGCCTCGTCGCCGTGCGCCGTTTCCTGGCCATTGACGCCATCCAGGAAAACGAGCTTCCCGCCCGCCACCACCGGTGAGGCCTGACCTGCCCCGGCGGCAATCTTCCACAGCACCTTCGGCTCCGCCGGGAGCGCCTTGAGCGGATGCGATGGGTCCATGACGACGGCGTCGCGATTCGGCCCGCGCCATTGCGGCCAGTCCCCGGCGGAGGCTGCGAACGAGAGGGCGAGAAGGAGGAAGAAAGACACGGAGACACGGAGAGGGGGAGACACGGAGAGTTTCATGCGGGGAAGGAGCCTATTAGCGCGCTACGCAAGGACACACAAGCGGCTTGCCTCTCCGCATCTCCCCTTCTCCGTGTCTCCGTGTCTTCTTCAGAACAGCTCGCCCTGCTCCAGCCCGGGCGGATCCGCGGGCGACTCGATCACTTCCGCGGAGAACAGCGGTGGCTCCAGGAGCGGCATGCGATCGTGTTCGTAACGCTGCAATTCCTCGACCGTCGAGGCGCGGGTGACGATCTTGAGCAGCGGTTTGCCGGAGCTTTCGTCCACCAATCCCCGCACCACAAGCCCGGCCGGAACGTCATCCCACGTCAATTGCCGGCTGCGGTCGGAGCGCTCGGCGAAACGATGCGCCGGAACATCGACCAACTCGACTCCCTTGCGCTTCCACCAGCCCAGACTTTCCCGGCGCGCGAAGCCGGCCCAGAGCAACTGCTCGGCGGCGGAGCGCCGCCAGACGCCCACCCACTTCCCGGGTCGGATCATTCGGCTGTTGAGTTCGAAAGCGGCGCACATCCCCGCGCAGTTTGGCACAGTGCGCCCGCGGCTGCACCTGCCCTGAGCGCGTCTTGTCGATCCCACTGCCCGCGAGAGCACGCAAAAAGACGGCTCACCGCGGGACGCCGGCGGATTGCCTCAGTTCTCCTCTCGCGAACGGCGGGCCAGCACGCTACACCGGCCGCCATGAAACTGCTCCTCACCGCCGCGCTCCTTCTTTCCTCGCTGCCCTTGCACGCGGACACCGCGAACTGGCCGCGCTTTCGCGGGCCGGGCGGAACGGGCGTGGCCGAGGGCGGGAAGCCGCCGGTCGAATTCGGTCCGGAGAAAAATGTCCTCTGGAAAGTGGATGCTCCGCCCGGACCGTCGTCGCCTTGCCTTTGGGGCTCGCGGATTTTCCTCACCGCTTTCGAGAGCGGGAAGCTTTGGACCCTGTGCCTGGATCGCGCGACGGGCAGGGAGCTATGGCGGCGCGATGCCGGGGCGGAGAAAATCGAGGCCTATCTCGCGGGGCAGGGGAGTCCCGCCGCCTCCACACCCGCGACCGATGGCGAGCGGGTGGTCGTCTATTTCGGCTCCTGCGGACTCATCACTTACGACTTTGAGGGCCAGGAACTCTGGCGCCAGACGCTTCCCGTGGCGGAGACGAACAACGACTTTGGCAGCGGCACCTCGCCCATTCTCGCCGACGGCCTGGCGATCCTCGTCCGCGATCTGAAGAGCGATTCCGCCGTCTTCGCATTCGACGCTGCAACCGGCAAGCCGGTGTGGAAAACCGAGCGCCCCGGCATGTTCACCGGGTACTCCACGCCCGCGGTCTGGGAGCACGATGGCGTCAAGGAACTCGTCGCGCCCGGTGGACTCGCGCTGAAGGCCTACGACCTCCGCACCGGCGCCGAGCGCTGGGTGGTGCGCGACCTGTCGGCCGTCACCTGCGGGTCACCCGTCTCCGGCAACGGCCTGCTCTATTTCGCCAGTTGGTCGCCCGCGGGCGAGGACGCGCCGATGCCCGGTTTTGAGGAAATGCTCAAAGCGGATGCCGATGGCGACGGTCGGATTTCGAAAGCCGAGTCGGACAACACCATGATGAAGGGCTTCTTTTCGGCCAACGACCCCGACAAGGACGGGTATCTCACCCGGGCGGAATGGGACGCGATGGTCAGCTTTCTGAAGAAGGGAAAGAACCGGCTCATCGCCGTGAAGCCGGGAGGCAGCGGCGACATCACGGCATCGCACGTCGCCTGGGAGAAAAAGAAGGGCCTGCCTTATGTGCCCAGCGCCCTGTTTTACCGCGGGCAGGTCTTCATCGTGAAAGATGGCGGTCTTGCGTCGTCCTATGACGCGCTGACCGGTGCGGCAAGCTACGAGCAGGAGCGCATCGGAGTGGATGGACCTTTCTACGCCTCCCCGGTGGCGGCCAACGGCCACATCTATCTCGTCAACCTCGCCGGCAAAGCCGCCACCCTCGCCGCCGGCGAGAAGCCCACGGTCGTCTGGCGCACGGACTTCGAGGAGCGCATTGCCGCGACTCCCGCCATCGCCGATGACACGCTCTACATCCGCACCGAGACAAAGCTGTTCGCGTTCCAGCAAGGGAAGTGAACCGGAGACGGCCCGTTCGGGCGCTGCCCTCGCAGGCTGGCGAGTATCTGGAAGGAACAAGCTCCTCGGCCAGCGACGCGCAGACCAGCTCCTTGTCCGAGCGGGCAAAGACGTGGCGGTTCGCAAAAGCGGGCGGAGCCCAGTCGTCAGCGCGCGCGGAGCCGGCGGCGAAAATCGCCGCCAGAGCGCAAAGCCGTGCCGCATTCATGTTTCACGCCCTTACGCTGCACAATCACCGGAAAAACGCCGGAAGGCGGCGGCGGTGCGATGATTGACCGGCGCGGCTGCCGTGCCCTAGCGTGCCCGCCCACATGAAGATTGAACGCGCCTTGATTTCCGTTTCCGACAAGACCGGTCTGGTCGAATTTGCCCGCGGGCTCGTCGAGCACGGCGTCGAAATCATCTCCACCGGCGGAACCGCCGCCCTGTTGACGAAGAACGACATCCCCAACACCGAAGTCTCCGCCTTCACCGGCTTCCCCGAGATGATGGACGGACGCCTCAAGACGCTGCACCCCAAGGTCCACGGCGGTCTCCTTTTCGTGCGCGATAATCCGGAGCATCAGGCGCAGGCCGAGGCCAACGGGATCAAGCCGATCGACCTGGTCGTGGTGAATCTTTACCCCTTCGAGCGGACGGTGGCGAAGGCCGACACGACGCTCGAGCAAGCCATCGAGCAGATCGACATCGGCGGCCCCACGATGCTCCGCAGCGCCGCGAAGAATTACCGGTTCGTCACCGTCGTGGTGGATCCCGCGGACTACGCGGACGTTCTGGAAAACATGAGCGCCAACGAAGGGCAGACCACCCTCAAGCTCCGCGAACGGCTGGGCATCAAGGTCTTCGTCACCACATCGAAATATGATTCGGCGATCGCGAATTATCTAAACGAGAAACAGGAGGCCACTTCGTCATTCTCGATCTCGCTGCCGGCCGTGGCGCGGCTCCGCTACGGCGAGAATCCGCACCAGACCGCCGCGCTCTACGGCCACTTCGACGACCATTTCCAAAAGCTGCACGGCAAGGAACTCTCCTATAACAACATCCTCGACATCACCGCGGCGTCGGAATTGATCGACGAGTTTTTCGATCCCACGGTGGCGATTCTCAAGCACACGAACCCGTGTGGAGTCGGCAGCGATGCGGATCTGCGCGAGGCCTGGGACAAGGCCTTCGCGACGGACAAGCAGGCGCCGTTCGGCGGGATCATCATCACCAATCGGCCGCTCACCCTGCCGCTCGCCCGGGCGATCAGCGAGATCTTCAGCGAAGTCATCATCGCTCCGGAATTCGAGGCGGAGGCGCGGGCCCTCCTCCAGAAAAAGAAGAATTTGCGGCTGATGAAAAAACTGCCGCGGCCCCTGCCAAAGTCCGAGGATGAAGAGTTGCTCATTCGCTCGGTGGCCGGCGGGGTGCTCGTGCAGAGCCGCGACTTCGAGCCCAACACCGATTTCGAGAGCAAGGTGGTCACGGACCGCAAGCCGACCAGGACCGAGCTGGCCGCGATGCTCTTCGCCTGGCGCGTGGTCAAACACGTGAAATCCAACGCCATCGTCTATGCCTCCGGCAGTCGCACCCTCGGCATTGGGGCCGGCCAGATGTCGCGCATCGATGCCTCGCGCATCGCGATCTGGAAAGCCGCGGATGCGGGCCTTTCGTTGAAAGGCAGCGCGGTGGGCAGCGACGCCTTTTTTCCCTTCCCGGACGGGCTCATTGCCGCCGCCGAGGCCGGCGCGACCTGCGCCATCCAGCCCGGCGGCTCGGTGAAGGACGACGAGGTGATCGCCGCGGCGAACGAGCGGCAGATGGCGATGATTTGCACCGGAGTCCGGCACTTCAAACACTGACACCGCTGAAGCGAAAAATCCGAAATCCGAATGTCGAAATCCGAAATAATTTCGAATGAACAGAAAAGCGCCAAACCAGGATGCGGCTGTTTTGACACTTGCTCATTGTTTCCCGTTGGCTGTGTTTGTTGCGGATTTCGGATTTCGGATTTCGGATTTTCCTCATGAGACTCGGCGTTAATATTGACCATGTGGCCACCCTGCGGCAGGCGCGTTACGGGGGATTGCCGGACGCGCACAATGTCGAGCCCGATCTCGCGGTGGCGGCGGCGGTCTGCGAGCACGGAGGTGCGAATGGAATCACGCTCCATCTTCGGGCGGACCGGCGGCACATTCAGGACCGAGACGTTTACCGCCTCCGCGAGACGATCAACACCAAGCTCAATCTCGAGATGGGCAACACGCCGGAGATCGTCGATATCGCGCTGAAAGTCCTGCCCGAGGAAGTCTGCATCGTTCCCGAGAACCGCAAGGAAATCACCACCGAGGGCGGGCTCGATGTCTCCGGACAAATGAAGCAACTCGAGCCCACCGTGCGCCGCCTCCAGCTCGCCGGCATTCGCGTGAGCCTCTTCATCGAGCCCGCGCCGGATCAGATCGAAGCGGCGGCGAAGTTGCGCGTCGAGATGGTGGAACTGCACACCGGCGCCTTTGCCAACGCGCAGGGCAAGGATCAGGCCGGTGAACTGATGCGCTTGAAGGGCGCAGCCGATCACGCTCACGGCTTCAACCTCCAGGTCAACGCGGGACACGGCATCAACTACACGAACATCGCCTCCCTGCGCAGCCTGCCCTACCTCGCCGAGCTGAACATCGGGCACTCCATCGTCTGCCGCGGCGTCATCGTCGGCCTCGCTCAGGCCGTGGCGGAAATGCTGGCGCTGATGAACGCCGGCGCATGACGATTGTCGGCACCGGGATCGACATCGTCGAAACCGCGCGCATCGCGGACTCGATTGCGCGCCATGGTGAACGCTTTCTGGCCCGCATTTTCACCGAAGGCGAGCGGCAATACTGCGGCTCGATGAGGAAGCCCGAGGGCTTTTACGCGGCTCGTTTTGCGGCGAAGGAAGCGGTGTCCAAAGCCTTCGGCACCGGCATCGGGGCGCAGCTCGGCTGGCTCGATATCGAAGTCCGGCGCCGGGCCAGCGGCGAACCCTTTGTCGTGCTGCACGGCGAGGGTGCCGCCACCGCACGACGGTTGGGGATCAGTGAAGTGCGTCTGAGTCTCAGCCACTCCGAGCATTACGCCGTGGCCCACGCCCTTACCCTCGGCGACCCGGCTTGAGTCGGCGGCCGCTGTCGGCCGCGCGGTTACTTCGGCTGATCCTTTTTCAAGGGGTCCGGATCCGCGTCGAGCTTGCCGACGTGCCAGTCGTAAAAGAGGGCGTTGCGGTGGTCGCGGTGAACCGGCTTCAGCGGCATCTTGTCCACTCCGCTGGGTGGGGACCCGCCGGCCGCGCCCGCTTTGAAATCCTCCTGGTCCGCATCCTTCATCAACCAGAGGCGGGTCAGTTGGACGGGACTTTGCGCGCCGGTGTCGTCGAGTTCCTGCCAGGCCGTGAGCCCCGCTTTGGTCACCGGTTCCTTGTTTCCCACTGAGTCGCCAAACGGAGATTGATCCAGGTCGGTCATCTTCTTGGGATTCAGGACAAAGGACGGCCCGTTCAGCAACTTGATCTCTCGCGCATAGGACGGGCAAATCAGCACGTTGGCGCGGTCCGGCGTCGGAATGGAGGTATCTTCGCTAAAACCGAGGTATTTCGCGATCTTCCTGACCAACTGCTGGTCCGGCGCGTCGGCCGCCTCCGCTTTGGGATATTGAGAGATGGCCAGCGGGCCCGGCAACCGGCCATCGTGGTCAATGGTGTAGGCATTGATCGCACTGGCGATCTGGCGCAAATTCGAAGTGCATTTCGTGGAATTTGCACCTTCCTGAACCCGGCCCAGAACCGGCAGCAGCAGGCCCGCAAGGATCGCGATGATCGAAATGACCACGAGGAGTTCGACAAGCGTGAAGGCTGGGGCGGAGGAAGGGGCGTGGTGCTTCATAGGAATGGGGGGAATCAGATGAAGGGGAGTAAAGCACGGGGTCCGGCCCGGTTGAAAGGACTCGTTTCCGCTTCTTCACGCCAACGCCGGAGATTTCGCTGGCGAGCGTTTCCCAAATGCACTAACCATTTCGCCCGCTTCCCCAACCCGGAAAGCGCGCTTAGCTCAGTGGTAGAGCGCTTGCTTCACACGCAAGAAGTCACAGGTTCGAACCCTGTAGCGCGCACCAGTTTCGGAAGGAAAAAGGGCGTTCGGTTTGAGCCGCCTCCCTCACTTCTACCAAACCGGCTGCGGATTGAACACCCGAGCATCGAGAGGTGACCGGACAAAAATGCCAGGCGGCCGGATTCGAAAACCCGACCGCCCGGCAGCCCATGAAATCTGTGGTTACGGACGGCCACCCGTGGCGGCCACTGGATCGCTCGGCCGGGTGCCGGCATCGGCGACCATCAGCGCGGTGGCGGAGTGACGGTAGGTTCCGTTCTTGGCGTAGGAGTAAAGCGGCACGTAATCGTTGCGGGCCACCCGGTCCATCGGGAGCGGACGCGAATTCAGCGTGCAATCCAGCACCCACCAGCGGCCTTGATTCTCCCACATCACCCAGGCGTGGCTGATCGTCGCGCTGCGCTTCATCTTGCCGATGACGAATCGCGCGGAGGGGTCCCGCAATTGATCGCAGAGCCAGAGCGCCTTGTCCTTGCAATCGCCGGCCCGACGGGCCGCGGTTTCGGCGGGCAGGGAGGGATTATAAGGATCGCTGTGCACATAGCGGAAGCCGCGGCCCTCGATCATGAGCTGCTCTGCGCGCTCCATGCTGGCTTTCTGGGTGCCGACCGAGCTCAGCACCCGCTTGACCGGCCGCATGTAAGCGTCGTAGGGCGTAAATCCGGCGCTGGATCCGAGATCCACGCCGGCGGCGAGCAGGGAGATCTGGGTTAGGGCGAAGAGAGCGAAGGTGACGGAGGAGAGTTTCATTTTCGAGGCTGGCAATAATTTCTATAACCTCCATTAGCTGCCTCCGTGCCACGTGCGCTCGATTGCCGTTTGGATTTCAAAACTGATTCCCACCGAGGCGCCTCGGGATCTGGATCCCCTCGCAGGCAATAGCCGCTTTCCGGAGCGGATTCGGCCAGAGCCATTACGCGATCCCTGATTTCGCATTTGCGCGAGCTCGCCATCATCTTTTTGCGAATTCCGAACAACCGCCTTTGAGAATCGCCCCGCAGAGCCTTGAGCGCGCAGAGGGGCAGGGAGGGCTCAGCCAGCGAACGCAACGGCGCGTCTTCTACCGCGAGGTCGTTTCCGACACTCCGCCACTTCATCATTGCCAAGCTCTGAAGCGCTCCCTTGAATCCACGGCCTCCCGCTTCATGAAGCTCCGCAACCAACTGCTCGCGCTCTTCTGTCTGCTGGTCTTCGCGGGGTTTGGCTTTCTTTATGTGACCAATTGGGTGGTCCAGAAGCCCTTCGGCATCATCCTCTTCGTCAGCGACGGATTGATCGCCCGGCATTTGACGGCGGCGCGCCTTTACGAAGGAGGCGGCGATCATCGCCTCGCCATCGAAGCGCTCCCGCACGTGGCTCTGCTCAACAATTCGGCCCGCGACTTCGCCGTCCCGGATGCCGCCGCTGCCGCCACCGCGATTGCGACCGGAGAAAAGGCAAATCATCGCACGCTCGCCATCGATGCCCGGGGGCAGCCCCTCCCGACCATCCTCGATCTCGCGCGTTCCGCGGGCCGGTCCACGGGGCTGGTGACCAATGGCCCGCTCACTTCCCCGGCCACCGCCGCCTTTTATGCGCATACCGCGGACGCGCGCGACAGCGCCGGGATCGCGCTGCAATTCGTGTCCGGACCGCTGCTCCAGGTCGCATTCGGCGGCGGCGCCGCGCATTTCCTGCCGCCAGCAAAGGGCGGACAGCGCGCTGATGAACGCGATCTGCTCGGCGAGTTGCAGGCAAACGGTCGCGAGCTGGTGCGGACCAAGGCCGCGCTCGAGGATGCCACCTCCTACCGCGCGACGGGCCTGGTCGGATTGTTCAGTGCCGGTCCCATGGCCTTTAGCAACCAGATCGAGTCGGGCAGCGAGCAGCCTTCGCTGTCGGACATGGTTCGGCGCGCGATCGAATGCCTGCAAACCAATCGCAAAGGTTATGTTCTGGTCGTCGATGCCACCCTGCTGAGCACCGCGGCAGAGCGCAACGAAGGCGAGCACGTGATCACCGAGACGCTCGCGCTCGACCGCGCGATCGCGACCGCTTTGCGCTACGCGGGCGAAAAAGCGCTGATCGTGGCAGTGGGCCGACACGCCACCGGCGGGATGAGCCTGAATGGATACCCGCTCCGCCAGGATCACGGCGTGGCTCTGCTCGGGACCAATGCGTCCGGACAGCCCGCCATCACCTGGGCCACCGGTCCGAACGGGCCCAGCCCGAATCTCCCGCCGGCGATCAACGAGCAACCCGAGCCCGCGAACCCCGTCGCTCTTCCGACCGGCGCCAAGAAAGAGCCAGCCGCCTTTCAGACACCTTCCGCGTTGAACACTGCCGAAGATGTTCTCGCGGTGGGCACCGGTCCGGGTTCCGAGCGGCTCCAAGGGTTTCGCGACAGTACGGCAATCTTCCGCCTCCTGAAAGACGCGCTCTAAAACGCGCTCGACAGGCCGGGATCATAACCGGCGCCCCGTCGACTGGCGCAAATTTCGCGGATTTGACCACTGGGTCGCGCCATAAAAAGAATGCCGAAAGCGGACCGTCTTTTTACGTTAAAGCCGATCGATACTCTGTATCCGTCTATTTCCCATTGGTTTGTGCCTGAGTGCGCCATCGACTGAGCCAGAACAGAAAGACTGGGCGCTGCAGTGTAGAGAAATGCCAGGAACCATCTCGCACAGAAGTTTCATCCGATGGGTCACCTCGCAAATCCGCTGGGCGGGAGCCGCTTCTATAGGCTGAAGCTGTCCAGCAACTCCGCCGGAGTCACGGTCGCCGTGCCAAGTTTTCCCACCACGACACCGCTGCCGCGGTTGGCGATTTCCGCCGCTTCCGGCGGGGTCGCACCGCTGCAGAGTGCGAGCGTGAAAAGTGCGATCATGGTGTCGCCGGCTCCGGAAACGTCGAACACTTCACGGGCGCGGGTGGGGGCGTGGTAGGGCGGCGCGTCGTGGCGGAAGAGCAAAACTCCGTTTTCACCGAGCGTTATCAACAGATTATCCGCATCCCATTTCTCCGAAAGAACTCGTCCAACTTCCAACAGCTCAGCATCTTCACTTGGAGATGCGAGCGGATCCACGTGGGGCCGCCCGGCGCTGGCGAACGCCTCGACGCGATTTGGCTTTATGACCGTGACATGCTTCCAGGCCAGGGGATTGTGAGGGTTTGGATCGACCGCCAGAAGCTTGCCAGCATCATTGACCATCTCGCAGACCGCGGCGGCAAAGGCCTGCTCAATCATCCCTTTGCCGTAATCCTCGACAATCACCGCGTCGAGATCTGGCAACATCCCGGCGAGTTCCTCGAGAGCCTGAGCCGCATGCTCGGGCCGAAGCGTTAGTTTCTTCTCTCGATCAATTCTCACAACATGCTGATGCCGTGCGATTACACGTGTTTTTACGATTGTTTCATAACACTCGTGCGAGTGAATAGCGTCGACTTGAATGCCTTCTTCGACGAGCAATCCTTTGAGGCGCTCGGCATGTCGGCAGATCCCCGTGATCCCCATCAGACGCACTTCTTTCGAAAACTCCGCCAGATTCCGCGCGACATTGGCGGCGCCTCCGGGAAAGCATTCCTCTTTGACCACCTCCACCACCGGCACGGGCGCTTCGGGTGAGATGCGAGACACTTTGCCCCAGAGAAACTCGTCGAGCATCAGGTCGCCGATGACCAGGATTCGCTTGCCGGCAAATCGAGCCACCAGGTCAGAAGCGCGGGAGGGCTCCATTGATCAGAGGGCCTCAATCACCGCGGCGAAGAGCAGGGGCATCATGATTTCGTGATGGCCGACGAGGTAAAATCCCTGGCCGCCAAGGGCGGTGGGCCGACGCTGGACGTTTTCGCTCGATCGATACTGGCGGGTCATGTCGAAGGTCGCCGTGGTGAACTTTTCAACCTTGTGGCCGAGATTGCGGGCGATCGTCAACGCCTTCAGAAAGACTTCCGGCATGATCACGGCGCTGCCCACATTGAGCACCACACCGCCTTCAAGTTGTGCGCAGACGGCCGCAAAGCTCTGAAAATCGCGGTAGCTTGCTTCACCGAGCACGGCGCCGTCCGTGGTTGGGTGCTGATGAATAATGTCCGTCCCGATCGCGATGTGGACCGTGACGGGCAGATCCAGCTCCGCGCCCGTGGCCAGGATCGAGAGGCCGGGGTTCGGATAGCTGGTGCTTCGTGCAGCTTCGCCGAGCGCCCGGCCAGCTCCCAAACCGCGCCGGACTCCGTCGGCGAGCGCGGCATTCATCCGCCGGCCGGTTTCGTCGGCCATGCCGAAAGAGCCGTCATTCAGCCCGCGTTGGACGTCCTCGCTGGTCTCGCCCTGATAACAGAGTTCAAAATCGTGGATCGCGCCGGCGCCATGAAACGCCACCGCCTGCACCAACCCGCGGCGCATCGCATCCACGAAGATCGGATTCAGGCCGACTTTGATCGAATGGGCACCCATCATCAGCAGCACTGGCCGGCGATTTCGCACCGCTGCAGCCATGGCCGCGACAACCTTGCGGAGGTCCTGGACGGCCAGAAAGTCGGGGAGCGCGCCGAGAAACGCCGAGAATGATCCACCTTTGGCGTGGGGGGCCGCAAACGCGCTCGCGTTGACCTTGTTGGCGCGATCGGCCACGGGATAAGTGCGGATTTTCGAGAAATCCAGCGGCTCGAACTTCATCCGCGGATTGCGCCGGGAAGCAAGAGGTTGTGTCAATGCGGAATCCGGATTGATTTCGCCGGCGCTGCGAGCGGAGGAAAGGAAACGGATTCGCGCCGTCATTGCCATTTCGCCGGACCCAGAGATCGCGAGACCGCCGGAACGAGAATGCACCGGCTCAGTTACCAACGGAGCGGAATCCGCCGCAGAATTGCTCCCAAGTTATTCACAGCCGCCGAGTTCACTCATTCTCAACATGATATGCATAACATGCTACAATATATGTCATATGAAATCTAAAGGTGTGGGTGCCGGTTTACTCTGGTCTGGAAATCAGTTTCCCGCCCCCTTTGCATCCGATTGTGAATGAGGGTCGAAACGAAGACGAACATCGGCACGGTGCATCGTTGCCCCCAGGCTTACCGAATGCAGGCCGACAGCCAGCCCTGCCGGTGTTCCTTTTGGTCGCACGCTTTTGGTCGCACGCTGCTTCTTTTCGGCTTCATATTGTTCGAAGCCTTAAGGACGGCGGTTTCATCTGCTCGATCGTTCTCATGCCGACAGGTCCTATTGATTCTTCCGGTCTGGCGGCAGCAGGAGCCTCGGGAGAAAAACCAGAGCCTTGAAACGTGCCACGCGCGTTCGGCATCCTCCACCTCGCGCCTTTCCCGGCCTCAGCAGCATCAAGGTGGCGGGTTGGCGCGGGCCGGGGTCGAGATCTCCCAGAACGCTAGCTGGCCTCTGGCTGGCCTCGATCAACCTGGAGCCGCTGCTTTCCGCAGAGTTTTCCTTTGCTAACGAACTGCAGGTTATTGGAATTACGCATAGACCCTCATGCCTGAGCCCATTGATCCACAGACCGCGCTTGTGCAGCAGCTTTTCGTGCAGCACATCGTCCCGCTGCGCGGCTTTCTGCTGGGTCTGACCGCGGATTTTCACCGGGTGGATGATTTGGTGCAGGAGACCTTCCTCACGGTGCTGCAGAAGGCGGCGGACTTCCAACCAGGGACCAATTTCCGCGGATGGGTCTTCGCGATTGCCCGTTTCAAGTTGCTCGCGTCATTTCGCGACGCGGGCCGCGAGCCGCTGATCTTCGACCCCGACTTGATCGAGACTCTTTCCGAGACGGCGCCGGACTTCTCCGGGAATGAGCAGCGTTTCCGGTATCTGCCAGGGTGCCTCGAGAAGCTGGCGCCGCAGGCGCGGCGGGCCATGACGCTCGCCTACCAGCACGGGCATCCGCCGCGCGAGATCGCGCCGCACATGGGCTGGACCGCCAACGCGGTGAAAGTGGCGCTTTCCCGGGCGCGGAACGTGATCCGCGCATGCATCGAACACCGTCTGGCTGCGGAGGCGGCAGGGTCATGAACGAGGCGCGGCTGGCCGTTTTGGTGGAGCGTTATTTCGACCGCGAACTGACCGTCGAGGACCAGACAGAGCTGCAGGCGCTCCTGCGGGAGAGCGCACCGGCGCGGGCCTTTTTTTGGGAGGCCGCGGAGTGGCAGGCGCTCTACCGGCAATGGGGTGAGCAGGAATGGGGGCGCCTCGAGGCGGAGTCTGCCGGGCGCATCGTCCCGATGCCGATTGCACCGCGCCCGATGGTGCGCCCTCGGCCGCAAGTCCGTGCTGCGAAGGTTTCCGCCCACAAGGTGGTCCGCTTCCCTTTCGCGAAGTGGACGGCCGCCTTGGCCGCGGTCGCCGCCGTGGTGGCGATCGCGTTCACGATCTGGCCGCAGCTTCCCGGGGCGTCCGTGGCCACGCTCGCGCAGGTTTCTGGCGCCGTGTGGAGCGAAGGCAGCGCGGCGCCAGCGCCCGGCGCACGCCTCAAGCCGGGGCGGTTGCGGCTCGAACGAGGGACGGTGGTCCTCGCCTTCGGTCGCGGCGCCCGTGTGGTGCTCGAAGGTCCGGCGGAATTCGAGCTGCGCAGCGACAACGCCGGCTTTCTGCACTCGGGCAAACTCCGGGCCCGCGTGCCGGTGCGGGCGCACGGATTCAAGATCGAGACGGCGCAGTTCACAGCGGTGGATCTCGGCACGGAGTTCGGCTGCGAGCTGGCGCCAGACGGCGCCGGCGAACTCCACGTCTTCGCGGGAAAAGTCGAACTGAACACCGCCGAGGCGCCGGGCGCGGCGATGCCCGTGCGCGAGGATCAGGCCATGCGGATCGAGGGTGGATCGGTCCGGGCGATCGCTGCGCGGCCGGATGCTTTTGTGAGCGAAGACGAACTCGCGCGCCGCGAGTTGGTCAAAAAGGGGGACGTCCTCGGAGCCTGGCGGATGGCCAGCCGGCAGCTCAGCGACCATCCGGCCACGCTGCTGCACCTCGATTTTGAGGGAATTTCCGCGACGGTAGTCCCCAACCGGGCGAGCCGCGCGCCCGCCCACTCTGACCCGGGCGTGGTCGGCGGCAAATGGGTGGAGGGCCGCTGGCCGGGCAAGAGCGCCCTCGAATTCCAGGACACCAACGATCGCCTCCGGGTCGCCCTGCCCGGCCGGTTCGAATCTCTGACCCTGCTCGCGTGGGTGCGTGCCGAGAGCCTGCACGCGAAGCACAACGCGCTTTTGATGGGCCACACCTTCCAACTCGGCGAGGTGCATTGGTACCTTTACGGCGACGGCAGCCTCGGCCTCGGTGTCCTGCGTGACGCGCCAGGCCAGCAGTCTGGCTGGCAAACCTTCCATTCGCCGCCGATCATTGGCGCTCAGGAAATGGGTGCCTGGAATTTGCTGGCCAGTGTGTTCGACGGTCCGAGCGCAACAGTGACGCACTACTTCAATGGCCAGCCCGTGGGCAGCAGGAAGCTCAGCCTCCACGGCCCACTGCGGCTGGACGCGGCGGAGATTGGCAACTGGGCCGGCGGCCCGGACGATCCGCGGGGGGCGCCGCGCAAGCCGAGCGACGCATCGCCGGCGTTTCACGGTCGCATCGATGAACTGGCGATCCTGACGACCGCGCTCGGAGATGAGCAAATCCAGCGGCTGTATCAGCAAGGGAAGCCCGGCGGGCATTAGGCTCACGTCAAGACGCCAGGCGGGCAGTGGTCACTCGATAGATCCACGTTTCCATGCGATACATTGCTAACGATTTCGCCCAGGCGGAATCATTCGCGTGCCCCCCATTAGCGCTTTCTTCCGTCCGATCTCGCCGCCATGGTCTCCGGGCGCCTGTGGCCGACTCCGCGATCGGCTGCGAAACGTGCTGGGCTGGGTCAGCGTCGCCTCGACGATGGTGACGGCTGCTTCGCTCCAAGCGCAAACGACGGCGTCAACGGTGCCCGTCGGTTATCTCGCCATCACCGTTCCGGCGGCCGCCAGTGCGACGAGTCCGTCCAACGCGGCGGTTTCGGTCCCGTTCTATGCCGGGTTGATTCCGGCGGGCTCGATCAAATCGGTGGATAGCGCCAGTTCGTTTTCGATCGAGGGCGCAAACTGGGTGGTGAATCAGTTCACCGCCGCACCCCATTTCGTGCGGATCAAGAGCGGCGCGCAGACGGGCCGGCTCTTCCTCATCACCGCGCACACTGCCAATCAGCTCACGGTCGAAACGCGCGGATACACGCTGGTGTCAGGCGCCCCGGCCACTACGGGCCAGATTCAGCTTCAGACGACCGACACCGCCGAAATCATCCCGGCGCACACCTTGGGCACGCTCTTTGGCGCCGGCGCGATCGGCACCGGCGCCAGCGCGGCGGTGGCCGACAACGTGATCATCTGGGATGGCTCGCAGTGGGTGGTCTATTTCCACGACGGCACGAGCTGGCTGAAGTCCGGCTCTTTTGTGTCCCAGAATGATGCCCCAGTGCGGCCGGACACGACGATGTTCATCGTGCGCCGCGCTCTGACCCCGCTGGATCTGGTGCTGATCGGCACCGTGCCGTCGGGCCTCGAACGCACGGACATTCCAGGGCCGGGATCCGTTTTTGCGAGCCGGCGTTTTCCCGTGGATACGACGCTCGGCGCTTTGGGCCTGCACTCGCTGCCAGGCTGGGCGGCGGGCAGCAGCGCTTCGGCGGCGGATGAGGTGGACCTCTGGAATGGCTCGACCTGGGAGAGCTTCTACTACAACGGCTCCAACTGGAAAAAGGCAGGCAGCTTCGTCAATGCGGACAGTCAGCCGGTGGCGGCCGGCACGGGGCTATTCATTACCCGCCGCAGCAGCGCGACCGGCACTACCGCCACCCTGGCGCAACCCCTGCCCTACATCCCGTGAGCGCGCCCGTGTTCAAAATGCTGGTCGGCCTGGCAGCCCTGCTGGCCATCGCGCCGCGCGTTACGGCGGCCATGATCACCGTGAACATGGATTCAGGCCACAGCGGCAGCCCCGCGGTCTTTGATCAGAATGTCCTCCTGCAAAACGCGCTCAGCGGTGGCACCAACCAGGATGGCAACGGTTGCGTTTTGCAACTCGGCTATTACAGCCAGGCGACCACGGCGAATAACTTCCTGGGTAACTGGGTGCCGCTGACCGGCGAAGGCAGTGCCAACAACGGCGGGATTGTTCCAGGCAGTTCGCCCGCGAAGACCTATGACAAGACTTCCGTCGGAGATGTGACCGTCAATGGCGCGGCGAACGGCACCTTCGCCAGCAGCGGATTGACCTTCGTTTCCGGCAGCGCCACCGGCCGCAGTCTCCCGGCTTCGACCACGATCCCGCTGGCCATCCGACTCTACAACGCCTCCACCATCGCCAGCTCGACCTTCTACAATGTGGTCTCCGACGATTTGTGGCTCTGGAAGGACATCAACAGCGACCCGCCGCCGCTCCCCATCAATATCTCGCTCAATGATCCCGGTCTCGAATGGCTGAGCATCGCTTCGGGGCAGGCTGCGAACACCGCGTTTCACACCACGATGCTCACCGTTCCCGAACCGGGCATCAGTGGGCTTCTGCTGGCGGGCCTGGTGGGCATCGTCGCGCGCCGTCGCCGGGTGGGAAAGGGAGGACGCTGATGAAACAGATCGCCCTTCGCGCCTGGCTGGCCTTGATCCTCAGTCTGCTCCTGACGGTGGCCCCGAAGGCATTCGGCGCCGCGCAAGTCACGGTTAGTTTCGACACCGGAACGAAGAAGGTTTTCGCCGATGCAGCCCACGCCGCGGCCCTTGGCTCTGGTTCCTCGGCGGACGGCGATGGGTGCGTGGTCGAACTTGGCTACTACAACGCGGCAAACGCTGGCCATCCGTTCGCGGGCGAGTGGGTGGCGCTCACCGGAGAGTCGAGCCGGAATGTGGCACGGACCTCGATCGGCGACTCCGCCGGTGCGGGACCTGGGACGGTCGCCTTCTCGCTGACCTTTGTCGCCGGCAGCAGCGCCACGGGAAACAATCTGCCCGCGACGGAAACCCCGCTCGCGGTTCGTTTTTACAATGCGCGCACGATTGCCGCCGCGACGCGTTTCAATGTCGCCTCGTCCGGCACCTGGCGATGGCGCGAGCCGCAGCCAGCGCCCGCCAATCCCGTCGTCAACCTCTCCCTGGACGACGCCGGCCTGGAATGGCTGGACGGAGCTGGCAGCGCGTTTGTCACCAGCCAAAGCACTGGCCACGTCGCGCCGCTGGCTGGCACTTATCAGGCGCTCGTCACCACCGCGCCCGGCAGCGCACAGCGGGGCACGCTCAGGCTGCGGTTGTTGGATTCCGGCGGGACTTTCTCGGCCGTCCTGGCCTGGGCGGGTCATCGCTACCCTTTGCGCGGGGTGCTCGACGCAGAGGGCCGCTGGCAAGGTTTGGTGTCGCAAGCTGGCCGGCTTTTGCGCGTGGACTTGCGGGCGAGCAAAGATCAACTCGACGGCAACGTCACCTTTGCCGATGGCACCGTTTCGTCTCTGAGCGGCGCTCGCCTTTGGGCCCCTTCTTTCCGCAATCCGTCGCCGCGGGAGGGCGCCTACACCCTGCTGCTTGTCCCATCCGGTGACACCGCCACCAGCAGCCCGACTCCTCCCGGTTTCGCCGCCATGACGGTCAGCGCCCTGGGCGCCGTGCACCTCCAGGGCGTGCTGCCGGACGGAACCCCCTTCTCCAGGGGCGCCCAGCTGCTCAGCGACGATCGCCTCTTGCTCGACCTGCCCTCCGCGGATGGCGGTGTCTTCGGCGAAATCGTCTTCCGCGATCAGCCGCAGATCAGCGATGCCGATGGCGATTGCCACTGGGCGAACGGCGACCCGCCCGGCGCCCAACTGCACGTCATCGCGTCGAAATACGATCTCACTGCGCCGGTGCTCGAGGTCAACACCTCGGTCGCCGCGCAAGCGTCCGGCAACCTTGAGTTGACGATCTCTGGAGCGGGCTACGAGCCGGCCCTTGCCAGGCCCGCGACACTCACTCCCTCCAATCATCTGTTCGTCCTGAATTCCCGCAGCTATCAGACCTCTCTCTCGCTGGTCACGGGCTCCGGCATCTTCCGCGGAAGCTTCACCAATGGCTCCGGCCATCGCGTGAGCTTCAGCGGAGCCATCTTCCAGAAACAGCAACTCGGGGCCGGGCTCTTTCGCGACGGCGCCGAGATTGGCGGAATCGAACTTACCGCGACTGGAAACTAAGAGTTCCGCAAGCCTATGCCTTCCCCGACCCTCACCCCTTCGCGTTTCGCGCTGGCCGCCGCGAGTTGCCTGTGTGCATTCGCCTTGCTGGGCGGCCCGGCGCGCGCGCAGCTTCCCGCCTTTCCCGGTGCGGAAGGCGCGGGCGCTTACGCGAAAGGCGGGCGTGGCGGCGATGTCTATCACGTCACGAATCTAAGCGGGTCCGGCGCGGGTTCGCTGGCTTATGGCATCGCCAATATCCCGACGGCCGGGCGGACCATCGTTTTTGACGTCAGCGGCTATGCGCACATCGCCGTGACGCTGCGCATCACCAAGAACAAACTGACCATCGCCGGCCAGACCGCGCCGGGAGATGGTTTCGCGTTGAGGGACGGGACGTTCCTCGTCTCCAGCGATGATGTCGTCATCCGGCACGTGCGTTTCCGCGACGGTGACAGCGCCGACGCCATCGACCTCGATAGCAATTCGCAGAACAGCATCTTCGACCACTGCGACGCCATGTTTTCAAACGACGAAAACATGTCCACGTTCAACAGCCCGCCGGAGAATCTGACTTTCCAGTGGTCCTTCAACGCCTGGGGCATGGAATCGCACTCGTGCGGCGGCCTGTGGGACATGAGCCACACCACCGCGCATCACACGCTCTGGGCGCACAACCACACTCGCAACCCGAAAGCCCGGCCCGGCCTGCTCGACTGGGTGAATAACGTCACCTTCGACTGGGACATCGGTTTCATCATGGGCGACTCGAACTCGAACGCCACCTGGCGGGCGAACGTGCGCGGCTGTTACTTCATCGGCGGCACCTCGAAGACGGTCGCGCTGGAAAAGGCGGGGCTGCAAACGTCCAATGGGCTGCCCAACTTCAGCCTCTACCTGGAGGGTTCTGCGCTGGATGGGAACGTCAACGGCGTGCTCGATGTGACGCGCTCCGGCTACTCGATGGCCTCGGGTTCTTACACGACTTCGGCGACGCCGTTTCCGATGACGGCCAACTTCCAGGCGGTGAGCGGCACCAATCCACAGATCGGCGTTCCCGTGACCCAGGACGACTATCTGACTGCCTACAAGAAGATCGTCTCCGCCGCCGGGCCGCTGCGTCTCGAGTACGATCCCGCGAAAGCGCTCCGCGATGAAGTGGACGACCTGCTCGTCACGGAACTCGTCGCGCAGAAGCATCATCATGTGAGCAGCGTGGCCGGGACGGGCCTGGCGAATGGCGGCTTCGGCAATCTGAACTCCGTCACGCCACCCGTGGATTCCGATCAGGACGGCATCCCGGATTACTTCGAGACCGCGGTCGGCGGGGCAACGCTCGGCTGGAGCACCGCCACGGACGATCACAATACCGCCCTGCTAAACAGCGGCGGCTTGGTCAGCGAGCCGACTTTCATGCCCGCCAATACCGCCGTCGGCACCGCGACCCTCGACAAATACACGCACCTCGAGGAATACCTTCACTTCCTCGCCATCCCGCACGCGGTGATGGGAAAGAACACGGCGAGCGCGCCGACGTCCATCGACATCGATTTGCGGAAATTTACGCGCGGCTTCACCAACACCCAGGTCTTTACCCTGACCAACATCGTCAATGGCACCGCCACGCAGTCTGGCACCGGTGGCTACCTGGTCCATTTCGTTCCGCGCACCACGAATTTCACGGGCACCACCACCCCGTATGGCCGCGCAAAGTTCGATTTCAAAGTGCTGGACGCGGACGGCAGCCAGTGGACGCAGCAGTTTGGCATACTCGTCTCCAGCGCGGGGGTCCCGCGCGATCTGCGGTGGAAGGGTGACGCAGCCGCCAATGCCTGGGATGCCGCGGCCACGAACTGGCACAAAGCCGGCGAAGATCCGCTCGGAGCGGCGAACACGGCCTTCAGCGACAGCGACTCTGCGCTCTTCGATGATTCGGGATCGGCGGCGCCGAATCTCGCGCTCAGCGGTTCGCTCTCCCCGGGCGCCGTGACCGTGGATTCCTCCAAGAACTATACTTTTGGCGGGACCGGCGCGCTGGCTGGCGCGATGTCGCTGACCAAAGCCGGCACGGGAACGCTCACGATTAACACGTCGAACAGCATTACCGGCGAGACGGCGATCAATGGAGGCGCGTTGGTGATGGGTAATGCCGGTGCGCTCGGCTCCAGTGGCAAGGTGAGTCTCAACGGCGCGGCCCTGACTTACCCGAGCGGTGGCGGCACCTTATCCAATCCGCTCGCGGTCAATAACCCGAGTTTTTTCACCGCGATCAGCACCTCGAACATCTATCTCAATGGAGCGGTCACGGGCAGTGGCGGACTGACGCTGAATCTTTCCAACAAGCTGCTGACCTTTCAAAATGATTGGTCCGGCTACACGGGCACTTTGGACACCGGCACGAGCACGGGCACTATCCGAATCAATTCGCCGACCTCCGTCAATTACGCGGGGGCGACGTTCAATCTCGGTAATGTGAAGTGGTTTCACCACGTGACCGCACTGCTCAATATGTCGTTTGGGGCGCTGAATGGCGGATCGGCTTCGCAGTTGGCCGGCGGCGACACGGGAGTGACGGGATCGGACATTTACACCATCGGGGCCCTGGGTCTGGACTCCACCTACGCCGGAATCATCGCCGACGGCACTGGGTCGGGGCATAAACTCGCGATTACCAAGATCGGTCCCGGCACCCTCACCCTCTCCGGCACGAGCACCTATACGGGCGCGACGACGCTCAGCGGCAGCGTGAGTGCTGTCTCAGTGACTAACGGCGGCAGCGGTTATACCTCGACACCGACCGTAGCCTTCACCGGCGGCGGCGGGACCGGGGCGGCCGCGACCCCCACCCTGATTGGACCGGTGGCATCCTTTACGATCACCAGTGGCGGGAGCGGCTACACCTCCGCTCCGACCGTCACGCTCTCCGGAGGCGGTGGCACGGGCGCAACCGCCACGGCCACGGTCAACAGCGGCGCGGTGGCGACCATCACGGTGACCAACGGCGGCAGCGGTTATACCTCCGCACCCACCGTGGCTTTTTCCGCCGCCGCCGGTTCCGGGGCAGCCGCCACGGCGATTCTGGGGCCGAAGTCGGTCTCCAAAGTTACCGTCACGGCTTCCGGGAGCGGATACACCGCCGCACCGACGGTGGGCTTTTCCGGCGGAGCGGGCTCCGGGGCGGCGGCCACGGCGAGCGTGGTTGGCGGCGGCACGCTGGCGGTCAGCGGCACGCTCGGCAGTACCGCCGTGAACGTGGGCACAGGCTCCCTGCTCACCGTCTCCGGTGCCATCGGCGGCGCGGTGACTGTGCAGTCCGGCGCCGCGCTCTCCGGCAACGGGGCGCTCAACGGCGGCTTGAGCGTGCAGTCCGGCGCGACCCTGTCACCCGGCATCCTGGCAGGTGTCGCGGGCACCCTCGCGGTTGGCGGTGCGGTCGGTTTGAACACCACGACGTTGCCTTTCGATCTCTCCAGTTCCCCCGCCAGCGGGAATGACAAGATTACCCTCAACGGTGGCGTGCTGACGACCACCGGCACGCAGACCTTCCAGTTTAACTTGCTCACTGGGGTCCTCGGCGCGGGTGTTTATCCGCTGATCAACGGGGGGGCCGCGACGAGTACCGCCACCCCCAGCCTCGCACACAATCTGCCCACTGGTGCGCGCCAGTCTTTCACTTTCGGCACAGGCACGCGGGGCAACATCAACCTCGTCGTTTCCGGGACCGCGGCTTCGCTCATCTGGACGGGGGCGAATGGCAGCGCGTGGAATTATAACAACACGGTGAACTGGAGCGGCGCGCCCGAAACCGTTCCGAACAACAAGTTCCTCACGCTCGACGCCGTCACCTTCAACGACACGGCCTCGAACGGAACTGTGGTGATCGGAGGCGTCGTCCAGCCGGGTTTGATCACGGTGACGAACACAACGCGCAACTACTCGATCGGCGGCGGCGTCATTGCCGGCACCGGGAAGCTGGTGAAGAATAACGCCGGCACGCTCACGCTCTCCGTGCCGAGTGCGACGGTGACTTCGACCACGACGAACGGTTCGCCGACGGTGCAGGTGAACACCACGGGCCTCTTTGCGGGGATGACCGTGACGGGCACCGGCATCGCCGCGGACACCACGATCGCGTTGATCGTCGATGGCACCCACCTGACTCTTTCCCAAAATGCCACCGCCGACGGCACCGTTTCGCTGACCTATCTCGGCATCAATAGCTACAGCGGCGGCACGGACATCAATGGCGGCACCATCACGCTCGCCGACGACCTGGCCAATACTTACGCGCTGGGCACCGGCCCGGTGACTTTCAACGGCGGCACCCTGTCCATGTATAACAACGTCAGCGGCGACAACACCGCCGCCTGGGACCTCAAGGTGCCCACGGGCGCGGTGGGAACGCTGCTGGCGGATTCTCGTGTCACACTCAGTGGCAACCTCACGGGCGGCGGCACGCTCAATCTTCGCGTTCCTTATATCCGCACCAATGTCATCGGCGATTGGTCGGCGTTTACCGGGATCATCAACGTCACCGCGGATGGCGACGGAGGTGACTTTCGCTACGGCACCAACTATTCCTACCCCAGCTTTCCCCAGGCGGCGGTGGTCCTGCAGGACAAGGTCTCGATGTATTTCCTCGGCATCGTGAACGCCGGCACCGGCACGACCATCGAGATCGGCGAACTGTCGGGCGTGGCCGGCTCCTACCTTTCAGGCGGGCAAAGCAGTTCGGGCGGCCGCCTCTTCATCTACCGCATCGGCGGCCGCGGCACGGATGCCACCTTCGCCGGAACGATCAACGAGCAGGATGCCGCGGTCACGAACACCTCCTTCGTCAAGACCGGCGTCGGCATCTGGACGCTCAGCGGCGCGTGCAGTTACAACGGCAGCACCACGGTCGAGCAAGGGACCTTGCGCATCTCCGGTTCGCTGACCAGTCCGCAGGCGCTCACCGTGCAGAGCGCGGCGACGTTGAATCTCCAAGGCGGCACGATCACCGTGGATGCGGTGAACATTGCGGCGGGCGCCACCTTCAGCGGCAGCGGGACGCTCAATGCCGACCTGAACAACGACGGCACCGTCACCGCCATGACCGGCGGCACGATCACCGTGACCGGCGACGTGGTGAACAACGGCACGCTGCGCATCGCCAACGGCACCGCGCTGACGGCAGCGGCCGGCTTTGTCAACAATGGCGTCCTCGATTTGTTGACCGGCGTCTCAGGCTTGCCGCCGAATCTCGAAAACCACGGCATCGTGATCGACTCGACGACGCTGCGCATGGTCGCGGCGGTGAAGAACGGCAGCAAGGTGACCATCACGGTGCCAGGCCACAGCGGATACAGCTATCAACTCCAGCGCTCGGATTCGCTCACCGCACCGGCCTGGACCAGTATCGTCGGCAGTGTCGGGACCGGCACCACACAGTCCAACGGCCAGCCCACGCCCCTCCAGCTTTTCGACAACAACGCAACGGGTACGCAGCGCTTTTACCGCGTGCAGGTCACGCCGTTATAACTCTTCGCAAGCTCGGTAGCTCTCCATCTTAATACCAAGCTTCACTTTCAACGTGCCGGCGAGCGCCTTGGAGGGCGCCAACACCATGAAGATTGAAGTAGCCAGCGGCAGCGGCGCCGCCGGCTTTCTGAGTGCTGCTTTTAAGACTTGGAGTAAAGATCGAACACGGGCGATCCGCAGATCGATGGGACAATCAGCAAAAGGTCACCCATAGAAAATGACAGGAAGACGGTGCTCCACGCTTAAGGTGCAAATGCGCTGAAGCTCCTCAGCATACCAGCGCGCGTCAGCGACGGGATTTGATCCGTCCTCGGCCGTGGCGGTGGGGACTGTGTCGAAGAATGGGAGCAGTTCGGCGAGCTCGCGAAGGATCGTATGGGTGGACGCTACGTGATGATGGAACGGGCGGCCCCATGCGGTGAAAGGCTCAACAAAATGCAGTCCTTTGAATGGCACGGGCAGGAAATAGCCGGTGTTCAGGCTGTGCCGGATCAAAGTAGGAAACTGCCGATGCGGAGGTTTCGCGACCTGCCAAATCGCATGCTCGTAGTAGTTGCTTTTCGGTGGGCAGGCGAATTCTGGAAGCGCGTCACGATGGTCAAGCCAAGCCGCGAACGCCCGGAGAGTCACTGGATGGTGATACTGCTTATTGTAGTGGACATCGCCCGTGTCTGGCCAATCGATTGTGGCACCGGTCAGTGCAGTGAGATCCTGTTTGAGTGCGGTGACCTCCTGGATTGCTGTCTCTCGGCGCTCTTCCAGAATCGGTTCGGGCTCGGGAGGAATAATATCAACAACCCCGAGCCTTGCGAGAAACCGAATATGCCAAGGTGGTTGCGGACGGAGCGCTGAGCCTGAAATAATCGTTGGCTTTATTCCGAGCGTCGCCTCGATGGGAGATGTGAAGTCGCCCGCCTTGAAGCGCCAAAGCGGCATCACGTAAACGTCAAGAGCCATGCGCGTAGAGGTCTTACCTCGTACTCAGCCGCAAGGCTAGCGGAGGCTAGCGGCGAGTTCGCACGCGTATTCGCAGGTCGCACCAGTTGACAAGGCTCACCCGGATGCGTCCGAGCATTTTCCAAACGATGTTATTGCCCAGCTTCAGGGCGAGGGCGACAACGAAGGCGAGGACCAGCTCCCGGATGAGCAGATCGACGCGCTCGTGGAAGCGGACCAGCTCGTCGATGACGGCGCGGGCAACCTCGTGCGGGCCGAAGGAGCCGATCTCGACGAAGAAGGATTCGCGCGGCGGGCTGGCGACAGGCTGGGGTTCGGCGCCTGGCGCGGACGCGGGCGACTTTCCCGTTTTCACCTTGGTTAGTCGCTCCTATGTTCCGGCGATGAATCTCGAAAAAGTCGCCGTTGTCGGCGCCAGTGGTTATTCCGGCGAAGAATTGGTCCGGTTGCTCATTCGGCATCCGGGGGTGGAGCTCGTGGCGCTCACCTCGCGCCAGCTTGCGGGGCAAACGATCGGGCAGGTTTTTCCAAAGTTCGCCGGGATGCGCTACGCGGATCTTCCCTTCATCGAGTCGGACGTGGACAAGATCGTGGCCACCGGAGCGGGCGTCATCTTTCTGGCGCTGCCGCACGGGGTGGCCACGGAGTTTGCCCGGCCGCTGGTGGCGGCCGGACTGCGGGTCATTGATCTGAGCGCGGACTTCCGGATCAAGGACGTGGCGGTCTATGCAAACTTTTACGGCGAAGTCCACCAGGCGCCGGAGCTGGCGGGGATGAGTGTTTACGGCCTGCCGGAAGTTTACCGCGACCGGATCAAAGCAGCGCGCCTGGTCGCCTCGCCGGGCTGTTATCCCACGAGCATCATCCTGCCCCTGCATCCCCTGCTCCAGCGCCAGCTCATCCAGCCGCAAAGCATCACGGCGTGTTCGCTGAGCGGGGTCAGCGGTGCCGGACGAAACGCGAAGCTGGAGTACCTGTATGCGGAGTGCAACGAGAGCCTGCGTGCCTATGGTGTGCCGAAGCACCGGCATCTCGCGGAGATCGAGCAGGAGCTTTCCCTGGCCGCGGGAGAGTCGGTGACGATCAGTTTCATCCCACATCTCGTCCCGGTGAATCGCGGGATTCACACCACTATTCACTGCGCCCTCGCGGAAGGGATCGAGCCGTGGCACATCGCGAATGCCTACGCCGAAGCATACGGGCGCGAACCGTTCATCCGGCTGCTCGGGGAAGCCGGCATGCCCGACACCAAGAACCTGACGCTAACAAACTTTGTCGATCTCGCCTGGCGGCATGATCCACGCACCGGGCGGCTGGTGCTCTTCAGCGCGGAAGACAATTTGACCAAGGGCGCGGCCGGCCAGGCCGTGCAGTCGCTGAACCTGCTGTGCGGTCTGCCGGAGACGACCGGGCTGCTCTGAGTGCTCGCGACCCGGGGCGAGGCGCCCCGGCTCCCTGGGCCTCAGGCATCGCCGGCGAAGATCCCGACGCGGCGAAACTTGGCGTAGCGTTCGGCTAGGAGCTGATCGATGGGGATTTTGGAAAGCTCGTCGAGGTGCCGGCTTACTGCCTTTTTTAGATTGGCGATCGCGGCGTTGTGGTCTTGATGCGCGCCGCCCAGCGGTTCCGGAATGACTTCCTCAATCAGCTTGAGTTCGAATAAATCGCGCGCCGTCAGCTTAAGCGCGGCGGCGGCCTCGGGAGCGTGTTTGCGATGCTTCCAGAGGATCGCGGCGCAACCTTCCGGGCTGATCACGGAGTAATACGAATTCTCGAGCATGAGCACGCGATCGGCGACGCCGATGCCCAACGCCCCGCCGCTGCCGCCTTCACCGATGACCACGGCGACGGTGGGTGTTCGCAACACCATCATCTCGCGCAGATTCACGGCGATCGCTTCCGAGATGTGCCGCTCTTCGCTGCCGATGCCGGGATACGCCCCCGGGGTGTCAATCAGCGCGACGAAAGGCAGGGAAAATTTTTCCGCCAGGCGCATCAGCCGCAGCGCCTTGCGGTAGCCTTCCGGATTGGCGCAACCAAAGTTGCGCTTGATGTTCTCACGGAGCTCGCGGCCCTTCTGGTGCCCGATGACCGCGCACTTCCGCGCGCCGATCGTCGCCAGTCCGCCGGGCATCGCCTTGTCATCGGCATAGAGGCGGTCTCCGCGCAGCTCGCAGAAACCGGAGAACGAAAGCTGCAGGTAATCCAGGGCGTAGGGCCGCGCGGGATGGCGGGCGATTTGCACGCGCTGCCACGCCGTCAGATTGAGGTAAATCTGCCGCCGGGTTTCCTCGATCCGGGCTTCCATTCGGTGGACTTCGGCGTCGAAGTTGAGGTCATTCGCCCGCGAATGGCGCTTCAGGTCGGCCAGCTTTTCCTCGAGCTCGAGGATCGGTTTTTCAAATTCCAGCGGCTGCAATTTCATGGGAGGATTATTCGAGGTAAACGGGGGTTCCGCGGTTGAGCATGGAGGACAACTCGGCCGTGGCTTCGGGGTCGAGCGCAATACCCGAAGGGGGCTTGGAAGCCTTCTTCGGATCGGCGCCGGCGGGCGGTTCGGCGTAGAGCGTACAGTGGGGGATGCTGACCGTGATCCAGTGCGTGGCATTCGCGAATCCTTTGTCGGTAAAGATGACCCGGCTGCCGTCGAGCAAGGCGATTTTTTCGATCACCTTGCCGCTGAGCTTGACCACGGGAGCGCCTTTTTTCTGAGTCTGGAGGGTGGCCGGCCATTCGCGGATGGGATACTGCTTAAAGAAGCGTCCATTGTTGTTCAGGACAACCTTGCTGTGCTTGCGGCTGATGTGGATCGAGAAGTTCGAAGGTGAGGTATAAAGCTTCTGTCCGATGCGGAGCATGGTGCCGGAGAGATTGTTCGCCCTCATCAGGAGTTCGGCGGTGGTCTTGGTGTGAGCCGCCACCCGATTGAGCACGTCCCCGCTTTTCACGATGTAAACCTCCTTTTCCGGAGCGGGCACCGGGTTCAGGAAAATCCGGGTATTGATCTC
>JAXDQW010000057.1:0-109896 GCA_034667665.1 Chthoniobacter sp.
CCCTCGCCCCAAGGTGCTCCTGGGGGCGAGGGCGCCCCGACTCCTTGGGCTCACGCTGGCTCATGGGTTCCAGGCAGTTTGCACACACCCCTCAGCACGGGGGTGGAAGAGCCCGCGCCAGCGCATGCGTAGGAAATTTGTCGGCTAAGGGTTCTGGTCATCGGATCATTAAAGCTCTACACCTACCGACCCCCTGTCCCCCTCGTTGTATGAAAATCCGCACGCTTCTCATCCTTTTCACCGCCGTCTCGATGCTGCACGCCGCCCCGCCGGCGAAACTGGAACTCCAAAAAGGCGAGCATATCGCCATCATCGGCAACGCGCTGGCGGATCGGATGCAGCACGATGGGACGCTCGAGGCGTTCATTCATAAGGCGTGGCCGCAGCAGGATATTTCGATTCGCAATCTGGGGTTTGCCGCGGACGAGATCACCTCGCGGATGCGTTCGGATGGAGTGCCGACTCCGGACGAGTGGCTGACGAAAGTGAAGGCGGATGTGGTGCTGGCGTTCTGGGGGTTCAACGAGTCGTTCCAGGGCTACGAGGGCATCGAGAAGTTCAAGGCGGACCTGGACAAGTGGATCGATGATACGGCGAAGCAGAACTACAGCGGCAAAGGTGCGCCGCGGCTGGTGCTCTTCTCCCCGATCGCGCAGGAAAAGCAGACCGATCCGAATCTGCCCGACCCGACGGCCAACAACACCAATCTCCAGAACTACACCGCGGCGATGGCGGAAGTGGCCAAGGCGAATGACGTGCAGTTCGTGGATCTTTTCACGCCGTCCCTCGAGCTCTACAAGACGGCCAAACAGCCGCTGACCTACAATGGGATTCACCTCACGGTGGCGGGCTATCAGGCGCTCGCTCCGGTCATCTATCGCGCCCTCTTTGACGCGGCGCCACCGGCTGCGGACGCGGTGCTGGAGAAGATCCGCGCGGCCGTGCAGGTCCAGAATGCGATGTGGCTGAGCCGCTACCGGACGGTCGATCAATACAACATCTTCGGCGGGCGCTCGACGATCGGCTACGAGTCGGGCAAGGGCGGCCCGAAGATCGACAATCGTGCGGTGCTCTGGCCCGAGCTGGCGGTGCGCGACGTGATGACGGAGAACCGGGAAAAACGCGTGTGGGAGGTGGCGAAAGGTGGCGACCTGAAGATCGACGACTCGAACGTGCCCGAGGTGCCGAAGATTCAGTCGAACAAGCCGGGACCGAACCCGGACGGGTCGTATCCCTTCATCGGCGGCGAGGAGGCGATCAAGCTGATGACCGTGCCGAAAGGCGTGAAGGTGGAACTGGTGGCGAGCGAGGAACGCTTTCCCGAGCTGGTCAGTCCGGTCCAGATGGCCTGGGACACGAAGGGCCGGCTCTGGATTTCCGCCTGGAAGAATTATCCGGAGCGCACGCCGTGGAGCAAGGAAGGCGACAAGCTGCTGGTCTTCGACATCGGCCCCGACGGCAAGGCGACGAAATGCACCGCCTTCCTGGATCAACTGAATTGCCCGACCGGATTTCAGTTCTACAAGGACGGGGTGGTGGTGATGGAATCGCCCTACCTTTGGTATGCGCGCGACACGGACGGGGACGGCAAAGGCGAGCTCCAGGAGCGCGTGCTCAGCGGCCTCGATGCGGCGGATTCGCACCATGAAACCAACTCCATGGCCATCGAGCCCGGCGGCGCGATCTACCTGAGCGACGGAGTCTTTCATCGCACCCAGGTCGAGACCGCCTGGGGGCCGGTGCGCAACACGGATGGCGCCCTCTATCGTTGGGAGCCGCGCACGGGGCGATTTGAGCGCTACGTAGCTTACGGCTTCGCCAATCCGCACGGGAAGGTCTTCACCTACTGGGGCAATGACATCATGACGGACGCGACGGGCAACGCGAATTACTTCGGGCCGGCCTTCAGCGGCCACATCGATTTTCCGGGCAAGCACCCGGGCATGAAACAGTTCTGGGAGCGGCCTTCGCGCCCTTGCCCAGGCACGGCCATCCTCTCCAGCCGCGCCTGGCCGGCGGAGTTCGACGGCAATTTCCTGAACACCAATGTGATCAGCATTCAGGGCATCTTCCGGGTCAAGGTGACGGAGGAAGGCTCGGGCTTGAAGGGCGAGACGCTCGAGAATCTGGTCACCTCCACGGACCCGAATTTCCGTCCCTCCGGCGTGAGTGTAGCGCCGGATGGCTCGGTCTATTTCATGGATTGGCACAAGCCCCTGATCGGGCACTTGCAGCATCACCTGCGCGATCCGAACCGGGAACAGGACCACGGCCGCATCTATCGCCTGACCTACGAAGGCATGCCTCTGCTCAAACCGGCGCAGATCGCGGGCGAGCCGATTCCCAAGCTCCTGGACCTGCTCAAGGAACATGAGAACAACGTCCGCGAGCGGGCCAAGATCGAGCTCGGGGCCCGCGACACCGCCGAGGTCGTCGCCGCGGTGGATCAGTGGGTGGCTGGGCTCGATCCCAACGACAAGGAATATGAGCACCACGTCCTCGAAGGGCTGTGGGTCAAGCAGTACCACAATGTCGTGGATGAAGGGCTGCTGCGCCGCGTGCTGCGCTCGCCCGAGCCCCGCGCCCGGGCGCAAGCCGTGCGGGTGCTCTGCTACTGGCGGGATCGCGTGAAGGAGCCGCTCGACTTGATCAAGGTTGCGGCCTCCGACGACCATGCCCGCGTCCGTCTCGAGGCGGTACGCGCGGCCAGCTTTTTCCGCGGCGACGATGTCAAGGAGGCGTTCCTCGTTGCCGCCGAAGTCCTCAAGAAGCCGATGGATTACTACCTCGACTACACCTTCAAGGAAACCTCCCGACAGCTCCAGGGTCTCTTCAAGGAAACGCTCCTACCCACGGATCCCGAGGCCCTCGTTTATGTGATCGAGCACATGTCCGACAGCGAACTAGCGAAGGCGCCCGACACGGAACCCGTGCTGCTCGCGCGCCTGGAACGGAAAGGCTTCAATCCTGCCGGTCGCGACAAGGCGCTGAGCGAACTCGCCAAACTGCACAAGACGGATCGAGTCACGGAACTGGTCGCCACCCTGAAGCGTCTGGACGACAAGGGTGGCGCCGGCGCGGCCGCGGCCGACGAACTCGGCAAGGTCCTCGGCAGCACCCCGGCGCCGGAACTCATCAAGTCCCGGAGCGCGCTTTCCGAGCTTGGCAGCAAGGCGACCCAGAATGGCGTGCGCCGCGCCGTTTGGGCGGCGCTCATTGTCGCCGACGGCAATCCGCAACAGACCTGGGCCGAGGCGAAGAGCGACGCCGCGCGCTCCTCGCTGATCAACGCGATTGGATTCCTGCCGGATCCGGCGCTGCGCGCGAAATTCCAGCCGCTCCTCGCGTCGGTGCTGGGCGATGCGAAGACGAGTGCCGGCGCGCGTTCCGATGCGCTCCGGGCGCTGCCCTTGATGGGAGCGGAAAATGCGCGAGCGAACTTCGTCACGCTCGCCGCGCACCTGCAGCGCGGCCTTGACCGCACCTCCGCCGCGCGCGCCATCGTGCAGCTCCCGCGCGAGAGCTGGGAAAAGTCCGCCGCCGGACCCGCCGCCGAGAGCATCCTCACCTACGCGAAATCGGTGCCCGCGGACGACCGGACGAAACAGGATTTCGTGGAGACCGTCCAGGCGGGGATGGAGCTCGCAACCTTGCTGCCGGCGGATGACGCGACGCGCCTCCGCAAGGAGCTGCGCGGGCTCGGCGTGAGCGTCTTTGTCGTGAAGACGGTTCGCGAACAAATGCGCTACGACACCCCGCGGCTCGTCGTCGAAGCCGGGAAGTCCTTCGAGATCATCTTCGAAAACGTGGATCTGATGCCCCACAACCTCGTGGTCGTCGAACCCGGCACGCGTCAATCCGTGGCGGAAGCGGCGCAGACGATGAAGCCCGATGCGCTGGACAAGGAGGGCCGCGCTTACATTCCGCAAAAGGACAAGCGCGTCCTCAACGCCTCCAAGCTCCTCGAGCCCGGTCAGAAGGATACGATCAAGCTCACCGCGCCAAAAAAAGAGGGCGACTACGAGTATGTCTGCACCTTCCCCGGCCACTGGTCGATCATGTGGGGCAAGCTCATCGTGACCAAGGACGTGGATGCTTACTTGCAGGCCAACCCGCAGGCATCGCCCGCGGCACCCACCGCCGCCGTGGATCACAGCGCGCATCAGCAGGCGGCCGCCAGGTAGGCGCACCTTCGAGGCACTCCCGCCTCCGATTCGTCCGACGGCAAGTGGGGCAGGCGTCCCCGCCTGCCGGAAAGTCGGACAGGCGTCCCGCCTGTCGTGGCCACTGCGCAGGCGGGACGCCTGCGCCACTGCCTGACTTCCCAAGAAGTCAGGCTTGGGCTTGCCGCGAGTCGCTGCGCTTCGAATACTGCCGCCGATGAGTCCGAATCAGGAAAAATCCGAATTGTTGCGAATTCTCACCAGGAAGTCGGTCTGCCACGGCTCGTTCACGCTCGCCTCCGGCGCGAAGAGCGACCTGTATGTGGATGCCAAGTTGACCACCATGGATCCCGCCGGAGCGGTGCTGGTGGGCCGGGTCGGCTGGGAATTAATCAAGGAAACGGCCGCGGCGCGAGGGATCCAAACAGATGCCGTTGGCGGACTGACCATGGGCGCAGACGCGATCTCGTTGAGCATTGGGATCGCGGCGCATCTCGAAGACCCCGCCACTTCGCTCCAGACTTTCACTGTCCGCAAATCGCTCAAGGCGCACGGCCGTCAAAAACTCATCGAGGGTAATTTCACGGCCGGCAACTCGGTCGTCGTGATCGATGACGTCATCACCACCGGCGGTTCGACGTTGCAAGCGATCGATGCGATCGAGGCCGAGGGCGGTCGAGTGGCCTTCGTCATCGCGCTGGTGGATCGGCAGGAAGGCGGACGCGAAAACATCCAGCAGCGCGGACACCACGTGGTGCCGATCTTCACCCGTGCGGATCTCCTCGCCGTCGCCGACGCCGGCCGGCAAGCGTAGCCGGATGCGGCGTGATTTGCGTGGCGATCGCCCGTGCGGCGCCTCGCCATTTACTTCCCAACTTCGTGGCCGCAATGGCTGCAGTAGCGATCATTCGCGCCCAGCGGTTTGCCACATTGGCTGCAAAAGCGTTTTCCTGAGCCGCTTCCTTCGGAGTGGCCCATGCTCATCTGCATGTCGCCCATCTAGTTCGCAGGTGTAATGCATGGAGTCCAGTTTCGCATGGGAAGCCTTCGGCACGGCTGTTTTTCGTGAGTGCGCTCAGACGCTCTGAAACTGCACATGCTTCAGAATCGCGCTTTCAAACCAGGCGTGTTGCTCCGCCTTGATCTCGGCCGGAAACCGCGCGCTCGAGCGGTTCCATTTCTCCAGCCAATCCGCTGAGAGCAGCTCCGGCGGCCGCGCAGAGGGCGCATGACGCGCGGCCGGAGTCAGCGCGATCGTCGTCTCGAGGCGATCGTCGATGCTGCGCCCTTTGGCGACGTAGAAGCCCGCCGCGAGCAGAGCCGCCCGCGCCGCGGTGGAGAAGGTGTAGGTGAAGAGTTCCGTGGCGCGTCCTTCGCAAGCGGCGAAGAGCTGGCGAAACGCTTCGAGGGTCCAATGCTCGTGGCAGGTCTTGCTCGAAAACAGGTCGTAGAAGATCAGATCCGGTGGCGCCGGCGCCGCCGCCATGGTTTCGAGAAAATCGCCCGCCACGAGCACCCAGCTTAATCCCGCGTGCTCCCGCGACTGCCACTGCTCGCGCTTCAGAATTCCGGCCGGACCGCCATGGCGCAAATACGGGAAGAGCTCATGGTGCCGGAGCGCGAGCCGGAGCGAGTCGAGATCGTTTTCGAAGCTGACGATTAGCAGTGGGCGCACCGGGCCGGTGGCGGCCAGCTCCTCGTAGCAGCCGATCGCCGCCATCGCATTGGCCGCGGCCCCGAGACCGACATCCCAGATCACCAGCGGACGTGACGCTTCCGGGCTCCCGCCCTCCGCCAGCCGCAGGCGTTCGGAGAGGTTTGCCTGGTCGGTGTAAAGGCGGCGCGCCTCGTCCATCGGCGGAGTGCGCGCATGCATGATCTCCCCCGATGCGACGTGCCGAATGCTGGCGAATCCTTCCTGCGCGGTGTGCACCTCATAACCGCCCAGGGTGAGAGGCTTTTTCCGCTTCGGCTTGGAATCGCGGATCGGATGATCGAGGTCGGGCTCGTGCAGAAACCCGCGCTTTTCCCGATAAAGCTCGAGGAACCGGTCCGCCAGAATGCTCGCCCGGATATCGCGCATCAACTGGTGATAGAAGTAGATGTTGTGCTGTCCGAGGAGCTGCCAGCCGAGGGTTTCCCCCGCCTTGGTCAAGTGGTGCAGATAGGCGCGCGAGTAGCGCGCACAAGTCGGGCAGGAGCAGGCAGGATCGAGAGGGCCTTCGGAGAATTTGTAAACCCCCCGCCGCATTTGGAGAAAGCCGCGGGACGTGAAGGCGCCGCCGCGCTGGGCAAGCTGCGTGGGCATGATGCAGTCGAACATGTCCACGCCCCGGTGGACCGCTTCGAGGATGTCGAGCGGCGTGCCCACCCCCATCAAATAGCGCGGCCGGTCGTGCGGCAGGATCTGCGCCGTCAGCTCGCAGATGTCCTCCCGCTGGCTGCGGCTTTCGCCGACCGCGAGGCCACCGATGGCAAAGCCGTCGAAAGGCAGCGCGGTCAGGCCCGCCGCGCTTTCGCGCCGCAGTTCCGGGAAGAGCGCACCCTGGACGATGGCAAACATCGACTGCGGCGAATCTCCGCGCGCGGCCAGGCACCGCGCCGCCCAGCGTTGGGTGATCCCAAGCGCCGCGCGAGCGGTGGGCTCATCTGCCGTCGAGGGGATGCATTGATCGAGCGCCATCATGATGTCGCTGCCGATCGCCTTTTGCGTCTCGATGCTGACCTCCGGACTGAGCAGGATCAGGCGGCCATCCAGGTAGCTCTGAAAGACGGCGCCGGCCTCGCTCATCGAGCGCGAATGCGGCAGCGAATAGATCTGAAACCCGCCGGAATCGGTGAGCACCGAGCGCTTCCAACTCATGAACCCGTGAATGCCGCCCGTGCGGCGAAAAACCTCTGGGCCGGGGCGCAGCAGGAGATGGTAGGTATTCGCGAGAAGGATCTGGGATCCGGCGTCCTCGAGCGTCTGGGTGAGCTGCGCCTTGACCGTCGCCTTCGTCCCCACCGGCATGAAGAGCGGCGTCTGCACCTCGTTGTGCAAAGTGCGAAAGGTCCCCGCGCGGGCACGTGAACCCGTCGCCTCAGCTTCGAGGCAGAAGTGCAGTCGGGACGGGTTCATGGCTTTTCATAAACCATTTCCGCGTCCGATCGAGGGGCAGATATCTGTTTAGCGCCATCGGGGCGATCTCATGCCATCTGCGCCGGCGCCGCACCCGCGATGCGGAAAGCTCCAGAGGACTGGAGCAATCCAAAAGCTGGCGCCAAATTCGGCGCTCGTTCAGCATCGAATACCTCGCTGCCTCGCTTGCGTTTTGGAGTGCGCCAGTCCTCTGGCGCTTTCGGACCGCTCTGCGGGTGCGGAGTCGGGAGGCCGGCACCGCAGCGAGCCGGGTCAGTGCGCGAGCGGCACTTGCTGGCGGGACATGAGGTAGGCGAAGAGATCGCGCACTTGTTCCGGGGTGAAGGCTAGCAGCAGGCCTTCCGGCATCAGCGAGACGGGGGAGTCCTGGGTGCTGGCGATCTCCGCCTGTTCGATGGTGAGCGCTTCGGTCATCGTCTTGAGCGTCAGCGTGCGCTCGCTGCGGGCGGCGATCATGCCGCTCAGCACCCGGCCGTCTTTGAGCGTCAGCGTGGAGAGGCGGAAGTCGGCGGTCACGACGGCGCTCGGGTCGATGATGTTTTCGAGCAGGTAATCGAGGTTATCGCGGCCGGAGCCGGTCAGGTCCGGACCGATCTTGCCGCCTTCGCCGTAGAGCGTGTGACAGACGGCGCAGGTTTGGGTGAAAGTGGCGCGGCCCTTGGACGGATCAGCCTTGGCGAGCAACTCGGGCGTGAGCTCTGCCTTGAGTTTGGCCATGAGCTGACGCTTGTCCGCGGCGCTTTCGTGCAGCTCGCCCCAGACCTGGCTCAGTTGCTGCGTGAGCGCCGGATCGCCGAGGTTGCGGATTTCCCGCGCGTGAAAGGCGGAGAGATCGGCGCGTGGGACCTTGCCCTCGGCGACGGCGTCGAGCAGCGCCTTCGCCCATGGGGCGCGCGAGACGAGCACCGCGAGGAGCTGCGGCCGTTCGTCGAAGGCGAAGGATTTATAGACTTTGACCAGCTTCGGGCCGAGCGCGGGATCCCGTTCTTCGGCCAGCCCGCGGATGGCGACGGTGTTTAGATATTTCTCGCCGAGGAGGCCTTCACAGATGCTGCGCAAATCCGGCTCGCGCGCGACGACGAGCGTCTGAAGGGCCTGTTTGCGCGCGCGGAGGTCGGCCTTGGGATCCAAAGCGAGGCGCTTCATCTCATCGAGCGCGCGGCCATCGCCGAAGAGGACGCTCAGGTCACGGACACGGTCGCGCAGCGCGGCGTCGGCGCTCGCCGCGGCCTTGGTCTGGAGCGCATCCCAGGCGGCCGGTTTCGGCGCTTTGCGCCAGCCGGTGAAGGCGTCGCTCATGCCCGCGAGCACGTCCGCGAGAAATGCTTCCGGCCGCTCCCCGGCGAGCTGGAGCAGCGCGTTGAGCGTTGCCGGAGCCTTCTCGGCGTCTTCCGCCACGCGGCGGGCGATGTAACGCCGCGTCGTGGGCCACTCGCAGGCTCCCGCCAGCGGCACGAGCGCCGCCGGATCGAGGTCGGCGAGGGGCATCAGGCCGTACCAAACGAGCATGGGGAGGTTGTGGTCGTCCGCGTCTTCGGCATGGGCCAGCAGCGGCGCGGCCAGCTCGGCGCGGCGGGCGACCGGCAGACGTTGAAGGGTGGAGGCGAGGGCTAACCGCACCAGGCCGGAGCGGTCCTCCCGGGCCATGCGGGTGAAACTGGCCAGGATTTCGGGTGGAACTTCCCGAACCGCGCCGGGGTGCGGGCGCAGGATCGTGTCCAATGGCCAGGCATCCGTCAGCAGGTGGATGGCCCCCGCGCGGAGGTGCTCGTCGCCATCGAGCAGAAGCCGGCGGAGCATTTCGGGTGGGAGGCCGCCCATCGCATGGAGGGTGAAAAGTGCGCGCATGCGATATGTTGGATCGGACTCGCGCCCCAACAGCGCGGCCAGGCCCTGCCGGGCTTCCGTCAGGTCTTCGCCGGCGGCGGCCCGCCGCGCGAGTTCCAGCCGCGCCTGACGCGCAAACCATTCGTTCTCGTGGGTGTGAAGCTTCACCAGGTCCTCGGGGTTCGCCTTCGCCAGATCGCTCACTTGGACCGGGTGCGTCTCGCCATAGGTGATCTTGAAAATGCGGCCGCTGGTGCGGTGGACGCCGGTGCTGTCGTGGCACTCCCCGGTGTCGCTCCAGTCGAGCACGAAGACGCCGCCATCGGGGCCGTAATCGAGCTCGTTGCCGCGAAACCACGGATCGCCGAATTGCACCATGTCGGGCTCGTGTTTCCCCACGAAGCCCGAGCCGCTGCGCTCCAGCCGATCGACGTTAATCCGGCGGCCGTGAAAGTTGAGGGTGCAGAGTTTGCCGCGATAGTCGGCGGGCCAGTTGTCGCCCAGGTAGATCATCATCCCGACGTGCGCGTGGCCCCCGCCGAAGGCGTCCGCTTTTCCGTCGCGCGAGGCCATCCAGCTCTGGCCGGTGTCGAAGTGCCAGTGATCGGCGTGCAGGTCGATGAGGCCGTAGGCGTGCGGGTTCGGATCGATGGTATGCGGCCGGACGAAGTGCGCGCCGGGAATGGCGTGCCAGAGATGGCCGTTGACGGTGTTGATGAAGAATGGCTCGCCGAACGCGTCCCAGTCGTGGCCCCAGGGATTCGTCGTCCCGTGGGTCAGCACCTCGACCGTCTTGCGCTCGGGATGGAAGCGCCACAAGCCGCCGCGGATCGGCACGCGTCGCTCGGGCGGCGTTCCCGGCACGCCGAGCTCACCGGGGCAGGACGCGCCGCAGCGTCCGTAGAGCCAGCCGTCGGGGCCCCATTTCAAGCCATTGGCGAAGTTGTGATAGTTCTCCTGGGCGACCGTGAGGCCATCGAGCACCACCTCCGGCGGGCCGTCCGGAACGTCGTCCCCGTTGCGATCCGGGATGAAGAGGACCTGCGGCGGGCAGAGCGCCCAAACGCCGCCGTGGCCGCGCGCGATGCTGGTGAGCATTTGCAGGTGGTCGCTGAAGACTTTGCGCGAATCCGCGCGGCCGTCACCATCCGTGTCTTCAAAGATCAGGATGCGGTCGCGCAGCCGGAGGTCGAAGCGCAACGCCCGTTCCGCGTAGGTGAAATTTTCCGCGATCCACAGCCGCCCGCGCGCGTCGAAACTCATCGCGATCGGGTTCATCACCTCGGGCTCGGCGGCGAAAAGCGTGGCGTGGAATCCCGGCGGCAGCGTGATCTTCGCCAGGGCCTCCTGGGGGGACATCGGTGACGGGTTGCCCGGCTCGCTGTTGGTGGGCGCGGGGAAATCATCGGGGCCGGCGAAAGCTGCGGCGGCCGAGAGGAGCGCGGCGAAGAGGAATTTGCGCATGGCCGTTGGATTATCGGACTTCGGCCTGCGGAATCGGGACTTCCCGAATGAAATCAACCAGCCCCTTCACATCGGTCGCGAAGGTGGGCGACTCCGTCCATTCGTACTCGAGGGAAAGGTGTCCGGAAAACTTCTGCTGCCGCAGCTCGGCCAGCAGCGCCGGCACATTGACGGCGCCGCGGCCGTAGGGCACGTCGTGCGCGTCGGCGGTGGGCTCGGAGATGTCTTTCAGATGCACGCTCAGGCAACGTCCGGCGATCGCCTTGAGCACCTCCACGTTGTTGAGCCCGGACCGTGCGGCGTGGCCGGTATCCAGGCAAATCCCAAACCGCGGGTCGCGCCCGGTCTGCTTCTGGGCGGTGTAGCGCGGATCCCAATAACGATACGGGCCGCCGATGTAGGGCGCGTCGAATTCCTTCGGGTGATTGTGCACGGCAAAGGTCAGGTCGTATTCCTTGAGCAGCCGCTCGACCATGTCCCATTGCCGCTCCGCCGGCTCGCCGGTGAACCCGGAGACGCCGAGCTTTTTGCCAAACACGAAGAACCTGCGCAGCGCCGCCTCATCCTGGCCAATGCGCGTCCATTGTTTTTGGCCGATGTAGGCGTTGATGATGCGGACCCCATGTTGGCGGCACTTGTCCTTGATGGCCTTCAGCGCGGCCTCGGGAGTGTTTTCATCCAGGGCCAGTTCGCCCGTTTCCGCGCTGATCGGCATGCCCATCAGAAACACCTCGAGGGCGTTGGCCCCGGCGGCGTTGGTCTGTTCGATGGCCTCGAACAGCGTGCCTTTGCCCCACGTCCACGCGTGACCGGCGACGAGAAAACCGTTGATCCGCGCCAGTTCGCCGGGACCGGTGGGTTCGCTGCCGGGTGGGGCGGCGGCGTGTGCGGCAGCGATCAGGAGAACGGTCAGGGGGAGGAGGCGGAACACGGGGGGCATGATGCAAGTGTTGGGCGCGGGAGGCGTCCGCGGCAAGGCCCGAGCGCGTGTTGGCAGCCGTCGGAGCGCGCCCGCCACGGGGGACGAGGGGAGGCGCAGATCGTCCTCGTTCTCGTTCTCGTTCTCGAATCGACGACGACGAGACGAGAACGAGAACGAGAACGAGGACGAGAACGAGGACGAGAACGAGGACGAGAACGAGGACGAGAACGAGGACGAGAACGAGGACGAGAACGAGGACGAGAACGAATACTTACGCCGAGTCAGAAAAAAGGCGGAACCGCTTCAGCTTGCCGCTTGCCTGCGGACGGCGCGATGTCTATCCAGTCCGGACGCGTATGGATTTGACCCCCGAAAAACCGCTCGCCGGCCTGCTGGCGCCCCTTTTTGCACTGCGTGGTGAAAACGATCTCGGAATCGGCGACGTCGGCGCCTTGCGCGAGTTCGTGCGCTGGGCCGCCGAGCACGGCTTCGGCGTCGTGCAGATCCTGCCGGTCAACGAAACCGGCAACGACAATTCCCCCTACAACGCGATCTCCTCGGTCGCGCTTGATCCGCCGACGATTGAAATTACCCCCGAGGCGGTGCCGGATCTTTCCGCCGCGGACATCGCGGAGGTGAGCGGCGATCAACTCAAGGACTTGCTGCGCGGCGCGGTGATCTATCCGCGGGTCAAGGCGCTCAAGCTGCACCTCCTCGAACGGGCCTTCACCAACTATCGCGCCGGCTCCGCGAAGAAAAACGACAAGCGGGCCCGGGTGTTTCGCACTTTCCGGCGCGAGCAAAAGGCCTGGCTCGAGCCCTACGCCTTTTTCCGCACGTTGATGGAGCGAAACAGCGGCTCCGAGCGCTGGGACCACTGGCCCGAAGAACAGCAGAGCTTCGCGAAAGCGCAGCAATGGGTCGTTGCGCTGCCTCCCGCGGAACGCAAGGCGCTCCAGGAACGTGCGCGGTTTTTCATGTATGTGCAGTGGATCGCCTGGACGCAGTGGGCCGGGGTGCGCGAGGACGCCGCCGCCCACCGGGTGGCGTTGATGGGCGACATCCCTTTTGGGGTTTCGTTGTTTAGCGCGGATGTGTGGGCAGTGCCGGAATTGTTCGATCACAAATGGAGCGGCGGTGCGCCGCCGGAGCGCGTCTTTCAGGCCGATCCCTTCACCACCAAGTGGGGCCAGAACTGGGGCATTCCGCTCTATCCGTGGGACGTGCATCGCGCGGAGGATTTCGCGTGGTGGCGGCAGCGCGTCGCCAAAGTGCGCGAGATCTTTCACCTCTTCCGCATCGATCACATCCTCGGCTTCTACCGCATCTACAGCTTTCCCTGGCGCCCGGATCGGAACGCGGAGTTTCTGCCTCTCACCGAAGAGGAAGCAAAAGCCCGCACGGGCGGCGAGCTGCCGCATTTCACGCCAAATGAGGACGACACCCCGGAGCACAAAGCGGCGAATCGGGCGCAGGGCGAGGAATTGCTGCGCGTGCTGCTCCAGGAGTGCGGCGAGTACCGGCTGATCGGCGAGGATCTCGGCGAGGTCCCGGATTATGTGCGGCCCTCTCTGACCGAGCTGGGCATCGCGGGCTTCAAGATCCCGATCTGGGAGAATGAGCCCGACGGCTCGATGATTCCCGGGGACAAGTATCAGCGGCTGTCGGTGACGACCTACGCCACGCACGATTTTGAGCCGCTGCGCACGACTTGGGAAAACTGGATGGCGAGCATCAGCAGGGCGGACGATGGCAACCCCGCGACGGTCGCCGCGCGCGATCATGCCTGGAAGGAGGCACGGCGACTCGCGCGCTGGGCCAGGTTCGAACTGCCGCAGATCGCGCCCTATCCGGGCGAAGTTCACGAGCGGCTGCTGCAAGCATTGTTCAAGTCGAATGCGTGGATTGCGATCATGATGGTCACCGATCTTTTTGCGACTTCGCAACGGTTCAATGTCCCCGGTGCGGTCAGTGATGCGAACTGGAGTGAGCGCATCGCGGAACCAATCGCGAAGTGGGACCACGACGAGGCCATGGTCCGCACTTTGCGGCGGGTCGAACCGATGCTCCGGGAAACCAGGCGATGGCACGAGTAACGCGCCAGATTTGACCACCGCACGCCAGATTCCCTCCTCCCCAGACCCTTGCTCCCAACCCGACGCCCCGCGCTGAGCTGAAACTCGCCTGATTCCCTGCTATGAAACCTCCCCTCAAGATCGCTGTCACCGGCGCTGCCGGCCAGATCGGTTACTCCCTCCTTTTCCGGATCGCCTCGGGGGCGATGTTCGGCCCGGATCAGCCGGTCGTGCTCCACCTGATCGAGATCGAGCCCGCCCTCGGCGCCTTGCAAGGCGTGGTCATGGAGTTGCAGGACTGCGCCTTCCCGCTCCTCAAGGCAATCGTTCCGACCTCTTCGCTCGACCAAGGTTTCAGCGGGGTGAATTGGGCGCTCCTCGTCGGCTCGGTGCCACGCAAAGCGGGGATGGAGCGCCAGGATCTGCTCGGGATCAACGGCAAGATTTTCATCGGGCAGGGCCAGGCGATCGAGAAAAACGCGGCGTCCGACGTGCGGGTGCTGGTGGTCGGAAATCCGTGCAACACCAATTGCTTGATCGCGATGAACAACGCCCGCGGCGTGCCGCAGGACCGCTGGTTCGCGATGATGCGCCTGGACGAAAACCGCGCCAAATCGCAGCTCGCGCTCAAGGCCGGGGTGGACGTGACCAGCGTCACGAATCTGGCGATCTGGGGCAATCACAGCGCCACGCAGTATCCCGATTTTCACAATGCGCGCATCGACGGCCGGCCGGCCACGGAAGTGATTCTCGATCATCCCTGGCTGGAAGCCGACTTCATCAGCACGGTGCAACAACGCGGGGCCGCGATTATCAAGGCGCGCGGCTCATCGTCCGCGGCGAGCGCCGCGAACGCCGTGGTGGACACCGTCCGTTCGCTGACCACCCCGACCGCCGAAGGCGACTGGCACAGTGTGGCCGTCTGTTCGCCCGGCGAATACGAAGTCGAGCCCGGCCTGATAGCCGGGCTTCCCGTGCGCACCAACAGCGCGGGCCAGTGGGAGCTCGCCAAGTGGGTGCCGATCAATCCTTTCTCCCGCGCCAGGATTGACGCGACGGTCAACGAGTTGAAGGAGGAGAAGGCGATGGTGGCGGCGCTGCTGGGCTGAAACTTTTTTTTGTCCTCGGCTCGTCGTCGTACTCGTCCTCGTATGGAGTGATGGAGTGTTGGAGCGCTGAAACATCACTCCATCACTCCATCACTCCATGCGAGGACGATCCTCCGGCTCGGCGGTTAGGCTGGGCGAGACGGCTATTCGGGTTGCCGCCGCTCCGCGGCTGTGACAGCGAATGGCCCCGTTCGCTAATCCGCCACCGCCGGCTTGAGCGGAAGCCGGAGGGAAATCACCGTTCCTTTTCCGTAGGTGCTCTCCGCCTTCACCGAGCCGCCGTGGATTTGCACGATGTGTTTCACAATGGAGAGCCCCAGCCCGGTGCCGCCGTGCTCGCGGGTGCGGGATTTGTCCGCGCGGTAGAAGCGTTCGAAGATGTGCGGCAGGTCGGCCGGCGGAATGCCGATGCCGGTGTCGGCGACGCGGAGCTCGATTTCCTCGCCGATCGCCACCGCGGTGATCCGGATCTGCCCGCCTTCCTCGGTGTACTTGATCGCGTTCTCGAGCAGATTAGTCACGACCTGCTCCAGGCGGCGCGGGTCAGCCTCGAGCGGTGGGAGTTCCGGCGCCGCCTCGAGCGTCAAGGTGACCTTCTTCGCCTCCGCCCGCCCCTTCCAATCGTCCACCACATTGCCCACAAACGCGGCGAGCGCGAGCGGCTCCGGAGCCAGCTTTTCGTGGCGCGTCTCGAGCCGGGCGAGGTTGAGCAGATCTTCGAGGAGCGCGTTGAGCCGCAGCGAATGCTTGCGCAGGATGTGGAAGACTTCGGCCTGCTCCTTCCGCGGCATCGTCGGTTGATCGAGCAGGTTTTCCACGTAGCCGTGAAAGACGGAGAGCGGCGTCCGCAGCTCGTGCGAAACGTTGGCCACGAACTCCCGGCGCACGTCTTCGAGCGCCTTCAGCCGCGACATGTCCCGGAAGATCGCGACCACTCCCGGCTGCCCCTCGTCATCGCGCATTGGCACGGCGTGCACGGCCACGTGCCGTTGCTGCTTGTTGCCGTTCATGGAGATGTCGCGCGTCTGCGGTTCGCCGGTCTTGAGCGCGGCGCTCACCATCTCTTCGATCTGCGTCTCCCGCAGGGTGCGCAGGACGGTTTGACCCCGCGGATCGTTCTTCAACTCGAAGAGCTTGAGAAACGAGGGATTGACCCGCCGCAGAACGTGCTGTGCGTCCACCACCATCAGCCCTTCCTCCATGCTCGCGAGCACCGTCTGGAGATTCGATTCCTCGCGGCTGATCTGCTGGTGCAAGCGTTGCTGCTCGCCGGCGAGCTTCTCCAGACGGCGCGCGATCGGCGCCCCGCCTTTCCATAGCCCGAAGCTTTCCGGGATGCGTCCGGCGCTGAGGTCGTCCAGCACCGTCTCGAGGTGCTTCCAATGTGCGAGCGAGCGGCGATGCGCGACCCACCAAGCCAGGGCCAGCAACGCCGCCAGCAGCAATCCGCAAATCCATCCCATCCGGTTACCGGTCGGTTTCGGCGATGCGGTAGCCGAAACCGCGAATTGTTTCGATGCAATCCGCGGCCTGGCCCAGCTTTTCGCGCAGGCGGCGGATGTGCGTATCGACGGTGCGCGTATCGATCGCGCTCTCGTAGCCCCACACGTCATTGAGCAGCGTATCGCGGCTTTGCACGCGCCCCCGGCGCTCCATGAGCAGCGTCAGCAGCTTGAACTCCGTGGCCGTGAAATCGATGGCCTTCCCCTTCACCTTCACCTCGTAGCGGGAGCGATCGACCTTGATCTCGCCGAGCGTCAGGTGGTCGGTGGATTCCGTCGTGCCGGCGGCGCGGCGCATCACCGACTTGACCCGCAGCACGAGCTCGCGCGGGCTGAACGGCTTGGTCAGGTAATCGTCCGCGCCCAGCTCGAGCCCGACGATCCGGTCCACTTCCTCCGCCTTCGCCGTGAGCATGATGATCGGGATCTGGCTCGTTCGCGGCTCCTTTTTCAGGACCTTGCAGACCTCGAGGCCGGACATCTCGGGGAGCATCAAATCGAGCACGATGAGCGACGGCAGCGTCTCGCGGGCCTGGGTCAACGCGCTGAGGCCATCCACCGCCTTGATGACATTGAACCCGGCGTTCTTGAGGTTGATCGAGACGAGCTGGAGCACATCGGGCTCGTCATCGGCGACGAGGATGCGTTTGTTCGCGGCTTTGCTGCTCATGGTGGAAGAAACGCGCAGTGTAGAAGTCATCGAGACGCCAGCAAGAGGGCGGATGTCACATTCCTGTGACACAGTTCCCACGCCGGGCAAGTCCGGATCGGGGCTTCGCACTGCGGAGCGGGGAGCCAGGACTCGCGGAAATAAAGCGCGCGAGGTGAAGCAAAATTGAGGAGACTTCATCCAATGCGAAGCGCCCCGATCCGCAGCCAGCACCGCCTGGGCAGCTTGACGCTGCTGATCGCAGCGCTGCTGGCCTGCAGCTTCGCGGGCCCGGCCGCGGGGGCGGAAATCCACCGCGTGGCGCTGAGTTCTTTTACGACGGATGAGAACGCCTGGGACAGTATCACCGCGACCATGGACCTCACGCTCGTGCTCCAAACGGAGCTGGCGAAGGAGCCGGGGATCGAGTGGGTCGAACGGATGGAATTGGGTCTCGCGCGGCAGGAACTCGAACTCGACGCCGCCGCCGGCCGGCCAAAGTTTCTCCGGGAGTTGCGCCTGGCGCGCTGGAACAAGGCCGATTGGATGCTCACGGGCCACATCGCCAGCAAGGATGGGGTTCGCGAGCTGCGCGCCGAAGTGATCGACCTCGCGCACGCCGACGTGCTCGCCGAACGCCGGGTGCCCATCGCCGCCGGGAAATCGTTGCGCGTGGCGCTCGGCCAGTCGCGGGCGATCGGGGAGGCGTTGCGCGAAGGTCTCCGCGCGGCCGCCCAGCGCGAGCGGGAAGTCGCGGGACTGCCCGCGGTGGCCGTGCTGTTCTTCCCAAACTCCGAAGTCTTTCAGCGCGAATTCAGCGCGGCTTTGGCGGACCCGAAGCAGGCCGGCGGATCGCTGCGCTTGCTCCGTTTTCCGCGTGCCGGCGAGGCGTCGGATGAATCCGGATTGGTGGCCGGTGGTTTTGCGGAAGACCCCGGAAGTTCCTGGCGCAGCGTCGCCGACGTGTATCTCTGGGGCTCTCTCGTGCCCCGCAGGTCGGGGGACATCGATGGGGAGGCTGTGTGGGATGCGCACACGCCGGAGATCACCCTCACCGTGTGGGACGGCACGCTGTCGCCGGTGCGTTTTATCGAAGAGGGCGAGCCCTTGGCGCGGCGCGACTTCGACCAGGCCGTCGGCGCGCAAGCGCACCGGCTGGCCGCCACCCTCGTGCGCTACGCCCGCGGTGCCAAAGGGGGAGCGGTGGATGAAGCTGAGCGCAGGCTCGTCAGCCGGGCGTTGTTCCGCGTCGCGGAAGAAATGGTGGATGCCAAAACTTCCGAGGAGGGATCCCTGCAACAGCCCGAGGGCCGCCGCTTTTTTCTCAACCTCGTGCAGACCCTGGAGGTCGCTTGTTTTTTCGACCCGCAGAATCGGGCCGCCCACGAAGCGCTGCTCCGGCGCCGTTGGGATCGCCTGTTGGAGCAGAGTGTGCGCAATCGATTTACCTTTCATGTGGGCCGGAGCGACGCCTGGGCGCGGTTCGTTGAGCGCTTCGGCGTGGCCGCCCCCGGACCCACGCTGGATGAGCAGATGCGCGCGCTGACGCGGGAGCGGCCGATCGATCATCAGAAGTACCAGGCGCTGCAGAAGAAAAGGTCGCGGGCCGGCCTGCCCGTCGCGCAGGAATTCGTCAGCTCCGCCTGCGAGGTGGCTCACGACGCGAGCCTCGGGAACGCCACTGAGTTCGGCCTTGCCAGGGAGGTCCCCGAGGAAATCGTGGCTCGCTGGAAGGATGAGTTCAGGCGCGAGGTGGCGCGCCGCGCGCTGGTGGCGGCCGGCGAGAAGGAGGCCGATCTGGTGGGGGCTCTGGCAACGGCCTTCGAAGCTTTGGGACCGAATCACTTTTATCTTCGGGACCCGCGCTTCCGGCTCGATTTCCTCGAGAGCCTCTGGCCTCACCTTTCGCCGTTGGACCAGGCGCGAGTCGCGGCGAGCAAGTTCGATATGCGCAGGAACATCGAATGGACGTTCGCGGCATTGGGCAGAGCGGGCCAGGAACAGAGCCTGTTCGCCGCCATCCCGCCACTGCCCGAACGCGGGCCCGTCCCAGCTCGTGAGGATCTCAGCCGGGAGGCGGAATCGGGACGCCTCTTCCGCATGTTCCCAATCATTGTGCCGCTTCCTGAAGCCGAGGTTCCGGTCGAGAAATTTGAGGCGCTGGAAAAGGCGGGTTTGACCAGCGTGCACGATCTGGCGCTGCTCGGGGGCCGGGTCTGGCTGATCGGCGAAGGCACCGAACAAACGGAGATGGAAGGAACGAACCGGGCGCTGGCCGCTGATTTGCTCCCCACGGAAACGACCGCGACCCGCCTTTTCAGTTTCGATCCGGCCAGCAAGACCCTCGAGCGCGAGGCGGCGACCCGCCTCTTCAAACCCAACAGCCTCCTCGCCCACGAGGGAAAGCTCTGGCTCACCTTGGGACGCGATGGTGTCGCCGTGCTCGATCCGGCAACTGGCGCCCTCCGGCGATTCGGGCCGGAGGAAGGCTTGAATGTGGCCAGTGCCTACCGGCTCGCCGCGGCCGGCGGGCGGATTTTCGCCGCGGTGAACACCGTCGAACTCGCGGCGTGGGATCCGGCCACGGAGCGCTGGAGCATGCAGAGAGCGGAATTTCCGAACTCCCGAAACGGTTTTCACGAAGGCGCAATGCGGCGGATTCAGGGCCTCGGGTCGTCGCTCCTGCTGGCTCAAGGTGCGCTGGGCGTCGCGGACGTGAATTCAAGGGCGTGGACTCGTTTTGACGCCGTGACCGCCCACGATCACATCACCTGCGTCGCTGCCGAGCCGCGTGGCTATTGGCTCGGCGGGGTGGCCGGGCTGCACTTCCTTGACCCGCAAACCGGGGCGACCGTCCATCGTTTCTGCCGGGTGAATGCAGACAGCATTCGCCCCTCCACCACCGCCGCTTTGGAAGTGGAAGCGTTGCTCAAAGGGCGGGCGCTGCTCCATGCCGGCCGCGCGAACTGGCCGGCCGCCCTGCATCCCTTGCTCCCGAGCAGCCGCCTTTGCGGACCCGTGAAAGCGCTCGCGCCGGACGGCGATTACCTTTGGGTGGCGAGCATGCACCCGGCGAGCAATGGGAAGCGCAGCGGGACCTGCGTGACGCTCTTGCACAAACCCACCGGCCGCTGGGTCACCCACTTCCGGACCGATGCCGCCGCCAGCCTCAGCGTCGATGAACGTTCCCTTTGGCTCGGATGCGAACTGAGCTTCGGCAACCCTTCCAAATGCCTCCAGCGCCTGGAAAAGCGTCTACTTCATGAACGGCCCGCGGATCAATGGACGCCGGATGCTCTCACCGAAAGCGAAACCGACGAACAGTTGAAGCGATTGGACATTCGGGAACAGGCCCTCTGGCATTTTACCGGCGGTGCCTACGCAAAAGCTGCCGCGCTCCTCGGGCAGATCGCGCCGCCCACGCCCGAATCCCTCTTCCTTCAGGGCCTCTGTTATGACGCCACTGGTCTCGCCGAGCCGGAGAAATCCCGCGCCTTCTTCCGGGAACTCATCACCGCCCATCCTGAAGACCCCCTCGCCAATGAAGCCCGCAAGCAACTCGGCGAGCCCGCGAGCTCAGCCGCCCCCTGAGATTCCCGAATTCATTCCCCCGGCTCGAAAAGGTGGCAACATGCACGACCTGACCCCTGTCTCGCTTCCATCGGGCCGGCCAAGACGGAATCAGAAATCGCGCGGCTCGCCGTGCAATTGGAAAAAGATGCGAAATTATAGGGCTGCGCGGCTGCCGCGGCTGCCCCTATTCCGCTCGCAGCTGCCCCAAAGGCTACAAGCCCAACACCCAACACCATTCGCGCACGATGATCGGAAGGAAATGGCTTAATCTTTTCGTTGCTCTCGCAGTGAACTTGGTAGGGACTGCGAACGAGGAAAAGAGATTCCCTTTGCCCGACAGTATCGCCGCCTTCTTTGCAACTCAAACCCAACTCGACGACGGCGGTTTGACCGGCGAGGAGAACGAGAAGCGATCCTTCCGGCTCTATGTGTGCGAGAACTGGAAAACATTGCTGGAACATGCGGACGAGCTCCCACGGAATCAAGGCCAGTTGGGAAATACCGTCGGACTGATCGGAGGAGCCGCCGCCCAGCTTGATCCCACCACCTATCTGGAATTTGTGAAAAAGACTATTGAGCTAGCGGAGACAGGTAAGATCCCGCGTCAGGCGGTTTTTGACCAGATCTCCGGCGAGAACAAAAAGAATGGATTCATGACCATGAACTATGCCGACCCGCGCGTTGGACAGTTAGTCAAACGAGCCCAAGCTCTTGTCCCCAAGGACGACGACGTGACAGCTTCGTGGCTTAAGGACCTGCTTTCCGGAGAGTTGGCAAGGCCAGAGAACTTTTTCAGCGGTAACGTTTCGGTTAATAACGGGTTGCCTGAGAAACTACCCGCCGAAAAGAAGGAAGGGGCGGCAAGGCCATCCACACCCGCGGCAACGCCAGCACTATCGACGCCAGTTGCAACTGCGACGCCCGCTCCGTTGTCACCAACTCCGGTCGTTGGCAAAATCCCCGTACCAGTGGTTGAGCGCAAGTCGCCGGTATGGCCGTGGCTTGTTGGAATCGCCGCCCTTACTGTGATCGCGTTGCTTGTCTGGAAGTCCCGCACGTAGCTACCCGCCTTGCCGTTGAAGCTGGGCGTCCCGCCGCGCCAACTGTCAGCGGCGGAGAGACGTTCCGGGCGTGATGGCCGGTCAGGCTGCAGCCAGCTCGGGGAGGCGCTCTTCGCTTCGACGCCGGTTCGTTTTCGGGGCGGGCTTGCGGCCGACCACGATGGTGGAGAGTCCCGCCGTCGGTAGCACCCGATCGAGCACGCGGAAGATTGGCGTGAGCGCGTTGTAGAGCCGGAGCTGCCAGGGCTTGAGCTTTTTCTGGCCGCCGAGGGTGTTGTTCAGGTACCAGGCGAAGACGCCCACCTTGTTGAAAAAGAGCTGTTGCTCGACCTCGAAGCCGGCCGCGCGAAACTTGCCTTCGAGCTCGCCCTTTGCATAACGGCGGAAATGACCGAGCCGGCGGTCGAACTCGCTGTAGAGCTTCATGTTGTAGGGCACGAGCACCACCACGCGGCAATCGGCCGGGACGGTGTCGAAGAGGTTTTCCAGCACCGCGCGATCGTCTTCGATGTGCTCGAGCACGTTTAGGAAGACGATGCTGTCGGGGCGAAAGCCGCGGAGCTGCTCGTAATCCGCCGGGCGGGTCAGATCGAGCTTGCCGATCTGGAGGCCGGGCTGGTCGGACCAGCGGAATTGGAGCTCAGCGAGGTAGTCGAGGCGGTAATCGGTGAGCAGCACGTGCTCGTGGCGGCGGATGAAACGGCTGAGATTGCCGCGCCCGACGCCGAGCTCCGCGACGCGCTGGCCGAGCCACGGCCGCACGGTCTCGTACATCCATTGATTGAAGCGCGGCGCCTGTTCGAGCGCGTCGAGGGTGACTTTGCCGCTGTCGGCGTAATTCGAGCTGAAGCGGTACTTGAAGATGAACCAGAGGGCGGCCGCGCCATCGCGCCAGGTGATCTTTTTGCCCTCGTCGTAACGGCGGCCGTTGTAGCTGATCGGGACCTCGAACATCCGCAGGCGGTTGCGCGCGACCTTGGCGGTGATCTCCGGCTCGATGCCGAAGCGATCGCTTTCGAGCGGGATGTTTTTCAGGGCCTCGGCGGTGAAGGCCTTGTAGCAGGTTTCCATGTCCGTCCAGTTCGTGTCGTTGAGCATGTTCGACAGGAGGGTGAGGAAGTGATTGGCCAGCGAATGCCAGAAATAGAGGACCTTGCGCTCGACGCCGGTAAAGCGGCTGCCGAAAACGACGTCGGCGCGGCCTTCGAGGATCGGACCGAGCACCCGCGGGTAATCGCGCGGATCGTACTCGAGGTCGGCATCCTGAAAAATGGCAACGTCGCCGGTCATCTCGCCGATGGCCCGGCGCAGCGCGGCGCCTTTGCCCAGATTGCGCGGCTGCTGGAAGATGCGCAGTTGCGGAAACTCCGCGGCGAGCTGCTGGGCCACCTGCCAGGTGCCGTCGCTCGAGCCATCCTCGACCAGGATCAGCTCCCGCTCCAGACCTTCGGGCAGCGGCGCGGCGAGCACGGTGCGGACGCAGGCGCGCAGTGTGTCCCGCTCGTTGTAGGCGGCCATGAGAATGGAGAGTTTTCGAAAGGCGGGCGCGGTCATGCAACCGCACCAGTGATGCGACAAGTGTGCCAGCCGCGGCAGAAAGTTTGCCAGCGCGCCCCGCGGGTCGCGCGGCCCGCTACTCCTTCGGCGGCTCCTCCGGGAGGAGTTCGGTGAAGGGATTGTGCGACCTCGCGGCTGCCTGATCCCTTTCCAGATCGCGGAGCCCGGCGGAGGAGATTTGCGTTTCGCCCAACTGGCGGGCCCTTTCGTAGAGGGGCCGCGCTTTGCCAAACTGGCGCTGCAAGTGCCAGTGCAGGCCGTAGTAGGCGTGCACGGTGCCGGAGTTTGGGTCCAGCTCGAGCGCGCGCCGGAAACACGTCTCCGCCTCGGCGAATTGCCCGAGCTGGTCGCAGGTGCGGCCCATTTTGAGCAGGAGCCGCTCATCCTGCGGGAAGACCTTGAGTCCGTCGGCAAAGGTGGATGCCGCCTGGCGAAGCAGCTCGGCGGCTTCTTTCGGATGGCTCGTTTTCAGAGCGAGGTGATGGTGCGCTTCGCCGAGGTAATAGAAGAGATCGGGGTTTTTCTGCTCCCGCTCGAGGCCGCGCTGGGCCAGGGCCGCGGCCTCCGGATAGCGCAGGTCACGCAGGGCGATGCGCGCCCGCTCGGCGAAAATTTCCCCGGACAGCCGGGGCCCGGCGGTGAACAGGAGGAGGGCGCCCAGCGCCGGGGCGACGAAGCGCAGCCACGCCCGGGAGTTCGACCGCAGCTCAAATCTCTGCAGCGATTCCACGGTCGGATTGGCCAGGATGGCAAAGAGGAACGCGACAAAAAGCGCGTTCGCCGGAAGGTGCAGACTGAAATCCGTGATGCAATGGACGAGGATCACGGCCAGGGCGGAGATCGCGCCGAGGAGCAAGGCCAGTTCGTTGCTGGCGGTCCACGCGGACGGTTTCATTTTTAGGTCGAGCACGCGCCGCAGACCGACGGCCGCCCAAATGAAGTGGCTGCCGAGAAAGACCGCGAGCAGCCCGCCGCCGACCCAGCCATATTCCGCGAGCAGTTCGAGATATTCGTTGTGAGCGTGCTGCGGATCGCTCTGGACGGCCGGATTGCGGAATTGGCGCCCGTAGTAGAGATAGGTGCCGCTGCCCGTGCCGAAGGCGGGCGCCAGCCGGAACTGCTTGATCCCCGCCCGCCATAGCTCCGCGGGCTGGCCGCGTCCCTCCCGCACATGGCTGAGCCGCTTTTCGTAAACCTCGCTTTTCACGATGAAGAAAAGGGTCGCGGTCACCAGCGCGGTTAGGATCAGGGCGGTGGCCACCGAGAGGAGCAGGAAATGCGGCCGATTAAATCTCCAGGCCAAAAGCAAGCTCAGCCCGGCGAAGACAAACAGTCCCACGCCCGTACTCAAATACCCGCCCCGGCTGCCGGTAATGGCCAGGCCGGTGAGGCAGGCGATAAAGCCGTAAAAGGCGAAGGCGCGGGTCGAAGTTTCGCCGCGGCTCCAGCAACAGATGCTGAGCATGGGCATGGCGAGCATCCCGAGCAGCCCGGCGAGCTGATTCGGGCTGATGTAGAATCCGCTCGCGCGAAAGCCCCAGTCGGGCCGGAAAACCCACGGCAGCGCCATAAAGTTTGGGACGTCCCTAAACTGGACCACGGCCAGCGCGACCTGCGCCAGACCGAAGAGCGACAACACCCAGATCAAGACGAGCCGCTGCCGGGTTCCGCTGAGTTCGATGCCGCAGAGCAGATATACGATGAGCGCCGCCAGGATGAGGAAAAAATGGGGCCGCGCGAGGTATTCGACCGGAGAGAACTGACTGCGCAGGGCCAGATAAATGCCGAGGGCCAGCGCCGAGAGCAGGCAGCCAAAGGCGGGTTGGACGCGAAGACGACGCTTCCTGATCCCCAGCGCCCCGAGCGCCGCCAGCGCCAGGAGCAAGTAACAGGGAATTGCATAGACCAATCGATTCCCGCCGATGAACGCCTGGATCAAGACCAGGGAGGTGGCGAGAAGAGCGAGAACGAAGTGGAGCACAGGGGAGCCGCGGTTTGGCGGGCACGTGGGAAGCGGCGAGAATTATATACAGGCTTTTCCCGACTGTCCCGCAATCTGCGCGGGAGAGTTGATAGGCGCGCGCAGAAGGCCGGCGCCGCCTGGACTGAGGCGCCTATCAACTATCAACTCTCCCCGTTCCTCTTCGTTACCGATCCACGCTGGGCGTGACGGCCAGGCCCGTGGCGGGATCGCGGGCGGAATTAACCGCGCGGGTGGCGCCTGCCGCCGGGGTTTGCAGATCCGCCCGGACAAAACCGAGGGCAATGGCGCTGGCCAGCCGTCCCTTGTTGGTTCCTGGAGCGCCCGCCAAAACCGCGTCGCGGATCCTGGCTTCATCCGCGAATTTTTCGGACATGGAACGCGCCGCTTGCGCCGCCGCTTGCGCTATCTCGAGGGCGCGCGCCGGGTCGGCCTTGACCGCCGCCGCAATCACCGCGGAGAGCGTTTCCAGGGAACTGGAAATCGGCGGCTGAGGCGGCCCGGCCGGCGTTGGAGCGGATCCTGCCGGATGGTCGGGCGCGGCAAGGTGCGCCGGCGGCTCCGTTGGTGGCGTCGTGCTCTCCAGGAAAATGGCCGCCTTGACCGCCGCACCCGCCACGCTGTTGATCGTTTCGGCCTCGAGGCCCGCTTCGAGCTTCGCTTCGATGACCCCGCGAAGCACTCCCTGGGTAAGGGCGGCAGCGTTCTCCGACGGGGTGCCGGTCAGCCGCGCCGTGGGATCGTGCAGCCGCCCGTAGGCGAACAGGCGCGTGATCATCGCGGCGGCCTGCTCGGGCGCGGCCAGCGCGGCGGCGTGCCCGACGACGTGCGCCAGAGCCGGCGCCACCGCAATCGCGCCAGTCGCGATCTCCGGTGCAAATCCCGGCTGCGGGGAAATCCGGGATTGAATGAAATGGAAGAGATCCGAAGTGCCGGCCTTGACGGACACGGCCGTCTCCACCGCGAGCCGGATCCCCACTTCGGAATCGCGATGGCTTTGCACGGCGGCAGCGACGATCGGTTCCGAAGGGTGGTCGGTCAGTGCGATGGCCGCGGACGCCACGGCCGCGGCCGCTTTGGGATTGGCCAGTCCTCCGCCGAGCACCAGGGCCTCGGTGGTTTGCTGCGAGATATTCCACGGACCCATCAGACGCCGCAGGACCGCGCTGTGAAAATTGAGGGGATCCGCCTGGATATCGATAATCAGCGCGGTGCCGGCATCAATCACCGCATTCTGCCCCACGGCGAGATTGGGGCTTCCCAGAGCGAGCGTCCGGATGGCGGCGGCGGCGTTGCGGTCCGCCGCGGCGGCGCCGAGCACGCCTGCATATTGCAGGTCTGGCGGCGAGGAAAGCAGCACCTGCTCGACCACTTCACGGCCGAGGCCGGAGGTGCGAACCGCTTGAAAACTGATCTCGCTCAAGGCGTCCGCTTTGTGGGTGGCGACCGCGCCGGCGAAGGCCCCCGCGACGATCGCTTTGACCTCCGTCGGGGACAGCGCGGTCGCCTGGAGTTGCCGCCGCAGCGCCGGCCCGATGCTGTCGATGAGCGCAGCGCGGGCCACGCCTTCGGCGATCTGCCCGTTCAGATTACCCTCGCCGGGATCGCCATGGCCAATCGAAGCCACGGCGAACTCGATCGCGCTCTTCTGGCTCGCGAGCACCCCCGCCTCGACGATCTGGCAGGTGGTCGCCCGACCGCGCAGGACGAAGTCGCGATTCAATCCGGCCTGGATGATCTCGGGGCCGGCGCTGCTGCAGGCGGCCACGGCCCCCATCATGATCGCCGGAATGTAATCCGCGTTGGTCACGGTGATGAATTTCCCGATGTTGCGCGCCGCGACTCCGGGCAGGGGACCGCCCACTGCATAGGCGTCGCAGACCAGATTGGTGTAGGACGCAAAGACCACCGGCAAACGCAAGGCCGCTTCGTCCTTGATGGCATTGATCGCTCCGGGGGCGGCGCCCTTCATCGCGCCGGCGCAAATCAGGCCGGCCTGTTCCTTGGTCTTGCCGTATTCCAGCAGGCCCAAATTCAGCAGTTCCCCGACGGTCATCCCCTCGATCCCGCGGCTCCCCCGGACGACGGCGGCCATCACCTCCTGCACGAGGTAGCCCGCGCCAGCCGCGGCGGCTTCCCGCAACCCTTCGCGCTCGATCTCCTTCAGTAAACGGCCGGCTTCGGGCGTCGTTCTGATGCTGGCCATGGCTGCTTCGAGCACCTTGGCTGCGTGAGTCTCCGCCGCGGCCACCTCCGGATTGATATTTTCTTCCGAGCCGGCGGCAGGGTTCAGGCTGGCGATGCGCCGCAGCGCGCTCCTCACCACGCCGGCGGCGGCCGCCGGGTTCGCGGAAACCGCCGCTACGGTCACGACCTGCAGTTGCTGGTCACGACTGGTTCCGCTGTGCTCCAGGACGTTCTCGGTCGCCGTAGCCATCCAGTGCGCGGTTCGGGCCGGCCGATAACGACAAACGGCGCCCATCAACTCGCCGAGTTTGCCCGCAAAGGCCGCCGGGGGCGCGAGCATCTCGTCGAGCGCGGCATCCAGCGCCGCCTGCAATTCCAAGTCGTTGGCCGTGTGCTTGCCTTCTTCGGGCGGCACGCCCAGCGTGGCAGTGGGCGGCAGCTTTTGCTCGATGAAGTGGAGCGTCGGAAAGCGGTCGAAAGCGGAATCCGGAGAATGTTCGGACCCAGGCTGGGCCCGGGCCGGACCGGCCACGGCCAGCAGCGCGACGACGGCAACGATCCGGCCGCCGCCGCGGAAGATCTTCCCGCCGAGACGCCGTCTTTTGATGGTGGCGGTGAGTGGCGCCATGAATAGGCAGGTTGGTTTCGAGGGGGGCGGCGCAGGGCAGAATCCCAGCGCAGCGTGAGGGTGTCAACCCGACCGCGGTCCGGAACAACCACCCACTCCCCCGATTTTTGGCTTCGCCGCGGGCGCTGGCGGCACGCTTCCGCCAGACGGGATTTAGGGGATTGTCTCCGCCCCGTTTCGTCGTACTCTCCGTCCCCTTGAAGTCAGCTCTCACCATCCTGTTGATTGCCGCGATCTGGCTCATCCAGTGTTTGGTGGGAGGGACACGGCCGATTTACAGCTTTCCGTCCTACGCGATTCTGGGCGTCGCCGCGTTGCTCACGGTTTTCTGGGTTCGCCGCCCGATCGCCCCGCCCAATTCTCTTTGTCTCGGAACCACCGCGGTCTTCTTCGCCTACGTGCTGTGGCGAGCGGCCTCTTCTCCCGTCGATTATTTGTGGTGGATGGACTTCTACATGGTCCTGGCCTGTCTCGTGGTTTACCTCCTCACCGCTCTTTACCTGCGCAGCTCCCAACTCCGGATGGCGATCGTCCTGGCCTTGCTCGCCCTGGCTTTCGCGGAGTTTCTCATCGGGATTCGTCAGTTCCGAGTCGGCGATAGTTGGATGCCGTTCGGCTTTGTGCGGTCCGATTACGGCTCGCGTGCGAGCGGCATGTTTATCAGTTCGATCCACCTGGCCGGTTATCTCGAAGCGGTCGGGGTCATCGCGCTCAGCGTCGCGATCTGGAGTTCGTGGGAGGTGTGGAAGCGCATCGCCGTCGGTTACGTGGCCATCCTGTGTTACTGCGGCGTTGCCATTACCGGGAGCCGCGGCGGCTATCTGAGCAGTGTTTTTTCCCTCGTCGCCCTCGCCGCGATCACGCTCTGGACCCGGCGCATGGTCAATCCCGGAAGGTTCGCTCGAACCGCGATTTTTGCGACCGTGGTGCTCGCCGTATCGGTCGGGGCGGCCTTCCTGGTCATGCAGCAGAGCGATCTGCTGCGCAATCGGCTCAACATCATCGTGAAACGCGATGTCCGAATCTACAATTGGCAGGCGGCTCTCGATCAGTTCAAGGTGGCGCCGGTGTTCGGCACCGGCGCCGGCACGCACCTTTACTACGGACGCTTCTATCGCCGGCCCCAAATCCAGGCGGATCCGGAGCACGCGCACAGCGACTATCTCGAGCTCCTCGCGGAATACGGTCTCGTCGGGATCGCGGGGATGGTCGTTTTCGTCTTTGTCCACTTGCGTTCCGGCTTCACGGCGGTACGGGCCATCGCCCGGACTGCGCCCGGGGATCCCTTTCACCTTTTTCGCAGTCATCGTCTGGCCCTCCTGATCGGCGCGCTCGCGGCGCTCGCCGCCTACCTCGCGCACTCGGTGACCGATTTCAATCTGCACATTCCAGGCAATGCGCTCCTCTTTGCCTTCCTCTTTGGCGTCCTGGCCGGCCCGAATGTCGAAGCCGGCACCACGTCTGCCGCCCCCGCCATGGTCCCAATCTTTCAGGGCGTCCTGCCGGCCTTGGGGATTTGGATCCTGGCCGGGGTGGCGCCGAAGATTCCCGGCGACTATTGGAATGAGCGGGCGCGCAAGGCGATGTACTATCGGCAGTATCGCGAGGCTCTGGAATTTGCCCAGGTGGCGGCCCGCCATGAGTCGCGCAATCCATACATCTATTATCAAATCGCCGGGGCCTACTCGGGACTCGCTCTCACCGAACGGGACCCCGATGCCCGGCGTGAGCTGCGCGTACACGGCGTCGAGGCGAGCCGGCAGGGGCTGGTCATTTTTCCCGAAGACGAGCATTCCTGGATACGGCTCGCGATGCTCCTCGATGATCTGAGAAGGTTTCGCGAAGCGCGGGAGGCTTATCAAAGCGCCATCGCACTCGATCCCAAGCTCGGTTCCCTACGGAACTATTTCGCCCGTCACCTGGCTTTGGTGGGCCGCGTCGAGGAGGCGGAGGAACAGTTGTCCAAGGTCCAGGAATTGGGCTCCGGTCGCGACTCCAATCCGGGACCGAGTGAGACCCCGCCCGATCCGATCATAAGCAAGTGATTGGGGAGGAAATAGAGACGATAAAGTTTTTCAAAATTCTGGTTGCTGAGGGCAGCGTCACCGCCTAGATAACCGACAACCCCTTCCTCTCAAGAACCATCGCTATGACATCCACACGACTCTTCATTCCCGGAGGACCTTTTCTCCGTTCCTGGAAAAACGCGGCCATGGCCGTCATTGCCGGCGCGGCGTTCTCGCTCGCTCCTGCTTCGGCCCTCGCCGGTCAGGCAGAAATCGATGCGCTCCTTGCCGCGCTCCAGGCGCAGGCCGCGGGCCGTAACTTCACAAACGCCACGGGCGATCAGATCGCGCAGGCGTTCAAGTCGGTGGTGCTGAATACCGCCCTCGACCCTGGGATTGTCGCAGGGGAAGCGCTGCGCCGCAACCTCGCCCTGGATACGGGCGATAAGATCGGCCTCCTCGTGAAGACCGATTCCGATCCCAAGATTTCGGCGCTCCTGGCGGTAACTGGTTTCGTGGTCAATGCGGCAGTGACCGCCAGTACCCCCGACAAGAGCAAAATGAGTTTTGCCGGCGAAGTTCCTGACTTTGTCGCGGCGCTGCAACTCACGCGAACCCAAGCGGAGGCTGCCGCTGTCGCTGCAAAATTGACGCCAGCCATCGGGTCGATTCTTGCCGGCTTCGCCGAATCCAGCAGCCAGCTGACTGCCGCCTTCGCCAGCGAGGAACTAAACGATGCGAGGTTTAAGAAGGCTCTTTTTGACATCCCCAAATATTTCGCGCAGGAGTCCGCCGACTCGGCGGTGTTCACGGTGGGCATTGTCAACTTGAACGTCAAAAATGCCCTGAAGATCATTCCGGGTGCGATCGCTGGCGATCCGACCAACGCCGGGGCCATCTTCGCTGGTCTTTATGCTGACACAAACAATACGAACCCCGAAGCGCTGCCGGCGCTGCGGAAGGGTGCCGCGACTCTGAGCAAGACGGCGGCCCCGTTTGCGGACACCGAAGAGATTCAGAAGATTGGCAACGTGCTTGGAAAACAGATCGCGAAAGGTCCTACCTTCGTCAAATTGTCGGCAGCTTCCGGCATCGTGAAGAACCTGGTGACCGCCGTGATGAACAAGCCTCCCACCGACCGCTTTGGGCTGGTGACAGTTAGGGCGAATACCAACGATAACAAAGTGGACGAGATCGCTGAAGTCGTGTCCTACGTGATTGGCGGCTTGGCAGCCAGCCCCGAACTGGCGGCGGATGCCACCGGAGCGAAGGGCGCCGCGGCGCTCTTCAAGCTGATCACGACAGCGGTGAAGGTGAAGCCGAAAGCACTTAATGGAACTTTGAATGGCCCGAATCCGGACAGCTTTGCGGCGGACGTTGCCGCCAGCGTGGCTTACACGATTGCACAATCACCGGGGGTGGGAGGTATTCCTGCGGCGGTGCAGGGGGCCTTCAAGACATTGATTCAAAACCCTGCGAATATTGCCAAGATCAGCAAGACCGCTTCGGTGCAGACGGCGATCACTTCCGCGCTCACCAAAATCTACAATAACGATCCCAACGACGATGGCATGTTCGAGAATGGCAACGTTTCCATCGCGAACGACCCGGAATCCGACAGCCATCCCTTCTACGGCACCTTGGGCGTCTCGCAGAGCTAGCAGATTTCGCGGGATGATTTACCAGGAGAGCCAGGCGTAAGCCTGGCTCTTCTGCTTTTGGTGGCTGACGTTGCCGGGGGGCAAGCACCGCTTCTTGAGAACGAGGGCCTCACCCCCAAGGAGTCCGCCCCGGGAAACAGGAAACCGTGCGGCAAGGGCCTGCGGCCCCGACCACGCGGTTGAGGATCTACCGCGTCGCCTGCCCCTAACGCGACTTCTCGGAAGGAACCAAGGGAGGCGTCGGGGCAGCAGGAACCGGCGCTGCACCGGCTGGCTGGGGATTCGCATCCGCTGTCGGAGGATCAGCAGCAGGCACCGGCGTTCCCGGCACCGCTTCCACGGCCGCGTCGTCAAAAAAGATGATGCCGTCCGCCGGACCTTCCCTCTTCGGAGCTTCCCAATTGAAGGTAATCTTGATGAATTTCGCCTCAGATGGCGCTCTGAACTCCGCAAAGTATTCGCTCCATTTGTTGGAAAGGAAAAGGAGCCGCTCGGCCATGCCTGGGATCATCTGAGTTCGAATCACCGGGTCGCCAACTCGCGACACTTCATCGTCGGGATAGAACTCCACTTCGAGCACCATGTAAGGCCGTCCCTGGTCGAGAGTCAGCGGGCGTTTCCGATCCACCCGGCCCCACAAGGAAACTCGGTAGGTCGTGCCTCCCTTGATGGAGATCAATTGGCTCAACAAAATGGCCCCCTTGGTCTTCTCGGCGCCGTCGAACTGCACATAGATGGACTGCTTCCCCGTGCGCGCCAGCTCATCGGTCATGCCGACGGATACTTTTCCGGTCGCATCGCGCGACTGGAAGCGCGCCCAGGTAGTCTCCTCCACCAACCCAGGGCTCACGCCCTTTCTGCCATCGACCCGCCCTTCGACCTTCGGCTCCTCGAAACTCGCGTTTTTGATGAGATTGTCAGCCGACGCCAAGGGGGCGATCAGCGCCACCACGAAGCACGACAGCGGGAGCCTGGAAACTTTCATCCCTCGTTCTTAGTCCAGACTCCGGGCCGCGTCCACGTTGAGAGCAGCGAAGGAGGCCCTGAGCTAATAGATTTCCACGGGCGATCGATTCCCGTCTTCCGGGCTCCGTTGGGCGGCCTGTTCCGGACCGAGCACCTGCACGCGCAGATCCCAAACCTCGCTGTCCCGACGACGGAACTCCGTCTCGTCGAATGGATCCGGTTTGATCAGCCCGGCCTTAAATGCGGCGACACTCGCCAGCGCGCGATCCAAGTCCGTGCGCGGGACCTTGTCCAGATATCCGTGAGCTTCCTCCACCACATTGACCCGATGGCAGATCATCGCGAGATCATTGCCCGCCGTGATCGCGAGGCGAATGGTTTCCTCGAGGCCGTAGTGATTCAGGATCGCACCCATGTCCAGATCGTCGGTCATGACCAGCCCGCGAAAACCGAGCTCGCCGCGCAGCAGATCCGTGATCACGGCGCGGGACAAGGAGGACGGCGTCTGCGTTGGCTCCAGGCTGGGGTAAACGCCGTGTCCGATCATCATGGAATCGACCCGGCTGGCGAAGGCGCGAAAGACCGCCAGCTCGTGGGCGTCCAGCTCGGCGCGGCTGAGCGGGATGATCGGCAACTCGTGGTGGGCATCGAGCGGCGCCCGGGAGTAGCCGGGGAAATGCTTGCCGCAACTCAGGATGCCTTCGTGACGCAAGCCCTCGTTGAAGGCGCCGGCATTGCGGATCACCTGGGCGACATCGTGACCGTAGCACCGGCCGCGCAGCGAATTATCGGCTTCGTCATTGAAGGAAATATCCAGCACCGGGCAGAGATCCAGGTTGAACCCGAAGATGCGCAGAAGCCGCCCGGTGATGCGGCCATGCCGGCGGATCAAATCGACGTCGCCCTTGTCGCGGAGCTGATTGGCGTTCGGCGGCTCATTGCCGATCAGCTTCAGCCGCGAGACCCGGCCGCCCTCCTGGTCAATGGTGATGACTGGTTCGACCGCGCTGAGTTCGCGCAGATCGTCGATCAGCTTCCGCAATTGCGAGGGCGTCTGGATATTGCGCCCGAAAAGGATAAAGGCGCCGGGTTGAATCCGGCGAAAGGTGGCCGCCGTGGCGGCATCGAGTTCCGCGCCGGGAACGCCGGTCATGAGCAACTGGCCAAGGGAGGAAGGCATGGAGCTAGGAGATACGTGAGAAGTGAAAAGTGAGAAGCCAGAACTGTCTAAAGCCGGAGGCTGGCGCTCCCGCCCCCCTCTCGCGTATCAGTTTCTGCTTTGCTAGACGACAAGCGGCCCAGCCGCTTCTCACTTTCACGTTTTACTCTCCACGGCTTTTCCTGCTCATGCGCCTCGGCCTTTTCGGCGGCTCTTTCGACCCCATCCATCATGGGCACCTGATTCTCGCCCGCGATGCGATCGAGCAACTCGCGCTCGACCGCGTCATCTTCATTCTCGCCGCGCTCTCGCCCCACAAGCAGGCGACCACGCCGGCGCCCGCCCCGGTGCGGCGGGAGATGCTGGCAGCGGCCATGGCGAACGAAGGGCAGTTCGTGCTCGATGACTCGGAGCTCCATCGCGCCGGACCGAGCTATACCATCGATACGGTCGAGCAAATGCGCGCGCAGTTTCCCAGAGCGGACCTCTTCTACTTCATCGGCGCGGATAATTTGCGCGAACTGCACACCTGGCGCCGAATCGGGGAGCTGCAACGGCTCGTGCAGTTCGTGGTCTTTGGCCGTGGTGGCGACGATGCGCAGGCTCACGACTTCCCCACGCTGCCCCGGCGCATCGACATATCGGCCACGGAAATCCGCCGCCGGGTTGCGCGTGGCGAGTCCATCCGCTATTTGGTTCCTGAGCCCGTGCGCTCGCTCATCGCCGAACACCAACTCTACCAGGACTCAAACCATCAACGCTGAACATCTCGCCCGCCTTTGCGCCACCATCGCCTCCGACAAGAAAGCCGAGGACATCGTGGCCATGGACCTGCGTGGCATCTCGAGTTTCACGGAATTTTTCGTCCTTTGTTCGGCCACGTCCGAACCGCACTTGAAAGCGATCGCCGGCGAGCTTCAGGACCGGCTGAAAAAAGAGCACGGAATCAAGCCAATGGCGGTCGATGGCTTTCCCACCAGCCAGTGGATTGTCGCGGACTACAGCGATGTGATCGTGCACATCTTCCACGAGAATAAACGCGCGTTTTACAGTCTGGAGGATTTGTGGAGCGATGCCCCCCGCCTGAAGCTCGCGCTTTAGGATCTGCGCATTTTCGACGTGATTCGGAGTTTGTCCCGCCAGATTCAACGCAGCGAGGAGAACCCTCTGCGTGCCTCTCGAACTTCCTCTGCGCGCTCTGCGTTAAATTGCTTTCGGCTTCGGAAAGTTCCCTGCATTTGAGTTCGCTGCCGCTTTTCCAGAAATGACCTACCTCATCGAGGCCGATGTCTGCTGTCCGTGGTGCGGCGAGTATTTTCCGACGAACATCGACACCTCACAGGGCGACTATTCCACCATCGAGGATTGCGCGGTCTGCTGTCGCCCGATCGAGCTGACGGTGGCCTGCCAACCGGGCGAGCTGGATTCGGTGGAAGCCGTGCGCGGCTGACCCGAGGCCTCGCACATTCGCATGAGAGTTGAGGTCATCAATACCGGCACCGAGTTGTTGCTCGGCAACGTCCTCAATACGCACCTCAAATTTTTCGCGGAAGCGCTCTTTCCGCTCGGCCTGCGCATCGAGCGGCAGGTGACCGTGCCCGATGGCGATGCGATTCGCGACGCGCTCGCCGAAACCTTCGGACGCGCGGAGATTGTCCTCGTGACCGGCGGCCTCGGCCCAACCACGGACGATGTGACCCGCGAACTCGTCGCCGGGCTGCTCTCGATCGAATTGATTCATGACGAAGAAATCATGCAGGCGATTGCCGCGCGTTTTGGCCGGCGCGGGCTAAAGATGGGCGAACGCGTGCGGTTGCAGGCCTTGCGTCCGCGCGAGGCGGTGGTGCTGCCCAATCACCACGGGACCGCGCCGGGCCTGTATTTGCCGCCGCAACCGGGACGGGAAATGCCGCATCTCTTTCTCCTTCCCGGTCCTCCTCGGGAACTGAAGCCGATGTTTCACGACGCCGTGCTACCCATCGTCGAGGGCCTGCTGCCGCCAGGGCCCCGAGCGGAAATGCGCACTTATCGCGTCGCCAGCCTCGGCGAATCTGCCGTCGAGGAACTCGTCGGCGAGCGGCTCCTGGAACTCGGCCTCGAAGTGGGTTATTGCGCGCGGCCGGGCGAAGTCGATTTGCGCCTGATCGGATCCCGGGAGGTGCTCGCGACTGCGCACTCGATCGTGCAGGCGCAACTTGGCCTTCACATCGTCACGGAAGGGAGCCAAACGCTCGAGCAGGTGGTGGTCGAATTGCTCACGGAACGCCGCGAAACCTTGGCCACCGCGGAGTCCTGCACCGGCGGCGGCCTGGCCCATCGCCTCACGAATGTGCCGGGCGCTTCGGCGGTGTTCATCGAGGGGTTCGTGACCTACGCCAACGAGGCGAAGACGCGTTCCCTCGGGGTGGACGGGTCGCTCCTCCGCGAGCACGGCGCGGTCAGCGGGCCCGTGGCGCGCGCCATGGCCGACGGGGCCCGGCGCGTGGCCGGCGCGGACCACGCTTTGGCCACCACGGGCGTGGCCGGACCAGGCGGCGGAACCGAGGAGAAACCGGTGGGGACGGTTTTCATCGCGCTGGCCACCAGGCTCGGCGAAACGACGGTCACCCGGCATCGATTTGCGAGCGACCGCGAAACCTTCAAAAACCTCACGACGCAAACCGCGCTCGATCTGCTCCGGCGGCGCCTCGCCGCTACGACTCGATGACCACCGGCGTGCCGACTTTCACCTTCTCGTAAATCAGCGGCGCGATTTCGGCGGGAAGGCGGATGCAGCCGTGCGAAGCGGGGTAGCCCGGCAGGATGCCGATGTGCATCCCGACGCCACCGTTGGTCAGCCGGCAAAAGTACCGCATCGGCGCGCCCGAATATCTCGTCCCGCTGGGGGCGGAGTCCACTTTCAAGCTGACCCCGGAGCGGACCACCCGGCCTCGCCCATCCACGAAATCGCCATAAATGCTCGAACGATGATCGAGGTCCTTCTCCAACACCGAGAAGTTGCCGGTCGGCGTCATGCCGGCGCGTTTGCCAGAGGAAATCGGCGTGTCGATGTAAATGTCGTTGCCCACGAAGACATAGGCGCGCTGCTTGGAAATCGATATCGTCACCCGCGAATTGCCCGGATTGATCGTTGCTTCGAGGCTCTTGTTCACCTTGGGCGGCGGCTGGCGGCTGATCAACTTGGTCACCGTCGTCGTCGGCCGGCGCGGGCCAAAGATATCCGCCGACGCCGGGTTCGGGCCGACCAGGAGCAGCACGGCGAACGTGGCGACTAGCAACTTGGTGGGCCTGGCGGTTCTCATCGGCAAAAAAGTCGCCGTTACATAGAGGAGTCGCCAGATGCCGGCAATCACAATATCGCCGCCCCTCTGGACATCGTTGCGATCAATAGTGGACAGCGCGCCATGTGCCGCGCAACGTTCCCGATTCGTGGAAAAACTCCTGCGTCATCTCCTGCTCATTATTACCCTCGGCGCGTTTGCCGGGAGCGCCGTGCCCTGCGCCAGGGCGGCGGACAAAAAGGAAGCGCGACCCATGGCCGTCGCCCCGCCGCCGCCCATGCCGCAGAAGGTGATCGTCCCCCGCGGACGGAAAGTGGAGATCCCCCTGCGCATTTACGGGCGGCAAAACGAGGCGTTGCGTTACCTGATCAAGACGCCGCCCGCGCACGGCAAGCTCTCAAGCGTGCGCGAAGTCGGCAGGGAGACGTCGGCCGTCGCCTACGAACCACCCGACGACCTCGCGATCACGGCCGACCGTTTCACCTTTTCCGTGCAGAGCACGGCGGGAGTCTCCGCGCCGGTCGAAGTCACGATCGCGATCATCGACCAGCCGGCCCAGCTCGCCGTGCCGGAAAGCGTGGATTTCGGCGAACTGCTGGCTGGCGGCACCGCAACCAAAAGTCTCGAGCTGGCCAATCGGGGCGGCGGCCTCGCTCAGGGAGAGCTCCTGGTCGAACCGCCCTGGAAAATCGAGGGGCCGTGCAAGTATCGGCTCGGCGCGGGCGAATTGACCAATTTCAAGCTCACCTTCGCACCCACCGATGGCGGCCAGTTTCGCGGCGAAATCCGTTACACGTCCGATCGCGACCACTCGACCGCCCTCCGCGGTTCATCCCAGGCCCCCATTTCCGCCGAGCCCGCCGCGGTCGTTTTGGGCAGCCAGCCGGATTCGCCTTTGCGCGTCGGTGGCTTTGAAATCGTCAACCGCACCCCCGAGGCGCGCACCTTCACCCTGACCGCCGGAGCGCGGCTGCACGTGGAAAAATCCATCAGCGTGCCCGCGGGCGGTCGGGTCTCGGTGCCGGTGAGCGCCCATGCGGTGGATATGGAGGCGATCGAAGACGCGGTGCGGGTCGAGCAGGCCGGCTTCGTCTTGCGCGTGCCGGTCAAGGCGCCAAAGGTGGGGCCCATCCTGCGGGTCGCCTCGGGAAACATCATCCTCGGACGGGTCGAAGCCACCCGCGGCGCACAGACGGTGATCGAGGTCGAAAACGGCGGCGGGACGGTGGCCCGCGTCACGGGAGAAATTTCCGCACCGTTCCTGCTCCCGGAATCAACCTTTGACGTTGCGCCCGGGGAGAAAAAGCAGGTGCCGCTCGTCCTGCAGCCCGGAAGCGCCGGCCGCTACCGCACCTGGCTGAAATTCAAAGGTCCGCAATTGGCCACCGTCGAATTGCAGATCGAGGCCGAACTCGTCGGGACACCCGCGGCCACGGCCGGGCGGCAGGTGGCCAAAGCGACGCCGAAGCCGCGGGAGGAGGATCCAGCGGAACTACCGCCGTGGATGCCGGACCCCGATGTCGTCCGCGCGATCAAGATCACCGATCTCGCACCGACCAGCGCGACCATCCTGTGGCCGGCCGATCTGAACGAGGCCGCTCGTTACCGGATCGAGCGCCTGATGCTCACGCGCGACACCGCCCATGCCTTGCGCAAAGCCTGGATCGAGATTCCCAAGACCACCTTCGCCCGCGACGGCGCGCGCTGGAGCGCGCGGTTGATCGGATTGCAGCCGCAGCAATCGCAGACGGTGCGGGTCGTGCCGCTCGATGCCCAGGGCGGCGCGGGCCAACCCCTCTTCATGCTGGATTTCTTCACCCCCGAAAAACGCACCGCGGGCCTGCTGAAAATTGGGCTTTTTCAATGGCTTCTGGCGGGACTCGTCGTCTGCCTCGCCATCACCGCCTGGAAGCGTCTGCGCCATTCGCTCACCGAATCGCCCAGCGGCTTTTGAAGACCGGCGTTTGAAGCTCGCCACAGATTCGCCTTGCGAGCGCTCGGAGCGCGCCTCTAACGTCCGGACGCACGCGTAACGCTCTTCGCTCATGGCCCCATCCACCGTCGAATTCGAAGCTCCCGATACCCTCGCCAGGGGCCAATCGGCCGCGGAAATCGCCGGCCAGACACAGGATCTGCTCGGTGAAAAACTGATCTTGAACATGGGCCCGTCGCACCCGGCGACGCACGGCGTGTTGCGGCTCATTCTCGAGCTCGACGGGGAAATCATCACCAAGGCGATTCCGGACATCGGCTACCTGCATCGCGGCGACGAAAAGATCGCCGAGAACATGCACTACAACCAGTTTGTCCCGTACACGGATCGGCTGGATTACCTCGCGCCGATCGCGAACAACGTCGCCTACGCCCTGGCGGTCGAGAAACTCATGGGCTGGACCCTGCCGCCGCGCGGGCAGGCCATTCGCGTGATCTGCTGCGAGATCGCGCGGATCAGCTCCCACCTCCTCGGCGTCGGGACCTTCGCCATGGACTGCGGGGCGATGACCGTCTTTCTGCACACCTTCACGGAGCGGGAAAAAATCTACAATCTGGTCGAACTGCTGAGCGGCGCCCGTTTCACCACCAGCTACACCCGGGTGGGAGGAATGACCCGTGATCTGCCGGAGGGGTTTATCCCGTTGCTGAACAAGTTCCTGGGTGAACTTCCGCCCGTCATCAAGGAAGTGGACAGCCTGCTCTCGCGCAACCGCATCTTCGTCGATCGCACCAAGGACATCGGCACCATCTCGAAGGATGATGCCATCGCCTTTGGACTGACCGGTCCGAACCTGCGCGGGTCCGGCTTTGATTACGATCTCCGCAAGAAGCATCCTTACCTCGGTTACGAGCAATACGAGTTCGACGTGCCGATTGGGTCGGTGGGCGACGCCTACGATCGCTATTACGTCCGCATGGAGGAGATCCGGCAATCGATGAGAATCCTGCACCAGGTCATCGCCACGCTTCCGGACGGCCCGATCAACGTCAACGATCCGAAGAATTTTCCGCCGCCGAAAACCACGGTGCTCACGAAAATGGAGGAACTCATCCATCACTTCATCATTCACACCGAGGGGATCGATGCGCCGGCTGGAGAAATTTATTTCGGGCATGAAAACCCGAAGGGCGAACTCGGCTTTTACATTTATTCCAAAGGCGGCGGCACCCCCTACCGCCTGAAGATTCGCGCCCCCTCCTTCTGCAATCTCAGCATCCTCTCGAAGATCCTGCCCGGCCACATGATGAGTGACGTGGTGAGCATCCTCGGCTCGCTCGATTTCGTGATGGGCGAGTGCGACCGCTGAAGCGACGCCTCGACGCCGTTGCAGGAGGCTGCGACGCTCTGCTTCGCTCCCGGTGCCCTCAGCGGGGTCTTTGCCCCTCCGCCCGGGTCTGCTTCGGCGCCGCCGCCTTTTGCGCGTGCAGACGGCGGATGATGATTCTGCCGGCGATGACGTGAGTCGGGAGCAAAATGAAAACACCGAGGCCGATCCATGCGTGCCAGCGGCTGAGCCAGGCGCGGAGCCCTTCTTCGCCAGCGTAGTAGAGGCCGTAGCCAGTTGCGATGAGAAAGGCGTTGAGCGCGATCATCAGCGCGCCGGAAAGACGGTTCTTGTCGGCGCTCCAGCCGCGCCGGATGTGGGTAACGAGAGCGCCGAGAACGAGCAGCGCGGCCATCGCGGCGCCGCCGTGGATTTTCAACAGGAGCGGGCGAAGCTGTTCCCATCCCTGACCTTCGAGCGGCGTCGGCGCGAACATCCAGCCGGCGCCGGTTATCAGCAGCGCGCCGAAGGTGGCATAGACCAGGGCCTGAAAGGGGCGGTTAAGATGGAAGGTGGATCGCTGCATGCCATCGCGGACTCCACAAGACGCCGCCCCCGGTGGCGACAAAAATGGCGTTCCGTCAAAACAGCCGCGCCTCGCCCACCAATGGTCGCCCTCCGCGCGCCGCATGCGGGAGTTGGGCTCTGCACGAGTCCCGGCATGATTGATTGTAGTCTTCGCTCAACGATTGAAGGAATGAGCGGGGCGATGTCTGCGGGAGGGAAAAAAAGGCTGGGCGGCGAGCTGAAAAGCGGCGCGGCCGCCGGGAATGCAGCGCACCCCTCGACCTGCCGCGACGCACAGGGCGCTCGCACCGAAGCGCTCCAGGACATGAGCGGAATCATCCGGCGCCAGCATCACGACTTTGGTCAGCGCATCGGCGAGGATCGCCGTCGGTGCATCGACCGAGACGGATTGAAGGCGCGCCTGGCGCCGGCCGGTGCGCGGATTGATGAAAGGACCGAGCCGCCTTCCGGAGATCCTTTCGTCCGCGAAATAATGCGCGGAGGTGGCGAGCGCGCGGTTCGACAAAGAGAGGGTTCCCAGCGCCGTGCCGGGCCGCGCCGGATGGCGGATCGATACGACGAAGGCTTCCTGGCCAAAAACTCGGAGATCGCCGCCGGCATTGACCACACCGCGTTCCACTCCGGCCGCTTGAAGAGCGGCCACGGCTTGATCAACCGCGAAGCCCTTGGCAATGCCACCGAGGTCGATGCGCAGGTTTGGATGGAGGAAGCGCACGGAGCGATCGGGGAGAAGTTGCACGTCGGCGAAGCTCCAACGCCTTGCCGCCATGGGCACGGCGGGGCCTGCTGCCGGAGGCAGAAAGCCGAGCCTTTGCAGATGGGGCGCGATCGTGACGTCGAAGACCCCATGAGAAACGAGATGGATTTCAGCCGCCGTCTTCAGCACGTCAAAGGTCCACTCATCCACGCGCACAGGCCCATGACTGGCGAGTCGATTTAGACGCGAGAGGGTGCTCGCCGGATCGTGAAAGCTCATCCGCCGCTGCACTTCGGCCATGGCGTCAAACGCTCGATCGATCGAACGGTGACCGTCCAATTCCGAGAGACCGTCCGCTTGAATCTCGACAAAGGTGCCGAGCAAAGGCCGGGCGCGGACGATCATTTGAGACAAACCTCATAGGTCGCCAACACCCGCTTGACTCCCTCGGTCACATGCCGGCTGGAAAGGGTCGCGCCGCTGATATTGGTGATGCCGTCGTTGAGCGCAAACCTGGAGCGCGGCGTCTTGCCGACAAATTGCTTGCGCCAGTCCGGATTGCGAATCTCGCCGCCGTAGCTTTCGCGATATTGCAGAATCTCGATCTGTCGCACCGCGCCATCCGGGGAGAGCGCGACCGCGTAGTCGATCACCAGGTGTTTTCCGATGACGTAATCGACGATGAAGTAGCCTTGCAGTTGCCCGCCCAGCATCGCCTTCCAAATTTCCTGCCCGCGCAATTGCTGCGGCTGGCCGGTGGCGGCTTCGATGGCCTTGATCTGCGCAGGGGTGAACTTGATGTGCGCGACGGCGAACTGATCGCAGCCCGGAAAGCACAGCTTCTGCGCGCTGGCGACGGACAGGTATTGAACCGCGTAACCCGGCGCGGTGACGACGAGGCCGACGGCGACAGGAAGACTCCAGCGGATCCACGAGCTTTGCATGCGAGCAAAGTGCGCAAGACGGCGAGGCCTTAAAAGAAGAACCCCACCGCGCCGAGAAGATGCTCGGACTTTGGCGAGTCAGGCGCGTCATCCAGGGCGAATTGATAGTCGAGCTTCAGCACGATCTGCGGCGTCGGGAAAGCCGCCAGACCCAAGGTGTGAAATTGCCGCTTGCCCTGCCCGGTCGGGCTATTTTCGTCGCGCCCCGCAAAGCCGCCGGTCTGCAGGTTCTCGTAGGTGTAGCGATAGAAAGGGACGATCTCCCAGCCGTTCCTGACGCTGCCCTTCAAGTCCCAGTGGTAGGCCGCTTCGAGCGAATAGCCCCACATTTTGTCGCCCACATTATTTTCGGGATCGCCGTCGTTGTTCGCGCGCAGATTGTCCGAACTGCCGAGGAAGGCACTGACAAATTCTCCGCGGAACTCGATGCCGGTCTTCGGAATGCGGTAACGCAGTTCGGTATCGAGCATCGTCACGCTACTGTGACCCAGTGAGTCGCCGCTGTCCGTGTATGCGCCACGGGGCGTGACGTTCGGCGTGTAGAAGACGCTCGTGCTGCCACCCAGGCCAGGGATGAATGGCGGCGTGTAACTGAGCCGCAGGGCATAGCCGAGCGCGTTCTTGCGCTGGTTGAAATCGCCAATGGACGTGTGGCCAAGCGCGAACGCTTCCGACCCGGAGATGCCCGCTTCATACGGATCGCCTCCGTCTGGGATGCCGTCTTTTGCGCCGACATCCTCCAGGCCGGTATTGATCTGGAACTGGTAATTGAGGTTGTCCACGATCTTGCCGTAGATGCTCGTGCTGCCTCCAAACCACGTGGACGGGATCAGGCCTTGGTAAAGCTCCGGCCGGTTGACGCTGTAGAACTGCGTCGGCTCGTGAAAGAGGTTGATGAAACCAAACGGGACGACATCCACGCCGGGCGCGCGCCAGTTGAAATAATCGTTGAACTTGAAATCGATCCAGGCTTGCTCGACTTCAATCGCGCCCGTCAGCTTGTCGTCGTCGTCCTGGGCCAGGCCGCCGTGTTCGAATTCCAGTTCTGCATTGAAAATGATGGAGTCGGTGACTTGCAAAGTGGGGAGGAGCACGATGCGCTGCGCATCAAAACCATTTCTCCAGCCGTCCGGCGTTTGCTGCCCGCCGAACTTCAATTCGCCGTAAGCGCCAATGCTGAGAACCGCATTGCTGCGATAGCCAAGACCAAAGAGCGCCGGGCGACTGTCGAGTGCTGGCGTGGTCGCGAGGTCGCTGGCCGGCGCGTTCTTCGACGTGATGTTTTCCGTCAGAATGCTCCGACTCAGCGGTGAATTCGATGACGGCGATGCGCTTTCGTATTTTGAAAGCCGGGCCTCGAGAGTCTGCACCTTGGCCTGCAACTCTTCCATTTTCTTGAGGATCGTCGCGTTGTCCGGCTGCCCTGTCACTTTTGCCGGTGGCGCAGAAAGCGCCGCGAGCACCAGCGAGAGCGCGGTAGCGGCGAAAATGGAGGCGGTGAGGATCGGTGACCTGCAGGTGGCGCGTGGCATCATCGGTCGAGAATGCGCTGAACATCTGCGCCCCCGCTTCCCCGCGGTTGCTATTAGTTATCGGTGAATTGCTATTTCGGCTCCGCGGGAGTGACGAGAGGCGGCCGCGTTCGCCAGACTTCTTCCGGGCGTTCTTTTGATCTTCGGCGCAGCCGCTGGTGCCCGAGCGACTTCGGCTCTGGCGTCCCGCACCCGCCGAGGTCGCGCCCCTTTGCCTCTCTGCGGGAACCCGCCTCACGGGGGGCTCCGGTGCCGGGCGTGGCTTGTGAAATCTTTCACAAAATGGCCTTGCGGTGGTGCGGAGGGCTTCGCATGCTTTCCCGCATTACCGTGCGCCGCATGCCTGCCAGCCTGCTCTTACTCCCGCCATTTTTCGCCCTCGCGGGGTGCGGTCCGAAGCTCACCAATCAGAATATCGGGGCGCTCAACGAGCAGTTCGAGTCGTTCGAAAAGAGTGGCAAATCACTGACCATCAAAGAGGTCGAATCCATTATGGGGCCGCCGCAGCGGGTCGAGAGTTCTCGCATCGAAATGCGATCCCTCAAGGAGCTTCCGGTCGTGCGTTATTACTACACGCAGGATGGCAGCACGGTGGAACTGCACTTCATCGACAACAAGCTGATCCGGCGGGTGCTGCGCTTCGGAGAGCAGCCGCCGGAGGAGAAGGATCGGCCGGGCAGCAAGACGGAGATTCCGCCGGCGCCGATCATTACCCCGGCCACGCCGCCGGAAACGACTGAGACGCAATGATCATCCCGGACCCATTGCTGGCGAAGATCGACGAGGCGATCACGCATTACCCGGTGTCAAAGCGCTCGGCCTCGCTGCCGCTGCTCCATCTCTGGCAGGAGCACTTTGGTTACATCGAGGACGAGGCGGTGGCCTGGATCGCGCAGAAACTCGAGCTCTCGCCGATCAATGTTCTGGAACTGGTGACGTTTTATCCCATGTTCCGGCGGCAGCCGGCCGGCAAACGGCACATCCGGATTTGCCGCACGCTCTCCTGTGCGATGGCGGGGAGCTACCGGCTGAAGGAGGCCGTCGCGAAGGCGGCCGGAATCGATTTGGAAAAGTGGCGACGCGGGGATTCCGAGGCTGAGCACGGCGACCAGGAGCACGATGCGGCGCACCACGTCCACAACGCCGGTCACGGCAATCCGATCGCGGTTTCCGAGGATGGAAACTTCAGTGTCGAATTTGTCGAATGTCTGGCGAGTTGCGGCAGCGCACCCGTCGCCATGGTGGACGATCTGTTCCGCGAGCACGTGGGCCCGGATGAAGGGGAAATCCTGATCCGGCAACAGATCTCCGATGCGACGAGGAAGAAAGTGCTCCCGCCGCATCCACGCGAGAAGCGTCTCGTTTTCAAGAATATCGATCGCGCCGGCTGGACGAACGACATCGAGTGTTATCTCAACGATGGCGGCTACGAAGACCTGAAAAAGGCCTTCAAGATGAAGCCGGAGGAAATCGTGGACGAGGTCAAGAGGTCGGGGCTGCGGGGACGGGGTGGAGCGGGTTTTCCCTGCGGCGTGAAATGGGGCTTCATCAAACGCGGCGGGCCCAAACCGATTTATCTGATCTGCAACGCGGACGAATCCGAGCCGGGCACCTTCAAGGACCGCTACATCATTCACCAGGACCCGCACCAGTTGATCGAGGGCATGATCATCAGTTGCTTCGCGGTCGATGCGCACCTCGCTTACATCTACATCCGGGGTGAATTCCCGGAAGGCGCGCAGATCCTCGAGAAAGCGCTGGCGGAAGCGCAGGCCAAGGGCTTCCTCGGCCGGAACGTTTTCGGTTCCGGCTTCGATCTCGAGATTTATGTCCACCGCGGCGCCGGCGCCTACATTTGCGGTGAGGAAACCGGCCTGATCGAAAGCCTCGAAGGCAAGCGCGCCTATCCGCGCATCAAACCGCCCTACTTTCCCGCGGTGCTCGGGCTGTATCAGTGCCCGACGATCGTCAACAACGTCGAAACGCTGTGCGACGTGAAGCACATCATCAGCATGGGCGGCACCGGCTTCGCCAAGCTCGGCAAACCGAACAACACCGGCACGCGCATACTCTGCGTGTCGGGCGACGTGGTGCGGCCCGGCTACTTTGAGGTGGAAGTCGGCAGCGTCACCATGGGCGAGCTCATTTACGATCTCTGCGGCGGCCTCAAGGAAGGGCGAAAGCTCAAGGCGGTGATTCCCGGCGGATCTTCGGCCAAGGTGCTGAAGGCTGGCGAAAAGTACAAGATCAAGGACAAGGAACTGACGCTGGAGGAGATCCCCATGGATTTCGACACCCTGGCCGCGGCCGGCTCGATGGCCGGATCCGGCGGAGTCATTGTCATGGATGACTCGCGCGACATGGTCGAGATGCTGAACAACATCAACGAATTCTACGCCCACGAGTCCTGTGGCCAGTGTACCCCGTGCCGCGAAGGAGCGTTGTGGATGAAGAAGATCACCGACCGGGTGCTCGCCGGGGGCGGCACCGAACAGGACCCGGAGGTCCTCAAGAACGTCGCCGATAACATCGCTGGGAAAACCATCTGCGCCTTCGGCGAAGCCTGCGCGTGGCCCACGCAATCGTTCGTCTTGAAGTTCCGCGAGGAGTTCGTGGCCAAGGCGAAGAAACTCGCTCCGCCGCCGATGCCGCCGGAATACACCTCGGAAGAATTGATCGAGCACCCGACGATCGAAACCCTCCGCGACGTGCGCACTGGTTCGCCCCTCGCCCCGGCGGCAACGAAGTAAACCAACTCCCGTCCGAGCATGAGCACCGAAGCCGCCGCTGCCGTCCAGATGGTCAATGTCCAGATCGATGGCGTCTGGCACCAGTTTCCGAAAGGCACCCGCGTGATTGAGGCTTGCTCCCAGGCCGGAAAGTTTGTCCCACGCTACTGCTATCACGCGAAGCTCTCCTCGCCGGGCAACTGCCGGATGTGCCTGATCGAAATGGGCACGCCGAAGCTCACTCCGGATCGCAAGCCGGTCGTCGGTGCCGATGGCAAGCCGGAGATCGCCTGGATCCCGCGGCCGCAGATCAGTTGCGCGCAGGACGTGAGCGAAGGCCTGGGCGTCCGCACCGATTCGCCGATGGTCCAGGAGTGCCGCAAGGGCGTGATGGAATTCCTGCTCATCAATCACCCGCTGGATTGCCCGATCTGTGACCAGGCGGGGGAATGCCGGCTGCAGGAGTTTTCCGTCGAATACGGCCAGGCGGCCTCCCGCTTCCTCGAGGCCAAGGTCAAGAAGCCCAAAAACGTCGAACTCGGCCCGCGCGTCACCCTCGATGCGGAACGCTGCATCCTCTGCACGCGTTGCATCCGCTTTATGCAGGAAGTGGCCAGGGACGATGTGCTCGGGATCGTCGATCGCGGCAGCTTCAACACTATTGCCTGCCACCCGGATCGCATACTCGACAGCAACTATTCGCTCAACACGGTGGATATCTGCCCGGTCGGCGCGCTCACCTCCACCGATTTCCGGTTCAAGATGCGCGTTTGGTTCCTCAAGGAGACCAAAACCATCGACGTAAATTGCGGCACCGGCTCGAACATCACCGTCGGCGCGCGAGAAGGCGTCATCTACCGCATCACGCCGCGGGAGAACAACGACGTCAACGGCGTCTGGCTGCCCGATTCACACCGGCTCAATTTCAGATACGTGAATGACCCGCGGCGGCTCAAACAATCCACTGTTAAAGGCCAGTCGGTGGATTGGCGCACGGCCATCGCCATCGCGGCCGAGATCCTGAAATCGAAGTCGAGCGAACAGCTCTGGCTGGTCGCCTCGGGCCGGCAGACCAACGAGGAACTTTTTCTGACGACCCGCTTGATCGAAGCGCTCGACATGCAGAAACAGCACGACATCGTTCCCCGCACCGGCCAGGCCGACGGCTTGCTCGTGGCGGCGGATCGCAACCCGAACACGTCCGGGGCGAGGCTCCTCGGCCTGTGCACCACCAAGCCCGGGTCGCGCTTCAAAAAACTCGTGGACGGAGTGCGCAGCGGCACCATCAAGGTGATCGTCACGCTCGGCGAAGACCTGACCCGCACGGGCTTGACGGAAGCCGACCTGGCGAGGCTCGAAGCGATCATTGCGCTCGACATTCTGCCCAACCAGACGACCGCTCACGCCACCGTGTTGCTGCCGGCCAGCGCCTGGTGCGAGAAGCGCGGCTCGATGATCAATCTCAAGGGCCGTCTCCAGCGGCTCAATCGTGCGGTGAATCCGCCTGGCGAAGCGCGCGACGATTGGGAAATCCTCCGCGATCTGGTCCAGGCGGTCGCCGGCTCCAACGGGCTCTATATGATCGAGGATGTTTTCAAAGCCATGGCCGCAGAAGTGCCGGAATTCGCCGGACTGAGCCTGAGCAGGATCGGTGATCTCGGCATCCAGGTCATCAAGGAGAAAGCCGCGCCATCCGAGGAGGCGACGGCCTGACCCAGTTCTTCCGACCATGGATTTCCTCCCCCAACTCCCCTGGTCCCTGATCTTCGCTTCGCTGGCGAAGACCCTCTTCCTGATCTTCCTGGTGGTGTTGCCGATGGTCAGTTACACGGTCTATGCCGAACGGCGCGTGAGCGCGTTGATTCAAGATCGGCTCGGCCCGAACCGCACCGGCTTTCCGCTCTCCCTGATCGGTTTCAAGAATGATTTCTCGCCCTTCCTCGGGGGTCTCGGTCAACCCGTCGCAGACGCCGTGAAATTCCTGCTCAAGGAGGATTTCGTTCCGGGGCACGTCAACAAGCTGTATTTCTGGCTGGCCCCAACCCTGGCGATGATGCCCGCGCTCATCACCCTCGCGGCAATCCCGTTCGGGAGTTCGCTGCTGGGCGAGAAAATGGTCGTCGCGGATATCAATGTAGGCCTGCTCTTCATGTTCGCGATCTCGAGCGTCAGCGTGTACGGCATTGTCCTCGCGGGCTGGTCCTCGAACTCGAAGTATCCGTTTCTCGGCGGCATCCGCAGCACTTCTCAGATGATCAGCTACGAGCTCGGCATGGGTCTGAGTGCGGTCCCGGTCATCCTCATCTGCGGCTCGACCAATCTGGGGCAGATCGTCAATTACCAGGTCCATGCGGGCTGGCTGGTCATGCCTCTGACGGCCGGGCTTCCCGGAATGCGGGAGATCCTGCTCTGGATTCCGGTGCTGATCGCCTTCATCACCTTTACGATCTCGATGTTCGCGGAGACGAACCGACTGCCTTTCGATCTCCCCGAATCCGAGACGGAGCTCGTGGCGGGCTATCATACCGAGTATTCCTCGATGAAGTTCGCCCTCTTTTTCCTCGGCGAATACACCGCCATGATCGCCGGCTCCGCTCTGATCGTGGTTCTCTTCTTTGGCGGCTGGCACCTGCCGTTCATCCCGGACGGCGCCGGTCGCGGCGGGCTCGAATTGCTGCAACATAACATCCCCAGCTGGATCTGGGGCCTGGTCAACATCACCGCTTTCTTCGGCAAAGTGGCCTTGCTGTTGTTCGTCTTTATCTGGGTGCGCTGGACGCTCCCGCGTTTCCGCTATGACCAACTAATGAAACTTGGCTGGCTTTATATCTTCGAGATTGCTCTGGCGAACATCTTCCTGAGCGCCGGCATCCTCGCGTTCACCCACTAATATTTATGATTTATGATTTAGGATTTTGGCGCGTGAGGCGCCGGTGGAGGTGCTAGGCCGCTCAAGTCCTGAATTCTAAATTTTAAATCCTAAATTTCGCCATGTCTTACGTCGTCCCGCGCCCGAATCTGAACTGGAAGGAGAAGGCTTACCTGCCGTCGATCGTCGCGGGCCTCCTGATCACCTTCAGACATATCAAGCGCATGCTCAGCGGCGAGACCAAGGTGGTCATGCAGTATCCGGAGGAAAAGTGGGACGCCTCAATGCCCGAGCATTACCGCGGCGCGCCCACCCTGGTCATGGATCCCCACGGGCGCGAGCGTTGCGTGGCTTGCCAGCTTTGTGAGTTTATCTGCCCGCCGAGGGCCATCACCATCAAGCCCGGCGAACTTCCGGCGGAATCGAAGTTTGCGAAGGTGGAGAAGTATCCCGAGGCGTTCGACATCGACATGATCCGCTGCATCTATTGCGGACTGTGCGAGGAGGTCTGCCCCGAACAGGCGATCTTCCTGCGGAAGGACTACGCCATCACCGGCACCAGCCGCGCCGAGATGGTGCACGACAAGAAGAAGCTCTACGAGCTCGGCGGCGTCATGGATGGCCTGGTTCATAAGTGGAACCCGAAGAAGTAACTCCTATTTATGATTTATGATTTAGGATTTAGGATTTGCCGCAAAGGCGTTGGTTCACCGTGCGTAACGCGCGTGGTTCAAATCATGAATCGTAAATCGTAAATCGCCGGCCGATGTCTCCATTCCTCTTTTATCTCTTCGCGACGATGACGCTGATCTTCGGTGTCGCGGTCGTGGCCAACCGCAACCCGGTGGCGAGCGCGCTTAGCCTGGTGGTTTCGTTTCTCGGGCTCGCGGCGCTTTTTGTGGGACTCGACGCCTATTTCATCGCGGTCATCCAGGTGCTGGTTTACGCCGGTGCGATCATGGTGCTCTTCCTTTTCATCATCATGCTGCTGGATCTCAAGGCGGAGGAGCGCCGCAAGCTGAACCTCGTCACCTTTGCCGGCGGCAGTCTCGTCACGCTCGCCTTCATCGCGCAACTCTGGCAGGTGCTGCGCAAGTTCGAACTCGGGCAAACCGCGTTTCCGCCCCTCTCGGAAAGGACCGTGGATGACGTGCAGAATGTCGGCAAAACGCTTTTCGGCACGCACAATCTGCCGTTTCAGGTCATCGGCGTACTGATCCTGGTGGCCACGATTGGCGTGGTGGTGCTCTCGAAGCGGGAACTGAAATGACGCTCACCCTCAATCACTACCTCCTGGTCAGCGGCCTGCTTTTTGCCATCGGCTTCGCGGGAGTCATGCTGCGGCGGAATATCATCATCATCTTCATGTGCCTCGAGTTGATGCTTAACGCCGCCAACCTCTCGCTCGTCGCGTTTTCGCGCTTCAATCTCACTCTCCAGCCCAACCTCGGGCCCAATCCGCTGCCAAACTACAACGGGCAGGTTCTCGTCTTCTTCATCATCACCGTCGCGGCCGCGGAAGTGGCCGTCGGCCTGGCGATCATCGTCGCGCTCTTCCGCGCCCGGCAAAGCACGCACGTGGAGGACATCAACTCGCTCAAGTTTTAATGGACTTCCCACCGCCAATATTCGGCATCGGACGGCTTCGCTAAGTCATGGACGCCCGCTTTCCCTGGTTCATCCTGCTCGCTCCCCTGGCCGCCGCGGCGATCATCCAGCTTATCACGCGCCGATCCCGCAGCCTGAGCGCCACGCTCTCGGTCGCGAGCGTCTGCTTCTCCCTGCTCGCCAGCCTCTTCGTCTTCTTCGGCCCGGACGGCACGAGCGAAGTGCCGTGGCTCGATTTTCGGCCCGCCTTCTACGTGCCGATGGGGGTGACGATCGACGGGCTGAGCAAGTTGATGCTGCTCGTCGTCACCGGGATCGGTGCGCTGGTGCACATTTACTCGCTGGTTTACATGGAGGAAGACGAGAGCCAGCCGCGGTTCTTCGGGAATCTGTCGCTCTTCATGTTTTCGATGCTCGGCATCGTGCTCGCGAACAACTTCGCGATGATGTTCATCTTTTGGGAGCTGGTGGGACTGAGTTCGTATCTGCTCATCGGCCACTGGTTCACTCGCGAGGCCGCCGCCGCCGCGGCCAACAAAGCCTTTCTCACCAACCGCATCGGCGACTTCGGCTTCATGCTCGGAATCCTGATGGTCTGGACCGCGACCGGCACGGTGGTCTTCAGCGAGATGGAGGCAAGGTTGCCCACGCTGAGCCTGACCGCCGGGTTCCTCACCATGGCGGTGCTGCTGATCTTCTGCGGCGCGGTCGGCAAGTCCGCCCAGGTGCCCCTCCACGTGTGGCTGCCCGACGCCATGGAAGGCCCCACGCCGGTCTCGGCGCTGATCCATGCGGCGACGATGGTCGCCGCCGGCGTTTACATGCTGGCGCGGGTTTCCTTCCTGGTCGAACTGTCCGCTACGGCCCAGACGGTCATCGCCTGGATCGGCATCCTCACCGCGGTCCTCGCGGCGCTCATGGCGACGCAGCAGGACGATATCAAGCGCGTCCTCGCCTACTCCACGCTTTCGCAGCTCGGTTACATGATCATGGCTATCGGGGTCTCCGCGCCCGGGGCCGCGATGTTTCACCTCTTCACCCATGCCTTTTTCAAGGCGCTGCTCTTCCTCGGCGCCGGCGCGATCATTCACGCGCTGCACCATGAGCAGGATATTTGGAAAATGGGCGGGCTGAGCGGGAAAATGAAGTGGACCTTCCTGAGTTTCACCGCCGGCACCCTCGCGCTCATCGGTTGCCCCTTCTTCAGTGGGTTTTTCTCGAAGGATGTCATCCTCCTCGCGGCCTATCACCGAAGCTTCTTCCTCTTCGCGCTCGGGCTCTTCACCGCACTGCTCACCGCGTTTTACATGACGAGGCTCTTCGTGGTGGTTTTCTTCGGACGCTCCCGCAGTGATGAAGCGGAGCACGGGCACGACGGACCGCCGGCCATGACCATTCCGCTCCAAATCCTGGCCGTGTTTTCGGTCATCGCGGGATACGGCTTCATCGCGAATACCGCCCTCGGTGCCGAACTGACGCACCAGGTGCATGCGATTCACGAAGCTGGCCGCGCGACCTTGGTCATGACCCTCGCCACGTTCGCCTTTGTCGTTGGGACCGCCGGAGGATGGTTGCTCTACAAGGGTCAGGCGAAGGATCCCGTGCTGATCCCGCTCTTCAGGAACAAGTTCTACTTCGACGAACTCTACGAAGCGCTCATCGCCGGCACCCAGGATCTGCTCGCCACGATTTCGCGTTTTCTTGATCAATGGCTCATCGATGGCCTGCTCGTGCGCGGCCTCAGCGGCGCGGCCTGGGCGACCGGCTTCGCGCTGCGCTTTCTGCAGTTTGGCAACCTTCAAGGCTACGCCTTCCTCTTTGGATTGGGCGTCGTGACGATGATCTACTTCATCGTCTTCCGATGATGCGCCGGGTCGCCTTATCCTCAGGTTTTCATGAGCGCCCGCCATGTCCATTAGCCTCCTTGGTCTCGTCGTTATCGCGTTCGTCCTGGTGGGTGGCGTTTGGTTCTTCGCTTCCAAAGACTGATATCCGCCGATGCTCAACCTGATCGTCTTCATTCCGCTGCTCGCCGCGATCGCCATCCTGCTCGGGGCGCCGGCCCGCAAGACTGCCCTCGGCGCGGCCGTGGCCGGGTTTGTCCTCTCGCTGCTCGCCTTCCTTTCTTACGACAAGGCGCAGGGCGGGTTTCAGTTTCTCTCCTCACACTCGATCGCTCCGGAGTGGAAGCTCAATTATGCCGTCGGCGCGGATGGCCTCAGCCTGCTGATGCTGCTCCTGACCGGAATCGTCACGCTGGCGGCCATCTGGGTGACGCCGAAAATCGAAAAGCGGGAAAACCTGTTCTACGCCTGCGTGCTCTTTATCGCCGCTGGTGCGGCCGGTGCGTTTGCCTCGGTCGATCTATTTTTCTTTTACGCATTTCACGAACTGGCGTTGATCCCCACGTTCCTGCTCATCGGCATCTGGGGCAGCGGCGAGCGGCACACCGCCGCCTGGAAGATCACCATCTACCTCGGGCTCGGAAGCTTTGTCCTGCTCATCGGCTTGCTGGATCTCTACCTCGCGATCCCCGAGGCCTCGCGCACCTTTAGTCTGATCGAACTCCAGCGACTCGCTGCCGAGGGCATCATTCCCGCCGCGGCCCAAAGCCGGCCCTATTTCCTGCTGCTTATCGGCTTCGGCACCCTCATCTCGCTCTTTCCCTTCCATTCGTGGGCGCCGACGGCTTATGCCTCCGCGCCGACGCCCGCGGCGATGCTCCATGCCGGGGTGCTCAAAAAATTTGGGCTCTACGGGTTGATCCGCATCGCTCTCCCCCTCCTGCCGGAAGGCGCGAAAGTCTGGACGGATGTGCTGCTCGTCCTGCTGGTCGGAAACATCATTTACATCGGCCTTGTCACCATCGCGCAGAAGAAGCTCGATCTGCTGCTGGGCTATTCGAGCGTGATGCACATGGGTTACATTTTTCTCGGCATTGCCGCCTTCAACGTGGTGGGCGTGAGCGGGGCCGCGCTGCTGATGTTTGCGCACGGCCTCTCGATCGCCGCGCTGTTTGCCATGGCCGGGATGCTTCGGGAAAAGAATCCCACCCTTTCCCTCAATGGCTTTGGCGGGGTGGCGCGATCGATGCCCTGGCTGGCGTTTGCCTTCGGATTGGCCGCGTTCGCCTCGATCGGGCTGCCGGGCTTTGCAAATTTTGCCAGCGAACTGGCCGTTTTCTTCGGCGCCTTCAGACCCGCCGCCGGCCTTTCCGAAGCGAATTTCCAACTCGCCACCGTTTTCGCCCTGTGGGGCGTGGTGATCTCCGCCGTCTATATGCTGCGCGCCTATCGCGCCATTTTCATGGGCGAACCTGGCAAAGACACTACGAGTTGGATCGACCCGGTCAAAATGATGCGCTGGCCCGTGACGCTGCTCCTTGCATTGCTGCTCATTGCCGGATTCGCCCCGCGCGTTTTCCTCGCCTACGTGCAGCCGAGCGTCCAGGCCCTCCTGCCGAAATGAGGGGTCCCACTTTGAGCTTCCGATGATCCCGCCACTTTCCCTCGAAATCGCCGTTCTGCTCCTCGGCATCGGCATGCTGCTGGTCGAATCCTTCAGCAAGTCGGACGACAAGCGCGGGCTGGCGGTGACCGCCATCACGATCCTTACCGCGCTCGTCGGATTTTCATTCTTCACTTCCGGTAACGCCACCATCGATCCGGCAAAAGCCTTTTATAGCGCCGACCCCACCGCGCTGTTCTTCAAAAGGATTGCGCTGATCACCACCGTCTTCGTCCTGGTGATGGCGCTGGAATACGGGAGCGTGCTCACCAAATTCATCCCCGGAGTCACGCCGGGCGCGGGGCTCGGGGAGTTTTACAGCCTGCCCGTTTTTACCTGCGCGGGTTTGATGTTCATGGCTTCCGCAGTCGATTTCCTGCTCATCTTCGTGTCGCTGGAACTGGTCACGATCAGCTTTTATGTGCTCGTCGCCTATATGCGCCGGCAGTCCGCCTCGCTGGAAGCCGGCGTGAAATACCTCATCCAGGGTGCGCTCAGCACCGGCTTCCTCGTCTATGGCATCACCTGGATCTTCGGCCTAACCGGTGAAACGAATCTCTCCGCGATCAGCCAGGTGCTGCACACGCGGGAGATTGCCACGGTCCCGCTGCTCTTCGGGATCATGCTCGTCCTGGTGGGCCTCGGGTTCAAGGTTGCCGCCGCGCCCTTCCAACTCTGGGTGCCGGACGTCTATCAAGGAGCGCCCACGCCCATCACGGCCTTTCTGAGCGTCGGTTCAAAGGCGGCCGGCTTTGTGGTCCTGATCCGGGTGCTGAAGCCATTTGTCGCCGTGCCCGGCGTGGGGGAAAAGGTGATCTTTGTCCTCGCCGTCATGGCCGGCTTGACCTTGATCTACGGCAACCTCACCGCGCTCCCCCAGGATAACTTCAAGCGCCTCCTCGCCTACTCCAGCATTGCCCACGCGGGTTACCTGCTGGTCGCGGTGGCGAGTGTCAACAAGACGGACGAGAGCATCGGCTCCGCCGGCGTGGCCGTGGCCTTTTACCTGGCCGGGTATCTCCTGATGACCCTGCTCAGTTTCATGGTGCTGATCGCCGTCGCCAAGCATTCGCGCGGCGACGATATCTTGCACTTTAACGGCCTGGCAAAGCGCTCCCCATTCCTCGCTTTCGCCATGCTCACGGCGATGCTCTCGCTCGCCGGCATTCCTTTCACCGCCGGATTCATCGGCAAATTCCTGGTCTTCGCCGCCGCCGTGCAAGCCGGCAAGTTTGTCCTCGTGGGCATCGGCATCATTACCGTGGCGGCTGGCTTCTATTACTACTTGCGCGTCGTCGCCGCGATCTATTGGCAGGCGCCGAACGATGACACCCCAATCGTCGTGCAGCCGATCACCCGCTGCGCCGTCGGCGTCCTGGCGTTTGCCATTTTCTTCTTCGGCATCTTCCCGCAGCCGATTCTGAATTCGCTCCACAACGTCCCGGGACCGGTGGTGCGCAGCGCCCAACGCTAGCCGCACGGGGATCGATTCGCCCGTGAGTGACAGAAGCGCCGAGGTCGAGTGAACGAGTCGAGTCGATTAGTCGATCCGGCCGACGCACGCTCCTTGCTCTTTGGGTTGCCACTGTTTGGATCTTTGCTTGCCCTGCGGGCCGCCTCCGGCGGTGACAGCAGGCCGGTCGCCGGTCACTGCTCACCCGTTCTTGTAAGCCGCGCCGGTGGAGTTAATTTCTTCAGCAAATGAAAATTACCAAGCGCGGCGAATACGCTCTGCGTGCTCTGATCGACTTCGGCATCGCGCATGAACTCGGACGACCGCTACTGAAGGTCGGTGAGTTGGTGGAGAAAGAGCGTTTGCCGGTCAAATTTCTGGAGCAGATTTTGACGCAACTCCGGGAAGCGGGCTACATCGAGACCAAGCGGGGTAAGAATGGCGGCTACTTCCTCGCCAAACCGCCGAAGGAAATTCGTTTCGGTCAGGTGATTCGACTCATCGATGGTCCCCTGGCGCCGATCGCCTGCGTGAGCCAGACGGCCTACGAACGCTGCACCTGCCCGGATGAAGATCACTGTGGGCTGCGGATGCTGATGATGGACGTCCGCAACGCCATCGCGCGCATCCTGGATCGCTATGTCCTCGCGGACGTGGTGGAGATCACGCTGCGCAAAATGCGGCGCGACGGGGTGACCATACCATTCATGGTCGAGACGTTGCTGCACCCGGAGCCGCGTCCGGCGATCTATCGGGAGGAAGGACATCCGCTCGGCAGCTTCCTGGCCGAGTTGGAAAGCGCGGGCCCGGCAGGGACCGCGGAGGAGCCTGCGCCTCCGAAAGCGGCGCGCGTGCGCTCCCGCAAGAGCGGCGGGTAGCACTGGCGCGACGGAGCGTGCGCTGGTGAATCTTCGCCTTCATCCTTCAGGGTTACGCGATTCGTTAGGGCGTGTTTGTAAACCCGCATCCTGGAGAAGGTCCGGGGCGCAACCAAGGAGCCGGGGCGCCTCGCCCCGAGGAGCAACGCGGGGCGGGGGCGCCCCGGCTCCTTGAGAGCGCCGCGTGGCGTGAGTTTACAAACACGCCCTAGTAAGTTTCACTCTTTCGGCCACACAGGATCATAAGATAACGGCCGCGGCGGACCGAACGCTCCCAGGGGCGCCGCCTCGCGCAGCGTGGCCAGGAATTTCTCGATCGTTTGGAGGCGCATGTCTTTGGCTTCTTTGTCGAAGATGGAAATCCAGATCGGGGCGAAGGGAAAGGGTTCGATCTCGAGGTTCGTGCAGTGGAGGCAAAGCGAACCCGTGAGAAGGGTGCGCCCCTGTCGGGCGAAACGCAGGACAAATCCAGGGTCGTGGCACATCGCTCCGCCGCCTGGGTCAAAAACGTGCTGCTGGAGAATGCCGAGAAGCTGCTTTGTCTGATCGCTGGTTAGCCGTTGGGAAGAGGTAATGGTGAATTCTTCGGGAAAGGCTTTGGTGCGGTAGCGGGCTTGCGTCGGTTTGGGCGTGGCCTTGGAGAGGAAGCTCACCTCGATTTCGTCCGCCGTCTGAACTGCGGTCTGTAATAGGGAGAGGCCTCTCGCGGCAGCGGCGCTCGGGAATGCGATTCGGAGCGCCCCATAAAACGAGAGTCCTCCTGCCACGAAGAAGCCAATGCTCAGATAGAGCGTTAGTCTTGATTTGTTCATCGAAAGCAAGGCCGGAGTCAGAAGCCTGGAACATCGGTCTCTACCGACGCGACCGGAAAAGGTTCGAGAGGCATTGGTTCTCCGTGGTCGAGGTATTCTGCGCAGATGCGAAACAAATCAGCTTTCGTCATGACCCTCCGGATAGTGTGCAGGAATTGCCCGGTGGGTTCCACGCCGAGGCCGATGAAGTTGAGATACTTCTTCATCTTCTGAACCTGGGAAACTTCGCGCACGGCCGGTGAGCAGACCGCGTCATAGAGCGCGTGGACATAGGCCAGCACATCGCGGCCGCGGGGAGCGAAGATTGGCTCGCCGCGACGGTGCTGGCGGATTTGGCGAAAGAGCCACGGATTGCGGATCGCCGCGCGCCCAATCATCAGTCCGCAAGCGCCGGTGAGGGCCAGGACCTCCGCAGCGTTTTCCGCTGAGGAGACATTTCCGTTGGCCACGACGGGACAGGGCAATGCGGCCACGGCGCGGGCGATGTAGTCGTAATGGACCACGCTGCGATACATCTCCTTCACCGTCCGTCCATGCACCGTGAGCAGGTCGAGCGAGTGCCTGGCGAAGATCGGCAGCAGTTCATCGAACACCGCGGGGTCGTCAAACCCGAGCCGGGTCTTGACCGTGAAAGCAATGGTCACCGCGTCACGGAGCGCGCCGAGAATCTCATCGACCCGCTGAGGATCGCGCAGCAACCCCCCTCCGGCGCACTTGCGATAGACCACGGGCACCGGACAGCCGAGATTCAAATCGACCGCCGCAATGGGATACTGCTGAAGCTCTTTCGCGGCGCGAACCAGGTTCGGAATGTCGTTGCCCATCATCTGCGCGACAACGGGCCGTCCAGTGGGATTCTCCGTGATGGAGGCGAGGATTTCGGGATCGAGGCGCGAGTCCTGATGGATGCGGAAATACTCGGTGCAATAGAGATCCGCACCGCCGTAGTTCGTCATCAGCTTCCAGAACGCAAGATCGGTCACGTCCTGCATCGGCGCGAGAACCAGGAGCGGTTCGTTGCTGCTGAGAAGAGTCTGAAAAGGAGCTGGCGAGTCCAAAGATTCAACTTTCGGCAGATACCTTCCGGGAGCGACTTTTATCTTCGTTTTGCGGGATCTCCCGGCCCAATCTTGCTTCAGCTTCCCGTGTTGCACTTACTTTGTGAAATCGAGCCATGATCGCTGAAGTCGATGCAGGGCAGACGCGGGTTGAGTTTGCCAATCGACCCGCGCCAAGGCTGGCCTCCATCGATGCCTATCGCGGCCTGGTCATGTTGTTGATGATGGCCGAAGTGCTCGCCCTGGGCAAAGTGGTGCGCGCCGTGCCGGAGAGCGCCTTCTGGAAGTTTCTGCTCGAGCAGCAAACCCACGTGGAGTGGACCGGCGCCGTGCTCCACGATCTGATTCAGCCTTCGTTCTCGTTTTTGGTCGGCGTCGCCCTGCCCTTCGCGCTCGCGGGACGGCTGGCGCGGGGCCAGTCGTTGGGGAAGATGCTCGCTCACGCGGCCTGGCGATCGTTGTTGCTCATCGCGCTGGGCATTGGGCTGCGTTCGATCGGACGCCCGCAGACTTACTTTACCTTCGAAGATACGCTCTCCCAGATCGGTCTGGGCTACTTCTTCCTGTTCCTGCTCGGGCTGGGATCCGTGCGCGTGCAGTGGATGGCCTTCGTTCTCATTGGGGTTGGCTACTGGGCCGCCTTTGCCGTCTTTCCCTTGCCCGGCTCGGATTTCGACTGGGTGGCGGCCGGTGTGCCTCCGGATTGGCCACACCACGCGCAGGGCTTTGCGGCGCACTGGAACAAGAACACCAATCTGGCCTGGGCCTTCGATCGCTGGTTCCTGAACCTCTTCCCGCGCGAGAAGGTCTTCACAAACAATCCCGGTGGCTATGCCACGCTAAGTTTCATTCCCACCCTCGGCACGATGATCCTCGGGCTGATCGCTGGCGGCTGGCTCAGATCGAGCGCCTCGCATCGCGAGAAGCTCACGCGTTTCTGCATTGGCGGTGGGGCGGGACTTCTGGTTGGTCTTGCGTTGCACTGCCTGGGCGTGTGCCCGCTGGTCAAGCGCATCTGGACGCCAGGCTGGGTGCTCTTTAGTGGAGGATGCTGCTTTCTTTTCCTGGCTGCCTTCTACGCCATCATCGACGTGAAGAACCTGCGCGGATGGGCCTTCCCGCTGATGGTCGTCGGCATGAACGCCATCGCGGCCTACTGCATGGCTCACCTCTTCGAGCGTTTCCTCATCGAGGCCCTCAATACGCACTTGGGCGGGATCTTGACCCTTTTCGCGCCCTACGACCCTTTCGTGCGCGGCGCGCTCGTGCTGGTCATCTTCTGGCTCATTCTCTTCTGGATGTTTCGGCGCAAGCTTTTCCTGAAGGTGTAGGGCACCGAACCGGCGCGGCAGCACGCGACGCAGGGGAGTTACGGTGCGTGTGCCGAGGGCTTGCCGAGATGCTGGTCGGCGAAGTCCATGAAGCAGTTCCAATCGTATGCGGTGAGGTTGTGCTTACCGGTGCGGAGGTGATAACCGATGTGTCCCTCGTGCACGGGCGCTTCTGCGGCAGGCATGATCGCGCTGGAGAGTCCTTCGAGCCCGAAGAGGCGGTAAACCGGGCTCGCCTGGACCCCGGCGAGGAACTCGCTTTTCGGATCCGCCCACGAATCTTCCGAGGCGCTCGCAATGTAGAGCAGGCGCGGAGCGAGGAGAGCCGCGAGCATGTGCTGATCGAGCGGCAGCTCATCCTCGCGGTCGGCGAAGCGCTTGTAGTTCTCATTGAACCAGTGTGGAAAACCGCGGTTGATATCGCGGATGCGCTCGCCCTGTTTGCCCCGCGCCAGGGCCGCGCCGGTGCAGCCGGAGTCGTTGCTCACGGCCATCGCGAAGCGCTCGTCTTCGGCGCCCGCCCAAAGCGCGGTCTTGCCGCCCCGCGAATGCCCGACGACCGCCACGCGCCTGGCATCGATGTCCGGGTCGGTCACGAGATAATCCAGCACGCGGCTCGCGCCCCAGGCCCACGCGGCGATGGCTCCCCAGGCGTCGGGCGGCCGGGGTGCGGTGTCATAGATCGCGAAGACGCCGCTCTTGAATTCGTCGTGCTTGTCGGGCACCACATCGCCATTAAAGAAAGCTGCGGCGGCGTAACCGCGCGCGACGATTTCCTCGGCCGGCCAGAACGGGCTTTTGACTTCGCGATTGGGATCGATGTTCTCGGCGGCCGGGCGATTGCAGATGAGGAGGAAGCACGGTGCCGGTTCCTTTGCGTCGTTCGGGCTGAAGAGCACGAGACGAATCGCCCCTTCGCCGCCCGGCCCGCGGTAGGTGATCTTCACCTGCTTCCGGGTCGCCTTCCCGCCCATCGCGTCGGCGGCCAGGTCGAGGACCTCGAACTTCAGGTCCGCCGGCCGCCCCACCGGCGCGCGTCCATAAACATGCTTCCGGAAAAGTTCCAGCACCTCCGGACGCCGCGTCGTTTGCCAGACGGCGGAGGTGCTCACCCGCTCGCCGCTTTGCGTCAGGAGTGGATCAGGAAGTTGGAGCTCGGCAGCGTGGATGGCCGGCAGGGCCGCGGCGGCGAGGAGGAACGTCGTGGAGAGGGGGAGTTTGGAAATCATCGGCCTGGAAGGTGAGCAGGTAACACTGGTTACTTCAGCGCCGAAACGAACTCGAGCAGATCGGCTGCTTCCTCCGCGGTGAGGCCCTGGAACAAGCCCTCTGGCATCAGCGAGACCCGTGCGGTGGTGGTCTTGTCGAGGTCCGCGCCGGCGATCGCCCGCGTCGCACCGCCGGGCAGCTTGAGCGTGAAATCCGCGCCGGTTCGCGCGGCGATGAAGCCGCTGAGCGACTCGCCGTTCTTGAGCGTCACCGTCGTGAGCTGCCACGGCGCCTCGATGATCTTCGGAGGCTGAAGAATCTGTTCGAGCAGGGCGCGGCGTTCGTATTTGGCGGCGATGTGGGTGAGCTCGGGACCAAAGTCGATGCCGTCTCCGCCCGCGCGGTGGCAGGCGGCGCAGAGCGCGGCGAAGATCTGCTTTCCGTGCGCGGCGTCGCCTTTCTTCGCGAGCAGCGCGTCGGGTTGAAGGTCGGGGCCGAGCACATTGCGGCGTTGCTCTTCCGGGAGAAAACGCTCGAACAAATCGCCTCCGAGCGGATCGGCGAGGGCGCTGCCCCTGGCGATCGCCGGCGGTCGGAGATCGCCCGCGAGCGAGCCATCGAGGATGGCGAGCGCGACACTCAGCGCGCCGCTGTGCGTCCCGAGGAGCGCGTCCAGTTGCGTGCCGTTGCCGGATTTGAGTTTGGCCAAAGACGCTTGCTCCGCATCCCGTTGAAGGCGCGTCGCGGGCGACACGTTCTCTTCGCTGGGCATCGCGGCGATCCAGTCGCGGATCAGCAGCACGCCGCGATCGTCCACGAGTTTGCTGCCGAGATAAGGCATGTGACCGCGCCCCGCGGTGGCCATGCGGTAGAGTAGCACGCTGCGGAAGGTATCGCCCGCGGCAATCACGCGCCCTTCGGGCAAACCCAGGTCGCCTTGCACTGGCTTCAGGCCGACCAGTTTCGCGTCCGTGAGCGGCGCCTCGATGTTCATCACGCTCGGCACCGAGCCGCCGCCGCCGGCGCGGTGGCAGGTGCTGCAATTCGTGTGGAGATAGGAGCGGGCGCGGAGCTCGAGGTCACCCGCGGCGCCATTGGGCGGCGCGAGCTTCGCATCCGGGCGCGTCTTCGGCGGCATGGCTCGGCCGGCGGCGAGGCCGAGCTCGCTCAGCAGGTCGAGCTGATTGACCTCCGCCGTTGTGCGATCCAGTTGCAACGGGAAAAATCCGGGCGCGAAGTTGTCCCACAGGTTGTGGCAGCGCAGGCATTCGGCGCGGGAGAAATAGCGCCACGGCTGCCGGCGCACGCCGCCGGGCGCGGCCGCGTCCTTGATTTCGAAAGTCGCCTCCGCGCCACGCGCCGGGACCAGTTCGGCGTCGGACTGGGCGTCGTTCCAGCGGTAGCTGTAAGCACCCCATTGTTCTCCATCGAAGTGCAGCATTTGCGTCTCGACACGGCGGCGCGCGGCGCCGTTGCCGCTTTCTGTTTCGAGCGAATAGGTCTTGGCCAGCACCGTGCCGGCGGGAAAGACCCAGCGGCCTTTGCTCATCACGCCCAGCTCCTTTTTCGCGACGCTCACGTTCTCGCTCCCCGGCATCGCCACCCAGCGCTCGCCCGTTGCATGGTCCGCCCAGCGCTCGGCATTGACTGCATAAGGCACCACGCCACGCACCGGCGTCTGTTTCTCGGCGTCGCTGAACAGCCCGGTCTCGCTGAGCTTGCGCGGAAACTGCGCCGGCTGACCCGCGTCCGGGTTGCGCGCCAGCCGCCACAACCCGCCGCCGCCTTGATCGCAAATGAGCAGTTCGCCGTCGGGCGCGATGCCAAACCCGGTCGGCAGCAGCGTGCTGCGGCAGAGCTCGCGCGGCGGCTCGCCCTCGCGCAGCGACCAAAAAGTGCCGAGCTGCCAGTCGCCGTAGAGGTAGGCGCCCGTCAGTTCCGGCAGCTTTTTCCCGTAATAAACTTCGCCGCCCGTGATGCTCGCCGCTTCCTCGTGCGAATGGACCGCCACCGGCGGCAGAATCGGCGTCGGCCCGCGCGGGCGATCGGGGCGCACGTCCTGCCGGCCGCCCTCGGTGATGCTCCAGCCGTAGTTCCCGCCGCGCTCGACCCGATCGATCATCTCCCACAATTCCCAGCCGACATCGCCGACCCACAGCGCGCCGGTCATTTTGTCGAAACTCATCCGCCACGGATTGCGAAAGCCATAGGCCCAGACCTCGCCGCGCGCGCCGGGCGTGGCGAGGAACGGGTTGTCTTGCGGAACCGCGTAGGCCGTGCCGGCATCGGCGCGATCGACATCGGCGCGATCGACATCGATACGCAACACGCTCGAGAGCACGTCGCTGAGGTCCTGCCCGGTCGCGAACATGTCCGGCGGATCGGGCACGCTCGCATCGCCGGTCGAGATGTAGAGCATTCCATCGGGACCGAAGCGGATGGTGCCGCCATTGTGCCCGCCGCCGAGCCAGGTGAAAATCGTCTGCCCGCTGGCCAGATCGAGCCGGGGCGGATTTTCCTCGGTCACGCGGAAGCGGACGATGCGCGTGCCCTCCTCGCGCGTGGGCTTGCCGTGCAGATCGAGATTGATCCAGACGAAGGCGAACCGGTTCTGCGCAAACTGCGGGTGAAAGGCGATGCTGTAAGACTCGAAGGCTTCGGGCTCGAACTGCTTGAGATCGGCGAACGGCTCCGCTTTTTCGCACGCTTCATCGTTCGGAATCGAGACCAGCTTCCCGCGCTGCTGCACAATCACGAGCCGATCGGTTCCGGGGATCACCGCCGCCTCGATCGGCGCCGCGAAGGTAAGCTTCGGAAATGCGCGTTCGACGCGATACGGGGACGGCGGTTCCGGCGAACCATGGACCCGCGATGAGGTCCACGGGACGCGCTCCGCAGCGTGAAGCTGCGGCACGTTCGAGAATGAAAACGCCCCGAACAGGAGCAGCAAGAAATGACGAACGACGAATGACGAATGACAATCCATGCGGTTCACGATTCGGGCATCGTCACTCGGATTTCATTCGTCATTCGTCATTTCCAGGCTGCTCGCAAAAGGGTCACGAAATTCCGCCAGCAGATGCCCTCGATGTCCTCTGCGCTGTAGTCACGCGTCGCAAGGATGCCGCGCAACTTGTCGAGATCGGCGATCGTGTCGAGATCCTGCGGCGTTTGCTCGTTGCCGAAGGCGCCGTCGAGATCGCTGCCGATCCCGGCGTGGCGGGCGTTTCCGGCGAGCTGGCAGACATGATCGATGTGATTCGCCACGTGCTCGAGCCGCACGCCGCTCGACTGTGGCGTCGTCTTCCCCCGCACCCAGCCGGGGAAGAGCATCCAGGCGTCCAAAGCCGCGCCGATGACCGCCCCGCGGGCGATCAACGCGCGGAGCTGCTCGTCGCTGAACTGACGCATGTGCGGGACCAGTGCGCGGACGTTTTGATGGCTGGCCCAGAGTGGGCCGTGGAAGCGTTCGAGCGCTTCCCAAAAGGTCTCATCGCAGAGATGCGTCACATCCAGGATGAGGCCCAACCGCCCGGCTTCACGCAACAGCTCGCGCCCCTGCTCGTTGAGGCCGCCGGACGCATCGGTGCCGTTGGCATAGACCCCGGGTCCGTAATGCGCGGGCCCGATCGCGCGGAGCCCGCTGGCGAACGCGCGTTCAAGGTATTGCGGCGTGACCAGCGAGTCCGCGCCTTCGAGCGAGAGGATGTAGCCGATGGGGAGCTCTGCCGTTCGATGTTCGGCGTTCGGCGTTCGACGTTCGACGTTCTCCACCTCCCAAAGTGCCAGATGCCGCTCCAGGCCCGCCCGATCGCGGATTTGCACCATCTCCCCCGCTGCCTCCATCGCGCCATACCACGCCAGTTGCCCCTGGGTCATCGCCCAGGCCTGCGCGGGCGAACGCCACCCAAAGATCGGGCTGTAGGCGTTGTGTTCCACGCGCGCGAGCTGCGTGGCCACGCACAGCCCGACCCCGCCGCGCCGCATCTCCGGTAACGAGACGGTGCCGTGGCCGCGGTCCGGCTTGTCGGTCATGTTCGCCTCGCGCCGGCGCAGCTCGGCCAGCGGCTGCGTGAGATCGCGATTCCATTCGATCGCGTTCAGCGCGAGGTCGAGGTGCGCGTCGAAGATCATTGGGAAATCATCCGCCAGATCGCATCCGCCGCCAGGGTGAGGAGCAGCCCGGCGATGCCGATGATGGTTTCGGTCACCGTCCACGTCCGCAGCGTCTGGCCAACGGTCAGGCCGAGGCAGTCTTTGACGATCCAAAAGCCGCCGTCGTTGAGGTGCGAAAGGAAGAGCGAGCCGCAACCGATGGCAATGACGAGAAGCTCCCGGTTGACCCCGGGCATCTCTGCGACCAGCGGCACGAGCAGGCCTGAGGCGGCGGTGATCGAAACTGTCGCGGAGCCCGTGGCCACGCGGATAAACGCCGCCACCAGCCACGCGTAAAGCAGCGGCGGCAGGTGCCACAGGTGCGCCACGTCGCCCAGCGCTTCCGCCACCCCGGCGTCGCGCAGCACCCGCGCAAAGCCGCCGCCTCCGCCCACCACCAGCAGCGTCATGCCCACGCTGGCGATGCTCGCTTCGGTGAATTTGAGCAATCGCGCGCCGCTATGGCCGCAGCGCGTGCCGAGCGACCAAAGCGCGAAGAGGACCGCGATCGCCAGCGCGACAGTCGGGTTGCCGATGAAGGCGGCGGCGGTGCGCACCGCGTGGTCTTTGGGCAAGGTCAGCTCGGCAATCGTGCCAAGCAGCATGAGCGCGACCGGCAACAGCATGGTCAGAAGCGTCAGACCAAAAGGCGGCAGCCGCAGTGCCCCGCCTTCCTCGCGGGTGGGCATCGGCGGCGGCTCGGCGTTAATATGACGCACCGCCCAGCGCGCGAAGATCGGCCCGGCGATCGCGGCGGTCGGCAGGCCAATCGCAAACCCCCACAGCAGCACGAGCCCGGTATTCGCCTGGAGCGCTTCGATCGCGATGACGGGTCCTGGGTGCGGCGGCATCAGGCCGTGCATCACGGAGAGACAGGAGAGCAGCGGCAGCGCGAGGAGCAGAAACGGCCGCTTCGTCTCACGGGTGAGGGTGAGGAGGATCGGCAGGAGCAGGATGAGTCCGACCGCGAACCAGGTCGTGAGCCCGATGGCGAGGGCCAGCGCCATGATGCACCAGCCGACGCGTTCGACGCCGAAGAAGGCGTTGAAGCGGTGGGCGAGCACTTCCGCGCCCCCTGACTCCGCGAGCAGTTTTCCGAGCATCACGCCCAGGCCGATGACACCGGCGATGCCGCCCAGCGTGGCGCCGAGTCCCTCCTGAAACGCTTTGAGCACCTTGGGCAGCTCGAGCCCCGCGCCCGCACCGAGCAGGAGAGCGGCGAGGAGGAGCGCGATGAAAGCGTTGAGCTTCAGCCGCGTGACGAGCAGCACGAGCACGCCGATGGCGGCCAGGGCGAGAAGGATGAGTTTCCAGTCGTGGGGGTTCACGAAAAGCTGTGGCAAAGACTAATCACTGAACCGCGGACAACCGACACAATTTCTCGTGTTCGTTCCGCCTAACTCAACGCAGAGGGGGCAAAGATCGCAGCGCGGCAAAGCCGCAACCAAACTCGTCGCGCAATTGAAACGCAGAGGACGCGGAGGACGCAAAGGGCCGCAGAGGAGAAGCACCGGGCGCGGTATTTCGCGGATTTCCATGGCCGGCAACCGGCGATCCCTCAACCCGTTGCGAACGTGTACCAAGAAATCCTCGCGAACATAAGCGATTCCTCGAGATAGCAGTGCAGAGGTCGCAGAGGTCCGAGTTAGGTTGCGGCTTCGCCGGACTGTGACGTCTGCGTTGAATCTCGTGGAACCGAAATACCGGAATATCGTATTTGAATGTTACAGCTGTAACACTCTGGTACGAACCATCAGACAGCACCCAGGTTTGCGAGAGAGCCGCTGTTGCGACGTCTGCGTCAAAGATGTTTCGGGCCCGGCGGGATGTTTGATCAGCCGGCGTGCAGCTCAAAGATCGCTTCAATCTCCACGGCGATATTTCCCGGCAACGGCCCCATCCCGACGGCGCTGCGCGCCCCGATCCCATTCTCCGCACCCCAGATTTCCGCGAACAGTTCACTACAGCCATTGATCACCTTCGGATGTTCGTAAAAGTCCGGCGCCGAGTTGACCATCCCGAGCACTTTGACCAGCCGCTTGACGCGATCGAGACTGCCGAGTTGCGCGCGCAAAGTGGCCAGGATCGCGAGGCCCACCTGCCGCGCCGCCGCGGCTCCTTCCTCCAGCGTCAGATCGCGTCCGACCACGCCCGTGATCAGCGTCTTATCCGCCCGGATCGGTCCATGGCCGGAGACGTAGGCCATGCGGTCCACCATGAGCAGCGGCTTGTAGACCGCCACCGGCGTGGGCGCGGGCGGGAGGCTGAGCTGGAGTTCGGCGAGGCGTTGTTCGGGAGTCATGGGGAGATAAGTCAATCGACGTTTCCGCGGCTCGGCGAGCCGCAAGAAGCCGCCTCACCGAGGGACCGCTGCATGATCAGCGGACCTGCGCCTCACCCACCGACAGCGGGCGATGCCGAGGCAGCTCGGCCTTGAAGTCCCCCAAACTCGGCCATTGGAGGTGTTGGTCGAGGTCCACCTCCGCAACGACCACCGTGCCCCATTTCTCCGCCTGCACGAGCGGCTGGCCGTCGTGGCCCCAGACTGCGCTCAGAATCCAATTGCGCTCCGGAGGCTCGTAGGTGCTGCTGACCAGATAGATGCTGTTCTCGCACGCCCGCGCCTGGGCGAGCAGCGGATTGCAGCCCCACACCGGCCAGGCGATGACCTCGGCGCCGCGATTGGTGAGCTCGCGCGCGACCTCGGGAAAGAAGCCATCATAACACACCATGATGCCGAGCTTGCCGAAGCGCGTGTCGAAGACGGGATAGTCATGGCCTGGCGTGACGCCCCCGGCGACCTCGGAACGGGGCAGCGCCACCTTGCGATATTTGCCCATGAACTTGCCGTCGGGGCCAAGCAGCGCGGCGACATTGTAGATAAGATGCCCTTCGCGCTCGATAAGACCGGCGACAATGTAGAGATTATGCTCGCGGGCCAGGGCGCCGAAGTATTCGGTGGACGGACCTGGGATGGGTTCGGCGCAGTCGGCGTAAGTCTTGTGGAGCCCGTAGTAAGTAAGCGTCTCGGGCAGCACCACGAGATCGGCGCGCTGCCGCGCTGCGTCCGCAATGAGCGGGGCGAACTCGCGGCGATTCTCCTCCATCGACTTGCCTTGAGGACGATAGTGCACCGCAGCCAGGCGGGCCGTGCGGGCCGTGGGTTTCTCGCATGGCTCGAGCGTCACCTCACTCCAGCGCACCGTGGCCTGCGGTGCCCATTGCAGTTGCAGCTCGATGCGCGCCTGCGTGGCTTTGGCGGGCGCGTGATAGACGTCGCTCACTTGCGTCCAGCCGCTCGCTTCCGTCGCGCGATCGGCGGGATATTCGGGCTCCGCTTTCGCTTTCCACCCCTTTAGGACGCTGGTCACCGTGGGCCCGTCGAACGGCACCTGCTGGCCCGCGTCGTCCTGCCAAAGAATTCGCGCCGCCGTGCTCCGGCGCGGCGAGCCAACGCCCTCGGTCTTCCGCCAGGCGGTAAACCGATAGAACTGCCCGCCCTGCACCGGCACGGTCTTGAACCAATAACCACTGAGCCCCTCGCGTCCGTCCGCTTCGATATTCAAGCTGCCGGCGCCGTCGCGTCCGCCTTTTGGGTCGAGCGTGAAGTGGGGAGAAATCTCCTCGCGGGGAACGCTGTGTTGCCAGGAGTTATCGATGAGGTTGGTCGCGGCTCGGCCTGGCGGCGTGAAGGCGAGGAGAGCGACGGTCAGAAGAGTAAGTGGGATCTTGGTCATGATTTGGGGTTGGCTTGTCGGGCAGCGGCGGTGTTTGAAGGCGCCCGATACCACTTAGACAAACGGCGTGGTCCCCGGCATCGCCACCGGTGCGACAGGCAGTTTCATTTCCCAGTCCAGATTTTCGGGCACGAGGGATTCCTGTGAATTCAAGGCCATCTCCCAGGTGACTTCCTGTCCCGTGTAGGCAGACATGCGGCCCATAATCGCCAGCAGGGTGCTGGAAGCCATGCGCGGACCGTCATTAATCGGCTGGCCGGCGCGGATCGAGGCGAAGAACTCGTCGTGCTCCACCTGATACATATCGCTCGGCTGGCCGGTGTAGCGCCACTTCACATTACCCTTGAGGTCCTTGATGACGAACTGCTTCAGCGAGCCGTTGATCTCGCAGATGCCTTCGCTGCCGAACATGGTGTCGGTGTTATTCGCCGCCGCGCGGTTGATCTGACGGCTCAGGTGGAAGCCCCGCGCGCCATTCTCGTAGTCGTACACGATTTCGAAGTGGTCGAAGATATTCCCGTAGTCTTCGCCGGAGCGGACCTGGCGTCCGCCGTGACCGAGGCATTTGAGCGGCGGCTTGTCGCCCATCGCCCAAGCCATCTTGTCGATGCTATGAACGGCCTGCTCGACGATGTGATCGCCGCTCAGCCAGGTGAAGTAATACCAGCGGCGCAACTGCCACTCGAGGTCGCGCGGGGTGTTCGCGCGGTTCCACTTGGGATAACGATCGACCGTGCCGGTATTGTAGGTGTTGTAGTTGGCGAGAATCTGGCCGACCGCGCCATCCGCCAGCCGCTGGTAGGTTTCTCGCATCCCCGGATGGTAGCGCCAGCAGAAGCCCGCGCAGACGCCCAGGTTTTTCCGTTTCGCCTCCTCGATCGTCTCCAACACCGACCGCACCCCCGCCGCATCGGTCGCCATGGGTTTCTCCAAAAAGCTATGCTTGCCCGCGGCCACGGCCGCCTTGAAATGGACCGGCCGAAAGGCGGGCGGTGTGGTCAGCAGCACCACGTCCACGCCGCTGTCGATCACTTGCTGATAGGCGTCCAGTCCGACGAACTGCCGCTCCTTGGGCACCTCCACCCGGTCTGAATGAGCCGCCCTCAAGCTTTCCAGGCTGGATTGAATCTTGTCCTCAAACGCATCACCCATCGCCCAGAGGACGACATTGGGATCGGCATGCAGGGCCTGGCTGGCCGCGCCCGTGCCGCGTCCGCCACAACCGATGAAACCAATCTTCAGCTTCTGGTTATCCGACGCGCCTCTGAGAATGGAGGGAAAGCCGATCGTCGAAGCCAGTCCGCCAGCCAAAATGACGGCGGAGGACTGCTTCAGAAATTCACGGCGGGAACTGAGGTTTTGGGGAGGTTGCATGGGATCAGGTGGTAAATGCGGTGACATGTTTTCGGGGTAAGTCGTGCGCTTCGGGTTCAGGCAGCGAGCCATTCGTCGCGATGTGCAGCGACGAATTCATCGTCGGCCAGATGTGGGTAGGCGCGACAGACGCGGTCAATTTCCTCCCGCTGGCCGCGACCAAGCGCCTCATTCGGATCCAGGCACCAGATGCCCGCGAGCAATCCCTGGCGGCGGAGCACTTCGTGGAGACCAGCAATGCAGCCGGCGTAATGGTTGGCTGCATCGAAGAAGGCCGCGTTGGCGTCCGTAACTTCGACGCTGCGGCGGAGCAGTTCGGCGGGGATCCCTTCGCCGGACTGGGCGACGCGGCGGCACTCCGCATGGATCTCGACGGCTTTGCGGGTCCAGACCGCCCAATGGCCAAGCAACCCGCCGACGATGCGGCGCTCGATCCGCTGGCCAACGAGGTTGAAACGAAACGGCGTCAAGAGATCGACGACGATATTGTCGTCGTTGCCGGTATAGAGAGCGATGTCGTCGCGGCCGGCCTCAACCACGGCGCGGACCACGTCAAGAGTCTGGTAGCGATTGAAAGGGGCGATCTTGATCGCGACGACATTCTCAATCTCCGCGAAGCGGCGCCAAAACGAAGACGGCAGCACGCGTCCGCCGACCGAAGGCTGGAGATAGAAGCCGATCACGGGAAGGATGTCAGCGATGGCCGCGCAGTGGGCGAGCAGTTCATCCTCGCTCGCCTCCTGGAGGGCGCCCAGGCTCAGCAAGCCGGCGTGATAACCGAGTTCTCGAACCAGTTCCGCCTCGGCCCGCGCCTCCTTCGTTCCGCCGCAAACCCCCGCGATTCGCACCAGCGTTTCACCGCGTGATGTCTCCGCGCGGCGGAGTTCTTCCGCGGCCAACTGAAGCAACGGCCGGAAAAGTCCGAGGCGCGGATCGCGGATGGCGAATTGCGTGGTGTGCACCCCCACCGCAAGACCGCCCGCGCCGGCGGCCGCATAGTAGCGCACCAGGGCGCGCTGGCGGCGCTCGTCCAGCTGCCGACCGGACGTCAGGGCCAGCGGGCAGGGTGGAATGGCCAATCCGCGCTGGAGCGCGTGGCGAATGTCAAAACCGGCCATCACGCACCTCGAAGTGGGTCGGTTTGCCGAGGCTTTGCCGCCCGTTTTTCACCCAGTCCACCGACCAGTCCAGCATCTGCTCGGCGCGGACCCGTGGCACGCCGAAGAGCTGATGCGATTTCTCGGCATTGCCCAGACAACTGGTCGCCAGCTCGACGCCGGAAAAGTTCGGCTCCTTGCCGAGACGCCGGCCGAGCTCTTCGGCTACGGAGCGAATGCTGAGCAGCTCGGGCCCGGTGATGTTGATCACGAGCGGCGGCGAAGCGACATGATCAAAGGCGAGCAGCGTCATGGCGTTGTTATCGCCCTGCCAGATGATGTTGAAGTAACCCATCGCCAGATCGATGGCGTCGCCGGCCATGATTCTTTGCGCCAGGTCCGTCAATATGCCGTAGCGCAGCTCGCAAGCGTAAAACAGCCGGACGAGCGCCATCGGCATGTTCCAGGTGCGGCTGAAGTATTCAAACATGCGCTCCCGTCCCAGACAGCTCATGGCGTATTCGCCGATGGGTTGCGGCGGATCGGTTTCGAGGGAGCCTCCTCCCGCCGCGGAGGTCATCCCGTAAACGGTCCCGGTGGAATAGGCAACGATCCGGCTGGATCGGAACTTTCGGCAAACGGCCCCGGGCAGCCAGGTATTCATGGCCCAGGTGGCCGCCGCATTCTCGGTCGCCCCGAACTTCAGACCGGCCAGATAGACAATATTCGCCGCGTTCGGAAGCTGTTCGACCGCGCCTTCATCGAGCAGATTGCAGCGGATCGTTTCGATGCCGTCGGCGTTGAGGTTCGCTTCTTCGTTGCTTGCGGAAAAGCGCGACACCCCGATGATCCGTCGCGACACTCCGGCCAGATCGGAGGCCCGTTTGGCCATGCGGGCGATGGACGGTCCGATTTTCCCCCCGACGCCGAGAAACAGGATGTCTCCGTCGAGGTGGCGCATCGTTTCCACGACGGCGTCCGTCGGTTCGCTGAGCAATCGTTCGAGCTCTTCGACCGACTGAATCGTCTGCGTTCCGTTCACGTGCATGCTGGAGTTCACAAGTGCGTTCATATCTGAACCCGGGGGTGGCGACAAAGGGCTCTTGATTGAACCCGTTGAGTAGGCCCTCGCGGTTCCGCCAAATGGCGCTGTCGCCCCGGCTGTCCGGACCGGCGCCACCTTTCGGTTCATTCCGCCGCAACCGGTGCAGGGCGCGTTACGTGCAATTCAAGGTTACCAGCAAGCCTTCGTCGCCACCGAGCCAGAGGTACTCAACGAGTTAAGTTCCAAGCGCATCTCCCTGCCCGATGAGAAGCCCGCCGCGCTCACGGTCATCACGAACATCCTCAGCGGCCCTTGAGCACATCCGGCACCTGGACCTCGCTCGCGGCGGAGTGAGCATCAACGGCTTTTATACATCGAATGACGCCACCACTTTGGAAGGCAACCTTGATATGTCCGGATCCCTCGTCACGGTTCTTGGGGGCAACAGCAACCTGACCAGCCTGCGGTTCAATGCCAGCGGCGCACGCTCCATCGATGTGAACGGCAAGGTCCTGACGACCGGCGGCATATTGGTCACCAGCAAGGTGGGACCCAGCAATTCAACCGTTAGCGGCGGAACGCTCCAGAGCGCCGCGGGCACTGCAAATCAGGATTTAGTCCTTATCCAGAACAACCCGGAGGGCGCGCTGGTTATCGGCGCGGCCATCACTGACAATATCACCAACGGTGTATTGGCATCAGCCCTGACCAAAAGCGGTGTGGGCACAGTCGATTTAACCAACGCCAACAGCTATACTGGACAGACAAGCGTCGTGCAGGGCGTCCTGAAACTGAGCCATATGACAGCCCTGCCCGGGGGGCTTGACTCCACGACCGCAACCGCGGAGAGCAATCTTCTTTTTAGGGAGGCGTTCTTGGTCTCACGGCGACCAGTGGCGATTTCACCCGCGCCCTGGGAAGCGGTGCAGGTCAGGTGCAGTTTGCGGCCAGCGGTGGGTTTGCCGCCTATGGTCCCGGAACTCGAATCATTAACATCGGCGGAAGCACCACTCCCAGCTTGATGACTTGGAACAGCGCGGGTTGGAATACCACCAGCGGTCCACCCAGCTATGTTGTCGGTGGCTTTGTCCCGACCGGATCGAATCTGATTCTGGGTGCCGCCGATGCTGATGGAACGGTTGACTTCCAAAACCCTATCCGTCTGCTCGGTAGCTCAGGGAACCTGATTCTCGTGCCGCGGACAATTCAAGTCGAGAACGGCTCGGCGGCGATTGACGCCAAAATCAGCGGCGTGATCAGCAACGAAGCCGGTCTTACGAAGAGCGGCGCGGGCACGCTCGAACTCACGGCCGTCAATACTTACACCGGTCCGACCGTCGTCAGCGCTGGCCGGTTGCTCGTTTCGGGTTCACTCACTGGAACCGGCGCGGTAGCGGTTCAGAGTGGTGGCATTCTTGGAGGATCGGGTGCGATCAATGGCGCGCTTTCGGTCAACATCGGTGGCGCACTCGCACCGGGAAGCGGCAACACAGGCGCGCTCGACGTGAACGCCGCGCTGGGCTTAGGCGCCGGCTCGACGCTCGCGATCGAGATCACGGGCACCGCCCCCGGCGATGGCGCCGGTTTCTACGATCAGGCGAACATGACTGTCGCCGGCGGCTCGATTTCCCTCGATGGCACGGCGCAGATCACGCTTTCGCTCAGTGGCTTCACGCCGGCGGATACGGACAAGTTCTTTGTCCTGACCCGAGCCGACGGGGGCGCGTTCTCGACCACCTTCGCGAATGCGGGCGAAGGCGCCACGGTCAACCTGGCGGGCGGTTTTACCGGCCAGATCACCTATGGCGCCAACTGGACCGGCGTTCAGGCTACCAGCACCCTCATGGGTGGCAACGACGTGGCCATCTATAACGTCGTCGCGGTCGTCCCCGAACCCGGCACCCCCGTGACGCTCTTGGGCGGAATCGGCGTGCTGCTCGGGCTGCGGCGCCGGCAACGGAAGGCTTGATCCGATCCGAGTTGCGAAACGCGCGGGGTCTCTGAGAATGGATCAGCCCTGCCCAGCCAGGAAACGGCTCTTCTCCAACTCCCCCCGATCTTATGCACCGGTTTATCTCATCCGGATTGTTTCTGCTCTGCCTCGCGGTGGCGTCAGCTCGCGCAGGGGAACCGCATCCCGCATACGTGCAGGCCGGGGCGCTGCCCGCCCCGGAAGCCAACCAGGCCGCGGCGGCGGACGAGCATTTCGTTTACGCGATCGATAGCGGGCTGGTGGCGAAGTATGACCGCGCGACCGGGACGCGGGTGGGTCTAAGCACGGGCAAGGCGAAGCATCTCAACAGCGGCTTCCTCTGGGAGGGCAAACTTTACTGCGCGCACTCCAACTTCCCGCAGAAACCGGAGAAGAGCGAGATCATGGTCATGGATCTGCAGACGATGGTCCTCACGCCGTTCAAGGATTTTGGCGAATATCGGGGCAGCCTCACCTGGGTTGTCCGGGAAGGGAGTTCCTGGTGGTGCACCTTCGCGAAATACGGCGCGGACAACGCCGGAACCGTGCTCGTCAAACTCGACGAGCAATGGCGGGAGCAAGGCGCGTGGTCCTACCCGGCGGAAGTAGTGAAGGAACTGGGACAGTACAGCATCTCCGGCGGGCTTTGGCTGGACGGGCGCCTCCTCGTGACCGGACACGATCGCCGGGTGATCTATCGCCTGCGTCTGCCCGCGAAGGGCGACGTGCTCGAATTGATCGATATTCTGCCGTCGCCCTTCCCGGGCCAGGGCATCGCCGCCGACCCAAAAACCGGCGGCCTTCTCGGCATCGATCGCGCCAAACGGCAGGTCGTCTTCGCCAAATCCGGAACCGTTCTCTAACCCACCAAAGCCAGGATGAATCGGAGAGCCCGTCTTGTTTCGCGGCCCGCCGCATTGTCGTCCCGGTCGTCCAATCACCACGGATGACGGCGGTCTTCGAAGCCAAATAGCGGGCAACGCCGCCTCCTTTCCAGCCGCGATTCGCCATGCCTCATACCACCACGACCCGCCGCAGTTTTCTCCATCTGGCCGCCGCCACGGCGGCCGCGCTGAGCCTGACCCGGATCGCGCGCGGAGCCGACAAAGAGCCGCGTTTCAAGATCTCGCTCGCGGAATGGTCGCTGCACCGGGCGCTTTTCGAGAACAAGCTCACCAATCTGGACTTTCCGCGCGTGGCCAAACGCGAGTTCGGCAAGGGCCACGTCTTTTCCCAAATAGACCATCTGCCGGATGGCGAAGGGGCGGCCAAGCACGCACATGTTGAGGTGCACGCCGCAGAGGATAACGTGATCAATGCCACGGGCGACGAGCAGGTTCCAGGTTTCCTGGCCATCGTCGGTCAGCGCGTCTTCGGGGGCGAGCTCGATGCTGGCAATCTGGCGCGTCCAGGGCGGTTTGATCTCACACTTCGCACCGGTGCAGGAGCAGCCCATGTCGGAGTCATCGATCGCCAGCACGGCCTCGATCTTCGGATCGGTCCAGCACCACGTCGTGCTCCAGCGCTCGGCGGTCGCGAGCGGCACCGGCGTGGAGGCAAACGGCGCCGCCTGCGCCCGTTTGCGTTGCGGGGTGTCTTTGTAAAAAGCCGTGACGCTGCTCGGTGCGTGGATGATGAAAACGCCTCGGGCACGCGCCGCGTTGACCGTTTCGTTCAAGGGCCCGGCGAGCTCCACCACCCGCCGCGCGGCGGACTTGCACCAATGATCGTCCCACATATCGCAGATAATCAGCGCGGTCTTGCGCGGGTCCCACGCGGCGGGCTTTTCAACGGCGCTGAAAGTGCCATCCGCGGCCTTCACGCGGGAGCGCAGGGTGAGCTCAAAGCGGCGCGTCGGCGGCGGAAACGGACAAGGTCTGGGCAAGGAGAATCATGAGCGCGGCGACATGAAGCGGAGGCATTTTCGGCATGGCGGAGCGAACATGCCCCAGGCACCGCTTCAGCGCGAGACCCGGCTCAACGGAGGCAGCTCAATGCTGATTCCGACCCGGACGGTGGTTTCTCCGTCTGCCGCCCAGACGGAGCGGCAAGACAGCGCTACCAGCCTGCGGCCGCACCGCCGATGCGCGGATCCGCAGCACCGGTGAGCGTGCTTCCATCCGCGTGGCGGGCCACCGCCTGGCAACCGCCGAAAGCCGGGACTTCCGAAAGCGTGTGGCCGCGAAGCCGCAGCGCCTCGCGGACTTCCGCGGCGATCGAAGTCTCGATCCGCAACTCATCGGGCTTCCATTGATGATGAAAGCGCGGGCTGGCGACGGCTGCCTCCACATCCATTCCGAAATCGAGCACATTGATGAGCGCAAGCAGCGTTTGGCTGATGATCGTCGGCCCGCCCGACGCGCCCGCGGCCAGGATCGGCTGACCATCCTGGAAGACGATCGTCGGGCTCATGCTCGAGAGCGGCCGCTTGCCCGCCGCGACGGCATTGGCTTCGCCGCCGACGAGATTGAAGGCATTCGGCACGCCCGGCTGGAGCGCGAAATCGTCCATCTCATTGTTGAGCAGGACGCCGGTGCCGGGAACCACGACCTTGGAGCCAAAGCTGGTGTTGATGGTGACCGTCAGCGCGACCCAGTTGCCCTCGGCATCGGCCGTGCAGAGGTGAGTGGTGTGCTTGAAAACATCCTCCGCCGCGCGATCTGGCGTGCCGTGTCCGGGCACGACCGTCGCCTGCTCCGTGCGGATCCGGCCGGCCAGCGATTTCGCGTAGTCTTTCGAGATGAGTCCGCGCGGCACCGGGGTGAACGCCGGGTCGCCCAGCCAGTGCGCGCGATCAGCAAAGGCGAGCTTCATCGCTTCGGCCACGACGTGGATGGTGTCGGGGGAGTTGTGTCCGAGCGCCCGCAGATCGAAGTGCTCGAGGAGGTTGAGCATCTGGAGGAGATGCACGCCGCCCGAGCTCGGGGGCGGGAAGCTCACGATTTCGCGACCGCGGTAGGTCGAGCGAACCGGTTCGCGCACCTCGACGCGGTAACGTTTGAAATCCTCAGCGGTCAGGATGCCGCCGTTCTCCTGCATCCAGTGCGCCGTCGCTTCGGCGAATGGACCGTCGTAAAACCAGCCGATGCCCTGCTCGGCGATGCGGCGATAGGTCCGCGCGAGGTCGGGCTGCGTGAGGAGGTCGCCTTCGGCGAGCGGCTGGCCATCGCCTTTGAGGAAAATGAGGCGCGTGCTTTCGAACCGCGCCAGCTCTTCCGCGACGGTCTTGATTCTGGCCGAGTAGCGCGCATCGATGCGGAAGCCGCCCTCAGCGATTTCGGCGGCGGCCAGCAGATGCGTCTTGAGCGGCAGCTTTCCGTGCCGGCTGAGGACGAACTCGTAGGCGGCCAGCGCGCCGGGCGTCGCCGTCGCGAGCGGGCCGGCCTGGCTCAAGCGCGTATCCGCCTTGCCGTCGCGCAGGAACATCTCGCGCGAGGCCGCCGCCGGCGCGGTCTCGCGGCCGTCGATGGCGAGGCATTCGCCGCCGGCGGTCCGGAGGAGGATGAAGCAACCGCCGCCAATCCCCGAGTTCGACCCGTCCACGACGCCGAGCGTGAGGGCGGCGGCCACCGCGGCATCGACGGCGTTGCCGCCGCGGCGCATGGCGTCGATCGCCGCGCTCGTCGCCAGTGGATGCGCCGTGGACGCGATCCCGTGCTCGCCTTGCGCCGGCGCAGCGCCGGCCGCGTGGATGAGCAGGACGAACGCCGCCGCGATCACAGTCCGGGCGGCCGGCGCCAACCGGCGGTTGAACTTCACTCCGAATTCCCTGCGATTGGCAACGGAAACGCGTGAGGTTTTCATGGGGAGTGAAGGAAGGGCAGGCGCCGCGCGTTTTCCAGCGTGAATCGTTTCCCAACTCGTTCGCGGAGCCGCGCCCGGATCACCGCGTGAAGCCGCTCCTTCCTTCGCCGTTGAACCCGTTGGATCACTTCTTTGCGGATGAACTTTTCAACGTTCTCACCGTCGTGCCGTCCTGCCAGGCTGCTTCGAGCAACAGGGTCTGGGGCGCGACGGGGAGGCCGCGCTCATTGCGCTGGATCATGCCGACGACGAAGTCCACCGCGGCCACGCCAATCGCCGGGGGATTGTGGTAAATGCCGGCGAATTGTCCGGAGCAGTCGGGATTCCACAGGTGCACAAAGCCGACCTCCGCCGGTACGTCCATTCCGAGGTTTTTCAGCCACGTGATGATGTGGGAATCATAGCCCAGGACGATCTCGGGCCGGTTGGATTTGAACCACTTGGCGAACTGGCGTTCGGTCCAGTCCGACTTTTCGACCAGGAAGAGCACGGTGCGATGGGAGGGCATGGCCTGCTCCTGTTCCCAGGCGAACGCCGCGCCCCATTGATGATCGACGCGCGCATCCTGATCCTGCTGCATGGCCAGCCCAAAGCGCTGGTAGCCCATCCGGCGAAGCTGCCGGATGGCGCGGCGCATCGCCGTGAAGCGGTTGGTCGTGATCCGGTGCAGCAGCGGACGGAGCAATGAATGGCCAATCGCGACCGCGGAGAAATTCGGCCAGTCCATGCGCAGATGTCCGTGCGCGGCCGAAAGGGGCGCGATGATGACGCCGGGAATGTTGCGGGCATAAAGGATCGAGCTCAGCTTTTCGCCGGTCAGCTTCAAGTCGCGCCGCCAGAATTCCTCGACCCGATATCCGAGTTGCTCGGCGCGGGCGGCGGCGCTGGTGAGCAGGTCTTCGGACAAATAATGTTCCCAACTGGAGTCGCCGCGCGAAAAATTCATGACGATCGCGAGCGTCAGGTGAGTCGGCCGACTGGGCTGAGTGGCACGCTGGTAGGTCATCAGCGCGGAGACGAGCGGGTTCGGGCGGTAGCCCAGCTCCTCCGCGATCTTCTGGATTCGAGCGCGCGTCCGCAGGGGAATGCTGGCGTGATTGCGCAGGGCCAGGGAAATGGTGGCTTTGCTGAGCTTTGCCTTGTCGGCGATGTCCTGCAAACGGGGCGGACGCGAGGGGCTCATTCAACGGGTTAACTAATCCTCCTTTGGCGGGAAACAAGGGGCGGGGGTTATTATCGTGAATCTCATGAAGCGTCTTTTCCTCCTCCCGTTGCTGGCGGCCTCGGTCCTCTCGTCGGCCGGCGTGCCTCCGGCTCCGGCCAGCGGGGCGGCGCCCATCGGCGAGCCGGTGCTCGGGCCGCCGACGCTGCACTCGCTCGGCGTGCACTGGGTCATCGGCGGCGATGAGAATCAAAACGCGGAGGTGCGCGTGGCCTGGCGCACCGCGGGCGGCCCGTGGACGAACGCGCTGCCGCTGATGCGCGTCGAGCAAGGCGCGCAGAAGCCGGAAAAAGGCCCGGGCAGCGTGGAGGTTCCGGGCGGAGCGCGGCTCTTCGCCGGGAGCGTGCTGATGCTCGCGCCGGATTCCGACTACGAGCTCAAGCTGAGCCTCGTCGATCCCGATGGCGGCAGTTGCGAAGCGCTGCTCAAGGCACGCACCATCGCCGAGCCGGCCGCTCCAAAAGATGCGACGGTCCTTCATGTCACGCCGGGCCACGGCGGCGGCGCCGGCAGCTCGGCGGATCCATTCCGCGGGCTCAAGACGGCGCAGGCGAAGGCCACGCCGGGGACGATCTTTCTCCTTCATGCCGGCACTTACCCGGCCGAGTTCGTCATCACGAAAAGCGGGGAGCCGGGCCGGCCAATCGTCTGGCGCGCCGCCGGCGATGGCGAGGCGATCATTGATGGCACCGCGGCGGCGGAAGGCCACGCCGGCCGGTTGATCAGCGCCGACACCGCGCACGACGTCTGGTTCGAAGGACTCACGATTCGCAATGGCGGAAAAGGGATTGCTGGAAGCGGCAGTGCGCGGCTCGTCATCCGGCGGTGTCACATCAGCGGGGTCGAATACGGCATCTTCGCGACGAAGAACGACGCCGACACGATGCGCGGATGGTTCATCGCCGACAACGTGATCGAAGGGCCCTCGACCTGGCCGCGCACCAAGGGGATCGAAAACGCGCGAGGCATCCAACTCACCGGCGAAGGCCACGTGATCTGCTACAACCGCATCCGGGGTTTCGCCGATGCCATCGACACCTTTCCCTCGAAACGCTGCGCGGACATCGACTTTCACAACAACGAGATCTCCGAGATGACCGATGACGGCCTGGAGCTGGATTATTCAGAGCGCAATGTCCGCTGCTTCTCGAACCGCTTCACGAATGTCTATCAAGGCATCTCGACCCAACCGGTCTTCGGCGGACCGATCTACGTCTTCCGCAACGCGCTCTACAACGTCGTTGCCGAGCCTTTCAAGACGCACAACAGCCCGTCGGGGGTGCTCCTATTCCATAACACGGTGGTGAAGCGCGGGATGCCGTTCTTCATCATGACGGATAAAGCGGTGCGCAACACGCGCACCCGCAACAATCTCTTCATCGGCACCGAGGCGAACTACGCGTTCGAGTCCGCGGCCAAGATGCGCGACTGCGACTTCGATTACGACGGCTTCGGCGGCGGGCCGTGGAAGCTCTTCATGAAGTGGAACAACGCGCGCTACACCAGCCTGGACGAGACGCGGCTGAAGGCGCCGGTATGGAAGCACGCGGTCCTCGTCGATGCGCCGAGTGCCTTCGCCAGCAAGGCCGCGCCGCCCCAGGATGAAAACGCCACGCAGCCTGCCGCCGACCTGCGGCTGAAGGCGGGCAGCGCCGCCATCGATGCCGGTGAAAGACTCGCGGGCCTGAACGACGACTTTGCCGGCCAGGCACCCGATCTCGGCGCCTATGAAGCCGGCGCATCTCTTCCCCAGTACGGCCCCCGGCCCGAGCTGGGGGGGAAGTGATCAGTGCTCAGTGCTCAGTGTCTTAACCGCCGGGTCGCGGAGCACCTCCCAACTCTTCCCATCCCCTCAATCATGCACCGCAAACCATCTCGTTATCTCGCCGCCCTTGCCGGAGTCGTCCTCAGCCTCACCTCCGCGCGCGCCGAGGTGGACAACCTCAAAATTGTCACCGACGCCTCGCCGGACTACTCCGACATGGAGAGCCTGGTCCACAGCGTCAGCAGTAAGTGGCAGACGCCGGAGGAGAAGCTCTGGGCGATGTTTTACTGGAACCACATTGCCCGCCGGCAGACCAATCCGATCATGCTGCACGGCTTCGCGCTGACGGATCCGATCCGGCAGTTCAATGACTACGGCTATACGATGTGCAGCACCATCTCGGGCATCAATTGCGCGATCTGGGACGCGATGGGGTTCAAGGTGAAGTATTGGGACCTCAGCCTTCACACCGTGCCCGAGGTCGAATACGGCGGCCGCTTTCACGCGTACGATAACAGCCTTTCGACCCTCTACACGCTTTGCGACGGCAAGACGATCGCCGGCATTGAAGATATCGGCAAAGTGGGCGCGTGCGCGGCGAGCGGCGGCAAGGAGGAGCCCGGCCACATTGCCAGGTATCATTGCCTGCACGCTACTTCCCCGAAGGACGGCTTTCTCACGGGCTCGGACGCCATCCGCAGCGTCCTGGACGAGGTCAAAGTCTTCAACCCGAACACGCTCAAGTATCGCTACTACTATTACGATTGGGACCGCGGCCATCGATACATCCTCAACCTGCGCGACAGCGAAGTTTACACGCGCCACTATGCCAGCCTCGGCGACGCGCCGGACTTCTACGTGCCAAACGACAACGGCAAGGATCCGGAGAAGAAGAGCAACTTCAAGATCCGCGGCAACGGCCTGCGCACCTTCAAACCAGCGCTCACGGCCGAATCGCTGGCGAAGCTCGCGCACTCGCTCTCCGGCTTGAAGGCGGTGGCTCCGGTCGGGATCGAGCCGGCCAAGCCGGGCGTGGCCGGCGAAGTCGTCTTCAAAGTCGAAGGCGCGAATGTCATCACCGCGCTCGCCATCGAGGCCGCCTTCGCCCGTGGTGGCGCGAGCGATGTCACGAACATCGCCGTGAGCACCACCAACGGCCTGACCTGGCAGGACGCCTGGAAGAACGACACGACCGGCGAAGTGCCGGCCAGGCTGAAACTGATCAACGAAGTCAACGGCGCCTACGAGGTGCTCGTGAAGGTCACGCTGCAAGGCCGCGCTCAGCTCAAGAACATCGCCTTCGAGACCACCACGCAGGTCAACGCCAAGACGCAGCCCAAACTCAATCTCGGCAGGAACACGGTCTATGTCGGAGCCGGCGACCAGACTGAGTCGATCGTCTTCTGGCCGGAGCTCGTCGGCGGCAAGGCCAGACCTTGCCTCGTCGAGCAGCAGAACGTCGTCTTCCGCGACACGAACCCCGGCTACATGCCGACGCTGGTCGCCGAGAAGGCGAAGGAAGAAGCCTGGGTCGTCTTCAAGATGGACGCGCCACGCGACCTGACTCGCATCACCTACGGCGGCCGCCTCTACAACCGCGCGAAGAACTCGCACATCGATCTGTTGCACTCCTTCGATGGCGGCAAGACCTGGGCGCAAACCTACTCGCTCACGGATATCAACAAGCCGTGGGATGTCATCCACTATGAGACCGTCGATAAGGTTCCCGCCGGCACGCGCTCGGTCCTTTTCAAATACCTGTTCAACAGCTCCCAGGCGGGCAGCGATGCCTGCGGGATCTATGCCATGCGGATGGAGGCGAACTATCGGACCGCCGATCCGACCTTCAAACCGGCCGAGGTCACCTTTGCCTGGAGTGAAGTGCAGGCCGATCATTCGTTGGTCGAGCGCAGCCACACCGAGTTCCTCTCGAAGCTGCCGTATCAATACACGATCAACGTCGGCGGTGCGGATCACCCGGTCGTCAACTCGCTGCGGGTGAATCTCAAAGGCGCCGTCGCCGATGCGAAATACGGCTACTCCGACGGCAAGGATGCTGGAGGCGACAAGTTCGTGGGCCGCTGGATCAGCACCGGACGCAATCTCGCCGAAGGCAAGCCATACACCCTCTCCGTCCCATCCGAGACCACTTACGAAGCCGGCGATCCCGACGGCAAAAAGCTCACCGACGGGATCGCCGGGCCGACCTTCGCCGGGGGCACTTCCTACCGCTCCGGAGCCCTCTGGAGCGCGAAGAAAAACCCGGTCATCACGGTCGATCTCGGCGCGCCCGCCGCCTGCGCGAGCTTTGGCCTGAACTTCCATGGTTACAAGTGGCACGACGCGCTCAAGGGCGAGGTGCAGGACAAAGTCGAGGTACTCGTCTCCAATGACGGCGCCAGCTACACCTCGGTCGGTTTCCTCGTGACCGACCTGCGCAAGAAAGACATCCCGGTCAACTTCATGCTTCCCGACAACGAGGAACTCAAGGGCGCCACCTTCCGCGTCATCCCGCCCAAGCCGGTGCCGGCGCGTTACGTGCAATACAAGGTGACCAGCAATCGCATGTTTGTCGCGACCGAAGTGGAAGTGCTCGACGCGATCAACTTCAAGCCCTTCGACCTTCAGATTGCCCTGCCCGATGAGAAGGCCGCCGCCGCACCGCTGGTTTCGCAAGCTCGCTAGTTCGCGAGCCGGCGGTTGAATAAAAGAGGCCGATGAACCTCCATGCACGCTCCCCGAAGCAATAACTCCAAACTGACGCTGACTCTTCTGGCCGCTTTTCTCGGCTGGATGTTTGACGGGATGGAAATGGGCATTTTTCCTCTCGTGGCGCGCCCCGCTCTGCAGCAGATGCAGGCGGTGGCGGGAATCGCCGGCGAACAGTTCGTGATGGATTGGATGGGCCGCATCACGGCGCTCTTCCTGATCGGCGCCGCCGTCGGCGGATTGCTCTTCGGCTGGCTTGGGGATCGCATCGGGCGGGTGCGGGCGATGACCTACAGTATCCTCACTTACTCGGTCTTCGCGGGGCTTTCCTACTTTGCCCGCGAGCCCTGGCATCTGGGTGGATTGCGCGCGCTCGGCGCTCTCGGGATGGGGGGCGAATGGTCGCTCGGCGTGGCCCTGGTGATGGAATCCTGGCCCGCGGAAAAGCGCCCGCTCATGGCCGGGCTGATCGGGGCGTCGGCGAATCTCGGCTACTGGTACTCCATCACTCCTCTTCCGCAGAGGTGCGCCTAAGGAGTACGCCCGGCGAGAATCTTTCCGCGCCCGGTGAGGTAAAGGATGACCACCATGACGGCGAAGGGAAGCAGCGCCAGCAGATCCGGGGAGATTTGCGTCGGCGTGAGCTGGGCATAGAAGGGATTGCTGACCGTCGCCCACTTGTCGAGTTTGTCGTAAAGGTCGCTGAAGACCCCAGCCATAAAGGCGATGACAATGCCGGCAATGGCGCCGCCGGCGATGTAGCCGGAGGCCATCAAGACGCCGGGACTCTTGTCGCCTTCCGCGATGTGCTCTTCCTCGGTCATGTGCGTGTAATCGGGATGACGGCGGCGCTTCGAATCGACGAGCCATCGAACGGCGCCGCCGATGAAGACGGGCATCGAAGTGGCGAGGGGCAGATAGACCCCGACCGCAAAGGCCAGCGACGGGATGCCGGACATCTCCAGGACAATGGCGATCATCACGCCGAAGAGCACCAGCGCCCAGGGCAGCTTGTGGCTGAGAATCCCCTTGATGATATAGGAAACGAGCGTGGCCTTGGGCGCATCGAACTTCTTCACCTCGCTCCCGTCCGGGCGCTTGGTCACCGTTCCATTGATCCCGGGATCGACGAAATAGATGGCCTTGCCGGTCTCATCGACAAGGTATTGGCGCGACGTGCCGCTGGTCTCGTCTTCCTGGTGCCAGACGAAATAGCTCTTGCTGTCCTGCCGGCCTTGCGGTCCGGCGAGCCTGGCCGTCGCGCTTAGCTTGGAAACGTCGGTGTGAAGCTCGGTGGTCACGGGGACGTAAACTTTCCCGGTGTCGTTCAACTTCAGGAGAATCGGCCCGAGCACCAGCGCCGAGGCCAGCGCTCCGATGAGGATGGCGATCTGCTGGGCACGAGGCGTGGAGCCGATGAGGAAGCCCGTCTTGAGATCCTGCGACGTGGTGCCGCCGTTGGACGAGGCGATGCAGACGATGCCGCCGACGGACAGCGCCGTGAGGTAGAAGATGCGATCCGTCCAGCCGAGCGCGAGAAACGCCAGACAGGTGAGCAGCAGCGTGGCGATGGTCATGCCGGAGATGGGATTGGAGCTGGAGCCGATCTCACCCGTCAGCCGCGACGAGACGGTGACGAAGAGGAAGCCGCAGAGGACGATCATGACCGCACCCATGAGGTTCATGTGCAGACTGGGCGCGAACAGGATGGCCACGATGAGCGCCGCGATGCCCACGAAGACGAACTTCATCGAGAGGTCACGATCGGTGCGCGGCACGGAATCTCCGCTCGCCTGTTTCCCGCCAAAGTCGCGCAAGCCGCCCCGGATGCCGTGCCAGATGAGCGGAAGCGAACGCACCAAACTGATGATGCCGCCCGCCGCCACCGCGCCCGCGCCGATGTAGAGCACGTAGGCGCCGCGGATCTGGTTTGGGCTCATGTCCTTGATCAGCAGGCTGCCGGGCGCGAGCGGCCCGGCCAGTCCTTCACCGAAGAATTTGATCAGCGGAATCAGCAGCAGGTAGGAGAGCACGCCGCCCGCCGCCATCACCGCCGCGATGCGCGGGCCGATGACGTAGCCCACCCCGAGCAATTCAGGCGTGATTTCGCAGGCGATCGAACCGCCGTTGAGCGGGGCGCTGAAGAGCTTCTCGGGCGTGTCCTTCCAGGCGTGCAGCGCCTTCATGGCGATGTTGTAAATCACGCCCAGTCCGAAGCCGGTGAAGATGGTCCTGGCGCCGACGGTCGCCGTCTGGGCCAGCGTGTCCACCTTGGCTCCACGCGCGGCGGCGACCTGCGATTCATGCGACGCACCCGCCTTCAAGACTTCGGCGCAGGCGGTGCCTTCGGGATACTTGAGCGAGCCATGCTGCTGCACGATGAGCGCGCGGCGCAGCGGGATCATCATCAAGATGCCGAGCAACCCGCCGAGCACCGAGACGAGAATGACCCGCGTTACTTCCAGGTCGAAGCCGAGGATGAGGATCGCCGGCATGGTCACTCCCACGCCAAAGGCGATGGACTCGCCGGCCGAGCCGGCCGTCTGCACGATGTTGTTTTCGAGCACGGTGGCATCGCGCATCCCGAACTTGGAGAGCACGCGGAATAAGGCGATGGAGATGACCGCCACCGGGATGGAGGCGCTCACCGTCAACCCGACCTTGAGCACGAGGTAAAGGGACGATGCGCCGAAAACCATCCCCAGCACCGTGCCGACGATGATCGGCAGGGCCCCCAGCTCGGGCAGGTTCGAGGAGGCCGGAATATAGGGTTGGAAGTCGCCCGCTGGCTGGTCGGATTTCGTGCTCATGGTTTCGGGTTCCGGAGTTCTGGATTGGAGCTTTCGCCCGCCTCGCAACTACTTCTCACGCGTGCCCGTGCTCAGCTCGGTCACGAGCTTGTCGGCATGATAGATCTTCCGCAGCGCTTCCACGATGCCGCGCGAATCCACCGACACCGCGCGCGCCTGCACATCGCTGTAGGCGAAATCGAGCACCAGTGACTGGATGTTACCGTCGAAAATGATACCCACGAACTCACCCTTGCGATCCACGACCGGGCTGCCGGAATTGCCACCGATGATGTCGGCGGTGGAGACGAAGTTGAACGGCGTCTGGAGGTCAATCTTCGCTTTCGACTCCAGCCAAATCTTCGGAAGCTCGAAGGGCGGGCGATACTCCTGTTCCTCGGCGCGCTCGTAGAGTCCGCCGAAGGTGGTGTGCGCGGGGATCTGCCGCCCACCTTCCTCGAAGCCTTTGACCGTGCCGTAGGCCAGGCGCAGCGTGAAGGTCGCGTCGGGATAGCTGCTCGTGCCTTCCAGCGCAAAACGCGCCTTGGCGATCTTGGCGTGCGACTGCTGCTTGGCCTCGCCTTGAGCCTCGAGGATTTTGCGGAGCGCGCGCGCGTCGCCATCCACCGATCTGGCCAGCGCGATCATCGGATCGTTCGCCGCGTCCACGGCCGCCTGGCCGCCCTCGTAAAGCTTCTTCCGGAAGGCCACGTCGTGCACCTGCGTGCCTTTGATGAGCTCCACGGCGCGCGCGTTGGGAGATTTGCCGGCGAGCACCTTTTGCACGAGCGGCGAGGAGATCCCCAATTGCTCGGCCAGGTCGGTCAGCGAATCGGTCAGTTGCAGCTCCTCCAGGTCCGGGTAGATCGGCTTGTCGGAAAACAGGGCCAGCTCGAGCGACTCGCGCCCCGCCTCGGTGAATTCGCGCAACCGATCGCCGTTCGGTTTGGGCCGCTCCTCGCCGGCCCGGAGCAATGTCCGCGCGATGCCGAAGAGCTCCGAGTTAAAAGCGCTGCCGCCTTCGAGCAGATTGTACGGGCGGGCGTTCTCGGCGATGACTTTTTGCGCGGCGGCAATGCGGTCATAAGCTCCCAGCGTATCCCGGAGGTCTTCACGCGCGGCGATTTTTTCCCGCAACTGCTTTTCGTCGGCGGCCTTCTTCCCGATCAAATCCGGATCAAGCAAGCCGGCCAGTCCGCCCTTGCGCGCCTTGCGGCTGTTTTGCACTCCAAAGAGATCGTCCTTGGCGCGGCGCGCGTTTTCCTGGCTGCGCTCGCTGTAGGAAAGGAGGAGCACTTCCAGGCGGAAAAGGCGCTGGAGGGTGCGGGGCATCTGAATGTCCCGCACGTATTCCAGCTCCGCCATGGTGAAAAGCCGGCTGGTGCGGCCCGGATGTCCCGACACGAAGACGAGATCGCCCTCCTTCGTCCCCGCCTGGCTCCACTTGAGATAGTGCTGAATCTTCGCCGGCTTCCCGTCCTCGTAGGCGCGGAAGAAACACACGTCCAGGTCGAAGCGCGGATACTCGAAATTGTCCGGGTCGCCGCCATAGAAAGCGATCTGCTGCTCGGGCGCGAAGACCACGCGGACGTCCGTGTAGCGCTTGAAGCGGTAAAGGTGATAGCGCCCGCCTTGATACAACGTGACCACGTCGCTGCGCTCGCCGGTCAGGTCCTTCGATTCCTTCTCGATGGCGGCCATGACGGATCGGCGTTGCTTGAAAGATTCCTCATCGGACGCCCCGGGCGCCACGGCGGCGTTCACGCGCGCCGTGACGTCCTCGATGCTCATCAGCACGTTCAGCTCGAGATCGGGCGCTTTGATTTCCTCAGCCGGCGTGGTCGCGTAGAAACCCTTCTTTAGGTAATCATTCTCCTTGGTGCTGACCTTTTGCAGCGTGTCCGCACCGACGTGGTGGTTGGAGAGAATCAGCCCGTCCGCGGAGATGAACTCGCCCGAGCCGCCGCTGTTGAAGCGCACCGATGACTTCTGTAAATGCTCCAGCCATGGATCCGTGGCGTCAAAGCCATAACGCTCCTTGAGTTGGGTGCGGGGCGGGTCGCTGTAAAGCCACATCCCTTCATCGGCGAGGCTCCCCGAAGTGGCGCCCCCGAGCAACAGTCCCAGTCCCAAACGCAGCAATGATTCTCTTTTCGTCATATTCAAGTTTTTGGCTGGCGCGAAGTATTCCGGCTGCCCGCCCCGGCAGCAATGCCGGATCGAGGCAGGCGGCGTGATCTTGCGCACGCTCAGCGTTGACGCTTCGCGAACGCGGATGCGATGCTTCGCCGAGAATCTGTTCGCTGTGAATCACGACGATGCTGCCGCTTGGATCGAGAGCTCCGCCGGCGAAATCGTGCCCATTTCCGGCCAACTCGAGTTTGGACGAGACTCGGGTCATATTCGCATCGGTTCGCCGAAGGCTTCGCGCCGACATGCCATGATCAATCCGCAGTCGCGCGAGACGCGGATAGAGTACTGGTTCATCGACTTGGGCAGCGCCAACGGCAGCTTCGTCAACGGTCGCCGCGTGGTGCAGCCGATGCCGCTGAAGGATGGGGATCGCATCCGGCTGGTGGATCGGGAGTTTGTCTTCCACCTGGTCGAGCGCCTTCCGGCGAACGAGGAAGCACCCCAGTCCGAGCTCACGATGCTGGAATCTCGCTCTGGCCACGCCTGGCTCCTAGTGGCGGATATCGTTGATTCCACGCCCCTGATCCGAACGGTTCCGGCGGAGCAATTGGCTGGGATGATAGGCCGCTGGCTGCGGGAGTGCGCCAGCGTGATTGAGGAGACAGACGGGAGCGTGAACCGCTACCTTGGCGATGGGTTTCTGGCCTACTGGATGGGTGACGAAGGAATCGCCAGCCGGGTGACCAGTGCGCTTTGCAAGCTCCGGGCGCGACAGTCACGGTCAGAACTCGCCTTCCGCCTCGTCCTGCATCACGGCGAAGTCAAAACTGGCAGTTGATCTTGCAAGACACGCGGCCGCCGGTCGCGGCAGTCGCCAGAGGTTCCGGATCAGTTTGGCCATGTGGCGTTCGATCCTGCCGGGGCCAGACAACGCGGTGATTCCGAAGTTCCAAACTGCCTGCTAAGGAAACAGCCGATCGGACATTCTTATGAGAATCACCTCGTCTCTCCCGATCGCTCCGTAAAGGCTGGCGACTCCCTCCGGGAACCTCCCGGCTTTTTCCTGGAGCCGATGAAGTCTCGCCAGCTTCCCGCGGTTTTCAAAATCCCTCCCAACATGAAACATCTCCTCCTCACTGTCGCTCGCAGACCCATCCATTTCGTCCGGCGGGCGGTCTCGCTCGGCCTGCTGGCTTTTGCACTCCTCGCTACGTCTCGCGCCAACGCCGTTCCGCTCGCCTTCGAAGGCACCGAAGGGCCGGGCAAGGGCAAGCACATCGTCTTTCTCGCGGGCGATCATGAATACCGTTCGGAGGAAACCCTGCCGGCCCTCGCGCGGCTGCTGGCGAAGCACCAGGGCTTCAAATGCACGGTGCTGTTCAATATCGACCCGGCCACGGGCGACATCACCGCGGGCAACTCGAACATGCCGGGCATGGAGGCGCTGGACACGGCGGACCTTGCGGTGGTGTTCCTGCGTTTTCAGCAGTTCCCAAAGGAGCAGATGGAGCACTTCGATGCTTATCTCAATCGCGGCGGGCCGATCGTCGGGCTCCGCACGGCGACGCATGCTTTCAAAACCAGCGCGGACGATCCTTTTGCGAAGTATTCGTATGACAGCAAGGTCGTCGGCTACGAGCTGGGTTTTGGCCATCAAGTGCTCGGGCAGACCTGGGTGGGGCATTATGGGACGAACCACAAGCAGAGCACGCGGATCACGATCGTGGAGGACAAGAAGACGCATCCGATCCTGCGCGGCGTGAAGGAGGTGTGGGTGCAGGCGGGCGCTTATGTCGGCAAGCCGGTCGATGGCGAGATCCTGACCATGGCGCAGCCCCTCAATGGGATGACGCCGGACTCGGCCGCGGACGTGACGAAACCCCCGATGCCCTCGGAATGGACGCGCAGCTACCAGAGCGCTTCGGGCAAGACGGGCCGGGTCTTCACCACGCTCTACGGCACTCCGGAAGACCTCACGAATGAAGGCTACCGCCGGATGATCGTAAACGGGTGCTTCTGGGCGTTGGGGAAGGAGGAGGCGATCAAGGCGGACCTGAAGATCGATTTTGTGGGGCCGTTCAAGCCGAACACCTTTGGCAACATGGCGAATGCGAAGGGCGTGAAGCCGGAGATGTATGCGGGTTTCGAAAGCCCTATCCCGGCGAACAACAACACGGGGAAGGACGACGCCAAGGCCGAGCCGAAGAAGGCGGAGCCAGTCGTCAAAGCGGAGAACCCGAAAGCGACCGAGGCGGTGATTGCGCTGCCGGCGCTGGTCACGGGCAAGCCGGCCCGCTTTGTCCGCATCGAACTGCCAGGCGACAAACGCATTCTCACGCTGGCCGAAGTGGAAGTGACCAGCGGCGGCCAGAACGTCGCGAAGGGCGGGAAAGCCAGCCAATCCAGCACCTACGGAAACGGAGTGGCGTCGCGGGCGATCGATGGCAACAAAGATCCGGAGTGGGGCAAGAATGGCCAGACACACACGGAGAACGCAGGCCAGAAGGAGCCATGGTGGGAAGTGGATCTCGGGCAGCCGAGGCCCATCGACAAGGTCCAGGTTTGGAACCGGAGGAGCTTCGAGAGCCGCCTGGATGGGTTCACGCTGAAACTGCTCGATGCGGGTCGGAAGGAAGTTTTCCGCGTCAGCGACGTGCGGGCGCCGGAATCGCTGGAGATCGACCTCAAGAACCAGGGCAAGCTGACCTATCTCACCTACGACGGGAAACCGGGCCAGCCGGCCGCGCAGGCGGCGAAGAACGACCCTCGGAAGCTGGCAGCTCCGGCCAACGCCAAAGCGGAGCCGGCCCTCGCTGACGTGCCCGCGGATTACCGCGATCCCGCGCCGTTTGCCTTCAAGCAAGGCGATGTCGTGGCCATCCTCGGCAACGGTCTGCCCGACCGCTTTCAGCACGATGGGTGGATGGAAACGCTCTTGCAGAGCATGCTGCCCGGCCAGCAAGTGCGCTTCCGCAACATGAGCGCGAGCGGCGACCGGCCCGATTCGTTTCCGCGGAGCAGCGGTGCGACCTCAATGACCGAATATCTGCGCCACGTGAAGGCCGACGTGGTGTTCGCCTTCTTCGGCTATAACGAATCCTTCGCCGGCGTCGAGAAAGCCGATGAACATCGGAAGAAACTCGTGGAGTTCGTGCGCAAGACACGCGGCTCGAAGGCCAACGGCACCAGCTTCCCGCGCATCGTCCTCTTCAGCCCCATCGCGCACGAGGACACGCACAATCCCAACCTGCCGGATGGCAAGGCGCACAACGTGCAGCTCGAGGCTTACACGAAAGCCACCGAAGCGGCGGCGAAGGAAGCCGGGGTCGGGTATGTGGACTTGTTCCATCCCTCGCTGGAGCTTTTCAAGGCCGCCAAGTCGCCGCTCACCATCAATGGCGTCCACCTCAGCGAAGAGGGCGACCGCCAGCTCGCCGAGGTGATCGCCGGCGCCTTGCTCGCCAGGCCGGCCAGCACCTCGCTTTCGCTCCAACCCCTGCGCGAGGCCGTGCTCGACAAGGACCTGCACTGGCACAACCGCTTCCGCGCCTCCGACGGCAATGACGTGTGGGGCGGACGCTCCACGCTCAAGTTCACCAACGACCAGAGCAACGCCGAGGTGCTCCAGCACGAGCTGGTCATGCTCGACGTCATGACCGCCAACCGCGACGGGCGCATCTGGGCCCGCGCGCAGGGCAAGGACGTGGCGGTGAACGACAGCAATGTGCCGCCTCCCGTGCCGGTGGTTTCCAATGTGGGCGGGGGCAGCAAGAGCTCCAGCGCGATGAAGGAAGGCCGTCTCGTATATCTCGACGGGCAGGAAGCCATCAAGCACATGGCCGTTGCGAAGGGATTCAAGGTGAACCTGTTCGCCGACGAGAAGCGCTTTCCGCAGCTCGCCAATCCCGTGCAGATGCAATTCGACACCAAGGGCAACCTGTGGGCTGCGGTCTGGCCCACCTATCCGAAATGGGAACCGCTCAAGCCGATGAACGATGCCCTGCTCGTCTTCCACGACGACAACGGCGACGGCGTGGCCGACCGCGTCACCGAGTTCGCGAAGGTGCAGAACCCGCTCGGTTTCGAGTTCTGGAACGGCGGAGTGATCGTCACCTGCATGTCGGAGCTGCTCCTCCTCAAGGATACCGACGGCGATGGCGTGGCGGATGTGCGGATCGTGTTGCTCCAGGGCCTCGACTCTTCCGATACCCATCACGGGGCGAACAATCTCATCTACGGCCCGGACGGCGCCATCTACTGGCAGAGCGGCGTCTTCATGGCGCACAATTACGAGCATCCGTGGGGGCCGTCGTTACAGAGCGGCGCCTCGGCCATGTATCGCTTCGATCCCCGGCGCTTCACCATCTCGATGCATGCGGGCAATTCGCCGAATCCGCACGGCATCGCGTTCGATTACTGGGGCTACCATTACGCCACCGACGGCACGGGCGGCCGCGCCTACCAGGTCCGACCCGACGGCGCGGGGTTCAAAATGTTTGAGCTCTTGAAGAAAGAAGTGCGCCCGGTGACGGCGAGCGAGGTCGTCTCCAGCGCGCACTTCCCCGAGTCGATGCAGGGCGACTTTTTGATCTGCAACGTGATCGGCTTCCTTGGCATCAAGCACTACCACCTGGAGCGCAACCCCGAGACCGGCGCCGTCTGGGGAGAGCCTGCGGGTGATGAACTCACCGTGAAGACGGTGAATGCCGACGGCACGACGACCGAGGAAAAATCGCGCGGCTTCCTCATGAGCGGTGACAAGAACTTCCGCCCCTCCGACGCCATCTTTGCGCCCGACGGTTCGCTCTGTTTCAGCGACTGGCAAAACGTCATCATCGGCCACATGCAGCACAACGTGCGCGACCCGAACCGCGACCACTTGCACGGCCGCATCTACCGCGTCACCGCCGAGGGCCGTCCGCTGCAAAAGCCGGTGGCGATCGCCGGACAGCCGATCCCCACGCTGCTCGAAAACCTCAAATCACCGATCGATGGCATCCGCCATCGCACGCACCTCGAGCTGAGTGCGCGCAAGAGCGAAGAGGTCATCGCCGCCACGAAGCAGTGGATGAAGCAGTTTGATCCCAACAAAAAGGAAGACGCCCATCCCTTGCTGGAGGCGCTCTGGGTCCATCAGCAGCACAACGTGCGCGACGTCGAGTTGCTCACGCGGTTACTCAAATCCCCCGAGCCCCATGCCCGCATCGCTGCGAATACGGTGAAGCATTTATGGTTCGACGTGGACGCCTCGCAACGCGGTGGGATTATCGCGGAAGGCCCGGAAGCCGCCGTGCAGAAGTCCGGCATTCTCTCCGACACGCCCGCGCTCACCACCGTCCGCATCGCCACCATTCGCGAGCGCATGATGTTTGACGTAAAGGAAATCAACCTGAAGGCGGGCAAGAAGGTGCGCCTCACCTTCGCCAACCCCGACTTCATGCCGCACAACATCGTGCTCGTGAAACCGGGCACCGCCGATGAGGTGGGGAACAAGGCGATGGCCCTCGGGGCGAAAGGCTTCGAGGTCAACTTTGTCCCCGAGAGCCCGGACATCATCTGGTCGAGCAAACTGGTCGATCCCGGCAAGGAGCAAGTCATCGACTTCACCGCTCCGGCGACGCCGGGCGAATACCCGTTCATCTGCTCGTTCCCGGGCCATCACCTGATCATGCGCGGAACGATGAAGGTGAAGTAGGCGTCCCGGGTTGTCTTCCACCCTCGAACCGATTCGCCCCTTGCCGAACATGATCTCGACGCGATGAGCGTGCGGGAAAGACGGTGCAACTTCATAGGCACGGGAGTCGGAATTCTGGCCTGTGTGAATCCGAGTGGAAGCGAGTCTGATCGTATGTATCTACGACTTCGTGAGCGCGCACTGGCGCGCAACCCAGGGCGATCTCAGCGGCGGCAGCGCTCACAATCGAAGACATGCTCAACGTCTCCTCTCGGATACGCCTCGCCCGGCTCGGCCGAATTGGGAAAGCCAGTAAGCATCGACCTCGGCGAGAAGGGTGGGACATCAAAGCTGACCCTGACGTTTGCTGCTGCGCCGCCAAAATAGTTCGGTCCTCCTAATATCGATCATCTCCCAACCGCCTTCATTGCCTGACCTTCTTCAGACTTATGTGTTGCGGGCTATCGGCGGCATCGCTTTGGCCTGCAAGGGAAGCCTGGGGTGAACCCGTGGATGGCATTCAAGCGTCGTTGCGTGCGGAGCCCTTGGAATGGTGGAAGAGCGAAATGCCCGCGCTGAAACTGACGGTGCGCAACCTTGGCAAGAGCAGTCCATTTGTCGCGAGGCAACAGGAGGTGGCGGACGTGGAATTCGATGGCCAGTGGTATCAGTGGTCTGGACCGATTGATGTCCTTTCAGGTCCGCTCACACCGGGCGACCATCCACCCATGAACACCACCATCCGCACCACGATCGTCTGCATCGCCGTGCGTCCGTCGCCGTCGCTGCCGCAACGAAGTCCCCGCGGCGTCTTACCCCACAGCGTATCTTCGAGCTAACCGGACCCGCCGAAGCTCCGCAGCCGCAAAGGTATAAGACCGAGATTTCGGCTCTCGGAAGCACCACGTTGGCAGCCGCCAAGCCCGAAGGGCAGATTGAGGCTGGCCGTGAATTGCGTTTCCCGACTGACTTCGACCCCCCAAGGGCTGCCGCCAATGGCGCGCCCGTGATTACGCCGGTGACGCCCACCGCTTTTGAGGTGCTCACCATCGGATGGACTGTCCGTTTGAGTGCGAAACCGCAGGGGAAGCTCATCACCATTTATGGCGTCGCCGATTTCGTGCAGTCCGAGATGGTCTCCGGCGGCTACGGTGCCATCGCCGGCCCAACCTACACACGCTCGCCCAAACCACGGACCTCAATCGTCTGCGGGACCTTCGCATGAAGTTGCGAAGTGGCACACTCACCGCCGAAGAGAAAGCGGAACTGGACGCGCGATGCAGGCGCCGATCTGCCCGGATTCCAACCGCCGAGCGCCCATCCAATGATCCAGCGCAGCGGTGCCGAATCGATCTTTGTCCATCTGCTGGGCGCCTCAACGAGCAGAAGCTGGAGCTTGCCCGGAAGGCCGGTCCGGTAACGTGGGTGACAAAGGATGCCGCACCTATCTTCATGATGCACGGCACGGCGGATCCGTTGATTCCTCTCGAACGGAGCCGGAGGCTCGCCGCCCGGCTGAAAGCCGCCGGCGTCGAAGTCACCCTCGATGTCGTGGAGGCGGTGGACATGGAGGTCCACAGTTCTGGGCTGAGGAGAGACCGCAACGTCAGGTTGACTTCCCCAATCGCAATCTTATGCCGCGATGAATCCGCGCGATAGACTTCGTCGGGCGTCATCACGCAGGTCGCGACCATCAGCACCATGCCGAGCAGAGCCGCTGCTGGAAGGTTGAGCGGCAGTATCTTCAGCCCCGCTCGCTGCCCGCGAACGCCCGCGCCTTTGGTGTAAGGAGGGAAGGGGCAGCTGAGTCGTTACGTCTCAGGCTCGCCGCGCGTTGGATGCAGACCGAGGCGCGTGAGTTTCTCGCGCATGGTGAGACGGGAGATACCGAGCCAGCGGGCGGCTTTGGCCTGGTTGCCTTGGGCGAGTTCGATGGCTTGGGCGAATAGCTCGCGCTCGGCGGCGTCGATGAGGGCGGCGTGAGCGCTTTCGATTTCACCGCGGCTCGCGGCGGCGAGCAGCTCGGCGACACAGCCGGCCAGCGATTGGCCGGAGGCGGCGGTCGCAGGCGAGCCGCTGCAGGCATTGCGTCCTTCATCGAGGCCGATCGGGTAGCCGCGCGCGAGCAAGAGCGCTTTGCGCACGGCGTTCTCCAACTCGCGCACGTTGCCGGGCCATGATTGCTCGGAGAAGAATTGCAGCGCCTCGGCCTGGATTGACGGCTCCTTGATGCCGAGCTCTGCGCCATAGCGGGCGAGGAAGTAGCGCACGAGATCCGGGATATCCTCGGGGCGCTGGCGCAACGACGGGATGCCGATGGAGACGACATTGAGCCGAAAAAACAGGTCTTCGCGAAAATGCTTTTCGCGCATCGCGGCGTCGAGATCTCGATGGGTGGCGGCGATGACGCGCACGTCGATCGGGATGGTCTCTTTGCCGCCGATGCGCTGGAGCGATTTTTCCTGCAAGACGCGCAGGAGTTTGACCTGCGTGTTCATCGCCAGATCGCCGATTTCGTCGAGGAAGAGGGTGCCGCCGTCGGCCTGCTCGAAGCGCCCGATCCGGCGCGCGTCGGCGCCGGTGAAAGCGCCCTTCTCGTGCCCGAAGAGCTCGCTCTCCAGCAGCGTTTCCGGGATCGCCGCGCAGTTGACGGCGATGAACGGCTTTTGGGCGCGATCGCTGTGTTGATAGATCGCTCGGGCGACCAGCTCCTTGCCGGTGCCGGTTTCGCCGCGGATGAGCACGGTGACGGACGTGGCGGCGACGCGGCCGATCTCCTTGTAAATCTCCTGCATTGCGCGGCTGTTGCCGATGATGGCGTCGCGGCCGGCGACGATGCTGCCCATTTCCACGGGCTGAGACATGAGCCGGCTGGCGGCGAGGGCTTTCTGGATCGCGTCGAGCAGAGCGGGCATCTCGAAGGGTTTGAGCAGGTAATCGAAGGCGCCGTGCCGCGTCGCGTCGATGGCGACCTCGGTGGTGCCGTGGGCGGTCATGAGAATGATCGGCAGCCGGGGCCGCGCGGTGTGCAGTTGCTTGACGAGGTCGAGGCCGCTGAGACCGGGAAGGCGGAGATCCGTGAGCACCGCGTCACAGCGCTCTTTGCCCGCGAGCGCCAGCCCTTTCTCGCCAGTCTGCGCGGCGATGACCGTGTGACCTTCGTCTTCGAGCACCCGCTGGAGCGACTCGGCTGCGCCGGGATCGTCTTCGACAAGCAGGATTGTGCCAGTGCGGCTCATGGTTTGCGGCGCAGGATACCGGAGGTCGTGCCGCAATGCACCTGAGATCGAAATTGCCGGGCGCCAGCCGTTGCGACCACGCTGGAGTGGTGCAGATAAGTCGCGGAAGTGGAAGTTGACTTACCTTGGCAGGGCATTCACTTACCATCGATCGGTTACTTAGATTGCGAGCCTGCTTCTCCAAGTCGCTCATGCTGCGGCTCTTCCGTGCGCAGGCCTGCTGCTGGCATGGGCGAAGCTAAGAGGGCCTTCGTAGCGGCGGACGCAATCACGCGCCAGCCACAGCCAATAAAGAAAGGCTAACATGAAGACGTATCTAACTATCGCAGCAATCCTCGCGACGAGTCTCGGCATCACGAACCTGGCCACGGCCCATGGCGGAGGCGGAGGCGGTTTCGGAGGTGGCGGCCACTTCGGCGGAGGCGGAGGCGTGCACTTTGGTGGAGGCGGCACCCATTTCTCCGCGCTGCCGGCCATGGGACATTTCTCTGCGCCAGCGCCTGTAGCGCACTTCTCCGCGCCAGCGCCTACCGTGCACTTCTCTGTGCCAGCCGCCGTCGGGCACTCTTCGGCGCCAGCGGCTACCGCGCCGGCGATTGCGGGGCAGTTCGCGGCTCGCGATAGTCACGGCTCAGTTCGCGATGACCGGGACCGGCATGATCACGATCGGGACCGCGACCGCCATCGCCGGGAGTTCTGGGGCGGGGACTGGCCGTATTATTACGGGGACTGGAGTTACTGGGGCTCGGATGATTCGACGCCGTATTACAGCGGGTCGGACTCGACGGTCGTCGTAGTGCAGAAAGCCCTGGCGCGCGAGGGATACTATCACGGGCCGATTGACGGCACCCTCGACCTCATCACCCAGGACGCGATCGCGAAATACGATCGCGATCATCACCTGCCTGTCACCCACACGATTAACCAGCCGTTGCTGAGTTCGCTTCGCATCGGATAACGCGCGGGCCGGTGTCCGCAAGACATGCCAAGCTTCGCTCCAGCACGCGCCGAAGCGAAGCTGTGGCTTGGTGACAGCGAAATAAGTCTGTAGTTGGGACGCAGGAAGTAAGGTTGCGCGGGCGCACCCTAAGGCTCTATGGGCAGCACGATCCCAAAGGTCGTGCCGCGGTTCGCGGAGGTCTGGAAGCGGAGCGAGCCGCCGTGTTTTTCGACAATCCGCGCAGCGATTGACAGGCCGAGGCCGGTGCCGCTGGGTTTGGTGGTAAAAAACGGATCGAACAAACGTTCCTGCACCTCCAGTGGAATGCCGGGGCCGTTGTCCTCGACTTCGATCATCACAACATCGCGCACGCGGTCGCCGAGCGTGATTCGACTTTCGACGGCGCGCAGCTTGATCGTGCCGCGATTGCCGAGAGCGTCGGCGGCATTGTTCACGAGGTTGATCAGGACTTGTTCGAGTTGCTCAGGATCAGCGGCGACCCGAGTCTCCACGGCGCGCTCGACGGCGAGATCGATCGAGGATTCGCGTAGTTGCGGGGCCATCAGCTCGCGCACCTCGCGCAGCAGATCCGCGGGGGAAAGCGGCACGCGCTCAGGTTCGACGGGTCGCGCGAACCGCAGAAAGTCACTGACAATTTTCTCCAGCCGATCGATCTCGTGCCCGATGAACTCGGCGGCGGCGCGTTCGCGCGAGCCCGGAGTGAGCGCCTTTTGCTGCGTGAAAAGCCGTGCCTTGATGGCGGTGAGCGGGTTGCGAATTTCGTGCGCGACACCGGCGGCGAGCACGCCCAGCGAGGCGAGCTTTTCGTTTCGCGCGACGAGCGCCTGGCTTTCGATCAGTTCCACCCGCAGCGGCGCAATCATTTCGCGATAGGTGACGACCGCCGCCCACGCGGCGAGGAGCACCACCGTGAGTTGCGCCAGCACGATCATGGCCTGGAGTCCCGCGAGCGAATCCTCCGTCTCAGCGACCGTGCCATGGAGCGCTTCCCGGTGGGCAAAGGCGAGCTTCAGTCCAAGACTGATCAACTGCGCCGCGGCCACCCTGACCCTGGCAAGTTGATCGAGCAACGGCAAGTTACTCGGCTGAGCAGCGGCAACATAGCTGTCCAAGGTCGTCTGAATTTCGTCGAGCAAGGCCTTTTCCTTCGGCGTCGTGAGCGTGGTTTTCTGCTGAGCGATCCACGCGTTCAGCCGCTGGCTCTCTTCCTCAAACCCGCGCCAATCCTCGGGGCGACCACTCGCCCGATACGTCAGCAGGTGCGAGTCGAGTTTGAACACTTCGGACTGGAGGTGTTCAGCGAGCGGAAAGGTCGCGCCCTGGCCGACGTTAAAGCGGCCGCGCAGGTATTCGATCCCCCGCCTGCTCAGAAATGCCGACGAGCAGATGAGCACCGCCAGCAAAATGAGCGCGATGGCGAGAAGGCGCAGCCGCCGCGTGACGGAGGTGTTCATCGGGTCGATGCTCATTTGCGGAGAGGCAAGGAAGTTACCCACACAGGCCAGTGGCTTACCACTTCCAAGCTGCGGATGAACGGCGATCATATTGGTAAGTGTCGGTCGCTCACCAGCTAACGACTCTTTTCTCGTCGTTGGCACAGGCGAAGCTAAAGGCGCAGGCGAGCATCGCGCCCCGTAAGCGCAGGCCGGAAATGAATACCAGAAAGCCAAGCCAACCCAGAGTCCTCCTCGCTGATGATGACCGCTCGGTCCTCGAGGCGCTGGGCGCCGTGCTGGAGTCGGAAGGCTTCGAGGTCATCCGCGCCGCCGACGGCCACGAGGCGGTGGAAAAGTTCCGCGAGCATCGCGCTGATCTTGCGCTGCTCGACCTCAACATGCCGGTCAAGGGCGGCTGGGACACCTTCGAGCAGCTCACGAGCATCGATCCCTTGCTGCCCGTCATCGTCATCACGGCGCGACCGGATGCCTATCCCGCCGCGAGGGCCGCCGGCGTCGCGGCGCTGATGCAGAAGCCGCTGGACATCCCGGTGTTGCTCGAAGCCATGCGCTACTTCCTCACCCAGCCAGGCGAGCAGCGCCTCTCACGCCTCACCACTCAGCAACCGCAAACCCACTACCTCGCATGACAACAGCCACCGCTCCTCGCACCAACACCTTCTTCACTCAAGACCTCTGCCCATTGTGTCATGACGCTCTTGCCGCGGACGTGGCCACGCACCTCGCCAGGGAAGAGGAGGGTTTTGGCACCCCTGCGTTTGCGATCATCAAGGAACTGCACCCCGATTGGTTGGAAGAGCACGGGGCGTGCGTGTCTTGCTGGAGCTTCTACTCAAACCTGGTCCACGTGCTGAACGTCTCGGGCAGTTTCGACGCGCGCTTCCAGATAAAGGGGAGGAAGGACGCCTTAACCAGGGAGCTTCACTAACTCTATGTGGATCGTCCTCCTCGCCCTCCGTCGGCCGCTGACCTTTATCGTCGCCGCGCTATTGCTGCTGCTCGTCACGCCGTTCGTGCTCATGCGCACGCCGACGGATATTTTTCCGTCCATCAATATCCCGGTCGTCAGCATCATCTGGGCATACACCGGCCTGAGCGCGAAGGAGGTGGAGCAGCGCATGATTTACACCCACGAGCGCGCGCTCACGACCACGGTCAATAACATCGAGCACATTGAGTCCACGGCTTACGACGGTGTGGGCGTGATCAAGGTGTTCTTCCAGCCGGGCACTTCGCCGGATGCGGGCGTGGCGCAGGTTACGGCGGTTTCGCAAACCATCCTCCGCCAGCTCCCGCCGGGCACCACGCCGCCGCTCGTCATTCAATACAACGCCTCAACCGTGCCGATCCTGCAATACGGCATCAGCAGCAAGACGATGAACGAACAGCAGATTCAGGATGTGTCGCTGAATCAAATCCGCGTCGGCCTGATCAGCGTGCCGGGTGCGGGCGTGCCGCTGCCCTATGGCGGCAAGCAGCGCCTCGTCTCGGTGGACCTGGACATGAAGGCGCTGGAGTCGAAGAACCTTTCCTCGCAGGACGTGGTCACAGCGATCTCGAATCAGAACATCGTCTTCCCGAGCGGCACCGCGAAGATCGGCGCCAGGCAATATCCGGTGGACGTGAATACGAGCCCGGCGCTCATCGACTACCTCAACGACTTGCCAATCAAGACGGTGGAAGGCGCGGTCATCCGGGTGCGCGACGTGGCTCACGTGCGCGACGGCAACGACCCGCAGCAAAACATCGTCCGCCAGGACGGTCTGCGCAGCACGCTGATCACAGTCTTGAAAAACGGCACGGCCTCGACGCTCGACGTGGCCGACGGGGTGAAGCGCGCAATGGCTGCGACGCTCAAGACGCTGATCGCCGAAGACGTGACGGTGAAGGAATTCATCGACCAGTCACTCTTCGTCCGCTCCGCGATCTCCGGCGTGGCGCGCGAGGGCGTGATCGCCGCCACGCTGACCGCGCTGATGATTCTGCTCTTCCTCGGTTCGTGGCGGAGCACGATCATCATCGCCGTCTCCATTCCGCTGGCGGTGCTGGCCTCGATCGCCACGCTCAGCGCGCTGGGTGAGACGATCAACCTCATGACCCTCGGAGGCCTGGCGCTGGCGGTCGGCATTCTCGTGGATGACGCGACGGTGGAGATCGAAAACATTCACCGCAATCTTGCCATGGGGAAGGATCTGCGGCAGGCGATCGTGGATGGCGCGCACCAAATCGCCACCACCGCGTTCGTTTCCACAGTCTGCATCTGCATTGTTTTCGTGCCGATGTTCTTTCTTACCGGCGTCGCGCGCTATCTCTTCCTGCCGCTGGCCGAAGCCGTGGTGTTCGCGGTCTTCGCCTCGTATCTGCTCTCGCGCACGCTCGTGCCCACGTTGGTCATGTGGTTCGAGGACCACCACCAGCACGCGCTCGCCACGGGAAAAGAATCGACCGCCGGCTGGGTACGGCCGTTCGTCGCGGTGCAGCAGGGCTTCGAGCGCGGTTTCACGCACTTTCGCGATCTTTACCGCGACGTCCTTTCCACGCTGCTGAATCATCGCAAGCCCTTCGTGCTGGCCTTCCTTGGCTTCTGCGCGGCGTCCCTCGTCCTCATCCCGTTTCTCGGACGCGATTTCTTCCCGACGGTGGACGCGGGCGCCTTTCGCCTGCACGTGCGGGCACAGACCGGCACGCGCATCGAAGAGACGGCCAGGCTCATCGACGAAGTGGAAAGGTCGATCCGCGAAGTGATCCCCGCGCGCGAACTGAAGGGCATCCTCGACAACATCGGCCTGCCCATTTCCGGCATCAATCTGAGCTACAGCGACAGCGGCACCACCGGCCCGGCGGATGGCGACATCATGGTTTCGCTCAATGCAGGCCATCGCCCGACGGACCAGTTTGTCCGCGAGTTGCGGTTGCGTTTGAATCAGCAGTTTCCCGGCGTACTCTTGTATTTCCTGCCGTCGGACATCGTCACGCAGACGATCAATTTCGGCCTGCCCGCGCCGTTCGACATCCAGATCGTCGGGCGCAACGTTGACGACAATCGCCGCGTCGCTGCCGCGCTCGCGGAGAAGGTGCGGCACGTGCGCGGCGCCGTGGATCTGCGCGTGCAACAGCCGGGAAATCTGCAGCGCCTCGCCTTCGACATCGACCGCACCAAGGCCTCGGAGATGGGCCTGAGCGAGCGCGACATCGCCGGCTCGATCCTGCTCGGCCTGGCCGGCAGTTCGCAGGTCCAGCCCGGCTACTGGCTCGATAGCCGCATCGGCGTGCAATACCTCGTCAACGTGCGCGCGCCGGAATACCGCATGGATTCGCTGGCCGATCTCAAGTCGATGCCGATCACCGCCACCCAGCCCGGCACTGCGGCGGGCCAGCTCCTGACCAACCTTGCGAGCTACCACCGCACGAGCAGCTCGCCGATCTACTCGCACTACAACGTGATGCCGGTGATCGACGTCTTCGGCGGCGTGAGCGGACGCGATCTCGCCGGTGTGCTCGACGATATCAAACCGCTCATCACCGCCGCCGAGAAGACCCTTCCGCCAGGCAGCACGATTATCCTGCGCGGCCAGGCCCAGACGATGCGGACGAGTTTCATCGGCCTCGGCGTCGGTCTCGTGGCGGCCATCGCGCTGATCTACCTGCTGCTCGTGGTGAATTTCCAAAGCTGGCTCGATCCGTTCATCATCCTCAGCGGGCTGACCGGCGTCGCCTGGGGCCTGCACCTCACCGACACCACGCTCAGCGTGCCGGCGATGATGGGCGCGATCATGTGCCTCGGCGTGGGCACGGCGAATTCCGTGCTCGTCGTGACATTCGCACGGCAAAATTTGGCCGAAGGCCGCGACGCCATTCGCGCCGCGTGGGAAGCGGGCTCCACCCGCTTGCGCCCGGTGCTCATGACTGCGGCGGCGATGATCATCGGCATGGTGCCGATGGCCCTCGGCCTCGGCGACGGCGGCGAACAAAACGCGCCGCTCGGCCGCGCCGTGATCGGCGGTCTGATCCTTGCCACGACGGCCACGCTCTTCTTCGTCCCGGTCGTTTTCAGCCTGATGCACCGCCGCACCGGCGTGGTCGCGCCCGTGCCGATCCCGAAGCCCGAATCATTGCCCACGCTCACCTGATTCTCCACGCACCATGAATACTCTTGAAACCAAACCCACACTCACCGCCGCACCCGCGGAGCAGCCTGATTACAGCACTCCGCAGCCCATCCATAGCGTGCCGCTTGGCCGTATTGCCTTGATCCTCGCGGTGCTCATCCTCGTCGGCGCCGTCGCCGGTTTCATCCCGCGCCTGCTCCAGCGCCACGCGGCACAAAACGACATCGCTCCACTCGCCACCACCACCGTTACAGTCGTTTCGCCCGAGCCCGGCAAAGCGGACGACGGCCTCGTGCTTCCCGCCGAAGTGCAGCCGCTGCTCCAGGCGTCCATCTTCGCACGGGTCAGCGGTTACTTGAAAAAGTGGAACGTCGATATCGGCGCGCGAGTCACTGCGGGCCAGGTGCTCGCGGAGATCGACACGCCTGAAATCGACCGCGAGCTCGAACAAGCCCGCGCCCAGCTCGGCGTCGCTCAGGCGAACCTCAACCTCGCGAAAATCACCGACGCCCGCTGGCAAATGATGCTGGCCAGCAGGACCGTCTCGAAACAGGAGGCCGATGAAAAATCCGCCGCCGCCAAAGTCGATGTCGCGAACGTCGAAGCCGCCCAGGCCAACGTCCGCCGGCTCGAGGAAACGCAAGGCTTCCAGCGCGTCCTTGCGCCCTTCGCCGGCATCATCACCGCGCGCAACGTCGATATCGGCGACCTGGTCAGCGTCGGCGGCACTCGCGAACTCTTCCACCTCGCGCAGACCGACGCACTGCGGGTCTATGTGCGCGTCCCGCAGACGCAAGCCGCCGACATCCGCCCCGGCCAGACCGCCGAGTTGCTCATCCCCGAACTGCCCGGCGAAGCCCTCCCCGCCAAAGTCGTGACTACTTCCGAAGCGGTGTCCAACACCTCGCGCACGCTGCTCACCGAGCTTCAGGCCGACAATACCAAAGGCCGCATCCGCATCGGCAGCTACGCGCAAGTGCGCTTCGCCAGCATCACCGCCGCCCCCGCGCTCACCCTCCCGTCGAGTGTGCTCCTCTTCCGCGCGCAAGGTTTGCAAGTCGGCGTCGTGAATGCCCAGGGCCTCGTCGAACTGCGCAACGTCGAACTCGGCCGCGACTTCGGCCAGTGCGTGGAAATCCTCAGCGGTGTCACCGCCACGGACAAAGTGATCGCCACCCCCTTCGACTCCCTCGTCAGCGGCATGACCGTCCGCGTCGCCCCTCCCGCCAAGCCGCAGTGAATGGGCTGGTTTCCGACCTGTCCGCCAGCACCTCTCTCATACGCGCGTTTGCCCTCTCGTTCCCAAAGTTAGCGAAGCGCTTTGGGAACGCTGGTCCCGTCGAGACTCCGTCTCCTCTCCGGTGAGCGACGACCTCGAACGCGGTCCCCATGCTCTCCCGCCCGCCACCGAAACGGAGTTTCGCCTCCAGCATCCATTCCCAAAGCGCTTCGCTAACTTTGGGAACGAGAGGGAAAACTTTGGGAACGAGAGGGAATGGTCACTCGGCTACTTCAATACCTTCGAACGACGCATCTCCCGCACGAGGACCGCAAAGCTGCCAGACTTATCGGAGGCGTGCGACAGGAGAAATGTTTGCTCCTCCTTCGACAAGGCCGGATCAAGAGACACTGAAGGCATTTCATCGCCAACCATTTGAAGGGCTTTGAGAGGGTAGGCTACCATCGCATGTTCCGGATCAAGATATAAAGCGCCGTCGAATCAGAAAGATATGTGCTCCACGCCGTTCGCAATCCATGCGATGACACGAAATCGAATTCCTCAAGAACGTCCGGTTCGCTGCGCTTCGCCCTCGCCCACCTCGCTGCGCTCCATGCCTTTTTTCAGAGACCGCCTGGTCGGCGGCGTTTTTGTTCTGGCCTCGGATGACTCCAGTTTTGTAACGGGAATCTTCAGGACGCCACCTTCATGAACGGCTGCACGATGCATCCCAATGGGCGAACCCTTTTGGCCTGCGAGAGTTCCTCCGGCAATATCCTCGCGATCGACCTTGGCTTACCGGGCCGCTGGGACGTGTGGCTTCAGGGGGATCGGCTCAAGCCGATCGCTTCGGGAAAGCACCCGGCGACGAGAAGGCGCTCTATGTAACGACCGATGGCGGCTTTCTAGTTCCCCACGAAAGCGGCGTCCAGGACGCCAAACTCGCACGGATGGAAGTCGGCGAATCAGGCTGGCCCCTGCTGCAAGAAGCGTGACGACAATGATCCGCATAGCCATCCTGGACGATTATCAAAACGTGGCGCTGGAGATGGCCGACTGGTCGCCGCTCGCCCGCCGCGCTGTGATCACCGTTTTCAATGACCATTTGTCCAATCTCGACGAAGTGGGCGAGCGCCTCCTGCCGTTCGACGTGGTCTGCCTCATGCGCGAGCGCACACCGCTGCCAAGGTCGGTCATTGAGCGATTGTCGCGACTGAAACTCATCGCATCGACCGGACCTGGTGTTCCGGCCGACAAACGTCCCGCTAACCTCCACAGCAGCGAGCCGGTCTTCCTCGACCCGCTTTCGTAAAACCACTAGAATGCACATCTGCCACGGTCTTCACTGATATGAGCATCGCCACTCCAGATCGCGCCGGGCGCGCCCGGCGGTCCATCGCGCTGGACGCACAGCACCAAGGAAGGCCGTGGCGCGGCTTATCACACGGCCTGTCACCTTTGGTTCACGCTCTCCCACGGGATCGTCGATGAGATTTACTATCCAACGATCGATCACCGCCTTCATCAACCAACTCCAAAGCGCGCTCCACGAATACTATCCGGCCGCCCTGGAAGCCTTCGAGGAATGGACGCTGCCCTTCGCCTGGGCTTTCCTCGAAGCCTTCCCCACGCCGCAAGCTCTCCAAGCGGCCGGCAAACGCAAATGGGAGAGGTTCCTGCACACCCACAAGCTCGCCCGCCCGGAGACTTATCAGAAACGCCTGGAGATCTTTGCCCGTGCGCACGAGTTCGTCTCCGGCCCGGCCTTGACCAGCGCCAAAAGCCGGATGGCTTTGACCCGCGTGCGGATGCTGCGCGTGCTGCAGACTCAAATCGAGGCCTATCGAGCTGAGATCGAGAAGCTCTTTGCGCAACATCCCGATCATCATCTATTCGGCTCCCTGCCCGGTGCGGGGCCGAAGCTTGCTCCCCGGTTGCTGGGTGAGAACCGTTCTTTTTGAATCGCGAGGCCTTCGCATCCCGCGCTACTTCGCCCGCCGTTTCACGACGTATCCGTATTGCGTCGGCCACGACGGCTCCTGACCGAGCGCGTGTTGTGCCTTCAAGGCCCAATACGGTTCGCGGAGAAGTTCACGCGCGAGAAAGACGAGGTTCGCGTCGCCGCCGGTGATGATTTCATCAGCGTGCTGCGGTTCCGTGATCATCCCAACCGCTCCGGTGCGAATGTCCGCTTCGTCGCGGATGCGTCGGGCGAACGGCACCTGGAATCCCTTCGCTACAGGAATTCGCGCGTGCGGGACCATCGCTCCCGAAGAGACGTCGATGAGGTCTACGCCGAGCGCCTTGAGCTGCCGGGCGAGGACGATCGATTGCTCGATGTCCCAGCCGCCATCGACCCAATCGGTCGCCGAGATGCGGACGAACAGCGGAAGGTCATCGGGCATCAAACCGCGCAGTCGTTTCGCGACCCGCAGGACCATTCGCATGCGATTCTCGAGACTGCCGCCATACTCATCCGTGCGTTGGTTACTGATCGGCGAAAGAAATTCGTGCAGCAGATAGCCGTGGGCAGCGTGAATCTCAATCACCTTGAAACCAGCGGCGAGGGCACGTTTCGCTGCGGCCTCAAAGGCATCCACCACGGCATCGATGCCGGCGAGGTCCAGCGGGATTGGAAGGGGATCGCTCTCATTGAAAGGAATCGGGCTCGGCCCGACGACATCCCAGCCGCCTTGTTCTGGCGTCAGCCGCGCTCCGCCTTTCCACGCCAGATCACAGCTCGCCTTGCGTCCCGCGTGGGCTAGCTGAATTCCGGCAATCGCGCCCTGGCTCTGGACAAAACGGGCGATGCGGGCCAGCGGCGCAATGTGTTCGTCCTTCCAGATGCCGAGATCGCCCGGTGTGATGCGCCCGTCCCACATCACCGCTGTCGCCTCGACGATGATCAGCGCGACTCCTCCGGACGCACGACTGCCAAGATGGACAAGGTGCCAGTCATGCGCAAAGCCGTCCTCCGACGAATACTGACACATCGGCGCCATGACGATGCGGTTGCGAAAGGTCACGCCCCGGATTGTGAGCGGACTGAGCAGATCGATCTCCGGCACTTCGCGATCATGATCGGAATCTGCGCGGCAACCGTGAGCGAACGGCGAGGAAGTTGAGGACGGCGAGTTCGTTTCCATGGAATGAGGATCGCCGATGGACGAGGGATTGGCTCTTCACAAACTCAATCCGTGCGATTACCGCCAGCTGCGACTCTGGTATGCTTTCCGAGCATGTCCACTTCGCTTGTAGACCACATTTGCGTCACTTGCGGCACTCAGTTTTCAGCGACTGAGGGTCCTCCGCTGGAGTGCCCCATTTGTCTTGATGAGCGCCAATACGTCGGACCTGACGGCCAGCAATGGACCACGCTGCTGAGTTGCGGCTCAGCGATTGGAAGAACGTCATTCGTGAGCAGGAACCGAATCTCATCGGCCAGGAGACAAACCTGCCAGTTCACGGGCCATTCCTGTCCCTCGGGACAATCAAACAAAAGGCAGGCAAGATCATCCACGCCTGGGCTGTCGAAGGGCGCCCTGACCTCGGCCTTTTCAAGAGCAACACGTTCGACCTGGAATGGCCGCCGAAATCCGGACAAACGCAGAGTTTTCCAGAGGTTGATAGGGTCCAGTTTTTTCTCATTGGAGGAAGCTCGTCGCAAACTGAATCCCGCCCAGATCGTGTTGCTTGATCGGCTTTCGTACCTGCTGGCGGACGGCGATCAGGCGCTCGCGATGTAGCAAAGGGGTCGTCGTTTTGGTCCGCCCAGAGCAAAGGATTCCGTGGTGGCATTCAAGGACTGGCGAGCATCACTGGCGTTTTTTTTCAAGGTGAGGCATCCGCTGCGCCGCCCGGTGGCGATTCGTTCGCAGCTCCATTGAGATTGAACTCCGCAAAGAGTACGAGATCGATGGACGATGCCAGCGCGCAAAACGATGGGAATGCGGGGTTGCAGGCGGCGCTTGATCATCCGCCGGATTTGCTCGTCCTCGATTTGAACCTGCCCAGCCTTGACGGGCTGACTATTCTCGCGCGGCTGCG
>JAXDQW010000058.1:0-30853 GCA_034667665.1 Chthoniobacter sp.
ATCCGGCCCGAGGACATTGGCGGGCTGGAAATCTTGAAGGAGGATCTGCTCAGCAAGCGCGACATCTTCACCCAGGAGGCGCGCGACTACGGCCTGCCGAGCCCGCGCGGTATCCTCGCGTGCGGCCAGCCGGGGACCGGGAAATCGCTCACCGCGCAAGCCACCGGGGCCATCTTCGGCGTGCCGCTCCTGCGCCTGGAGGCGGGCAAGCTGTTCGGCTCGATGGTCGGCGAGAGCGAGCGCAACTGGCGCAACGCCTTTGCCACGGCCCGCGCGATCGCTCCCTGCATCCTGTGGGTGGATGAAGTGGACGGCCTATTCAGCGGCGCGCAGTCCAGCGGCAGCACGGACGGCGGCACGACCAACCGCGTGATCAAGGCCATCCTTCAAGACATGCAGTTCAACGGGGACGGGATCTTCTTCATGTTCACCGCGAACGACATCGACGGGATTCCCGATCCGCTCATCGACCGGCTCGACGTGTGGAGCGTGGACCTGCCGACCCTCGACGAGCGCGAGGCGATCTGGAACATCCACATTGTGAAGCGCAAGCGGAACCCTAAGAAGTTCCACGTGCCGGGACTCGCGAAGCTCACCGAGGGCTACATTCGCCGCCGCTCTCGAGTTGCGCCTGGCCATACACATCCTTGAGCCAGCCGTTCGGGCCGGAGAGCATGTATTCTTCGGTGATCTCCACCGCATTGCCGCGTCGCTTGATCTTCGGCGCGAGCTTGAGCCAATTGCGTTTCTTTGCGGCGCCCGGGATTTTGAACTGCTCGATGCCCGGCGGCCGTTCCACGATCGTGCCAATGCCGCGGAGAATGCCGGATGGGATGACTCGCGCCGCGTAGGTCTTGCGGAACACCGCCCCGACGACGAGCCAGTTATCAACGCCGAACAGCGGGTTTTTCTTCGGCTTTTTGCCGCTGCCACTGAGCGCCGTTTGCTGGCCGCTCGACTCCGGCAAGGTTTCCGCGAACTGCTCCTTCGCCGCATCCCAGCCATAGCGTGACTTCAACGTATCGAAGAACGGATGCGTCTGGATTGGGTCTTCGGCCATCGACGTGTCCAACTCGAACGTCACCTTCTCCGCGTCATCTAAGGTGAACTCGTTGGTCACGCCCTCGAAGTGCAGCGTGACTTTGTAGCCACCGTCGTCCTCCTGCGAAAACGAGCGCGAGCGATACGGTAGGCCGATGCCGAGATTGGGCATCACCGTGAGCGCCTCGAGGAGCGTATCGACGAAGATCGGCACGTCGATCGAGGCGATGCCTGTCTCGGAAATTCCGCCCGTGACGCCCGTGGTTTGAAGCGGATTCGACATCAGGCGAACACCGCTGCCGGCGTGAGCGAAGCGGTGGGTTTGTTGTTTTCGAGTGCGCGTTTTACATCACGCAGCAGGCCCGTTTGCGTGCTCAGTTCCCGAGTCTGCCGCTGCTGTTCGCGGAGCATAGGATCTCCGGCGCCGTAGGCCGCGCCGCCACCGCCGATGCGTTGAATCGCAGAAATCGCCGGCTTCTTGCCCTTGGTCGCGTCTTCCTCTGGATCAATCAGCGGCCCGGTCGGTTTGGTCGGCTCGACCGCTTTGCGCGACTGCTCGGAAACGCTCTGCACGCGATCCATCACCGACCCCACCGCATCGCCGAGGTGCTGCTCGAGGCCGCTCGTGTCGATTAGCGAGTTACCTTTGTCGAAGCCATCAGTGAACGCCTTGCCGATGTTCGCGAAGGTCTCGCGCATCCGCGCCCCAGCTTTGTCGATCTGCGGCGCGAGCAAATCGCCGCCCGCGCTGCGATTGTCCTGACCGGCTTCGCGGAAGCCCTGCGCCGTCTCCCGCACGGTCTGCGCGCCTTCGCCGATCGAGTCGCCGACGAGCGGGATGTCCTTCAGCAAATCGAGCAGCTTCGCGACGCCTTCGAGCAGCAGCGCGATGAACCCTTGGGCGATGCCGATGAGCGCCTTGCCCATGCCGATCCAGAAGTCTGCCGTGGTGAGAATCTGAAAGAGCGTGACGGCGTTTTTCACCGCCTCGACCAGGTATTGCCAAAGCGCCTGCGCTACGGCCATCAGCGCGCCCGCAAGGAAGTTCACGGCGTTGGAGAAGGCGATCTTCGCTGAGGTGAAAAGGATGTCTCTAACTTTGCTATCCGCGAACGCCTGAACGATGAAGGCCACGGCTTCACCGGCCCGCTGACCCCAGCTCGCGAGGTCGAGATTGGCTAAGCGATCGAGCAATGGCTTGAGCGCCGGGGCGACCTTGTCGGCGAGGCCGACCCAAAAGCCGCGCACCTTCGTGCCTGTGAGCGCGAGCTTGTCGCTCACGTCATCGAAGAGCGCTGCGTCGCGGGCAAGAAGCTGTGCCTGGGAGCCGACTTGGTTGGCGGCATCGCCAAAGCCGTCCGACGAAAACAGCGAGAGCAACTCCGCACCGCTGCGTCCGAACAGCTCCATCGAAATCGCCGCACGCTCCGATGGATCGCGCACGCTGTTGATCGCGGTCCCCAGCGTGCGGAACTGCTCGGCGGGCGTCTTCTTCTTCAGCTCCTCCAGCTTGATTCCGAGCTTCGCCACCGTATCAGCCGCCGAATCGTTCTGCAGCGTCTTCGCCATCTTTCCGAACACCGGACCGATGTCCTCGGCCGTCTTCCCCGCATTGGCGAATTCCTGCTGCAAGACCACGAGATCACCCACCGCCACTCCGGTATTGGCCGAGAGATCATTGAGTTCACCGCCCACATCGAGCGCCTGGCGAAAATGATCGAAGCCCGCCGTCACCACGCCTGCCACAGCGCGCACCGCGATGAACGCCGCGGCGAACCTCGCGATGCGCGATTGCAGCGCGAGCATCTTGCCGTTGATGCGCGCCAACGCGCTGGTCAGGCGGCTGTCGTCGGCATCGAATACGGCGGTGGCTTTGGGCATGACAGCCGCGCGGCGTCAACGATCGGAGCCCGTTCTAAGTCTGTGCGCCGCTCTTCTTCCACAGTAGCTTCATACTATGAAAGCCACACCCCGTTCGATCGTCTCCGTCTTCCTCATTCTCGCCGCGAGCGCACTCGCCGCGCCGCTCGATACCGCCCAAATCGAAACCGCAAGCGGATTGAAAGGCACGCTAAACGAAGCGGAGGGCGTGTTCAAAGTCACGGCACCGCGCAGTGATGTGAAAGTGAGCGTGGACGGGTGGCAAATGCCCCCCTTCATGGGCCTCACATCGTGGGCTGCATTCACCGAGGGAAAGAAAGCGCCCGCGATGGTGATGGGCGACCTCGTGCTGTTGCAGGACGAAGTGAATCCCGTGATGAGCGCCGCCTTTGCGGCCGGTCTCGATGTCACCGCGCTGCACAACCACTTCTTCTACGACGACCCGAAGGTCTATTTCATGCACATCGGCGGCGAGGGCGAGGCTGCGAAACTCGCAGCGGGCGTAAAGGCGGCGCTCGATGCGCAGAAAGCCGTGCGCGTCGCGTCGCCGGAACCGGCAAAGACTTTTGGCAAACCGCTCACAGTCGCGAGCAGCATCGCCGCCGCGCCGCTCGAAGCCGCGCTCGGCGGAAAAGGGCAGTCAAAAGATGGCATGGCGAAGTTCGTCTTCGGCCGCAGCGCGAAGATGCCGTGCGGCTGCACCGTGGGGAAAGAGATGGGCGTGAATACATGGGCCGCGTTTGCCGGCACGGACGAGGACGCGCTCGTGGACGGCGACTTCTGCGTGCTGCCCGGCGAGCTGCAAGGCGTCCTCAAGTCGCTTCGCAAATCAGGCGTGAACATCGTCGCCATCCATCACCACATGGCGATGGAAGAGCCACGCTACATTTTCCTCCACTACTGGGGCCGCGGCCCGGCAGTGATGCTCGCGCAGGCACTCAAAACCGCGCTCACCACTCTCGAAGCCAAATAGGCCATGAAGCCTCTCGTCTTCCTAGCTCTCGCTGTGAGCGCCCACGCGGCCACCGATAATTTCGACGACGCGAAAGTCGGCCCGCTGCCATCGCATTGGGACGGGAAGTGGACGGGTACGCAGACGGGCGGCGGCACGGCGAAGTGGAGCATCGAAAAGGACGACACTGCGCCGAGCAAGCCGCAGGTCCTCGCGCAGCGCGGAGAGGCGGACTATCCGGTCGCGTTGAAGAACGATACGGCGCTCAAGGACGGATTCGTCGAGGTGAAGTTCAAACCGGTCGCGGGCAAGGAAGACCAGGCCGGTGGCGTGGTGTGGCGCGCGAAGGACGCGAACAATTACTACATCGCCCGCGCCAACGCGCTCGAAGACAACGTGACCATCTACCACACGATTGACGGACGGCGCGTGTCCTTCAAAAGCATCGACACGAAAGTCACGTCCGGCGTGTGGCACACCCTGCGGGTGGATTTCCACGGCAGCCAATTCGTCGTCGCCTTTGACGGACAGAAGGTCATCGAAGCGGGCGACGACAGTTTCAAGGACGTGGGCAAAGTCGGCGTTTGGACGAAGGCCGACAGCGTGACGCTCTTCGACGATTTCCAATACGGGGAGAAGTGAAGATGAAGCGCCGCGATTTTCTTTTCACCGTCGCCGTTTCGCTCGCCAGCGGTGTCACCGCACGCGCCGCCGACGCGGAATCACTGCGGCTCACGCACACGATTCCGCTGCCGGGCGTGAAAGGCCGGTTCGATCACTTCGCGTGCGACCCGGCCGGGCGCCGGCTCATCGTCGCGGCGCTCGGCAACAACACGGGCGAAGTGTTCGATGTCGCGGAGTTCAAGCGGCTGCACAGTTTTACCGGGCTGCGCAAACCCACGGGCGCGCTCATGCTCGCGGAGCCGCATCGGTTCTATTTCGCCAATGGTGACGACGGCACCTTTCGCGCATTCGACGGGAAGACCTACGCACCTGCCTCGCAGTTCGGCGCACTGGACGACGCGGACAACGTGCGCTTCGACGCCGCGGCAAAGCTCATCTACATCGGCTATGGCGAAGGTGCCCTCGGTGTCACCGACCCGACGACGAGCAAGCTCCTGCACAGCATCCCGCTCGCCGCGCACCCGGAGGCGTTCCAGCTCGAAAAGCACGGCCCGCGCATCTTCGTGAACGTGCCTGACAAAAGGCACATCGCTGTCTTGGATCGTGAACAGCGCAAAGTCGTGGCCACATGGCCGATGGAGAAGGCGCAGGCGAACTTTCCGATGGCGCTCGACGAAGCAGCACACCGGCTGTTCGTCGGCTGCCGCAAGCCTGCGCGTCTCCTCATCATGGACACCGCGAGCGGCAAGCCTGTCGCCGACCTAGAAATCTCCGGCGACACCGACGACCTCTTCTTCGACGCCAAACGCCAGCGGCTCTACATCTCGTGCGGCGAAGGTTTTCTCGACGTGATCCAACGCCGCGACGCCGACCACTACGAACGCATCGCCCGCATTACTACGCGTGCCGGCGCGCGGACGTGCTTCTTCTCCCCGGAACTCGACAGCCTTTTCCTCGCGGTCCCCGAGCGCAGTGGTCACGAGGCGGAACTCCGCGTGTATCAGCCAGAGTAGTTTGCGGGAGCCGGACTCGAACCGACGACCTCCAGCGCATGAGGCTGGCGAGCTGCCGCTGCTCTATCCCGCAGTGTGGTGGGCCGGTTACTTCCAGCCCGCTTGCAGGAGAGCGCCTGTCAAAAGGAACTCCGTGAAGCCGGTGCACGCCCCGGTGCTGACCGACACACAATGCCTTGCGGCTATAACATACCCCCGTATGGTATAAGGCGATGGCTCATACAGCTCGCGACAAAAAGAAACTCCTCGACCGCATCAAGCGGATTCGGGGGCAACTGAACGGAGTCGAAAAAGCCGTGGACGAGGAACGAGACTGCGGAGAGGTGCTGCTTACGCTCGCTGCCTGTCGCGGCGCGATGAACTCGCTCATGGCCGAAATCCTCGAGGGCCACGTCCGTCATCACGTTCTGCCGCAGGACACCAAACCCGACCCGGAGGCGGCCCACGCGGCCGAGGAACTCATCGAGGTCATCAAACGCTACCTGAAATAGCCCATGCCCGACATCGTCCACGCCCTGCAAACCGGGAGCATGAGCCTCTGGCTCTTCATTCCGTCCGCCATCCTGCTCGGGGCATTGCACGGACTCGAACCGGGCCACTCGAAAACCATGATGGCCGCATTCATCATCGCGATTCGCGGCACGATCTGGCAGGCAGTGCTGCTCGGGCTCGCGGCGGCCATCTCGCATTCGATGATCATCTGCTTGCTCGCGATGCTTGCGCTGCACTTTGGCAACCAATGGAACGCCGAAACCGTCGAGCCGTATCTCCAACTCGGCTCGGCCGTCTGCGTCCTCGGGCTAGCCGCGTGGATGTTTCTGCGCACCCGGCGCGAACTGGCCGAGGCGGACGCGAATCACCACGGTCACTCACATTCGCACGATCACGATCACGACGACCACGGCCATCATCACCACCACGATGAATCGGTGCTCGTTCCGACCGGCCACGGCAACGCGCAGCTTTCGATCTTCGAGAAGGATTCGCCGCCGGTGTTTCGGATCGCCTTTATCGGCGAACAACGCACGACGAACGACTTCGCGCTTGAAACGATTCGCGACGCCGGTTCACGGCAGATCTTCGCATTTGCGGCAAAGGACGGCTTATTTGAATCCACCAGCGAAGTTCCCGAGCCGCACGAATTCGATGCACTGCTAACATTTTCGCATCCCGGCCACGAACACACTGCGCGCGTCCAGTTCCGCGAGGGGCAACCGCCGCACGTCGAGGGCGAGGACGGTGAATTTCAGGACGCGCACGAACGCGCCCACGCCATCGAAATCGCGCAACGCTTCGCCGGACGCACCATCACGACTCCGCAGATCGTGCTCTTCGGCATCACTGGCGGACTGATGCCGTGTCCGGCCGCGTTCAGCGTGCTGCTCATCTGCCTCCAGCTTAAACGCATCGCACTCGGCTTCACCCTGGTCGCCTGCTTCAGCTTCGGCCTCGCTCTGACGATGGTCGCCACGGGGGCGCTGGCCGCGTGGAGCGTGCATCACGCGCAAAAGCGTTTCACCGGTTTCGGTGAGGCGATGCGCCGCGCACCCTATGTCTCGTGTGTGGTGCTTGTGCTCATCGCGAGCTACATGGCTTGGCACGGCTGGCACGGGCTAAGGCCGGGGTGACTATTTCCACCCGGCAGCTCGCAGTGCGCGAGTGAGAAGGAACTCCGCCCGCCGCAGCATCTTCTTTCCCTGGATGTTGATGGCCGACTGGATGCGGCGGTCGTAGCTCTCGACGTTTGTCACGTATTTCACCGCGTTGGTGAGGATGATGCGGAAGATGCGGAAGGTGTTGAGCACTGCGGCAGAACTGCGTTTGGAACCGTGACGCGCGACCCACGCCGGTAGCTTCACGCCGAGCTTCTGCGCGCCCGCATTCCAGCCAGCGGCGAGTTCACCGACTCGCTTGAGCAGTTCATTGCGCAATGAACGTAGGGCTCCAGCATCCACAGGATATGGATGCTTTAGATTGCGCGGATTGATGCGCCCGGTGTGCGGATCGCGCAGGCGTTTGTGGATCTCCGCCGGGTCGGCCAGCTTCACGCCCTTCTTGCGGGCTGCCGCGACCATGACGCGCGCGAGATCGGCGATGATGGCGCCTTCACCAGCCTTCTTCGCCGCGCTGCCCCGATTTCCTTTCGATGCCGGCGGCGTGATCGCGACGACTTCCTTCACGAAACCGCGCGCGGCCTCCTCGGCGAGTTCGCGCCGGGATTTCTTCACCTGCGGAGCGAGCGCCTTGATGCCGCGCTGGATAGGCTTCAGATCAAAACGCAGGCGTCCGTTCATCGGGTTTCCAGTTCGTCAGCAGGGTTTCAAGCTGGTGCGTCGCGGGCGGCGCGACCGGCACCGTCCACACGTCATGCGCCCGCAACGCGCAGTGCTGGTATTGTAGGAGCCGCGCGAGCGGCAGTTCCCAGAAGATGAAGTGCTCCGACCAGCCTGTTTCTCGTGCCAGTGTGAAGACGAAGCTCGCCGTCCACACCGGCTCGATCAGTTTGGGGGCGGAGTCGGCTCCTTCTTGCTCCCGCTTGGGCGCGTGATGACCTCGATCTGCGCGGCCTCGATGGCGGTGAGGTTGTTCTCGAGCTGCTGCATCGCCGTGAACATCGCGGTCACCGGCATCTCCAACTCGAAGGGCAGCAGGTATTCGTCCTCGAATGCCTGGCGGTTTTCGCGCGCGAGCTTCACGGCTTTCTTCACCACGTCGAGCGGCTGCGATTGGATGAACAGGAACGTGGTGAGCTGGCGCTGCTTGTCGTCGGCGGAGAGTGCTTCGACCTGCTCCTTGTCGCCTCCTACGACCATTGTGAGGCCGAGCGCCCGGCAGATCGTGAGCGTGCCCGCCGAAAACGGCCGCAGCGTGATGCCGCCGGCCTCAGTCGCGGGCGCGATGAACGTGTCGATGTTGGTCTGCGTGCGGTCCGATGCCGGACGGGCGGAGTCAGTGTTCATTTTTCGAGTGCTGTGAGGAGTTCCTGGCGGCGCTCCGGCGTCGCATCGAAGGGCACGAGCGCGAACCGCTTGCCTTTGCGGATCAGCGCGACGGGAGCCAGTCGCCCGATTTCCGCCGCGAGTAGTCCAGCGTTGCGAAAGGCGGTCGTGATATAGGCAAACGGGTGCTCGGCGTTCTGCGTCGTCCACACCGGATCGTGCCATGCTTCGATGAGCTTCCGTGCGTCATGCTGGCCGCAGATGCTCTTGGCCTTGAGCGTCCACGTCACCAGCCGCCGCTCCGCGCCTTCCACCAACTCGCGCGTTTCGAGGTACGGGCAATCGTCGTCGAGCGGGATGCCGATGGCCGTGAGTGCGGACACGAGCCGCACGAGATTGAGCGCGTCCGCGTCGGTTTTCACCTCGGCACGCAGGATGCAGAGTTGGTCGCCCTTTTGCATAATCAGTTCACGGCCTCCGCCGTCGGGTAGTGTTTGAAGCTGTATTCCCAGCCGTCGAAGTCCTCGTTGTTCTCGCTCTGCTTCACGTTGGTGATGACGGTCACACCGCCATTGGGCAGCCCGCTCACGCCGGGGTCACCGACGCCGGGCACAACGGCCAGCGCGCCGTGTCCTTTCACGGAGCCTTCCGTCATCTTGCGATACGGCTTCACGCGGGCGATTTCGCCGTTGCTGCCGGGCAGTTCTTTGACCTGCACGCTGTCGTCGGTTTCCACCGAATCAATGAGCGTGCCGGCGTGGCGGCTGATGCCGAATTTTACGTCGTTCGCAGGCATGACCTCGGATTGCTGTCAACGCTCACACGGGGCCGAAGCCAAAGCGGTAGCGCAGCTTCGTTGCGAAACGAGCCTCACCCGCGGTCGGCTCGGTGCCGAGCGGGGCGTAGCCGTAGATGTGCAGCCGCCCGGTGGCATTGAGCGCTGCGATCACCGCTGCGCGATTCGCCAGCGCCGAGTGCGCCGCTTCCACCCGTTCACCGTGCGCAATCGCACTCGTGTCGTGCGCCTCGCTTTCCACGATGATCCCGACCTCGCCACGGAACGCTGTGTCGGAGCCCGCAAGTGGTTCCGACGTGGTGCTGACGGTGAGCGCCGGCAACTTGTGATCCGCGCCGTCCTGGCCGGTGAAACCGTTAAGCGCAGCCAGCGCGGGCACGACCTTCAAGTGAGCGAGCAGCAGTTCGTCGAGGGTGTGATCGAGCATGGCGTCAGTCCTCCGGCTCGACGACGAGCACGATCATCGGGAACTGCGGGTGATCCGTGACGCGCGTGATGCGGTAGGTCGCGCCCTGGAACTCCAGCGTTTCACCGAGCTTTGGTCGATCCGCTCCAAGCTCCGAGCGCAGCACCTTCATCGTGCAATCACCCTTCGCCTCGAAGCCGCCCAAGCCGAGTTCCTGGCTCAGCGGATTATCCGAGACGAGCGCGTGGAGCCTTCGCCCCTTCCAAACGATTTCCTCGCCAGTGGCGGCAAGAACCTCGGCGAGCGCAGCAGCTTTTTCATCATGGAGCGACATGCCGCGCCCGCGGTGTCAAACTACACCATGGTTGAACTGGACGGCGCGGTGCAAATGCTCGAAAGCTTTCGCAAAGGCGGCCCCAGCGGCGAGGCCGCCATCCGCCTCGAGCAATGCACTTCCGTGACCTGAACGAAGCTCAGATACTAGCCCTCGCCATCACGGCCGAGGAAGAGGACGCGCGCATCTATCGCGATTTTGCGGAATCCCTCCGCCCCGATTTCGCGGCCACGGCGGAATTGTTCACCAAGATGGCCGAAGAAGAGGACGGACATCGCCATCGGTTGATCGAAGTGTATCGCCAACGATTCGGCGAACATATCCCGCTCATCCGGCGGCAGGACGTGAAGGGCTTCATCACGCGTCGTCCGTTGTGGTTCACGCGAACTCTCCGGCCCGAGCACGCGCGCCAGGAAGCGGCCCTGATGGAAATTGAAGCGCGCCGCTTTTACGAGGCCGCCGCGCTGCGGACCACTGATGCTGCCATTCGCCAACTGCTCGATGATCTCGCCCAGGAAGAGCAGCGCCACGAAGCCACCGCCGAGGAAATCACGGATGCGCAGGCCACATCGGGTGCGTTAAGCCACGAGCACGATGCTGCGCGCCGGCTGTTTGTCCTGCGCTTCGTCCAGCCCGGACTCGCCGGGCTGATGGATGGCTCCGTATCCACGCTCGCGCCCTTATTTGCCGCCGCGTTCGCAACCAGCAACACCCTGGCCACATTCAAGGTCGGACTTGCAGCCTCGGTGGGGGCAGGGATCAGCATGGGTTTCGCCGAAGCAATGTCCGACGACGGCAAACTCAGCGGGCGTGGAACACCTTGGATACGTGGTGTCGTCTGCGGCCTGATGACTACCCTCGGCGGTCTGGGCCATACGATGCCCTATCTTATCCGCGATTTTCATCTCGCCACGACTATCGCGCTTGTCGTCGTGGCTGCGGAATTGGCGATCATAGCATGGATTCGAAAACGCTACATGGACACGCCGTTGCTCTCCGCGGTCTTCCAAGTCGTCGTGGGTGGTGTGCTCGTTTTTCTCGCCGGCTGGCTGATCGGAGCGGGCTAAGGGACTCCCGCGAGGCCCTTTGACGACCGCCCCCTATATCCCGTCCCCGTCTTTGTTCGTGATGAACACATCCTTGCGCGGGAACTTCTCGAACAGGACTGCTGGTTTGGCGAAGTTGGTGGCCAGCACGTCGGGCGGGTTGCCAGCGATCCACTGCGATAGATCGATCGCCTCGTAGATGCCGGTATTGAGCCCGATGAGGACCCGGCACGGCTGGTCGCCGACGTTTTCGACCGAGTGCCCGTAGCCCTGCGGGATGTAGCCGACGTCGCCCTTCTCCAGCGTCTCTGTCCGGTAACGACCGCCTGAGCCGAACATGGTCACGCTGACTTGTCCCTCGATGAGATACTGCCACTCGTCGGCCGTGGGGTGCCAGTGCAGCTCCCGAAGCGCGCCCGGGTCGAGGTCGAGGATCACGCCCGTGATGGTCTTCGAGATCGGGAACCGTGTGGAATCGACCCGCCACTCCCGGCCTCCCTTAAAGACGCGGTGGGGCTGTTCGCTGAGCAATTGATACCTGTGCGTTTCGGGCGGCTGCGTCGCCCCTTGAAGCGGGATCGCCGGCTTTTCCGGCGGCACGGCCCCGCGGGCGAAGTAAACCTCTTTCGTCGGGAACCCGTCGAAGGTCTCCTCAGGGACGCCGAAGTTTTTCGCCAGAAGCGCCTTCGGGGTGTGGCCGAGCCAGTCGGTGATGCTAAAAGTGCCGAACTCGGAGAAATAGCCGTTATCGAAGATCAGGATGAAGTGACACGAATTGTTACCCAGGCACTCGAGCATGTGGCCGTGGCCGCGAGGGAACAGCCACACATCCCCCGGCGCGAAATCGTTCGTCTCCGCGCGCCCTTGCGGGTCAATGACTGTCGTGCGCACCTGCCCCTCGATCACGAACGCCCATTCGGCCGCGGTAGCGTGCCAATGGAGTTCCCGCATGGCACCCGGTTCGAGTCTCATGGAGACTCCCGCGATGCCTTTGGAGATTGGCAATTGCTCAACGGTAGCTTCCTTCCCAAAGCTGCCGCCGATCACCTTCCCTTCCGACTTCTCCAGGGCGAACTTGAAGGTCGGCAGTTCCTTGTCCGACACGAGCGGGTCGGGAACATTGTTCATGAAGCTGGGGTCTCCCGCCTCAGCCCGCCTGGTTCCGAGCAGGGCTGCGGTGCCGGCCGCGATTGCTGCGGCTCCTTTTAGAAAGTCTCGGCGATGTAAATTCGACATAGGATCTCCTTGTTAGAGGATGAACTGGGACATTTGAGAATGAGGCCGGAGAAAGGTTGCGTGGCAGCTATTGAAGCAGTGCTGGCAGCTTCGCCAGCGTTTTCCAAACGCCCCACGCCAATGGAGTGCCGACGATTAGCCAATAGAGGATAAGCTGCGTCGCAGAAGTCGGTGCGGTTGTTTTGTCCATGTTAGTAGGAGTTAGCGGGTTGAGGAATGTTCGGGCGTAAGTTCAGTGGGGCGGGAAGGCGCATTATTGGACGGAGAACCGTCGCGGTAATGATAGCGTGCGGCAACCGGGCGAACGGCGAGGTTGCAGATGAGGCCAATAGTTAGCAGGCCTGCCATGAGATACATTGCCGGCGCATAGAGCTCGACGCCCGTGGCGCCACGCTGTTGCAGATAAACGCGCAGGTAATTGACGAGCACTGGGCCAAGGATGCCGGCGACCGACCAGGCGGTGAGCAGCCGTCCGTGGATGGCGCCGACCTGCATCCCGCCGAAGAGGTCCTTCAAGTAAGCGGGGATGGTCGCGAAGCCGCCGCCATACATGCTGATGATGACCACAGACACAGCGATGAAGGCGATGTGATTGCCCAGATGACCGGACATCGGAACGAGACAGTAGAGAATCGCGCCGAGGAGCAGGTAGATGATGTAGTTGGTTTTGCGCCCGAGGTAGTCGCTCAACGACGACCAGACGAAGCGACCCGCCATATTGAAGAGGCTGAGCAGCGCGACGAAGCCGCCCGCTGCGGTCGCACTAATCCCCTTTTTCAAAATCTCGCCGCTCGGACCGGTGACCTTCGGAAACATTTCCTGAATCATCGGCGAGGCTTGTTCAAGGATGCCGATGCCTGCGGTCACGTTGAAGCAGAGCACGACCCACAGACACCAGAACTGCGGCGTGCGCCAGGCTTGATCGACCGCGACGTTCGCGGTGGTGATAAGCTTCTGCGTTTGGACCGGCGGTTGGTATCCAGCGGGCTTCCAGTCGTCGGGCGGCACGCGGACGATGAGCGATCCGAAGAGCATGAAGAGGAAGTAGATCGCGCCCATCGCGACAAAGGTCGGCGCGACGCCGGTGCTGGTTGCCGTTTTGAAAGCGTCCATCAGCGTGAGGCTCAGATTCGAGCCGATAAAGGCGCCTCCGCCAAAACCCATGATTGCCATGCCGGTGGCCATGCCCGGCCGGTCCGGGAACCATTTTACCAAGGTCGAGACCGGCGAAATGTAACCGAGCCCAAGGCCACACCCGCCAAGCACTCCATAGCCGAGATACACGAGCCAGAGCTGATGCCACGCGACGCCCAGTGCCGCGATGAGAAAGCCACCGCCGAAGCAGCACGCCGCGGCGAGCATGGTCTTGCGCGGCCCATTCTTTTCCACCCAGCGGCCGAAGACCGCGGCGGAGATTCCCAGGAACGCAATCGCGATGCTGAAGATCCACGCGAGCGACGGCTGAGTCCAGTCCCCCGGCACCGAGTGTGTGATGCCGATGGATTGGGTCAGCGGAATTTTGAAAACGCTAAAGGCATAGACCTGCCCGATGGAGAGATGCACCGCAAGGGCAGCGGGCGGCACAAGCCAGCGGCTGAAGCCCGGCTTGGCGATGATTCGTTCGCGATCGAGGAAGGACATAGTTAGTGTTAGTGATGCGCCACGCTCGCGGATGGCGTCGGGTTTAGTGAGGTGGTTTCGCGGAAAGCTGCGTGAAGCTCGGCGGCGGCGGCGGCCGCGTCTGGCGAAGGCGCGATGGTGATGAGGACGCTCTTGCTCGTCGGCGTGTTACTGCGGTCAGCGGAGCTATTGATCGGCACCAGCACGTTGCCCTCGGGGAAGTAAGTCGCCGCACAGCCGCGCGGGATGGGGTAAGGCGCCACCATGAAATGCCGCGCGGTGCGCTCCTCGCCTTCGAAATGGCTGGTGAGATCCACCATCTGGCCTTGCTGCAACCCGGCTTCGCATATGTCGTCGGCGTTCAGGAAGACGACGCGGCGACCGTGATAGACACCGCGGTAGCGATCGTTGAGGCCGTAGATCGTCGTGTTGAACTGGTCGTGCGAGCGAATGGTCATCATCAGGTAATGGCCGGGCGCCAGGTCGTGCCGTTCGATCTGCGAGACGATGAACTTCGCCCTGCCATCGCCGTTATTGAACTTGCGCTTATCGCGCGCCTCATTGGGCAGATAGAAGGTGTCGCGCTTAATCCGATCATTGAAATTCTCGAAGCCGGGAATGACATGTTCGATGTGATCGCGGATGCGGTCGTAGTTCGCCGCGAGTCCTTCCCAATCGACACTGGTCGCGTCTCCGAGCGTGGCGCGGGCCAGGCGCGTGATGATCGCCGGCTCGCTGAGCAGTTTCTCACCCGCCGGCTCAAGATGACCGCGCGACGGACTAACAACGCCCATCGAGTCTTCCACGGTGATGAACTGTTCGCCTTCCGCCTGCCTGTCGATTTCCGAGCGCCCGAGGCACGGCAAGATCAGCGCGATCTCGCCGGTGATGAGATGCGCGCGATTAAGCTTGGTCGAGACGTGCCCCGTGACCCGGCAGCGTTGCAGGGCTTTCGCGGTGTATTCCGTATCCGGGGTGGCCGAAAGGAAGTTGCCACCCAGACCGAGGAAAAATCGAATCTTCCCCTGTCGCATAGCTTTGAGCGTCTCGACGGCATCCGTGCCGTGCTCGCGCGGCGGGGTGAAGCGGAATTCTTCGCCGAGCCGCTGCATGAACTTGTCGTTCATCCGCTCCCAAATACCCATCGTGCGATCACCCTGCACATTCGAGTGGCCGCGCACTGGGCAAGGTCCCGCGCCGGGCCGGCCGATGTGGCCGCCGAGGAACATGAAGTTCATGACCTCCTGAATCGTCGCGACTGAGTTCTTGTGCTGCGTGAGTCCCATCGCCCAGCAACAGATGATGCGTTTGCAGCCCATGGCGATCTCTGCGGCCTCGCGAATTTGGTCGCGCGTCAATCCACTGCTGGCGACAATCTCCTCCCAACTCGTCGCCTTGAGATTCGCAAGGAACGCATCAAACCCAGTCGTGTGCTCGCGGATGAACTCGCGGTCGAACACCTGGCCCGGCCGCTCCTCCTCTTCGATGAGCATCTCCTTCATCATCCCGCGCAACGCCGCCATGTCGCCATTGATCCGCACCGGCAGCCAGAGGTCGGCGAGCGCCACGCCTTTGTTCATCAGCAGCTTGGCCGGAAAGGTCAGGATGTTCGCGTATTCCTGCGGGTTTGGGTTCACCACGCGCATCAGGCCGGACTCGGGCAGCGGATTGATCGCGACGATCTTCGCGCCGTTGCGCTTCGCGCGTTCGAGGCTGGTCAGCATCCGCGGATGATTCGTGCCGGGATTTTGCCCGAAGATGAAAATGCCGTCGCACTTTTCAAAATCCTCCAGCGTCACGCATCCCTTACCAATGCCGATCATTTCGTTAAGTGCCGCGCCGCTCGATTCGTGGCACATATTCGAGCAGTCGGGCAAATTGTTCGTCCCGAATTGTCGGACGAATAGCTGATAGAGAAACGCCGCCTCATTGCTCGTGCGGCCACTGGTATAGAACGCCGACGCATCCGGTGATGGCAGGGTCTTCAACTCGCGCGCCAGCAGCTCGAATGCACTATCCCAGGAGATTGGCTCGTAGTGCGTGGCCCCCTCACGTTTCACCATCGGCTCCACGAGCCGGCCTTGCTGTTCGAGCCAGTAATCGCTTCTCCCCAATAGGTCCGCGATCGAGTGCTCGCGGAAAAACTCCGCGGTGATGCGCTTCTTCGTCCCCTCGCTGGACAGCGCCTTCACACCGTTTTCGCAAAACTCAAACAGATGCCGGTGTTGATCCGGGCTCGGCCAGGCGCAGCTCTGACAATCGAAGCCGTCCTTCTTATTCACTTTCAGCCACGTCTTGAGTCCGCTGATCGGACCCATCTGGCGAAAGGTGAACGTTGCGCTCTGCAAGATGGCGGTCAGCCCCGCGGCGACGTGCTCCGGTTCGCTGAGATAGGCATTGGGAGCGCCGGGATGCTCGACCGGCGGCTGCGCGCCCGGCGTGGGGCGCTCACAATCCCGATGCGCCTCTTTGTCCGGAGCGGTGACGGCAGCGCCGAGCCCGATGTGCGTCGGCTTCTGCGCGACCGTGTCGAGATCCTGCGTATGCCTCGGATCGTCGTCACGCTGCGGGTCCGCAGGTCGATGTTGGTGATTGGGATGATCGCGATTCATGGTAGTAGTCGGTGGCAGGGGTCCATCTTGGTTAGCGCTTGCCCGGTTCACTTCGGTGGACGTTCGCGTTCCTCTTTCTCCTGATTCGTCGGCCGCAGCGTGCCGGGCGCATAAGGGAGAGCCGGGAACTAATGAGTTGCACGTTCATCCATTGACTTTGGTTGTGCCATCCGGGTGTTCGTGACCCATGTGGGGCGCTTCGCGAGTTTGCGCGAGATACTCGTAGATGGCCGAAAAATCCTCGCTGCCACGACCTTCCCTCATGGCCAGTCGGTAAAGTTCCTTGGCCGTGTTAGTCAAAGGCACAGCTGCGCCGGTCTCGTAGGCGCTCACCGTTGCCAGGTGCAAATCTTTTTGCAGCCAACGCAAGAGAAAGTCCGCCTGCCCGAAATGTCCTTCCTCGATGCGCTCGCGTTTGAGTGCGAGGAACGGAGCGGCCACTGGACCGCCGAAGAGCGCCTTGAACAATATGTCACGCGATAGGCCAAGCGATTCCCCGAGAACCAACCCCTCGGCAAAAGCTGCCATTTCCGTTCCGAGCAATTGGTTCATCACCATTTTGATCGACGCCCCCATTCCCTGTCCGCCGCAGTGAACAATTCTGCTTCCCATGCATTCCAGGAGAGGGCGGCAGGTCTCCAAATCGGTCGCCTCGCCCCCCACCCAAAAGGTGAGTTTCGCCAATTCAGCCTGACCCTTGGAGCCAGTTACCGGGGCGCCGATGAAACGAAGGCCGCGCGCGTGTGCTTCAGCGGCCATTTTCCTGGAGAACGACGGATTGACAGTGCTGCAATCAACCCAAAGGCGGCCCGGCTCCAAGTGCGAAAGAAAGCCGTCTTCTCCCAGGGCCGCTTCTTTAACGGCGTCGGGGTGTGCGAGCATGGTGAAGATCACGTCCACCAGCGGCGCCAAAGCGGCTGGGGAGGCGGCGATCCTCGCGCCTTTCTCTGCCAATAACTCCGCCTTTTCAGGAGTCCGATTGAAGACCACCAGGGAGTGACCTCCTGTTTGCAGATTAGCCGCCATGCGGCTGCCCATGATGCCTAGACCAATAAAGCCAATGTTCATTTGGCCCTCGCGGCGAGTTCACCGATATTTTCGATTTCCGCTTTCTCGTAGTCCGTCAGTTCCAGCGTGCCGGCGCACATGACGCCGTCCGCTTGCTGTGCGCTGCGGGCGCCGACGATCGCCGCGGTCACAGCGGGGTGAGAAAGCGCCCACGCGATGGCGACTTCGCCGGGCCGACGGCGACGATACTCGCCGACTGCGCGGAGCCGTTCGACCAGCGCCAGATTCTCCGAGAGTTTCGGTTCCTGGAAACTCGGATTGCGTTTGCGCCAGTCATCATCCGGGAGCCGGGCGACACGCTCGCGCGTCATCGCGCCGGTCAAAAGCCCCGAGGCCATCGGCGAATAGACAATCACCCCGATCCCCTGGCGCTGGCAGAAGGGCAGGATTTCCTCCTCGATGTCGCGGCGAATGAGCGAGTAGGGCGGTTGTAGCGAGGTAATCGGCGCGATCGCTTGCGCGCGCTTCATCTCCTCGACGTTGAAGTTGGACACGCCGATCCAGCGCACCTTGCCTTCTCGCTGGAGCTGCGCCATCGCGGTCCATCCCTCTTCGAGTTCCGCGGTGTCATCCACGGGCCAATGGATCTGGTAGAGATCAATGGTTTCCAACCGCAGACGGCGCAGGCTGGCTTCGCACTCGCGGCGAATGGAATCCGCCTTGAGCACTTCGACAACCTTGCCGCTGTCATCAGTGCGAAGGCCGCACTTGGTGAAGACGTAAGGCCGGGGACCGGACCACTCGGCGAGTGCTCGGGCGACGACCTCTTCGGAGTGACCGAGGCCATACACCGCGGCGGTATCGATCCAATTGACTCCGAGTTCCAAAGCGCGGTGGATCGCCGCGATGGACTGCTTGTCATCTTGCGCGCCCCAGCCGAATTGCCACCCGGAGCCGCCAATGGCCCATGCGCCGAAGCCCACCGGCGTGATCGACATATCTGAATTACCTAACTGTTTAGTTTGTAGCTTGTTCATACTTATCTCTTGTTAGTGTTGTGGTGTTTTATGTGACTTATTTTGCAGGTTGAGTTTCTGAAGCACTGGCGACGCGCACGGTCATGCCGCTGACGAGCGAGTCGAAGGGGGTGGCGATCACTTTGTCCGCGGCGGTCACGCCGCTGAGGATTTCGACGCGCTGGCCAAAGTCGCGGCCGAGTTCGACTTTGCGCAGTTCGACGAGGCCTTGGGCATTCACGACGCCGACTTGCAGGCCTTGCGCGCGGAAGAGCAGCACACTCGACGGGAGGGTGAGGGCGGGCACGGCGGTGATGCTGGCGAAGCGCACTTGCGCGTAGCTGCCGATGCGGATGCGGCCTTTGGCATTGTCGGCCTGCAGCTCGGTGAGCAGTGTGCGCGAGGTGGCGGACACCGCTTCGGAAGTGGTCACGACCTTGGCGGGGAAAGGTTCGTTGGGCAGTTCGGGGATGAGCAACTCGGCGGTCTGGCCGGTGCGAATGTCGGCCGCCTGAGTCTGCGGGACGCGCACATAGACGCGCAGCGCTTCCATCTGCGCGATGTGGAAGAGTTCGCGAGCGCCGCCGACGCTGATGAGGTCGCCGATATCGACGTTGCGCGCGGTGATGATGCCGGCGAAGGGCGCAAGGACGCGCTGGAAGCCTTGGGTTTCCTCGAGCCGCCGAACGTTGGCCTGGGCGGCTTCGACGTTCGCGACATCGACTTTGGCAGCGGCGGATTTTTCATCGGCCTCCTGTTTCGAAACGGTCTTGCTGGCGAGCATCATTTGCCAGCGGGCGTCGGTGATCTTCGCGAGGTTGAGGTTCGCCTGAGCGACGCCGAGTTGGGCGCGGGCCTGGTCGAGTTCGCGGTCGATTTCGGGCGTGTCGATTTCCGCGAGCACCTGGCCGGCGGTGACGCGCGCTCCGATATCGACATCCCACTTTTTCAAGTAGCCGCTGACGCGGGCGAAGATGGACGCCTGGAGCATCGGTTGCACGTCGGCGGGAAGGACGAGGCCGTCGCTCGCTTTACCCGGTTCGGGCGAGACGACCGTGACGGTGGTGGCGGCGAGCGCGGCGACGTCGCCTTGCGCTTCGTTCCGCTGGCGCAGGCGCGGGATGAAACCGGCGACAACGCCAATGACGATGAGTGCTGCGAGGATGATGGCAGTGCGGCCGAGGCGGACGCGATGGATGGGCTGCGGAGCGCTGTGTTCAGGCTGCTCCGCGGGTGCGGTGATGGGCTCGGGTTGGGTTTCCAAAGTATTCATGGTGATGTGGATGGTTCAGGCGTGAGCGGGCAGTGATTCGGTCTTCGCGCCGGATTCAGGCGCGGGAGCGGGCGTGCGGCGGTGCAGGAGGCTGAAGACCACCGGCACGAAGAAGAGGGTGGCCACGGTGGCGATGAGCAGGCCGCCGATGACGGCGCGCCCGAGCGGTGCGTTTTGTTCGCCGCCATCGCCGAGGCCGAGCGCCATCGGCACCATACCGATGATCATCGCCGCGGCCGTCATGAGCACGGGACGCAAACGCCCGGAACCCGCCTCCCACGCGGCGCGGATGGCATCGCGGCCTTCCGCCAGATTCTGCCGGGCGAAGGTGACGACGAGCACGGAATTCGCCGTGGCCACGCCGAGGCACATGATCGCGCCCATCATCGCCGGCACGCTGAGCGTAGTGGCAGTGAGATGCAGCCCCCAGGCGGTTCCAGCGAGCGCGCCGGTGAGTGCGGTGAGGATGATGAAGGGATCGAGCCAGCTTTGGAAATTGACGACGAGCAGCAGGTAGATCAGCGCGATGGCCATCACGAGGCCGACGCTGAGGCCGATGAAGCTCGCGCGCATCGTCTGCGCCTGGCCGCGCAGCATAATCGTGCTGCCGTGCGGCAGCCCCTTTTCCGCATCGGCGATGAGTGGATTGATGTCGTTGAGGACGCCGGCAAGATCGCGTCCGCTCACGCCACCGAAAACGTCGATCACGGGCATGACGTTGTAGTGCGAATAGATCGGCGAGCTGCTCGTGCGCTTGAAGCTGGCGAGGTTCGTGAGGAGCTGGCCCGCTTCAGTGCCGGGTTGCGTCGCGGTGATCGGCATCGACTTTAGATCCGCGAGCGACTCCATGCGATACTCCGGCGCGCGCACATTCACGAGGTATTGCACGCCGATGCTGCTATCGAGCCAGAAGCCGGGCTGGACCTGCGAGCTGCCGCTCAGCCCGAGGAGGATCGAGCCGGCGATGGCGCGCTCGCTCAGGCCCATCTGCGAGGCTTTGGTGCGGTCGATGTCAAAGGCGAGGCGCTGCAAATTTCCCGGCTGCTGCACCCGCACATCCACGGCGCCGCGGACATGCTTCACCTTCTCCGCGAGCGCGGCGGCGACGGCGCGATTGGCGTCCACGTCGCGTCCGACGATCTGGATGTCGAATGGCGCGGGCAGGCCGAAATTGATCGTCTGCGTGACGATATCCGACGGCAGGAAGTAGAAGGTCGTGCCGGGAAATTGCTGGTTCAGCCGCAGCCGCAGATCCCGCACGTAGCGCTCCGTCGGCCGATGATTTGCCTGGAGCGAGACCATGATATCCGCATCTGCCGGGCCGGTGACGCCACTGTCGTTGTAGCTCAGATTGATGCCGGACGCGGGCAGGCCGATGTTGTCGAGGATGCCCTTCAGCTCGCGTGGTGGAATGGCTTCGCGGATCGCTTTTTCCACTTCATCGACGAGCTTCGCCGTCTCCTCGATGCGCTTGCCGGGCAGCGCGCGGACATGCAGGCGAAAGGCGCCCGCGTCCACGCTCGGGAAGAAGTCGCGTCCGAGAAATGGGACGAGGCAGAGCGACGCCGCGCAGAAGGCGAGGAAGACGAGGACGAAAACCTTGCGATGATTCAGCAGCGTGGCGAGCACATCGCGATAGCCGTCGAGGAATCGGTTGAACCCGCGCTCGAAGCCGTGCTGCACAGCGACGAACGGCCGCGCCCAACCTGCCGCGGCCTTTTTCTCGTGCCCGTGCTGATTGCTGCGCTCGAACCACATGACGAGCGTCGGCACCAGTGTGCGCGAGATGACATACGAAGCGAGCACCGCGAAGACCACCGCCATGGCGAGCGGCGCGAAGAGATAACCCGCGACCCCGCTCAAGAAAAACATCGGCACGAAAACGATGCAGATGCAGAGCGTGGAGACCATGGCCGGCAACGCGATTTCGCCCGCGCCGGTGATGATGCCGTCCTCTAGCTTCGCCCCTCCGTGCAAGTGCCGCTCAATGTTCTCGATCGTCACTGTGGCGTCATCCACGAGAATGCCGACGGCCAGTGCCAGGCCGCCGAGCGTCATGAGATTGATCGTCTGGCCGAGCGCGCTGAGCACGGCGATGGATGACAGCACTGCGAGTGGGATCGAGGTGGCGACGATGATCGTGCTCCGCCACGAACCGAGGAAGAGCAGGATCATCAGCGCGGTCAGTGCCGCCGCGATCACGCCCTCGCGCACCACGCCGGAGACCGCGGAACGGACGAAGAGCGATTGATCGATGAATTCGCTCACCGACACATCCGAGGCGGTCAGCGTTTTGAGGGTCGCGGCCATCGCGCGTTTCACGCCATCGGCCACGCTGAGCGTCGAGGCGCTGCCGTTCTTCAGCACGCTGATCAGCGTGCTGCGCACTCCATCCTGGCGGACGATATTTTGCTGCGGATCGCTTCCATCGCGCACGTGAGCCACGTCACTCACCCGGATGACCGCGCCGTCCACGGTCTTGATCGGCACTTGGTTGAGAGTGTCGATGAGCGCCGGGCTGGTGTTCACGTCCACCGGGTATTGCTTCGCGCCAATCTTCGCGGTGCCGCTCGGGAAGACGATGTTTTGATTCGAGAGCGCCGTGACCACGTCCTGAGAGGACAGGTTCTTCGCCTCGAGCGCCTTCATGTCCAGGTCCACCGAGACGAGGCGTAGCTTGCCGCCGTAGGGCAGCGGCACGCCGGCGCCCGGCACGCTGATCAGGCCGACGCGGATTTGATTGAGCGACACGTCCTGAATCTGCTGCTCATTCAATGTCTTGCTGCTCACGCCGTATTGCAGGATCGGCACAGTCGAGGCGTTGTATTGGATGACGAGCGGAGGCGTGGAGCCCGGCGGGAGCTGTTTGAGGATGGTTTGCGAAACCGCCGTGACCTGCGCCACGCCCGCATCCGGCGAAGTGCCCGGCTGGAAGAACACCTTAATCACGCCGATGCCATCGTAAGACGTGGACTCGATATGCTCGATGTTATTGACCACGGTCGTGAGCGCGCGTTCGTGGGTAAAGATCATGCGCTGCTCGATCTCCTTCGCGCTTAGTCCGGTGTAAGACCAGATGATGCTGACGACCGGGATGTTGATGGACGGAAAAATATCCGTTGGCGTGCGCAGGAGCACGAATGGCGTGAGGAGCAGGAGCAGGAGCGCGCCGACGACGAAGGTCAATGGGCGACGCAGAGCTAATAGAACGATCCACATAAAATTACCTTCCTAGTGAGTTAGAAGTTCTTTCGTGAGGTGGTCCTTCCGACCGTTGATCTGGAAGCGCGCGTCGAAACTACCCGAGGCATTCAGGACGCGGACCAGATTTGAGTAGAAGCTCCAGCAGGACACGCAAGCGCCGTGCTCTTCCAACCAATAGGGGTGCAGTTCCTTGATGATCGCGAACGCAGGCTCGCCAAATCCTTCCTCTTCACGAGCAAGGTGCGTGGCAACGTCCGCGGCAACATCGTCATGGCACAATAGGCAGACGTCCTGCGCGAGGAAGGTGTTAGTTCGGGAAGCGATGGCTGTTGTCATGCGAGGTAGTGGGTTTGCGGTTGATGAGTGGTGATGCGTGAGAGGCGCTGCTCGGCTGTTTGGGTGAGGAAGTAGCGCATGGCTTCGAGCAACACCGGGATGTCCAGCGGCTTCTGCATTAGCGCCGCTACGCCTGCGGCCATCGCGGCGGGATAGGCATCCGGCCGCGCCGTGATGACGATGACGGGCAGCAAAGGATCGATGCTCGTGAGCCGTTCGAAAGTGTCCCAGCCGCCTTTGACCGGCATGTTGATGTCGAGCAACACAAGATCAGCGCGATGCTCGCAGAACTTTTCGACGGCCTCGTGGCCGTTGGCGGCGCGGATGACCTCAAAGCCTTCCGACTCGAGCACGGCGCCGAGAGCATCGAGGACCGAGCGATCATCGTCGGCGAGAAGGACTCTGGGTTGGCTTGGCTTTTTGGTATTCATTTCCGGCTTGCGCTTACTGGGCGCGATGCCTGCCAGCGCCTTTAGCTTCGCCCGTGCCATGGGCGAGAGGGGAGTCGTTGGCCATTGAACCACCGCTACTTACACATCCGGTCGCCATTTGTCCGACGCGTGGCAGTGGTAAGACACTGACCTGTGTGGGTAAGTTGCCTGCCAGTCCGGCGCGACGGCCTTTGTTGCGAAGTGAACGTCAGCCGGGCTACCCCACCGCAGTCATCACCGGCGGGTCTTCAGGCAGGCTCGGCCCGCGGCCGTCGCGACGGTCGCCGCCTGGTTTGCAAATGCTGTCGATATGAGGTGCGACGATCCTCCTTCGCAGTGACGACCGGCGTTGTCCTGATCGAAGTTTGTCGGGCGAGAGGAATGAAGCTACGCTCACACTCATGCGATCTGACAACGAACTCCTGGGTCTAGGCGTCCTCGCCATTTGCATTAACCTCGCTCTGATGATCGTGAAGATCGGCGCTGGATTGCTGGGTAACTCGTATGCGCTCATCGCGGATGGCATCGAATCCGCCAGCGATATCTTTTCCTCGCTGATTACCTGGGCCGGGTTTCACATCTCACTCAAACCCGCGGACGACGACCATCCCTACGGCCATGGGAAAATCGAGGCTCTCGCCGGGATGTTTTCCGGCTTCTCGCTCCTCGGGGCCGCCGCGATGATCGGCTACCATTCCGTTATCGAGATCCGAACGCCTCATCACGCTCCAGCCTGGTTCACGCTTCCGGTCCTGCTGGCCGTCGTGTTTGTGAAGGAATTTCTCTCCCGGAAAGTTTTTTCCGCGAGCGCTTCTCTCGATAGCACCGCGCTCAAGGGCGACGCATGGCACCACCGCTCTGATGCCATTACGTCCGGGGCCGCGGCGATCGGGATCACGATCGCGTTGATCGGCGGCCGGGGCTATGAATCTGCCGACGACTGGGCCGCGCTCGCGGCATGCGTGGTGATCGTGACCAATGGTTTCCTGGTGCTCAAAGGCTCTGTACACGATGTCCTCGATGGCAGCGTCTCGTCCGATTTGCGGAAGTCGATCGATGCCACAGCCGGAGCTACTCCTGGCGTCGAGAGCGTTGAACCGAGCCGCATTCGGAAAAGCGGCATCAGTCTATTCGTCGAGATCCATGTCCGGGTCCCGCCGGGAATGACCGTCCTCGATGGTCATAAGATCAGCCACAACGTGAAGGATCGGTTGCTCGGCCACCATTCCCGGATTCAAGACGTGATCGTCCACATCGAACCTTCGAGCCCTGCCATCGACAATCGTCAGTACGGGAGCGGGGCAATGGCGCAAGGCAGAACGACCTCGCCGTAAACGCAGCAGGTAACAATTTCGTTACGCTTCGCCACTTTCGACAGTGCCGGGCACACGAAGTTTTGCGCAATTCCACCTGCCATGCACCCTCTATCCTTTCGCATTCTTACGTTCGCGGCGATCGTCGCACCCGCCGTGCGTGAGCAGATTCAAAACCTCCCCCATGACCTCCGGGTCACAGTTCTGCCCTTCGAGTACAAAGACCTCGGCTACGGAGGAAATCGCCGCGACGCTGGGGTGCACCTCGAAAGCCGTCGAAACCCGTCTTTACCGGGCGCGCCAACTCCTCCGGGATGCGCTCGGCCGCTGGCAAATCAAAAGAGCGATACAGTAATCTATCGTTATAGATTATTTTGGCCCTACTGGAGAGACTTGAGGTAAAGCTCCAACGCGGCGATGTCGCTTGCGCTGAGGTGGGAGGTCTTGCCGTGTGTGTCTTTGAGCACCTGGATGTTATTCGCGGGAAGCACTGGATTGATCTGCCTTCCAACGACGAGCGGGGCGAGGTTATCGGTTCCAAGACGGTCGATCTGCGAAGAGCCGTCAGTCTGCCTAAGGCTTGGACTGTCGAGGCTCACGAGTGCCTCGCCCTTTCCGTCGCCCGCGAGATTACCACTGCTGTCGGCATAAGTGATAGGCACCTGCGTCGGCAGCACAGGTGAAGTTCCGCCGCCGAGTGCGGCACCGGTCGCTCGAGAGTGATCGGTGCGAATGGTGCGGAAGTTCATCCCGCGCTCGCCGGGCTGGAGGAGCGGCGAATCGGGCGTCAGGAGAATTTCGCGGGTGGAGTGCGCGAAGCCGTAGTGCAGGTAGCGCGGAACAGCGTCCCAGAAGGTCCGGAGATGCTTGGTATTGCGGCTGGAAAAGTTCTGAGGCGTGCCGACGTCCTGCGGTGGACCGAAGCGGGTAAAAAAGTAATCATTCTCAGGGCGGAAGAAGGGTCCTTTGCCGTCCACGGTTGATTCGCTGATCACGCCAGGCTCGTGGATATTGTAATCCTGGAAGGTGTCGTCAAGAACCCCATTAGTTGTCTTGTTCCCATTGTGATGACAGTCAGCGCAGCCCGATCCGCCTGCGGAAACCTTTGTGGTGAAGAGCTGCTTTCCACGCGCAATCCGGGAGGCGGTCGCGCTATCGGGGAATTGGGTCAGTGGATTCGGGAAGCGGCGCGTCTCGTTCTGCGACCAGAGAATTTGCAGGTAGGCCATGTCATAATAGCCGACTTGCTTCGCTTTGCCGCTGAGCTCGGGGCGGCCGATCGCGTTGGAATTCTCCAGCGTTTTTTGCAACACATATTGCTCGCGCGCTTTGAACCGATCGACCGCATTTGGCTGCGGAAAGAGTGGTGTGGGCGCGCGCTCGCCGAGCAGCACCTCTCCGTTGCACGCGGAGGCGTAGGCCATGAAGTCGTTATTAAGTCCTTCATACCATTCGGGCCAGTTATCGGAGATGTCTTTGTTCTGCGGACAGACTTTCACGCCGCCAACGGCGTTCGCCGCAACGTTCCACTGGCAGCCATCCTGCCGACCATCCCAGTGGCAAAAACCGCACGATTTCTGATTATCGAAACCCTGGCGCGTCTTATTGAAAATCGGACCGTCGTCCGAATATGCGGAGCTAAAGAACCAGCGCAAGCCGACTTCCTCATCCGTCGCGAAAAGATTCGATCCATTGCCGCCGCCCTTGGTTGGATCAGGCGTCTGCGGGGTCACGCCGACGGCGGTGAATCCAGCGCGAATCAGCTTTCCGGAGGCGTCGACGTTCAGGAAGGACACGTCCTCCGTTTGCATGTTTGCCACGTAGATTGTGCGACCATCCGGCGACACTTCCACGCCTTCGGGAGTGATGCCGCCTGTAAATTCAAAGCCGAGCGGCGAGAGAATACGGGACGCATCCGTCGGATTTTGCTCGATGCGGAAAGCTTCGACCTTTTCCGAGTGCAACATGGTGACAAAGAGCACGCCGTTCCTCACCACCATTTGCTCGGGGCCGCTGCCACGAATGATCTTCTGCGCGTCGGTATGGTCGCCGAGATCGACGATTTCGCCGGGGGTGACGAGCTGGGAGTAATCGCGCCCCATATCGACGTAGCGATAGACAAAGCGATTGGTCGCCGTGTCGAAGATATTCAGCTCGCTGCCGATATCGTCGAACGTCGTCGCCTTCGTCGCATCGCTCATCACCGGCACGTAGCCAAGTGGCTGGCCGTTATTCTTGATCGCGATGCCATTGCGGATCGTCGGCAGACCGTGGCCGGTCTCGCGACCGTTAAGAACTGTGTTGGTTTCCTGGCCGCAGACGATGCCCCAGCGGCCCGCGATTTTCACATCCGTGGATAGCCCGCCAACCGGCAAGACGGTCGCGAGAGTGTTTGCGTCGGCAGCGACATTGATGACGGCGATTGTGTGCCCGAGCGTGTTTGCGACGTAAAGGGTGCGTCCATCGGCGCTCAGATCGAGATCGCGCGGGTTCGCACGTTCGAGTTCGTTGGTGCCCGTGGGAATCTCGGCGATTTGCGTAAAACGCGGGCCTGGATCGATGCGGAAGACGCGCACTTGATCCTTGAAACGGTCAGTCGTGTAGAGACGCGTGCCGTTGGCATTGAAGAGCGCTTTCTCGCCGTAATGGCCGACTTCGAACTCGCCGATGACCAAGTCGCTGCCGGTGTCGATCACACTCGCGAAGTTGCCGTATTGATTCAGCACGACCGCATATGGCCGCGCATAAATCGCGGGATTCAGCGGCGAGACCTTCACCCCGATCGGGCGAAGGCCGCGTGTCTGTCCCGGCGGTCGCAGATCGACCCAGCGCGTGACTTTTTTCGTCGCGGTATCGAGTACGGCCATTCGCCAATCCGGATACCCTTCACGCCCCGGCAGAGTGACATAGAGCTTGCGCCCATCCGGCGTCAGCGCGAGCGCGCGCGGCTGGCTGCGGAACGGCTGCTTGATGTTCGGCCAAAGCTGGTTGCCGCTCTTGACGACCGGATTGTTCGGATCGATGCGCGTGCCGGGATCGGGTCGTCCGTCGATGTAGCCGGCGCCAAACATGATTTTGGTAAAACGCGCCAGTCCACCTCGTTCGCCCGCCGGTTCGGGGCCGATGATGTTTTTCACCGGATCGTCCGTCGGTCCGGTGATAATGCGGTTGCGCGAGTCGGTCTTCACCGCCGTCTCGAAAAGGCGCAGGGGAAGCGGCGCCTCCGCCGTGGTCGCGAGAACATTGTAACTAAACCCGGAGGAGAGCTGTCGGCTGGACGCCGTGGCGGCATGCGCGCGAGGTGAATTACCGATGTGGATCGGCGCCGCGACTGAAGCGACGAATCCGGTGAGGACGAGCAGACGGGAGCTGGCTTTCATGTTTTTGGAGGGAGTTTTTGGGAAGATCCGCCTTCGAATCGCTGAGGAGTGAACGGGTAGATATTTCATTTCAAAAAGCACCGGCCCACTCGCTGCCGCCACGGGGAAAAGGTAACAGAGCTGTTACGAAAGCCGATTCGCCAACCGGCGAGTCCCTCCGGAGCGAGTGGCTCCGACACAAAGATGAATGTCACGACCGCCTTTATGATTCGCTGGCGGGGTGCCGCACGTAACAGTCCTGTTACGCTTGCCCACTTTCGGGACCGGCGAAGCCGGGCGAGTTGAAGACGACAACTTCATCCATGCATACTCCATTTTACCGCCGACTCGCCCTCGCGGCGCTCATCGCCCCAGCTTCACTTTTCGCCGCCGACTCCGCTTCGATCAAAGCACCGCTCCATGCGACAGGCGATTCCGACGCTGTCGGCACGGTGGCTCGCGACGATCCAGCCGCTCAAATCGCAAATGACCGTCTCGGTCCGCAACGTTACGCCGTCGCATGTCTTCGGCGTCGAAGTCGCGAGCATCGTCGAGGGGACGATGACGAGCGACAAGAATGGCCGCGCGAGCATTCGCTTTCGCACGCCACCACCGAAAGGGCAGCCGGTGCTCGACTTCGATCCACGCGGTGAAACGCTGCGCATCCTCGATGGCGCCACGAGCGTGTTGGAGGGAGTCGTTTCGGGGGCTGGTGAGGACAACGGGCGCGTGATCGGCGAACGCGCGGAACTTTCGCCCGACGATGCTCCGGCGAATGCGAAGGGCCATGTCAGTTATACGGTCTCTGCGAAAGGGCGCCGGACGTTCCGCGTTGATCTTTCCAATATCACCGGTGGACCGCTGCACGTTCACGTCGAAGGCATCGAGCGCGGCGAAGTGCATCAACGTGGCAAATCGGGTGTGCTCATTTTTGACTCCGCTCCGACGCGCGACGGCGTGCTGCCGCTGACGTTCGATCCGCGCGGCTCGCATGTGGATATTCTCAGCGACGACAATCGCGTCGTCTTCACGGGTGAAGCCGAAGCGGAAGGGCGAGGCGTGAACGTCGCGGCGCCGAGCGATAAGAGCCAATTGATCACCTCGACTGGAGCCGATGCCGATGCGACGGCGGTCGCGCGGCTCCGAATCGATAGCCGGGCGCGCAAACATTTCTCGGTCGAAATCGAGGACGTGCCTGCGGGGTCTTACAATTTACTCGTCGATGGAGCGGTCGTGGGCGCCATTCAGGTCGCGGCGGTCACCGGCGGCACGAAGGGTGAGATCGAATTCACGGGCGGCGATGACGATCCGAACGAGTTGCCGCTGACCTTCGATCCGATCGGCAAGACACTCGCGATTGCGCAAAACGCGACCAAGTTTTTTGAGGGCGCGTTCGATCCGAATATTAGCGGAGGCGGCAGCCCGGCTGCCGAGCCGGCGTCGCAGATTGATGAGAGCCTCGCTTCGACCGGGCTCGATGCGGACGCGCACGCGGAAGCGCGCTACGAAGTCGATAACCGCGGGCGCCACAAGTTCTCCGTCGAGATCGAAGACGTCGATGCCGGCTCCTACACGCTGAGCGTCGCCGGCATAGTGCGCGGAACGATCAGCGCGAAACTGGTGAATGGAAAAGTGAAGGGCGAGTTGGAGTTCGAAAGCGAACAGGAGCCCGGCCACAAGCTGCTCAACTTCGATCCGCGCGGGCAGACCATCGAAATCACCTCAAGCGTCGGCACCTTCTTTAGCCACCTTTTCGGCAACGGCTCCGCCGCGGGCGGGGGCGCAGTGACCCCGTTTGACGTGACTGTGGCGCTCATCAGCAGCGGCGCGGACAACGACGCCACCGCGAAAGCCGAGTTGAAACAAAGCGAAACCGGCGACCGCGGCTTCGAAGTCGAGATTGAAGATGTTGCGGTGGGAAACTACGACCTGCTCGTCGGGGGGACCGTGCGTGGGAGCATCGCCGTTGCCGCAGTGAGCCACGGCACGCGAGGAAAGCTGGAATTCGAGTCGGAACCCAACGCCGGACAGCCCGCGCTCAACTTCGAAGTTGAAAGCCAGCAGGTCGTCATCCAGCAGGGCTCGACCGTGTTCTTCAGCCGCACTTTCCCAACCCAGTAAGCGCACCGCTTCCTGGTCGCCGCCGCCCGTAAACCGAAGCGTGTGAAAGCATCTTCCCGGCTTTTGCTTTTCGGGCGACGATTCCGAGTTAGATGCGCATACTTGTTATTGAAGATGAACCCGAACTCGCCCGGCACGTCACCCGTGCGCTGACGCGCAGCGGGCACGATGCCAGCGCGCAAAACGATGGGAATGCGGGGTTGCAGGCGGCGCTTGATCATCCGCCGGATTTGCTCGTCCTCGATTTGAACCTGCCCAGCCTTGACGGGCTGACTATTCTCGCGCGGCTGCG
>JAXDQW010000059.1:0-156686 GCA_034667665.1 Chthoniobacter sp.
GTTCCAAAACCAGTGAGGAATTCTTCCATGACATCCCTCAGCCTCATCATCCTTCGCGCAAAACTGTAACCCATGTCTTGGCTCAAAGTGTCACCCATGTCTTGGCACCGTGCCTCCCGCCTGCCGACAAGTGTGGCAGCCGTCCCGGCTGCCCAGAATCCCGCACCATTTCTGGGCAGGCGGGACGCCTACCTCACTTGTGACAGGCGGGACGCCTGCCCCACTACCACTCGCGTCAGCGCTTGCTGCGCCCGGATTCCGGGGCTACAAAGCCGCCCCATTTCTTCCGACCATGGCCTTTCTCAACGACCACTATCTCAAACTCCGCGCGGGCTATCTCTTTCCGGAAATCGGCCGCCGCGTAAAGGCGTTCACCGATGCGAACCCCGATGCGGCCAAGCGGGTGATCCGCTGCGGGATCGGCGATGTCACCGAACCGCTCCCAGCGGCCGCGATCGGCGCGCTGCATCGGGCGGTGGACGACATGGCGACGCGCGAGGGCTTTCACGGATACGGTCCCGAGCAGGGCTACGAATGGCTGCGGCACGCCATCGCCGAGCATGATTATCGCGCCCGCGGTCTCGAAGTCGCGGATGACGAGGTCTTCGTCTCCGATGGTTCGAAGTGCGATTGCGGCAACATCCTCGACATCCTCGGAGACCAGAACCGCGTCGCCATCACCGACCCGGTTTATCCCGTGTATGTGGATACCAATGTGATGGCCGGACATACCGGCGAGGCGGATGAGAGCGGAACGTACGCGGGCATCGTGTATCTGCCGTGCCGGGCGGAGAACGGATTCGTCGCCGAGCCGCCGAAGGAAAAGGTGGATGTGATCTACCTCTGCTTTCCCAACAATCCGACCGGAGCGGTGGCGACGCGGGCCCAGCTCGAGGCCTGGGTGCGCTATGCGCGAGAGAATCAATCGATCATTCTCTATGACGCGGCTTACGAGGCTTACATCAGCGACCCCGCGGTGCCGCATTCGATCTACGAAGTCCCCGGCGCCCGCGAGGTGGCGATCGAGTTCCGCAGCTTTTCGAAAAATGGCGGATTCACCGGGACGCGTTGCGCGTTCATCGTGGTGCCGAAGACGCTGCTGGCTTCCACGGCGAGCGGCGAGCGCCGACCGTTGCATCCGCTCTGGCTGCGCCGGCACACCACCAAGTTCAATGGCGTCTCCTATCTCGTGCAGCGCGCGGCGGAAGCGCTCTATTCGCCCGAGGGCAAGACGCAGGTCGCGGCGCTCATCGAGCATTACATGGGCAATGCCCTGATCCTGCGCGAAGCCGCGGCGGCGGTCGGTCTGCGCGTTTTCGGCGGCGTGAATGCGCCCTACATTTGGGTGAGCACCCCCGCGGGCACGACGAGCTGGCAGATGTTCGATCGCATGTTGCACGAGGCGAACGTGGTCATCACCCCGGGGAGCGGCTTCGGCGCGATGGGCGAAGGCTATTTCCGCATCAGCGCCTTCAACTCGCGCGCCAACGCGGAGGAAGTCGCCCGGCGGATGAAGGCGATCGCCTGGTAGGGTTTCAACGGACTTTCCGATCAATCGAAACGCAGAGGACGAGGAGGACGCAAAGGGCCGCAGAGGAAAAGCACCGGGCGCGATATTTCGTCGGTTTCCATAGCCGTCCTCCGGCGATCCCTCAACCGTTGCGCAATGTCCTCCGCGCCTCTGCGTTGAATCCGGCGGAACCAACGCGAGGTGATTTGCCAGTCCGTGTTTCACGCGTCCTTTTCCGGCTTCTTCACAGGCTCACCTTGGGGCGGCGGATCTGAGGCCTTGGGGCCGGCGAACGGTGGTTTGTCGAAGGTAGTTCCGTCGCCAGTCACGCGAGGGTCGCCGAAGCGTTGCAACTCGGTCGTGAGTTGACCAGCGAGCGTCCGCTTCGCTTCCTGGTAGGCTGGGTCGTCCGCGACATTCTTCATCTGTTCGGGATCTTTCTTGAGATCATAGAGCTCCTCGCCGGGGCGTTTGCCGAAGGCGAGATCGAAGAGCGGCTTGACGTCAGGTTCATCGCGATGGGCGATCATCCAGGCCTTGGTCGGGCTGGCATCCATGTCGGCAAAGCCGGCGTACGTTTGATTGGTCAACAGCTCAACGCCGCTCGCGGGCGGAGGCGGAGTGCCCATCGGCCAGCGGTCGGGTTTGAAGTTGCGGATGTAGAGAAAATCCTTCGTGCGGATCGATCGGTGCGGGTAGGGCAGGTTGCCTTCGCGAGCGATGTCCACATGGCGCTCCCGGCCGGAGATGACAAAGGTGCGGCTCGGATCCACCTGCCCGCTCGACTTCGATTTGAGCACCTTCAGGACGCTGCGACCGGTCATGTTCGGCGGCGGCGTTTCGCCAGCGGCTTCGAGGAAGGTGGGCGCGAGATCCATCAAGTTCACGAAATCATCCACCACGCGCCCGCCGGGAACGGTTGCCCCCCAGCGCACCGCGAGCGCCACGTGGGTGCCAAAGTCGTAGAGGTTGCACTTTCCGCGTGGCATGCCGCCCATTCCATGGTCACCGCTGACGACAATGAGGGTATTGTCCAGCTCGCCGGTCTCCTCGAGTTTCTTGAGCAGCACGCCGATCGCCGCGTCAAACGACTGAGCTTCGCCGAGGTAATCGCTGAAGTCCTCGCGGGTGACTTCGTTGTCGGGCAGGAAGGCGGGCAGTTTGCCCTTCAGCTTGTCCGGGTCGATGCCCCAGAGCGCCTGGCCTGAGCCTTTCTCGAAGGGGCGATGGGTCTGCGTCGGCCCGAACCAGTAGCACCATGGCTGGCCCGGCTTTCGATCCTCCAGGAACTGCTGAAAGTTGCCCGCGACCTGCGCGAAGATTTCGCGTTTCTTCGCCTCCTTGTCCGCAGCGGCGCTGACGAGCTTACCGAAGTGATTGATGTCGTTGCCGGCTTTCACGTAGCGGTTCGCGGGAGCGCCGTAGGGCGCATCGGCTGGCGTGCCGGGGCTCCAGACCTTGTAACTGAAACCGATGTGATAGCCCTTGTCCTTCAGCAGCAGCGGATAGGTCGGGATGCTCCGATCCCATTTCGCACCGAGCAAAATCGCACCCATTCCCGTGCGCCAGAAATATTGCCCGGTGAGAAGTGAGCTGCGGCACGGCGTGCACGATGGCGCGGTGACGTGAGCGTGGGTGAAAAGCACGCCCTCCTTCGCGATGCGATCGAAGTTCGGCGTATTGACCGCCCCCTGGATGGAATTCTCGCCGTCGATCTTGCGATAGGCACTCGCGTAGCAGCCCCAGTCGTCGGCGAAGGCGAAGAGAATGTTCGGCCGGGGTGCGGCACCGCCTTCTCCGGCGACAGCGCCATAGCCCGTCGCAAGGACGGCGCAGAAGGAAATGAAGGATTTTCTCATCATGGTCTTAGGTTTGGGGGCTGGAACGTGCAGATGCTTTCAATTTCAGGCGCAGCGGTGCGATGAAGCGAGGAAACATCACCCGTGCACATTGAAGGCGGGGTGCCGCGGGGCTAAGAGTAGGAGAGACGCGATTCCATCATGAGTGAACCTGTCTATGTGGTGGGTGCGGCGCGCACCGATTTTCGGCGGAACCTCCGCAAGGAGGGAAAAACGATCCGCCATCTCATCGTCGAAGCCGGGACCGCGGCCATCGCGGATGCCGGCCTCGCGCCGGGGGCAGTCGAGGCCGCCGTGGTCGGAAATTTCGCCAGCGGGCTGTTTACACGTCAGCTCCATCTCGGTGCATTCGTGACAGAGATCGATTCCGCGTTGCGCGGGATTCCGACCGTGCACGTCGAGGCGGCGTGCGCCTCGGGCGGCGTGGCCGTGCTCACCGGGGCGCAGCAGATCATGGGCGGGTTGCGCGATGTGGTGCTCGTCATCGGTGCCGAGCAACAGAAGACGATGCCGCCCGTGGAAGGGGCCGACGTGCTCGGCGCCGCCGCCGACTACCACGAAGAGCGGGCCCGCCACGGCGATTTTATGTTTCCCAAGCTCTTCGCCCGCATCGCGGACGCGTATGTCGAGCGTCACGGGCTCAGCGAAACGTCGCTCGCGATGGTCGCGGTGAAAAACCACGGCCATGCCCGCCTCAATCCGCTCGCGCAAATGCGAGACACCGAACTGACCTTCGCGCAGGCGTCCGTCGCGAGCGAGGCCAACCCGGTCATCGCACCGCCGCTCAAAGTGAGCGACTGCTCGCAGATCACCGACGGCTCCGCCGCGCTGATCCTCTGCTCCCATCGCTTCCTCGACAAGCTGCGTCCGCCCCATGCGGCGCGCCTGCTCGGCTACGGCCACACCACCGACTACCTCCCCCTCGAACGGAAGGAGATGCCGGATTTTCCCATCGCGGCCAGCGCCGCCACTCAAGCCTACCGGATGGCCGCAGTGCGCCCCGACGACATCCACGGCGCAGAAGTGCACGACTGCTTTTCGATCTCCGAAATCGTGCAATACGAGCTGCTCCGTTTCGCCGAGCCGGGCCAAGGAGTGGACTTGCTCGAAAGTGGTGCGACGGCGCTGCCCGCCGGGCGCTGTCCGGTGAATGCCGGCGGCGGACTGCTGGGCGATGGCCACCCCGTGGGCGCGACCGGCGTCCGCCAGGTCGTCGAGGCCTTCCAGCAACTCACCAGCCAGGCGGGCCTGCGGCAAATCCCCGGCGCCCGGCGCTTCCTCACCTGCAACATCGGCGGCAGCCTCACCACGACGGTGGTGATGATCTGGGAGCAAATGCGCTAATTTCCAGTGCGCTGGCGCGGACGGGTCTGTCCCGTCGCGCCTCCTCTCTCCGGGGCTCTGCCCCGTCCCTGCGCCAGCACGCAAGGTGTTCCCCCCGTGCCGCGTTACATGAAAAAGCCGCCATTCACATTGAGCACCTGCCCCGTGATATAGCCGGCGTCCGCGGAACACAGGAACAGCGCCGCATTCACAACGTCGGCGATTTCACCAAAATGCCCCAGCGGCAGGGTCGCGCGGGTTTTCTGCACGACTTCCTCCGGCACCGCGCGCGTCATTTCCGTTCTGATGAATCCGGGCGCGATCGCATTCACCGTGATCTGCTGTCTGGCCAGCTCGCGGGCGGCGACTTTGGTGAGCGCGATGAGGCCCGCCTTGCTCGCCGCATAATTCGCCTGGCCAAACGTTCCCAACTGCCCGCTCACCGACGCAAGGTTCACGATCCGCCCGCCGGGCCGGAGAATCGGCAGCGCGCTCTGGATGCAGTGAAAAGCGCCGGTCAGGTTCACCCGCAGGACGCTTTCCCACTCGTCCGCGCTCATCTTCCGGAGCGTCCGATCGCGCAGGATGCCGGCGTTGTTGACGAGCATATCCAGCCCTCCGCAATCCTTCTCGATCCAGCTCAGCATCACCTTTACCTGCTCCGCATCACTCACGTCGCACTCGATGCAAAGCGCGCTCTGCAGGGATGCCGCAAGCGTTTCCGCATCGGCCCGGTTCCGTCCCTCCGGGTCAGCGACATAATTCACAACGCATCGCGCTCCACGCTCATCGAGCGCCCGCACGATCCCCGCGCCAATCCCCCGCGAACTGCCGGTGACCAAGGCAACCTTGCCGGTGAAATCGTCAGGCATGTTGCGAGCATAGCGGCGCGCCCGTTGCCCGCCAATCCATTGAGCGTTACCGTTCCGCGAGGACTATCCAATGGCCGAGCCAATTCGACTGCTCACCGCCGTGCCGATCTGTGACGGACACGACAGCGCGATCAACACGATCAATCTCGAACTCATCCGCCACGGCCTTGAGGTCGTCTATCTCGGCTATCATCGCTCCGCGCGCGATATCGTTCGCGCGGCGATCCAGGAAGAGGTGCGCGCCATCGGGATCTCCAGCTACAATGGAGGCCACATCGAGTTCTTCGCCGAGGTGATTGACCTGCTGAAAAACCATCGCGCCTCGCACATCGGCGTCTTCGGCGGCGGCGGCGGGACGATCACCAGGCGCGACGCCGCGATCATGGAGCGCAAAGGCGTGGACCGCATCTTCTTCGCCGGAACCCCGCTGACGGAGATCGTGGAATTTGTCCGGCTCGAATACGGAGCGGGATTGAAGGGGAGAAAACGTCGAACGCCGAACGTCGAACCTCGAACGTCGAATGCTTTCGGCGCTGCTTCCTTCGACGTTCGACGTTCTCCGCTCTGCATCGGCGTCACCGGCCCCGGCGGCGCGGGCAAGACGACCCTCATCGATGAGCTCGTTCTCCGCTGGCTGAACGCGCGGCCCAGCGCTCGCGTCGGCATCCTTTCCCACGACCCAAGCATCATCGGCAAAGGCGCGCTGCTCGGCGACCGCGCGACCATGATCTACGCGCAGGACGACCGTGTCTTCATGCACAGCCTCGCCACGCACGGTCGCGCCGGCGGCCTGTCGCCAGAGACCGTCCGCTGGCTGCGCGCGATGAAGGGCGGCGGTTTCGATGTCGTCTTCATCGAGACCGTGGGCGTCGGGCAGGAAGCGCTGCCCTTCCGCCGCGGGCTGGTGGACAAAACGATCTTCGTGATGAGCCCGGATTACGGCAGCCGGCTCCAGCTGCAGAAGATCGTCATGCTCGACGCGGCGGACATCGTCGTGGTCAACAAGGGCGATCTCGCCGGGGCATCTACCGCCGTCGCGGAGATCGAGCAGCGCCTCGCTGCGAACCACCGCGAGCAACGCGTCATCGCCACCGTCGCCAAGCGTCATCGCAACTCGGGCGTCGATGAACTTTTCGCATACATGACCAGCCCCGCGTGATCCCCGACCGCCCTGAAGATTTTGCAAAAGGGTCATGAGCAAACGCCCCCACGGGGCTTCATCTCTCCCACCCAAGGTCGGCGGTTCTTCCATCTACCTTGGGGCTTCGCCCGGATTGAATGTCATGCCGCTTTCGCGTAAAGAACTCACCATGAGCGCTGCCACCGAAGAAATCATCCGCGTCTGCGCGGCATTGCCCCAGGAGAGGCAGCGCGAAGTGATTGACTTCGCAAGGTTCCTTCTCGCCCAACAGGGGGATGAACGCTGGGAAGCGTTGCTAGCCAGCAAGGACCCACACCCCAGGCTCGACGCCTTTCTGCGAGAATCCGCCGCCGAGGGAGGCGAAGAACCGCTGGACGCAAGCCGGTTGTGATCTCACGAACGCGCCCGAGTTTCTGGCGCGGATATGCCGCGTTGGACCCTCGCGTTCGAGAAGCGGCTCGCCGCGCATACCGGCTCTTTGCCGAGAATCCCGATCATCCCTCGCTTCGCTTCAAGAAACTGGGCGGTTACGAACATGTCTGGTCCGTTGCGCATTAATGATCAATACCGCGCCGTCGGTGAGCGGCGCGGTGATTCCATTGTCTCGGCCTGGATTGGTTCCCATAACGATTTCGACAGGCAATTCGGATGAAACACCGTGCCGGACAGAACTGGGCGCCGTCATGAGCGCTCTCGCGAAGATCGCAGGCGCCGTTGAGGCGCACGGGCGTTTCGTCGTGGAGCAAATCGGTCGTGTGAAGTTGGATGCAGATTTCCGCGAGGAACTTCTCCACCGTTGGCGGAAGATACGCTCTGCGATCGAAACGGTTCGCACGCCGACCGGACTCGAACTCCCATCGCTCGCGCTGCCGCAGACCGATGAGCCCGGCGAGATCGCCCGTTACCTTTTCGGCGAAGGTTGTCCGGGCCAATTCCCCTTCGTGAGCGCCGCGTATCGCGAAATGTATCGCCCGGCGACCGCGGCCAATCCGCAATCTGCCGAGGTGGCGGAGGGGACACGCGGGGGCAGGTCGATGGGCGAGCCAATCCCCAATCCGCAATCGGAAGAGCCCACCCGGCTCTTCGCCGGACTCGGTCTCGCCGAGGACACGAACGCCCGTTTTCACTACCTCACCCAGCACCAGCGCAGCATCCGCCTCAGCACGGCCTTCGATGGCCCGACCCTCTACGGACTCGACAGCGACACCGACGGCGTCTTCGGCAAAATCGGCGAGGGCGGCGTGGCGATCGACACGATCGACGACATGGAGCGGCTCTACGCGGGCTTCGCGCTCGGCGATCCGCATTTCTCGGCCTCGATGACCATCAACGGCCCCGCGCCGATTCTTCTCGCCATGTATGTCGCCGCAGCGAAGCGGCGGCTTGGGAATCAAGTGGTGAAGGGGCTTCGCGGCACCGTGCAAGCGGACATCCTGAAGGAAGTTCAGGCGCAGAATGAGATCCTGTTTCCGCTCGAAGCCTCGCTGCGTTTTCTCACCGACATGGTCGAATTTACGATCGAGAAGATGCCGCGCTGGTACCCTATTTCGATCAGCGGCTACCACATCGCCGAGGCCGGCGCGACGCCCGTGCAGCAGGCCGCTTACACGCTCTCCAATGGCTTCACTTACGTGGAGCTCTTCCGCGAGCGCGGGCTCGACATCGATCGCTTCGGTCCGCGGCTCTCCTTCTTCCTCGATTGCGGCCTCGACGTGGAATACGCGGCGCTCCCGCGCGTCTGCCGCAAGCTCTGGGCGATCGCGATGCGCGACGTTTTTGGCGCGGGCGAACGGGCGCAGCTCCTGCGGCTGCACATTCAGACCAGCGGCCGCTCGCTGGTCGCGGCGGAGTTCAAGAACAACCTTACCCGCACCGCGGTCGAGCTCATGCTCGCCTGCATCGGCGCCGCGAACTCCTGCCACAGCAACAGCGCCGACGAGCCATTCACGACGCCCAGCGAGGAATACGTCCGCCTCGCCGCGCACGCGCAGGCGATCCTGCTCGAGGAGAGCGGCCTCTTCCGGCACACCATGAATCTGCTCGCCGGCTCGCCGGGAATGCAGCTCCTCGAGCAAGCCGTCGAGCGCGCGATCCTCGACGAATTCCGCTCACTGGACCGGCTCGGCGGCGTGCTCGCGGCCGTCGAGCATCGCTACCAGCGCAGCCAGATCCAGGCCTCCGCGCACCGCTACGAGCAGCAGATCGCCGACGGCACGCGCCCCATCATCGGCGTGAATCGCTACCAGACAGCAGACGACAAACGCGTCGAGCCCAAGGTCACCCGGACCCCGCGCGGCCGGAAGCAGCTCCAGATCGATCGCCTTCAAAAATTCAAACACCGACACCGCGCCGCGTCCGAGCGAGCCCTGGACGAGCTGGCCAAAGTCGTCGAAAGCGGCGGCAACGTCTTCGCCCAACTGATCAAAACAGTCGAATGCTGCTCCCTCGGCCAGATCACGGCGCGGCTTTTCGAGGTCGTCGGCCGCTACCGGCCAGGCGTGTAACGCGGGCCATCCTGCCCGCGAAACCAAGACGGGCGCGGACAGGAATGCCCGGGTTACGGGACCGGGTTCGCCGCGTCCTCGATGAACACGCGGTGCAGCGCGCGGACGGCATCGTTGACGGCGGTATCCGGCAGGAGCCAACTGATGCGAAATGATGACGTGGAGAGGCCGCGCGGCGCGATGCCGGCGGTGGCCAGCGCCGCGGAGCCGAGGCGCACGTTCTTGTAGCTGGTGTTGATGCCGGCGCCGATGGCGCTGACTGCACCGATCGAATCGAGCAGCCGGACCGAATCGCCGAAGCGTTCCGCCAAGCCGCGGCGGAACCGGTCTTCGTCGGGGAGGTTCTCGCGCGAGAGGACCATGTTGAGCCCGTCGGCGAATGCGCCGAAGCCGGCGACGTGGAGTTGTTTGCCGCAGACGGCGAGCTCGTCGAGGAAGGCGAGCAGTTCGCTGTCGGGAGCCTGGAGGACCAGCACATCTTTCTCACTGGCGACGCCGACGACGGTGCCCGGCGGGCGCGGGGCGTCTTTGCGCACCACGGTGCCGTCGCGCGACGGGTCCTCGCCGGGCAGCGCGCTCGCGGTGGCGCGGGCGTAGATGGCGATGCCGTGCTGCTTGGCAAACTCGACGGCCTGCGCGTTGAGGACCTTTGCGCCGGCCTCGGCCATCTCCTGCGTCTCCTCATAGCTCAAGGCGCCGATGCGTTGCGCCGCCGGCACCACGCGGGGATCGGCGGTGTAAACGCCATCGACGTCCGAACAAATCTCGCACCACTCCGCGCCGAGCGCGGCGGCCATCGCGACGGCCGTGGTGTCGCTGCCGCCGCGCCCGAGCGTGGTCACTTCCCGGCGATAACTCACGCCCTGGTAACCGGCGATCACCACGATGCGCCCCCGCGCGAGTTCGTCCTGCACGCGGAAGGGCCGCACCTCGATGATGCGCGCGTCGATGTGCCGGTCATTTGTCACAATGCCCGACTGGCTGCCCGTGAAACTGATCGCGTCCCCGCCCAGCTCGCGGATGGCAATCGAGAGCAGCGCCATCGAGATGCGTTCACCGGTGGTGAGCAGCATGTCGAGTTCGCGCCGGTCCGGGTTGGCCGAGATCTTTTTCGCCAGCGTGAGCAAATCGTCCGTCGTATCGCCCATCGCGGAAACGACCACCACCACGTCATAGCCCTGGGCTTTGGTCTTCATGACCCGCTCGGCGACGGCGCGGATTTTCTCCGCGTCAGCGACGCTCGAGCCACCGTATTTTTGGACGACGATCGGCATGGGCCGCAGTCTGGGCAGCGCGCTCCATACGCGTCAACCCACCCGATTCCCCGCGCTCCTCTCTACTCCTCGTTCGGCAGTCTTTGCCGGTGCGGCTGCAATCCGCGCAGCAGTACGCGCGCTCCGCTGCCGCGTGAACGCACACTCCCAAACCCGAATGACTGTCCAGCCATCCTTGCGCAGCGTCCGCGTCACCAGCCGGTCCCTCGCCACGTTCCGCTCAAACTTCGGCAGCCAGAACTCCAGCCGGCCAACTGGTTGATGCGGCGCAATTCGGCTCAACTCAACTCACGCTTGGAAACAATCTTGCCAGCGAACGTGATCGTCTCGTCGAACTCCTCTGCGTCGAATGTGCCTCCGTCGGGAAGAAACAAACGCGGCTTGCCCTCAATAACCAACCAGGCCTCCGCTTCGCCCTGCCGGTCCCAAATCAAGAAAAGACACGCGTTGTTCGCTGAGTCTTGCGAATCGAGACAACCGGCGATTACCACCGCGATGAACTGCCACGGCTCGCAAGCATCGCCGGGCGGATGCCAGCGGCAAGATGACCGTGAACGTGTGATTTCGCTCTGCGATTGGCGCTCGCATAACGCCAAGAGTACCTGGCCAGGTACGGGAGTGGTGGCAAGTGGTTTCTCGTTTCACTCGTCGCTACGAACCTGGCAAAGTCCACGCATGGCAATCGGAAGACGCTGGACAAGCGATGAGTTGCTCGTCGCATTGAATCTCTACCACAAGCTTACCTTCGGTCAGCTTCACGCGCGGCAGCCTGCCATTGTCGCGCTGGCCGACAAGCTCAAGCGCGGCTCCAACAGCGTGGCAATGAAGCTCTGCAACTTCGCTTCGCTTGACCCGGCGTTGAAACTTCGCGGCATCAAGGGGCTGGAGGGCGCGAGCGCCCTGGATCGCAAGGTATGGAACGAGTTTCACGCCAACCTCAACGAGACAGTTCCAGTGAGCGAAGAGGCGCTACGTCAACTATTCGGAGTCGATGACAACAGTGCGCTTGAAGTCCTGCCGAAAGAAGGTGTCCGCATTCGCAAGCGCCCACCGACTGGCCCGACAGAGACGACAGCGAACGTGAAGTTGCGCCGAGGACAGGATTATTTTCGCGACGCCGTGTTGAACAACTTTGGCGGGCGTTGCGGTATTACCCAGTTGGCCGTGCGAGAGTTGTTGATTGCCTCGCACATTCTCCCTTGGAACACCCACGTAGGCGAGCGGTTGAATGTTCGTAATGGTCTATGTCTTTCACGGCTCCACGACGCTGCTTTCGATCAAGGGTTGATTACCTTTGATGACAGCTTGCGCTTGGTGCTTTCTCCTCGATTGAGGGCAGAGTTACCAACCCGGGCCGTTGCCGAAAGCTTCGGAGCCTATGCTGGCGAATCGTTGCGGTTGCCAAGCGATGCGGCGCTGCCGGAAATGGCCTTCCTTTCCGAACATCGCGCAAAGAAATTCCGCAAGGCGTGACAAGGCGTGGGTTCTTTCGCTCGCGATCTCGACGAAAAGTTGCCCTGGCTGATGTCTTCAATGCCGTGCTTGCGACCGAGGCTGAGCTTTTTCGAGACCCCCCGCAATGCTGAATGGCTGGCAGGGCAAACCCCCGCAGAGAATGTCGTGCTGCGGTATGTCGGCAACCGCGACCGCGTGAATTTCGCCGTGCGGCTTCTCGCCAAAATTCGCTTCGTATGTTTGCTGGCTGAACTGGTCCCAGTCCGACGAGAACACACATTCACCGCCTGCTTTCTCGAAAGCGATGCGGAAGCCACCGATGCCGCAAAATAGATCGATGAAACGAAAGGAACGCGCGCCAAATTCGGGAGGATCTTCGGCAACACAGACGCTTCTCGTCTTACGACGCTTGGCATCAAACGCCCTCCACAAGGTCAGCTAGCGACAACTTCAGCGCTTTCGCCACGCGGTTCACACTGAGAATAGTGGCATTGCGTGTCCCGCGCTCGATGCCGCTGAGATAGGTTAGGTCCGCCTTCTCGGCGAGTTTTTCCTGCGTTAGGTCCGCAGCTTCGCGGCGCTGGCGGACATTGAGACCGAGAAGACGGAGAGGGCGCGGGCGTTCGGGCATAGCGCGCTGAGAATGCGCCCGGCGACGCCAAGCGTCTGTGGCCTATGAGTCACATCGTGCGCTCTATGAGATCTCGGCGATACGATGCGGGTCTGCTATGCCCTTGATGGCGGCGAACGGCCCAAGGAGTTCGCGACGAAAGAGGACTCGCCGCTGCTGCTGATCACCTACAAACGCGAGAATTAGCCGGGCGGTCGGCGGACCGGCGGACGATGGGCGACGAGATCGAGCATGGAAACAGAGCCCGCGCCGGTTTCCAGCTTCGACATGGATGCGAAGCGCGGTTAGTTTTTTCCGGATGAATCGGCCGCCGCTTAGCATCGAGGAGCAGAAGGATTACGTCCGGCGCTACGTCGAGGGCTGCGAGATGGCGAGCCGCCTGCAGGAGGAGGCGGAGCGGGCTCATACGCCTGAGGAAAAGTGGGCGACGATTGAGATGCTGCAGGAAATGGTGGCGCAAAATCAGAACAGGCCTCCGCCTGAAGACCCGGAAGAACACGGGCTGGTGATTCAGCAGCGTTATTTCGTGAAGCTCTACCGGCGCGGATGAATCCAGTGTACGAGGCGGCGGCCGGCCTGCAGGAGTTTGTGCAGACTCAGGGCTGGCGATTTTGCATCATCGGCGGGCTGGCAGTGCAGCGTTGGAGCATCGAACGGGCGACGCAGGACGCGGACATGAGCTGACGCGTTTCGACGATGAGCCGGTGATGGATGCGCTGCTCGCCCGGTTTCAGGCGCGCAACCCTCAGCCGAAGCAGTTCGCCGCGAGGGCGCGCGTGCTCCTCCTCCTATATGACAATGGAGTGCCCATCGACGTGGCGCTTGGAGCTCTGGATTTCGAGGAGCGGGCGATCGAACGCGGGTCGTGGTGGGAAGCCCGGCCCGGCATCCGGCTTTTCACATGTTCGGCGGATGATCTCGTCGTGTACAAAGCTTTCGCGGCGCGCGATCGCGATTGGTCGGACGTGGACCGTATTCTCGCGGTGCAACGCGAGCGGTTGAAGATCGATCAGATTCTCGCTGAGCTGCGTCCGCTGGCGGAGTTGAAGGAGGACGCGGCGATTGTGCCGAGGTTGGAGCGGTTGATCCGCAAGCACGGGCTCGGCGCGTAGCGCAGCGCGATCTTGGAATGCGGCGGGAAGCGGAGCGCCACGCCGCTTTCATTTCCTGAGACGCGCTCCCGGCATTCGAAAGCGGCGTCGGCGCTACGCTCTGCCGCCGCACTCCAAAGCACTCAGCTCGCGCATTTTGTATTTCTGAATCTTGCCCGTCACCGTGGTCGGGAATTCGGTGACGAACTTCACGCGGGTCGGGATCTTGTAATCCATGATCTGGCCACGGCAGAAGGTGATGACCTCCTCGCTCGTCAGCGTCCCGCCTTCCTTGAGTCTCACCCACGCCACGACTTGCTCGCCGTAGTATTCATCGGGCACACCGATCACGTAGGCCTCGGCAATCTTCGGGTGGGTGAAGAGGAACTCTTCGACTTCGCGCGGGAAGATCTTCTCGCCGCCGCGGCAGATCATGTCTTTGAGCCGGCCGGTGATCTTCACGTAGCCGCGCTGGTCCATGACCGCGAGGTCGCCGCCGTGCAGCCAGCCTGATTCATCGATGGTCTGGCGCGTAGCTTCCGGGTTTTTGAAATAGCCGCGCATGACTTGATAGCCGCGGTAGCAGAGTTCGCCGGGTTCACCGCGCGGCAGGGTCCGTCCCGTCGTGGGATCGATGATTTTCTGCTCCTGGTGCGGCATCACTTTGCCGACGGTGCCGACGCGGACTTCGATCGGGTCGTCCACTTCGGTCATATTGCAGACGGGCGAAGTCTCCGTCATCCCGCAGGCGATGGTGATCTCGGCCAGGTGCATCTCCTGCATCACGCGCCTCATCACCTCGACCGGACAAGGCGCGCCGGCCATGATCCCGGTGCGGAGGGTGGACAAATCGAAGTCGCGGAACCGCGGATGCTCGAGTTCTGCGATGAACATTGTGGGCACGCCGTGCAGCGCGGTGCACCGCTCGCGCGCCACGGTTTCGAGCGTTTGCAGCGGGGAGAAGTGCGGGGCGGGCAGCACCATCGTCGCGCCGTGGCTGACGCATGCCAGGTTCGCCAGGACCATTCCAAAGCAATGATAGAACGGCACCGGAATGCAGAGCCGGTCGCGACCGGTGAGCCGCATCCGTTCGCCGACCCAGAAGCCATTGTTGAGGATGTTGTGATGCGTGAGCATCGCGCCCTTGGGAAAGCCGGTGGTGCCGCTCGTGTACTGGATGTTGATGACGTCGTCGAAATCCAGCGCCGCCTCGCGTTCGGCCAGGGCCGCCGCTTCGACCTGGGCGTGCCCCTTCATGAAGTCGTCCCAGCTCAGCATCCCGGGCTCCGGCACCAAGGAAACGACGCGACGCAATCCGGGCAACTTGCCGCGCAACTTCGCCACCATCTCCGCGTAGTTCGCGTCCTTGAATCCCTCGCCAATGACGAGAGCGCTGCACTCCGATTGCGCGAGCGTATATTCCAACTCCTGCAGCCGGTAGGCGGGATTGATGTTCACGAGAATGGCGCCTGCTTTCGCCGTCGCAAACTGCACGATCACCCACGCCGCGCAGTTCGTGGACCACATGCCGACGCGGTCGCCTTGCTCAACACCGAGCGCCATCAGCGCCCGCGCGCAGCGATCCACTTCCTCACGAAACTGCGTGTAGGTGAGGCGGCGCTCTTCGAACACCGACACCAGCGCCTCATTCGCGCCGAACTCCGCGGCGATGTCATCCAGCATTGCGCCGATCGTCTTGCCAATGAGCGGCTGCCGGGAAACGCCGGACGAGTAGCTGGGGGGCATTTGCAGGTGTGCTCAGCTGTCGGGAGGCAAAGCCTCCAAGAGGGTGCGCACGGAGGCACAGAGCCTCCGCGCGAGCGCGTGGCGGCGCGCGATAGAGATGGCGTCACTCGATTCCGCAGCGCTCATCGACGGCCCCTTCGTGCCGCAGGACCGCCTCCGCGGCGGCGGTGATCACCTCGTCGTCGTTGTCGCGCAGTTCGGCGAGGAAGCGGCGGGTGCGGCGTGACGACTCCCGCAGGAAGAGCGCAGCCACCCGGTCGCCGTGCAGGAGGCCGGCCTGGAGGTCCGCATCCCAGCGGCTCAGGACGCAGGCCGAGGCAAAGAGTTCCATCGCCGCGCCGGCGATCCGCCCCTGCACGTATTGCCGGTCCAGGATTTCCTCGCGGTGCTCGATAAGCGCGCGATCGACCGCGAGATTGAAGCGCCAGAGGTGCCGGCTGAGCCGATGCGCGTGGGGCCGGAGCGAGTCACTGCGGACCGGCACTTCCGGCGCGTGCAGCGCGGCACCGGCGCGATCCCAGCCGACCCGCCAGGCGTTGCGGAGGTGGCCCATCGGATGATGCAGGGCATCCCAGATTTCCTTGAGCTGCAGGCCCGGCCCGCGCATGCCGACGAGCGCGATGAAGGTGGTGAGCACTTCGTTCGCGCCTTCACCGATCTGGTTGATGCGGGCGTCGCGCAGCATCCGCTCGAGGGGCAGATCCGTGAAATAGGCGGCGCCGCCATGAATCTGGAAGGCGTCGTTGACGATCTGCCACAGCGCCTCCGTGGTGAAGACCTTCAGCATCGCCGTCTCGAGCATGTAATCCTCCAGCCCGCGGTCGATCAGCGACGCGGTGACGGTGGTCATCGCCTCCATCGCGTAGGCGCTCGCGGCCATCCGCGCGATCTTCAGTTTGATCAATTCGAAGTCCCCCAGCGGGTGGCCGAACTGACGCCGCGTCCTGGCGTGGTGCGTGGCAAGTCGCAGGCAGGTCTTCGCCGCTCCGGTGCAGCAGGCGCCGAAAGTCGTGCGCCCGAAATCGAGCACGCTGAGCGCGACCTTCAGCCCTTTGCCGGGCAGCCCGAGGAGGTTCTCGCGCGGCACCGGCAGGTCGCGGAAGGCCAGGCGTCCCGTGGCGGTGCCGCGGATGCCGAGCTTCTCCATGCGCGGCTCGACCACCCTGAAGCCCGGCAGGTCCGGCGTGACGAGAAACGCGGTGATGCCTTCCGGCGTCCGCGCCATTACCGTGAGCACCTGCGCGATCGCGGCGTTGGTGATGTAGCGCTTCTCGCCGCTCAGAAGGTAGTGCGAGCCATCCGCGCTCAGCTCGGCGTGGGTCTGCACGTTGGCCGCATCGGAGCCGGCTTCGGGCTCGGTGAGGGCGAATGCGGCGAGCTGTTCCCCGCAGGCGAGCGCCGGCAGCCAGCGGCGCTTTTGCTCCGGCGTGCCGAAGAGCAGCAGCGCGCGGATGCCGATGGAATGGTGCGCATTGACGAATACCGAAGTCGCAGCGCAACGCGCGCCGATCTCTTCGAGCACACGTCCATTGGCCATCTGTGAAAAACCGCGTCCGCCGAACGCGACGGGCGCCGTCATCCCGAGCACGCCGAGCCGGCCAAGGCCGTCGATCACCTCGCGTGGAATGTCCGCGTTTCGGTCGATGGCCACTGGATCGAGCTTCTCGTCGAGGAACCGGCGCAGCTCCGGCAGCATGAGGTCGAGTTCCGCTCGCTCCTCGGCCGGCAACGTGGGATACGGCATCACCCAGTCGGCGACGAAGCGGCCGAGGAAGAGCCCCTTGGCGATGCCGAGTTTTTGCGGGCCGGTGAAGAGCAGCTCCTCCGCGTCGCGAATTTCTTTCTCGTGCGGCTGGGCGGGAGTCGCGGTCATGGTGCGTTCACGAAATAGACATCGTTCACGGACCACGTTTTTTTCCGGCGAAAGCGGGCGCGCACCGGCAGGCCGATCCGCGGTTGCTCGATGCCGACGAGCCGCGTCATGAAGAGCGTATCCACACCGTCGAACTCGATCAGTCCAAGCATGAACGGGCACTCGGCGAGATACGGCTCGCCGCTGAAATGGCAGATCGTCCAACTGTGCACGCGGCCTTCGAGTGGCAGTTCGAACCATTCAGTCTTGCCGCCGCAATACATGCACACCGTCCTCGGTGTCGCGTAACGGTAATTACACTTCTGGCACTCGCTGCCGAGCAGTTTGCCGCGCCCCAGCGCGTGGAAGAATGGCGAGTCCTCGGCATAGCTCACCTGGTAGTCCACGGTGTAACGCCATTGCAGGCTGAGCGGGTCGAGATTGGTCACCCACGGGCCTTCGACACGCTCAGGGAGTTTCGCAGGCATGCCCGAACTTCGCCGCAATTCGCGCCCAACGCCAGTGCTCGCGCTGGACGATTGGCAATGTCGCGGGGCGGGTGTATGCATGCCGTATGGCGACTTTGACCATTGCACTGCCGGCGCAGGAAAATCAGACGGAGTTCAACCTGCGCCGTTGGTCGGAACTTCTCTCCGACTCGGATCTCGGGCGGCAGTTTGCGAGATTCGAGGGCCGGATCGAGACCGACCGCCATGGCCACATCATTATGTACCCTCCTCCCGGTTACTCTCATGGAAGCTATCAATATAGAATCGGGCGTTTGCTGGAGGATCTTCTCCCGGACGGACGAGTAGCCACCGAGTCCCCGATCTCGACTGCCGATGGGGTCAAAGCGGCCGACGTGACGTGGATCTCGCGCGCTCGACTTGCGGCCATCGGCGAAAGCGTTTGCCTGACCAAAGCGCCGGAAATCTGCGTCGAAGTCCTGTCACCGGGCAACACCCGCGTCGAGATGGCCGAAAAGAAGGCTCTGTATTTCGCAGCGGGCGCGCGCGAAGTGTGGTTTTGCGACGGCGAAGGACGGATGACTTTTTACGTCGGCGCCACGTCGCGCGGGCAGAAGTCCTCGAAACTCTGCGCGCCCTTTCCCCGCCAGATCCAGCTCTGACCGCCGCGCCTACGGGCGCTCCAGGATCGAGATCGTCACATACGTTCCTGTGCCGGCGTGACTGTAAGCAGCGGCGTGCCGGACATTTTTCACCTGGCAAAACGGGTCGCCGAAATGTTTGGCGATGGTCTGCTGGCACTGCCAAAAGCAGAACACCATCTGCATCAGCCCGGTCGCCCCGACGGGATGGCCGCAGGCGAGCAGACCGCCGCTCGGATTGACCGGGTTGTGCCCTCCGATGGCCGGATGGCCTTCCTCGATGAACCGCCCGCTTTCGCCGTATCGGCACAGCCCCACGTCCTCATATTGCTGCAACTCGGCGGAGGCGTACGCATCGTGCAGTTCCCAGACTTGGATCTCCTCGCGCGGATCGCGGATGCTGGCCTGTTTATAAGCTTCGACCGCCGCCATCCGCCCGGCGCGGAAACTGTGCACTCCGGGGTACTTCAAATCCGCATAATCACCGGCGCGCTCGTGCGGCAGCAGCGGCACGCGGCCGTGCGGCCGGTCCGCCATGCGCATCGTGTCCGAGCCGCAGCCAATTCCCGCGACGCGAATGGGATTGTCGCAGAACTTTCGCGCCGCCTCTTCCGAGGCGAGAAGGCAGACCGCCGCGCCATCGGACATCACGCAGGTCGTCATCCGGCGGCACGGGTAGGCGATCATCGCCGATTGCAGCACTTCCTCGACGGTCACGGCGCGCCGGTGCTGCGCGAACGGGTTATGCGCGGCATTGCCGTAATTCTTCACCGCGACCCGCGCCATCTGCTCCTCGGTCGTGCCGAATTCGTGCATGTGCCGCACCGCCATCATCGCATAGTAGCCCGTATAGAAACCGCCCAGCGGATAATCGAATTTGGTGTCGCTCGCGAGCGCGATGAAATCGTTCCCTTTCCAAGTTTCCACCGTGCTCATCGTCTCGAAACCCATCGCGGCGCAGACCTCGTGGCGGCCCGCGGCCACCGCCTGCACGGCCGCCTGAAAACAAAGCCCGCCCGTCGCGCCGCCGCCTTCGATGCGGACGTTCGGCTTCGGGCAAAGCCCCACAAAATCCTGGACCATCGCGCCCGCCTTGAGCTGCCGGGTGAAGTGATCGGAAAAGTAGGAGATCACGCTGCCGTCGATGTCCGCGACCGTGAGCCGTCCGCCGAGATCGCCCAGCGCCGCATCGAAGGCCTCCTTCACCATCAACCGGAAATCCTTGTCGGGATGCGCCTTGGCGAACTTCGTTATCCCACCGGCAATCATGTAAACAGGACGCATGGCTTTTGGATCCTCTGCGGAATGTACTCGAAATCGTGATTCGCGCCGGTGCGGATTTGGACGCACCGCAACGGGTTTACGGCCGCGAGGCGAACTCGGTGAGTTCGCCTGACCTCTCCTCGATTGCTCTCACCCGACTCGCCGGGGAGACGTCAGGCCTTGAGCAGCCAGCCGGTTTCGACCATCTCGCAGAGGACGTGGAGGAGGAAACGGTGCGCCTCCTGAATGCGCGCGGTGATCTGGCTTGGAATGATCAATTCAATCTCCGCAAGGCCGCGCGCCCTGCCGCCATCCCGACCAAGCAGCGCGATGGTGTGCAGGCCCATCTCCTGACCCGCCCGCAGGGCGGCGAGAATGTTGGCCGAGTTGCCACTGGTGGTCAGCGCGAAAAGCACGTCGCCGGGTTTGCCGAAGGCGCGCACACTCCGCGCGAACATTTCCTCCACCCCGTAGTCGTTGGCATTGGCCGTCAGGAGGCTGCCGCACGCGACAAGATTAAGCGCGGGATACGGGCGCCGGTCGGTGACAAAGCGGCAGGCGAACTCCGTGGCGAAATCCGCGCCGTCCCCGGCGCTGCCACCGTTGCCGCAGACGAGGAGCTTGCCACCGCTGGTCAGGCAGGCGCCGGTCAGCTCCGCAGCGCGATCGAGCTGGGGCTGGAAATCGGCCAGCGACTGGAGGGTGGCGACGGCGTCGCGCGTGGCTTGGTCAAGGATGGTCATGGGAGGCGAGAGGCTAGGTGAAAGCGAGGCCGCAGCGCCAGTCTTCACGACGGAGCCCCCCCCGCAGGCGGCTCCACCCGAGGCGTCGTGAGGCAGGCGTCCCCGGCTTTCCTTAAAGCCTTGGTTTTGCCGCGACAGAGCTTAGAACGCCGGGCGTGTCGGAATGCCGCGACGTCTCCCACTCCAATCCCGCCGGCCCCTTCCGCGTCCTCCTCAATATGGCGGCATTGGCCCTCGGTTCGCTCGCGATGTGGCTCTCGGCCGCGCCGCTCTTTCCGCCGCCGCAGCTCCCGGTGCTCAGCGAAAAACGAGCGCACTTCCTGGCCAATGCAGGCGGGTATGACACCGTGTTCATCGGTTCGAGCCGCATTTATCGCGGTTTCGTGCCGGCGGTGTTCGATGAGGAAATGCGGGCCCGCGGGCAGCCAGCGCGGTCGTTCAACTTTGCCATGGAAGCGGTCTGGCCGCCCGAGAGCTTCTATCGCGTGCGTGAGTTTCTGCGGCTCCGCCAGCCCGTGCGCTGGCTTTTCATCGAATTGCTTCCGGTGAACCCGCGGATCTCCCCGCAGAACGCGCGCACGTTGCGTTCGATCTACTGGCACGACGGGCGGCACACCCTGCTCGCCTGGCGCGAGGTCGCGGGGGAGGACACGTTCACGAGCGGTGAAAAACTCGCCTGGTGCGCGCTGCACGCCGACCTCTTCGGGCGGCGGCTTTCGAACGTGTCGCGCGCCGCGGCCCTCCTGGAACGGCAGCTCTGCCCGGAACTGGCGAAGACGGCGAAGAAGGAGTTCGCCTTCAACACTCCGTGGCTGGAGGCCGATGGCTTCGTGCCCGAGCCCGCGACGCCCATGGCTGCGGCGACGGCCGACTCCTTTCGCCAGGCGGTGGCGAGTTATGCCCGGACGCTGGCGTCGGTTGCGCTGCCCGAGCACCTGCGCACGGAGTTGCGCGCGCTCGTCGCCGAAGTGCGCCAGGCCGGTGCGACGCCGGTTTTCGTGATCACGCCCTCCATCACCCGCGCCGAGAATTTCGCCGACCTGCGGGCCCAGGGGATCGAAGCAGACTTGATCAGCTTCAAGGACCCAGCGCGTTACCCCGCGCTCTACGATCCGGCGCTGCACTTCGACGGCCCGCATCTCAATGAGCGCGGCGCTCGCGAGCTCTCGCGCCTGCTCGCGGAGGAATTCGCCACGCGTCTCGCGCAATGATTTTCCCGATAGGTCAGTGGGAGGCAGAGCGGTTCGAGCTTTGCGCTGCTCAAGTACGGAGAGGGCACGCTCCTCCTCCACGGCCGCCAGACGGGCGCCCGGTCGATCCGGGTCGCGCCTTCTTTTCCACTGAACCAGCACCTTCACCCAGCACTTTCACCCAGCCGCTGACCCACAGCGGCGCCACCATCCTCCGCCTCGCGGGCGCGGGCGTGCTGTCGAAGACCAGCGCGGTGAAATCCGCGGCGGCACGTTGCAGTTCACCAACAGCGACGACAACTCCGCCGCGGGTGGCTGCGTGGCCCAACGCCTGCCCGGCAGCACTGCGTGTTTGGGAAAAGACGCGCCCTCGCAAGTCCCCGCTCCGAAGAGCATTGACTCCCAAAAGCGATTCATGGTCGGCAGATGCGTGGATTTGGTGGAGCGGGGCACGATGCGCAGGCTAGGATGGCCGTCCGTCCATTCGACGGCCAAACCATGACTCCCTCCAGACTTCGACTCGTCGATGCCACGCTCCATCGCACCGGCACGAAAACGCGCATGCCGTTCCGGTTCGGCATCGCCGTGATGACCGAGGCGCCGCATGTGTTTTTGCACGGCACGTTCGAGATCGGCGGAAAGGCTTTCACCGGGACTGCGGCGGAGGGGCTGTTGCCGAAGTGGTTCGACAAGTCGCCGGACAAGAGCGCGCAGCAGGAGCTGGATGAACTGCTGCTGGTGATCCGGCAGGCGGTGGCCTTTGCGCGGGAGATTGCAGCGAGCACGGGCTTCGAGTTTTGGCGGCAGCTTTGCGCGGCGCAGATGCCGTGGGCGGCGGGCCGTGGATTGCCGCCGCTGCTGGCGCACTTCGGAGTGAGCATGGTCGAGCGCACGATGCTCGACGCGCTGGCGCGGGCGCAGGGCGTGAATCTTTCCACGCTGCTGCGCGAGAATCTGCCGGGCATCGACCTCGGCGCGATTCATCCCGAGCTGGCCGGGCGGGCGCCGCGCGAGTTTCTGCCGGCGCAGCCATTGGCGAAGGTGATCGCGCGGCACACCGTCGGGCTGTCCGATCCGCTGACCGCCGCGGAGGTGACCGCGGAGGAGCGGCTCGACGATGGCCTGCCGCAGACGCTGGAGGACTGCGTGAAGTTCTACGGTCTCCATCACTTCAAGCTGAAGGTGCGCGGCGATGTGGAGGGCGATCTCGCGCGGTTGCATCAGATCGCGGCGGTGGTCACGGCACAATGTGGACGGGACTACGCCTTCACGCTGGACGGCAACGAGCAATACAAGGAGTTCCCGAGATTCGTGGAGCTGTGGGAGCGCATCCAGGCGGACGCGGCCCTGCGCGGGTTTTTCGAAAAGCTCATCTTCATCGAGCAGCCGCTCTATCGCTCGGTCGCGCTCGATCCGAAGGTCGCGAAGATCAAGGAATGGCGCGGCGGCCCGCCGATGATCATCGATGAATCCGATGCCGGGATCGGTGACCTCGCGCTCGCCCTGGAGCTCGGCTACGCGGGCACCAGCCACAAGAACTGCAAGGGCGTGATGAAGGGCGCGATCCATCGCTGTCTGATCAATCATCGGAACACCCTCGGGAATACGACCCGGTATCAGATGAGCGGCGAGGATCTCGTGAACATCGGCCCCGTGGCCTTGCTGCAAGACCTCGCCGCGCAAGCCGCGCTGGGCAATGCGAGCGTGGAGCGCAACGGCCACCATTACTTCCGCGGTCTCTCCGTCTTCCCGCCGTCGATCAGCGAAGCGATGCTCGCCAGGCATGGCGATCTTTACACGCCGCTCGATGGGTTCGCGCGGCTCGATGTGCGCGGCGGCGAATTGCAACTCGGCTCGGTGAATGCCGCGCCCTTCGGTGTCGCGGCGGATTTGCCGATGCATGAGTTCGAATCTCTTTCCCTCTGACCCTCAACGCGTTCCTTCCATGTCTCCATCCTCATCCCTTAATCGCCGACAGTTTCTGCAAACCACCGCTTTCGCGCTCGGCGCGGTGGCCGCGGGGCATGCCGAGCCCGCTCCCGCCCTGCCGCGCTGGCCGATCATCGGCTTCAGCAAGCCCTTCAGCGACTTCAGCCCGGACGACACGGCCGATCTGGTCGCCGAGATTGGCTGGGCCGGCATCGAATGCCCGGTGCGGGCCAAGGCCACCCACATCGCTCCAGAGCGCGTGGAAGAAGACCTGCCCAAAATGGTCGAGGCGCTGCGGGCCCGCGGCAAGGAGGTGACCATGGTCACGACCGACATCCTCCGCGCGGATCCGCTCGCGGAGAAAATTCTCAAGACCCTCGCCAAACTTGGTATCCGCAAGTACCGGCTGGGCTTCGCCCATTATCCGCCGGACAGGCCCATTCCGGACATCGTCCGCGAGTTTGGCGCCGCCTTGAAAGATCTCAGTGCCCTCAGTCGTGAACTGGGCTTGCAAGGGGGTTATCAAAACCACTCCGGCGCGGACTACATTGGCGCACCGATCTGGGATCTGTGGTTGATGATGAAGGAACTCGATCCCGCCGCCATGGGCTTCTGTTTCGACATCGGTCAGGCGATGATCGAAGGCGGCCTCTCCTGGCCGGTCCAGGCGCGACTGACACAAAAGCAATGGGTGGCGGTCTATCTCAAAGACTTCTACTGGGAGAAGGACGCGGCCAAGGGCTGGCAACCGCGTTGGTGCCCGCTGGGCGAAGGTCGCGTGCCCAGGCAGTTTTTCGACGATCTCAAGGCGTCATCCTTTGCCGGCCCGATCAGCCAGCATCACGAACATTTAAAGACCGGCCTGCCCCGGGCGGAACTGCTGGCCGCCTTGAAGCAAGACTACTCCACCTTGCGGAGCTGGCTGGCTTGACGCCGCCATTGTCATCATGAAACGAACCGAACTTCCTCCCGGGGCGCTCGAGATTCCAGAGGCGCGGTTGTGCCGACCGCCGCGGGGTTTCATGTCGATTTCGCCCTGCGTCATCAGTCGGCCTTCTTCGCCGGATGGGCGGTCAAATCGGCCAGCTTTTGCTTCAGTTTCCCTTGTTCCGGGGCATCTGCCGGCAGCGGTTCAGGTTGGAATGCAGGCAGGAGTTTCTCCCAGACGAGATTTAATTCGGTCTGCATCTGGCCGGTTTGGGCGGTGATGGCAACGACGGCGTCCTGTTCGGGTAACACCAGACAGATTTGACCGTCACGACCGTCGCCGCGGTAGGCGTTGTGCTGGCAGCGCCAGAATTGGAAGCCGTAGCCTTGCTGCCAGTCGGCGGTCTTGCCGCTGGGGGCTTTATCATTGTCCACTTGCTTGGAGGTTGCGGCTTCGATCCATTTTTCGGGGAGCAGTTGTTTGCCGTTCCACTTTCCTTTTTGAAGGTAAAGCTGGCCGAATTTGGCGATATCCTCCGTGCGGATGAAGAGGCCATAACCGCCGAAGTTGTAGCCCTCGGCGGTGGCTCCCCACTCGGGGCTCTCGATGCCGAGCGGCTCGAACAGGCGCGGCTTGAGATAGTCGAGAACCGACTGGCCGGTGGCTTTGGTGACGATCGCCGAGAGGGTGTAGCTGCCAGGCGTGTTGTAGCGGAACCAGGTGCCGGGCTGGTGCGTGACAGGCTGCGCGAGGAAATCCTTCACCGAGGGGCCGGCAGCGAGGTCGAACTTCGGCTCAACGTCATGTCCGCCGCTCATCGTGAGCAGGTCGCGCACGCGCATGGCCTGGAGATTGCCAGACGGATCTGCCGGCGCTTCGGAAGGGAAAAACTTCAGCACCGGGTCCTCCAGGCTTAGCTTCCCCTCTGCCGCCGCGAGTCCGACGGCGGTGGAGTTGAAGCTCTTGCTGAGCGACCACAGGACATGCGGCTTGTCCGCCGCCTCGGGTTTCCACCAGGCCTCAGCGATCACCTGCCCGTGCCGCACCAGCATGAAGCTGTGCAGGGTGTTGATCTCATTGTCTGCCGCTTCGACAAAAGCGCGGATCGCCACTGAGGAAATGCCCTGCGCCTCCGGCGAGCTCCTCGGCAGCGGCGTGCCGGCGGTGGATTCGCGCTCCGCGAACGCGAGAAGCAGCAAGGCGATTATGGACAGTTGGAGTAACGATTTGGTTTTCATGGGAGGTGGAGGAGAAGAGAATGTGACTGTCTGAGCAGGGCGCGTTCAAGCCGTCTCAGCAAATGATGAGCAGAGGGGAATTTGAAATACGGGCGGGAAAGATTCGGTGAGTAAACCTGGAAACGGCGATGGGCCGCGGAAGAGGCGGAAAGCGCGAAGGACGCGGAGGTTCGGGCACTCACACGGATCACGCCGCGGGTGACTCACGGACGAGCGCCACGATCGCCCCAAAATGATTCCTGCTCCGCGTTTTCCGTGTTCTCCGTGGTCATCTCCATCGCCGGATTTGGGATGAATTGAAGGCAGCGGCTCTGGGGCGGCTCCCCTTTCCGCGATTTGGTCATTTGGTCGCATTTGGTCATTTGGTTAAATCCGTTCGATGTCCTCCCCGCTGCTCGCTCTATTTGTCCGGTCGCTGCGCGCGGATGCGCGCGTCAAGCTGACCTACGCGGCCCGCGCGGGCCTCGTGGCGGTGGTCGCGGTGTTCATGGTGCTGACCGTCCTGGCCAGCGGGTGGACCGGGGCGCCGGGCCTCCAGTTCTTCCGCTCGATTGCCTTCATCCAGGCGGTGTTCATCACCCTGGCGGGATGCAGCTATTTTGCCTCCGCGATCACCGAGGAAAAGGAGGAGCAAACGCTCGGACTGCTGCGCATGACCCAGCTCGATCCGCTCTCGATTCTCCTTGGCAAATCCACCGGCCGGTTGTGCGGGGCGCTGCTCCTGATCGCGGTGCAGTTTCCCTTCACCCTCCTCGCGGTGACCCTCGGCGGCATCACCGCGGGGCAGATTGTGTCCGCTTATCTGGCGCTCGGCGCCTACACGTTCTTTCTCTGCAATCTCGCACTGCTCGCCTCGGTGCTCGCCTCGCGCACCGGCCTGGCGGCGACGCTGGTCGGAATCAGTCTGGTCGGCCTTGGACTGCTGAGCAACGCCGCCGCCGGGAGCTCCGGACCGTGGCAGGAGGTGGCGGAAGGGTTCAGCTCCTTGCTGCCGTTCCAGCGTCTCGCCGAGGTGCTGGCCACGGGCTTCGCCGGTCCGCTGGCGCCACCGGGATTCTGGATCAGCCTGCTCGCCGGACTCGCCTGCTTTTTCCTGGCGTGGCTGGTCTTCGACCGCTGCTGCGCCTCGGAGGGGGACGCCGCGCCGTCGGCTGGCCCGCGGTGGTGGCGCCGCCGTTTCCCGGTCAGCCGCGCCTGGCCCTGGCCGCGGGCCATGGCGTGGAAGGATTTCCATTTCATCCACGGCGGGCGCGGCGCGGTTTATCTGAAGCTCGCGGCCTATGTCGTGCTCGTCATCCTGAACGTGTGGAGCTCGACGGGGTTCCAGGTGCAATCGGCGCTGTCGTCCGTGATCGGCCTCGCCATCCTGATCATTACCGCCGAACTCGGGTTTGCGGCGTCGCGCATCTTCTCCGTGGAAAAGCGCGAGCGCACCTGGTCCGGTCTCGCGCTGCTGCCGCTCACCGTCGAGGATCTGCACCGCGCGAAGCTGGCTTCGCTCCATCACGCGGTGCTGCCGGCCTTCCTGGCCACGTTGGTGGTGCCCGCGCTGATCCTGATCTGTCTCGGGACTTATGCCCTCAGCGACTTGATCGGCGCTGTCTTCCTGCTGCTGGGGATCGGTTACGCCGGCACGCTGCTGCACTTTTTCGTGCACTTCACGGCGTGGCTTTCGCTGCTGCTCCCGCGCGGCGCGCTGCCGATCGGGATTGCCGTCCTTTTTGTCGGAACCTTGCTGGGGATGATGATTGGCATGCTCCTTTTCGGCGTGGGCGTGCTGCTGCTGCCGGTCTTCGCGATCATCTTCGCCAAGGTCTGCCGCGACAAAACCCTTGCCCTCCTCGGGGAACTCGCGGCCGAGGAGTGAACCATGGTGGTTCTCGTGAAGCCGCCGCGCGAGCGGAGCCAAAAGCGATGCAGGCAAAGGCGTGAACCAAATGACCAAATGAATGGAGGGGCGGCACCCGCGCTTGCACCCCCTGTCCGCGATTTGGCCATTTGGCAGCATTTGGTCATTTGGTTGGTTCCGTTTCATCGATGACCTCCCCGTTGCTCGCGCTTTTCATCCGCTCGCTGCGCGAAGATGCGCGCCTCAAGCTGACCCATGCGGCGCGAGCGGGTCTCGTGGTGGTGGTGGTTCTCCGCGCCCCGGCGCCTCGGCGTTTAGGATTCGCAGCGCGGCTGGCATGAGACAGGATTTGAGGAACCCAGCAAACCGCCTCCGGGTCTGCGCGGTTGGGCACCGAGGCCGATCTGCGGCGGGATCCCGCCGCCCGGATCCCGCCAGACCACACCGTTTCATGATGACCTCCCCGCTGCTCGCGCTGTTTGTCCGCGCCTTGCGAGAAAGCGTCCGGAGCCGGCTCACCTACGGTTTGCGCGCCGGGGTGGTGCTGACGGCCGCGCTCGGGATATTCATCACCGGGAAGCTCGTCGGCTGGACCGGGGCCCCGGGCCTCGAGATCTTCCGCACGCTCTGCTGGACGCAACTGCTGTTCATCATCATGGCCGGGCTGACGAACTTCGCCATGGCCATCACCGAGGAAAAGGAGGACGGCACCCTCGATCTGCTGCGGCTGACCAACCTCGGCCCTATGGCGATCCTCGTTGGCAAATCCGGCAACCGGCTGGTGATCGCTGCGCTGCTGCTCGCGGTGCCGCTCCCGCTGGCCTTGCTCGCGACCACTTTGGGCGGCCTCACCATTCGCCAGATCCTCGCCAGCCAGATCGCCGTGGGAGCGTTCCTTTTCCTGATCTGCCAGCTCGCGCTGCTCTGCTCGGTGCTGGCGGCACGCGGACCCATGGCGACGCTGCTGAGCGGCCTGGCGATCTCCGGTTATCTGGCTTTGCCTGGCTTGCTCCCAAGGCTGGGGACGAGGGCGGCCTTTCTGGGCCCGAGACAGATCCAGCTCTTCGCTGATGAACTCGCCGGGACGCTCTGGGACATGCTTCCGTGGGTCCGCCTCGAGGAAGTCTTCACCACCAATTATTCCGGCCCGCTGCTGGGGCCGGAGGTCTGGAGCTATCTCGCCGGCGGCACCGTTTGTTTTCTTCTCGCCTACCTGGTCTTCGGACGTTTTGGCGGGGAAAATGAGGGCCTGGAGTGGCAGGCGCACTGGTTTCGCGGCCTCAGCTCCGCGAAGGCCGGGAGCGGGTCTGGCTCGATGCCGTCGCCTGGAAGGATCATCACTTCATCCACGGCGGGTGGGTTGGCGTCTGGGTGAGGGCCCTGCTCGGAGCGGTTCTCCTGGTCGTTCTGGCGGCCTCCGCCATTGGCCGGCCTGGATCGATGATGCGACTGGGCGATTTTGCATGGCTCGCCGCCGCCGTCCTGCTGTTCGGCCTGGTGCTCGATCTGGCGTTGAGCGCCGCGCGCGCCTTTCGCTCCGAAATCAGCGGGCAGACCCTCGCGGGTCTGGCCCTCACGCGGATCGAGCCGGGGTATCTGGTGCGCTGCAAGATCACGCGCGCGGTTCGCGCCGCGTGGCCCACGGGTGTCTGGCTGGCCCTGGCCTTCGGGACCTGGTTTGCGGCGCGCTATTCCGAGGGCCTGCACAGCGGCCATCCAAATCCATTTGGGCCGGTGATCCTCGTCATCATCGGCGGCTTGATCGCCGGAGCATTCCTATGGCCGCAGGCGCTTTTGATTGTGAAGCTGACCGCCTTGCTCTCGCTGCGAATGCCGCACGGCGCGCCCTTGCTCGCCGTTGGTGTCGTCTTTGCAGGGAACCTCGTGCTGGCGGGAATCCTCACTCTATTCAATTCTGTTTCCCTGGATTCGGAGGCGCTGGCCATAATGGCGTTCCTTGCCACGGGGCTGACCCTCTTCGGGCTGCCGGTCGCCGCGCTGTTCCTCGGCCCAAAGCTCGAGCGCCGCATCGTCGAACGCCTCGACCAACTCATCGCCGAAGATTAGATCCGGTGCGCTGATGACCTCCCCGCTGCTCGCCTTGTTTGCCCGGTCTCTGCGCGATGATGTGCGGCTGAAGATCACCTATTTCGCCCGCGTCGGCCTGATCCTGGTGATCCTCCTTTTCCTGCTCTCCGTCCGGCAGTCCTATGGCTACGGCAACGCGCCGGGGCTGGAATTCTTCGAGAACGTCGTCTATATCAATTTCTTTTTCATCCTGCTCGCGGGATTCAGCTATTTCGCTTCGGCGATCACCGAGGAAAAGGAAGAGATGACCCTCGGATTGCTGCGGATGACGAACCTGAATCCGCTTTCGATCCTGCTCGGCAAATCGACGAGCCGCTTGATCGGCGCCCTCCTGCTGCTGCTGGCCCAGTTTCCTTTTACGCTCCTGGCGATTTCGCTCGGCGGCGTGGCCATGCGGCAGATCCTGGCGGCATATTGCACGCTCGGGGCTTTCCTCATCTTCCTCTCGAACCTCGCGCTGCTCGCCTCGGTCATCTTCCGGCGGACGACGGCGGCCGCCTTCATGACCGGCCTGACGCTCTTCGTTTTCTTCGCGCTGGTCCCGTTCCTCCGCTGGCTGGTGATGGTCCCGATTTCCCTTCAGCTCGTCATCAAACCGAGCCCGCTGGTGGTGAAGTTCGGAGAAATTGCCGATGCCGTGGCGCTCGCCTCGCCGCTCGATCGGCTGGAAGCCATTCTCGCCACCGGGTTCAACGATTCACCGGCCGGCGCGCAGGTCTGGAGCAATCTCGTGCTCGGGGCCGGCTGCTTCCTGCTCGCCTGGGCGGTCTTCGAGATTTTCTGCAGCGAACAGCAGGAAGCGGCGCCGGGCCGGAATCTCGTGGCCCGGCGCAACTCGCTTTTTCGCGGGCTGGGCGCCGGCCGCGCCTGGCAGCGATCCCTGGCCTGGAAGGACTTTTATTTTCTCACCGGGGGCAAGGTCTGGATGGCGGCCAAATTCATTCTCTATCCGGTGCCGATCGTCATTTTCATCCTCCTCCCGCGGCCTTTCCGTCACCTGAGCATGAAGGAACTCGGCTACTTCGCCTTCTATTTGGCCTTTTTCGTGGGATGCATCGAGCTGGCCTTCGCCGCGGGCAGCGTCTTCCGGCAGGAGCGCCGTTGGAAAACCCTCTCCAGCCTGGCGATGCTGCCGATGAGCATGCGGCGGATCGCCTGGCAGAAAATCCTCGGATGCCTGCCGGCGCTGCTTCCGGCGCTGTGCTATTTCGCGGTGGCCGCCTGCTTCGTGCAGGAGGAGATCCGCCACGAGTTGCACCGCAACGGCCGGTGGGACACCGAAGCGCTCGCCGTGATGGGTTCCATCGCCGCGCAATTCCTCTTTTTCCTGCACCTGGTCGCCTTCCTTTCGCTCCATGTGAAGAGGGGAGCGCTGCCGGTCGCGATCGCGATCCAGTTCGTGGGAAACCTGTTCGCTGGGATCGCCCTGGCCAGGGCCTTCCGCGATGAATCCGGATTCGTGGTTGTCTCGATCCTGCTCGGCGTCGCCACGGTCGTGCTCCACGTGCAGACCGGCCGCCGGCTCGAAGCGCTCGCGGAAGAGGACTAGGCGGGAGCCAACACCCGACGTCCAACATCCAACATCCAACATCCAACGTCCAACATCCAACATCCAACGTCGAACGTCGAACCCGAACAAAGAACGTCGAACAAAGAACGAAGGGCATTGGACGTTCGGCGTTGGATGTTCGACGTTCCTCCCCCTTCCATGCCCGATCCCACTCCCATCGCCTCCGCCACCGAGCTGACCGTCCGCTACGGGCCGCACACCGTGCTGGACCGCGCCACGCTGGCCATCAATGAAGGCGAGCGCATTGGACTCGTGGGACGCAATGGCTGCGGGAAATCGACCTTCCTGCGCATTGCCGCCGGCGAGCTCGAGCCGGATGGAGGCTTTTTTACCCGGCGGCGCGAGCTCATCACCGGCTGGCTCCCGCAGGCTTTCACCCTCGCGGAAGACCGGACCGTGGACGAAAACATCCGGGCCGGCGCGGCGCCGGTGCTGGCCTTGATCGAGGAGTACGAAAACACGCCGCCGGAAAGCCCGCGCGCCGCGGCGCTGCTCGATCACATTCAGCATCTCGACGGCTGGATGCTCGATCAGCGCGTCGAGTTGCTCGCCGACCATCTGCACGCGCCGGCCCGCGAACGCCGGGTGGCGACGCTCAGCGGCGGGGAAAAGCGGCGCGTCGCGCTCTGCCGGGCGCTGCTCGCGCGGCCGGACTTTCTCATCCTCGACGAGCCGACGAACCACCTCGACACCGAGTCCATCGAATGGCTGGAGGACTTCCTCGCGCGCTACCCCGGCGCCTGCCTCTTCGTCACCCACGACCGCTATTTCCTCGATCGCATCGCGACGCGCATCGTGGAGCTGGCCGTGGGCGGCTTCTTTTCGCACGATGGCAACTACAGCGATTTCCTGCTCGCCAAGGCGAATCGCACCGCCGCCGACGAGGAGGTCGAGCGGAAACGGCAGCGCTTTTTGAAGAAGGAACTCGAATGGGTGCGCAAAGGTCCGAGCGCCCGGCGGACCAAGAGCGTGGACCGGATCGAGCGTTACTACGAGGAGGCCGCGCAGGAAGGGCCGGAGCAGGAGCTCGATGTCGAGCTGGTCATTCCGCCGGCGCCGAAGCTGGCCAATCGCGTCATCGAGTTGCGCAACGTCGGGTTCGAAATCGAGAGCCGGGTGCTCTTCGATGGCCTCAATCTCGATCTCGCCGCCGGCCAGCGGCTCGGCATCGTGGGCCGCAACGGCGTGGGCAAGACGACCCTCGTCCGCGCCCTCATCGGCGAACTCACGCCGACCTGGGGCGAGGTGGAAATCGGGGCGCGCACGCTGATCAACTACGTGGATCAGAACCGGCTCGCGCTCGATGACAACAAGACGGTTTGGGAGGAAGTCGGCGAAGGCCAGGAGCACGTGAAGCTTGGCGAGGAGAACATCTCGCTGCGCGGCTATCTGCGGCGCTTCCTGTTCACCGAAGACCGGATCAACACCAAGATCGCGCAGCTCAGCGGCGGCGAACGCAGCCGGGTCACCCTGGCCAAAATCCTCAAACGCGGCGGCAACGTCATCGTGCTCGACGAACCCACCAACGATCTCGACCTCGCGACGCTGCGCATGCTCGAAGAAGCGCTGCTCTACTTCCAGGGGTCGGTGATCCTGGTCAGCCATGATCGATGGTTCCTCAACCGCGTTTGCACCCATACCCTCGCCTTCGAGCCCGGCGGCGTGGTTTCGCTCTATGCGGGGAATTACGACTATTACCTCGAAAAGCGCCGCCCACCCTCGGCCTTGATCGAAGCCGCGCCGCTGCCGCCCAAAGCCGCGCCCGCGCGCCGGGAAAAGCCGCGCAAGCTCAGCTACAAGGAAACGCGGGAGCTGGAGACGATCGAGAGTGTGATCCACACGGCGGAGGAAGACATTGTCCGCATGGAAGCCGCCTTCGCGGACCCCGCCTTTTTCGCCAAACACGGCCACGACTGGGAGAAGCTCGAGGCACAGCTCGAGGCTGCGCGCGTGCGGGTGCCGAAGCTCTACGCCCGGTGGGAGGAATTGGAACGGATTCGCGCCGGCGAAACCTCCGCGGCGACGTAGGACGTGTTTGGAAACACGCCTCCAGGGAGCCGGGGCGCCCTCGCCCCAACGAGCAACTCGGGGCGTTCAAGGAGCGGCGGGCGTCTCGCCGCGGGGTGGGTTCTACCGGGGCGCTCACGGTGAAGAGTGGCCCTCCGGGCGTCGGTGGGTCGGCGGCGGGACGCGCGCCGCTCCTTGGGAGCTGCTTCGCGGGCCGCGCCATTGCAAAAACCCGTTGACCGGAGGCGCTGGCGGCGGCGATTTTTTGGCAAGTTCGGCTCTTCCTCCAGCTTATGAAAAAGTCCCGCTTGGTGGCACTCGTCCGCAACAGCTCGCTCGCGCTGGCGGCGGCTTGCTCCCTTGGTCTGCCGGGCCTGTTGCGGGCGGAACATTCTGAAGGCGGTGTCGAGTTGACGGGCCCGGGGACCTTCATCCTGACACGCGTGGGCGGCAGCAACGCGGTGGACAAGATCGAGCTTTCCGAAACGTCCAAGGCCAGCACGCTCACGATCAAGGTGGATCCCGGGACCGGTGGCAGCGCGGACAACGCCGAAGTGCGCACGATCACGGGAGTGACGCCGCTGAAGACGATTCTCGCCCCCGGCTCGAAGCTGACGACGGCGATCGATCTGCCGGGCGGCGTGGGCGCGGTGACCGTGGCCGACACGGGGCCGGGAGTCGTGCTGCACAGCGGGGCGAATCCGCAGCTCAAGCAGCTTCGTTTCACCGCGCAACAAGTCGGAGCAGGCTTTGCGCTCGAGGCGCCGGGGCAGACGCTCACCTTCACCGCCGAGGCGGTCGCCGCGGCGACTATTTCCGCGCTGAATGTGGGCAAGTTTACGGTCACGGACGGCGGCTTTGCCGGGACGCTGAGCTCGCCCGGAAAGATCGTGTCCGTGAGCGTCATCGGCGGGGATCTTGCGGCGACAATCCTCGCCGCGACGATCGGGCCGATGCGCTTTTTGAAAGACGATGCGCTGCAAGGCGGGAACCTCGTCAACTCGCTCATCGGCGCGGCGAAGATCGGGGCGATCACGGTGGCGGGCGATGTGATTAATTCGAAGATCATTGCCGGCGCGAACTTCGGCGCGGATCACGCGCTCGGCGGCACGGGAGCAGACGCGGACAGCTTCGATCAGGGCACACTGGGCTCGATCACGATCGGCGGCCCGATGAAGGATTCGTTTATCGGCGCGGGCTACACGCCCTTCGACAGCCTCTTCGGCAACACGAACGACGGCGTGCACGGCGAGAAAAAGAGCAAGATCGGCAAGATCACCGTCGCCTCGATCGATGCGGCCAGCCGCTTCGGCGCGGGCAAGTTCTCGGGGGGAACGATCGGCGGCGTGAAGATCAACGTGCTCACCGATGCGCATTTCGTGACGCGGCGTTACAAGAAGGGAATTGTCGCGCCCGACCCGGTGGCGCTCGCGTCGCCGGTGCCGAGCACCGTGGTCACGACGTTTTACGAAGCGGTGAAATTCCTCTTCGAGAAACAGCCGCTGATCCAGACCGGCGTGGCGCCGGGAACGATTCTCCCGGACCGCGTGGCGGTGTTGCGCGGAGTCGTGCGCGGGCGGGAAGGCCTCGGCGTCGCCGGCGTGAATGTGACCATCCTCGGGCATCCGGAATTCGGCGAGACGCACACGCGGGCCGATGGCGGTTACGACATCGCGGTGAACGGCGGCGGACCGCTCGACGTGGTCTTCGAGTGCGCCGGCTGCATGATGGCGCAGCGCCGCGTCGAAGCGCCGCTGCTGGATTACGCGGTGCTGCCGGATGTGGCGGTGATTCCCGTGGACCCGCGCATGACCGTGGTGACCTTCGGCCCGGCCGCGCCGCTGCAAGCGCACGTGGCTTCGGTCGAGTCCGATGGGGACGGCAACCGCCATGGCTTCGTCATTTTTCCGGCCGGGACGAAAGCCTCGCTCCTGCTCCCCGACGGCACGCTCGTCCCCGTCAAGAAGCTGACCATCCGCGCGACCGAATACACCGTGGGTCCCGATGGCGACAAAGCGATGCCGGGGGCGCTGCCGCCGAACAGCGCCTACACCTATTGCATCGAGCTGAGCGCGGATGAAGCGGAGGCCGCGGGAGCGATCAGCGTGGTCTTCGATCGCGAGGTGTTCTTCTACGTGGACAACTTCCTCGATTTTCCGATCGGCACGATCGTGCCGGCGGGCTCGTTCAATCGGGCGCGCGGCGAGTGGGAGCCTGGCCCGAGCGGGCGTGTGCTGAAGTTGCTCGCGATCAATGCGGGCCTCGCTGATCTCGACGCGGACGGCGATAGCAATGCCGACGATCCCGCGGAGCTCGCCGCGCTCGGCATTACCGATGCGGAGCGGACGGCGCTCGCCCAGCATTACACCGCGCCGAAGAGCCTCTGGCGCACGCCCATGCTGCACTTCTCGCCAAATGATCTGAACTGGCCGCCCTCGACCGGGCGCGGCCCGCAGCAGGGGCCGCCAAAGTACGATTACAATACGGATCCGGACGACCCGCCGAATGTTTTCATCCAATCCCAGGCGCTCGGTGAAAGCGTGAGCCTCGCGGACCTACCCTTCCGGCTCCACTATCGCAGCAACCGCGTGAGCGGACGCACCGAGGCGCGGCGCATCAGAATCCCGCTCAGCGACAGCTCGGCGGTTCCGGACCTCAAGCGCATCGAGTTGACGGTGAAACTCGCCGGGCGGGTGTTCAAGGAGGAGTTCCCGCCCGACCCGAATCAAAGCAAGGATTTCGTCTGGGACGGCAAAGACGCTTACGGCCGCGAGCTGCAAGGGCGGCAACTGGCCACGGTGGAAATCGGTTACGTCTATGACGCAGCCTACCAGAGCGCCACGGTGTTTGGCGCAAACGGCACCACGGTTCCCGTCGCCGGCCCAAATTTCCTCGCCCGGCGCGAGTTTATTTTTCCGCAGAAATACACCGTGCCGATCGGGGCGTTCGATCTCCGCCGGCAGTCCGTGGGCGGCTGGACCCTCGACGTGCACCACGCCTACGACCCGCTCGGACGCGTGCTCTTCCTCGGTGATGGCTCCGTGCGTAGTGTGACCAATGTCACGGGGGTGATCAGCACCACCGCTGGAACTAACACCCAGGGTTTCAGCGGGGATGGCGGTCCGGCGCTCACCGCACAATTGAACACGCCGCTGGGAGTCGCCCTCGCCGCGGATGGCTCGGTCCTGATCGCGGACAGCGGCAACAGCCGCATCCGGCGCGTCGGCCCCGACGGCAGGATCACCACCATCGCCGGCTCGGGCGACGCCAGCTCCTCCGGCAACGGCGGACCGGCGCTGCAAGCGGGCCTTGCCGCGCCGGCGGGCGTCCACGCCGGCCCCGGCGGTCAAATTTATCTCGAGGACAGTGGCCAGGTGCGCAAGTTGCCCGGTGACGGGACGATCGTGGCCTTCGCGGGTTCGACGATTATCCCTGCCATCGTCGCGAGCGGACCGGCGCCGGGAGCGGACGGCGACGACGGGAAAGCCATCGAGGCAAACTTGTCGCAGTCTCCGTCGTCGTTTCCGACCATGGACGGCGCGGTCGTGATTGGGGACGGCAATCGGGTGCGACGGGTGAGCACCGACGGCATCATCCGCGCCTTTGCAGGCTCGGGCGAAAACGGCTTCTCGGGAGATGGCGGACCGGCGCTTGAGGCAAAATTCGCCGGCGTGCGCGAGGTCGCGCTGGCCGCGGACGGCACCGCGTTTGTCGCCGATCTGGGGAACAATCGCATTCGCCGCATCGGGATCGACGGCTTCATCACCACCTATGCCGGAGGCGGCAATGATCCAGCCGATGGCATTCCCGCCACCCAGGCGCTCCTGGATTTCTCCACCGGAACGAGTCTGGCGGTCGGGCGCGACGGCACGCTCTATTTCACCGAACGGGCGCGCCACCGGGTGCGCGCAATTGCCGCCGATGGACTCGTCACCACAGTCGCGGGTGACGGCCAGCCGGGGTTCGCGGGTGATGGCGGTCCGGCAACCGCGGCGCATTTGAATTTTCCCTCGAGCCTCGCCGCCGCTCCGGACGGCGGACTTTACATCGCCGACTCCTTCAACAACCGCATCCGCCGCGTGGCCCCGCCGCTCCCCGGCTTCACCGCCACGCAGGTCGCGATTCCGTCCGAAGATGGCACCCAGCTCTATCGTTTCGATGCCGCGGGCCGGCACCTCGAAACGCGCGACACCTTCACCGGCGCGGTGCTCTTCACCTTCGCCTACAACGCGGACGGACAGCTCGCGAAACTTACCGACGGGGACGGCAACGAAACAACGATCGAGCGCACCACCGCGGGCGCGCCGACCGCCATTGTCGCGCCCTTCGGCCATCGCACGCTGCTGACCGCCGACGCCAACGGCACCCTGGCGAGTCTTCAGGATCCCCCGGGCGGGGCCTGGTCGTTCACCAATTCGCCCGGCGGGTTGTTGCTCGCGGAAACCGATCCCGCGGGCGCGGCGCACACCTTCCAATACGATACCGGCGGCCGGCTGCTCACCGCGGATTTCGCGGGGGCGCCGCTGACGACCCTCGCGCGCGTCGAGTTGCCGGATGGCTTTCGGGTCGGGATCAGCGACGCGCTGCGCGCGGAGGGGACTTTTCAAATCGAGAGTTTTCCAGACCGCTCGGAGCTGCGCACGAATACGAATGCGGCGGGTCTGCCCGCCACCGAACGGCGCAGTGCGAACGGGGTGCGCTTCGCGAGTTTTCGCTCCGGCTTCACCATGAAGAGCAAGAGCAGCGCCGACCTGCGGCTCGGCTATCTCGCGCCGTTCACCTCGGAACTGGTGATCGCGACCCCGGGTGGCAGGAGCTTGACGATCAGCGCCACGCGCAGCCCCGAAGCCACCCCGGGCGATCCGCTCTCGCTGATCAAACAGGACGAAACCGTTTCCATCGGCAACGCCCTTTACCAGACGAGCTACGATGCCGTGACGCGCGTTTCCGAGGAGACTTCTCCGCTGGCCCGCCGGACGCGGGAAACACGCGACGCCGCGGGCCGGCCGGCGCGTCTCGAAACCGGCAGTCTCGAGCCGCTCACGCTCGCCTACGATGCGCGCGGCCGGCTGACCAACGCGAGCGCGGGGCCGGTCGGCGCGGCGCGCACGTTCACGACCACCTACGACGCGCAGGGGCGCGTGGCGAAGATGGTCGATCCGATGGTGCGTGAGATCGTCCCAATTTACGACGCGGCGGCGCGCCTCACGTCTCTCTCCCTGCCCGGCGCACGATCGCTCGGCTTCGGCTACGACAGCAAGGGACGGGTGACGAGCGTCACGCCGCCGAGCGCCTCCGTGCACCGCTTCGATTACACGCCGTTCGACGGGCTCTCCTCCTACACCGCGCCGCAGGTCGGCCCGAATCCGAATGTGACGCTCTTCGAGCACGCCGCCGATAACGAACTGACCAAGGTCACGCTGCCGGACGGTGCGACGATCAATTACGGTTACGACGCCGCGGGCCGGCTCGCCTCGCGCACCACGGCCGCGAGCGCGACCACCTTTGCCTATTCAATGACCACCGGGATGCTCACGAGCGCCACCACCCCGGGCGTCGGGGCCGTCACCTTCACCCACGATGGGCCGGTGACCTTGAGCGAGACCTGGAGCGGCACGGTTGCCGGCAGCGTCGCCCGCGGGATCGACGATGAGCTGCGCACCGTGAGCCAGCAGATCAATGGCGCGAACCCGGTCGCCTTTGCCTACGACGCCGATGGTCTGCTCACGGTCGCCGGTGCGCTCGGGCTCAACCGGGATCTCGACACCGGGAGGATCACCACCGCGACCCTCGACATGCTCAGCGAGAGCAACGGCTACAACGGCTTTGGCGAGCTGACCTCGCGCCGCGCGAGTGTCACGGGCAGCGAAATCTTTGCGCAAACGATGACGCGCGATGCCCTCGCGCGGATCACGCAAAAGGTCGAGACGATCAGCGGCGCGACCGACACCTTTGCCTACAGCTACGACGCCGCGGGCCAGCTCTCCGCGGTGCTGAAAAACGGCGCGTCCGTGGCCAGCTACGCCTACGATGGAAATGGCAACCGCACCTCTGCGAATGGGGTCGCGGCGACCTTCGACGCGCAGGACCGCATCACCTCGCTCGGCACCACGACTTACGCCCACACCGCCGCGGGATTCCGGCAAAGCAAAACCGCGGGTGGGCAGACCACGCAATACAGCTACGACGCCGCCGGCAATCTGCGCTCGGTCACTTTACCGGGCGGCACGCTGGTCGAATACGTCATCGATGGCTTCAACCGCCGGATCGGCAGGAAAGTCGGCGGCGTGCTCGGACAGGGATTTCTTTACGATGGCCAATATCGGGTCGTCGCGGAGCTCGATGGGGCCGACGCGGTGGTGTCGCGCTTCATTTATGGCACCCGCGCAACTGCGCCGGACTACCTGGTGAAAGGCGGCGTCACCTACCGGCTGCTCGGCGATCCGAACGGCAGTGTGCGGCTGGTGGTGAACGCGACGACCGGAGCGATCGCCCAGCGGCTCGACTACGATCCTTTTGGCCAGGTGCTGGGCGACACCGCGCCGGGCTTTCAACCATTCGGCTTCGCCAGCGGGCTCTACGATCCACTCACCGGCCTGGTTCGGTTCGGCGCGCGCGATTACGACGCCGAAGCCGGCCGGTGGACGGCGCGCGATCCGATCTATTTCGACAGCGGTGCGATCAATCTTTACGCCTACGCGAACAGCGAACCGCTCAACGCCATCGACCCCACCGGGCTCGAGGGATTCAACCTGGAGGAAATTCTGCCCTACCTCGACCCCTATGGCTCCGCCCGGAAAATCAAGGAGATCGAAGACATCAATCGGAAAAATCGGGAGCACTACGAGGATTTCCTGGAGGCCGTGAAACGCAACGAGGAGACGCTCGCGAAGCAGAAGCCGCAGGACCAGGCGATGACGATCAAGGACGAAATCAAGAACCTGAAATACAATCTGCGTCAGATTGGCCCGACGAAGGACTCGCTGTTGGCCAGTGGCCTCCGCGAGCGCCTGAATGAAGTGCGCCGCAAGCTCTCTGAACTCAACAATGAACGGCTCAATTCCGACCCCAGCCGCTTCCGTGATCGCGCCGAAGCACGCGCCCCATTCAATTTTTTCACCAACATCGTCGAGGCTGCGAACTACTAAGCGCGATTGGTTTATCTGCGCGCGCGGGCGGTCGATCATGATTATTGGTATCGAGCCGTGTCGGTTTGAGCAAAGCGCCTGGCCCAGCCGCGAGCTTTCCGTCCGGCGGATTTCGCCTAGACCATCGGGCAATGCCGACTCATCTGCCGATCGCTCACCGCCGGGTGGTGCTTTTCCTCACCGGATGGCTGGCGCTGGCTTTGCTCGCCGGCGTGCGCGGGATTCCCGCCGCGCTGCGACCGCCCTGGCCGCAAGCCGTGCTCCTCTCGCTCACGGGGGCGCTGCTGGCTCTCGGCGTGGCCGTTGACTGGCTGCGGGAATGGTGGCGAGGAGTCGATGTGCGGGTGCTCGTCGCGGTTCACCTCACCCGCTTTGTCGGCGCCTGGTTCCTCATCCTCCATCGCCGCGGTGAATTGCCGTTTGCTTTTGCGGTGCCCGCCGGCTGGGGCGATCTCGCGGTGGCTTCCGCGGCCTTGCTGCTGTTGCTCGCGGTGTCTCCCCGACAACCAACCGGCCGGCGGCTGTATGCGCTCTGGAATGTGCTTGGACTCGCGGACATCCTCTTCGTGGTCGTGACCGCGGCGCGACTGGCACTCCATGATCCCGCGTCGATGCAAGCCCTGCTGCGTCTTCCGCTGTGTCTTTTACCGACTTTCCTGGTCCCGATCATCATCGCCACCCACGTGTGGCTCTGGCGGCGGCTCCGCGACCGCCAGGCCGTGCTCGCGACTTGACGGCGCGCGAATGCCCTGCGCCGGAGCTGACCTCGCCGGCGGGCGCAAGTTGCCACTGGGCGTGGCGGCACGCAGACTGCCGGAGCCAATGGCTCTCCTTTCGCGAACGGACGCTGAACTGTATTACGAGCTTTCGGGCGACGGGCGGCCCGTGCTCTTCATTCAAGGGATCGGCGTCGCCGGCGAAGGCTGGCGTCCGCAGGTCAGTGCGCTCTCGGCCCGCTGGCAGACGCTCCTCTTCGACAATCGCGGTCTCGGCCGCAGCGTGCCGTGCCGCGGGCCGATCACGGTCGAGGCGATGGCCGGGGATGCCCGCGCGCTGCTGGACGCGGCGGGCTGGGCGTCGGCGCATGTCGTGGGGCATTCGATGGGCGGAGTCATCGCGCAGCAACTCGCGCTCGATGCCCCGGATCGGGTGCGCAGCCTCGCGTTGCTCTGCACGTTCGCCCGCGGCGCGGATGGGGCGCGGCTGACTCCCTCCATCCTTTGGATGAGTCTCCGCACGCGCGTCGGCTCGCGGCGGATGCGACGCCGGGCCTTCCTTGAAATGATCTGGTCCAAAGCCGATCTGCGGGTGGCCGATCAGGACGCGCTGGCCGCGCAGGTCGCCGCCCTGGTGGGCCGCGACCTCGCGGACAGTCCACCGATCCTGCTCCGGCAATTGAAAGCGCTCGGGCGCCACAACGTTTTCAATCGGCTCGGGACGCTGGCCAACCTTCCGACGCTCGTCCTCAGCGCCGAACACGACCCGATTGCGCGCCCCGAATCCGGACGCGCGCTCGCGGCCGCCATCCCCGGTGCGCACTTCGAACCCCTGCCCGCGGCGTCGCACGGGGTCCCGATTCAGCACGCCGCGGAGATCAATACACGGCTCGAGCGGTTCTGGGAGGCAGCCGAACCTGGGCGGAGCAGTCACGCCGCTCCATGAACCGGCTCGCTTTTCTTACTGCTCTGTTTTCGAAGACGACTTCCCCGCTTTCTGACGCAAGTCTTTCAGGCAGGCCGGGTCCGCCGGCACCGCTTTGCCGGTCGCTTCGACGGGCTGGGTGAAAAGGTAACGCCACACCGCTTCATGGATGAACTGGCCGGAGGCGTCCTTGACCGCCGCTCCACCCGGCGTCACCGAGCTATGCGCGCGCTTGGCATCGTTTTTGACGTCGGCGTTGGTGATGAGCCGGCGCGTGTTGCCGTAGGGCGGCGCGGTCTGGTCCACGTTCACGATTGGACCGTACTTATTCAGGCCGAGCAGCTCCCAGGAGCGGCAGTAGTGACCGCCCGTCCAGCCGCTGTCCAGGACATGGCTGAAGCCGAAGAAACGATTGGTCGGCGTCGCGGAAGGGATGCCCTGCCAGGTTTCATACTGGTCGCGCGGGCCGCAGAACATCACCACCCGATCGACCTTCTGATGGATGGCAAAGCGGGTGGCGGTGGTCGAGCCATGCGAACTGCCGGTGATGATGACCTCCTCCCAGCGCAGCCCTTTGCCATCCGGCGCGATGAATTTTTCCCAGCGGCCCTGCGGATTCTCTTTCGCCAGCCATTTCACCAACTGGAAGGCGCGCTCCATCATGCCGTCGGGCTTGGGAATGCTCACCGCTTCGCTGAAGTCTTCGCCGGTCGCCGCTTCGAGCCGGATCTTGCCGAGAAACTTGTCATCGGCCGGGGGCGGTTCCTTGCCGAACTGGCCGAACCAGCCGTTGGCATAATGCACCTGGATCGCGTGCAGACCGTAGCTGGTGACACGTTCAAACAGCGGCGCATTGTAGCCCATCAGCCAGATGACGAGCTTCCCCCGCGGCGCCACCCGCGTATCCACACTGGCATGCTCGAGGTCCTGCACCTTGCCCGCCTTCTCGAAGACGAAATCGATCTCGGGATGCTCGCGCGCCCGGGGATCAATCTGGCTGGCCCGTGCGCTGAGATCGTAGCGTTGCGGGTGAGGATCGTTGTAGGTCAACGGCGCTTCAGCGGCGTCCATTTTCGGAGGAGCCAGCGACAACGCCGTGGCGAGGATGAGGAGGGAGCGTTTCATCCCGGAAACGTACTCGCATCAGCCTCGTTCAGGACAGGCTGAATCTCCTCGTGCCCGGATCGCATCATGGGCCGCTGATGCGGCCCGGCGTTAGCGAGAGGTTCTCCGAAAAGGGTATTCGTCATGGAGCGGGCAAACGCGGGCGCCGCGTAGCGGCTGCAACCTGAGTAGCCGTGGTCGAGCGCAGCGAGGCCACGGTCCCCAAGTAACGAGGGCAGCCGCGTAGCGGCGATACTTCCCGTGGTTTCGCCGCTGACGCGGCTCGTGCTCTTGTTTTTCCTCCGTGGCCTCGCTGCGCTCGACCACGGCTACTCAGGGTGCAGCCGCTACGCGGCGTGCGAACGCTTTTCGGAGAACCTCAGCCCACGAGAATGATGGATCCTCCCGCCCGCGGCTACGCGCCCGAGGCGCCCGTGTCCCACCATTTCGAAAGCCGCGCCGTCGGCACCTGGGGAATCGCTCCGCCGGCTTCGGCATAGTGCGAGGTGTCGTTGAACAGCGTGAGGCGCGCGCGCACCGGGTCCTTGAAATCCACGATGTTCAGCGCGCACGGGCTCTGGTCGAGGTTATCGCGGTAACGGCGCGGATCGAACCCGAGCAGGGAACTGAGCAGCAGGCGGATGGTCGCCTTGTGCGAGACCACCAGCACGCAGGCGCCGGGATGCGCCCGCACGATATCGATCAATTCCGGCAGCGCCCGCGCGGTGACCGCCAGCCCGCTCTCCCCGCCGACGGGCGCAAAAGTATAGGGATCCTTGTCCCACGCCGCGGCCTCTTCCGCGAACTGCGCCTCGACTTCCAGGCGCGTCATGCCCTCCCAGCGGCCATGCGAAATTTCGCGCAGGCCCTCCCGCGTCAACAGCGGCAGCCCGTGCGGGCTGGCCAGCAGGCTGGCCGTTTCCACGGTGCGTCCCAGGGGCGAGGCATAGACGGCGGTGATCTTCTCCCCGGCGAGCCGGGTGGCCAGCCGCCGCGCCTGTTCGCGACCTTCGTCGGAAAGGGGAACATCGGTGGCGCCGGCGAAACGGTCCTCCGCCGTCAGCACCGTGGCGCCGTGGCGGACGAGGAAAATGCGGGTGGTCGAAGACATGGCGAAAGGCTCGTCCCTGCTTGCGCTGCGCGCGGGACGGCGTCAAGCCTGCCCTCGGGAAGGTCCTGCGTTTGAGTTTGCGTTTGGTGGGGTGCGCGGGCATCCACCGCGGATGCCGTTTCATCATTTCATCCGGGACGCCGAGGGCTGGCGCACGCACCAGAACGAGACGCTCTTCGCCAACCCCTACGTCGAGATCCACCGGACGCTCGTCTCCACGCCCACGCGCGCGGAACCAGTGGCCTGGACGGTGGCGCATCGCAAGGGCGCGGTGGTGGTCGTGCCGGTCACCGTGGACTGGAAATTCCTGCTCATCCGCCAGGAACGCGTGCCGATTCGCACCACCATCTGGGAGTTTCCCGCCGGGCAGATCGACGACCACGAGGAACCGAATGCGATCCAGGCGACGGGTCTCCGCGAACTGCGCGAGGAAACGGGCTATGAGCTCGCTCCCGGCGGCGAGGTCGTGTCCCTCGGCCACTTTTTCCCGAGCCCGGGCTTCACCGATGAACACAGCCACCTGATCCTCGCCCGCCCGGTGGTGCGCAGTGCCAAAGGCCACGCCCACGACGCCCATGAAGCCATCACGGAGTGCCGGCCGTTTGCCCTGGAAGACCTCCGGGCGATGATCGCCAGCGGCGAAATTGCCGACGCGAACACCCTGGCCGGCTTTGCGCGGTTGACGGCGCTGGGGCTCGTGTGAGACGCGATCCGCCACCGCCGTGCAAGCTGCAAAACCCCTCTTCCCTTCGACGTTCGACGTTCGACGTTCAGCGTTCGGCGTTTTCCGGAAACCGCAGAGAAACGTCGAACGTCGAACGTCCAACATCGAACGTCGAAGGAGAAGGCAGCGCAATCCGCCGAAGAAGCCATTGCGCCCCGCGGGGTTTTAGCGCTCAGTAACGCCCCCCATGACCTGGCTCAACAAGCTCTTCCAGTTGCGCGAACACCGAGACGGCGAAGTGATCAAGCCGTTCCTGGAGCACATGGAGGATCTGCGCTGGACGCTGATCAAGATGATCTCGTCCCTGGGTTCGGGGATGATGCTGGCCTTCTTCTTCCGCAAGCCGCTCTTCGCGATCATGATCGAGCCGCTAAAGGTCGTCTCCGCAAAGCCGACGGACATTCTGATCATGACCGGGGTGGCCGATTCGATCCTGATCTCGCTGACCCTCGCCTTTTACGCCGGCATCCTGCTCACCTTTCCCTTGCTGCTCTTTTTCCTCCTCGAGTTCGTCCTGCCGGCCCTCACGAGGCAGGAGAAAAAGTACGTGATGCCGGGGATCGCCGTGGGCTTCGTCCTGTTTCTCGCCGGCGTGAGTGCCTGCTATTATTTGGTGCTGCCGCAGACGCTGCACTGGCTGCACGGGGACGCCGAGAGCCTTGGCGTCAAGCCGCAGTGGATGGTGCGTGATTACTTCAGCTTCGTGACCCGGCTCTGCATAGGGTTCGGCCTCCTCGGAGAGCTGCCCGCGATCATGACCGTCCTGGCCGCGCTGGGTTTTGTCAGCCACGCCTGGCTGATCAAAACGCGCCTTTACGCCATCGTGATCATCCTCGCCCTGGCCGCCTTCATCGCGCCCACGCCCGATCCCATGACCTTCCTGATGCTCGGCCTGCCGATCATCCTCCTTTACGAATCCTGTATCTGGATCGTCTGGCTCATGGAACGCCGCCGCTCGAAGCGGGCCGCCTCGGGGTCCGAATTCCCGGACTGACGCCGCCAGCGAGTCCAGCAACGCCAGCGACGCCGAGCGACGCCGAGCGACGCCGAGCGACGCCAGCGAATCCTGTGAGCCAGGAAGCCAGCGAAGCCTCGAGACCGAGCCGGGCTCGGAGCCATCGAGCCGCGGAGCGGCGCCAACCCGAGTAGCCGTGGTCGAGCTACGCGAGGCCACGGCATCGGAAAAACGCCAGGCAGCCGCGTCAGCGGCGGAACATTGCGCGCATCGGGTGTCGCCGCTACGCGGCTTCGTCATCACCATCGGATCCGTGGCCTCGCTCCGCTCGACCACGGCTACTCGGGTTGGCGCCGCTCCGCGGCTAGCGCGGTTCACTGTGGCCGTAGAGACGGTCGCGGGAGGCTGCGCAAGGAGCGGCGAGCGTCCCGCCGCCGACCGAAAGTTAGGCGGCGGAGCCGCGTCATTGGTGGGCCGGCGGCGGGACGCGCGCCGCTCCTTGCGCCGCCCGCTCGCGGCTACAGTTCAACTTAAACCGCTCTAGCTCGCTCGCTAATCGCCCACCCGCGACGGCGAGACCAGCGCGCGCACCGAGATCGCGCCGCGCGCCGGCGTCGGAATGCACCTGGACTCACCGGCGAGCAGCTTCCACGCATTTGCTGATCCGCCCCCCTTCGGCTCGGGGATGCGCGGCTCCCCTTCGTTCGGGTGCGCGATCCCATCGCAATTCGCTCAGGATCGAGCCAGGCCACTCGCGGCCTGGAATGCGGCGGTCGCAAGACTTGGCCGGCCGCGGCTCCCGCAGGAACGGCCTCCGCGTTGATCGGAATATCCGTGGCCGAAAACGGCGAGCGCGGCCGGGTCGAGGCGACTATGGTTTCGACACCAATGAAGTTGGAGTTCGACTACTACCAGGCGCTGCTGGCGCGGGACGCGCGGTTTGACGGAAAGTTTTTCGTCGCCGTGAAGACGACGGGAATTTATTGCCGTCCGGTCTGCCCGGCGCGGCCGCCGCTGAAGAAGTCGTGCGTCTTTGTGGCGACGGCGGCGGCGGCGGAACGCGCGGGGTTTCGCCCCTGCCTGCGTTGCCGGCCGGAGCTGGCCCCGGGGACGGCGGCGGTTTCCATGGAGGAGGCTCTCTTCACGGCGATTCGGGCGCGGGCGATCGACGGGGATTCGGTGGATGCCGTGGCGAAACACGCGGGGTTCAGCGCGCGACAGTTGCGGCGGCTGATGGTGCAAGCCTTTGGCGTGACGCCGGTGGAGATCATGCAGACGGAGCGGCTGCTTTTCGCGAAGAAGCTTTTGCAGGAGACGGTGCTGGGGATCTCCGAAGTGGCGTTGAGCGCGGGCTTCGGCAGCTTGCGGCGGCTCAACGCCCTTTTCCTCGCGCGGTACGGTCAAGCCCCGACCAGGCTCCGCCGGCAAGGCCGTCCCGACGGAACCGAACGAATGGACGTCCTGCACTTGCGCCTGAACTACCGGCCTCCGCTCGCCTGGCCGGAGCTGTTGGAGTATCTGGCGCGCCGCGCCGTTCCGGGTGTCGAGACCGTCTCGCTCGAGGATCGGAGCTACGCGCGGACGGTGGCCTGGGGAAAGCGCACCGGCTGGTTGATCGTGCACCGCGCGGCGGCCGGAGAGTGGCTGGAGGTGACTTTGCCGGCCTCGCTCGCGGAAGTGTCGTGGCCGATCCTGACCCAGCTTCGCGCCCTGTTCGACCTGGATGCGAGTCCCGCCGCGATCGACGCGCAACTCGGGGCCGATCCGCTGCTCGGGCCGAGCGTGCGACGGCATCCGGGCCTGCGGGTGCCCGGAGCGTGGACGACCTTTGAGCTCGCGGTGCGTGCGGTGTTGGGCCAGCAGGTGAGCGTGGCGGGGGCCTCGACGCTGGCGGCGCGGCTGGCGGTGAAATTTGGCCGGCCGGTCGTGTCTCCTTTCCCACCATTGAACCGGCTCGCTCCCTCCGCGAAAGACCTCGCGGCCGCGAGCCCCGCCGAGATCGCGACCATCGGGCTGCCGCGGGCGCGGGCCCTCGCTCTGCACGAACTGGCGGCGGCCACCGAACGCGGGGAATTGAATTTCGCACCGGGAGCAACGGTTGAGGAAGCGGTGACGGCGCTGCGCCGGGTGCGTGGCATCGGCGAATGGACGGCGCAATACGTCGCGATGCGGGCGTTGCGTTTCCCGGACGCCTTTCCGGCCGCCGACCTCGGCGTGCGCAAGGCGCTGATCACGCCGGGGCAGCTACGGCCAGCGGAGAAACAAGTCCTGGCGCGCGCCGCGGCCTGGCGCCCCTGGCGGGCGTATGCCGTTCTCCATCTCTGGCAAACCCTGCACGACGCCGCACCAGCCGCCAACTTATGAAAACCACCTACTTCACCGAAATGGAATCACCCTTGGGGACCATCACGCTGCGCGGAACCGAGCGCGGGCTGACCGGGATTTTTATGCAGGATCACCGGCACGGGCCCGAAGAATGTCAGCGCCGTGGCTGGCAGCGCGACGATCGCCGCTTCGCCGAGGCCCGCGCGCAACTTGCGGAATATTTCGCCGGAAAGCGCCAGGTCTTCACCGTGGCGATCGATCGCGAAGCACTGGGCGGCACGGATTTCCAGCGCCGCGTCTGGGCGGGCCTGGAGGCGATTCCCTATGGCGTCACGATTTCCTATGGAGAACTCGCGCGCCGGATCGAGCAGCCCACGGCGGTGCGCGCGGTGGGGCTGGCAAACGGGCGCAATCCTTTATCGATCATCGTGCCGTGCCACCGGGTCATCGGCGCGAACGGAAAGCTGACCGGCTACGGTGGAGGGATGGAGCGAAAGCAGCGGCTGCTGGACTTGGAGAAAGGCGATTTGTCGCCGGGCCACGGCTGAGGGTTTTCTTCCCGCTCGGGCGATCCTTGCCCGGCTGCTCCCCATTCACTTCTTGATCGGGATGAACTTCTGCACGCGCCCGCCCTTGCCTTCGGCGACATACACCGAGCCGTCCCGCGCCACGGCGATGTCGTGACCGAGTTGAAATTGTCCGGGCTCCGTTCCGAACGAGCCGAAGCTATCCACCACGTTGCCGTCCGCGTCGAGTTCCACCGCCTTGGAGCGGTCGGGCTGGGTCTTCGATTGATCGCCGCCGTCGATCAGGAAGACGTGGCCGTCCGGCGCCACGCTGACTCCGTAGGGACGCCCGATCGCCGGCCCTTTCCACTCCGCGAGGAATTTGCCCTGCGCGTCGAAGACCTGAAGACGCGCGTTGCTGCGATCGCAGACGAAAACGCGGCCCTGCTCATCGACCGCGACGCCGTGCGGAAGATTGAACTTCCCCGGTTCCGCGCCCTTGCCGCCCCACTCAAACTCGTAGCGGCCCGCGGCGTCGAACTTCACCACGCGGGTATTGCGGTAGCCGTCGCTCACGTAGAAGGAGCCATCCGGCAGCACCGCCACGTCGGTTGGGAGGTTGAAGTGCGTCTGGTCCGCGCCGGGCTGGCCGCGCTCGCCGAGAGTGAGCAAAAGGCGGCCGTCGTGCGTGAACTTGAAGACCTGCTGGCGACCCACGTCGGTCAGCCAGACGTGATCCTCGCGATCGAGCGTGAGTCCGTGCGGCATGATGAACTCGCCCGCGCCCCAGGAGGCGAGAAGCTTCCCGGTGCGGCCGTCGAGGACGCTGACCGTCGGCCCGGGGATGGGCTCGTCAGGAAAAGGCGTGCTCCACACGCGGCCGTTGCGATGAAAGACAAAGACGTTGTTCTGGGAATCGACGCCGACCCCCGCGCACAGGCCGAGCGTGTGGCCCGCTGGCAGCGCCGGCCAGTCGCGGACCACTTCGTGCCGGGGCTCGGCGAATGCCGGCGCAGCCAGCGTGACGGCGAGCAGGAGAAAGCGACGCATCGGGCGGGTTACGGCTTCCCTTCCACGAAGGCGAACAGCTCTTTGGTCGCGGGATCGTCCGCCACGCCGAGGTTCTCGTTGAGTTTGGAGTGGTTGGTGTCCTTGGCGCCGAAGATTCTGGTCGGGATGCCCGCCTCCTTCAGCACCGCCCCCAGCCGCTGGGCCTGCGCGGTGGTGTCGGGATGATCGGCGACGTGGAGAATCAGGAACGGCGGGATGCCCTTGTCCTTCGCGACATGCGTCACCGCGGAGAAGTCCCGATGTTTCTCGGGATCGTTGCCGAACTTTTCCCGATGACCGTAGGTCGCCGGCGGCTGGCCGTGCACGCGGCGGCGTGTTTCCGCCGTCTCGATGATCGCGGGCACGTCGTAGGTATCGCCATCCACGGGCACGCAGCCTTTGATGATCGCGAGCGAGAGTCCTTCGGCCTTCAGGTAACGATCATCGGTGCAGATCAACGCCGCCAGCTGCGCGCCAGCGGAGTGGCCCATGACGAACAGGCGCTCCGGGTCGCCGCCGTGCTCGGAAATATGGTCGTGCACCCAGCGGACGGACTTCGCCACGTCGCGCACGATGTCGCCCATCGCGACCTTGGGCAGGAGGCGATAGTTCACGGAGACGAACACGAACCCTTTTTCCACAAACGCCTGCGGCTTTTGCTGCACGCTCGCCTTGTCGCCCGTCTGCCAGCCACCGCCATGGATCCACACGACGACGGGGAGATTCTTTGCGTTCGGCGGCGCGTACACGTCCAGCGTTTGCAGCGGGTCCGCCTGCTCCGCGTACGCGATTTCGCGCCGCACGTTGGGGCTCGTGTCTGCCGCGAAGGCGGAGGAAAACAGGGCCGCGCTGACGAGCAACGCACTGAGGATAGGGAGGCGGAGTTTCATGGGAGAGCAGTGGCTGCGCGCCATCCTTCTGCGAGGGGAGATGCGCGCGGGCAGGAGGTCACTATCACCTGATCGGCCCCGCGCCGCGAAGCCGCAAAACGCTTCGATCTCTTTCGAAGGCAATTCGGGTCCACGCCGATCGCGTCGAAACGTGCTCTAAAGGACCAGCTTGAGCTCCTGGACCGGCTCAGCCTCGCCGGATTTGCTCTCGAAGCCCTGCCATGGCCGGACTCGATCGCGGCGGAGCCGATCCTCCAATTCCGTGCGCAGGTCGGCGCGTTCCTTCAACGCTTCCTGCAAGTGAGCCGCGAGGTCGCCCTCGTCTCGTTCAAAGGAAGCGAGATCCGCGGCCAAGGCCCGCTGGAGCGGCTCGGGCTCGCGCTTTCCATCCGGCGACCCGCCGGGCGAAGCAACTCCCTCGATGAACTGGCGCAGCAGGCGAATCCGTCCCCGGATCTGCTCGATCGCGCGCAGCTTGTCGTCGCTCGCCGCGATCGCGGCGCGATATTCCTTCGCTTCTTCCGCGGTAGGCGTCACGACGGCAATCAACCGGGTGTTCGCCGCGCGCCGCCGCGGGTCCGATTCCACTTTCGAGCTCGATGCCCCGGGCGGGGAGGATGGGCTGGCCGCCGGAGCTTTTGGCGGCTCCGTGGGCTCATCGGGATCGGCGAGCAGATGGCTGTACTTCGGGTCCTCCCAGGCGAGCTCGGGTGCGCTCGAGGACTCGAAAAGCCGGGCGGAAGCGACACCCTCGGCACCCTGATCACCGCGCCCCTTCCGCTCGGGCAGCGGATACCACGAATCCGCGGCGCCGGGCGGCAGGGCGGGACCGTTGGCGACGGGAATGAAGAACGCTCCCGCCCATCCCAGGAACCGATCCGGCGAACGATAGAGCGGCGGAACCTGGGTCGGGTAAAAGTGCTGGCGCAACTGCAGGGCCCGGAGGATCTCCGCGTGGGTGGCGATGAATCGAGCGCCCGCCGGGAGGGTGCGCACCTTGGCAACGATGCTCGGGAGCACCCGAAAAGCGAATTGCTGGAACGGCTCGCCGGCGCGCTCGGACTGCGTGCGGAGATGGCGGCGCACCGCCGTCTTCCCGCCATCGGAGAGAATGTCATCGAGATCGAACCCTGCCACCGGCACACTGCCCCGCTTGCGAAGCCCGTTCACCGGCTGGTAAACCCTTTCGACCAATCCATCCGCGAACGCGCAAAACGCCAGGGCGCTCGGGCCGTTCCCATTTTGGAAGAGATGGAAATAGAGATCGTCGAAGCCCCCCGCGTAGGCCCGGAGGAAGGCCCCATCGGCAAACATCAGCGCCGAGGCCCCTTCCCCCAATGCCTGATCCGCCGTCTCGCGGATCTTGAGCGTATCGGCGCCGGCCTGGAAAGCCGCGCGTCTTTCGATCAGCGTCGCCTCGGCTTCGGGGGTCAGTGGAACGAGCAGTGCCGGCAGTTCGCGGTCGAAAGCGATCGGACGTCCGGATTCGCCGAGCATCGAATCGATGAAACTGAGATTGCCGCCGGAGTAACGCTGGCCGTCGAAATCGAGGTCATCGACCTTGGGAAAGGTCACCACGAGCTTCTGCAAGGAGCTGTCGCGACTGGGATCCTGCAAATCGGCGGCCAGTTGTTTTTTCCCCTCCGCCGAAAGGCTTTCCGGCAGCAAGCGCCCATGGCGCATGAGGAGTTCGCCTTTGATTCCCGCGTCCAGCCAGGCGGCTGCTTCCGCTCCATTCGGGGGGGCGCCCGCCGCCGCCTTGAGGAGGAGGAGCGGACTGCCGGCGAGGGAACTCTCTCCCCCGCGCGCGAGGGCCGCGGTCGCAAAAACGGCGAGGACAAGGAGGACCTGAAACGGTCGTCCAGTCCGGAAGAGCGGGCGTGGGTCAGCGGTGGACTTCATCGCGCCGCACTCATCGACCGGCCGGAATTCCGCCGACCGCACTCTGCGCTGATGATCGATACTTCCTGAACTGCATCCCGCTTCCATCGGCTGTTCAGCGGGATTCTTGAGGGGGAAAAACAAAAATCGCTTTCACAGCCATCCCATGGCGGTGTGATCGCGGCTGAAAACGCTGAAGCTTGCCTGGTCGCGAGGCGCCGGCGAATGGAACGAGCGATGAACATCCAACATCCAACGCCCAACACCCAATGAACGCTGCGCGCGGTCTTCTACGCGCAGCGTCCATTGGATGTTGGATGTTGGGTGTTGAGTGTTGGATGTTTTTCCAGGTGGATGCACTCCCGGCAACAGGACCCAGCCGCAAGTCCGCACACCGCGACGAGAGTCTCCCGGGCAGACGGAATTCGCGAACTCGTCATCGATTACATCAAGGTTTACCTTCCAAATTAGCCGGCGCCTCCGGTCGGAGCAGCGTTCTGCCCGACTACCAAATACGCTCTTATGAAATCACTCTTCCTCCCCGCACTCTCTTTGCTCACCGCCGCCGGAATCGCCGCTGACTCCGATCCGCTCGCGCCGTGGCGTGAGGGGGTGAAGATCCGGCCCGTCGCTCCGCAGCAGGACCACCACACCATCCACGCCTATTTCAACACCTGCCCGGAAAGTCCCGACGGCAAATACGTGCTCTATTACACGTCCGTGACCAGGGAGGGCGAAACGGGTGATCTTCGCATCCTCGAGCGCAGCACGGGGAAGGAGACGATCATCGCGACCGGCCTTCACACCGAGGACGCCCATCGCGCCGCGTGCCAGCAATGGAGCAATGGCGGGAAGACCGTCGTCTATCACGACAACCACGATGGCCACTGGCAGGTGATGGCCGTGGACGTCGAGTCGGGGAAAGCCAAAGTTCTGGCGCAGGATCGGCAGGTGGCGTTCGGCTCCGCGACGGGACAGTGGGCGCCGACCTATGGCTGCCACTGGAATCCCGGGCCGAACCGGAATCTGGAGCTCATCAATGTCGTCACCGGCGAGGTCCGCACCGCGGTGACGGCGGAGGCCGTCGTGAAGGAATACGGGGACTGGATTCAGAAAAAGTTCAGCTCCACGGACGTTACCATCTTCTTCCCCGTGATGAGCCACGACGAGAAGAAGGTCTTTTTCAAAATCGCCATTCCCAGCGGCGGGAATGACTTTCGATCCATGGCCGCCAGTCAACGGGACGGCAAGGCGGTCTATGACCTGGAGGCGGGCCGCTTTATCCGGCTGATCGAAAAATGGGGCCATCCGTCCTGGACGCCCGACGACAAGGCGATCTTTGAATACGGCAATTACGCGACGGACGTGGTGACCGGAAAGACCGAACGCTACGCCGCGTCGTGCATCTCGGACCATCCATCGGTCTCGCTGGATGGACGGCTTTTTGTCACCGATGCCGATGTGACCAAGCGCTACTACGGCCAGCCCGGCGACTGGGCCGTGGCCGTCGGATCGATGCAAAAGGACGACTGGGTCATCCTCCAAATCTTCGGCAACTCCAAGGGCGCCACCTCGTGGCGGCACAACCATCCGCACCCGACGTTCAGCGCCGATGGCCGCCGCATTTACTACAATGTGAACGAGGGCCAGTGGACTACGCTCATGGTCGCCGAGAGCTCACTGGCCAGCCCCTAGGCCGGCGGGCCTTGAAGAAGGAGGAAGTGCGACTCCGTATTGCGTTGCGCCGCCACATCGCTAGCCTCGCCGGTGTGTGAGGCTATTCTGCCGACTCCCCGGAACGCTGATCACGGCTCTTTGGTTTCTGGGGCTGGGAGAGGAGGATCCGTTTTTGCTGCGGGCGCAAAGCGTCCCTTCCGGCGAAGCAGTGATGGAAGTCTTTTTCCAGTTGGGCCTGCCCGACACGCGCGGCGCAAAATGGGTCACCGCCTCCGGGGATGGGGTGCCGAATGAGAGAATGATCGAGGATTTCAACGGCGGGCGCCCGATCGGAAACGCCTGGCTGGTCCGGGAGGAGAGCGACGGCTCGCTCGAACTGGTCGTCGATCAAAGTCAGCGCCTCCGGGCGCGGCGCGGCGGGCGCGCTCGCGGAGCCAGCCACGGCGGCACGTTGCCGGAGGTGAGCGTGGAGCCTGCGGATCTCGATCAAGACGTGTCCGTCCTCGCGGCGGCCATGGAAAAAAAAGGCGGCAGCGGGGAGTTGGGGTTTTCGGGTGGGGACTATGAACAGGCGCGCAGGACGCAGAGCGCCGGCCGGGCGCTGCTCTTCCTGGCTCATTTGCAGCGCCAAGGCCGCCTCGAGATCGTGCGCAAGGTGCTCCCGCATGTGCTCGCGCAGGCCCCCACCCCTGAGCTGGCGCTCGATGCCGCGGTGTCGCTCGTGGCCAATGGGCGCCTCGCGAACTTGAGCGCCGAGTGGGTCGCGCGTGGCGACGCGGCGTCCTTCGCCAGGAAAGTCGAGGCGCTCGCGGCGGAGTTTTCGCGCGGCTGGAAAGACCGCGACGCCGCGCTGCTGCTCGCGGAGCGCGTTCGCACCCAGGCCCCGGCGCCGGGCGCGAGCGAGCCGGAGGCGAAGCGGGCGGCCGCGCTCTTCCTCGCGCTCAAGCCGGATGAACTTCGCCAGCTTCCCCAGGGGCAAAACTGGCTGCTCCCGGGCAGCTCCTCTCGGGCCCGTTCCGGAGGCCTGGATAGCTCGGGCCTTCCGGAGATCGAAGGCCTTCCTTTTGTCGGGGTGGATGAGCCGGAGCCCGACGTCCCGCCGGTTGAATCGACCGCGGCGGTGAGCGGCTCGCTGGCGAAGTTTCTCGCCGGGAAGCGCGCCGCCGCCGCGGCGCTGGCCCGTTTGCTGGATGACCACCGCCTGCTCCGCGTCCTGCGCCGGTCCGATCGTTCAAGCTCGTTCTACTACCGCGAGCAGTCGCGCGAGGAGTTCCTGCAACGCGCTTACGCGGAGCTGCCGCGGCCCTACGAGTTGGGAGAGCTGGCCGCCACCCTGCTCGATCCGCTCCTGCCGGAGGCGGTGCGCAGCAGTTCCGACGACGCGCGAAAAACGGAGCGGGTGCTCGCGTGGCTGAAGGAAATCGCGGACCTGACCGATGAACAACTCGCCTGGGACTACCTGCGCCGGGCGCGCCGGACTTACGAAAACGATTTCCGCACCTCGCTCAGTTACCTCGTCGAGCGCGGCGGCGAAGACACGCTGGGCAAGCTCCAGGAGGTGTTCCTCGATCCCGCGGTGTGGCAGGGCGGGTCGGGAGACCTGGTGCTGACCCTGCTGGAGCCATTCCTCAAACGCCTGACCGGCGACTCCACCGCCTTCCGCGAGAAGCTGAAAGCGGTTTACAAATCAGCGCTCGAAGAAGAGCAGCGCGAGCAGGCCGGCAATTTCGGGAACTCGATGGATGAGGAGATGAAAAAGCAGTATGCCTCCCGCTTCACGGCGCAGCTCAAGCAACTGGATCAAGTCCTCAAGCCGCGAGGTCTCGGAGATTTGCTCGCCGAGATCGCGGCCAGCAGTAATCAGGAGGAAGCCGAGGCGCTCTTGCAACTGGCCATGCCGGCGCTGTCCAAAGCGCCGCGCGCCGAGGCCGAAGCACAGCTTTTCCAGACGGCGGCGAAAACGAAGACGCCCGCGACGAGAGGGCAACTGCTGATGATGACGATGCAGCTCGGGCCGCGGAATCGAGCCTCGCGCGAATCAAGCGCTCCTCCAAAGGTGCCCGACGACCCGGCGACCCGCGCGGCGCTGCAAACCCTGCTCAGCGATGAAGCGCCGATCGAGGCTGAGGATTTCGGCGGCGAGGCCGGTCGCACCATGGCGGACCGGACGGCCGCGGCGCTTGTTTGGCCGCGGCTAACACCCCCGGAAATGGCGGCGTGGACGGCGCTGTTTCAATCCGTGCCGGAGCTGGCCGCGGCCAGTTTGAAGCAGCACGCCCGCGCGCTCGCCGCGGGGCAGCCGCCGCCGCCGCGGCCCGATGCTTCGCGGGTGCCGGCGGAGGAAGTGAAGAAGCTGAGTGGCCAGCTCGCCGCGCTTCCGGCGGGGGAAATTTTTGCGGCGCGCCGCGCGCAGAAACCCGACCAGCAACTCGCGCTGGCTGAGCACCTCGCCAAACTCCCGCAATGGCCGCCGTCTCTGATTGCCGCGCACTTTACGATCACCGATTTTCAGATGAGCCCCGGCGGTTCCTTTCCAGAATTCGCCGTCGAGCAGTGGAAAGGACGGCGTTTCGATGCAACCGCGCGCCAAGAACTCTCGGAGACGGTGGAGAAAATCGGGCGCGAGGGACGCGGGCTCACGGCGACGCTCAGTGGCGAGGGTCCGCTGAGCGGGCTCAAGCTGTCCATCGGGCCGAATAAGCGAACGTTTGCCGCGGAGGACACCGCGCAGCTGGGACTGCCCGGGCTGGCAGGCAAACCTCCGATCATTGCGCTGGCCGCCCTCTACCTCCAAAGCGATCCCGCCGGCCCGCAGATGGTGGCCTTTCCGATCTGGAAAGACGCGGCCCTTGCGCAGGCCTGGCGCGCCGAGAATCTCAAGCCCGGCGCGGCGAAGAAGCCCGCCGGCAGCGATGACTCGGACACCGGCCCCTTCGGGCAGCGCAATGATCCCGTGGCCTTCGAGAAGCGCCTCCAGTCGATTCTTGACCTCAAACCGGAGGCGCGCGGGCCATTCCGCCTGACCTGGTTTGTCTCGACCGTCCAGAAAAACACCGAACCCTGATCCTCATGCCCACCGACACCGATCCCGCCCAGCTTTGGGAACAAACCCGCACCCGGGTCAAAAGCATCCGCGATCAAACCGCGCGCGTCATCGTCGGACAGGATGGAGTGGTCGAGCTGATGCTCACGGCGCTGCTCTGCAAAGGCCATTGCCTCATCGTCGGTGTGCCGGGGCTCGCCAAGACGCTGCTCGTCAGCACGCTCGGGAAAATCCTCGGGCTGAAGTTTCAGCGCATCCAGTTCACCCCCGATCTGATGCCGACGGACATCGTGGGCTCGGAGATTTTGCAGACTGCGGAAGGCGGCGCGCGCAGCTTCGAGTTCGCGGCGGGCCCGATCTTCGCCAACCTGATCCTCGCCGACGAAATCAATCGGACTCCGCCGAAGACGCAGGCCGCGCTGCTCGAAGCCATGCAGGAAAAACAGGTCACGGTGGCCGGACGCACCCGGCACCTCGAGGAGCCGTTCCTGGTTTTTGCGACGCAGAATCCGATCGAGCACGAAGGCACCTACCCGCTGCCCGAGGCGCAGCTCGACCGGTTCTTTTTCGAGATCCTCATCGATTACCCGAGCATGGACGAGGAGTCGGCGATCATCGATCGAACCACCGGCGCGGAATTGCCGGAAGCCGACACCATCCTCGACGGTGCCGGTCTGCTCGATCTCCAGGCCACCGTTCACGAGGTGCCGCTGCCGGACAATCTGAAGCGCTCCATTCTCAACCTCACCCACGCGAGCCGTCCGCAGTCCGCGCTCGCCGATGATTACGTGAAAAAATATGTGGCTTGGGGCGCCGGTCCGCGGGCCTCGCAAACGCTGGTGCGCGCGGCCAAAGCGCTCGCGCTCCTGCGCGGCCGCGAAGCCGCCTCCCCCGAGGAACTGCAAGCCGTCGCGCCCGCCGTCCTGCGCCACCGCATCATTCCGAATTACAACGCGACGGGCGAAGGCATTTCCGTCGAGGACATCATCCGGCATTTGCTGGGGAAGCTGTGAGATGAACATCCAACGCCCAACATCCAACATCCAACATCCAATCGCCCGCGGCGCCCCGCCATTTGGATGTTGGGGGTTGGGTGTTGGATGTTGGGTGTTCCGCCCTTAGCCGCCCATGGCCTTCAAATACCTCCGTCCCGAAGACGTCCGGCGACTCGAATCCTACGAGTTTGCCGCGCGGCTGCTCGCGGAAGGGTGGCTCTCCGGGCGGCATCGCTCGCGCCTGCGCGGGGCTTCGACGGAGTTCCACGAATATCGCCCGTATTCGCCGGGCGACGACCCGGCGCTCGTCGATTGGCGCGTTTATGCGCGGAGCGATCGGCACTATCTGAAAACCTTCGAGCAGGAGACGAATCTCGAGTGCCATCTGCTCGTGGACTCGAGCTCGAGCATGGGCTTCGCCGGCGGCGCGGCGCTGACCAAGCTCGAGTTCGCGTCCTACTTTGCCGCGGCGCTGGCGTGGCTGGTGGTGCGCGGCTCGGACCGCGTCTCGCTTCAGCTTTTCGACGATCGCATCCGCGAATTCCTGCCGCCGGGCAGCACGCGCCAGCACCTGCATCAGCTCCTCGCCTCGCTCGAACGCAATCATCCGCGCGGCCCCACCTCGCTCGCCACCGCGCTCGCCCGCGCCAGCCTGCACCTGCGCCGGCGCGGCACGGTGATCATCCTCAGCGATTTCTACGACGAACCCGCGGCGGTCTTCCAGGCGCTGAATCCGTTCATTCATCGGGGCTTTCGCATCCATCTTTTTCACCTGCTTTCGCCGGAGGAAATGGAACTCGGCGACGGCACGCTCGCGCGGTATGAGGACCTCGAAACGAGCGAAACTCTCACCCTGCATCCCAAGGCCGTCGCCGAGGGTTATCGCGACGCGCTGCACACGCACATCACCCGGCTGCGCACTCTTTCCGCACAGCGCCAGATCGATTACGCGATCGCGCGCACCGACGGCACGTTTTGGCCGCTGTTCGATCGCGTGGGGGTTGAATGAAAGGAAAGTGCTCAGTGCTCAGTGCGGCAGCCCCGAATGGGGCGAAACATGCCAGCCCAGGGCCGAGGAGGCGGTGGGGACTTGTGGTGGATGGTTGCTGGGCGAGGACACGCCCTGGGTTTCATTCCAAAACATGGAATAGCCCTGAAAGGGCGCCACAAACGCGTTGGGACAGGTGTTTCATGTTCCGCCCCGTTGGGGCTGAGATCGATGGGTCCCGTGACCCAGGGCGATGCCCTGGGCTGGCATGTCCAAGGCCATTGGCCTTACACCCGCTTTTCGATCGCGTGGAGGTTGCATGAAAACGAGTGCTCAGTCCGATGAAGCGCGAGCCCTGACTGAGCACTGAGCACTGAGCACTTTCTTTCCGTCATGAGCCTCCTCTTCCAAAACCCGCTCTGGCTCCTCGGCACGCTCGCCGCGGTGCCGTTGCTCGCGCACCTCTTCTCGCGCACGCGGCCGCGCCGGCGGGACTTTCCTTCGCTCCGGCTGCTCCGTGAAGCGCTGCGGCACGTGACCCGCGTCCGGCGTCCGCGCGATCGCTGGCTGCTGATCTTGCGGACGCTGGCGATGCTCGCGCTGGTGCTCGCCTTCCTGCAACCGTGGCTGCTCTCGCGCTTCGTCGCGGGCAGCGGGGCGGCGAAAACGTCGGTGCTCATCGTGGACGTGAGCGCTTCGATGGCCTACGCCGATGGCACCCGCACCCGGCTCGCGCAAGCGGCCTCGGCCGCCGAGGACGTGCTCGCCACCCTGCCCGGCAACTCGAAGGCAAACGTCATCTGGGTGCAGGCGCACGCCGCGAGCGTGTTGCCGGAGCCGGGGCCGAATCTTGATTTCCTGCGCGGCGCGCTGCGGCAGGCGACGGCGCGCCCGGAGCCGGGCGACGTGGCGGGCGCCTTTGCGCTCGCGTTGAAGCAACTCGCCGCGGGGGAAGGCGAGCGCGAGCTCCTGGTGATCTCGGACTTCCAAAAAACGGCATGGCAGGGGATCAATCTCGAAACGCCGGCGAACCTTCGACTCACCCGAATCGCAGTCGGACACGAAGACGCCGCGAACGTGGCCCTCGCGGGATTGGCCGTCGAGCCGGCGCGGCCCGTGGCCGGGCAGGACGCGCGGCTCGTCTGCCGCGTCCGCAATTTCTCGGCGGAGCCGCGGCGCGTGACGGTCTTTGCGGAAGCCGGCGAAAGCAGGCTGTCGCAGGCGGTGGAGGCCGCGGCGTGGAGCGAAACGCTGGCGGTAATGCCGATGAAGTTTGCCGCGGAAGGCCTGGTGCCGCTCAAGGCCTCGCTGACCGAAGATCGGTTCCCGGGCGATGACGTGCGCTACGGCCTGGCGGAAGTGCGCGGCGCTTTGCAAGTCGGGGTCGCCGGCGCCGGCGACGACGCCACCGCTCGCGTCTGGGCGCGCGCCGCCGCGGCGTTGGACGGTGTCACCGTGCGTCCGTTGACCCTGGAGCAGCTCGAGCAGCCCGGCCGGCTCGACGTGCTCTTCATCGCTGGCTGGAACGGCCGCGCTTCCGGCGCGCTCGCGGATCATCTCAAACGCGGCGGCGCCCTCGTCATCCAGCCGGCCGAAGGTCTCGACCTCGGTGCGGTGCGCGCGTGGCTGGGGCTGCCGGCTGGGTCCGCCCCGGAGCAGCCGCTCGCCGCCGAAGTGCGCGACGCGCCCGGCTGGAGCTTGCGCGTCGCCAACGAAGAGCATCCGGTCTTCGCCCTCTTCTCCAGCGGTGCGTTTGGCGATCCGGCGAATGCGCGCTTCCGCTGCCGGCTCGCCGCGCCCGCGTTCCTCACCGGCAAGCCGCTGCTTGCTTTCGATGACGATCGCCCGGCCCTCGCGATACTCGATTTCCGCCCCGACGCCGCGATCGCCTGGTGGAATCTCGACCTCGGCGCGAGCGATTGGCCCTCGCGCACCGCCTTCCTCCCCTTCTTCGGAGAATTTCTCCGCCATCTTGGGCAACGGACCGGCGCCCAAACCGTGCGCCTTTTCGAGCCCGGCGATCCGCTCCGTTTCGACCTCGCCGCGGCGCTGGATCCCGCCGACGTGCGGCTCGTGGACGAGCGCGATCAGGCGATTCGCAGCGCCGCCGAGTCGCCCCGCACACCCGGCCGTCTCGTCTCCGAGTCCGCCGCCGCGCCTGGCAGTTACCGCTGGATGGCGCAGGGCGGCATCCTCGATCGCGCCGTGGTCAACTTCCCGGAAACCGAATCGGACCTTCGCCGACTCAGCGACGCGGAGTTGCAGCAAACCGCTGGCGCATTGATCTCCGACACCGCTCGCTCCCGCATCCGCGACCTGCGCGAAGGCCAGCCGCTCTGGCCCTGGTGCCTCGGCGCCGCCGCGTTGTTGCTACTGGCGGAAGGGCTGTGCCTCTGGCGGATTCCGGCAAACGCTGAGAGCGGCACACTCGTTCCCGCTGAGACGGAAAAGACGCGCACCTTGACCACCGTATGACGCGTCCGCTCTCGACTCTTGCGGTGACCTGGAATCCCGCCATTGCCCTGCCCCAGGCGGTGGCGCTGGCGCTGGTTTTCGTCGCGGCGGCGCTGGGTCTGGCGTGGTTCGCATCGGCGGCAGTGCGGGCGAAAATTCGCTGGCCGCTCATCGGATTGCGCGCCCTCGGCGTGACGCTGCTGGCGGTCTTGTGGCTCAATCCCGGCCGCTGGCTCGACGAATCCGAGATTACCCGGCGCGATTGGCTGGTGTTGCTCGATCGCAGCGGCAGCATGAAAGCCGAGCACGCTGAAGGTACCTCGCGCTGGCAGGCCGGCATGCGACTGGCCGACGAATTGCGCAAGGCTTCCGGTGCGCGCGGCGAAGTGCACGTCCGCACTTTCGAATCCCGGCTCGAAGACGAAGCAGGCGCGCTCGCGGAGGCAGTGCCCGATGGCGCTGGCACCGATCTCGGACGCGCGGTCTCCTCCGCCCTCGACGAGCGCGCCACCGCGCTCGCCGGCCTCATCGTCATCTCGGACGGGCGGCCGACGGTGCGCGCGAAACTCGACGAGCTGGCTCTGCGTGCGCGGGGGCGCGGCGTCCCGATTCATGCCGTGCCCCTCGGTGGCGCATGGGGCAGCCGCGACCTCGCGCTCACCGCGGCGCCGAAACAAGTCACCGCCTTTCGCGGCCAGCCGGTGAAAATCAGCGCGCGTCTCGAGAACCACGGGCTCGGCGCCGTGAAACCGGCGGTTGTGCTCCTCGGACCGGACGGAAAAGAGATCGCGCGCCAGGACGCCACGCTGGACGAGGGCGCCCGCCAGACGCTCGTCTTCGACCTCGCCGAGGTGCCCGCGAGCGGCGGTGATTTCACCTTGCGCGTCGCGCCGTGGCCCGGCGAGCACGTGCTCACGAACAACGCAGACACCGTGCACGTTAATGTGCTCGCCTCGAAGACCCGCGTGCTCCTGCTCGAAGGCGCGCCATACTGGGACAGCAAGTTCCTCGCGCAACTCCTCCGCCAGCAAAACGCGGTCGATATTCTCACCGTCCATCGGCTCAACGAAGAGCGCTATTTCCGCGTCGAAGCGGCCGGCGCCGAGCCGCTGCAATCGGCGGACTCCGTCTTCCCCGCCAGCGCGATCGAGCTCGCGCGCTACGATCTCATTGTCTTCGGCAAAGGCGCGGACGGCTTTCTCACCCCAGCGCGCATCACCGCGTTGCAGGGATTTGTGCGCGATCAAGGCGGCGCCGTGCTCTTCGCGCGCGGCAAGCCCTACGCCGGCCGCTTCGCTGCCCTGGAATCGCTCGAACCGGTCGAATGGGGCGAATCGATCGGTGGCGGGTTCCGTTTTGCGCCGCTGCCCGATGCGGGCGCGAACCTCTTCGGGGCCGCGTTGCCGGCGGCCGACGATCGGGTGTGGACTTCGCTGCCGCTGCTCGAAGATGTCCACGGCGTGGCCCGGCTGAAACCCTTTGCCCGGGTGCTCGCCGAGGGCGCACCGGAGGGGCATGCGACGCGCCTGCCGTTGCTCATCGTGCGCCGCTTTGGCCGCGGCATGGTGGCCGCCGTCAATGCCGACGGGCTCTGGCGCTGGGATTTCCGGCCCGAGGTGCGTGAGCAGGGCGCGGTCTATCAGCAGTTTTGGGTGCAGCTCATGCAATGGTGCGCCACGTATTCGGAGTTTCGGCCGGGGCAGGATTACGCGGTCCATCTCCGCGAAGCCACCGCCGAACCCGGCCAGCCGGTGCGTGCGGTCATCGCCTATCGCGGTCCCGGCGCGCCCGAGCCGCAGCCATTCTTGAAGATCACCGGCAGCGGCCAGCCCGCCGGCGAGGCCGCGGCGACCCCGCTTCCCGGTGGCGAAGGCGGCCGCGAATGGGCGGCGGTGATCACACCCGGGCAGCCTGGGCGCTACGAAATCCGCGTGCTCGACAAAGCGCGCCCGGGTCGCGAGGAAGGCGAAGCCACGCTCACGGTCCTCGCGCCACCGGGCGAAAACGACGACCTGCGGCCGGACGCGGAGACCCTGGCGACGCTCGCCCGCGAGTCCGGCGGCACCGTTTTTCCGCCCGAGGAAATCGGGGCGCTCAAGGCCGCTTTGTGGACGGCGCCCGAGATCGCGACCCGCAGCAAACCGCGTTTCGAAGCCCTGTGGCCGAAGTGGTGGGTGGCGCTGCTCGTGGGGCTGGTGTTTGGCGGGGAGTGGTGGATGAGGAGAAGGGAGGGGCTGTTGTGAGCGAACTGAACATCCAACATCCAACATCCAACGCCCAACATCCAATGGGTCGTGAGCGCGCGCTTCAGTGCCATTGGATGTTGGGTGTTGGGTGTTGGATGTTTGATGTTGAGAATCAGGTCCCGCCTTTCCAATGACCGCAACGTCTGCCGCGCCCAGCTTCTCCCGCGCTCTCCGGCGCTTCCAGCTCCGCTGGCGGCTCGGCTTGCTGCTTGCCGGCCTGCTCCGCGCGGTGTTGTGGACGGCGCTCGCGCTGCTGTCGTTCGGCGTGCTGGATTACTATGCGGGTTTCAGCGATCCGGCGCGCAGCGGCGTCGCGCGGGTGCTGGCCACCGTGGCCGCCGCGGGAGCAATTCTGGCGCTGTGGAAAATGATCACGTTCATGCGGCGTGATGCGGCCCGGGAAGCCGATCGCGCGTTGCAATCGGGACGGCGCGAGGTGTTGTCGGCCCTCGAGCTTCAACCACACAGCGCCACCGCCACCTCGCTGGCGGACTGGCTCCGCCTCCGCGCGATCGGCAGCGCCGCGGCGCATCTCAGCAAGCTCCAATTCTCGCGCTCGTTGCCGCTGCGCGAGGTTTCGCGGGGAGCCAGGATGTGCCTGGGGCTGGCGGCGATTTTCGGATTATTCGCCCTGCTCGTCCCGAACGCTTCCTGGACGATCGTGCGGAGATTGCTCGATCCGGGCGCGGACCTTCCGCCTTACAGCCCGCTGCAGTTTGCGCTCGGACCCCAGCCCGCGGAGGTCCTCTACGGTGGAGAGATCATCGTTTCCGCGGACATCCGCGGCGGAAAAATCAACGCCCTGGTGCGGTGCCTGACCCGTGATCCGGCGAGCGGCCGGATCGAAGAAGCGCCGGCCTTCCAGGAGAATCCGGCACGCTTTTCCGGCAAACTCGAAAAGGTCGCGGCGCCCGTGGACGTGGCGTTCGCCGTGGGGCGCGCGCGCAGCGCCTGGCTGCCGGTGGCGGTGCGCCTGCAGCCGAAGGTGCAGGAGGCGGTGCTCACGGTCGAGCCGCCCGCCTACTCGGGTTTGCCCAGGCGCGAATTCGCCGCCGGCACGCAGGATCTGGCGGCGCTGCCCGGCAGCCGGATCACCGCGCGGGTTTCGAGCAATCGGCCACTCGCCGCGGGCACGTTGCGCATCGGTGCGGGCGCGTCGAATCAGGAAGTGGCCGGCGAGCGCGAGGACCCGCATCGAGTGCGTTTCACCTGGCTCGCGCGGGGCGCGGCGCATCTCGCCCTGGAAGTGCGCGACGTGATCGGCACCGCCTCGGAGCCGCTCCAACTCGAGCAGAAGCTCATCCCCGACGAGCGCCCGGACGTGGCGTTGCGCCAACCCGCGGGCGACGTGCTGGCGACGCCGGACAGCGAGCTGCCGATCGAGGCCACGGCGAGCGACGACCTCGGTCTCACGTGGGTGACGTTGGTGCGCCAGTTGCGCGGCTATCGCGAACGCTCGCTGGCGGAGCCCGTGCAGACCGGAAACCGTCGGCACGAAGTCAACGGCAGCTTGAATCTCGGGCCGTTCGGGGTGGTGCCGGGACAAACCATCGAACTGACGCTCGAGGCCAGCGACACCAATCCGAACCTGCTCGGCGTGAGTGTCTCGGAACCGGCGCGCATTCACATCATCGCCCGCGAGCAGTACGCGGAGATGTTGCGCAATCAGACGACGCTCGAAGAGTTTTCGGCACGCTACTCCGCGCTTAGCGAGGCCATGGATGAAGCGCGCCAGGCGCTCGAGGAGCTGGAAAAAGCCGCGCGATCCGGCGAGGTGGCGAAAGCCGAAGAGGCGCGGAGCAAAGCTCTCGAGGCGCACCAAAAAGCCGCGCAGGTGTTCGGGAAGATCGCCAAAGACTTCCCCATTTTCGATCTCGATAACGCGCTCGCGCAGACCTCGTTGGACGCGGCGCAGCGGCTCTTCGACAACGGCAAACAGCTCGAAGAACTTCGCGGGCAATCGCCCGATGACTTGCTGGAGGCGGTGCCGGCGCTGAAGGAGCGCCTCGGGAAAATGGCGAAGCAAATGGCCGGGCAAATGCAGAAAGGCGAGCGCGCGATGGCCGCGGGCAAGGTCTTCGAGCAGGCCGGCGTTTTCCAGCAGGTGATCGAAGAGCAGCGTGATCTGGTGAAGGATTTCAACCGCGTCCTCGAACAGATCCGCCGCGGGGAAATGCAGGCCGGACAGGCGTTGCGCGATCTCGGGAAACGGCAGCGGGAGATCGCGGAAACGCTGCGAAAAATGGAGAAGGATTTGGGCGACGCGCTCGGCGAGTTGCCGGATGAGTTCGCGCGCATGCAAGAGGGAGGGGAAGATTTCCTGAAGGCGCTGCGGGAGTTTGAGATTCCACCAGTCATGGACGAAGGCGCGCAGGCCGCGGATGGCGCGGACAGCAAGACCTCAGGCGACCGTGCCGGCGAAGCCCTCGCGAGGCTCGAAGCTCTATTGCGGAAGAAGAATGGCTTTTGCGCGATGTGCCGCGGCGAGGGCGGCGAACTGCCGTTTCCGTGGCCGGAGGATTTGGCGCAGACGCTGCAACAACTGATGCAGGCGCTGATCCCGAAACCCGGAAGCGGAAGTGGCAACAAGCCGGGCCCCGACACGGGCGGAGGTCCCGGCTTCGGCGGGCTCAGCGACAGCGGCTTCTGGATGCGCGGCAAGATGCCGCAGCTTCCGATTTACGGACCGTCGCGAGCGCGCTTCTCGCGCAGTGCGGGGCCGCAAATGGGCGGTGGCGGCAAACAAGGGCAGGGCAAAGGCCCGGGCCGCGGAGAGGGTGAGGCGGACGTGGACACGAACACCGTTGCCGCCAGCTCCACGCGGGGAGCGGGTGGCGAGGCGGTGGCGATCGACGCCGTGCCCGAGGCGTATCGCGAGGCGGTGAAGCGTTACTTTTCAACTGAAGAAAAACCGGCGCCGGAACCGCCCCAACCGAGAGTGCAACCATGAAAACGAGCGAACGGAACATCCAACACCCAACATCCAACATCCAACACCCAATGGGCTCCGCACCGCCGCCTCGCTCGGCGCTTCGGCTCTTCATTGGATGTTGGGTGTTGGATGTTGGGTGTTGGATGTTCTGCCTTTCCTTTCTCCTTCCGCCCGCCGCCCGCGCCGAAAAAGAGGGCGTGGTCCAATGCGCGAATGTCATCTACGCGGGCAACAAAACGTCGCGCTGTTTCAGCGACGCGTTCCTGACGACGTTGCAGCAGAAAACCACGATCGTGACGGAGCGCCGTTTCAAGCCGGTGAAGCTCGATTCGCCGGAGCTGTTCGACTTCCCGTTCCTCGTCATGACGGGCGAAGGCGACTTTCGGCTGCCGGCGGCGGAGCGCACTAATCTCGCGAACTATCTGCAAAGCGGTGGGTTCCTGCTCGCGTCGTCGGGGTGTTCGAGCAAGGAGTGGGACGAAGCGTTTCGCCGCGAGCTGAAGACGCTGCTGCCGGCGTATCCGATGAAGGCGATCCCGCTCGATCACGCGCTGTTTCGCACGGTCTTTCAGATCGAAAAACTCGACCTCGCGAAATCCAGCGGCACGGCCTCGCTGGAGGGCATCGAGGTGAACGGGAAGCTCGTCTGCGTCTATTCGCGCCATGGCCTGAACGACACTCACAACTCGAGCGGTTGCTGCTGCTGTGGCGGCAACGAGATTCGCAATTCGCTCGAGATCAACGCGAACATCGTTGCCTACGCGCTGCTGCACTAGATGAAAGTGCTCGGTGCTCAGTGCTCAGTGCTCAGTAGGGGAGGGTGCCGCGCACTCACTGAGCACTTCAGCACTGTCTGCCTGGTGCTGGTAATTTGCCTTTCGACTCCACGGGCGCTCCCCGCAATCACCGCGCCGGAGCAGGTCCGGCTCTCCCTGCAACAACTCGAAGAATTCCGCACGAAGGGCATTCCCGACGAGCAATGGCCGGCGTTGCTCGAAACCCTCGGCCACGAGGACGAGAGCGCGGCGGTCCGCACCCTGATCCGCGATCAGCAACCCTTTCCTGCCGGCAAACTCGTCGAGCACCTGAGCAGCCCGCGGCTCGCTGTGCGCCTTGGCGCGCTCGATCTGCTCGAGGACGCTGCGGGCGAGACTTTCGGCTTCGACCCGTGGCAGGAGACGCCGACCGCGAGCGGGAACCCGGAGGCGCTGGCCCACTGGAAAGCGTGGGTCGAGAAAGGCACGACCGCGTCCGCGCAACCCGCCGGCACGCTCAGCGACGAGACGTTCCGCGCGATCGCCCACGAAATCATGTCGGGCAACCGCGACCGCGCCAGCCGGGCGATGCAGAGGCTGGACGGCTTCGGGCTCGTGGCGATCGCCCGTCTCGAGGCGTTTTTCATGGATCAGCCCAACCTGGAAGCGGCGCCGCGCGCGGCGCTCAAATCCGCCGAGTATCGCGTCGCGCTGCTCCAGGCCATGCCGAAACAAGCAGCGGGCCTCGCGCGCGACCTCGCGCTGGGACGGCCTGAAATCCAGTCCACCGCGCTGTCCGCGCTGGGCAAAGGCGGGCCCGGCGTGTTGCCCGTAATCGCCGATTTCCTCACTTCGCCCGACCCGCTCGTCCGTGAGACGGCGGCGGACGCGGCCTTCGCGGCGGGCAAGCAACACGCCGTGGGTCTGATCGTCGAGCGACTCAAAGACGAGCAGGCAGAGAGCGTCCTGCACGCGATGCTGCGCGGCCTTGGCCAGTATGCGAAAGAGCAGGCCCACGCGGACGCGATCGCGCACTTTCTCGAGCACCCGTCGGAAAATGTGGTCATCAGCGCGCTCGAAGCGCTCGGGGCGAATCAGGCCGGCGAGGTGTCCACGCCGCTCGCCGCCAGGTTGGCCGATCCGCGCTGGCGGGTGCGCGCCGCGGCGCTCGAAACCATCGGCAAGCGCAATTTGAAGGCGCTGATGGCGAAGATCACGGACCGTTTGCAGGACAGCGATTTATTCGTCCGCGTGAGCGCCGTCGAGGCGTTGAAGAAGGTCGGGGAGAGGGAGGCGAACGCCGTGCTCATCGAACAGTTCGCGCTTCAGAACGATCTGAAGGCCCCGATTCTGCAAGCGTTGTTTCGGGACAGCAACCAGCCCCCGCCCGCCGCTGTCTGGGACGCGCTCGAGAAAGCGCCACCCGAGATCATTCTCCAATGCCTCGACACGTTGGAGGATCGCGACGACCACGAGGGCCGGCGCGTGCCGCAGGCGGCGCGGTTTGCCACTCATCCGAACCGGGATGTCGCCGCCGCGGCGCTGCGGCTGCTCGCGGGGCGCGGCCGCCATACCGCGCAGTTGCTCGCCGCTCTCAAGTCGGACGACGCCGTCAAGCAGGACGCGGTGCTCGATGAATTGCACTTGCCGGCGGGTTTCCTCGGCGGGAAGAGCGCCGCTGCGATCGTGGCGAATTCGGCCGCCGTAAATGCGCCGCCGAATCCGCTGCTCAACCGCCTCTACGAAGCCATCCTGCGCGCGGGGCGCAAGACACCCGCGTCGGCCGAAGCCGGCGCGACGGCCTCGGGCGCTGAGGTGCAAGCTGCGCCCCCGGAAATGCGCGCGGTGCTCGAACGCTTCCGAAGCGAAGGCTCGCCGCGACAGCGCTTCCGCGCCGCGGTGGTCCTCGCGGGGCAGGCCGATGCCGAAGCCACGCGCTTTCTCCTCGCCCAATTCGACACCCTCAGCAGCCTCGATCGGCGTTCCCTTGCCGGGGCCCTGACGAATGTCGCCGACTGGTCCGCCGGTCCGACGCGCGAACTCGCCATCCGGCTGCTGCGCGATCCGGCGGATGACGTTCGCGAAAAAGCGACCGAGGCCTGGATCGATACGAAAAAGCCCGAGCGACTCGCGGAACTCCTCGCCGAATTCTCGCGTCCCGGCTCGCGCTTGAGCCCGGACGACATCTATGGCTGGGAGCTCGACCGGCTCGCGCAGGATCGCAGCACCCGCGAGGTGATCTTCCAGTGGAGCCGCACCGTGCTTGACGCGGCCTCCGCGCCGATTTCGCAGAAGGTGCTTGCCGTGATCCTGCTCGGCCGCTCGGGTCAGGCGCAGGAGGCAAACCTCGAGCCGCTGCTGACCGCTCCGGACCCGTGGCTGCGCCGCGCCGCGTACCGCGCGCTCGGGCTGTCTGCGGCCCAGAGCCGGATCGCGGCGCTGCTGCGCGATGACTCCGCGCTCGTCCGTGCCGCGCTGCCTTTCCTCGCCGCGCCGCACAATCACGGCTGGCTGCACTGGTTCGACGATGCGCACCACGCCGCGGACCACGAGGATTTCGATCGCAATTCATTCTCCTCGGGACGCGCGTTCGGCGCCTGGGCGCAACCGTCCTCGGCCGCGGCCAAGGCCGCTCCAGAGACCGTCGCGGCCTTGGAAAAACTGGCGCGCGATCCCTCGGATTTGGTTCGCTTCGAAGCGCAATTCGCACTGCTGCGGCTGGGGCATTCCGTCGATGCCGCGGGGCTCGGCGCGCTGGCCGCCGCGCAGCCCGCCGACGCCTACGCCGGCATGCGCATCGGCAATTTCCTCGAGAGCAACTATGCCCGCCTCGGCAAGGGTTACGGCGTGCTCGTCCCCTTGGCGACCGAGATCAGCGAGTCAAACCTGCCGAAGCTGCTTCAGCATTTCGGTTTGGAAAAGGAGACCGCGTTCACGAGCTTCGCCGCCCTGGCGCAGCTCGCGCCCGAAGCCGCGCAGGCCGCCGATCTCAAGGTCGAGCATGCCCCCGCCTTGAATTCCGAGCCCCCTCGCGCCGCCTCCTTCCGCGTGATCTTTTTCTACAAACCGGGCTGCCGCGGCTGCGACCGCACGCGCGACATGCTCAATCGCCACGCGCCCGACTTTCCGCAGATGCTCCTCGAGGAACGGAACATCGAGGATTCGCGCGAGGCGCTTTTCAACGAAACGCTTTCCGCACGCTTCCGGCTCAAGGACACGCTGCATCAGGTCACGCCCGCCGTTTTCACCCAAGCCGGACCGCTGGTGCACGACGAGATCACGTTTCCGCGGCTCGGCGATCTGCTGCGCAAGACCAGCGTGCTGACCGCGGAGCCCGCTTGGGCGCAGGTGGCCGCGGCCGAAACCGCGAGCGCCCGCCAGACGATCACGCAGCGTTACGAGGCGCTGAGTTTTGGCGTCGTGGCGGCCGCTGGACTGCTCGATGGAATCAATCCCTGCGCGTTCGCCACGATCATTCTGCTGCTCTCCTATCTTCAAGTCGCGCGGCGGACACCGGGCGAGATTCTGGCCATCGGCGGCGCGTTTATTGTCGCGGTGTTCGTCTCCTATTTCCTCGTCGGCCTCGGCCTCGCCCAGGTCCTGGCGCAGATTGCCGCGCTGCGCGTCGCCGGCCTCGTGTTGAATTACGCGCTGGCCGGCTTCGCGCTGGTCATCGCGGTGTTGAGCTTTCGCGACGCGCAACTCGCCGCGCGCGGCGAGCTCGGCGAGATGACGCTGCAGCTTCCGGCCATGCTCAAGGAACAGATCCGAACCGTGATCCGCACCGGCGCGCGGGCGTCGCGCTTCGTCGCGGCGGCGTTCGTCGCGGGAGTGCTCGTCTCCTTTCTGGAGCTCGCTTGCACGGGCCAGGTCTATCTGCCCACCATCCTGTACATGCTGCGTTCCGGCCGAACTGGCGCCGCCGGCCATCTCGTGCTTTACAACGTGGCCTTCATCGCGCCGCTCATCATTGTCTTCCTGCTCGCCTGGAGCGGCCCGCGCAGCGAGGCGCTCCTGCGATTTCAGCGAGAGCACACGTCCTCGGTCAAATTCCTCACCGGCCTGCTTTTCCTGCTGCTCACCGTTTTCCTGCTCTTCGGCCATCTGCTCGTTCCGCAACTCGCAACGGGCAAATAGATAAGATGAGAGCGTGGCGTGGATTTGAGGCGGTCACCCTCGCGCGCTTCGCGGTTCATCTTCAGCCGATCACGAGCAGGATGACGACGCCGGCGACGGCCGCCAAAACGTGACCGGCCTCACAGCCGTTTTCGTCGTCATTCCGGTCTTTTACCTGACGGGCATCGTCCAGGCGCGCCTCATTCGGCGGCCGCAGGCCGGAACGCGGCCGCGACGCGCTCGACGCCGGCGCGCGGGCCTTCCATCGGTTGGAAGGTGGACGTCCCGGCATTCCATCCGGTCCTGGTCGGATAAGGATAAAGCGGCATCTCCAACTCCGTCTTCCCATCCGCCACGCGCCGGCCTTGCAGCACCTCCGGGGCGGTGCCTTTCTCCCGCCACTCTTTCACCAACTCGCTCAGGCTCGGCGTTTGGTTGATCCCCGGTCCTCCGCCGTGGCTCATCCCGGGGATGATGTAGAATCGGAAAAACGCCCTGGTTTTTTCGAGGCTGCCGAAGTGTTCGATCACCCGCTCGTAATAATCCAGCGTCGCGGGCGTGGGCACGACGGAGTCCGCGGAACCGGACGTCATGAGGATCTTCCCCCCGCGTTTCTCGAACGCGCTCAGGTCGGGGTTCTCCGCGTTGAGATAAGGTCCGAGGGCGGCGGTGTAGGTGTCGATGTCCGCGCCAAAATTGATGTCCTCCAGCCGCTTGTCCGCGCCGAAGACCCATTTGAAAAGATAGAGGTGCCCGTGCGCGGCTTCGATGGAGCTGCCCAATGGAATGCCGTTAAAAATGCGTTCGCCCGTCAACGTGTGCCTCGGTCCGTCGAAGAGTTTCCGCAGCGCTTCCGCGTGCTCCGGCGTGAGCGTCGGGTCCTTTTGCAGCGCCAGCGCAATGACCGCCTCGATGTCCCCGGCGTTGCAGCGCGGATCGGAAACGAACTTGCCGGCGACGGGCGGAGTCTCCCGCGCGGCCATGGTTTCATTACCCGCGGCGATGATGTTGGTTTCCTGCTCCTTCGTGAACGGGCGCTTTTTTAGAATTTGGTCGTTCCACAAAAAGTAGGCGTGCAGCGGGGTGCGGCAGTGCGCCGGGATCGCGGCGACGATGCCATCGTAATCCTCGGGGTAACGCTGCGCTTCCTGGAGCGCCTGCTGCCCTCCGGTGGAGCCGCCATTAAAATACGAAAAATCCGGTCCTTTGCCGTAATAGGCCGTGATGACCTGCCTGGCGGCGAGCGTCATGAGGTGCGTGGCGCGAAAGCCGAAGTCTTTCCAGACCTCCGGATTGCTGATGCCGGAGTCTGCGTTCGGGGCGGTCCCCATGTCCGTCGTCGCCACGGCGTAACCGCCGCCGAGCGGCCCGGCCAGGCTGCCTGGGTTGATGTGCCCCGCGGATCCGCCGTTGCCGAGGCCGAGAAAGCGGGCATTCCACTTTTCCGCGTCCGGCAGCCAGATTTCGATGTTGATGTTGGAACCCTTGGCCGGATTGAGGACCAGCTTCACGATGGTCCGCGGCGGCAGGTTGCTTCGCCCATCGGCAGGCGTTAGCGTCGGCGCGTCGTCCCGCTGCACCAGCGTGATGATGCCGGCGTCGATTTTCAACGCGTTGAGCGCCGCCAACCGGTCGTCACTGGAAGGCGCGACGGGGGCGACCTGCGGATTCTGGCCGTAGGTGGAAGCGCAGCCGAGGAGGATGGCCGCGCAGAGGGAAAGGATTGTTCTATTCATCGGAGCAGTGGGGGGGTGGATGGGGGCCTGCGTGCGGCGCATGACTTCGGCGCCGTGGGCAGGGACAAGCAGGGTTAGGAAAATGTGGGGAGGCATCCATTGAAACCGAGAACAATCTCACAGCAAGGCGCCGTTGGCGGCGATCGCGAGCGACGCCATAAACAATCCCACTCGGAGAGTTCAGCATTGATAGTATTGGAAGCAGACGCCCGACGGCACGATCAGATGAAACTCGCGCCTTCCCCAAGGCTTGAGTTCGAGCGGACCGACCTGGGCCGGAAGCGTGCGATACTCGCTGTAAAGCGCCTCAAGGTCGGAGACGCCAATGCCAAAGCTCGCGTTGTCGGCCCACGTCCTGTTGTCGTTCTCGACGAGGTTAATGGCGACGCTGTCCCGCTCGAGGCCAGCCATCCCATCGCCCTGCCAGGCAATGGAGAAACCCATGTGCTCGGTGTAAAAGCGGAGCGCTGCGGCCAGACTTTCACCGGCGGGGATCAGGGGAGTGATGGAGTTAAAGGCGGCTTTCATAAAGGTGTCCTGGAGATGCGGGACTGAGCCGCCTCACGTGCGATAGCGCCAGCCTGCCACGCGGCGGCCCCCGCGCATAATCCATTTGATCCCACTCTCGTCACTCTCGTTCCCAAAGTTAGCGAAGCGCTTTGGGAACGGACCCGTGAGGCGAAACTCCGTTTCGGTGGTGGGCGGTGAGCATTGGACCGCGATCGAGGTCGGCGGTCGCCCAGGGAGACGCAGTCTCGCCGGGACGAGCGTTCCCAAAGCGCTGCGCTAACTTTGGGAACGAGAAACTCTATGACGCTGGCTTTCAGGTCATTGCGGCCCGAGGTCGAAGAAGACCAGGTCGCCATCCATTCTGATGTTGCGGATGGCTGCGGGCATGGTGTCGGCCTCCGGTGTGACGACAAAGTCATGCGCGTTCTCCGCCGGCCAGGCGACGCGCCGCGTGTTCTGGTTGGCGTTCGGCCCGTCGGCGGGGCCGGGCAGCGTCAACTCAAACAGGGGGAAATCTTCGCTGTCGGGTTTGCGTTTGATGCGCCAGATGAACAGGCCCGCCTGGCCTTCGGCGTCGTTGCCGGACGCAGCGCGATTTTCCAGCAACAAGAACTCCGCGCCGACGCCATCGGTCACGTTCAGTGGGATGAGGAAGGCGTCGTTGGGATTCGACTGAATCGGGCGCAGCACCAGCTTCTGCGGCGTGGCGGCATCCACGACGGTGGGCTGGCACCAGCCGAGACGCGTCTTCGACCAGGCGCAAAAGCTTTTCGGATACTTGCCGCGATAACCCGCGGCCATCGCGCACCATGGCCCGAAGCTCTCGCGCACGCCCTTCTTCGCGTAGAAATCCGGCAGGCCGAGGATGTGGCCGAACTCATGGCAAAAGACGCCGATGCGCTCGATCTCGCCGCTGGTGACATAGCGCCTGCCTTCCACATTGGCGCGATGGGACCAGAAGATGTTGCCCGGCGGTCCGGTGATGGGGCCGACGTGGATGAAAAGATAGCCGTCGAATCCATCGAGCGCGTTCGCGCCCTCGCGCGCGCGGACCTTGGCCAGCGCGACGTTGAGATAACGCTCCTGCGCTTCCTTGAGTTTCAGCGCGTGGATGGCATCGAAGGTCTCTTCCACCGCGACCCAATCGAAGACTTTGCCGGTGAGCACGAAGCGGTCTTGCGATTGCACGCGATACCAATCGGCGACGCTGCCGAAGGACGGCTGTCCGTCGGGCTGCTGGAGATACTCGCCGCGCGAGAAGAGCAGCTTGTCGTAGAACGCCGCGGGGTGTGCGGGCGCGTGCTTTGTGTCGCTGAACTCGACGAGCACCGTCGCCAGCCGATACGGCTGCTGCCGCCAGAGGCGCTCAGCGCCATAGACGTAGCGCGCCGGGATCGGATTGGGACGCGCCGTAATCTGTGCGCCGTGGACGGTGCGATGGCCGGCGATTTCAACGGAAGGACCGGCCGGGTCTTGACCGAGCAGTGTCGCCGTGGCGGCGATCAAAAGGGGGAACGTGAGTTTCATCGTGGCAGAAGGGCCGAGGCGTGGTGCGCCCTTCCCTCACGGTTGGCGGCGATAGATGAGCATGTGCAAGCCTGCCCGATGATGCGCCGGCGAGTATCCTCAAAGGTGCGATCCGGTCCGCGAGAAACAAACTGCATCACCGCCGCGTCGGAGAACCACCTGTCAGCTTCCTCTGTATCCTCTTCCTCGAACGGACGCAGCCGGGTGCGTTCCGTTTCGATCCAGTCGGTGGCGGTCGTGACTGGGCGGAGCTTGAGCCGGAAGTCACCGGGGTTGGAGGTCATAGGTGAGGCACCAAAAGTGTTCTAACTCGACGACGTCTGCGTTGCATCCGTGCTCACCGGCAAACGTGAGCAACTCGGTCCTGGTCGGGAAGTTCTTCAGCACTTCATGGGTGCTGCCATCGTCCAGGCGACGCAGTTGATAGGTGTTGCCGGCATCGTCCGTGCGCGAGATCGAAGTGCTGCTGCCGGCGACGAAACGATTGTCGGTGAAGACGACGCGGGCGCCCGGCTTCAGCGCCGCGTGAAACCCGGCGAGAAACGGCGCGAGTTTCTGCCTCGGCACGTGCGACCACCAGAACGCGGCGAGACCCGCATCGAAGTCGCCGGCCAATTCGCCGGTCCTCCACGCATCGGCGCGGCGATAAGTCACGCGGCGATCCAGTTGCTTGGCGCGGGCGACTTCCAGCACCTCCTCGCTCGCGTCGGTGGCGGTGATCGACAGGGCGACATCGGCAAGCGCCGCCGTCCAATAGCCGGTGCCGCAAGCGACTTCGAGGACGCGCCGGCCCGTCAGCAGCGCGCGCAGATGTTCGCGCAGCCGCGCGAGGTCGGCCTGCCGTTCCGGCTTGTGATAGATGCGCTCATACTCCGCGGCCCGGCGCGAGTAATAGTCGAGCATCGCGATGTCACTCATGCGACCAACTTATGCACGACACTCTCGCGATGTCGCCGCTGGCATGGTGTTTCATTCTCGTTCCCAAAGTTAGCGAAGCGCTTTGGGTCGGACGCTTGAGGCGAAACTCCGTTTCGGTGGCGGGCGGGTGAGCATTGGGACCGTGTTCGAGGTCGTCGCTCGCCAGAAAGGAGACGGAGTCTCGCCGGGGTGAGCGTTCCCAAAGCGCTGCGCTAACTTTGGGAACGAGATGGTAGATCGCAACCGGGACTGAGGAAAAATTCACAACGGCTTCGCCAAGAAGAGCGAGCCGCCGGTGCCGCGGGCAAAGACGGGTGGAGCGAAGCCGGCGGCGGCATAGACGCGCCGGGCGCGGTGATTGTTCTCCAGCACTTCGAGAGTCAGCTTGCAGCAACCCAGCTCACGCGCGCGCTGCTCGATCGCGGCGAATAGCCTTCGGCTGATGCCCGTGCCGCGATGTGCGGGCGCCACGAAGAAGTCGTGGATATTCACGAGCGGACGGGCGGCAAAGGTCGAGAAGCCGCGAAAGCAGATCGCGAGTCCGACGGGCTCCGCGCCGCGATACGCGAGAAAGACCAGCGTGGTCGGGTGCGCGCGCAGGCCGGGGATCAGCTCGCGTCGCGCGTTGTCCGACAGCGGCGCGGCGTCGGCCATCGGGTCCATCGAGTAACCGTTAAGGAGATCGATTGTGGCCGCCTGATGATCGGGACGGGAGAGATCGGCTTCGATGATGGTAATGCGGGTGTCGCTCATGGCTGGAATGGCTCGTCAGGGATCAGTCGCTTTCCCATGCTCGTCACGTCGTCGATCGAGAAGCCGAGGCGCCGGTAGAACTCGATGACGTGCTGATTGGGGGTGCGGACCTGGAGGTTGATCTTCGGGCTGCCGCGCTCGCGGAGAAGACGCTCGGCGTCCTCCATGATCTGTCGTCCGCCGCCGGTCTTTTGCAGGTGCGGCGCGACGGCGAGGTAATTGATCCAGCCGCTGATGCCCTTCGTAGCCGGCCACACGGTCGCGACGCTTTGGCCCCCGTGCGTGCCGACGAGGAACAACTCGGGCGCGACTTGCAGTTTGCGTTGAATGTCCGCGCGCGGGTTGTTTCTGCGACGCCACGAGCCCACAGCGCAGCCAGAGGTCGATGACCGCGCTTTCGTCCGCGGGATGAAAGGCGCGAATTTGCACGAGCGGGCTCTGTTTGCTCATAGCTCCATGCTCATGAAGGTGCTGTTCGGATCTTCGACATAGCTGGCAAACGGCGCACAGAGCCTGAATCCCGCCTTCGCGTACAGCCGGTGCGCGGGTTCAAAAAACGCCATCGAGCCGGTCTCCAGGCTCAGCCGGCGATAGCCCCGCCGCTTCGCCTCGCCGATGAGGTGATCGAGCACTCTCGTCGCGATGCCTCGCCGCAGGTGCGCCCGCGAGACGCGCATCGATTTGATCTCGCCGTGCGTGGCGTCCAATTCCTTGAGCGCGCCGCACCCGACCAGATCGCTGCCCTGCCACACGCTCCAGAAGGTGATGTCCGGCTGGCGCAACCCATCGAGATTCAAGGCGTGCCGGCTTTCCGGCGGCGACACTTTCGCCATGTCTTCGAGATGCTCCGTCAGCAAGGCGGCGATCTCGGGTCCGTGCAAGTCATCGATCCGGATGTCCAAAGCGCCCGCGACGCGCCAGGCCGCTGCCTTCGCGTCCATCTCCGCGATGAAGCCATCCTTGCCGTCCGTGTAGCTCGCAATGTCATCGGGATGCATCTCCGCGAGGCGCCGCTTGAGCGCGTCGTATTGCCGCGCATGCACCGGATGCGCGCGCATGAAATCGCGGAAGGCCAGGTGCCGCTCGATCTGCGGCGAGCCGATCGCGAAGGCGTGGATCTGGTGCGTGCGGGCGCGATCGCCCTTACGAAAGTAGCGCCGGCCCGCGATCCCGAATTCCCCCCGCGCTTCATAACCCAGCGCCTCCAGCCGCGGCGATCGCTCGTCGAGCAGCGAAAGGTCGCGGACCACCGCGAGCATGTCGATGATCGGCTTGGCGTGAATGCCCGGGATGGCCGTGCTCCCGATGTGATGCACCGTGACCAGAACATCACCGATCGTCTCCGCGATCGACAATGATTCGCGCGCGAACGCTTCCGCCCAGCCCGGATCGTGGGGCACGAGAAAGACGCGTTGCATACCGATCAATGGGCGTTTTGTTCCCAAAGATAAAGCACGTCCGGCTGCCGTTCCTCGTTATTAGTCCCGTCTGTCTCTTTTTCGACTCGGAACCCGTGGTGCTCGTAAAAACGGCGGGCTCTGAGATTGCATTGGAAGGTCCAGAGGCGGAGGGAATCCGCGGAGCCCTTGGCCAACGCCAGAAGGGTGCTGCCGATGCCACGACCCTGAAAGTTTGGGTGAATGTAAAGATGATCCACCCAACCTGGGCGAAAGGCGATAAAGCCAGCAATGGCGCCACCCTGCTCGCTGAGCCAAATCTCGGCGTCCGGAAAAACGACCGTGGAATAGTAGGCCGAATCCTCGTCCGGTGTGTGCAGCACCGCCAAGTGAGGCATGGCGCGGAAGAACGCGACCCGGTGAATTTTCGCGACCGCCGCCATGTCATCGAGGTTGGCCCGGCGCTGAGCTTCGTGGACGAGACGCCCGTCAGGATTAGGTGGCTTCATGCCAGTCGAATTCCATGCGTTGGGCGGTATTCAGCGCCAGTTTCCCGGCCGGCGAACCGCTCCACGAGATGAAGGCTCATGTCGATCCCCGTAGAGATTCCGGCCGAGGTGACCACGGAGCCTTCATCCACCCAGCGGGTTTGCTCAACGACGGTGATCGAAGGAAACATCGCTCTCAACTCGCTCAGATCCGACCGGTGCGTCGTGGCTCTCTTGCCGTCGAGCAGATCGGCTTGCGCCAACAGGAACGCGCCGGTGCAGACCGAGGCCGTCAGCTTGGTGGTCACGGCTGTTCGCGCGATCCACTCCACAACGCCGACTGTTTTCACCTGCGCACTGATCACACCGCCGGGAATGATCAGGAGATCGATGGGAGGATGTTTGGCGAAAGTGTAGTCCGGGGTCACGACGAGTCCGGCGCGCGCGCGAACTGTTCCCAATTCCTGAGCGACGGTGAAGACGTTGAACGGAGCTGGCGCGGCTGCGTCCATTTGTTTGAGCACTCGACAAGCCGTCGTGAAAACCTCGTAGGGACCGGCGAAGTCCAGCACTTCGACCTCGGGACAGAGAAAGATGGCCACCGAGACGGGAGAGGGATTCACAAGGGATTCGAAACATTGAGCGAGCCACCGGCTTCGGGGACGTAGCTGGCCTGGGTGAATCCCGCTGCGGCATAAATGCGCCGGGCATGGTGGTTGTTCTCCTGCACCTCGAGGGTCAGTTTGCAGCACCCGATCTCACGAGCACGCTGCTCGATCGCATCAAGCAGCATGCGGCCGAAGCCAGCGCCTCGGTGTTTTGGGAAGACGAAGAAGTCGTGGATATCCACGAGCGGGCGGGCCGCAAAGGTCGAAGAGCCTCGGAAGCAAGCCGCCAGGCCGACCGGTTCGGTTACGCGATACGCGAGAATGAGCAAGGTCGTCGGGGTGCTCGCGCAATCCGGGAATAAATTCGCGGCGCACACTGTCCGAAAGCGGCCGGCCATCGCCCATCGGATCCATCGCGTAGGCGTTCAGATGGATCGTCGCTTCCTGATGGTCGGGATGGGAAAGATCGGCTTCGACGATGGAAACGGTGGGGTCGTTCATCTCGGAGATCGTCTACTATTACTTCCCGCAGATTTCGAGAAGCAAGCGGCTCGCCGTAATGCTCCACGGTTGGAAAGGGATCGTAGAAGTGATGGAGCAGCGCCCTCCACCGCTGAGGGCGGACCTCGACGCGAATTTCGGTGAGTTTTCTCCTTCACCGCCGACGATCTCCGCCAGCCGGAATACTTGATTCGCGCCCCAAGTGGGAGTTGCGAAGTTCCAACACCCAGCGGTAGTCATCACTGGTCTTGCGACCGGGGATTTCCATCAGCCAAAGAATATTGCTCGAAGTGGAGTCGTAAGTCCTTTATTCTGCCACCCATTCCAGCCACCCCGAACTCCCCCGCAGCCATCGCCGCTCAAAGACGCCGCGCAGCGGCTTCGTGCAGCCAGACGAGGTGGCCAGCGGCTGGCAGCCTCGGCTCCTACCTTTACATGAAATTCCACCCTCAACGCACAGCCGCGCGCCACCCCGCCAGCCATCGCTGATTTTATTCTGTTAGCCCACACGCAGCCATGTTTTGGAAGAAAAAGCCGAAAGACCTGCATCTGGTTTCGCACCGGGAAGAGTGCAACAAGATCGCATCCGCCGCTTTACTCGGGTCTGGCATTAACTTCGACAAGGGGTCGGCATTGGAACAGGCGTTGGTCGGAACATTCATTTTTGGCATGATTCAGACTCACGGGATGCTGAACGGACTCCAGCCAGCCGAAATCCATGCTGTCGCACTGACAGTGTTCGAAAATACCCTTCACTACACCAATGCGGCAGCAGTTCAGGGAGTTCAAGAATGCATCAATGCAACAGATCCCAACTACCACAAGACTATGCACGCGATACTCCATCGAGGCATCGACGGTCATAAACAGTACCTCGATGGGAATACGGACGGATTGGGGGAAAACATTCAATCCATTCTCGCTCAATTCAAACCGAAAGGCTAACCAGTGCAGCGTATCGCACTGCCGCATCACCTGCTCCACCGTTCGCATTCATCCAGCTCGGCGTTGCTCCGCGCGTTGGGAATGAAAGCCCATGATTTCGCCTGTCACCGGTGAGGTCGTCTTTTCCGACGGTCTTCGATTCAGCCCACACGAAGCGCTCTCCGCGAGTCACATCCGGGACGCTCGCTCACACTCGCTGCTTCCCATTCCAGGCTGGACTCAACATCTCCTCGGCGTCCATCCATCAGACCACGGTCCCTTCGAGGTCGAGGCCGTCTCCGACCGCGACAGCCGCATTCAGGCGGTCCTGGTTGCTCATTCTCACTCCTTCTACCAGCCCGACACTCCGGGCGATTCAGAGCGCCGTGCCTTTCACGAGAGCGTCATCGGCTCCGACTTGCTGGGCCAGCGCGAGTTCTCATGGGGCGAGGCATTTTGCCGCCTCGACACCGGACATAACAAGGATTGGCTCGTCATCGTTTACACTGTCGGCCCGCAAATCCCGCTTCACCGCGCCGAGTTGCTACGGCAGCTTTACGAGCGTGAGCCTGTTCCAAATAGCCGCACTGTCCAGGGCGATTGAGATGCTCCCCGCAGAAATCCGCCCGCCAAAAACCAAATCCGAAACTCCCCATGAAAACACCCATCGCAATCAAGATTCTGGCGCCCATTCTGATGACCAGTCTCACGCTAGCCGCACCAGACGCTCCTTCCCTGCCGCATAAGCTCGTTATCAAACCGGAGGTCAAGAAGGCCTTCCACATCAATGACGCCATCGAAATTCTGGAGATTACCGGCACCGCCGCCAGCTTCCAAGTGGGCGGAACCTACCGGGTCACCGGCATCTGCCGCCAAAAAAGCCTCAAGAATGCAACGCTCTACGTGGGGAACACCGCAGAAACTGGTCCCGACGCCATCGCTCCAGTTGCCGGTTCCTCGCTTTACAAAACCCTTCCGGACGGCTCCACACCATTTGATTACACCTTCACCTTGCTTCGCCCCGGCCTCCTCCACGTGACCATCTACGACATGGACAACCACAGTAAGAGCGACAATGCCTATGCGGGCATTTACCTTGGAGATGTCGTTCTCAAGCATTGAGACACATTCCAGCGCCAATCCCGAATTATCCGACTCACACCCTCCACCTCCGAAACACACCAATGCAAAAAATCCGATCCTCGCTAGCGGATCCTGCATCGAGCTGTGGCTTGAGGAGATCGAAAAATACCGTGGCCAAGCTGTTACTTTCAAACCACCGAGGAACAATGGCTGCGGGACCGCGAGATGCTTGCGGCCTATTTCCGTCGCTTGAATGAAGCCAGGAAATGACTGATCAATCTTACCGACGGCAAACGCCTCTACGGATCAGCAGATCGGCTCGGTGCTCTGCCGTTTTCGCACTTCTATCGTCATGCACGGCGCTCGTCGCTGCTGACCTGCTCGACGCGCCGGGCCAGGGCTATCGAGAACAGTCCGAGCGCTTTCACCCTCGCCCAACATATCGCCTCGATCTCCTGGACGCTCTACCGGCGAGACGCGTTTCGCCGGAGGTTCGTGCCGCCGCCAACGAACGGCTACTTCAAACGTTGGGGCGGGTGGAGCGTCGCCTTTTTATCTTTCGCAACCCGCATTGGCTTAGTTTGGAGCTTCATACCCTCCACCAGACCCTCCCGGAATTGCCAACCGAAAACCCGTTTGAACATCCGATACGCCTGTTCGGAGCGCCCAAGCCTTCGGCGGCCAATCAAGGAACTCTTTTCAAGGCTCAATGACAAGAACCGCAACGCTTTGGCCAATTGGTTTCATTCCCGAGAAAGAGACAAAACCCGTCTTCGCCTTCTTCACGAACCTTCGTCGATCTCGTTAGATAATCCTCGCGTCCAATGTGAACGAAGCGCCTCTAATGAAGCCTCCGACGGCAAGGCAAAAGACTATTGCGAAGGTTCTGTGCGCTGCGGCATGTCTCTACTGCCTCGCTTGGCTGCTTATCGTCGGCGTCATTCGCCCACAGGTAGTGCTCCGCGACCGACTGCACCGAGCCAGGAGCATCGAATCGCCTGCAAGCTCTATGCAGCCGATCACGCCGGACGCTACCCAGAGTCTTTGCAGCAGCTTGTTCCGTCATATATTCCCGACGCTCAGCTCATCGCTTTCCCGTCTCGCGATGGATCACGCCAACTCGAATACGATTATTTCGGAGGGACAGAGACCGATCCACCGGATGCGGTGCTCATTCGCATTCCGCCGGAGCAGCCGGGGGGCTCGGCGGTCATCGTTCATGCAGACATAAGCGGAGCCATTGAACCGATTTCCAGCGCCCGATGAACGCCCGAGCGAAACGGCCCCGCGCACCGGAGTTGTTCACGAGAATGGCAATTGCTCGCCTCTGTGGCGTGCGGGGCAGAGCCCCGGGGAGGCTGCGCACGAGGGCACAGAGCCCTCGCGCGAGCGCAAATTCGCCAAAGGTACTTTGGTTTTGGTTCTATGTAGTCTGCTTTGCGCCTGTTCAGATAGGCCAAACCCCGCTCGACCTCGCACGGGAACGGAGCGACCCGCAAATCCTCGCGCTGCTAAAAGGCGCAAACCGCTAGTTCCCGCGCGAAGCCGCCCTCGCAAGGCCGAAAAGAAAAACGACCGATGAACCTGCACAGTCTCTTCACCGCCGCTCTCGAAGCCTCGTGGCAAGGCTCGCTGGCGATTCTTTTCATTCTCGCGCTTCGCCCACTGCTCGTCTGGCTCGGCTTCCGTTATCTTCGAGCCGATCGCGAGCTGGCCGCCGATGAGTGGGCGCTGCAGCAGCTCGCTCCAGATCGAGCCTTACGTCCGCGGCGGCTCGCGGGCTCCTTCGCTGGACTTGGGCTCGTGATTGGAATGGCGGCGATCATCCTGACGGCCGCGGAGAGCCCAGTCGGTGCTCTGAGCGGCTGGTCGGTCGTCAGCATCTCCATTCCGAAGAACGGCGAGATCAAGGATGCGTATGTGGAATTGAAATCGCCCGCCGGCCGCGTGGTGACACTGACCAGCGGCATCACCACTCAGGAAGGCGTGACGCTCGAAAAGCTGGAGTGGTCCGGCGCGCCCATCCGCGCGGTGGTGACCCTGCGAAAAGGCGACGAGCGCGCGGAACTTTCGGCGGACCCTGGCTTGATCTCGAAGAACAACGAGCTCAGCCGCAAATCCGCGCAGGTGGAGATCGAATCCAAGTTCATTGAAATCCCCGATGCGATCGCCAAGGATCTCATCGTGGAGCAATTCCCCGGCACGCCCCCGGATGTGTCGCGCAATCTGGCGTCGCTCGCGATCGTGCTGAGCGAGAAGGATGCGGAAGCACTGCTGATGAAACTGTCTTCGCAGGAGGGCGTCGATGTCCTCAGCGCGCCGCGAGTCACCACCCATTCGCAGCAGCGCGCCGTCGTTGAGATCATCCGCGAGTTTCGTTATCCGACGGAATACGAGCGGAAGGAGGGAAAGCCGGTGACGCCAACGGCATTCGAGACGCGGAATTGCGGGATCACGCTGGAAGTCGAGGCGATGCTCGGGGAAGACGGCAGCACCATCGATCTCAAACTGGCTCCGCAGGTGGTCGAGTTCCTCGGGTTCATCAGCTATCCGTCGGGTGAAATGATGCCGGTGAAACGCGAGCCGGGCCAGAGTTTCAACGATCGGCTCGGGGCGCCCAAGCTACCCGACAAACCCTATGCACCCGACGAAACGCGCCAGCCGATCTTTTCCACGCGCAAGACCTCTACTGAGGTGACCATCTTTTCCGGGCATACTGTCGTCTTTCTCGGCGGCGCAGGCGGAACGGATGAAATCAAGGGCCTGCCACTACCCTCAGCCGGCAAGCAGCTCATGGTGCTGGTCCGCGCGCGCATCGTGCAATCGGAGGAAAGATTGGCTTCTCCCGAGCCGAATGCTGCGCCGCCGCCGGCTGCGAACTCGCCATCCGCATCGGATATTCCGGCGGCAATCCCGGTCGAGGGAAAGCCGGGCTATGTGACCAGCCCGCATGCGCCGAAGGCAGGATACATCGACGTGCGCGGTTTCGCGGCGGGAACCGAAATCAAAGACCCCTACTCGGGCAAGATTTTCCGGGTTCCATGAGTCGTCACCTTCGATCATCCACCATCATGAGAATCCTTCTTGCCACTGTCACCGCTCTTGCGGTCTTCCCGATTCGCGCCGCAGAACCTCCGCGATTCGCGCCCGCGCCACTTTCAGTTGGAGCTACCGGCTTCCGCGCGGTTACCCGCACCGCTGCTCTGGAATCCGGAGATCAGCCGCCCGGTCTCGACGTTCCCCGCTCCGATCCTGGTCGATGGCGTGCTCATTTCCGGTGGGCCAATTCGTTTGAATTACGGAAGCCTGCTGCTTCCCGTTGGGCCGGTTCGAATTGATTACGGCCAGCCGATCCATGCCGAAGATACGCAGTTTCGCAGTCGCCACTTGGATGCTCCGGGTCCCGGCTATCGCGAACAAAAGTCCAAGGCTCTGAGCAAATGACCGCAGGATTTGGAGGTTTCAAGTGCCGCGATTCCGTGCGCGTGAGAATCGGCATCAGGCTCCCGTCACCACCCAATCCATCGACCCAACCGCGCCGCGATGAAACGCATTGAGGCACTCAGCATCGCGGGCGTGCTGTGCGCCGGGAGCGTTGTCGGCTTTGTGGGTGCGCGCTGGGGAGGAGCGTCGGAACCGCGCAACCAGAACGGCCCGGCGGGAGAGAGCGCGGTTTCCGTGGCCGCGCGTGCGACGCAGCCAGTGGGGGCGGAAGTGGCTTCGGCGCGGTCGGAGGGCGATATGCTGGAAAACCTTTTGCAGGACAAACTGCGGAGCCGGCGGCTGGTCGCGCTGGATCAGTTTTTGCGACGGGTTGGATGCGGCGGGCGCGCGGCGCGCGGTGCAAGCGCTTCCGCCGGATGAGGATCGCGATGCTTGGGAGCTGCGCAGCCAGCTCATCACCCGCTGGGCGGAACTCGAGCCGAACGCGGCGGCGGCGTTCGCGCGGGAGAAAATGCGCAACTTCTTCGGCGACGTGCTGAGCGTGTGGGCGGCGCAAGACCGGGAGGCGGCAAAAAGCTTCGTCGCAGGGATCAAAGACAAAGACCTGCTTTTGGAAATCCTGCCCGGCTTCACCCGCACGCTTGCGGAGAGCGATTTGGAGGACGCGCTCCGCTTCGCCACCGCCCTGCCGGCCGACCCCTTCCATAACTCAATCCGGCTGGCCTTTTACGGAGCCGGACAGAAGAACCCCGCGGCGGCGGCCGCGCGCGCCCTGGCGATGCCGGAAGGCGACGCACGCGGAAGCGCGATCAGCGCGGCCGCGGAGGTTTGGCTGGAGGCGAATCCACAGGCGGCGATGGCGTGGGTGATGCAGCGACCGGACACGGCGATCGGTGACTGTGGCAATCTTTTCCAAAGCGCCATCCAGAGCTGGTCCAGCAATGATCCGGCGGGGGCCAGCCGCTTTGTGCAAAGCATGCCGGCGGGGAAACAGCGCGAGCTCGGCCTCAAATCCGTCGCACAGCATTGGGCATTCAAAGACATTGGCAGCGCCGTGCAATGGGTGCAGAGCCTGCCTGAGGATAAGGCGAAGACGGAGGCGCTCGGCAGCGTGCTGAGCCAGTGGTCTTACGAAGATCCGCCCGCGGTGGCGGCGTTCCTCGCGGGGCAGCCCGCGGTCGCGAAGACGGGCGAATTGCTGGCTGCCATCGGGGAAAAGTGGGCCAAACGCGATCCCGCCGCAGCGCTCGCCTGGGCGGCGGGGGCAGCAGAGCGAAGCACTGGAAAAGAGCGTCGCGTCGGAGGCATTCGGCACGCTCGCCGCGGATGATCCCGCCGCCGCCGTGGCCGGGCTGGGGGCGTTGCGCGGCGCAGAGGCGCGGGCCGGGGCGATCGCCGCCATCGCGAAAAGCTGGGCGGATCGCGATGCGGGCGAAGCGGCGCGCTGGGTGCTGGCGCTGCCGGCAGCGGATGCGAATGGCGAGGCACTTCGGGAGGTGATCTCGACGGGTACTTCGCGCGATCCCGTGGCGATGGCGGGCTGGCTGGAAACGATCAAAGCGCATCCGCAGCGCGACGTGGCCGTCGAGGCCTTTGCGCGCGCGGCGGAGTACCACGACCCGACCGCTGCCGCGGATTGGGCCAACACCCTCTCCGACGCCGAAAAGCGGAAGCCGCTGGTGCAGAAAATCGTCCGCGATTACGCCAACTTCGACGCCGCGGCCGCCCGCGAGTGGGTGCTCGGGCAACCCTTCGATCCCGCCGAGCGCACCGCCCTCCTCGGCCAGATCGAAAAAGCGGAGCAGCGAAAATGAGCGGCGTAATTTCGCGCCAACTGATCGCGCCATGACTCGCTTCCCTCTCCTCGCCTTGATTCCCGCCGCGTGCGTGGGAGCCGGCATCGGTTTTTTGGCCGGCTCGGAGAAGACGCCGACGACGGCAGATGAAACGACGCGCCTGACAGTGAACCACGCGCCATCTGCAGCTTCGCCAGATCCGCAGCGCACCGCTCGGCCCATCGCGAGCACCGTGCCCGCAACAACTCCGCGCACTTTCCAAACCCGCGCCGACGCCGTCGCAACCCTGCGCGAACTCCGCGAATCCAAAGACCCGCGCGCCCAGGCCCGCGAGATGCATGCGCTCTGCGCCGTGCTCGACGCGCCCGGCGTCACCGCGCTGCTCGCCGCGTTGGAGCAGGGTATGATCGACTCGCCTTTCGACCGCAGCCTGGTGAGCAACCTCATCGGGCGCTGGGCCGAGCTCGATCCGCGCGCGGCGGCGGATTACGCGGCGGGCCTGGATCGCCGGCATCACTTTTCGGGCATCTACACGGTCATGGGCATCTGGGTGGAGAGCGATCTGGCCGCGGCCAGGCAGTGGGCGCTGAGCGCGCGCGACCGGGAGGCGCATCTCTATGGCGTCAATGCCGTCGCCGGCTTCATCGCCGAGACCGATCCGCGGGCCGCCTTCGCCTTTCTCAAGGAGCTGCCACCGACGGAGGACCACTGGTTTTACGTCTCGAGCATTTTCAGCCGATTGGGAAAAAAGAACCCGGCGCTGGCCGCGGAACTCGCTCCCGAGATGCCCACGCGTGCCCTGCGGCAGAGCGCGGTGCGCGAGACGGCTTCGGCGTGGGGCGAAAAGGAACCAGGCAAAGCGCTGGCGTGGTACTTGGAAAATCGGTCGGCTCAAGCGGACGACTGGCAGGGGGAGCAAGCCGTCGAGAAGCTGATGAAAAAGTGGACGCTCACCGCGCCGGAAGAGGCCGCGGCGTTCGCCGGCGCGCTTCCGCCGGGGCAGTCGCGGATGACCCTCATCGGCAAGCTCGGGCAGAGCTGGGGTGCAGTCGATCCCGAGGCGGCGGCGCACTGGCTGCAATCGCTGCCGAAAAGCTCGGAGAGCTACCGCGCGTTCGACAGCTTGATCGGCTCGTGGACGGCGAGCGATCCCGCGCGGGCCGGGAGCTTCATCCTTTCCCAACCCGCCGACCGCAGCCGCGACTGGCTGCTCAATACCCTCGGCAGCAACTGGGCGGAGAGTGACCCTGCCGCGGCGCTCGCGTGGGCGCGGGAGCAGAGCGATCCGGCGATCGAGCGCCAGGTCGCGGCGGAGGCGCTCGGCGCGATGGCGGCGAAGGATCTGGCGAATGCCGGCAGCTATTTTTCCCAACTAAAAAGCCCCGGCGCGCAGAGCCGGGCCGTCGAGGTCGTCTCGAATCAGATCACCCGCCGCGAGCCGGAGCGCGCGGCGAATTGGGTCATGGAAATGGCGGCAGCCAGGCAGCCCATCGGGCGCGCCATCGAGTGGCCGGTGACCTCCTGGACATGGCGCGATCCCGAGGCCGTCGGCGCGTGGCTGAACCAGCAAGCCGCGAGCGCCACGAAAGACGCCGCCATCGGCTCCCACGCCGAGGCGCTCGCGCAAAGAAACGCGCCCGCTGCCGCGGCGTGGACGGTGACGATCGGAGACGACGCGCTGCGGCGAAAGCGAACGAAGGAAGTCATCACCACCTGGGCCGGCAAGGATCGCACGGCGGCGCGAACGTGGGTGCAGCAGCAGCCGAGTCTCGCCGCGCCCGAGCGGCAGGAATTGCTGGAAACCCTCGATCCGCAGGGACGGAAGTGAGCGCTCCAGCGAGTAAACCAAGCTGCGAGAAAAAACTCATGCGCCACCGCCTCCACACATGCAACCGCTCACTCAAGGATGAATGCGACGTTGATCGTGGCGCTGATACTGATGGCTCCCGGAGCGAAGCTCGGTGCCGCCTCGTCGCCCGCTGCGGCGGCAGCGACCTGAATGTTGTTGCCCGAGTTTGACGTGTTCCATTGGTAACCCGAGCCTTCCGTGATCGAATATGGACGCCCAACCTTCGCACCCAACTCGTTCGCGAGTGCGATCGCCTTCTCCTTGGCGGCACGAATCGCCTTGATGCGGGCCTCGTCCCGATACTTCCGAAGTTCCGACGTGCGCAGGGTCGTGTTCCGAACGCCAGTAGCCCCGGCTGTGATCGCCTGGGCGGTAACATCGGAAATTTTCTTCAGATCGTGAAGGGTGCAGGAAACGGTCTGCGAAACACTGTAGAACTTCACTTTCTCGGTTTCCTCTCGCTGATTGGTATAGTTCGCGGAAATCTCGCTCGGTGATGATTGCAGGTCATTCTCTGCGATCCCGCCCGCCCGGAGCGCGGCGAGCACCTTGGTTGCGCGCTCGGCTTGTTGCTTGCGCGCGGCAGCGAGATCAGCGCTGCGGACTTCGACCTCGAACGAAAGGTCCATCAAGTCAGGCACCACGCGGATCTCCGCACTGCCACTCGTAGTCACCAAGGGCGGCGCAGGTGGCGACTGCTGTGCCCGGGTGAGGGGAGCCAGGGCGCAGAAAGCGAAGGTGGTGAGGGAGAGAAAGAGTGATTTCATGAGAGGAGGAGAGGTTGTCATTTTTGATGGATGTGGGAGCAGCAGATTGAACGCGGCCGGCCGCAACTGTCCCAGCTCGTATCGGCTCTCCGCATCGGTAGATCATGGAAGGGAGCAACGCTCCGCCTGCGGCTGACCGCACGCTCAAAAAAGCATTTGACGAGGTGGATGCAGTTCCCTAGCTTCCGCCCACTTTCATCAAGAGTGACTGAGGGACTGGCCCGTTGAAGTCACGGCAACCGCTTCGAAGTGGTTTAGAGATGAGGGTTGATCGTTGAGGGGCAGCTTCCTCAACTCTCAACCTCAGACTCTCAACTGCGGCGAAGGACCAGGTGCCAAATCCAGCTCCGCGCAAGCGGGGACCGATGAGAGGAGTCAGCACCGTCGTCATTGAACGGGAGACTTCGCCTCGTCGGCACTTGATCCTTGGTGGGGGTGATCTGACCTATGGACAAGCCAACTCCCTATTTTGCGAATCTCAAATGTCGCGAGTGCTCCCGCCTTTACCCGAAGGAAGCGATCCACGTCTGCGACTTCGATTTTGGTCCGCTCGAAGCGGCCTACGATTACGAGGCGATCAAGGCGGTCATTAGCCGGGAGATCCTCCGCTCACGCCGCCGCCGGATGTGGCGTTACCGCGAGCTGCTGCCGATCGATGGCGAACCGACGATCGGTTTGCAGGTGGGCTTCACCCCCCTGGTCAAAGCGGATCGCCTCGCGAAAAAGCTCGGCGTTCGACAGCTCTACATCAAGAACGACACGGTCAATTACCCCACCCTGTCCTTCAAGGATCGGGTCGTCTCGGTGGCGCTGAATCGCGCCAAGGAGCTGGGCTTCAAAGTGGTCGCCTGCGCCTCGACTGGGAATCTCGCGAACTCCGTCGCGGCCATCGCGGCGGCGGCCGGATTCAAGAGCTACGTCCTCATTCCGGCTGATCTGGAACAAGGCAAAGTGCTCGGCTCGCTTGTCTATGGCACCAATGTCATCGGCATCCATGGCGCCTACGATCAGGTGAACCGCCTGTGCTCGGAGATCGCCGGCAAATACAGCTGGGGTTTTGTGAACGTGAATCTGCGGCCCTATTACGCCGAGGGCTCGAAGACGATGGGCTTTGAGATTTGCGATCAACTCGATTGGCGCATCCCGCGGCATACCGTCGTGCCGATGGCCAGCGGCTCGCTCCTGACCAAAATTCACAAGGCTTACAATGAGTTCATCAAGGTGGGACTCGTCGAGGCGACGCCCTTTTCCGTCCATGGCGCGCAAGCCTCGGGCTGTGCGCCGATCGCCCACGCGATGAAACGCGGCACCGATATCGTCAAGCCGGTTTCGAAACCCGAGACGATCGTCAAATCGCTCGCCATCGGCACCCCCGCCGACGGCTACTATGCCATTCACGCGATGAAAGACACCGGCGGTTGCGCCGAGGATTGCACGGATGAGGAGGTCGTCGATGGCATCAAGCTGCTCGCCGAATACGAGGGCATCTTCGCCGAGACGGCCGGCGGCGTCACCGTGGCGTGCGCCCGGAAGCTCATCGAAAGCGGCAGGATTCCGCGCGATGAGGAGATCGTCCTCTGTATCACCGGACATGGCTTGAAGACGCAGGAAGCCGTCGCCGGCAAGTGCGGCGAGGCGCGCCTGATCAAGCCGAGCCTCCGCGAATTCGAAGAGGAAATTTACGCCAAAGACGCAGCCCGCGCCTGACACCCAACCCTATGCCCAGTATCCGCATCCCCACCCCACTCCGCAAACTCACCAACGAACTCGAAGTCGTTCAGACTTCGGGAGCGAACATCGGTGAATTACTCGAAAACCTCGATCGCGCCTTCCCCGGCTTGAAAGAGCGCATCTGCGACGAGCAAGGCAATGTCCGCCGCTTCGTCAACGTGTTTGTGAACGACGAGGACATTCGTTTTCTCGAAAACCAGGCCACTTCGGTGAAGGAGACAGATGAAGTCAGCATCGTGCCCGCGATTGCCGGCGGATAGGCAGAGGACGTTGATGGTTGAGATTCGAGGCTTGGCGAGAAGTCCATGGTGCCGTGGGGATAGTTGATGGTTGATAGGATGGCGCCGGACGCGTAGCCGTTGTTCTGCCTCCCGTTTAAACTCAGCCGCGCTTCAACCCGCCAATCAACTATCAACCCCATGGCCACCGAAACTTCACGCCTTTGGCTGATGGTCCCGAGCAAGCTGATTACCCGGCCGATCCTCTGGGAACTCGGCAAGAAATTCGCCGTCATCACCAACCTTCGCCAGGCCAGCGTCACCGATGAGATTGGGATCGTGTCGCTCTCTCTGGAAGGTGAGCGCGAGGAAATTAAGAAGGCGATCGCCTGGCTCGAAGGGCTCGGCGTCCGGGTCGAGCCGGTCGAAATCAACACCATCGAAGGCTGAGGCTCGCGCCGGGGCGCAGGAAGCCCCGCGAAGCGGCTGCTCCACCGGCGGAGGCGAGGCGCGTGCGACGCCTGCCCCACTGCTCGCTCCGCGGTCAGTGGGCACGATTTCCTTGTCGCCCGCGACGCCTTTGCCAATGCTGCGGGCCGCCCTTTTCGGACGGCCTATCCAGAATTCGCTCACGCCTCAACTGCCGCTCCTCACATCATGTCCGCACCTGCCGTCACCCCTGCCTTGATCGAAAAACACGGCATCACGCCCGAGGAATACGAGCGCATCAAGGGCATCCTCGGGCGGGAGCCGAACTTCACCGAGCTCGGCATCTTCTCGGTCATGTGGAGCGAGCATTGCAGCTACAAAAACACCCGTCTTCAGCTCAAAAAATTCCCGACCACCGGTCCCGGCGTCCTCGTCAAAGCGGGCGAGGAAAACGCGGGCGTGATCGACATCGGCGATGGCTGGGCAGTCGCTTTCAAAATGGAGAGCCACAATCACCCGAGCGCCGTCGAGCCTTTCCAGGGCGCGGCGACCGGTGTCGGCGGGATCATCCGCGATATCTTCACCATGGGCGCGCGGCCGGTTTTTTCGCTCAATTCACTGCGCTTCGGGCCGATCACGGAGGAATCGAGGCGGCCCGAAGACGGACGGGCCAATCCGCCATCCGCCATCGCCAACAATCGCCGCCTCTTCGCCGGGGTGGTCGCAGGGATCGCGCACTATGGCAACTGCATCGGCATCCCCACCATCGGCGGCGAGGTCTATTTCGACGAAAGCTACAACGGCAATCCGCTGGTCAATGTCTTCTGCCTCGGGGTGCTGCGGCACGAGCAAATCGCGCGCGGCGCGGCGAAAGGGGTCGGCAATCCGGTCTTTTATGTCGGCGCGGAAACCGGGCGGGACGGACTCGCCGGCGCCGCCTTCGCGTCGCGCGATTTGACCGAGGAATCGAAGGAAGACCGTCCCGCGGTGCAGGTGGGCGATCCCTTCCGCGAAAAGCTGCTCCTCGAGGCCTGCCTCGAGCTGCTCGCGACCGACGCCGTGGCCGGCATCCAGGATATGGGGGCCGCGGGCCTCACCTGCTCGACCTGCGAGACCGCGAGCCGCGGCGGCACCGGCGTGGAAATCGACCTCGCGCGGGTCCCCAAGCGTGAGAGCGGCATGACCCCTTACGAGATCATGCTCAGCGAGTCGCAGGAACGCATGCTCATCATCGTGAAACGCGGACACGAGAAAACCGTGGAGGACATCTTCCAGAAGTGGGACCTGCCTTACGCCGAAGTCGGCACGGTGAAAGACGACGGGATGATGCGCGTGCTCGATCATGGCGAACTCGCCGCGGAGATTCCCGCGAGCAAGCTGGCCGACGACGCGCCGGTCTATGCGCGCGAAATGAAGTCGCGCCCTTTGCCCGAGCCGCTCGAGCTCGCGAGTCTGCCGGAGGCGGACCACCGCGCCACGTTGCTCCAGCTCCTTGCCCATCCGAGCCTGGCGTCCAAGAACTGGGTTTATCGGCAGTACGACCACATGGTTCGCGCCGGGACCGCCGTTCTCCCGGGCTCGGACGCCGCGGTCTTTCTGATTCGCGAGGCAAATAAAATCGTCGCCGCGACCACCGACTGCAACGCGCTCTATTGCTCACTGGAGCCGCGCCAGGGGGCCCGCATCGCCATCGCCGAAGCGGCGCGCAATCTCGCCTGCAGTGGCGCGACTCCGCTGGCCGTGACCGACAACCTGAACTTCGGCAATCCGCACAACCCGGAAAATTTCTGGCAGCTCGCCGAGTGCGTCGAAGGCCTGGCCGAGGGCTGTCGCGCCTTTCAGACGCCGGTCACCGGCGGCAACGTCTCGCTCTACAACCAAAGCCCGGCCGGGGCGATCGATCCCACGCCCACCGTGGGCATGGTCGGCCTCATCGAGGACGAGAAGCACATTACCCGATCGCATTTCCAGACCGCCGGCGACGCCATCATTCTCATCGGCGAACTCGGCGCGGATCTGGGGGCCTCGCACTTTCTCAAGGTCCTGCACGGCCGCAAAGCGGGCCGTGTCCCGCAATTGGACCTGGCCCGGGAACTGGCGGTGCACGACGCCGTGCGCGCGCTGATCAAATCCCGCCTGGTGAGGAGCGCCCACGATTGCAGCGAGGGCGGTCTCGCGGTCGCGCTCGCCGAGTCCTGCCTCTCCGACCCGGCGAAGCAACTCGGGGCGACGATCGACTTCGGTCAAACCGGGCTGCGTCCGGATGAGTTGCTCTTTAATGAAGCGCAGAGCCGCATTGTCATCAGCGTCCCGGCCACCAGCTCGGGGGCCGTTCTCGCGTTGCTCGAATGGCGCGGTCTCCCGGCCCGGCGCCTCGGCACCGTGGGTGGCGAGGAGCTGCAGATCAAGGCCAACGGCCGCGAGTGGCACTGGCCGATCTCCGAGCTTCATGCGGCCTGGTATGGCTCCATCGCGCGCGCGATGAACGGCGTGTAGCCGGCTTTTCGGTGAAACCCCAGCTCCTTTCCGCTTTCGCCGCTGGGCTCGGCGGGCTGCTTTTCCTATTCTGGCGACAGGTCCGATTCGAGGACGAAGTCCAGGCGGTGCGCGCAGCGGTGCGAGCGCAGGGCGCGGTGGTGTCGCCGGCGGCCCCCGGGCCGGTCGGGGAGTCCGCGCGCCTGCCGCAAAGCGCCGCGTCAGTTCCCGGCGAACTGGCTGCCCTGCGCGAGGAGCTCGCCCAGGCGAAGGAGCGCATCGCGGAGCTGCAGGAGGTGGCCAATCAAACCGCGATGCTCCTGAACGATACGCTGGACGATCTGGAAGCGAAAAAGGCGGCGGCCCCGAAACGTTCGTGGGGCAGCGAGCAGGCGACGGGGCCACCGGATACGATGCAGGCCGGCGATTTCCCGAGCGCCTGGGCCTCCACGGCTCCCGATGCCGGCGAGGAGTGGCTCCAACTGCAATACGGGCCACCGATGGAAGCGGCGCAGGTGCTGGTGCGCGAGACGCTCAATCCGGGCGCCATCAGCAAGGTCGCCATCGTGTTGGAAAATGGCGTGGAGCGGCTGATCTGGCAAGGAGTCCAGGCGCCGGCCACCGCACCTGCCGACCGCGTCTTTCCGGTGCCCCCGGGCGTGGTTGCCGCGGGCGTGAAAGTCTATCTCGACACCGCCCGCGTTCCCGGCTGGAACGAAATTGACGCCGTGGCCGTGATCACGCGCGACGGAGCTCAGCACTGGGCGAAGAGCGCCGCGGCGAGCAGTTCCTACGGCGAAGCGACCCCATTCCGAGGAGCCACGAGCAGCGGCTTCGACGCCTCGAGGTTGCGCTGACCGCCAGACAGTGCCAGAAGAGTCGGATCGATTCGACGCGGCCGGCGTATTCGCTTGCTCTGGGAGCATTCCGCTTGAGCGCCCGCCCGGAGAATCTATCTTCCGAGCGTCTTGCCAAATTCCCTGTTTCCCAACGCCGTCCTCGCGGACTTCTACCGCTTCGCTGTCCTGTTGACCGGCAGCGGCCAGGCGGCGGAACAAGTGATGGCCCAAACGCTCAAGGAGGCGGAGGGGCAGCTCACCCAGATCCGCAACGAAACCAACCGGCACGCGTGGCTCGCGGCGCGCATTCGCGAGCGGTGTCTCCAGCTCCAGACGCATAGCGAGCCCCCTCCCGGGCTGCTGCGTGGCGAGGAGGAAAAGGAGTCGAGCAGTCAGGTCGAGGTGCTCGAGATCGAAGCCTACCTGGTGGCCCAACGTTTTCACCGCCTCCCGGAACCGGAACGCAGCGCGCTCGCCCTGTTTTACTTCGATTTCTTCACCATCGAAGAGATGGCCAAGCTGCTCAAGATCCACGAGGAGCAGCTCGCCGACCTCCTCAGCCGGGCGCGGGCCCTCCTCCAGGAGCAACTTCGCGAGATGCGCGACTCTGCCGCATGAACGCCGACGACGCCGCTGCTTTGCTCCCGCTCTACCGCGCCGGCCGGCCCATCGAGAAGCGCATCCAGAAGGCGGTGCGCATGGCGGAAAAGGATCAGGCCCTCTGCGAAGTTCTCACCCTGCAAATGGAGTTCGATGAACAAATCATCGATGTCATCCGCAGCCTCCAGCCGCCGGGAAATCTGGGCCAAAAGTTGCGGGAAGCCAACGCCCGGGCGCCGCTCCCGGCGCGCAAAATCCCCGCGCAAGCGTTCGATCCGGCGCTGCTCACGGCCATCCTCGGAGTGCTGCTCATTGTCGGTTTCGTGATTTGGACCGTCATGGAGCGGCTCGAGAAATTTGGCGGCCGCGACTCCGTGGAGCGGATGCTCTCGAACACCAGCAAAATGACCGGCGTCGAATGGGATGTGATTTCCACGCCCGCGGGGGGGCTCGGCGATTGGTTTTACATGCGCGGCTTCGAAGGCTTCACGCTGCCGCCGGAGATCAGCGCACTGCCGGCGGTGGGCTCGCGCGTGCTCCGCCAGGATGGCCATCCCGTCGCGCAACTCGCGCTCGACCGGCACGGATCGATCCTGCACGTCTTCCGGGCCTCCGATTTTGGGATCGATCTGCCGGTCGGCGAGTCGTGGCGCGTGCTCGAATATCCTCCGGGTTGGGCGGGCGCTTTGCGGCGGCAGGGAGACACGTGTTTCCTCTTCGCCTTTTTCGGCACCAAGGAGGAGATGCGGCAATTCCTCAAATCTTTGAAGGCGCCGTGAACGCCGCGCCCTGGCCGAGACAGGTGGCGCTGCTGCTGCTGGCCGCGGTGCTCGGCGGCTGTTCCTCTTTCGAACACGACTGGCGCGCGGCGACCCGGGCGCGGGTCCCCTTGCGGGCCTTCGCGCCAAGCCAGGCGGACCCGTTTGGCGGCGCCTGGGACGGCGCCTGGACGAGCGCGGAGCATCGTACTTCATCGGGCGAGCCCCACGGCGGGCGGCTCCGCTGCCTGTTCACCCGGCTGGACGAGCACCATTACCGCGCCCGTTTCAAAGCCAACTGGCTCATTTTCTCATCGGGCTACGCGACCACCTTCGCCGCGGCGCGCCACGGGAATCAGCTGCAATTCCATGGAGAGCACGACCTGGGCTCCATTTTTGGAGGCATTTATCGCTATGAAGGTCGCGCCACGGCGGAACAATTCACGGCGAGCTACGCTTCCAGCTATGACCGGGGCCGCTTCGAGATGCGCCGCCCCGCGCCCTGAAACGGGAAGCCTGCTGGAAGGTTGCCCGGCAGGCTGGTTCGCTAAATTGCCAAATCCTCCTGCGCGAGATTGACGCGAGGCGCGCCAGTCGGCTACACCGACGCATGCTCCGCCCTCTTCGAACGATTTCCCTGGCCTTCCTCCTCCTGGTTTGTTTCGCCCTGGTGGGCTGTGGCACCATCTACTCAAGGATGTATTCGCCGCGAAAAATCCACTATCAACCACCCCCCGAAAAGAAGGATAGCTCCGCCGCGGATTTGCTTCCGCCCGTCTCGACGCCGACGGGACCGACCGGGCCCATCCCGCCCGGCGGCGCACCTCCGCCGCCTCCGCCGGCCGGAGCAGCGCCGATGGAGGGGGGCGCGGTGCCGGGAATTCCCGGTCTCCCGATGTAGGCTGCCCGCGCAGCCGCGATTCTCGCCGCAACGCCGGCCAGAGGCGCGTGTTTCATGCCCGTGAAACACGCGCCTTTTTCTCTGTCTGGGGCCGGCTGACTCCTCCTTGACTTGCGCGCTCCGTGAACGATTGCTCTTCCGCGATGCCCGAGCTTGAAAACACCGAGGCCGCCGTGGCGGACCAAATTCTTGCCGAGGTCTGGGTTTATGTCGGGACGGAACTCGAGGCGAAATTCTCCATCGAGCACGGCGAATACATCATCGGACGCGATCCGAACTGCAATATCGCCATCGATGCCGACCAGATTTCGCGGCATCACGCGCGGCTCATTTTCAACGCGTTCGAGATCGTCGTCGAAGACCTCGGCAGCAGCAACGGGGTCTTTATCGAAGGCATCCAGGTGCAGTTGCCCACCCGCGTCCGGCTCGATCAGGAAGTGCAAATCGGCTCGGCGCGGCTTTTTGTCCGGCTGAAAGAGGCGTCCGCCAAACAACTGGTGGCCGCGCTCTGGGATACGGATCTCGGATTAGGGCCGGTGCGCGAGGGGCTCGAAGGGCGGAAATATAAAGTCATCACCACGATCAACCGCGGCGGCATGGGGGTGATCCTGCAGGCGCGCGATGTGCGCATTCGCCGCACCGTGGCGATGAAGGTGATGAAAACGAGCAGCCAGTTCTCGCGGGAAAACGTGCTCCGCTTCATCGACGAGGCGCAGCTCACCGGACAGCTCGAGCACCCGAACATCGTGCCCGTTTACGAGCTCGGCATCGACGAACAGGGCGAGACTTTTTACACCATGAAGTTCGTTCGGGGCATCACCCTCGAGGAAGTCCTGCGCAGCATTCGCAACGGCAACTCGAAAATGATCGAGAAGTATCCGCTCGGGACGCTGCTCACCATTTTCCAGAAGGTCTGCGACGGCGTGGCTTACGCGCATTCCAAGAGCATCGTGCACCGCGACCTCAAGCCCGAGAACATCATGATCGGCTCCTTCGGCGAGGTGCTGGTGATGGACTGGGGCCTGGCCAAGAATATCACCAGTGGCCGGCCCGAGGCGCGTCCTGAAGCGAGCTCGTTTCCCGCGGATACGACGGCGCGCAAAGTGGATGACCTGCGCGGCTTTGAAACTTTGAACGGGCTGATCGTCGGCACCCCGCCCTACATCTCGCCGGAGCAGGCCCGTGGAGAGCTGGATCAGGTGGATGCGCGCTCGGATATCTGGGTGCTCGGCGCGATCCTATACGCGACCCTCACGCTGCGCCCGCCGGTCGAGGGCGAGTCGGTGCATGAAGTGGTGGAGAAGATCGTGAACAGCCGCATCGATCCTCCCTCGAGTTTCAATACCCCTTCAAAACCCGGCCGCCACACGCAGCAAATTCCGCTCGAATCGGTGGATTCTGTGGTTTTCGCGCACTGCCCGGGCCGGCGCATCCCCGATGGCCTTTCGGCCGTCGCGATGAAGGCGCTCGCGCTCGACCCGGCGGATCGCTACCAGAATGTCGAAGATCTCCAGGAAGATATTCTGGCGTTTCAGGGTGGCTTTGCCCCGAAGGCGCAGCGCGCCAGTCCCCTCAAGCACACCGTGCTCTGGGCGACCCGCCACAAGACGGAGGTCGCCCTTTTCATCCTCTTTTTCATCCTTTTCAACGCGGCCATCATCGCCTTTTTCGTGCAGGTCAACACGGAGAAAAACCGCGCGCTGGCCAGCGAAAAGCGCGCGCTGGAAAACGGCCAGCTCGCCGCCGCGCGCCTCGAGGAGTTGCGCGGCACGGCGCCGACCTTTTTTGCCGAAGCCGGCCAGCTCATGGACGATGACCACTTTCCCGAGGCGCTCGTGAAAGTGGAGTATGCCATTCAGCAGGTGCCCAACGAAGCCGGCTACCACAACCTGCGCGGGGATATCCTCCAGGCCATGCTGCGGCTCGACGATGCGCAGGATGCCTACGAAGAGGCGTTGCGGCGCGACCCGAAGAATGCCGCGGCGCAGCTCAATCTCGACCTGACCAAAAGGCTGCTCGCCGAGATCGGGACCGACGAGCAGATCAAACCGGCGGTCGTCGCGGAACTTTATGCGGAGTTGCTCAAGCAGGGCCGCCGCGGCGCGGCGCGCAACCTGGAGAGCCAGGTCGGCGTGGACAAGCAGAAGCTGGCCCGGCTCTGGCGCGACACCCTCGACAAGCGCGGCATGCGCCAGCAGCGCTTCGAAACCAATCCCGACGACACCATCAGCGTGGATATGAGCCGGGTGCCCCAGCCGGATCTGCACAAGCTGCGCGACATTCCGGTCACCCGGCTCAACATCGATAACAGCCGGCTGACCGATCTGCTGGCCTTGAAAGGGCTCCGCCTCGAATCCCTCTCCCTCGGGAATACGCTGGTCCAGGATCTGGCACCCATCGCGAGCATGCCGCTGCATCATCTCAATGCCGACAACACTCCGATCACCGATCTCAAGCCCCTGCGCGATCTTCCGCTCGAAACCTTGCAACTCGCCAATACGCGGGTCAGCAGCCTCGCGCCGCTCACCGCCTTGAAGCTCGAGCAGCTTTCCCTCGCCGGTAGCCGCGCGGTGCGCGACCTCGGTCCCCTGCGCGGCATGCCGCTGCAAACCCTGGACCTGAGCCGTACCGCGGTGACCGATCTGAAGCCGCTCACCCAATCTCCGCTGCGCGAGCTGAAGCTCGAAGGCTGCGCCACCCTCACCGATCTGAAGCCGTTGATGGACATCGTCACCCTGGAAAGCGTGCTGCTTCCGATGCAGTGCAAGGATATCGCTTTCCTGCGGCGCCATCCCGGCCTCAAACGGATCTCCTATCGCAAGATCACGCAATCGGCAGAGGAGTTCTGGAAAGAGTTCGACGCCCCGAAGGCCACGCCGCTCCAGCAGCCCAAGGCGGTCACTCCGCTGATCGCGCGTCCGGTGACCCCGGCGGGTTCAACGCCGCCCGTGGCCACGCCGGCACCCGCCTCGCCCAAGGTTTCTTCTCCCAAACCGGCCTCCTGAGGATTCGAAACCCAGGGACGTCCGCGGGGTCCTTTGGATGTTGGTCAGGGGACGGGGATGCGGAGCCTCGCTGCGATCCAGGGAATGCCGTTGCCGTCGCTGGGATGCGTCCCGTCATCGGTCAAGGCGCCCTGATCCGTGCGCCATTGGGCGGGATCAGCGGGATCCTGCACCAAAGCGCGGCCGTCGATGATCTGCGTGGACGCGGGAAAGAGGAGGTGGTCGCGCATCGCGGTATTGATCCGATCCGCGTTTCCGCCCGCTTCGAAGCCGGGCCGGATGGACTGAGCCGCCGCGGGTTGCTCGGCGCGACTTTCCAGTTTTACCCGCGGGAGGATCGTCGCGAACCAGATTTCTGAGCTGCAGTGCGTGGTCCACCACGAGGCGATGCTGGCGAGGTGCCCACGGAGCGCTTCGAACGGGGTCTTGCTCCTGCTGTCATCGACGGACTGATCGATGTCGTTGCTCCCCAAGCCGATCAGCACCACTTGCGGCTGGAGGATCGAGTGGATGAGGTCGCGCGTGCGCGCCGAGCGGTAGTCGCACGCGTAAGCGGTGAGTCCGGGAATCGCCGCGTTGCAGACGTTGTATTTCTTCGAGAGGGCGCGGGCGTAGATGCCGAAATTGCGCCGGATGTCCCCTCGCTTGTCGCTCGAACCGAATCCGGCGCCGATGCTGTCGCCGAGGAGGAGCACCGATTTTCCGGGGCGGGCGGGCGTGCCGGCGACGATGCAAGGCCCGTGCGTCTGCACCGGACCGCCCCCTCCATAGCCGCCCATTCCCGACGGCCCGATCCACACTTCCTGAGAATAGCCGGCACCGCCGTTGTGCTGAAACCAGCCGGCGAGGCGGCCGCTTTTCACCGTGCCGATGTAGCCAAAGCCCCGGCCCTGGCGCTGGCTGTCGAGCAGGCCGATGATCACCCCACTGGTCGTAATGCCCGAGCCCGCCTCCGTGATTTTCGGAGTGACCATCCCGCTGCTGTCCACGGTCCAGGCAAGCGCTGCCGTCTCGCCCGGGGCACCGCCCAGAGTCCAATCCCGATCCGGATCCGAGTGCGTCACCGACCCTTCGTTGAAGGCGGGATCGCCTTCCGTGGACCAGAGCCAATGGTTGGTCCGCGGATCAGGCCTGGCCTTCTGCTCCCACATCCGGATCGCGCCGTAGGTGCCGCCCTTGATCGAGACGGGCAACGGGTCGGTCGCGAACGTCGCGCCGTCCGCGCATGGGGCGAGACGCTCCCCCTTGGTCAGAAAGGGGAAAAACGTGCCTTGATACTCGAGGCTGAACTTGACCCTCACGTCGCCCTGGCCGCCGTTCTGCTCGCCGGTCGGACCCACGACGAAGTTGGCGTAGCCGAGCACGAGGTCGGTCAGGTCCTCGTTGAAATAGACGACCTTGCGCGACTCGCGGATGGCGTTGGCGCCGGCTTTCACGGTGCCCTGGGCGAAGGATTGATTGCTCGACGCGAAGATGCGCGCCGCCCCGCCAGCCTCCGCGATCGCCGCGGCCACCGGCAGGAACACGAGGCAGAATGCGGCCGCCGTGAAAGCGCCGCGGCGGAAGCGGAAGGTGCGGATTCTCATCTGGTGCGACTCGTCAGGAAGAGGTGAGCCCGGTTTGCGTGACGAAGCCCCCTGACCGAAGTAGAGCCATGAAAACCGTCACGCTCACCTTACCGGAGTTGTTTCTGCTGGTCGGCACCCGCGCCATGCTGGGTGCGGGAATCGCCCTTCTCATCGCCCAGCGATTGAACGACGCGCAGCGGCAGACGGCCGGCACGGTCCTCACGGCCATTGGCCTGCTGACCACGGTGCCTCTGGCCTTCGAGGTGCTGGGAAAGACCCAGGGCGAATGAGCCGGCCGTCGCCGGTCGAGGATGGAGCGGTCGGACACTGACGTGTTCCGCCCGCTTCCGCGGCGCAGCCAGCGTCAGGAGTGCGGGATGCGTCCGTGGTAAAAATCGTCGAGGGTGCGGTTGTAATACATCCAGCCTTCAATGCTGAGATGATCGTGATGATCGGCGAGGAACCGCGGATCCTCCTCGTGCTCTTCGAAATCGCGCAACGGAATAGCATAGCGGTGCGCGAGTTCGCGCAGGCGGACGAGGTATTGCGCGCGCGCCGCCCGCGAGACGCCGATCCGATCGTACCACGGCCCGTTGAGCGGCATGCTGAGCAGGAGCGGCTGGGCTCCGGTCTCGCGCAAGGTCCGCAGCAGCAGCTCAAAATCGCGCCATTCCTTCGCGAGCTGCAAGCTCATCAGAAACTGCGCGTCGCCGGTGGTCTCATCCAGGCGCCAGTCGCCACCCGGTTCCTCCTCGCGCAACTTCGCCGGGTTCACCTTTTGCGCCGCGTGCTCGAGGAAGGTCTCCCAGTCGAGCGCATGCGGCAGCCGCAGCGGATTCTTCAACCGCCCCTGTTGCCGGATGAAGAAGGCTGATTCGATCTCATCCTGAGCGCGGAGGATGGCCGTCTCCAGCCGTCCAAAGGGCTGCACCAAAAGGTAGAGCAAGTAATCGCCATTGGAACCATGGGCGAGGCGGCGCAGCGCGAAAGCGAGCAGCGGGTGCCGCGCCAGCGTTTCCGGAAAGTCGAGCATGCGCCGCGCGACATCGGCTTTGAGCGGGCGGCTGAGGTCCGAGACAAAAGCCAGCTCATCCGCCTGGAGCTTGGAAAAATTGCCGTCGTAATAATGGGGCGGAATTTGCCGCGTCAAAAACCAGCTCGGGGAAAGCGAGACGGCCACCTTCTTCCCGCGCAGATCCTCCCCGACGCCGGCCAGCTTTTGCAAAATGATGAGCGAGGTGGTGCCCGCCTTGCCCACGGGGAAGACTTCAAAATCGGTCGGATAGCGCCGGAAGAAGCGGGCGGCCTTGTCGGGAACCGGCTTGACCAGTTCCGAGCTTCCGTAAAGCGGCAGCAAGTCCGGTTGTTCGAACGCGCTTTCCTGCAAGGCGACCCCCTGGTTCTTGATCGGAAATGAAAGCGGCGCCAGCGCATACACATGATGCTGCACGAGGCGCGCCCCGATCGCCGCGCCGGCGGCGAGAATCAAGCTGGCCACGAGCAAAGCGCAAGCGAGCGCGCGCAAGTGCAGCAAGGCAGGCGCCTCGGAGTTCGTGTCCATTGATGATTGACGATTGACGATTTGGGCCGCAGCCGCCGCGGGTGGACGGGCGGCCGGTCGAAATCATAAACCATAAATCGTAAATCATAAATTCATCTTCGCGGATGCGCCCAGCCTTGCCGGAAGGCGCTGCTGCGTCCTTAGTAAGCCCCCGCATGAAAGTCTCCCTCAACTGGCTCCGCGAACTGGTCGAACTGCCGCCGACCGTTCCTGAACTCGTCGATCTCCTGACCCTCGCCGGCGTGGAAGTCGAAGGCGTCGAGACGCTCGGCGTCGCGATTCCGCAGGTGGTCGTAGCGCAGATTCTCGAGAGCGCGCCGCACCCGAATGCCGACCGGCTCAGCGTCTGCAAGGTCGATGACGGCTCCGGCACCCAGCGCCAGATCGTCTGCGGCGCGAAGAACTACAAAGTCGGCGATCGCGTGCCGCTGGCGCTGCCGGGCGCGGTCCTGCCGGGGGATTTTGTCATCAAGGTCGGCAAGCTGCGGGGCGTCGAGAGCCAGGGCATGTTGTGCAGTGCCGAGGAACTCGGTTTGCCGAAGGGCGAAGACGGTTTGCTCATTCTCCCGGCGTCGTCCCGGATCGGCGGGCCCATCGCCGAATTATTTCCCGGCGACACCATTCTCGATCTCGAGATCACGCCGAACCGGGCCGATTTGCTCAGCCACATCGGCATCGCGCGGGAGATCGCCGTGCTCACCGGGCGTCCGCTCACCGTGCCGCCCGGGCCGGAGGATATGGAAGGCTTTGTGGGCGAGCTGATCGACGTGGAACCGCTTGAATGCCGCTTTTACTCGGCGCTCGACCTGGCCCATGTCCACGTGGGTCCCAGCCCGGACTGGCTGCGCCGGAAGCTCGAAGCCGTGGGGCTCCGGCCGATCAACAATGTCGTCGATATCACCAATTTCGTAATGCTCGAGACCGGCCAGCCATTGCACGCCTTCGACGGCGACAAGCTCGATGGCGCGATCCGCGTGCGGCTCGCCCATGAAGGCGAGGAATTCGCGGCGCTCGACGGGCGAACTTACAAACTCAGCGCCGGACAGCTGGTCATCGCGGACGCCAGCCGGGCCATCGCGCTGGGCGGCATCATGGGCGGCGAGGAGACGGGCGTGACCGAGGCCACCCGCAATGTGATCCTGGAGAGCGCCTGGTTTGAGCCGACCCTGATCCGGCGGACTTCGCGGGCGCTGGGACTGGCGACCGACTCGAGTTATCGCTTCGAGCGCGGCGTCGATCTCGCGGGAGTGCTGCCTGCTTCACAACGGGCGGCGTTGCTCATCACGCAGTTGGCGGGCGGCGAACCCCAGGAGCTTTGCATCGGTCTCGCGGAAGATTCCCCGGAAGGCTTCGACCCGGTGGCGATGTTCCACGAGACCGAGGGCACGGTCTTTTCGCGGATGGTGCCGCTCCGTCGGGCGCGTTGCGCGGCCTTGCTCGGCGTCGAAGTGCCGGAGGAACGCATCGAGCAGATCCTCACCGGCTTCGGCCTGCGGCGCGCGGGAGGCGGGTGGGAAGTGCCGTCGTTCCGGCAGGACCTGACCCGGGAGGTGGACCTGATCGAGGAAATCTCCCGTGTCACCGGCCTGGAGATGGTCCCCTCGCGGATGCAGGCCCGCTTTGCCCCGGCGAGCGCCGCGGACCGGGCCTATGACTCCGCCATGGCGCTGCGTCGCGCCCTGGTCGCGGAGGGATTGCACGAGGCGCGGAGCCTCACCCTCGTCCCGCCGCAACCGCTCGGCCTCGCCTTCATCCAGACCAGCGCCTCGGACCTGCTGCGGGTGCGGAATCCGATGATCGACGACCAGGTGGCGCTGCGGCCCAATCTCGTCCATGGCTTGCTCCAGGCGGTGACCGACAACCTGCGCGCCGGGGCGAAAGCGATCCGCCTTTTCGAGTTGGGCCGCGTCTTTGCCACCCAGGCCCCCGAGGAGTTCGCGCATGCCGCCCTCGTGCTCAGCGGCCCCCCCGGGGAAAGCAACTGGCGGACGGGCCAGGCCAGGGATGCGGATCTCTTCGACTTGAAGGGGGTGCTCTCCGCGGTGCTCGGCCCTGAAGCGGTCTTCGAGCCGGAGGAGAATCCGGCCCTCGCGCTTTCGCTGGTCATCAAGATCGCAGGCCAATTCGTGGGCTTTGCCGGCCAGCTCTGGCCGGCCGAGGCGCGGGCACTGGACGCCACCGCACCGGTCCTTTTCGCCGAGATCGACCTCGGTGAGCTGGAGAATGCCGGGCACTCCGGTGGCGCGAAGAAGTATCGCGACCTCCCGCGCTTTCCGGCCACGACACGCGACATTGCGCTGCTCGCGCCGCTGTCGCTCGCCCATCAGCAAATCACCGCGACGCTCGCGGCTGGGGATGAGCCGCTGCTCGAGAGCGTGCAGTTCTTCGACGTCTTCACCGATCCGACCGGCGTGCACGTGCCGGCGGACAAAAAGTCACTGGCATATTCGTTGACGTACCGGGCGAGCGACCGCACACTCACCGCCGATGAAGTGAACGCCGCGCACGCGCGGTTGAAAGAGCGGCTCAAGAGCAGCTTGGGCGTCACACTTCGCGAGTAGAAGATCTTTGACAGCCGGTTGAGAGGGTTGTGTTGGAGGTCCCTCGGAACCTCGACTTCTCAACCCGCAATTCTCAACTCCCTTGCAGCTTTGCCCTGCTGTGTTCGAGCAAAAGGTGGTAATCCCGAACCGGTAATCACAACACACTCAGGAGGCCGGGGTGGGCGAGTTTAGGTCATGCCTTCATTGGAAGACCGAGGCCCGTCCCAGGCCATCCGCCCGTGACCTAATTGGGGGAACGGGAACACCGCCCGGACGGCACCAGCGGGGCATCTTTTCGTAGCGTCCCAGTCCACGACGGCTGAGTCAGGGCTGGGACGCTTCTTTTTTCCACGGGAGGGTCGGCGGGGCGAAAGACGAAAGACAAAAGGCGAAAGACCAAACACTAAACACTAAAGGTGAGCCGTTTCTGGCTGCGCCGCCGCCGGTTTCAGGGGCGGGAGTGCGGTGTTTAGTGTTTGGTGTTTGGTGTTTCGTGTTTAGGAAAGGCTCGTGCGCTTTCATGCTGTCTGGATTGTCGCGCTGCTGCTGGGCGGTCTCTGCGCAGCGCAGGCCGACGATTTGCTGCAGGACGTGCAGCGCGAGTTGCGCGCGCGGAAACTTTACTTTGGAGCGATCGATGGCCGCGCCTCGGACGACATCGCGTCGGCGCTGCGGAAATTTCAACGGCTGAAAGGTCTCGATGCGACGGGCAACCTCGACGATGGCACCATTCGCGCCCTGGGCTTGCAGCCGGCCGAGCGTGCTCTCCGTGGCGATGCGGCGGTCCTCGACACGTGTGCGAACCTCGTTCTGCACTACCTTCAAGCGCGGCAAAGCGGCGACTGGAACCGCGAGGCCGCTTTCTACGAGGAGCAGGTGGACTACCTCGAAGACGGTCTGGTCGATCGCGAGTTCATCCGCGATACACCCGAGCGCGACAGCCGGCGCTGGCCGGTGCGCAAAACCATCCTCCTCAATCGCATCGCCTCCCTCGTCCCAAATCATCCGGGGGAGGTGCTGGTCACGGCGCGGATCCGCTCCGAGATGTCCGGCGGCTCCGGACCAAAGCGCATCCGCACGGAGGATCTCACTTTCCTGTTGCGCTCGAAGGGCAGCGAATGGCGCATTGCCGCCATCAAAATGTTGCCGTAAACGCGCTGGCAATCCCATCGCTTCCTCCGGATGAGAGTCCAAACCACCATCGTGCTCCTGCTGATTCTGATCGGGGTCGTTTTCGTGGGCGGCCTGCTCACGGTGCGCAACCTCGAGGCGGAGAAGTTTGCGAGCGTGGCGAGCGAGCGCGAGGCCGCCTGGAAGACCTCCGTCGCCAAGTTTTTCGACAGCCAGAGAAGGCCGCTGGAGACTTTGGTGGCTCTGCACGCCACTTCCATGGGCACGCTGCCCGCGATTCTCGATCGCGACCTGGCCTGGGCGGGTAAAACGTGGGATGACAAAATGCTGAGCAGCTTTGGCGCGAATGCGGTGTGGGTTTACCGGGCCGATGGAACGGTCTTCTACGCGAACGGCCTGCACGAGTTGCCCATCGCTGGTGAGGCGGTGCCAAAACTGTTCGCGCGCCAGGGAGAATCACCGCACTTTTACTATTCGCTGCCGTCCCCGGGCGACGGCGGCAAGGGACTCGAGGTGGTGGAAGTGCGCGGGTTCCCCGTACGCCCCGTCTGGGACGAGGAGAAACGCCTGACCAAGCCGGAAGGCTGGTTCCTGGCGGGTCGGCTGTGGAACGAAGAAACGCTCCTGAAACTGCTCCCGCCTTCCGGCGACCTGCGGGTGGCCATCGCCCTCCCGGACGCCTTGCCCACACCGCCTCCCGGAGGCACGACGATGACCTACGAGGAGGACCTGCCGGATTGGCAGGGACGCACCATTGCCCGCATCGCGGTTTCCACTGAATCGCCGGCGTTGGCCTCGCTCAACTCGCGCGTCGAGCGCCTATGGGCGATCCTCGTCATCGGCGTGGCGGTTCTGCTGACGGCGCTCCTGCTCCTGCTCGGCCGGTCGGTGGTGCGTCCGCTCCGGTTGGTCATTCGCGGCCTTCACACCAAGAATCTCGCGCCCCTGGAACCGCTCTGCACCAGGAACACGGAGTTTGGAGAACTGGCCCGGCTCATCCATGCCTTCTTCGCGCAGCGGACCGATCTGGTGCGCGAGATGAACGAGCGAGTGGCCACCGAAAAAGCCCTCCGCCAAAGCGAGGAGATGCTGCGGCATTCGCAAAAGATGGAAGCGGTCGGCCGCCTGGCCGGTGGCGTGGCGCACGATTTCAACAACCTGCTCACGGCCATCATCGGCTACGCCACGCTGCTCCGGCAACGCCTCGTGCACGATCCCGTCGCGCAGCAGGAAGCCCAACTCATTCACCAGGCCGGCGAACAGGCGGCGGGGCTCACCCGGCAACTCCTCGCCTTCAGCCGCAAGCAGCTCCTCCAGCCGCGGGTCATTGATCTCAATCTCATCGTCACCAATCTGCACCGGCTCCTCCAGCGCATCATCGGCGAACACATCGAGATTTGCACGGAGGCGGAGGCGGACAGCGGCTGCATCAAGGCGGACCCGGGACAGATCGAGCAGGTGATCGTTAATCTCGGAGTGAATGCGCGCGACGCGATGCCGCGCGGCGGTCGGCTCACCATCCGGACGGCGAATGTGAAGCTGAACGGGGAGGCCGAGATTGAATTGCCGAGCGGCGAATATGTCGCGCTCGAGGTGACCGACACCGGCGCCGGGATGGATGCCGAGACCCGGAGCCGTATCTTTGAGCCATTCTTTACGACCAAAGGACCGGGCAAAGGCACCGGGCTCGGCCTGGCCACGGTCTATGGGATCGTCCGGCAAAGCGGCGGCGAAATCGTCGTCGAGAGCGAGCCGGGCCGCGGCACCACCTTCCGGATTTACCTGCCGCGGGAGCATGGCGCCCCGGATGTCGCGGAAAGCCGCGCCGTGCCGGTGCAGCGGACGACCCGGGCCGAGGTCATCCTCGTGGTCGAAGACGAAGAGATCGTCCGCAATCTCGTCTGCGAAGTCTTGAAAGAGCAGGGCTATCGGGTCCTCGGCACCGATCGCGGCAGCGAGGCCTTGCGGCTGGTGAGGAACCTCGCGGGGGAGATCGATCTCCTGATCAGCGATGTGGTCATGCCGGAGATGAATGGGGCGATGGTCGCGCAGCGGGTTCGCGAGATCTCGCCCAAGGCGCGGGTCCTTTTCGTCTCCGGCTATTCCGAGCACGACATGGCGGATCAAGGCCTGGCGCCGCTCTCCTATCGGGTGCTGCAAAAGCCGTTCACCCCGGCGGCTCTTGCGCGGAAAGTGCGCGAAGTGCTCGATAGCGGCTCCGCCCCGGACGCCACGTGAAAGCTACCGGCTGAGCTCCGCGCGCTGGGCGTCGATCTCCGCCTCGAGTTCGCGCAGCCGCGCCGCGCGCTGCGCGGGGTCCAAGCCCCGCCGAAAAGGCTGACTTACAACAGTGCGCGAAATTGCTCCGGTGTCAGTCCGGCCGCTTTGGCAATTCCGCCCATCGTGAGAGCGTCAACCGGGTTGTGGCGGGGGATGGGAATGGCGACGGTGCCCTTGCCCATGATCGTGTGCTTGCCCTCGCGAATCACGCGCCAGCCTGCCTTTTCCAAAGCGCGGATTGCATCCTTGTGGCGGATGCCTGGCAGCTTCGGCATTACACCGCGACGGGCAGCCGCACTTCACGCCAGGTGACTTTCGCCCGATCCTCTGCCGCCTCGCGCATGATCTCCGCCTCCGCCGCCGTACCGCCGTCGTTGGCCGGTGTGGAGCCCACGTTCAACAATTCCGTGATCGCGTCGGAAATCATCTCCAGCGCCTCGGCTTCCGTTGCTCCCTGGCTCCAGCAGCCGGCTAAGGCCGGGCAGGCCACGGCAAAGCCTTCATCGCTTTCGATCAAGATGACGCGGTAAGTCATTTCAACGCATGGTAACGCATAAACGCGCCACGGCAATCACCCTGTCATTTGCAACGATGGGGGGCGATCGTCGCGCAGCGGGTCCGCGAGATTTCGCCCAAGGCGCGGGTCCTTTTCGTCTCCGGTTATTCCGAGCACGACATGGCGGATCAAGGCCTGGCGCCGCTCTCCTATCGGGTGTTGCAAAAGCCGTTCACCCCGGCGGCACTCGCGCGGAAAGTGCGCGAAGTGCTCGATAGCGACTCCGCCCCGGACGCCGCGTGAAAGCTACCGGCTGAGCTCCGCGCGCTGGGCGTCGATCTCCGCCTCGAGTTCGCGCAGCCGCGCCGCGCGCTGCGCGGGGCTCAACCCGGGATTCGCCGCCACGGTGTTCACCTTGCGCCGCAACGAGCGGGCGCGGCTCGCCGTCGCCGCGGTGGGACTGTCCTCTTCGAGTTGCTCGGCCTTGCTGACCAGCGCGTCCTGCTGCGAGCGCAGCCGTTCCCTGGCAAAATGCTGGGTCGCGATGGCTTGGGCGAGATCGCCGTCGGTCCCCGAGCTGCGCTGCCGCAAGCGGGCCTGGCGTTGTGTTTCGCCGGCCAGCTCGTGGTCGGCGCGGCTGACCTCCGCCTGCCTTGCTGACTGCCGGTCCTGCGCCTTGGCTTCGCTCCAGCCGAACAATCCGCCGCTGCGGGGATCGCCCGTGGTTTCGCAAGCGGCGAGAGCGGCGAAGATCGGCGCGAGCACCAGCCAGCCGGGGCGCTTCATCGGTTCAGCTTTGAATTGATGGAACTGAGCCGCTCGCGCTGCCGTTCCAGCTCCTGTCGTTCAGTCGAAAGCCCGTCGATATCGGTCTTCAGGGCCACCTTTCTCGGATCCGCTCCGACCCTCGCGAGCGCGGTCTTGTGCGCATCGATAGTCTCCTGCCAGGAGCGCGCGCGCTGGTCCACTTCGCCAAGCTGGGTGTTGACCGAGGTGCGCAGGTCAAATTCCCCAACGGTCGGCCCCTCGCTGCGATCCGTGGCCAGCACCGTGGCGAGTTGTTGTTCCTTGCGGGCGATCGAGCCGCGAAGGCGGGAGTTGTAGCTGCGCCGCGTGGCGATCTGCTGTTTCGTGGAACGCAGGCGCGCCTCGAGCGCGTCTTCAGTCCGGACGTAACCCTCCTTTCTACTCGCCACGCGATCGCCATAGGCGGCGCCCGCGCTCGCGCCAAACAAGGCCCCTCCGATCGCCCCACCCGCCATCGCGCCGACCCGACTCTGTCCGACAAACCAGCCGAGACCGGCACCGAGGAGGGCGCCCCCCGCGGCGCCTGCGGCGGCTCCCTCGGTGCGGGTCCGGGTCCGGTCGTTCTTGATATTCGCGCACGAACAAACCGCGCAACAAAGGACGATGCTCGAGAGCAGGCGCGCGCCGGCTCGAGGCCGGAAAGGTTTGGAAATCATTTCGCCGGGTTCGAGGATGGGGATCGGTTTGCGCTTCATATCGCCGGGCTGCCGCTTAGTCTATTCGCAATGCGCGCGATTCTCGCTCTCGAAGACGGACGTTTTTTCCTCGGCGAATCCTTTGGCCCGACCGGTTCCGTCGTCGGCGAAGTCTGCTTCAACACCTCGATGACCGGCTATCAGGAGGTGCTCACCGATCCCTCTTATCGGGGCCAGATCGTGGCCATGACCTGCCCCCAGATCGGCAACTATGGGGTCAATCCGCTCGATGATGAGAGCGGCCAGCCGCACGTCCGTGGCTTCGTCATCGAGGAACTCAGCGCCATCCCCAGCAACTGGCGCTCGCACGGCACGCTCGAGGATTATCTGCGCACCTGGAACATCCCCGGCATTCAGGGGATCGACACCCGCGCGCTGACCAAGCATCTGCGCTCGCGCGGCGCGATGCAGGGCTGCCTGACGACCGATGATATTTCGCCCGAGCAAGCCGCCCAGCGGGCCCAGGAGGCGCCACCGATGGCGGGCTCGGATTTCGTCAAGGAGGTGACTCCCTCCGCGGCCTACGCCTGGGATCCGGGCGATACGCTTTCGCGCAAGTGGACGATCGTGAAGGGCGACGGCGCGAATACCGAGGTGACGGAGGATGGTGAGGTTTTCGAAAAGCTTCCACCGGTGAAACACCGCATCGTGGCCTACGATTTCGGTATGAAACGGAACATCCTGCGCCGGCTCCGGCAGGAAGGTTTCCAGGTGCAGGTGGTCCCCGCGCAGGCCTCCGCCGCGGACGTGCTCGCCCTTCAGCCCGAGGGCGTCTTCCTCTCGAACGGCCCCGGCGACCCGGCCGCCTTGACCTATGTTCACGAGAACTTGCGCGGGCTGATGGGCCGGACGCCGATCTTCGGCATTTGCCTCGGTCACCAGATGCTCGGCTACGCTTTCGGTGGCAAGACCTTCAAACTCAAGTTCGGCCATCGTGGCGGCAATCAGCCAGTGCAGGACCTGCGCACCGGCAAGGTCACGATCACTTCGCAGAACCACGGCTTCGCGGTCGATCCCGATTCCCTTCCCTCCGATGTGGAAGTGACCCATCTGAATCTGAACGATCAGACCGTGGAGGGCCTCGCCCACCAGAGCCTGCCGATCTTCAGCGTGCAGTATCACCCGGAAGCCGCGCCCGGTCCGAACGACGCCAGCTACTTCTTCGCGCAGTTTGCCCGGCTGATCGAAACGGCACGGTGATCAGTTCTTGGTGCTTGGTTCCTGGTTGTTCGCAGCGAAGCAGGAACAAAGAACGAAGAACAAGGAACTGGTTCCTGATTGAATCTTCCGCCCTTTGTCAGGTAATCTCCCGTTATGCCCCAGCTCACCGTTTCCCTTCCCGATGGCACCGATGCCGTATTTCAGCTCACGGAAGACCTGATCACCGTCGGGCGCATCGAAGAGAATCTCATCCAGATCGACGACGCGTCGGTTTCCAGCCGGCATGCGCAACTCTCGAGCGACGACGGCGATTACGTCCTGCGCGATCTCGGCTCGACGAACGGCACCCGCGTCAATGGCCGCGACGCGGTCGAGGGTGAAGATCGCAAACTGAGCGACGGCGACATCATCATCTTCGGCAAAGTGACCGTCCTCTACGGCTCCGAGCGGCCGGCGGAATCGAAGCCCATGCCGGAGGAATCGGAAGTCGCGGTGGTGCCCGCCGCGGCGAGCGTCCGTCCGGCCGACTTCGCCAACGCTTCGCCTTTCCAGACGAAAAAGGAGAAGAAAGATCCCGCGGGAGCCGCGATCATGGCCTTCGGCATCTTCGCGCTGCTGGCCTTCGGCGGCGCGGTCGCGCTGGTTCTCCAGATGGAGTCGCCGCTCTGACGGAGCCGCCGGATCTGAGCGGCGTCAGGAGTGCTCAGTGCTCAGTCGCGGATGGCGATCGTCAGAACTGAGGACTGCGCACTGAGCACTGAGCACTTTCATGCCGCGCGGCTGCCGCGCACGGTTTGTCTGCCGCGAGACTTCGGAGACCTCCTCGCCGAAGAAGGCTCCGACCCGTGGGCCAGTCTGCCCGCGCTGGAGTTGTGCGATACGGTGACCGGCGGGCCGCCGAAACAGGCGACGACCCTCAAGCTCGGCTGGACCCCCGACGCGCTGCACCTGCTCTTTCACTGCACGGATGAGCTCCCCTGGGCCACGATGACCACGCGTGACGCACCGCTCTACGAGGAGGAAGTGGTCGAAGTGTTCTTCGATCCCGTGGGCGACCTGGCCGCTTATTTCGAGATCGAGGTCAATCCTCGCGGCGCCGTTCTTGACCTGATTCTCCGCCGCAGCCGCAGCGGATACGTCAAGGATCTTGCCTGGGATTGCGACGGGCTCCGCGCGAGCGCTCAGATCGGTGAGGGATTCTGGACCGCTGCCCTGGCCATCCCGTTTCAGGCCGTCGTCGCCGAACCTCCCGTGCCGGGCGCCCTTTGGCGGGCGAACTTCTTTCGCATCGACCGCCCCCCCGGAGTCCCGCGCGAGCTCAGCGCCTGGTCACCGACGGGCCACGCCCTTTTCCACGTGCCCGATCGGTTCGGGATCATCGAGTTCGGGTAGAACGATGCGGCGCCGCGGTGGATTTGCCGGCGCTGCTGCGCGACAACGGCCGTCAAAGGCGTCCAGGAAGTCCTGAGGGACTTACGCTTGATTGCGCAAGAGGCAGCGCTATCAATGATTGCATGGCTCAGCTCGTCGTCCGCAGTATTGAATCGGAACTGGTCACGCGTCTTAAACAACGGGCTGTGGAACACGGCATCTCCGCGGAGGAGGAGCATCGTCGGATTTTGCGCCGGGCGCTCACGGAGGCGGACGAAGATTTTCCAGACCTGAAAGCGCTGCTCACTGCGATGCCGAATGTCGGCGAAGATGCCGACTTTGAGCGTCTCGGCGAATCGCCCCGCGATATCGACCTCTCGTGAGAGGCTACTTGCTGGATACGAACGTCGTCTCCGAACTGCGGAAGGGCGAGCGCGCCAATGCTGGCGTTACCGAGTGGCATCGCCAGCGAGACAAACGGGAACTTTTTCTCAGCGTGATCACCATCGCGGAACTGCGTCGCGGCATCGCGCTGATCAGACGGCGGGACGAGCCGCAGGCCGCCGCCCTCGATCGCTGGTGCACGGTCATTGAACGTGGGTTCAGTCGAGTTGGCCATCTGCTCACTATTCGCCCCGCCGAGGCCAACGCCTGGGGCGAGCTGTCGGCCATCCGTCCCCTGCAAATCATGGACGCTTTCCTGGCCGCAACCGCCCTGACCCACAACCTGACGCTCGTCACACGCAACGAAGCCCATTTTTCCCACCTGACCATTACCGTGGAGAATCCATTCCGCGACGACCCTCACGCCGCGGAAACGTCGAAATAGGGTTACCCGCTCGTCAGGACCGGATGATCGAAATAGCTGGCGGCGTAGGAGAGACAGGCTCGGATGTCTCGGTTTCGAGGTCGTGTAGTCTTCGAGGATCTCCGCCTCGCGGGCGCCACTGTCGAGCACGTCTTTCACGCGAATGCACATCCCGCGTATGCACGGCCGTCCGCCACACTGCGCGGGATTGATGGTGATTCGATCCGTGCGACGGAAGCTACACGGCGTTTTTGGCAAAAGGGAAATCCTACCATGTTGCTGCGCGTGACACCTCGGGAGCGACCCGCTACACGTCTGGGGTCCACATGCCACTTTCGGACGAACCAGTTTATGTGCGAGGTAACGATGGATTATCGGCCCGGATGCGGCGGCGTTAACGTGAAGGAACGCGCCGCACTGGAAGTCTTCATCACCCGCGAACTCTACGGGTTGGACCGGCGGACCAGGCGCACCCCACCGGCACCTTTACCTTCGGCGGCGAGAGCGACTCAATAGCCGAACTCGACGAAATCATCCGCCTCTCCCACACCCCCTGGGACAGCGAATAGATATTCGTAACGGTAGGCTGTGCTCAGGCCGCTCCGCGCTCCGCATTGAAGAGTTCCAGCGCCGTGAGGAACGGCGCGTCGAGGTCCATGCCCGTGTCTTGCTCAGGCGCGAGGCGCTTGAAGCCTGCGTGCCTGAGGCACATGAGCTGGAGGCCGGTGAAGGTTTCGCCGGAGAGTGTGTGGAGCGTGTACTTCGGCACGGGGTCGGCGTAATCGAGGCCGCCCTGGCCGAGCACCCCGATCTCGAAGGCGATCTCGCGCACCTGCTCGACGGTCAGCGCGGCGCAGCGGCGGAGGGCATCAAGAAGGTGCAGGACGGCGGCCGGGTGCTTTTGCTCGAGCAGTTCGGGATTGGTCGTGCCGGGCCGGGGACTCTACACTGCCCGGTCAGCTTCTTTGAGGTAAAACTTCTTGGATGATTGGCGCTCGGTTTCGATAATCCCTTCCTCGCCCAACCCCCCGGGATTCACGTTTCCAGGGCGTTGCGCACTTCGATAAACTGGAGCAGATCGCGGCGGGTGACGAAGCCGACGAGCTTTTCCCCATCCACCACCGCCAGGCGCTCTCCGCCTGGAGCGAGCAACTCGCGCATGGCGCGCGCCGCCGTTTCGTGGACGCTGATGCTCAAGCCGTGAGTGCCAGCGACGGCGTCGGCGGCTTGGGTGTAGGGCCATTTTTCGCGCGGCACCTTCTTGAGCGCGGAGAGCCGCAAGAGCCCGCGGAACTCGCCCTCCGCGCTGCAGACCGGAAAAGCGAGGTGATGATTGGTTAGAAAATACTCGTCGATCGCGCGGCTCAAGGCCAGGTGCTCGGGAATGGAGATCGGGGTGCGCGTCATCAGTTCGCCCACGCAAACACCACCCAGCACCTCGCGCTGCACCGCGTTGTCGTAACCGCTTTCCGCGGCGCGTTTCAGGAACATCCCGATGAGCACCAGCAGCAATGCGTTCCAGGGGAAAGGTGGATGGCAGAGCAGCCAGAGTCCCAGTGCCATCAGGGCATAGGCGAAGCCAATGCCCATCCGCGAGGTGATGTAGGTGGCGCGCCGCAGCCGGCCTGACTTCGCCCACAGCAACGCCCGCAAGACGCGCCCACCGTCGAGCGGATAGCCGGGAAACAGATTGAAAATGAGGAGCACCAGATTGGTGCCTGCGAGCCACAGGCAAACCTTGTTGCCGCTGACGAAGCCGAGCCAGGCCGAGAGGCAGGCGATCCCGTAGAAAAGCACCGCGAGCACCACGCTGACGGCGGGTCCGCCGAGCGCGATCTTGAGTTCGGATTTGGCGTCATCCGGCTCGCGCGAAATTTCCGCGAGGCCGCCGATGAAGAGCAGCGTGATGCGCGGCACGGCGATCCCACAGCGCTGGCTGACCAAGCTGTGACCGAGCTCGTGCAGCAGGATGCTGAGAAAAAACAGTGTCGCGGCGGAGACTCCGAGGCCGAAGTAAAAGAGCGATCCGTGGTCCGGCACTTCAATCGGGAGAACCTTGGCCGCCAGCATCCAGGTCACGAGGCCCGCGATCGGAAACCAGGAATAATCCAGGTAGAATCCGATGCCGAAGACCCGGCCGATGAAGAGCCCGCCCCACCGCCCGGGAAGGGCTTTCCTCACTGTGGCCCCTCGGCCGGCGATGCCCCGCCGGGGGCCGCCGGCGGCGTGGCGATCGGCGCCCAGGCAAACACCTCGATGCCGCCCGCCAGTGCCACTGGAACGAGGAGCGTCAGGGCCGGGTTCGCGTCGGCTGGAACGCTGGTCAATTGCGCCCGCACAACCGCATCGGTCAGCGGCGGAGCGCACACGATGAAACGCAGCAAATGGCTCAGCGGACCGGCGGCGTGGAATTGGAAAGGTTCGCCCAGCACCACTCCGCTGGCCTTCAGACTGAGCGCCGGATCGCGCGGTGCGTCCGCGCGGAAATCGAGGATCGCTTCCTCGATCCTCATCGAAGTCTGGGCGACTTGCGCCGCCAGACCTTCGAATCGAGCCGTCCCTTCGAGGACCGGATCGAGCCCGGTCCCGGTGAGCCACACCTCCGCCACGAGCGTTCCCGCCGGCGCCCCCACCCGCAGCGGGCCGGCGGTGCTGCCGGCGACGGCGAACGTCCATCCGCTCCATGGCGCGGCCGGGATTTTGAAGATTTGGGTCAAGGCGGCCGGATCACGGCCCAGCAACACCGGCGTGAGATCGGGCTGGGTCTCGAGCGCGAGCGCACGGACGCTGGCCTTGCCTGCGACCCGCGCGGAACTCCCCGGCCCCGTGATCTCCAGCGCCAGCGCCGCCGTGACGGACACGCCTCCCCCATCGCCGATCGTTATCGTCCGGGCCCCGGCCAGGACCGGCGCCACTTCCACAGGACCAACACGGAACAGGTCCCACACGGTGCTGTCGCTCAGCACCGACAACTTGAGCGCCGGGTCGCGCAGATTCGTAAAGTCCACTTCGCCGGTGAGCCGAAAGTCTCCCGCAGGATGCCGCCCGGCAAATTTCGAAATCGCCAGGGTCTGCCCGGCGAAGGTCGCTTCACCTTCCACGTCGTTGAGCAGCAACCCCGTCCAGCCGAGCGGGACGCGCGCGCCGTGCAGCGCCAGCCGTCCGCTGCTCTGGATCGACCCCAGCGGGCCGTCGGCGGTCAATTCACCGCCCACGCGGCCAGCGATCGGGAAATTCCAGCCGGTGAGCTGCGACGCGGCGTGCAGGTCGAAATCGGACGCATGGAGGCGAACGCGGGAGACCGTGGAGTCATTCCACATGGTGCTCAGCGAGGTATTGGGCCAGGCCTGCCAGACGTCCAGCGGGAGGAGCGCGTCCCCCTCGAGTTGCAGCGTGTCGCCCTGGAAAAAGCGGATGCCTTGCAAGGTCAGCGCCTTGTTGCCCACCGACACGTTGGCGGTGAAGGACGAAGCGTCATCCCAGAGCGCGAAGCGGCTGAAGAGCACCACGCCCGGTTGATAGCTCCCCTCGAGATCCGCATTGATGGGATGGAGCAGCGCCGCGCTGGCGCCGAGCGAGCGCACTTTGCGCAGCCGCGCGAGCACCTTGCCAGTATGCCCCTTGGCCGACCCTTCGCCGACCCAATCGATCATCGCGCCTCCCGCCAGCGGCTCCGGGACGATCGGTTTTTGGAGCAGCGCGGCATACTTCCCGAGATCGTCGATCGAGGCCCGCAGCTCGCCCCAGTATTGCTTGTCCCCGAGAATGTTCACCACCCCGCGCCCGCGCACAAAGTCGCCGTCGTTGAAAATGGAGAGGTTGGAGAGCTGGAGTTCGTTGCCATTGAGCTTGAGGGTGGCGTGCAGCTCGTCGATCGGCGCGTTGTGCCAGGTGACGTCGGAACCGCTGACGATGATCTGTCCCGTAAATTGCTGATTCTTGCCGCGCACGGAGCCGTCGATGGTTCCCTTGCCCGCGGCGTATTTGAACTCCGGGAGCATCAGCGCGGAAAGCTCGGTGAGGTTGTCGATCTGGGCATTGATGTCGAAGGCGAACTCCTTCTGCCACCAGGCCTGTTCCGCCGCGGGCAGGGTTAGCTCGCCGTTCAGCCTCAAGTGATTGTGCCCCTGGTGCAGCGTCAGCTCCGGAATCTGCACGCGGCCTTCCATGAGCGTGGCGCCGAGCACCAGCGAATCCCATTGCCGCGATTCCCATTGGAAATTGGTGGCCTCGAGCCGGAGCGACGCGGTCGCCCTCATCGGACTTTGCGGCGAGCCGCGGAAGGTGAACTTGCCTTCCTTGATCGTCCCGCCCGCCGCGTCCGATTGGCCGAGGAAAGTGGCAAGCTTGCCGATGGCGATTTGGGAAAAAGTGCTCGTGGCCTCGAAGACGAGCTGGCGCTCCCACGGGATCGTCTGCGTCTCGATCCGGATGGCGCCGCCGAAGGCTGCGACCTGCATCTCCAGATTGAGCTGTCCGCGCGCGAGTTCCTGGAGTTCGACCGAGAGGCTCTGAATTTGGACCTCGGGATCGAGGGTCACTCCAGCGAGCTCTGTCCGCGAATCTTCGAGCTTGGTGGTGGCGCGCACGTCGCGAAAGGTGCGATTCAACCAGGGCTGCTTGATGATCAATTGCGCCACCTTGATTTCACCCGGTGCGACCTCACTCACCGTGAACCCGGCATTTTGCAAACGGACATAGTCGCCGTCGCTTTCAAACATGAAATCCACGTTGCTGGCCTCGATCCGCTCCGGTCCGGGCAGCCATTGCCCGTGCGGTCGCGGCAATTTCCAGCGGGGCGGCGGAGCACTGGCGGGTGCCTCGATTGGAAGTTGAATCTTGCCGATCACCCCATCCACCGCGAGTTCCCGGAACCAGGGGGCGGAGCCGCGGGAGAACAGGTTTCGCCAGGAAAGGTCAGCGCGGGCCTGCTTGATTTCGAGGCGCATGATCGGGCCGCTGTCGCTCTCGTAAATCCAGACCGAATTCCGGAGCGTCACGGGCTCGAAAAAGCTGCCTTCGACCGCCTGCACCTGGGTATGGATCCCGCAGCGCCAGGCTTCGATCCGCAGCGACTGGGCGACGGCAAAGCGAAAACAATGCGGCTCGAAAAGCGACGCGATCGCGACGATGATGAGCAGCAATCCGAGCCGGAAAATGGGGAACGTGCGCTTCGGAGGCCGCTGGCTGATGCGGTACGGCGGAGTCGAAGTCGAAGACGAAGCTGGGATGGAGGTGCTCAAGGCGGGCTGACGATGTTAGCGCCACCTGCCAAAAAGAAAAGGGCCGCATCCGGAACGGAAGAGGGGAGACGCGGAGACGGGCTGCCACGACTCCATGTCTCCATGTCTCCACGACTCCACAACTCCACGACTCCGCTTCTCCCCCCTACCTCGGCGTGAACCCCTCGCGCTGGAGGAACTCTTCCGTCAGCGCCCGGTAGGCGGTGGCCCCGAGCCCGTTCGGGTCGTACTCGCTGATGGGCAGGCCGTGGCTCGGGGCCTCGCCGAGACGCACGGTGCGGGGAATCACCGTCTTGAAAATCACCTCGCCAAAATGCTTCTGCACCTCGGCGACCACCTGGCTGGCGAGATTGTTGCGCATGAACATGGTCATCAGGATGCCGCCGATCTGGAGCCCGGGATTAGCGCCGCAATCGCGGATCTGGGTCACGACGTGGTCGATCTTGGAAAGACCTTCGAGCGCGAAGTATTCGCATTGCAGCGGAATCAGGAGCTCATCTGCCGCGGCGAGCGCATTGGTCATCAGGATGCCGAGCGACGGGGGCGTGTCCAGCAGCACGAAATCGAAGGTTTGATCCTGGCGCAGCGGCTCGAAAGCGGTGCGCAACCGGGTCAGATGATCGTCGGCGCGGGCGACTTCGATCTCCGCACCGGCGAGATCCAGGTCGCCGGGGATGATCCAGAGGTGATCCCACCGGGTGGGCACGATTTTTTCCGTGATCGGCGCCGCGCCGAGGAGGGGGCCGTAAATGCTGTGGCCTTCGATCGGCGGCAGGCCCAGCGCGCTGGTCGCGTTGCCTTGAGGATCGAGGTCGATGAGCAACGTGCGCACACCCCGTGCGGCCAGGCAGGCGGCGAGATTGACGGCGGTCGTGGTTTTTCCGACGCCGCCCTTCTGGTTGGCGACCGCGATGGTTTTCATTTGGGGGCGGCAGTGTAGGTAGCAACCAGCGATTGAACAGTCGAATGAAGCATCGCTGCTGAACCGGCCTCGAACAGAGATCCGAGGCACGAATCGCGCGATCAAGACGACCACGCGCATGGGGTCGGCGCCCCGCCGGTTAGTGGTCTGCCGGCGTCCGCTCACCGGCCCGAATTCGAGCAGGCGGAGGACGCCGGCCCTGGGCCTCCGCGATACGAGACTTGGAAAAAGCGGGGTATCGCCTAGGTTTCCCTCGTCCATTGGCGAATGACTGCGTTCACCTCTTACCCCTTGTTCTGCCTCGCGGTGTGCGCGTGCGCCTTGCTGCCGGGGTGCGACACCTCCAGCACCCAGGCCCCCGCTTCGGGCCGCTACGTGGTCAGCGCTCCCAAATCGCAATTTTATAAGTACGGTCCGGCGCAGCCGTTCGGGGCGGATTTCGCGCTGCCGCGGGGACAACGCGTGACGATGGTGGAGCGCGCGTTTGGCTTCAGTCGTGTGACGACGGAAGATGGGCAGACCGGTTACGTGCCCACGGACGATCTCGCACCGGCTCCGCCGGAGCCGGCGGCGACGCTGACCTTGCGCCAGACCGCCTCCCGGCGCGGCCGCGGCCACGCCGACGCGCCTTACACCGGAACGGTGCGCAAGACCGTGCCGCCGCAACGCGAGGAAGGCGCGACGCCGTTGTTCGATGTCTATGATGTGCCGCTGCCGACTGATCCGGACCGGCCGCATCCCGCGGAAACAAAAACCGCCCCCGCCACGCCTGCCCCCAAAGCCAACTAGCCGGTAATCTTTTCTCACCCACCCACTCCTTATGTCCCACACCGTCACCAGCCCCGTTTACGTCTGCCGAGATAATATCGACACCGATCAAATCATCCCGGCGCAGTATCTCACTCTCGTGCCCACCATTGCCGAGGAATACGAGAAGCTCGGGAGCTATGCGCTTATCGGCCTTCCCGATTCATCTTACCCGACGCGGTTCGTGCCCGAGGGCGAATTGAAGACGCCGTACAAGATCGTCATCGCGGGCCGCAACTTCGGCTGCGGCAGTTCGCGCGAACACGCGCCGATCGCCCTCGGCGCCGCGGGCGTGGAGGTGGTGGTGGCCGAGACCTTCGCGCGCATCTTCTTTCGCAACTGCGTCGCCACCGGCGAGCTCTATCCCTACGACGCGGGCGAGCGTCTTTGCGACACGATCAAGACAGGAGACATCGGCACGCTGGATTTCGACCACGACACGCTCACGGTGAACGGCAAGACCTACCCGCTCAAGCCGCTGGGCGAAGTGCGCCCGGTGATCGACGCGGGCGGGCTCTTCAATTACGCCCGCCAGAGCGGCATGATCGCGGCCAAGGCCTAGCCGCCCGCGCACCTTGCCGCGGCGGGCGCACCGCGTTAGCCTTTGCACCCATGAGCACGTCCGTCGCCGAGTTGCTGCAAGATCCGACCCTGCCGGACAAAGTCGCCACGCTCCAGCAAGCGCTGGAAACCGAGCGCGAGCGCCGCGAGCGTTTCTTCGAAGAGGTCAGCGAGGAGGTGAAGGCGGAATTCATCAACGGAGAAGTCATCATGCACTCACCCAACACCCTTAGACACATTCAGATTCGCAAGCGGGTGGACAGGTTGCTTTCCGCATTCTGCGAGACCCCCCACCTTGGCTCTGTTTGCGGCGAGAAATCGCTCTGCGTCTTCCCGCGCAACGACTACGAGCCGGACGTGGTGTTCTTTAGCCCGGAGAAGACGGCGCTCCTCGAACCGGAGACGCGGAAATTCCCCATCCCGGACTTCATCTGCGAAGTGCTCTCTTCTTCCACCGAAGCGCGCGACCGCGGCGTGAAGTTCCGCGACTTCGAGGCGCACGGCGTCGGGGAATACTGGCTCGTCGATCCCGAGCGCGAATTGCTCGAGCAATACCTGCCGCGCGCCGGAGCCTACGAGCTCGCGCTCAAGTCCGGCAGCGGCGAGGTGGCCAGCGCCGTGGTGCCCGGCTTTCGCATCCCCATCCGCGCGCTCTTCGACGACGCTGAAAACCTGCGCGTCCTGCGCGCCATCCTCGCGTAGCCGCGCGGCGAACCACGCTGCGCCGGATGAACCGCGAACTGCTGGCCGCCTTCGACGCCGCGCTCCAGGAGTTGCTCGTGCTCCTGCCCGCCGTTCGCGACACCCTGACCGGCTTGCGCCCGCTCGATGCGGAGCCGCGCTGGGCCCTGCTGCGGCTCAACGCGGACGATCTCGCGCAACGCAAGCTGCCCGTGGTCACGCTGCTCGGACCCTCGGGTTCGGGAAAGAGCACCATCTTCCGGCTGCTCACCGGGCTCGACGTGCCGGCCGGCGGCGCCGAACGGCCGATGAGCTATAACTGCACCGTGGCCGTGCCGCCGGATTTCGCGGAGGAGCAGCTCGGCGCGATGTTCCCGAGCATGCGGCTGCGGCGGCTCGAAGATCCGGCCGAGATCAAGCGCCCCGATCTGCCGCGCGAGACGCTCTTCTTCCGCGAGATGCCGCCGGACGTGGCGGCCCACGGAGATTTCCTGCTCGCGGATGTGCCCGATTTTAGCACGACCTGCCTCGAGAATTGGGAAAAGGCCAGGCTGATGCTCCAGCGCGCGGAGGTGGTCGTCTTCGTGGTCACGCGGTTTTCCTACGCCGATTACCAGACCATGCTCTACCTCGCGCGGGCCTGTGCCCACGCCGGACACCTCGCCTTTGTGCTCACCATGGCCGAGGCCGAGGCGGCGGAGCGGATCTGGGTGGATCTGGTGCAGCAGAAGGCGCCGGAGTTCGTCCTGCGCCGCGATATCCCGGCTGAAGATGAACCGCAGCCCTTCGCCGAGAAGCGCGCCGATCACCTGACTCGCGCCGCTTTCCTCGCCCAGGCGGATGTCTATTTCAGCCCCTACCGCGACGAGCCCCGCCTCGACGAGATCCGCGCCTTGCGTGAGGGCGCGCCGGCGCTTGCTGATTTCCTGCGCGGCCGCAACATCGCGCGCCTGATGCTCACCAAGCGCGCCAACGATCTCCAACAAGGGCTCAAGCTGGCCGACGAAACGCTCACCACCCACCGCGCGCAGCTCGAGGATCTGCGCCGGCGCCAGGCGCAGATCGAAGCGCGACTGGCGGATGATTCGCTCGACATCGTGGGCCGCCAGTTGCCCATCGGCGAGATCCTCGAGGAAGTGCTCGAGCAGGCGCAGCAGGCCCTGCCTTTTTGGCGGCGCGCCATCGCCTCGGTATCCGGGCCGGTCTGGCGGGGGCTCAAGGGCGCGTTCGGGGCGATCCGGGAGTTTTTTCGCCGGCCCGAGCAGGCGCGGGCCTTGCGGCGCGACGAGCTCGAACTCGCCGCGCTGGCCGATCAAGCCTCGCGCCTGGCGGATCAGTGGCGCGCCGATCACGCCGGGGCGATCGACCTGACCGCCGCACGGTGCGCCGCGGCGATCGATCTCCTGCGCGAGAGCACCGTGCCGGAGCCGGATCAGGATTGGAAACATTTCGCCGCGGAAAAAGCCCGGACGTGGGTCGTCGAGAATCCGAACAAAGCCACCTTTTTCCTCAATGCCGCGGGCGCGGTGACGCTGCTCGCGGGCGGATTGGTCACGCTCGATCTAGCCACCACCGGCGGCCTCGGGCACTCCGCGGGTTGGGCGGTCCTCGCCGGCGTCGGGACCCCGGCCCTCGCGGCTGCGCTCAACTCCGTGGTCCAGAAGCTCGGCCTCAAACCCGTCCTGCTGGATTTCCAGGCGGAATGGAAGCGCCAGCGCAACCGGCAGCTCCGCGCGCACCTGCGCGAGCATTTCGCCCGCCCGCTGGTGCTCGCCGCGCTCGATCGCCGGCTCAGCCTGCTCGAACGCGCGCCCGCCGCGGATTGCGCCCGCACCGTGGCGACGCTGCGCCGGTTGTTCGACGAAACCCAGGCTGCCGCATGACCTTCGAGAACTTCCTCCAGCCGCTTCGGGAAGAAAGCCGCACGCTCGCCGCGCGTTGCCGAAACCTGCAATCGCATCCCGCGCTGGCGCAGGTGGCCCTGCGGCTCAGCCAGATCGCCGGCGCGTCGGAAGCGATGCGCGAACGGCCGGTGCTGGTGGCGCTGGTCGGCGGGACCGGCGTCGGCAAATCGCAGCTCTTTAACGCGCTGATCGGCCGGCCCGAAGCCAGCCCCACCTCCAGCGCGGAACGGCTGAAGACGAAGCATCCGGTGCTCGCGCGCCGGCCGGCCGAGCACGCTCTGCTGCCGGACCTCGGCGATGGCGAAGCGCAATTCATCGATGCGCCGACGCCCTGGCTGGCCCTCGCCGACACCCCCGATCTCGATGGCATGGACCTGCGGCACCGCGAGATCACCGAGCGCGTCATCGCGCTCGCCGACATTCTGGTCTTCGTGACCAATCCCGAGAAGCGCGCCAACTTCGCGCTGCTCGAAGCCGTGCAAGCCTGGGCGGGGCGCAAGCGCTGGTTCTTCGTCGTCAATCAGATCGATACCGGCGAACGCGACCGGGACGCCATCCGCATCGATTTCGATCGCCGGCTGCAGGAGCTGGGTTTCGAGCCGGATGATTCCTGCCGCTTCCTGGTCAGCGCGCTCGATCCCAGTCGCTGGGACTTTTCCCGGCTGCGCGACACCCTCCTGCGCGAGCGCCCGCGCGAAGCCGCCGCCGCGCTGGCCGTGGACGCCGTCCTCGGCCAGGCCCTCCACGCCTGCGAGCCCGAAACGGTTTCGCGGATCGAGACGTTGCACACCGAAATCGAGGAACAGGCCAAGGCGCTCAACCAGGAAATCATTCGCCGCATCCATGACGGCATCGAGCGTCGCAAGCTCGCCGATCGCCTGGTGCCGCTATTGCGCAAGCAGGTCTGGGCGGCGTTGCCCTCCCGCACCGGCGGCCCCCTGGCCTTGCCCGTCGCCATCCACGCCCGGATCAGTGGCCTCGCCTCCGCCTTCCAACTGTGGCGTCTCACCACCAGCGGCTTCACCCTGTGGCGGCTGGGCCTGCTCGCCACGAGCCTCTTCGCCGCCATGCGGGGCAGTCTCGAGGTGCGCGGACTGGTCGCGCGGCTCGATGAAGACCTCGCCGCGCCGCTGGCGGATATGTCGAAAGACGTGAGCCGCTTCCTGGCTGATCGGCTCCTTGGTGTCCCGGCGCCGGACTCGCCGGAGGTCGCGGTCAGCCAGGATTTGCGGGAAATCGTCGAGGGCATCCCGGTAGCCGGCGCGCCGCTCGCCCGGGTCCTGGGATTGCTCACCGCGGGGCTGGAACCCGGGCGGGTGGCGCGTGAACTTGCGCCGCTGATCACGGAAGCGATCGAGCGCCGGGCCGAAGAGGCCGCGGGTCGATGCGTCGGGTTCTTCTCGCGTTTGCTGAATATCCTGCCGCTCGCCGCGCTCGGTCACGTGGCCTACGAAATCTTCTCCACCTGGGTTTCCAAGGAGTGGCTGCCCGGAACCTTCTATCTGCACGCCATCTCCATCTTTCTCCTCACCCTGCTGCCGGGCTACCTGGTGATCTGGCTCAACGTGAGCCGGCAATTGCGTCAGACCGAGACGCTCTCCTCGATTCTGGCCGCAGCGGAGCGCCTCCCACCGTGCGGCCCGGCGCAAGCGCTCGCGCTCATCGCCGCCGATTTGGCCGCGATCCTGACCGGACTGCGCGCGCTCCGCACCCGCGCGCAAAGCCTCCGCGCGGCGATCAATCTGGAGTTTGGCATCACCGAACTCGGGACCAGTGTGCACGCCGCCAGCCCTCGGCTGATGGAATAGGAATTCAGGATCCACCAAAGCGCGGGCGAAAAAGGGCCGGCAGGATTTCAGGCCGGCGAAAGAATCAGCCGTATGAAAAGGGCGCCACGACCCAAGGAGCGGCGTGCGTCGCGCCCGTACCGTCCGTGAGACTGCGCGGCTGGTTGCTGAGCCGGCGATCGGAGATCCTCACCGGTTCTTGACCGGGCGGGGAACGGCTGCCACGGCAGGGCCGGTGTCTTTCGGTAAATACGATGTAATTACCGCTAATTGACAATCGCCGTGGATCCCCGACGTTCGATACCCACTCGAATGCCTTCTTTTCCACCCGTGCAATGCATGAGGAAGGATCTTGCCGCCTTCACCCTTGTCGAACTCATCGTCGTCATTGCGCTGATCGTGCTGACCGTGTCCTTGCTCGTTCCGGCATTCACTGGATCCGGTCGCGCCAGCGCCTTGAAAGCCGGCGGCAACAATGTGGCAAATCTGGCTTTGCTCGCACGCCAAAACTCCCTGACGAAAACGCGATGACCGCATTGATCGTCATTTCCAACGCCAACACGGAAGGCGATTACCGAGCCTGGTCGCTTTACGAGATGGTGCCCCATCCCGACGGCACCGCGACTGCGACCGCAGATTGGACCCAATTGGGCCGCTGGGAGCTGCTACCCGAGGGGATCATCGTCGATACCTGCACGTTGACTCCCGGCGACACAGTGACGGTTCCGCAGCTACCGCGATTGAATTACAAGGGCTCGCCGGTGACGAACTACCAGTATGCCGTGTTTCTCCCGAACGGCAGCCTTCTGCACAGCGATCCGGCGTATGTGAGACTGGTGCAGGGCTTCAGGCCAGCGGGCGCAACTGTCCCGAGCTATACTGGCGCGAAGTCCGAGGACGGCCACCCGGCAAATTATTACGATATCTCGATCGTAGCGGCGACGGGGCGCGTAAAGCTGGATCATCCCTAAGAACACGGATGTTTCCCCCCGACAAACCCCATCGGGCGACCGCCGGGTTCACCCTGGTTGAGATCGTTCTCGCGCTCGGCATCATCTCGTTCGGCCTGGTGGCACTGGTCGGCTTGCTGGCGGTGTCCCTGGATTCAAGCCGTAGTTCCGATCAGGATACCATGATCGCTTCGATGGCCCGGCAGGTCACGACGACCTTGCGCGAACGCCCTTTCGACAAGCTCAAGTCGGGAGGCTCATCCGATATTTTTTACTTTGACGCTGAAGGCCGCGCGCTTCCGGCGGCCACGCCAGAGGCCAGGCAAGGAGCCGTGTATCAGTGCACTGCGATCCTCACCAGGAATGCCGACTTTGACACGGTCGAAACCAACGGAACATCGAAACCCAATCTTTTTGACGTCCAGCTTCGCTTCAGCACGGCGCTCAAACCCGCCACCAGTGCCACTCCTGCGGCGATGGAAGTCGTGAACACCGCGATCGCACGCTATGAGCCGCCGATTCTCTAGCAGGGCATTCACTCTCGTCGAGATCATGGTGGCCACGGCAGTCCTCTCGATGTTGGTCGTCATGCTGGTGGGGATGCTCAACCGCACTGGCGCTGCCTGGACCGCCGGGCAGGCGCAAATCGATCGACGCCAAAGCGCGCGGGCGCTTGCGGATTCCATCACCCAGGAGCTTCGGACAGCGCTCCTGCCTTTGAACCCGGCGGACAGCGGAAGCTTGCAGTTGGTGGTCAATCCGCCGGCCCTGGCTGATACCTTGCGAAATCCGGACTCGATCTTCTGGCAGGCTCCCATTGCGACCAACCGCAGCCGTGGGGATGTCGCTGAGGTCGGTTACTTTCTCGAATGGGACGCGACGGGCCCCAACGGACCGAGGCCGCATTTGTGCCGCTTTTTCGTCAATCCTACGGACACGGCGAATTACCTCATTTACCAAACGCCGGCCGCCTGGTTGAGCGATTCCATCATCAAGACCGTCGCTCCCGCGACCCGACCGACCGCCTATCGTGGTCTCTTTGCGGAAAATGTCATTGGCCTGTGGGTTCGCTGTTACGAACAGGACAAGAGTGGAAATCTGGTCCCGCTCCCGAATCCTTTTGATTCGCGCACCAAAAAGAATTTGCCGCGCGCCATTAAGATTTTTCTCGTTCTGATCGATCCGCAGGCGCTCGTGAAGGTGCGCGAGATACCCGATTACAGCATGGCCGGCAGCACGGGAGAGCCGGATTTGGAGCGCTTTATTAGCGCCTTGCCCGGTGCCCTTCGGCAATCCGCGCGCTCCTTTACCACCGAAGTTCGTCTTCAAAACTCATTATGAAATTCCCGCAAAGGCAATCTGCGCGCTCCGATCGTGGCGCCGCGCTGATCATCACCCTCGCGGTCCTGGTGTTGATGACGATCATGGTCGTCAGCCTGAGCGATTCGGTCCGGATCGAGCGCGGTTCCGCCCGGTCGCATCTCGAGAAAACGCGGGCCGAAGCGCTCGCGCAGGTGGGAATTGAGCGCGTGGTGGCCCGTCTCCGACAGACCACTGCCAAATCGCAACGAAATTGGATCAGTCTGCCGGGCCGGCTGGTGGCCGCGCCCGCCAGCGGTTCCTCAACGGTTCTTCAAGATGCGAGCATTGACCTTTTCTCGGGAACACCGACGCTGACACCCAACACCCCCAGCTACTTCCTGCCCGCAGAACTGAACATCAGCACCTTCGGGCAGACCCTGACCAATGGGGTGGCTCCCCATTTGATTACCGATCTTCCCGATCCGAAAGCGACCGAGCCCGATCCAAAGCCGGCGCTGCATATGCTCCTCAAGTGGTGCTACGTGCGACGCGACGGAGCGATCGACCTGAATAATGAGCCCGACTTAAAGAATACCGACAATCCGATTGTCGGACGTTACGCATTTTGGACGGATGACGAGAGCTGCAAGGTGAATTACAACCTCGCCTGGACACGCGGGAGCGGCAACCCAAACCCGGCAAGTCATCCGACGAAGGTCAATCTTCCGACCTTACTCGGCGGTGATAATGCAACCGCGGAGACGCTCGCTGCCGCCATTCATCTCTATCAGGCCTCTCCTTCCCCGAAAGTTCAGTCTGCTCCCGCGACGGCCTCGGCTTACAAGTCCCTTAATCGCTTCTTCTTCAACACCCCGGAAGATGCCCGACAGGTTGAAAGGGTGAACTCGGGAATTTACGACGCGTTGAATCTGGCGAAATTCAACGTCACCCATTACAACCACGATCCTGACACCACCTTTTTCAACGAGCCGCGCATCGTCCTGACCTGTCGGAAGGACAAAGCCGCCGGCCGGCCATTTTTGGATATCGGCGTGACGGATAACATCGATTTGTGGGACCCCATTACGACGATCAACCCGACGAAGCTGGCGGATGTCATCGATAAGTTGAACAGTTACTTGAAACGCACCGATTGGCCCATGGCGCCGAATTCCAGTTTGCAGGACAAATACTATGCCGGAAAGACGGCGCGGCTGACTCAGCTTTCGTTGAACATTATCAATTACGTGCGCTCCAAGGAGTCCGCCGGTGAAGCCGTAACGAAGGTGGTGATTCCGGTTCGCGGCGAGCACGTTCCGGGCGGCCGATTCGAGATGATGGAAATCGCCGCAACACCCACCTCCTATATTGGTGTCACGCGGACGCCCAAGATTACTGAAATGGGCATTTGGGTTAGCGGGACACCCAGCGGCACGAACACCTATCCGGCAAAGGTCAAACTTGAAATCTATCTGCCGCTCAATTTCGGCCTCGATCAGATCGACCTGAAACTTTTGTCTCTATATCTCGCGGTTAATGGTTCGGCAGACGAAACGACCATCAGAGACACTGAGGTGGTCATTGCCGGTCACGCCGCGAAAGATACGATTCTTCGCGCCGGCGAATATGCAACGATAACCCGGGATACCCTATCGACCGGGAAGCCTTGGGTGGTTAAGTTTACCGGCGCCCGGCCCACCGGAGAAAGCCTCATCTCATTGCGGTTTGCAATTCATCGAGTGAGAAGGCTGGACGTCACCCCAGTGGGCCCTGCCGCTGATTGCACATTGAATGGGCCCTCCACTCCCGAAAAGGACATCAGTTCCATCGAGATCGACGACCCACGAGTGAATAGTCACCGAGACGACTGGAAGAAAGTTGCGAAGAACACTTTTGGATCGAAGAACTCAATTTCAACGCTGGGAACGGAACCCAAGGCAAGCGTGGTTCCCCAGCAGGATGTGGATCAAAACGGATTGATCACCGACATCAGCCTGGTGATGCCGGCGCCCGCCGGAACGTCAAAACCTGGCAGTGTTTGCGATAATCCCAGTGGCGTCCTCTCTTCCGCCGGGGAATTGGGCTACATCCATACGGGGATGGAAAGTAGTGCCGGTGCCGGAATCCCATGGCGGACACTGCGCCTGCAACCCAACAACTATCCGGGGAAAGACAGTGGGGGGATCTTTGTTCCGACGGGCGTGGTCTATCCGCCGGACTGGGCGTTCATGGATCTTTTCACTGTCCCCGCCGACGTGCCGAATCAAACCACGGCGAAAGCGGTATTCTCTCCACATGACACGGCGACGGGCGGGCGGGTGAACATGAATGCCAAGCCGGAGCCATTCGATATCGATCGTGTGTTGCCCCTGGCTGCGGTGTTTCAGGGCGCGCGCACGGATGCGACCAATTTGAATAGCAAATTGAGCTTCGCCGAGGCGCGGACGATTGCCGAAGCAGTCTATAATCACAAGCCCCTCGCGACCGCAGCTCCCGGGAATTCCAACGGCAAACAGTATGGATATCGAAATGGCTACGATTCACCAGGCGAGGTGGTCGAGATCAAGGGCGTGGCGGATCGCGGCGAAGCGAGTGAGCAACTGCTCCGGGATATTTCCAACCTCATCACTTCGCGCGGAAACGTCTTCAGTATCTACACCGTAGTTCAGGCTCTCAAGCAGACGCCAAATCAGAGAATCGTCGTTACCGGTGAACAGCGTCAGCAAGCAATGGTGGAGCGTTATGTCGATAATCGAGGCACCCCCGACACCAGCGACGACAAACTCTATTTCCGGACGGTTTTCGTGCGCAATTTATTACCGTAATCCGTCCGCCGGCCGCATCTGCTTCCATTACCCATGAATTTGGCGATCATTGGCGGCGGTCCCGCCGGCCTCCGCGCGGCGGAAGTCGCGGCCACCGGCGGCGCGGCGGTGACGCTCTTTGACGCCAAGCCATCGGTGGGGCGCAAATTTCTGGTGGCCGGCCGCGGCGGACTGAACCTCACCAATGCCGAACCGCGCGAGCGCTTTGTCTCGCGCTATTCCGGACCCGGACAGCCCGCGGACGCGTGGCCCACCCTGCTGGCCGATTGCGATGCCGAAGCGCTCCGGGCGTGGGCCGCCGGCCTTGGGGTGGAAACCTTTGCCGCTTCGACCGGCCGAATCTATCCGCGCGAACTCAAAGCCGCTCCGCTGCTCCGCCGATGGGTGCTGCGCCTGCGTGAGCTCGGGGTGAAGCTGGCCATGAACCACCGCTGGTCGGGATTGCAACCCGGGCCACCAATGCGGCTCGATTTTCTCGTCCAGGACCAGATCCGCACGGTCGAGGCCGATGCCGTCGTGCTCGCGCTCGGTGGAGGTTCGTGGCCGGAGACGGGTTCTGATGGCGCGTGGACCTCGGTTATGAAAGGCCTCGGCGTGTCCGTGGCGCGGCTCTGCCCGGCGAATTGCGGCTGGGAGTTTCCCTGGCCGCCCGACGTCCTGGCCGCCGCCGAAGGTCAGCCGCTCAAGAGCATCGCCGTCCGCGCGGGCAGCCTGGAGGTGAAGGGCGAACTCCTCGTCACCCGGTACGGTCTGGAAGGCGGCGCGATCTACCGGCTGGGCGCGGCCCTTCGAGCCATGGCCGAGCCGGCGATCACGATCGATTTCAAACCCTCGTTCACCGTCGAGCAACTGGTCCGTAAGATGGGTCCGGTTCGGCGTAATTTTCTCGTGGAAGCCCGGGCGCGCTGGCGCCTGAGCGAGGCGGCGTTGGCCATCCTCGCGCATCTGCCGGGACGCGGCCCGTGGCCGACCGCCGAGGCGCTCGCGACCGAGGTCAAGGCCTGCACCCTGCGGCTCACCGGACCCCGCCCGCTCGCGGAGGCCATCTCTTCGGCCGGCGGGGTCCGCTGGAGCGAATTGGACAGTGATCTAATGCTCCGCCGCGTTCCCGGCGTCTTCGTGGCCGGCGAAATGATCGACTGGGAAGCGCCGACCGGCGGCTTTCTCATTCACGGCTGCTTCGCCAACGGCACCCGCGCGGGCCGCGCCGCCCTGGCCTGGCTCGGCAACCGTGCCGCCCCCCAAGGCTGACGCCTGAGCGAAGTCGCGCTCGCTCTCGCGCGTCCTGGTCGTTACGTCGCCACGCTCCGCGCGACCGGAAGCGCGGCCTTTTTCGTCTGCCAGCTCATGCAGGCCACGAAGAGGAGGGTGAACAAGAGATCGCTGAACAAGGTGTGCCGATAGAACCACCACGTGGATGGATAATCCGGGAGACCGGGGCCAAGGGCTTGCAGCCAGCCGGCGAAATTCTTGGCGTAGCCCGGATCGCTGATCCACGAGCCGGTATTGGTGATCGCGAAGAAGACGAGCGAGCCCAGAAAGCTCGCCCCGAGCAGGCTCGGAAGACGGGGCCGTTCGCGCAGCGCGAAACCGAGTCCGCTGATCAGTGCGAGGGCCACGTAACGCGGGACGATTTCAAAGGTCAGGAGCGGCTTGTGATAAACGAACACGTTGAGCACCACATCGCTGGCAAAGAGGATGGCGAGCGGCAGCACGACGGCGACGCGGCGCGGGAGATAGACCGCGCCGCACAGCGCCACCGCGGCGACCGGCGCGAAATTGTGCAGCCAATGGAGATCCGCGCTCCCGGCAAACCCGGAGATGACGCGATACACGGCGACGACCAACAAGAGGAGAAGCGCTGCTAGCATGGGAGGAACGTGCAGGCGTTCGCCGGGTCGATCAATGGGTAAATAGAGCCGGTTCCGATCTGGGACGGGGCTCGGCACACCCGCCTCCAGCCCTTCTTCGGCCGCGCCGCCGAACTCGCCACCATCCGCGAGGCCCTCGATCCCGACTCCCGCACCCTGGGGCGCGCTCATCGACGGCCCGGGCGGCATGGGCAAGACCTCCCTCGCCGTCCACGCCGCCTACGACTGCCCGCCCGGACTCTTCCAGCGCATCGTCTTCGTCTCCGTGAAGGACCGCGAGATGGACGACGACGGCGAGCGCCCGCTCGGCAACCTCAGCGTGCCGGGCTTCCTGGAGATGCTCAATGAACTCGCCCGCGAACTGGAGCAGCCCGACGTCGCCAAGTCCCCGGAGGACCAGCGCATCCGGCTCCTGCTCGACGCGCTCCGCCCCGCGCAGGCCGTGCTCATTCTCGATAATCTCGAATCCCTCCCCAAGATCGACCGCTTGTAGGTTTTCATCTTCGTCAAACGCCTGCCGCCCGGTTGCAAGGCCATCCTCGCCAGCTCAAAGTTCCAAGACCCAGTTCATGAAGCACAAACGAGCCATCATTGCAGTCGCCTGCGTTGCTGGATTGACGGTGCTCGTTTGGCGGCTCGTCACCGGCTCCGATGAGCCGAAATGGATCATTCCGCCCGGACCGTATCTCGGGATGAAAGATCCGCGGTGGCCCATTTACATGCGTGAGGTTAAGAGAGATTCTTCCCTCGAATGGAAGACTCCAATCTCATTCTACGGGAAGGTGGTTGATCAGGATGAACAGGCGGTGCCTGATGTTGAAGTGCACATGGACTGGACCGACCTGACTAGAAAGGGTACGTCGGACGCGGTGCGAGTAACTGACGCTGGCGGCCTCTTTTCTGTCACGGGGGCCAGTGGTAAGCATTTTAGCGTTATCTCCCTAACGAAATGGGGCTATGTGGCGGCGAAAGCTTCGAATCAATCGAGCTTCGAATACGCGGGGTTTTGGGAACCGACCTATCATATCCCCGACCCAAACAATCCTGTGATCTTTCACCTGCGCAAAAAGGCTGCGGCGGAGCTGATGGTTCACCGTGGCCCGAAGCTGTTCGCTGCGCCAAACGACGGCGTCCCGGCGGTTTTCGATCTTACTCGTGGGAAAAAGACGACGATAGAATCCGGTGACCTGTTCGTGCGAATTACAAAAGGACCGAAGGCAAATCATCGATTTGATTGGACGGCGACCGTTGAGGGGGTAAATGGCGCCGGGCTGATCGAGTCGCACGATGAGTTCATGGTTGTCGCGCCGACTGAAGGCTATCAACCCCGATGGTCGGTGACCCATACCGCAGCAGAAGAGAAGTTCGAGTCAGAGGTGCAGACGAAGCTTTTTGTGCGCACGGGGCAGGGCAAATATGCGCGCCTCGAGTTAAGCATCATCCCGGAATACAACGAATCGGCGGCCGTGGACTTCGAAGTGTTCCTGAATCCGTCGGGTTCCCCTAACCTTGAGTTCGATCCAGGCAAGTTGTCAGAGGTCGGTTCCCGCTGATCAGGTGGTCGCGTGGGGAAACTTGGGCGACCCAATGTTTCTGGATCCCGCAAGGCGCGAGCTTGCGCTCACTAGCTGCGGTCGATCCCAAAGAATGAGCTTATGGTCGGTCCGAAAGTGGGGCTGCGAGGACGCATTAAAAGGGAATGCTGTGCTTCGCGGTGGGTGGCGAATCGTTCGGCATGCCAAACTGGCATCGCAGCTTGGTCAAAGTCACGGCGGCGGTGTGAAGCATTTCCGTGTGTATTGCGATGCAGGGAAGCGGCCGCTACCTTCCCACCCATGAGCATCACCGTCATCGTCGAGAACGACACGATCAAGCTGCCCGTGCATGTGCCGGACGGGACGCGGCTGGAGATCACGCTGCCGGAGCCGCCGGTGAAGTCCGGTGAAAATCCCCTCGCGTGGATGGAGCAATACATCGGCTGCATCAAGGACTTGCCGGAGGACTTCGCGGCGGAGCACGACCATTACATTCACGGCACTCCAAAGCGGGGAGCGTGATGGGACGGGTCTTTGCCGATGCGTTTTTCTACCTGGCGCTGCTCAGCGAACGCGATGCCGCGCATCGAAGAGCTGCGGAAATCTTTCGTTCCGGCGAAATCACCGGAACGGTGACCACGGTCGCCGTTTTGCTGGAGGTGGCGGATGGATTCGGCGGCACCCCACGCCGGGAGCGCTGCGGGGAGTTTCTCGCCAGCGTGTGGACCCGACCGGGAACGACGATCGTGAGCCTCAGCGATACGCTGGTGGAGAGGGGGTTGAAGCTTTACCGCGACCGTCCGGACAAGGCGTGGTCGCTGACGGATTGCATCTCTTTCGTCGTGATGGCGGACGAAGGGCTGGCCGAGGCGCTTACGGGTGACCGGCATTTCGAGCAGGCGGGCTTCAAGGCGCTGTTGACGTAATCATTTTCGTCGTTGCGGAACTCTCCCTTCGACCGGAGAGCGGTCGTGGATCGCGCAGGCGCTGTTGGCGAAGGACTATCCGGCGGACAAGCACGGCTTTGTCATGGAACTGATGGAGAATTCGAGGTGGCCTTTGCGCTGGAGCAGCCCGAGGTAGTGTACCCGCAGACACTCCCTCCATGCGAAGAGAAACCTCGCTCCCTATTCCATTCCCAAGCTCCGAGGCGGCGGTGTATGGGACAAGTGGAAGCAGGAGAATGGGCGAGTCAGCTTGGGAACGAGCAGTCAAACGCCGAACGCCGAACGCCGAACGCCGAACGCCGAACGCCGAACGCCGAACGTCGAACGTCGAACGTCGAACGCCGAATCACCTCCCGAAGTGGCCGGCCCCGCGCTTTCTGCTTGCCGGGTGAACCGCCGCTCCTAGACTCCGCGCCAGTTCTTTGCGAGTTTTAGTCAGCGGATCGATGGAAGGAATTCCGTGAAAATCGGAAGCAGTTGCGCTGCTGTAACTGGATACGACTCCCCATTAGGCCAATCTCCATTCAAGGAGGTGAAGGCGGGGGGAAGGATGAGGCGGGAGGAGCGGGTGAGTGCCTGGAGCTTGGGGAAATCCTTGCTCAAACACTCAACCCTCAACCACTTCGCAAGCCAGGAGCCAGAATACTTCCCCGAGCCGCTCTCATTCGTGCTGTTCTGACGGTGCGGCAATTCCGCCGCACGGGCCGGCCGGCGCGACAAAACTTCTTCGCAAAAAGAAGAATGAGGGATCAGTCCGCTCGCCGCGGGCGCGCTCACTCGAGTTCTGCCCGGTCGTGTTTCCTGGTCTCTCCCATCCATCAAAGAGACCAAACATGAAAAATCGTATCGTCTTCCTTCGGGAAGCCTCCCTGCTCGCGATCCTCGCGAGCATCCCAGCGGCGCCGAACTTCGCGGCGGCGCAGAATCCCACCGGCGCCGCCGCGCCGGTCGTCGTGACCCTGCCCGCCGTGGTGGTCACCGCCACGCGCTCCGAACTCGACCCCGAGCGCGCCCCCGCGGACGTCACGGTGATTACGGCCGAGCAAATCGAGCAACGGCAATACCGCTTCGTCGCGGAGGCGTTGCGCTCCGTGCCGGGGATCAGCGTGGTGCAAACGGGCTCGCCCGGCCAGTTGACCTCGGTCTTCACCCGTGGGCTGCCCAGCGACGCCACGCAGGTCATGATCGACGGAATTCCGATCAATCAGGGCCTCGCCGGGCTCTTCAACTTCGCCGATCTGACCACCGACAATGTGGAGCGGATCGAGGTGGTGCGCGGGCCGCAGAGCACGATCTACGGACCGCGCGCGGGTGGCGGCGTGGTCAACATCATCACCAAACGCGGCCTCGCCGGCTTCGAGGCGGGTGCCTCTTTCGAAGGCGGCACCTTCAATACCTTCCGCGAATCGGGCCACATCGGCGGACGCAGCGGCATCGTGGATTACTCCGCCGGCATCAGCCGGCTCGACACCGAGAACGACCGGCCGAATAACGAATACCGCTCCACGTCCGCGGTCGTGAACCTCGGCATTCATCCGGCGGAGAACCTCCGCATCGGCACGCTGGCGACCTATTCGCTCGCGGATGCCGGCAATCCCAACAGCCTCGCCGCCCCGCGTCCGCGCGATAATCTGCTCACCGAGCGGTGGCTCATCGCCCCAACCGTGGAATACCAGCCCTTTACCTGGTGGAAGCACCGTCTCATCGGCAGTTACGATGAGGAACGCCAGGTGAATAATCCGAACGAGGACGGTTTCGTTGGCGCGACGCGGGCGCTCTTCCGGCGCTACCAAGTGGATTACCAAAACCGCCTCGACATCACGCGGTGGCTGCAGGTCACCAGCGGTGTCTTCTACAGCCGGGTGGAAGCCGAGCAGGAGCGGCCCGAGGTGCTCTTCGGCGCCCCCTTGATCAGCGACAAGACGGAAAACCAGGCGGCGTTTCTTCAGCTCCAGTTCGAGCCGATCAAGAATCTGCTCCTCATCGCGAGCGGCCGTTACGATCACTTCAGCCAGTTCGGCGACATCAAGACCTACCGCCTCGCTGGCAGCTACAAGATCGCGCCGACGGGAACGGTGCTGCGGTCGAGCCTGGCGACCGGGTTCATCCCGCCGAGCAGCCAGGACAAAATTTTCGGCAACAACTTCGCCCTCGAACCGAACGAGACGAAAGGTTTCGACGTCGGCTTCGAGCAGGCGCTGTGGGGCGACCGCCTTCGTTTTGGCGCGAACTATTTTCACAACGATCTGACCAACGTGATCGGCTTCGATGGCCTGTTTAATACGCTGAATCTGGGCAGCGCGAAGACCCAGGGCGTCGAGGTCTTTCTGGCCGCGGAACCCATCCCCGACCTGACGATCGCCGCCAACTATACCTATCTGGACACCGAGAAGACTTCCTCGCTCGACATCCAGCAGCCCCTGGGCGCGCGCCTGCCGCGGCGCCCGCGCAACGAGGTGTTCGGTTCGGTGAGTTACCGTTGGTTCGGGAAGCTCCGGACGGGCCTCGAGGTCAAGTATGTCAATGCCCGCGAAGAGCTCAGTTTCGGCGGTCCTAACTTCGATATCGAGGACTACACCGTGGTCCGGCTGGTCGCCGAATATGAGATCAACCGCTACGCCAAAATCATCGGCCGCATTGAAAACCTCACCGATGAACAATACGCGGAAGTCTTCGGATTCCCGAACCTCGGCCGGGCCTTCTACGGCGGCGTGAGCCTGCAATTCTAACGAAAAGGGTTCGCACGCCGCGTAGCGGCTTCACCCGAGTAGCCGCTACGCGGCGCCCGCGTTTTCCCGCTCCATGACGAATCGCCATTTTGGAGAACCTCCAACTAACCTGGGTGGATGGCGGGGCCGGCGCCAAAAAACGAATCCGGCCAGGTGGCATGCGGGTGATTACGGTCCTGGAGCGATTCGCCGGCCGCGTGCTTTCGACCGAAGCGCGAGTTCCACCTCGCGACGCGAACTCACGGAAAAATCGGTGTCGTCTTGTCGATCGAGCGCAGGAATCGCACGAGCGCGGCGCGCTTGGCCGCATCAGTCACGAAATGGTGGCTCGTGCCCCCGTTGGTGAGCGGGTCCTGCGAGCCGTCGAGCACTTGATCGAGCGTCTGCGCGAGGCCGCTGTAAAAATACGGCGCGGTCTCGTGGACGCTGAGCAGCGAGGGGATGTTGAAGCCGTTGGCGCCGAGCGGGGCGATGGCCTGGCCGGGATCGGCGGCGTTGGCGCGGATTTCATTGGTGCGTCCGCCGGCGGAGTTGGGCGTGAAGGTGCCGACGTTGATGAGCACGCCGGGAAACTGCGGCGCGGCGACCGGCCCCGCAGTGTTTGGCTGCGTGGCCGTCTGCCGCAGCTCCGCGCCGATCACGCGCTCGCTGCCGAGACCGAGTCCGACTTCCGGCGAAGGCGGCGCGGGATAATCGACGCTCGAGCGCGTCCACTTCGGACCGCCGTGGCACGTCGCGCAACTGAACCCCTTGACGACCAGGTCCTTTTGCCCAAACAACACGCGGCCCTTTTTCGCGAGCGAATCATTCGCCGGCACCGGCGCGCGCGCAGACCGCACGGCGCGGGCGATCCACGTCTCGATGGCATCCTGCCGCGCGTCGCGTCCGGCGCTTGCGAACGGCTCGAAATTCGTCACCGGCGGCGGCGAAGTGACGGTCAGGCTGCGGCGCGCGGCGGACAGGCTGCCCCGATTGACCCACGCTCCGGTCGGCGTGCCGGGGTTGCCGGTGGCGGTGTTATTCGCGACCGAGTATTCGAAAATGATCGCCTGGTCGGTGCCGGTGTTATCGACGCCGCCAATAAGGTAAATTTGGTTCGTGCTCAGCGAGCTCCCGATGCCGAAAAGCGCGCGCGGAGCCGGCAGCGAGGTCCGCGGCGGATGCGGCCCGAAAAACGGTGGCCCTGGTGGGGTCGTCGGCCCGATTGCCGCCACGGCCTGAGCGGCATATTCCTCGACCGTGGCAAGCACGGTGCCGCCGGCGTCCTGTCCGCCGATGACGAACACGCGGCTCTGCACGCCGCGCAGCGCGGTGGCAGCACCGTGATTCCTGCGCGGTGTGAGACCGGACACGGCGAATGGGGTCCACGTTCCGGCCCCGTCCGGGTCGGGCTGGAAACGCTGAACGATGCTGGAACCTCCCAACACAGAAGGCGCGCTTTCCGAGCCGGCATTTCCGGAGACGACATGGATGATCTGAAGCGGCTCGGCCGTGTTGATGCCGCCCGAAACAGTGATGCCAAATTGCGCGGTGGCGGTCGGCAGCGTGGCGACGCTGCGCCACGTGTCAGTATCGGGATTGTATTCCTCCACCAGATTCGTCGGCGCCGTGGTGCTCGCGGTCGCCGTGTAGCCGCCGACGGCGTAAATGCGCAGCCCCTTGCTCGTCTTAACCGCTGCCGCTCCCAGCGAGTGCCGGGCGGTAAAATTCACGTTGCTCCGTCGCACGAGCTGGTTCGTGCGCGGGTTGAATTCGAGCACCGTGTCCGGCGAGCCGATAAGCCCGCCGACGCCGCCGCCGGTGCGCCCGCCCATAATGAAAACGCGATCATCGCTGAGCTGCGCGACGGCGAAATCTCGCCGCGCGCCGATGATCGGCGGCAGCGCAGTGCCGTTCGCGAAATCGTTTGTCCCGCTCACGGCGCCGGTGAATTGCTGGAACTGCTCGATCAACGTGGAATCCGTCGATGTCGTGACGCTCATGCCGCCGAGTGCGTAGAAAAGCCGGTCGTCGTCGATCAGTCCGCGTCCGCCGAAAACGCCGCGCGTATTTAACTCGAAGTCCTGATTCTCGTCGCGCACCGCGCTCCAATTCAAAACGCGCTGGTCGCGAATGACGTGGCTGCGCGTGAAAAACGTGCCGTCGAGCGGGATCGTCTGCCGCGGCCCGGCGTCAAACATCCAGGTGATGCCGTCGGCGCGCCCTTGCGGATGGCAGACGATGCAGCCGCCCCACGATTCGCTCGACATGCGGCCTTCCGGCCCGCGCCCGGTGAAGAAAAGTTCCGCCCCAAGCTGCGCCGTCGCTTCCTCGGAACCCGCCGTGGGGAGCGCGCTCGATTGCGCGGTGCCGATGATCGTCGGGGAGGTCGGATTGGAAATATCGATCGCGGTGATGGAACGGCTGATGAAATTGGCAATGAAGGCGCGTGTGCCCGCCGCATTGATCGCCAGGCCGCGCGGCGCCTTGCCCGCGAGGTGACCGGCCGGCGGATTTTCCAAATCGACGCGCACCAGCGTGCTCGACCCGGCGACGAGCGGATTGTTCACCGTGGGAATCCCGTTCGCATCGACGGTGAGCCGCACGATCAGGTTGCTATTTTGAATCGCCACCCACGCATCGCTGCCATCCGGACGCCAGGCCATCGCCGTCGGATTCGTGAGAAACAGCCGTGGCGCAGGTGTGTTGCCGAGGTTGATGCCCTGGTTCAGGTTCAGCGGCGCGGTTTGGCGCACGTTGGCGCCGGTTTGCCCGGCCGTGATTTCGACGGGCGGCGTTGCGGTCGCATCGAAGACCGAGACGAGTCCCTGGGCCATTTGATTAAAACGCAGCGGCCCGTTCGGCGACGCCGCGGTGCTCACGACGTAGCCGCGATTCGTTCCCGGCCGGAGCGCGACTGCCGCGAGCTGATTGGGAAATGCGCCCGTCGGGATCGTGAAAGCTTGCGGGTTCAGCGAAGCGATATTCGGCGTGGGAGCGGCGGGATTGCCCGCGGGAGGTCCGCCGGGCGCGAGTCTGCCGTTCGAGTTGAAGCCCGCGTTCGCGATCGGCCCGAGGCCGAAGACATCGACCGGTCCGGGTCCGACGGTGAACGAGACGATCCGGCCTTCGCGCTGATCGTCCTCGCCTTCCTGCGTCGCGGTTTTTCCCCCGCGGACCTGGCTGAAGAAGATCGCGATAAAGACCCGCTCGTCCTGGTCGTCGGCGTCGCCGTCGTCGGTGATCGCGAGTGCCCGGGGAGCCGTGCCGACCGGGCTCAAGTCAATCGATTCCACCGGCACAAGCGGCTTCGATTTGGTCGTGTCGAAAACCCGCACCGAATTCGAAGCCGAGGTGAGCACGAGGAGCCGCGTGCCATTCGGCGTCAACGCGAGCGCCATCGGTTCCGCGCCGACTTTGATCGGCACCAAATGTCGTCCGCGCACGAGATCGACCGGAGTGACCGTGCCGTCGAAGGCGTTCGCGACGAACGCGCGTTTGCCGTCGGGATGGATGGCGACGCTTTGCGGATCCCGTCCGACGCGGATTTCATTGAGCTTCACGGGACTCGAGCCCGTGACGTCAAAAACGCTGAGCGAATTCGCGTCGGGATTGACGCAGAACAATCGCGTGCCGTCGGCGCTGAGCGCGATCGGCGACGATTGAACCGGCGCAGCGGATGCGGCCGCGGAGACGAGCAAACCCGCGGCGATGAGAGAGTGAATTGAGCGCATAGTGAGGTCCTCGGAGCAGGTTAGACTTCGAAAAGTTGCGATGGCGCGATCGGCAGCGCCGCGCCGCCGCCTCCCGATTTCACGATCACGAGCCCATCGAGCGCGGTGTCGCCGTCTCCCAGCAGGAAGACGCCGTTCGATGGATTCGGGGGGTTGGGATTGTCGGTGAAACTGAAGCCGGTGCCGTTCACGTCGGCGCCCACGGCGAGCACATTGAGGCCGGTAATTTTCGTGACCGCATTGTCCGTGGTGAGCGCGTTCGCTTTCGCCGCGCCGGCGACGATTGCCGCGATGCGCTCCGCAGTGACGCCGCTCACCGAGCCGTTCTTGGCGGTGTCGATCAAGCCCGCGACGCGACCGCCGAGACCGGCGACGATGCCGCCCATGCCGACGGCGTCGGCATCGAGATTGAAAGCCGCAGTGAAGTCGCCGATGTCACCGGGCGTCGTCACGCCGCTGACCGATCCGCCTTTGCCCGCGATCATGCCGCCGCCGCCATCGCCCGCGCGCAGCAGCCGGATGAACTGACCGACCTCGCTCAAGTTCACGCCCTTGATCCCACCGCCGTCGCCGCCGGTGCCCTCCGCGCTTCCGCCATTCATCGCGCTGACGATGAGCTGTCCGACGCGCCCGGTGATGCCGCTGACGCCACCGCCCGCACCGCCGCTTGAGTTCGCGCCGGTGCCGCCATCGCCGCCGCTGAAATCGCTGAACGCGTTGCCGCCATTGATGCGCACGACGGCATTGATTCCATCGATAAAAACACCCTTCACCGCGCCGGCGGGTCCGCCCTGCGCGCCAGGTCCCGACGCATCGCCGCCCGTGCCGGCGTAAATGAACGAGCCGAGCACGATCGGCGCGGAGGGCGCGATGATCTTCACGCCGCTCAGCGTGCCGCCCGGACCGCCGGCCTGGCCGGTATCGCCCGCGTCGCCGCCGCCGCCGAAGTTGCCGACATCAAGGGAAAGCGCGGCCGAGGTCGCGGTGAAGGTCACGCCTTTCGCGCTGCCGCCCGCGCCGCCATTGCCCGCGCCGCCGCCGCTGCCGCCGGTGCCGCTGAAAACGGAAAACGCGTCGGGCTGTCCGGCGGCCTTTTCGATCGTTACCGCGCTGAGCGGGCCGCCATTTCCGCCCGTCGCATCCGAGAACGAAATGCCTTCGCCACCATCGCCCGACGCAACGAGCACGCCGTTCGCCGAGAATCCGAGCGCGGTCAGCGTGACGCCTTTGACGGCGCCGCCGGGTCCGCCGAGCGCAAAGCCGAGTCCGCCGCCGCCGGCCGCGAAGGACGCCGCATCACCGACGCCGCGGAAAGTGGCCAGCAAGCCGATGAGCGCGCCGCCGCTGCCCGCCGTGGTCCCATCGCCTCCGATTCCGCCCGTCACCGTGAGCTGCTGTGCAATGTCGTCGAGCGTCAGCGTCGCCCCGAGCACGCCGCCGCCCGCGCCGCCGCCGCCGAGACTCAGCGCGGTGCCGCCGGTGCCGCCCGTGACGATGAATGCGCCGTCGTCAATCACGCCGGCTTTGGCGCTCAGCGAATTGATCGTGCCGCCGTCGCCGGCTTTCCCGTCTTCCGAGCCGCCGCCATCGCCGCCGCGGATCTCGATCCCGAGTTCCACCGCGCCGACCTCGATCGTCGTGCCGATCGCGTCGCCGCCTTTGCCACCCTTCGCTTTCGCGGAAGCGTCGCCGCCGCGGCCGCCGGTGACGCTCACATAACCGAGCGCGCCAAACGCTTTCACGCTCGTCGTCAATACGCTGCCGCCATTTCCCGGCGCGCCGGGCGGAGTGCCTTGATTCGCCTGGCCACCGTCACCAGCGCCGATGATCACCGCGGCCTCGCTGTCCACGAGCACGCGAACCTTTCCACCCGAAACAACGCCGCCATTTCCGCCCTTCACGCCATCGCCGCCGTGGCCCGCCTCCGCGCGCAATTCGCCGGTCGTCGTGTCGAGCGTGACGGAAAAGCCGTTGAGGACGCCGCCGTTGCCGCCGCCTTTCGTCGCCGCGGTAATGTCGCCCCCATCGCCCGCGGAAAGGAGCACGACCTCGGGCGCGCGCAGCATCGTGACCGCGCCAATGTTGCCGCCATTGCCCGCCGCGGTCGCACTGCTCATGCCGTCGCCTGCCTGGATCGCCTTGGCGCCAAAGGCCAGCTTGATGCCGGTGATGTTCCCGCCCGACAGGTTTTTTCCGAATGTGAAGATCGGGTGAATGGTGGTGAAGGTGGCGCCCAGCGTGATGTCCTGGCCCGAGGCCTCGGTGCCCGTGAGGATTGAATCGACGCTAAAGTCGTTGGCCCCCGCGAAGCCGCGAATGTCCACACCGTTTACGTCGCGACCCGCATAAATACTGCCCGCAACGCCGCCGGTGACGACCAGCCCGGCGATCGACGCGTCCGCAAGCCGGGTGGTGTCGAGGGAGCCGGTCGCATCGAACAGCGTCACGACAGAGCCGTTGAGGTTGCCATTGATGCGCGCGTTGAAGCCGTCGCCCACGGCGATACCGGTCATATCGCCGGCATCGACCCCTGCACCGCCGGCCACGTTTCTCGCGAAGAACTCCGACACGCCGCCGAGCACCTTCGCGTAAACGATTTCGCCGGCGTCGCGCACATGGTTGCCGTTGGTGTCGAGAACGAGCGAGTCGCCATTGCTGAGCTTCACGCCGAAGGCGGCGCCGCCAACGCCGGGAAGTTTTACGCTCGTTCCAGTGTCATCGAAGACATCGAACGCGAGGCCGCTGAGAAACAAAACCGCCGGGGCGATGCGCGCCTCGAGCGGCTCGGCTGAACGAGCTGCAACGAATGTATTCATAGGGCGAACGGGAAACCAAGCGCCCCGTGGCGCTCGCGGAACTTCGACGAGTGTACCCAAAGGGCACGCCGGCCTCAAGACGCGAGTTGCGGGCCGGATGGTGCGGGGTGTGATTAAACAGGGTGCATGACGACGCGTCTTTGAGTGGAGCGGCGCCGTCCCAATCAACTGTCATCCTGAGCGGAGCAGCGCGGGGTGTGTGGAATCGGGGTGGGGTTGCGCGCTGCGTAGTCGAAGGACCTCCAATTTTGTGGGCGGAGGCGGTGCACTCCGCCTGCGCCCATGAAAGTCAGAGATCCTCCGACTCCGCCGCGCGCCCACCACCGCTTTTCCATCCGCCGCCACGCGGCTCCACTCAGGATGACAGCTTGGGTTGGAGGCGGCTGCGGCGCGCACAGGTCACTCGTCGCCTTTGCACCATATTCAATCACCCCCGATGGTGCGCGCGCGCGGATGTGATAAATGCGGTGCATGACGACGCCTCGTGGGGGTCGGACCGGCGCTGTTGCCAGCCAACTGTCATGCGAGCTTGGATGGACGAGCCGGTTGAACCGTCTCCCCGGGGCCGACTTCGTTTTGATCTGGCGGATTGTTCCAAAATGCTCTTCGTCATTTGCGAGCCCGACCTCCACGTTATGCCCCCCTCCTCTCCATCTCCCGGCGCGAAGCTGCGCGCGGCTGTCGAAGCCGAGCGTCCGCTGCAAATCGCCGGCGCGATCAATGCCTGCTGCGCCCTGCTCGCCGAGCGGGCCGGTTTCCGGGCGCTCTACCTTTCCGGGGCCGGCGTTGCCAATGCTTCCTTCGGCCTGCCGGATCTCGGGCTCACCACGCTGAACGATGTCTGTGAAGACATCCGGCGCATCACCCGGGCGACTTCGCTGCCGTTGCTGGTCGATGCCGATACCGGCTGGGGCGGCGCCTTCATGATCGCGCGCACCATCCAGGAAATGACGCGCGCCGGTGCGGCGGGTTGTCATCTCGAAGATCAGGTGCAGGCGAAACGCTGCGGGCACCGCCCCGGTAAGGAACTCGTGAGCGCAACGGAGATGAGCGACCGCATCAAGGCCGCAGTCGATGCGCGGACCGACGGCGAGTTTGTCATCATGGCGCGCACGGACGCGCACGCCAGCGAGGGGCTGAACGCGGCCATCGAGCGCGCCCAGGCTTATGCCGCGGCCGGCGCGGACATGATTTTTGCGGAAGCGCTGGCGAGCCTCGACGAGTATCGCGCCTTCACCACCGCGCTGGGAGAAAAGGTGCCGGTTTTGGCGAACATCACCGAGTTTGGCCGGACGCCACTTTTCACCGTCGAAGAGTTGGGCGGCGCAGGCGTGCGTCTGGTGCTGTATCCGCTCAGCGCCTTCCGGGCGATGAACCAGGCAGCCGCCACGGTCTATGCCGCGTTGCGCGCGCAGGGCACCCAGCAGAGTGTCACCCACCTGATGCAAACCCGGGCCGAGCTTTACGATCTGCTCGGCTACCACGCTTACGAACAGAAGCTCGACGAGCTCTTTGCCCGGCAAAAATCCCGCGAAAATCCATGAGCGAATCCCCCCCCATTGTCCCCTTCAAACCCAAGAAATCAGTCGCGCTTTCGGGCGTCGCGGCCGGCAACACCGCGCTCTGTTCGGTCGGCCGCAGTGGCAACGATCTGCATTACCGCGGCTACGACATCCTCGACCTGGCGGTGCAGTGCGAGTTCGAGGAAGTCGCGCACCTGATCGTCCACGGCACGCTGCCCACCGTGGCGGAGCTCGCTGCCTATCAGGAGAAACTGAGAGCGCTGCGCGGCCTGCCGGACGTCGTGCGCGCCGTGCTCGAAGCGCTGCCCGCAGCGTCGCACCCGATGGACGTGCTGCGCACCGGGGTCTCCGCGCTCGGCTGTGCGCTGCCGGAAAAGGAAAACCACGACCCCGCCAGTGCGCGCGACATCACCGACCGGCTCCTCGCCTCGCTCAATTCGATGCTCCTCTACTGGTATCACTACTCACAGCACGGCCGCCGGATCGTGGTGGAGACCGACGATGAGTCGATCGGCGGGCATTTTCTCCACCTTCTGCACGGCGAAATCCCAAGCCCGTCGCGGGTCAAGGCCATGCACATTTCGCTCAATCTTTACGCGGAGCACGAGTTCAACGCCTCCACCTTCACCACCCGGGTCATCACCGGGACCGGCGCGGACATCTACTCCGCGGTCACGGGCGGCATCGGCGCCTTGCGCGGTCCGAAGCACGGCGGCGCCAATGAGTTTTCGTTTGAAATCCAGAACCGCTACGCCATGCCCGACGAAGCGGAGGCGGACATCGTCCGGCGGATCGCGGGCAAGGAAATCATCATCGGCTTCGGCCATCCCGTTTATACCGTCTCCGATCCGCGCAACGAAGTCATCAAGGGCGTGGCGCGATCGCTTTCCGAGGAGGCGGGGGATCCAAAAATGTTCGAGATCGCCGAGCGTATCGAGAGCGTCATGTGGCGGGAAAAGAAGATGTTTCCGAATCTCGATTGGTTCAGCGCGGTCTCCTACCACCGGCTAGGGGTGCCGCCGGCAATGTTTACCCCGCTGTTCGCCATCGCCCGCACCTCAGGTTGGGGCGCGCACATCATCGAGCAACGCACCGACAACAAAATCATTCGCCCGAGCGCGAATTACATCGGGCCGGAAAACCGGCCGTTCGTGCCGCTCGACCAGCGCTGAGGCGACCGTCACCTGAATCCATGCAAAACCCCGCCCTGCGGATTTTAACGCAGAGACGCAGAGGACGCAGAGACGCAGAGGACGCAGAGCAGATGGAAGGACCTCGAATGGTGCTCCAGCGAACGCCGCCAATCGTCCTCTCCTCCGCGACCTCTGCGTCTCTGCGTCTCTGCGTTTTAAAACTGTCCTGGCTTCGGATCGTCACCGGTCAGTGAGTCTGAATTGCTCTTCCCCACCTCTCGCTTTCCTCTCCTCTCTGCGTTGCCGCCGACGCCTGAGCATTTTCCGAATTACCTGTGTCACACCACGATCCCACCAACGCCGCGCGGCCTGAACCGGACGCCCTGCTGCAACAAATCGCCGACTACACGCTCGGCACCGACCGCATCACTAGTGACGAGGCATTCGATACGGCGCGGCTGTGCCTGCTGGACACCCTGGGTTGCGGGCTGCTCGCGCTGGCTTACCCGGCTTGCACCCGGCTGCTCGGCCCCGTGGTGCCCGGCGCGACGCTGCCCGGCCGCGGCGCGCGGGTGCCCGGCACCGGCTTCGAACTCGAACCCGTCCAAGCCGCCTTCAACATCGGCACGATGGTGCGCTGGCTGGACTTCAACGATACCTGGCTCGCGGCGGAATGGGGTCACCCGTCCGACAATCTTGGCGGCATCCTCGCCGTGGCCGATTATCTCAGTCGTGGCGGCGAACCGCTGACCATTCGAGACGTGCTCGTCGCCATGATCCAGGCGCACGAAATCCAGGGCGTGCTCGCGCTCGAGAACGGCTTCAATCGCGTTGGCCTCGACCACGTGCTCCTCGTTCGCATCGCCTCCACCGCCGTGGTCACGCGGCTGCTCGGCGGCACCCGCGAACAGATCATCAACGCGCTCTCGAACGCCTTCCTCGACGGCGGCGCCCTGCGTACCTACCGTCACGCGCCCAACACCGGTTCCCGCAAAAGCTGGGCGGCCGGCGATGCCACGAGCCGCGCGGTCCGCCACGCACTTTTCGCGCTCAAGGGCGAGATGGGCTACCCGAGTGCGCTCACCGCCCCCGGCTGGGGTTTCCAGGATGTGCTGTTCAAGGGCCGGCCCGTCACCGTGCCCGACCAGGGCTTCGGCAGCTACGTGATGGAGCATGTGCTCTTCAAGATCTCGTTCCCCGCCGAATTCCACGCGCAGACCGCGGTCGAGGCCGCGATCACCCTCCACCCGCACATTGCCGCACGCCTCGACGACATCGCGCGCATCGTCATCGAAACGCAGGAGAGCGGCCAGCGCATCATCGACAAAACCGGCCCGCTGGGCAACCCCGCCGACCGCGATCACTGCCTCCAATACATGGTCGCGGTGCCGCTTCTCAAAGGCTCGCTGACCGCCGAGGATTACGAAGACGCGGTCGCGGCCGATCCTCGCCTCGACGTGTTACGGGGGAAAATGGTGGTCGTGGAGGATACCGATTTCACGCGCGACTACCTCGACCCGTCGAAGCGCTCGATCGGCAACGCCGTGCAAGTTTTCTTCCACGATGGCACCACCACGGAGCGGGTCGCGGTCGAGTATCCCGTCGGTCATCGCCGCCGTCGCCAGGAAGGCGTGCCGCTGCTGCTCGCGAAGTTCGAGCGGGCCTTGCGCGGCCGCTTTCCCGCGTCGCAAGCCGATGAACTCCTGATGCTCTGCCATGACCGTGCGCAGCTCGAAGCAACGCCGGTGCAGGACTTGATGGCACAGTTAGCAATCTGACGTGGGGAGTGGCCGGCGACACTCCGTTTCCAGGGGGCCTACTCGGGTGCAGCGCGTGGAGCGGTCAGCTCCTTGAGACCTTCCGGAGTGAATTCGGCGTCGGAAAAGGTGACGCCGTGTTTGAGGCGGGAACCGTCGAGTTCGGTGGCCGTGCCGCGCGGGCCGCGGACGGTGAGGTTCGCCGGAATGGCGCGGCCTTTATCATCGGTGACGACCCGGGTGGTCTCGATGCGGCGCACCACGCGACCGGGGCCGCTGTATTTCTCGATGCGGAGCGGGACCAGGCGGCGGGTGTCCACCCAGGTGCGCACGCTGGAGTAGGAGGAGCGTTCGCCTTTGCCGGGCTTCGATTCGAGGATGGAGCAAGTCACGCGATCGACGACTTCCGTACCGACGATCGCCTGCTGGTCCCACGCGAAGAAATTATCGATGACATCTTCGTAGGACAGGTCGCTGCCAAAAAGCGGCTCATCGAGCTGTGTCGGCGTGAGAGGACGGAGAGTGTCGGGCGGAGTGAAAAGCGTCCCGCTCAAGCGACCGCCGGCTTTACGCAGGAGGACCGCTTCACCTTTACGCTCCTTGGGGAAGAGGACTTGATAGACGAGCTCAGTGCTGGCTTTCGAAGCGCGCGACTTGATCTGAAGCTGGAGCACCGCTTTCGCCCCGCCCGAGACTTCCATGCGCAGACGAATCAAGGACGTGCCGTCCTGCTGCCGGGCGCTGAGGCGGGCGGCGAGCTCCGGCGCCGGCATCGCGGAAGGCTCCGGCTCGGCGGCAACGGCGGTAAGGGAGAGCAGGGCGAGAACAAGTGCGCAGCGGAGGGACATAGTCATCAGAGGATTCGGCGGGAGCGCGGTTTCCGGCGGTGAAGGTCAGCCTTGCAACGCGAGACTCGGCGTCAACCGGGAGCTGCGCCAGGCGGGATAAAGGCCGCTGATCACGCCGACCACCACGGCGATGGCGACCGCCGTGAGCATGAGACCGACGGTCAGCTCCGGCTCGAGCAGCCCGCGGATGGCGGGAGCGGTCTTCATCACGTTGACTCCCACGACGCCGAGCGCCACGCCGAGGATGCCGCCGAAGAAGCCGAGCAGGGCCGATTCCCACAACACCATGCGGACAATCCGGCTGCGCTTCCAGCCCAGCGCGAGCAGGATGCAGATCTCCTGCTTTCGCTCGAAGACCGTCATCAGCATCGTGTTCATCACGCCGAGCACCCCGACCAGGAGGGCGAGCAGCGAGGTCCCCCAGCTCATGGCGTTGATCATGCGATACCCCTGGCTGTCGCGAATGTGCTCCCCGGCCACCTGGGCGCGCGCTTCCGGGATCAGGCGGTTGAACTCCTCGCAGAGGCGGCGCATCTCTGCCTCGCTGGTGCCGGAGGTTACGCGAACGTCGATCGCATTGATTTGACCCTGATTGCCCATGATTTCCTGGAGCAACGGCTGGGCGAGAATGACCGAGCCGTTCTCAACCAGGGCCCCGCCGTCCACAATGCCGACCACGGTGAGCTCCTCCGTCTCGATCTGAACCGTGTCGCCGATTTTCTTGGCCAGCACCTCCGCCGCGGTCCGGCCAAGGACCACGGCCCGCTCCGAGGCGTCGCGCGGCATGCGCCCGGAAAGCAGCTTCAGATTTTCCCAGGAGAATCCACCCCATTCCCGCGCGGAAACGATCATCATTTCGGAGTTTTCGATGCTCATCAGCTCGACGGAGATCGTGCACGTCGCGGCCACTCCAGGCAGGTGGGCAATGCGGTCCCGCGTGGCGGCGGGGAAGGCTTTCGGAGTCAGCGAGCCGCGCATGTTGTGGACCACGATATCGACGCCGCGCGACTTCATCCCCGCCGTCCAACTGGCGACAAACCCGCGGGACATGCCGACCAGCGCGACCACCGCGGCGATGCCAATGGAGATGCCGACCAGCGTGAGACCGGTTCGCACCGGGCGGCGCATCAGGCCGCGCGCGACGACGGCGAGGAAAGTCATGTCAGGGTTGGGGTGGGCAGGCTCGGGGGAGCGCCGTCAAAAACGATCCGCCCGTCTTTCATCTGGATCGCCCGCGAGGCGCGGCGGGCGATGCTCATGTCGTGGGTGACGAGCACGAGCGTCATGTGCTGCTCGCGGTGGAGGCGGGCGAGGAGCTCCAGAATGTGGCGCGCGTTTTCGCTGTCGAGGTTTCCGGTGGGCTCGTCCGCGAGGAGGACGGACGGGCCATTCGCGAGGCTCCGGGCGATGGCCACGCGCTGCCTTTCGCCGCCGGACAATTTGGCGGGAAAATGCGCCAGGCGATGTTCGAGGCCGACCGCCTTGAGCAGCTCACACGCCCGCTCTTTTCGCGCGGCGAGAGGCCGGTCGGTTTCGAACATCGGGATCTGCACATTCTCCACCGCGGTGAAGGTCGGGAGCAGATGAAAGGCCTGGAAGACAAAGCCGATTTCGTGCGCGCGATAGCCCGCGGGATCGGGCAGATCGGGAACCGATTTGCCACGATAGAACAGGGAGCCCGCGCTGGGCCGATCGAGCGCGCCGAGCATCTGAAGCAGCGTGGTTTTTCCACAGCCGCTCGGTCCGATGATCGCCACGAATTCGCCCTCCGCGATGCGAAACTCCACCCCGCGCAACGCCTGCACCTGGCCGTCGTCGAACTCTTTCCGCAGCCCCGCGGCTTCAAACACACACGCCGGAGCCGTTGCGGGGTTCGCAGCAACCTCCATATCAATCGCGGCCTTCGGGTAGTTTCTTCAATTTCCCTTTCCGGTTTCTCCAGTCGTTTCGAATCTGCGCGCGCGCCTGGCCGTTTCGGCGCTCCTTAAACGGACTTCGCCGCGTTCCACTGCGCGCCAACCCGGGGATCGGCAAGGTTGCGCAGCAAGTCCAGCAAAGCATGCCGATAACTCGGGAATGGCGGCCGCTCACCGGGGCTCGTGGGCTGGAGGTCCGCAGCGAAGTGGGGCAGTTCGGCGTGCGTCAGCCCGGCGCGCCGGTGATGCACCCCATGAAAGGGCTCGTGGAGCAGCGTGAAAGCGACGACGCGGCCCAGCCAGCTCTCCGACACGATGCTCCGCGTCGAGCTGTTCACGGTCGAGCCAGTCAAACCCACGTGCTCCATGTATTTGCGCCAGCTCTGAAGGTTCCCCGCGATCACCGCGGGCACGAGATACATCCAGAGGAAATACTTCCACACCGCGAACCACGCGACCGCCGACAGCACGGCGATCCAGACGACGACGGTGAGCGCCAGCTCGGCCCAGATGCGGCGCCGCACCTTCTTGTTCCGAATCGGCGAGCCAGGGCGGAGAAAGGTCCGCAGAAAAATCAACGGCGTGAAGAGCAGCCCCACGGTGAGCTCGAGGAAAGCAGCCAGAATCCTCGCCCAGCGCGGTGTCTCCGGGAAAACAAACGGCCAAAGCTCTTCGTCGCGCGGCGTGCTCAGGTGCATGTGATGGGTCTGATGGGCCGCGCGGTAGAGGCTGAAGCTCATCAAACTAAAGATCCCGATCAGGATCCCATCCACTTCATTGAGCCGCCGATTCTTTCTGAGCAACCCGTGCGACGCCTCGTGAAAGCCGATCAATTGCCCGTGCATGAGATGGCTGACAACAAAAACGAGCGGCACGGCCAGCAGGATCAGATCGTGGTAAAGCGCCAGATCCAGCGCGAGCAGCGTGAGCACCAGGACCGCCGAAATCACTGGAAACGCCGCGCGGCTCACCCAGTGGGGCTCATGAGGTTCGCTCAAGTTTTCGGCAGTGGTGGTGGTCGTGGTCATCGCGATTCAAAAGGTGGCGGTTCGGCTTTCCGGCGAGCGACAGGCGCCCGCCAGCACGGCGGCAAAGAGGCGGTCGAGCTCCCGGATGCTCTCGGGGGAGAACATCTTCGTGCGAAAGAGCCAGACCACCTCCAGTGCTTCGTCATCTTCGGTTATTTCGCACGCGAGGTCAAAACGTGGCGTGCCGGTGGAGCGCATCCTGAGCTGGGCGGAGAGGCCGGGCACCGCGACATCGGGGACGGGATGGTTTTGCAAAGCGAAACGCACTTCAAAGATGGGATTATGCCCCGGCGCGGGCGGATCGCCCAGCGCGCGCACCAGCTCGGCAAAGGGCATGGCGTTGGCAAAGGAATCCACGGTCGCGTGGTGCACGGAGCGCAGGGTCTCGGCGAACGGACGGGCGGGGTCCACCGGTCCACGCAGCGGCACGATCCCGGAGCAGTAGCCCATCGTCTCGCGCACGGCCTGCTTGCTGCGGTTGGCCACGGGGGTGCCGACCAGGATGTCGTCCGCGCCGGTCCATTTCGACAGCGCGATTTGGAAGGCCGCGAGCAGCGTGGAGAAGAGCGTCGCGCCGCTGCGTTTCGCCAAATCCCGCGCGGCGTTCCCCAGTTCCCCGGCCAGGCCCGAAATCCAGCGCTGGAGCGGAGCGGAGGCGTCCGGTCCATTCCAAATCCGTCGCGTTCCGGCGAGAGCGGATTTCCAAAACGCGGCGCGGTGCTCCAACTCGGCGGAGGTCCAAAGCGCGCGCTCCGCGGCACCCCAGGCCGTGTAGGAAAGCGGGACCGCCGGGAGCGGGTCGCGCACGCCCATCTTTTCTTGCAAATAAGCGCCGCACAGATCGCGCACGAAGACTCCGAGAGTCCAGCCATCGGCGATGGCATGGTGAATCGCCAGCACCATCACCTGCGCGTCGGCCGCGCGCCGGAGAACCTCCACGCGATAGAGCGGGCCGTGCACCAGATCGAACGGCTCGCTGAAGATTTCGCGCGCCAGCTCCTCGACCGCCTCCTCCTGTGCCTGCGCGGACGAGAGTTCCCGGAAACGGATATTCGCCTCGCCGCTTTTCCGCACCATCTGCAAGGGCCGCTCCTTACCCGGCAGAAAGGAGAGTCGCAGCACCTCCTGCCGCTCCACCACGCGTTGCACCGCCGCCTGGCAGTCCTGCGGCGTGATCAGCCCCTGCACGTGAATGAGACAGCAGATGTGGTTCGAGGCCTCCGCCGCGGGGGCCGGCGACCTTTCCCACAATTCGCGCTGGGGAAAAGTCAACGGATCGAGGCGCGCCTCGCCGCTCTCCAGCCATTGTTTGAGACGGATGCGTTTATCTCCGGACATGCGCGGTTTCAGGCTGCCATTCGCAAGACCCGCCGGGTCGATCCGAGCCGGGTTTCGCCGCTAACGCGGCTATCGCTTCGGGTGGGCCTACCGTGGCCTCGCTTCGCTCGACCACGGCTACTCGGGTGGGCGGCCCTCCGGGCCTTGGCGCTTCGCGCGCGCATTCCGTGGCCTCGCTTCGCTTGATCGTCGTCACTCGGGTGGGCGGCCCTCCGGGCCTTGGTGCTTCGTGCGCGCCTTCCGTGGCCTCGCTTCGCTTGACCGCAGCCACTCGGGTCAGCGGCCCTCCGGGCCTGGGCGCTTCGCGCGTTCTTCGTCGAGACGCCCATAGCCCCGTCTCCGTGCCCTCGCTTCGCTTGACCGTTCCTCAGGCGCGTAGCGCCGCCAACCCGAATAGCCGTGGTCGAGCGAAGCGAGGCCACGGTGGGCGCGCGCGAAGCGGTAGCCGCGTGAGCGGCGAAACAGCGGCTGGAATTTACGCGACCGTTCCTCAGGCGCGTAGCGCCGCCGACCCGAGTAGCCGTGGTCGAGCGAAGCGAGGCCACGGTAAGCGCGCGCGAAGCGATAGCCGCGTTAGCGGCGAAACAACGGTGCGGATTCACGCGAGGTATTTCGGGTCGTAGGCAATCCCTGCCTGTTCGAGATGCGCTTGGTATTCCTCCAGGAAGGACACCGTCTGGTGATGCTCCTCCTGCCTTTTGATGTATTCAATCAAGGCATCCTTTTCAGCAAATGATGCGGTGAAAGCGGCGTAGCCATCCTGCCAGCCCGGCCAGTCGCGGAAGACGTCCTCGCGCCGAATCCAGCTCGTGGATCCGGTTTTCACGCTCTCAATGTAATCCGCAAGAGCGACGGTTGGATGGATGCTCGTCAGGATGTGGACGTGATCTTCCACACCGCCGATGCGGTAGAGGTGGCAATTGAGGTTCTTGTGGATGCCCCAGATGTAGCCATAGAGATCGTCCTGGCGCTCCTTGTTGATGCACCGCACTCGGTTCTTGGTGGAGAAGACGATGTGATAGAAGATTTGCGTGTAGGTGTTTGCCATCGTGTGCCGCTTCAGGTTTCGCCGCTACGCGGCTTTGCTTCGTTTGCGTTTCCGTGGCCTCGCTTCGCTCGACCACGGCTACTCGGGTTGCCGGCCCTCCGGGCCTCGGCGC
>JAXDQW010000060.1:0-18491 GCA_034667665.1 Chthoniobacter sp.
ACCCGCAACCAAACCAAACACGGCTCCTGGGTGCTCCAAATCCTGTCCGTCTAAATCCCACCTCGCACGGTCAATAACTCCCATGAAAAAACAATTTGAAACCCAGAGAACATCTTCGCTCGCCCACAGCCGACTGCAAGTCGGCCTCATACTATTTTAGCCTCGGAATGACCGGGTCTTTTCCACAGGGTCGTCTTCCTCGCCCCACTCGTGATGCCCCGCTTTTACCTTCCGCCCCATCTTTGGAATCCCGACAAACTGGCGCTCGACCCGGCCGAGACGCATCACGCGCTCGATGTTCTGCGGATGAAGGCCGGCGACCGCGCGACGCTGTTTAACGGACAGGGGGTCGAGGCCACCGTCGAATTTGCGAAGGTGGAGAAGGGGAGGATCGAACTGCGCAAGATTCAAGTCAGCAAGACCCCGCCGCTCGCCTGCGAGGTGACGCTCGGGCAGGCCGTGCCGAAAGGGAAGAACATGGACCTGATTGTCGAGAAGGCGACCGAGCTGGGAGTCGCGGTCATCGCCCCGCTCCTGAGCGAACGCACCGTGGTGCGCTTCGACGAAGGCGAGGCGCTCAGCAAGCGCGACAAATGGCAGCGGGTGGCGATCGAGGCGGCCAAGCAGTGCGGGCAGAACTGGGTGCCTCGGGTCCCCAAGCCGGTCACGCCGAAGACATTTTTCGAGGAAGGTGAAAGATACGACTTGATGCTCATCGCCTCGCTCCAACCGGGCGCGGTGTCGGTAAAAAAACTCGTTTCCGAGTTTGGGTCCCAGCGTCCGCGAAAGGTGCTGGTTCTCGTCGGGCCGGAAGGCGATTTCACCCCCGCGGAGATCAATCTGGCCAAGAATCACGGTTGCCGCCCGATTACCCTCGGTCCGATCATCCTGCGCACCGAAACCGCGGCGATCTATTGCGCGAGCGTCCTGGCGCACGAACTGTTCGATGCCTAGCTGCCAGGTGATTGCGCACCGCGAGACCTCCACCGCCAGGCGGCTTCGTTTTCTCCCAGCTTTGAGCCTGCTTGGGATTTGCGTCTTCCTCGAGGTGGCGGCGGGCGGCGAGCCGAAGCCAGTGCCGCAAATGCAGGTCGTGCCTCAGCCGCATGCCCAAATTTCCTTCCAGCGCGAGGGCGTCGAGATCGCCCGCTACCATTATGGCGCGGACAACCCGCGCCCGTTCATTTTTCCGGTCATCGGTCCCGCGGGACGCTCGCTGACCCGCATGGGCCACCCGCATGACCCTGAAACGCACAGTCACCACAATTCCGTCTGGATCTCGCATCAGCAGGTCAATGGCGTCAATTTCTGGGAAGATCGGCGAGGCGGCCCGCGGATCGAGCAGCAGCGCCTCGGGCAACTCGAAGACGGCGATACCGCCGCCAGCTTCGAGGTGCTCAACGCCTGGCTCGACAAGGATGGTAAAGCGGTCCTTCACGAGCGCCGCCGCGTGAGTGCTCAGAACCTGCCAAACGCCGAGTGGCTGCTCCTGCTCGACCTTCAATTGGAAGCGCGGGACGGGGAGGTCACGCTCGGCGAAACCGCCTTTGGACCGATCGGAGTCCGCATGGCCAAAACGATCGGCGTGCACGACGGCGGCGGCACGATTCGAAACTCGGAGGGGGGCGTGGATGAAGCGGGCTGCTTTCGGAAGCCGGCGCGCTGGGTGGATTACTCCGGACCGATCACGCCCTCCGCCAGCGAGGGGATTGCCCTGCTCGATCATCCAGCCAATCCGCATCATCCCGTGCCGTTCCATGTGCGCGACGACGGCTGGATGGGGGCCGCGCTGACTTTTCCAGGCGCGCTGACGATTAAAACCGGTGAACTGCTTCGGCTGCGCTACGCGCTTTACATCCACTCCAGCCAGCCCGCCGAAGCAATCGAGGCACGCTGGCAGGACTTCGCGAAAACGCCGTGGGTGGATTTCGCCGGGAAGAAATGAAGATCTCCCGGGCAGAGGGTATCGCGACACAATCCTTTAGGGAGATGATGCTGGCATTGACTTTGAGGGCCGGAAGCGTCAATGGTTGACCATGGACGCTCAAGAACCCAAAAAGCCCTTCATGAAACGCTTGCAGGAGCGTCTCGCGGCCTCTCGTTTCCTGACCTTTTCGCTCTTGCTGCACGTGATCATCGTGGTCATGGGCGGCAGCGTGGTGCTGTTCAAGATTGCGCAGGAACAGCCCGACTTTGAAGCGAGCGATGGTGGTTTGGTGTCCTCGGAAGTCACCGCGGCGCCCCCGCCCGAGCAGCCGGTCGATCTCACCCAGCAGACTTTCACGCCCGACGCGCCGCAGATCACGGCGCCGACGCTGAGTGCGATCAGCACCACGAACATCACCACGCCGACCTTTGCTGTGGCCTCGGCGGTGCCGGTGGTGAAGCCAGTCCAGACCGATGCGATGAGCAAAGCGCTCGAAAAGGCCGCGACCGCCATGACCAAGGGCGTGGGCGGGGGCGCCGTCCCGGGCGCGATGGCGGGCCGCATGGGCGGCGCGGCGCGCAGCAAGGCGATGATGGCCACGGGCGGCAAGCAAAAGAGCGAGGAGGCCGTGATGCGCGGCCTTCGTTGGCTGGTGAAGGTGCAGAATCCGGATGGCTCGTGGGGAAAATCGGCCACCTCCGCGATGACGGGTTTTGCGGTGCTCTGTTTCCTCGGGCACGGCGAAACCACCACCTCGCCGGAGTTCGGTCCCACCGTTCAAAAGGGCGCTGACTGGCTGATCGACCAGGGCACCAAGTTCCAGGGACATCTCTGCCGCAAGAATGATTTCGGCGGTCAGCCCACGGTCTATGAGCATGGCATCGCCGCCTACGCTTTGGGTGAGTATTACAGCATGACCAAGGACGAACGAGCCGGCCCGATCCTGCGGCAGGCGATCAAATATGTCGTCGATGGCCAGGGCCCGGATGGGGGGTGGATGTATTCGTATGACAAGAGCCAGAGCGACACCTCGGTGAGCGGCTGGCAGATTCAAGCCCTCAAAGCGGCGCACCTTTCGGACCTCAAAATCGAAGGCGTCGATGCCTGCCTCGACAAAGCGATGCTGAACCTGAAGCGCGTTCAGGGGGATAAAGGCGGGTTCGGGTATCGAGACGCCAAGAGCGAGAAATACAGCCTCACGGGAGTCGGCGTTCTTTGCACCTATTTCTGGAAGCAGGACAAGGATGAGCTCGTCCGCGACGGGATCAAATACATGCTCGATAAGGACAAGCCGGAAGTCGATTACAAGGCCGACACCGCGGACCTCTATGCGTGGTATTACAACACGCAGGCCTGTCTGATGGTCGGCGGCAGCGCCTGGAGCAAGTGGAACCGCATGTTTCAGGACCAGATTTGCGACAACCAAAGCCCCGAGGGCAGTTGGCCTCCGATTCGCGGCAAGGCCGTCCATGGCGGGCTGGACAAACCGGATGGCGACGGTCCGGTTTACCGCACGGCGCTCTGCATTTTGATGCTCGAAGTCTATTATCGCTACATGCCCGTGACCAAGGGCATGTAGCCGGCGGGCCAGATCTTCTGGGAAGCCGCGTTCTTCGGAACGCGGCTTCTTTTTTGGGGAGGTTGGTTCTCGGTTTCTGCTGTCGCCTGCACCTCGAAACCTTGCGGAGGGTATTCTGATTCAGGCGTTTGTGCCGCACCTTCCCGCAATGCTGATTGACTTCGCCCGCCCTGAGGGTCAAGTGTCTCCCCATGGACGCTCCAGAACCCAAAAAGCCCTTCATGAAACGCTTGCAGGAGCGTCTCGCAGCCTCGCGTTTCCTGACTTTTTCGCTGTTGCTGCACGTGATCATTGTGGTCATGGGCGGCAGCGTGGTGCTGTTCAAGATTGCGCAGGAACAGCCCGACTTTGAAGCGAGCGATGGCGGGCTGGTGTCCTCGGAAGTCACCGCGGCGCCCCCGCCCGAGCAGCCGGTCGATCTGACCCAGCAGACTTTCACGCCCGACGCGCCGCAGATCACGGCGCCGACGCTCAGTGCGATCAGCACCACGAACATCACCACGCCGACCTTTGCTGTGGCCTCGGCGGTGCCGGTGGTGAAACCAGTCCAGACCGATGCGATGAGCAAAGCGCTCGAAAAGGCCGCGACCGCCATGACCAAGGGGGTGGGCGGTGGCGCCGTCCCGGGCGCGATGTCGGGCCGCATGGGCGGCGCGGCTCGTAGCAAGGCGATGATGGCCACGGGCGGCAAGCAGAAGAGCGAGGAGGCGGTGATGCGCGGCCTTCGTTGGCTGGTCAAGGTGCAGAATGAAGACGGCTCGTGGGGGAAACAGAATATCTCCGCGATGACCGGTTTTGCGGTGCTGTGTTTCCTCGGGCACGGTGAAACGAACACCTCGGCGGAATTCGGGCCGGTGGTCCAAAAAGGAGCCGATTGGATCATCAAACAGGGGACGGATTTTCAGGGGCATCTCAACCGGGCCAAGAGTTTCGGTGGGGGCCCGCCGGTGTATGAACACGCCATCGCCTCTTACGCCCTGGGTGAGTATTACAGTATGACCAAGGACGAACGGGCCGGCCCGATCCTGCGGCAGGCGATCAAATACATCATCGATGGCCAGGGCCCGGATGGCGGGTGGATGTATTCGTATGACAAGAGCCAGAGCGACACCTCGGTCAGTGGCTGGCAGATTCAGGCTCTCAAAGCGGCGCACCTTTCGGATCTCAAGATCGAAGGCGTGGATGCCTGTCTTGATAAGGCGATGCTCAATCTGAAGCGCGTGCAGGGGGATAAGGGCGGGTTCGGCTATCGAGAGCCCGGGAGCGAGAGATACAGCCTGACCGGCGTCGGCGTCCTCTGCACCTATTTCTGGAAGCAGGACAAGGATGAGCTCGTCCGCGACGGGATCAAATACATGCTCGATAAGGACAAGCCGGAAGTCGATTACAAGGCCGACACCGCCGACCTCTATGCGTGGTATTACAACACGCAGGCCTGTCTGATGGTTGGCGGCAGCGCCTGGAGCAAGTGGAACCGGATGTTTCAGGACCAGATTTGCGACAACCAAAGCCCGGAGGGCAGTTGGCCTCCGATTCACGGCAAGCATGTCATTGGCGGGCTGGACAGGCCGGATGGCGACGGTCCCGTTTACCGCACGGCCCTCTGCATTTTGATGCTCGAGGTCTATTACCGTTACATGCCTGTGACCAAGGGCATGTAAGCCCACGAGGCCAGATCTTTTGGGAAGCCGCGTTCTTCGGAACGCGGCTTCTTTTTTTCATCGCGACCACCTGCGGGAACTGGTCCGGAGGCGGATCGCCCATTGGCATGGGGTGCGGAAAGTGCCACGTTTCGCGCCAAAGAAGCTAAGGTTCGACGTTACGACCTGCTTCGTATCCAGCTCCCTCCCGTGAAAGTCCTTCCCTTGATTCCCTCCCTGGTCTTCGGTTTGACGCCGCTTTTCGGGGCGGACGATCCGCAGGGCACCGCGTTCTTCGAGCAGAAGATTCAGCCCATTTTTCAGGACCATTGCTTCAAGTGCCACAGCCATTCGGGCGACAAGATCAAGGGCGGCCTGGTGCTCGACTCGAAGGAAGGCGCCTTCACCGGAGGCGACACGGGACCGGCCGTCGTTCCCGGGAATCTTGAGAAGAGCCTGCTTATCGAGGCGGTGAGCTACGCCAACGAAGACCTGCAGATGCCGCCCAAAGGCAAGAAGCTCACGGATGAGCAGATCGCATTGCTCAGCAAGTGGGTGAAGATGGGCGCCCCCTGGCCGGAGGAGACCGGAAAAAAGACGGCGAAACGGCCCCGCGGGAAGATCACCGAAGAAGATCGACAATGGTGGTCGTTCCAGCCGCTCGCGAAAGTGCAGCCGCCGGACCTTCCGTGTAACGAGTGGAAACTGCTCAGTAATGTGGGCGAAAGAACGCTGAGCGATGACCCATCGCTGAGGATGAATCCGATCGACGCTTTTATCTTCCAGCGTCTCGTCTCCGAAGGTCTCCGACCTGCACCGCAAGCCGAAAAATCCGCGCTCCTCCGCCGCGTCTATTTCGACGTCACCGGACTGCCGCCGTCCCCGGAGCAAGTGGCGGCCTTCCTCGCCGACGACTCGCCCGACGCCTACGCCAGGCTGGTGGACCAGCTTCTGGCCAGCCCGCGCTATGGCGAGCACTGGGCCCGGCACTGGCTCGATCTCGTCCGTTACGCGGAAAGCGACGGATTCCGCATCGACGACTACCGCCCGACCGCCTGGCGCTTCCGCGATTATGTGGTGCGCGCTTTCAACGCCGACAAGCCCTACGACCGCTTTGTGCAGGAGCAGCTCGCCGGGGACGAACTTTTCCCGGGCGACATCGATGCGCGGATCGCCACCGGCTACCTTCGGCACTGGATCTACGAATACAACAACCGCGACGTGGTCGGGCAATGGACGAACATTCTCAACGACGTGACCGATACCACGGCCGACGTCTTCCTGGGCATGGGAGTGCAGTGCGCGCGCTGCCACGATCACAAGTTCGATCCCATCCTGCAAAAGGACTACTTCCGCTTGCAGGCGTTCTTCGCGCCCTTGCTCCCCCGGGATGATCTGAAGCTCGCCACGCCGGCCCAGCAGGCTGAATACGAGCAAAAGCTCCGGGGCTGGGAGGAGGAGACCGCCGCGCTCCGGGCCGAAATCACCGCGCTCGAAACGCCCCACAAGTTCAAGGCCGCCGAGGGCGCGATCAAAAAGTTTCCGCCCGAAACCGAGGCGATGATCCGCAAGCCGGTAGCCGAACGGACACCGTGGGAACACCAGATCGCGGAGCTGGCTTATCGGCAGGTCGATTACGAGTTCGATCGGCTGATCAACAAGATGCGCGGCGCGGACAAGGAGAAGCTCGTCGGGCTCTACAAACAGCTTTCCGCGTTCGACAAAGACAAGCCGGATCCCCTGCCAAGCGCGTTTGCCGCCACCGACGTGGGTCCGCACGCGCCACCCGTGACCATCCCGAAGAAGGCGAATCTCGGCGAGATCGAGCCCGGATTCCTGACCATTCTGGATGAAAAACCCGCGGTCATCGAAGGCGGGCACGCCGATTCCACGGGCCGCCGGGCGACCTTCGCGAAGTGGCTCACCCAGCCCGAAAACCCGCTCAGCACGCGGGTCATGGTGAACCGCGTCTGGCAATACCACTTCGGACGGGGTCTGGTGCCGACCTCGAGCGACTTCGGTCAACTCGGCGAAAAGCCGTCTCATTCTCAGCTACTGGACTGGCTCGCGCGGCGCTTCGTCTCCGAAGGCTGGAGCCTCAAGAAACTGCACCGCCTGATGCTGCTCTCGGCGACCTACCAGCAATCGACGCACAACCCCGCCGCGGAGCAGGCCCGAGTCAAGGACCCGGAGAATCGGCTCCTCTGGCGGGCGAGCACGAGACGGCTGGAAGCCGAACAAATTCGCGACGCCGTTCTGGCCACGACCGGCGAGCTGGATCTCAAGGCGGGCGGGGCCAGTGAGGATTGGTCGAAGCCGCGGCGCACCATTTACACCAAGGTCATCCGCAACACCCGCGACCCGCTGCTCGACGTCTTCGACATGGCGGAAGGGTTCACCAGCACTTCGCAGCGGAACACCACCACCACGCCCACCCAGTCGCTTTATATGATCAACAGCCAGTGGTCGCTCGCCCGCGCCCGGGCCTTCGCCAGCCGGCTGCGCAAGGAAAGTTCCGCCGAGCCGACCAAGGCCATTGATTATGCCTATCGCCTCGCCTTCGCCCGCGATCCCAGCGCCGCGGAGCGCGCCGCAGCGCTGCAGTTTCTTGAGTCGCAGGAAAAAACCCTGGCCGCGCGCGCGCCCGTTGCCAGCGACGCGCCCTTCGTGGCGGAAAAAATGCCGTTCCGGGACGGTCGCGCCGCCGTGCTTACTCCGGGCACGCCGCAGGAGCGACTCGTCATTCCCGACAATCCCATTTTCCCGAAAGCCGACTTCACCGCCGAAGCGTTTATCGTCCTGAAGTCGCTCTACCCAACCGGTGAGGTCCGCAGCATCGTTTCGCACTGGGACGGCAAGCGCGGCCATCCGGGCTGGTCGCTGGGTGTCACCAGCAAGGCCTCGCGTTACAAGCCGCAGACGCTCGTCCTGTTGCTCAGCGGCGATCAGCCGTGGAGCGACAAGGATCCCATCGAGCCGGTCTTCAGCGGGCTGCAAATTGACCTCGGCAAACCGTATTTCGTCGCCGTCTCGGTCAACCTCGACGATGCGACCGAGAAAGGCATCACCTTTTACGCGAAGGACCTCTCCAACGACGACGAGCCGGTCCAGATCGTGCAGCTCGCGCACAAGGTGACCAGCGGCATTCGCGGCAATGCTCCGCTGGTGATTGGCGGTCGCGGTGACGACGCGAAACACGTCTTCGACGGGCTCATCGACGATGTGCGCATCTCCACCATCCCGCTTCCGCAGGAGCAACTGCTGCTCACCAAGGAGGGCGTGTCCGAGCACACGGCCGGGTATTGGAAATTCGAGGCGGACCCTGGCGTTTACATCGACTCCTCCAGGCACGGCGGAGAAATCTCCGCGCGTCGGATGGAAGCCGCCCCGGTCGATACCCGTTCCGCGGCGATTGCCGATTTCTGCCACGCTCTGCTGAACTCGAACGAGTTTCTCTACATCGATTGACCTGCCGCCCGGCATCCCCTTCATGAGCTTCGAATCCTCCTTCTGCGGTCGCCAGGACACCGTTTTTTCCCGGCGCGATTTCCTCCTCCGCGCCGGTGGCGGTTTTGGCGCGCTCGCGCTCACTCACCTTCTTCAGGGCACCACGCTGGCGGCGGCGATCCAGGAGGAAGCACGCTCCGTGACGCAGCCGCTGCTCCCGCGCAATCCGCACTTCGCGCCCAAGGCGAAGAGCGTCATCTTTCTCTTCATGGAAGGCGGCCCGAGCCATCTCGACCTCTTCGATCCGAAGCCCAAGCTCAACGAGCTCGCCGGCCAGCCGTTGCCGGACAGCTTCGGCAAAGTGATCACCGCCATGGGCGAAGCGAGCTCGCCGTTGCTCGGCTCGAAGCGCACCTGGAAGCAACACGGGGAGGGAGGACTGTGGATCAGCGACTGGTTGCCGGAGATCGCCACCTGCGCCGATGATCTCGCGGTGGTTCGGTCGTGTGTCGCCGATGGGATCAATCATTCCGCCGGGGTCTGCCAGATGAACACCGGCTCCATCCTCGCCGGGCGTCCTTCGCTCGGCGCCTGGACCAGCTACGGGCTGGGCACCGTAAATCAGAATCTGCCCGCGTTCGTCGTCATGCAGGATAACGCCACCAGCGTCGTCAACGGCCCACGGAACTGGGGCGCCGGATTCATGCCGGCCGTCTATCAGGGCACTCGCATCCAGGCGAGCAGCGAGCCGATCCCGAACCTCAATACCCCCGAGGGCGTGAGCGAAGCCGCGCAGCGCGGCAAACTCGATTTCATCAATGCGCTCAACCGCCAGCACGCCGAATCCCGCCGGCTGCAAAGCGAGCTGGAAGCCCGCATCGCGAGTTACGAGCTCGCCTTCCGCATGCAGGCCGAGGCGCCCGAGGCGGTGGACCTGGGCAAGGAAAGCGAGGCCATGCGGGAACTCTACGGGCTCGATCAAAAGGAAACCGCGCAGTTCGGGAAGATGTGTCTCCTTTCCCGCCGCCTGGTCGAACGCGGTGTCCGCTTTGTGCAGCTCTATCACGGGGCCGGCAGCAAGTGGGACGCGCACGACAAGATCGAAAAAAATCACAGCGAACTTTGCCGGCAAATGGACAAGCCGGTGGCGGGTCTGCTCAAGGATCTCAAAGCTCGCGGGCTACTCGAGGAAACGCTGGTCGTCTGGGGTGGCGAGTTTGGGCGCACGCCGATGAGCGAGAAGGGCGACGGCCGCGATCACAATCCCACCGGCTTTACCATGTGGATGGCGGGTGGCGGAGTGAAGGGTGGCCAGGCCATCGGCGCGACCGACGAAGTCGGTTTGCACGCCGTCGAGGACCGGATGCACGTCCACGATTTTCACGCGACCATCCTCTGGCTCATGGGACTCGATAACATGGGTCTTGTTTACAAATACAAGGGCCGCCCGGAGCGTCCGACGCTGAACGAGGGCGAACCCAACAAGAAGATCGCCGGCGCCGTCTGAACCGCTTTTTCCTCTGACCACTCATGAAATCTATCAAACGCCTGTCCTTGAAGCCCATTCACATCGCGGCAGTGCTTGTGTTGCTGGTTGTGGCAATGATCATTGTCAGCAAAAAGCTTTCACCCACCTATCGGGATGCAGGTCCGAGTGACACTGTCGTTAAAGACGGCTGGGGATATGTGCGGAATGTGTCGGACCTCAAGGAGCTGCCGGTCACCGTCGATGAATCGCCCGCCTCGGAGGAGCGCGTTCGCAGGGGATTCGTAAACCGACCAGGCCAATTGAAGAGCAGCGATAAGAACTTCGACACCGTTGAGTTCAAACTTTTCGACAACCGATTGTTCGCGGATATGGGGAGCAAAACTTTCCAGGTCCTAAAAGGGCGCCTTCGTCCATGCCCTCCAGAGCAACAAGCGGTCGATGGAGACTTCACGGGAACGATTAGAATCTGGCGAGGTAATGAACGGCTGGCCTTGGACAAACAGAAAGCTCATGACGCTGAGATCGGCCAGGAAGTGACGATTGAGATCAAGAACTTCGACCGCTGGATCTTCACCCAATTCGATTTCGGCCGCCTCACCCAGGATGTGGAATCCGCACCGGATAAACTGAGAAAGCTCATTAAGGATACGGTCGAAGCAAGAAGGTCGGTGGAACTGCTCACGGGAATTCAGGAAGTGAACCGGCTGCTGCAAGTAAACTTACCCAGCGAACCTGACCCCAACGCGAAGGACAAGCAGAAGGCGAAGGCTGAGAACGACGCCCAGAGGAAGCAGGCCTGGGATAAACTCTTCGACGTGATTGAGAACAATCAGAGTCTTAAACAAATCAAGGCGGCCAACCCGGAGCTCGCAGCACTAAACATGGGCGTCGAAAGCACCCCTGAGAACATCCGCAAATTCGAGCAGTGGTTTCTCCCGATCAAGGTATGGTCGCAAAAGGTTGCCGAAGCGCGATTCAAGGAACTCACCCTGACCATCAATGGGGTCATGCTCCCCGGTGTCACGCCGCGAAACTCTTACAATGAGGCCGAGAAGGGCCGCAAGGACCGGCCGAGTTTTCCGCTCGATGCCATCCAATGGGCGCGCTTCAAGTTGGAACGAAAAACGGTTCATCCCAAAGCCACCGATGCGGACAACGAGCTTGCCAAGGCTAATGAAAGTGCGTGGCTGCAGTTGGTGGGCAAACCAGCCTTCTGGCTGGCCTGTAATGTCACCTTGAAGCTGCCTGAAGCGGGACTGGAGTTACCCACCAGGATCATCGTTGATCCAGAAAACAAAGAGTGCAGCTTTTACCTGATTGGCATTCAGCTATGGATCTTCGTCGTTACCGTCTGCGTGTTCTTCGTGATCCTCGCCTTCCTCGCCTGGCTGTCCATCACGACAGACATCCTCAGGGACTCGAACGGACGGGTTCGTCCGGACGGTATCGAGCCTGTAAGTCTGGGCAAGACCCAGATGGCCTTCTGGTTCATCCTGATTGCCTGCGCCTATGCCTTTCTCTGGGTCACGACCAAGAGCACGGACACCATCAACGAAACGTGCCTGATTTTGCTGGGGATCGGTTCCGGAACGGCGTTGGGTGCGGCGTTGATTTCTGAAAGCACCGGCGCCAGGAAATACCTCGTCACTTCGTCACTCGATAAGTCGCGAGACGAGATCGAGGACGATCTGAGGGACGCGATTGTGGTGCGGCTCAAGAAACTGTCCAATTCGGCGAACAGCCAGGATTCCGAAACCCGAAAAGAGTTTGTCGCTCTGCTCCGCAGCCTCGAACACGAGGGGAACCAGGCACGATCGGAAAGCCCGAATTACGACAGCTCGATGAAGCGGCTGGCGGCTTTGCGCAGAAAGCTTCAGGAAGAGTGGAGTCTGCCGGAAGAGGCGGCTGACCCGGAAACAAGAGAGGTGGCGGACGATGCCATCAGCGCCCTGGCGAGGAAACTCAAAAGCGCCCCTCAAGGCGGCGCGCCAGCCCCGGGGACAGCGGCCGCACAAGATGGGGAAGTTACCGTGCTGGCGGAAGAATTGGAATTGTTGGGATCGCAGCAAGCGGAGTTCAAAAAGATGGCGGAGACTCCGTGGAGGCGGCTGTTCAACGATTGGCTGGGTGAAGGCCCGATCGGCAAATTCAGCTTCCATCGTTTCCAGATGCTGGCGTGGACGATGCTCCTTGGATTCATCTTCGTGGCCAAGGTCCTGGATGAACGAGCGATGCCCGAATTCAGCCCGATGACTCTGGCCCTGTTGGGCATCAGCGCAGGCACCTATCTCGGTTTCAAGCTTCCCGCCGCAGGGAAGCAGGAAGTCTCGAAGTAAGCGCGAGCGGACAGACCCGCCGTTCTCACTGCCCCGGCAGGGAAATGCCGCGCACTTTCTTGTAAAGCGAGACGGCGTAGGTGTCGGTCATGCCGGAAACGAAATCGATCATCCGCAGCAGCCGCTGATAGGGATTGGGATCGGGCTCCCGTTTCGGGCCGAGCGATTGCTCGGGCACCAGGCGCAGCAGCTTCTGGCTCCGCGGGGAGGCGTGTTTGCCGCGCCGGGCCAGGTCGCTGACGGCGGCCACAAAGTCATCGAGCAATCCACCCAGCACGGCGAAGCCCGCGGCTTCGATCTCCACGCCGCGTATCGTGGAGTAAATGGATTCGACCGAGCGCCGCTTGATGGCCTCCAGTTCCGGACCGGCGGGAATAAGGTCGATCAACGGCTGGTCGAACTCGCCCCGGAGGATTTCCGGTTCTTTCTCTAGGAACAACTCCGCCGTCTGCTGCACCGCGGCACCGATGGCCAGAGCGCGCAGGAACTCGATGCGCTCTTTGGATTCGTGCATCTGTTCCGCCCGGGCGCGGACGGAAGGATCGCCGATCACGCGGACGAACCTCTCGCAGATCTCTTCGTAATCCAGAAACCCAAGCCGGAAGCCATCCTCGAAATCGACGAGGCGATAGCAAATGTCGTCCGCGGCCTCGACGAGGAAGGCGAGCGGATGCCGCGTCCACCAGGCGTGCAGGGGCGTGCGGCGGATCAGGCCGCAACGGTCGGCGACCTCGGTGAAAAACTCGCGCTCGCTCTGGAAGAAGCCGAATTTCTTGGTGCTCGCACCCTCGTGAACGCGGGCCTTGTCGGGCACCAGGGACTCGATCGAATACTTGGTGAAGGCGCCGAGCGTCGCGTGGGTGAGGCGCAGGCCGGGGTTGTCCGGCATTTGCAGCCGCGTGATCACGCGGAAGCCCTGGGCATTGCCCTCGAACCGCGCCAGATCCTCCTGCTCGACCTTGCGCAGCGGCGTGCGCGCGTCCTGAGCGACGGGCGATTTCTCGAACCAGACCCGGATCGCATCTTCGCCCGAATGTCCAAAGGGTGGATTGCCGAGATCGTGGGCCAGGGCCGCGGCGGAGACGATCGCACCGAAATCCGAGGCGTGGATGCCCGGCAACTCGCCGCGCTCGCAGATCGCGGCGCCGACGATGGCGCCCAGCGAGCGGCCGACGCTGGCCACTTCCAGACTGTGCGTGAGGCGGGTGCGCACGTAGTCGTTGTTGGCGAGCGGAAAGACCTGGGTTTTGTCCTGGAGCCGGCGGAAGGCGGACGAGAAAATGAGGCGATCCGAGTCGCGCTGAAACGGCGAGCGTTGGAGTTCCACGTCGGCGGGACGCTTGCTGCCGAGACGTTCCGCGCAAAGAAGTTTGGGCCATTGCATGCTCATGGATGGAAGAGGTGAAGCTGACCTGCAGGGTGAAGCCGACTTGCAGTCGGCTGTGGGCGAGCGGAGCGAGGCCGGGGCGTGCGATCTGGCAGCACTGGCCGCCTCGCTTCGCTCGCCCATGGCCGACTGCAAGTCGGCCTCACACTTTGCGTGTTCATGTGGTTCTTGCCGCGCGGCGGATGAAAAGTTGGAAGAGCAATTCCGCGACGAGCAACATCACCGCTCCGAGGATGAACCAGTGAAACACGGGTTTGCCCAGCACAAGGTCTTCGAAATCCTCGCGTCCCTCCACGAAATAGCCTTTCTGCCCCTGCTCGCCGAGTTGCTCGGGCAACAGCGCGCGATCGATGGGGCGAAGATCACTTTCGTCCGGGCTGGGATTAACCCCGTAGGCATGGAGCAGCTTCGCGCCACGGAGCGTGTAAAACCCCAGTTCGTCGGGGGTGAAGGAAATGCCGAGCCGTTCGCCCATGGCTTCGGTCTTTACTTCGAAGGGCTCGCCGGAGGGCTTCCGCACGGCGTTTTCTTTCAACTCACTCTTCCAGATCTCATCCGTGACCAGAGCCCCGACGAGCGACGAGGTGGGCAGCGGTTCGTCGCTGGTGAGGTTTTTGACGATCTCCTGCATCCAGGCGGGAAAGATGCGCTGCCGGGCCAGGTTCGAGGAGAACTCGCTCACGCTGAAATTGAGGGCGAGCAGCGTGCCGAGGCCGTGATTCACGGCCGCCATCGCGGGAGTGTCGTCCGCGTAGGTGAGCAGGATGTTGCCGCTGCCGGTCGCCGCCGCATCGTAGAGATCGTAGAACTCGAGCAGCGCGAGATTCTGCCGCATCGCGCCGCGAAACAGCCGCAGGTAGCGCGACTTGAAGTCGCCTTTAATGATCTGCTGCGCCGCTGTGCCGACGTTCTTCGCGACCCGTCTTTTGCCCAGCCGCAGCGGAAGCGGCGTGGTGGCCATGGCCTGCTCGATCGCCCGAAAATTTTCCGCGTCGTGATCGCCATCGAGGAAGTAAACCACGCCTCCGCCATGAAAGACGAAGTCGGCGATGAGCTTCGCCGCGGCCTCGTTCAAGATGCCCGTGTGGGTGAAGAAGACCTTCTTCACGGCCGCGAGCCGCGCGCTGGTGACGCCCGCGGCGGCAGCCTGTTCGGGCAACAACGAGCCGGCGAGATCTTCGTAGGGATTCAAAGCGGTCTTGAGGAAGAGCGCGGCGTCCTGCCCGGGCTCCGGCGTGTCCGAGACGATCAGGATGCCCTCCTTCTCCATGACCGGGATGGTGAGAAAGAAATGATCGTCCTGCACCAGGTCATCCGGCGGAAGGCTGATCTCGCAGAGGTGCAGGCCCGGCCCCCCGGGCGGCACCGGCAGCGTGACCTTCGTGGTGGACCAAGGCGCGACGCTGACCTCCTTTTCAAAGCTCACCTTCGCATCGAGCACCACCTTGAGCGATTCGCGCAACGCCTCGTCCCGAAAGTTCCCGACTTCCACTTCGAGCGTCACCGTATCTCCCGCGAGGATCTGCGCTTGATTGATCGATGCACCGAGGATCGCACGGTTGTCGCGCACCGGCGGCGCCACATCGACAAAGAAAAGCCGTGCCTCCGGCGGCACCGCGGTGAAATCGACGTTCGCCCAGTTCCGCCGCTGGAAATCGGAGAGATAGTAGATTTCCGGGCGCGGCGTACCCTTCGCGAGCAGGCGGGCGGCGAGCGCAGTGGCCTGGCTGAAATCAGCCCGGGTCAAGCCCGGCCTGGCCTCGGCAACGAAGCGCTGCGCCTCGGCATGATTGCGCGATAGTTCGACGAAGCAGGCTTTAGGCGTCTGGCCGGCGAGGATCACATTCACGGTGTCGTCCGCGCCCAGCGTGGTGAAGATTTTGTCCGCCTCGCTCTCGGCGCGCTGCCGGCTGCTCACCCCGCCGCCCTTGTGCTCCATGCTCAACGAATGGTCGATGATCAGGATCACGGAGCGTCCCGCCTGCGAGTCAGCCGCCGAACCAAAGCGGGGCAACAACGGCCGGAGGAAAGCGAAGAGCAGGAGCGCCAAAAAGACCGTCCGCAGCAGCAGGAGAATGAGGTGCCGCCAGCGGAAGATGCGGGAACGTTGCGCGATCGTTTCGCGGATGTGCTTGACGGACGAGAATTCGAAAAGCCTCGGGAATTGGAGATTGAGCAGGTGAATCAGCAACGGCAGGCCGGTGAGAACGAGCAGGCCGGGGAGCAAGGCTGAGTTCAAAAAGCTCATGATCCCGCGCGGAAAAACATCCAACATCCAACATCCAATGGACCTCGCGAACGTGCGCCAGCGGCATTGGATGTTGGGTGTTGGGTGTTGGATGTTGGATGTTCACCCCCGCACCGACGGAGGAAGAGCCTGTTGGGTCGGAAAAGCTTCATCTCAGCGCGGCTGCTCATTCTTCCCGCGAAAGCCGAGATAGGCTTCGATCGCATCGAGATACGGGCGGTGGGTGTCGATCAGCCGGTGCTGAATCTGCCGGAGATCGGCTTCGCAGGCGAGGTCGTCGATGGCTTGCCGGACCCGCTGTTGATAGGCGGCGCGGATTTCCTCGGGATCGACCTGCACGGTTTCGGCGGTTTCCAGATCGACGAACTTCGCCGCGTTGAAGGCCGGCAGGTTGAGCTCGTCGGGGTCGGTCACTTGCAACAAGAGGATTTCGTACTTCCGATGCACGAATTGGGCGAGCGCGTCGAACAGCGTGGCCTGATCATCAATGAAATCCGACAGGATCACGATGCGTCCGCGCTTCTTGAAGAGCGCCACGCATTCACTCACCGCGTGCGCGATGCCGGTGGTGCGGGCCGGGCGCACCCGTTCGAGCTCGGTCACCAGCCGGTGCAAATGCCGCCGGGTGCCTCCGGGCGCGAGGAATTGGGTCACCGTTTGCGCGAAGAGCACGAGCGCGGCCTTGTCGGCCTGCGCCATCATCAAGTAGGCGAGCGCCGCCGCGATCTTGGCTGCGAGGAAGAACTTCGATTGCCGTTTCTCGCCGGCGTAGCGCATCGAGCCGCTGGTATCGACCAGGAGATAAACGGTCATGTCCGTCTCCTCTTCAAACTGCCGGATGTAGAGCCTCCGGGTGCGCCCATAGACCCGCCAGTCGAGCCGCGCGACATCGTCGCCGGGAACGTATTCCTTGTAATCCGCGAACTCCGCCGCCGAACCGCGATACGGCGACTTATGCTTGCCCGCGTAGTAACCCTCGACCGTTGCTTTCGCGAAAACGAGCAGGTTCTCGAAGCGCTCGAGTTCCTGGAGGTTGAGGAGCAGCGGCGGCGCAGGCGCAGCCGCCGTGCGCCGCGGAAGAATCGCGCTCGCCGCAGCGCCTACGCCGGAAGTCTTTGGAAGTGGCGGAGGCTGCGGCATGGCGGTTTCAGGCCGCAGCGTCTCATCGAAAGGCGCGGCTGTCATCCTGCAAGGCGGCGGTGTAGCGGGACAAATGGTGGCGAGAAAACGGGTCGAAGTGCCGGGGCGCGTTTGAGCGTGCATCGAGCGAAGTCGAAGGATCTTTGGCATCCGGTGAGGACGGAGGCGGTGGGCGGCCAGTCCCCTCCGCGATTTCTATTTGTTGATTCGACGGTGCCGCCGCCAACTTCGAGCTGGTCGTGGCGCGGCGACGGCGCGCCATCGACGTCCAGCAGCGGGCCCGCGACGTCTGGTGCGGCGAAAATGCGACGCCAAGAGGGTGTTGACGCCAGCCGCCTTAGCGGTTTGGCTACTTCTATCGATGAAAACCCGCAGCTTCCAACTCAGACAGGGGCAGCTCGTCGAGACCCAGGCGAAGCCCGCCGCCTCGGCCAAGCTGCGCGCGAAGGTTTCAGCGAGGTTTTCCCGGACTGGCAAGGATCTGGTCTTTCAGAAGATGAGAGAGCGCTTCAAACAGGCATCGAAGCGCAAGTTGCGGCAAGCTGCCTAGGCACCAAGCCGCTCTATTTCGATCCGTGGTCTGAAGACGAGTCGCGTCGGCTCGCTGATGCTCTGAGAGAACGGCTCCCCGCCAAAGTGGAGGTCAGCCCTTCGTCGGCGGGTCTGCTCATTTACCGTCCGAATATCGTCAGGCCGATTCTTGATTCGGACGCCGCCTTTTATCGTCCGAACGGAGAGCATGACTTCGCTGCGATCACGCGGGTCGCGGCGGCAGGCGAACAGGGCGAATTGCTCGGCTACGGAGCACGGAATTACTTTGAGCCCCAGGGCGCGCTGGTCACGATCACAACCGAGAGTGGAATCATCTACATGTTTTTCGTTTCCAACCCGGACATGGCGGAAGCGTTCGCCCGCGAGCGAGCGCTCGACATTCAGGATTATACAGCGGCACCGGTCAACGTGAGCATCGATTATCCGTGATCCGCGCCACGCTCCACATCGCCGATTCGGAGAGAACGGGAGCGATCCGAGGTGCCGCGAGTTTTGCCGCCGGCAGCGCGGATCAGAACGATGCGGGCAATACAGTCATCTGAGCAACGGCGATCAGCGGAGTTCCACAATCCGCTGGCCGCCCGCGAATCCCAGTTCAACCACAGCCCAACTCGAATAAACCTAGGAGCGGGAATGGAAAAGCATCGCCCAGGGCGCAAAGGTCTGCTGTGGTGAGGGATGCCGCCGTTGGAAAGGGCCGTCACCGTTCCCCCGCTGGGTGAATCCACTTTGGAGCAACTTCCGTG
>JAXDQW010000061.1:0-67468 GCA_034667665.1 Chthoniobacter sp.
CTTCGTGTTCCCGTGTATCTCTGGTCAGCGGCGGCTGGAGTAGCGGAGTATTGGAGTATTGGGAACTCAGGATCATCATTCCATTACTCCATCACTCCTCTTCCGCAGAGGTGCGATTGAGGGAAAAAGTTCATGACAGGTTCTAAGCGGCGCGCCGGCACCGAGCGAAGGCAGGCCTCCAGCGAGGCAGTCTTCTACGGCAGCTTGAGTTTGCGTTCGCGGGCCAACTGCTCCACCTGGGTGAGCAGACTCGTCTTCTCGAGCGTCGCGTCGGTGACGGTGGCGATGAGCGCGCGGTCCAGGCGGGGATCCTGCAGCGCGACGAGCGCCTCCAGCGCGGCCTTGCGGGCCGCCACGGAGGCGCTCGAGTCGCCCAGCAGCGCGGCGAGTTGATCGCGGATCTCATCGTTGGCGACGCCTGGAACCGCGAGGAGCCGGCCGGCAGCGCGCGCTCCGGCGATCACCAACTCATCGCCGCGTGCGCCCAGCGCTTCGTGGATTCCCGGTAGGACCTGCCGCTCGCCCAGGTCGGCGAGGGCGACAAGCGCGGCCGGCGCGAGCGGATTCTTCCAGTCGCTGGCGAGCAGGAGAAACTTCGGCGCGAGGTCGCTCGCGCCGAGTGCGCCGAGGACGCGGATCGCGGCGCCATTCCATTTCGCGTCATTGCTCGTCTCGAGAATCTTCCTGGCCTCGGCCGTGGTGCGCGGGTCGTTCATCGCCACGAGCGCGGTCACCGCGAGGTCCGTCAGATAGGGCTCGGAAACATGCTCGATGGCGTAAGGGTAGCCGTCGCGCATTCCGTGTTTTCCGAGGAGGGCGGCGATGCGGAGTTTTTCGGAAAGGTTCTTTTCCTGGGCGAGCCGGGGCTGGAGCGCCTCCGCGGCGGATCGCGAGCCGATCAGGAGCAAGGCGCTGATCGCCTCCGCGCGCGTGCCCGGCTCGTCGGGATCGAGCAACCTGGAAAGCGGGCTGACCAGCCGTTCATGGGGGTTGCGCTCGCACAAGGTGAGTGCGGCCGTCGCGAAGGCGCGTCGCTCGTCGGAATCGAGCGGCAATTCGGCCAGGCGCACCAGCAGCACCGCGGCGTCGGGATCGGGAAGCGCCGTCGCGGAACGCAGCTCGCTGTTGCACGACAGCCCGGCGGCGATTTTTTCCCGGGCATGGCGCTCGATTTCGGCGGCGCCGCGCGCGGCATCCACGCGGGCGAGCGCGATCTCCGTCGGATCGTGGTATCCGAGATCGGGCGGCAGGCTTTGCGAATGGACGAAGAGTCGGTCCGCGAAGGCCGCGAGGCGAAGGCGCCCGACGGCTTCGATTTGCGCATTTCGTTCGGCGAGCGAGCGAGCCGGCTTGGCAAAGTCGAGCCGGGCGATCAGCGCCGGATCACGGATCGCGCCGAGTTCACCGGTGGCGGCGATGAGCGCGGTGCGGGCGGCGATGTTTGCTCCTTCGCGTTCGAGGCCCGTCTTCAGGGCCTCGGCGGCACCATCGCGGAGTTCCGCGTGGTTCAGGTAGTCGGCGGCGAGGATTGCTTGCAGGGTGGACGCGGCGGCAATGCGAACCGCGGGCGAAGGATCGCCGAGATGACGGAGAATGGCCGGCGCTTCGGGTGGGCGCTGCGCCGCGAGCAGCGCGCGGCGGGAGACGGCGGAAAGGATCGGCACGGCCGCGGGACCCCCGAAGCGAGTGAGCGCTGCGGTGAGAACTCCCACGCGTTTTGACCGGTCCGGTTCTGCATCGGCGGCGAGGAGGGCGGTGATGGCCTGGAGCAGCGGATCGTTTTCGCCGGTGAGCGGCGGGATCGCGTGGTCGAGCGAGCGTGCGTTGTATTGGATGTTCTGGTAGCCGACCTCGTTGCGGCCGAGGAAGAGCAGTCGCGTCTGGCCGCCTTTGATCTGTTTGAGCTGGCCGGCGAAGTTGTAGCTCGCGAGCTCGGAACTCCCGAGGATCAACTCCGGACGGGCAAAGACGCCCTTCACCACGCGAACGGGTTTGAACCGGACCTGCAGCGTGGTGCTTTCGCCCTTTCCGCCGGAGACGAGCCGGACTTCGGTCACCTCTTCGACCCGCGCGGCGAGGATCAATTCGGCGCGCGCGGCGGCTTCTTCGAGATCGAGGCCCCGATACCATTCCTCCCGCGGCGGCACTTGCTGGGCGGACGCGGTGGCGAGCAAGGCGAGGACGCCGAGGAGGGAACAGATCGTTTTCATGGCGGCACCATCAGAACCCTCCCGCGCTCGCGGGCAAATCGAATTCGGGGACAAGAAGTTGGCGGAGAAGCGGACGCTCACAGCGACGAAAATAACGCCGATACTTTGCTGCCCAGCTCTCTCAGCTGATCGACGAACCGCTTGAGCCGCAAATTGACTTCGTAAAAACGCCTGCTCGCCGTGCTGTAGCAGCGGCGAAAGGCTTGCCGGACCTTTATTGGAACTTCTGCGGCCAACGCGCTACTTCGCAAAGTCGGCCGGCCGCGTCCGCCGATACCGAGTAAGGAGAGACGATTTCGAGAATCTGCCATGCGATGAGCGCGGACGACATGGTGCTCACGAGATCCTTCATCAGGTCATACACGCAGGTGTATTCGCCGAGGCTCTCGCGGACGAGCCGGCCAGCGATCCAGCGGACTCGGGTGATCTCCGGCGGCCCACCGGGAACCCAGCGTGTTTCATCGACCCCGAGCTTGCGGGCGAGCTTTTCCGCGACGGACCCGCCGACATGCGGTGGGACCAGCAGGTCGGTGAGCGTCTTGGCGAGTTCATCGAGCGGGGTGTCCCGCTCCGCGGGAGGCCCGACGATCTGCGCGATCTCCTCGGCAATCGCCTCCGGTGTTTTGCCGGCGACTTTCTGCAGCGAGCTGATCACGAGCGGGGCAAACCGCCCCTTTTCAAGCATGTCGCTGGTCACGCCGTCGAAGAGGGCCGGGAAGAGCTTGAAGCGCTTGTCGAGACGGCTGCGCCAGGTGAGGATCGTCGCTTCCTTGAGCACCCACGGCCGCTCGATCGAATGGGGCGTGAGCAGGAGAACGCCGGCATGGCACTCAGCCAGCCATTCGTGCAGCTCTTCGTTCCAATAATCCGCGGCCTGGAGTTCCTGCAGGTCGAGACGTGTAACCCTTGCCTTCGAGCGCATCGTGGAGCTCCTGAACAAAGCTCTGATCCGCTTCCGTATGTGAAGAGTGGCTGATGAAGATGCGGAATGCCATGACCGCTGGGGCACTGACTGTCTAGGGCAGCGACTTTGCGTTGGCAATGCCGTCTGTCGGCGGGGGGCTCACCCGGCTCCCCGTGACTTCCTCATCGACCACCGTTACAGCGCTAAAGGAAGGGGAGGGGTGACTCATCATTGTCCCGGCTTTCGCGGCACCTTTGCCGCAGCGGCTGGATCATAGTTGGGATTCGACGAGGGCAATTGGGCGGCAACCTGTTGACGCCAGTCACGCAACTGGGCGCGCAATCGCGAGACTCGGCCGGGTTCCGAGGCGGCGCGATCGGACTGCTCGGCGGGGTCGTCGCGCAGATTGAAAAGCTCGGCGCGGTCGTCCTCGAAAAATTCAATCAGCCGCCAATCGCCCTCACGGACGGCGCTGTAAGGAGTGGCGCCACCCGGATGATAATGCGGGTAGTGCCAAAAGAGCGGCCGCGACTCCAGGGCACCGCCGCGGAGCAGCGGCGTCAGACTCACCCCATGCGCGCCGTCGAGGGGTTTCGCGCCGGCGAGATCGAGGATGGTCGCAGTCCAATCCATCGTGATGATCGGCGCGTTGGCCTCGGTGCCGGCTTTGGTGAGACCGGGAACGAGGGCGATCGCCGGCACTCGCACCCCACCCTCATAGGCCGAACCTTTGCCGGCGCGCAGGCCGAGGTTGGTGGTATTCGGCAGCAGCCCGCCATTGTCGGACGTGAAGATGATGATCGTGCGGTCGGAGAGCTTGAGTTCCTCGAGCTTGGCGCGCAACCGCCCGACGCTATCGTCCACGCTTTCGATCAGCGCGGCATAGACGGCGTTGTGCTGGGGTGCGTTTTCATCACGCTGAGCGCGGTATTTCGCGATCACGTCCGGCTTCCCACCGAGCGGGGTGTGGACGGCAAAATGGGAGAGGTAAACGAAGAATGGCCGGTCCTGATTCTTCTCGATGAACTTCTCCGCTTCGCTGGTGAGACGGTCCGTGAGGAACTCGTCGGGAGGACCGTCCGGCAGCCTCGGGTTCTGGTAAGGCGGAAAGTAACTGGCCGGTTGTCCTTTGCCGTTGTCCGCGAGCGCGACATCGAAGCCGTAACGTTCCGGGCCATCCTCGCCGAGATGCCATTTTCCGATCGCAGCGGAAACGTAGCCCGCATCGTGGAGCGCCTGCGGCAGGGTCCGGAGGTCGTGCGTTAATCGCATCGTCCAGTCGGGAATGCGCAGCTTCGCCGCGGGCCGCGCGTGTCCGGGAATCCAATCGGTGAGATGCAGCGCGGCGGGGTAGCGGCCGGTGAGCAGGCTCGCGCGGGTCGGCGAACAGACGGTGCACGCTGAATAGGCCTGGGTGAACTTCATGCCCTCCCGCGCCAGGCGATTGATGTGCGGCGTCTGGTAAAACTTGCTGCCGTAGCAGCCGAGATCGGTCGCCCCGAGGTCGTCCACCAGCACGAAGACGATGTTTGGCTTTCCCGGCTCGGCGGCGGGGGCGGCGGCGATGAACGCGGCGCTCAGTAAGAACGCGCGCGTGGTGACGAGGAACAGGGACAGCGTGGTCTTCATGGTGTTAGTGGGGCAGGCGTCCCGCCCGCCAATAAGTGGGGCAGGCGTCCCGCCTGTCAGTTTTCTGGCAGGCGTCCCGCCTGCACCAATCCGAGCGGCCGGGACGGCCGCTCCACTTCCTGGCCGGCGCGACGCATGCCCCACTATCTTACTTGCCTCCCTTAAAGCGCGGATCATCGAAGGCGAACGGCTGACGCTCACCGAGCCAGACCTTATAGATGTCGAAGTTGGTCTTGGTGGCTTCATCGAGCATCGCTTTCCACGGCCGGTCGGTGACGGCAAGGATGCCGGTATTCGCCCGCTCGCCGTCGAACCCCTGGAACGAGCGGCCGGTGACCGCCTGGTCCACCAGCGTGAACCATTCAATGCCGACCACAAAACCGAGGGCGGCGCTTTGTTCGACGTAATTGCGATAGGCGAGCCCGCGCTCCCGCTGCGTGCCGACCTCGCGTCCCCCGCTCAGGCCGCTCTCTTTCGAGGCGGACCAATAGAACTCGCTCAGGATGATCGGACGTCCGCCCGTCCATTGGTAAACGTGCCGCAGTAACTCCTGATCCACGGCGTTGGTGTAGTAATTGAAAGACATGACATCGAGATACTTTCCCGCGATGCGGCAGAGCTGTTCATTATTGATCGTGCCCGGCATCAGCCGGCTGCCGATGAGCAGATGATTCGGATCGTGCCGGCGAAAGCTTTCCGCAACGAGGCGGAAGTATTCATCAAGAAACAGGCCCGTAAATTTCTGCACGTCTGCCTTGGCGGACTTTGACTCCACCGGGACGACCATGTCACTGAGCTCAGCGAATGACTTAGCCTTAATCACCCAGGCCGCGTCCAAGGCGTCCACCGTCTTATATTTCTCCTCCAGCCATTGCACCAGGCGGCGCTTGCAGGCATGGCTGGTTCCTTTCAAGGAAGGGACGATGTGCGGGATATTTTCATAGATCGGCTCATTAACGATGAAGTAGCCGATGATGAGCGGATCACTCGCGCGGCTCGGGAGCGACTTCGCCATATTCTCCTCGATCTTCGCGCGCGTCTTTTCATCGAACGGATCGAAGACTTCGTGGATGCCTTCGATCCGTGGGATGCCTTCCCACGGCGAGAGCGGCAGGTGGGCCACATAAGGGAACTGCGCCGCCTCGCGGGCCGTCTGATCGAGATTCGAAAAGGCGCCGCCGGAATTGAAGCCCCACTGGCGCACCCGGGTAATCATCCGGGCGGTGTAACTCTCGTTGGTGTAGGGCTGGCCATATTTGCGGATCATGTTGGCGAGGTGGAACGAGACCACTGTCCCGCCCGAATCCTTCTTCCACGCGCTGCCAAACTCACCCTCGCGCGGGGGCAGCCAGGCGAAGGCCGACTCGCGGCCCTTGACCAGCGTGTAGTCTTCATTCGGACCGATGCTGCACAGGCCGAGGTGAAAGAAGGCGTTGCCGGCCGGGTCCACGAGCAGCCAGCGCTCGCCCTTTTTCTCCACGTGGAAGAAGCCGGTCGCCTTCAAGCCCAGCTTCTCCTTGCTCCCCGAAAGTCCTCCCATTGGATCCAGCTGCGACGTGCGTCCAGGGCTGGCCTTCTCCGCCTCCACATCGGCTTTGAGCTCTTCGAGACTCTTCACCTTTCCAGGCCACTCTTCGCGCGCCGCCTGCCCGAGTTCATCGACGAGCGGCGGCGTTTTTCCCGTCCCGCCGCTCCCCGTGATCGTGAAGTTGAGGTCCTTGCGGTTCGGATCAAAGGGGACCACGGCCCGCCAGTGGTAGATGGCCCAGTTCCACTCGCGATTGTCCGTAAGCTGGAGCCAGGCAAACTCCGGCACCTTGAATTCAAGCGCCTTGCCCTCGAAGTTGGTCAGCTTGAAACCAGCGCCATGGCCTTGGAAAAGGTGCGGCGTGGCCGGTTTTTCCTTTGGAAACTCGCCCTGTTTGTCGCCGATCACCCAACTGCCGCCCTGGTTGAAGGCGATCGGGATGTGCATATCGAAGGCGACGAATTTCACGTCGGCCGGCACCTGCGCGAACTTCATCGCGAGCTTCCCATCGGCGAAGGTGAGATCGAGTTGCGCGCCACCTTCGTATTTCAGGTTCGCGGTGTTCGGGTCCGCTTTTTTTTCCACGAGCTTGTGCTGCGGCTGCTGCTTGCCATCGAGCAGGGCGGGATACGCGATCGTGAATTTCCCAAGGCTGCCCGCATCAATGTCGATGCCTTCCTGCCCGAACCGCACCGCCGGCTGAGCTTTCGGGGCATCCGCCGCCGCGTCGATCGGATGGATGCCGGCCGCCCCCGCGAGCGCGAGGAGAACGGCGAAGCGGCAGGCCCGGAAGGACCGGGTGATTCGAGATTCAGGAGGGGCTGGATTCATTCGAGTGGGGGTGAGCCGGATCGCCGGCGGCCCGCGAAGTAAGGCCCTGACCAAATCGAAAAGCGAGCCTGTGCGACAGCGCGCTGCGGAGTCGAACTTCAACAACATCCCAGGGGGTGTATTGTCCGGGAGGACGGACCGTTATGTGGAGCGGCGTCGTTCCCAACCCAACAGTCATCCTGAGCGGAGCAGCGCGGGGTGTGCGGACTCGGGGGTCGGGGCGCGCTGCGCAGTCGAAGGACCTCCAATCTTGTGGGCGGAGGCGGGGCGGAGCGAGCCTTGCGGACTCGATCGTCCTCCGCCATCCTCACGCGCACCTGGATGGAATCGACCCTTGCTCAGATTCGAATTCGCGGCGTGCCTCTCGAGGGTTGGTTGACGCTGCCATTTGTCGTCGTCTGTCTTTACCTGATTTTTCGCTGGCGCAAGTTCGGCGAAGACGCCTTCACGTGGAATCACGAGTATTTCAAGCTCGCTTGCTCCGTCGGGGTTGCGGTCTGGATCGGAGCTTTCCTGGCCACTTTTCTCCCGGAGCCATGGCACATCGCCTCATTCTGGTTGGTCGCGTGCATCGGTGCGGTGCTCGCTCTCAGCTATTGGTGCAGCCAGGATTTGGCGAGCGCTGCCATCCTCTCCCTGCTGATCGTCGCCGTCGGAGTCATAGCCATGCCCATTCCACGATTCATCCGCCATTTCTTGTTCGGCGCTCCGGAGCCAGCCCGCAGAGATGTGCTCGCGGGCGCGCCGCGCCGGAGCTTCGCGCTCAAACTGCCGGACGGCTGGCAGGAGATTCCCGGCAAGTCGCCGCGCACTTACACGCGCCGGGCAGAAGGTTCCGGGTTTTTCCAGGTTTCTCTCCAACCACCGCTCGATCATCCCGCCACCACCGGTGCGGACGCCGAGAGGGAGCTTTCAGATCTCCTCGACTCCATCGGCAAAAACATGGACCTCGGTCGGCGGCTCTCGGTGGCGCACGAGGAGTGTGCCTCTGGCATCATGGCGTTTGCTGACTATCAGTCCGACAAGCACGGACTGATGCGTTTTTGGCTGCTTCCCACCGAGGTGACGGTATTCACTTCGTACACCGATGGAAGCCCGGCGGTCGCCGAGAGTGAGCTGGCAGAAGCACACAGGGCTCTCAAGGAAGCGAGGTTTGAGTAGCGAGTAATCCCCCCATCGTTCTCACGTGTCTCTGGTGCACTCCCTCAAATCAACACGCGGGCGCTGGCTGCTCTGGCTCGCCGGGCTCGGCTTCTTTGTCGCGTTGGCTCTTTTCCCGGTCAGCTATCGGATCACGCGCCTGGCTGGTCTGGCGCTGGCGTTTGGCGTTTGGTTCGGGTTCATCGCTCTCGTCTGGCGGCAGCGGGTGCTGCGGTTCGCGTTGGTGGGTGTGACGTTGCTGGTCGCGGGATTCCTGGTGCTGCCGGCGCGGGGTCGTCCGCCCGCCGAGGTCCTGCGCGGCGACTATCTCGCCGGGCTGCAACGTTACGAGGGTGTCACTTACTATTGGGGCGGGGAGACCGGTCGGGGCATCGATTGCTCCGGTCTCATTCGCCGCGGGCTGATCGACGCGCTGTTCTGCCGCGGCCTCCGCACGGCCGAGGCCGGGTTGGTGCGCCGGGCCATCAGTCTTTGGTGGGACGATTGCAGCGCGAGCGCTCTGGGCGACGGGCACCGCGGCCTGACAGCGCGAGTTCTCGAGACGCCCAGCGTCAACGCCCTTGACCATTCCCGGATTGTGCCGGGCGATCTCGCCGTCACGACCAGCGGCATTCACATCATGGCTTACCTTGGCGACAACCGTTGGATTGAGGCCGATCCAGGTGTGGGCAGGGTTATCACCGTTACCGCGCCATCGGCGGATAACCCGTGGTTCGAAGGCCCGATGCATATCGTCCGATGGAGCATCCTCCAGTAACCGACCAAGCGGCTCAACGGGTGCGCTTCCGCGAAGTGGCTTTGGTCTCTTGTGGGACAATTGACGATTCCATAGACGCCAGTAAGCCTTGCAGGCCGTGAAAGTCCGCGACGCCATCAAGCTCATTGAAGCCGACGGCTGGTATCTGGACCGCGTTCGGAGCAGCCACCGCCAATACAAACATCCGATCAAAACCGGTCTCGTGACGGTGCCCGGGAAACCTGGCGATGACCTTGCGCCGGGCACCCAGAACAGTATTCTCAAGCAAGCAGGACTAAAATGAGCCGCTTTCTGATCATCATCGAAGACACCGCCACTGGCTTTTCGGCTTACTCACCAGACCTTCCCGGCTGCGTCGCCACGGGGCGCACCCGTGATGAGGTGGAGCGCGAGATGCACGATGCCATCGAGTTTCATATCGAGGGACTTCGGCTTTCGGGCTACCCAGTTCCAGAGCCCCGTTCCCAAGCTGCTTACTGCGAAATCGCCGCCTAACCGCGAGGCGAAGGGAGAGCTTTCGTTGGGGGCGGATTCAGAAACGGGTGATCGTTTCGTGGAGGTTGAGGATGACGCGGGCGACGTTTGTCCAGGCGGCGAGTTCGGGGGTCGGAAGATCTGTGGGAAGCGGCGTGAGGCCGGTCTTGACCAGTTGCTGCGCGGCGTCCGCCGCCGCTTCATACTCCGTGAGATGTTTGTGGAGCAGATCACTGGTGGTCTCCAGTTCGTCGGCCCGCGGAGGGCGGCCCAGCGCCTGGCGGAAGGCCCAGGTCAGCCGTTGCGGCGTGTCGCCCGGGCACTCGCGCAGGATTCGCGTGGCAAAGACGCGCGCGGCTTCGACGTAGGTCGGATCATTCAAGAGCGCGAGCGCCTGCTGGGGAATGTTCGAGCGGCTGCGCTCGGCGACACACTCCTCGCGGCTCGGCGCATCGAAGGCCGCCAGGCTGGGTTGCAGGTAGCTGCGTTGCCACCAGGTGTAAAGGCCGCGCCGCCATTGGTTCGAGTCGTTGTCCGCCTCCCATTCGCGCGTTGGAAAGTTGAGGTTTTCCCAGTAGCCGGCGGGCTGATACGGCTTCGCGCTCGGGCCGCCGACCTTCCGCACGAGCAAGCCGGAAATCGCGAGCGCGTTGTCGCGCACAAACTCGGCCTCGAGCCGGAACCGTGATTGGCGGGCGAGTTCGCGGTTGTAGGGATCGCGCTGTTGCAGTTCCCCGGAACCCTGCGAGCTCTGCCGATAGGTGCCACTGGTCACGATCAGCCGGACCAACTGTTTGACGTTCCAGCCGCTGTCCACGAACTCGCAGGCGAGCCAGTCGAGCAGCGCGGCATTGGGCGGCGGTTCGCCCTGGGCGCCGAGGTCGTCGAGCACCTTCGACAGGCCGGTGCCGAAATAGAGCTTCCACAGCCGATTGACAAAGACTCGCGCGGTCAGCGGGTTTTCGCGCGCCACGAGCCATTGCGCGAGATCCAGGCGCGTCAGTCCGCGACCTTCCACGGCGGGCTGTGGGAGAAAGGCCGGGACGCCGGGCTGCACGATCTCGCCACTCTCATTCTGCCAATCTCCCCGCGGCTGGATGCGAACAACGCGCGGCGTGGGCATCGAATCCGACACCAGGCACTTCGGCAGCGCCTCGTAAAACTCTTTCCGCTGCTTTTCCGCATCGGCGAGCTGGGTGCGCGCCTCGGCGAGAAGGGGAGTGATCGACCGATAATACTTCGCGATCTCCTCCGCCTGCGGGGGCGTGCGACGCGCCGGCTCGATCCTCAGGGCATCGAGGACCGGACCCGGAATCTCGCGATTCGCCGGCGCCCGGATTGGGCCTGGGGACGCGGTCGCGGCCAGCCGGAATTTGCCCAGGGTATGATCGGCTCCGAAGTCGTGCCGCAGGGTGACCACGAGAGTCCCCGTGTTTCCGGCGGGGAGCGGCTCGGCGAGCTCGAAATAGATCGCGCTGTCCTCCCCGATCTTTCCGGTGATGGCCCAACCATTCTGCTTTTGTCCGGCGATCCCGTCGATCGCGGCACTCGCGGGAAAGCCCTTCTGCTCGAAGGTCGCGCTCGCCGCCGACAGCCCGACGGAATGCTCGAGGCCGATGGGATCGGTGAAGGCCACGCTGAATTCGCTGAGCACGAAGTTGCCCGTCTTCGATCGCCCTGGCCCCTGTTTCGGGAGCTTCCCACTCTTCAGCGCCTCGAGCCGAAAGCCGGTCAACCCGGTCAACCCCGTCTTGGCCAACACGCGGAAGACTTCCTTATCCGTGCCTTTCGCGGTTTCCGCGCGGATGATTTCGCCGGCTTCGACGGTGAAGGCGGCGCCGTGTTCGCTCTCGAACTGCTCCGGGTGCAGCGGTGTCCACGGAGGCTCTTGCGCCAACTGCGCGATCAGCGGTTTTTCCCAATCCGCTTGCGCCTCGGCGAGCGCGGGGGTCGCCGTCGCGAGGGTGGTTTTCAGTTCCGCAATTCGCGCATCGGTTTCCTTCAGGGTCGCCTCCTGCTCCGGGCTCGTGACCAGCATTCCATCCTCACGCGCCCCGATCGCGGACTCCTTCAGGTCGGCGAAAAACGCGCCCAACCGGTAAAAGTCGCGCGCCGTGATCGGGTCGTACTTGTGGTCGTGACACTGAGCGCAACCGGTGGTCTGCGCGAGCCACACCGTCCCGATGGCGCGCACCCGATCTGCCACGGTCCGCGATTCGTAGTCTTTGGCCTGGGCGCCGCCTTCCTGGGTGGTGAGGTTCAGCCGGTTAAACGCGCTCGCGACTTTCTGGGACCGCGTGGCGCCGGGGAGCAGATCGCCCGCAAGTTGCTCGATGGTGAATTGGTCGAACGGCTTGTTTTCATTGAAGGCCGAGATCACGTAATCCCGATACGGCCAGACGTTGCGCGGGTTATCGGAATGGAAGCCGATGGTGTCGGCATAACGCACCAGATCGAGCCAATGGACGGCCATGCGTTCGCCATATTCCGGCGTGCGGAGCAGGCGTTCGACCAGGCGCTCGCAGGCGTCCGGGGCAGGATCGCTGACGAAGGCATCGACCTCCTGCGGAGTCGGAGGCAACCCCGTGAGATCGAACGAAAGCCGGCGGATGAGCGTGAGCCGGTCGGCTTCGGCGGCGTGCTCGAGGCCGAGCTCGCGTTGCCGCGCGAGGACCAGCGCATCGATCGGATTTTTGACAAACGCCGGATCGGAAGCCTCCGGCACGGCCGGCCGCGTCGGGACGATGTAAGCCCAGTGCGGTTGATACGCGGCGCCCTGCTCGATCCATTTGTCGAGAATGGCGACCTGCCGCGCAGTCAGCACCTTCCCGGACTTCGGGGGCGGCATCTGCTCTTCCTTGTCCGCCGTGTGAATGCGCAGATGCACTTCGCTCGCCGCGAGGTCGCCCGGCACAATGCCGCGCACGCCTTCATGCTCCGCGAGCGCCCCTTCGCGGGTATCCAGGCGGCGATCAGCTTCGCGGGCTTTCGGGTCGTGGCCGTGGCACTTGAAGCAGTTTTCGGAAAGGATCGGCCGGACGTCGCGATTGAACTCGATCTTGTCGGGGAGCGGGAGATTGGCGCCCGCAGCCGTGACGGCAAACAGGAGCAGCATGGAGGGGGCGAGCTTCACAAGGCGGTCACTCTTGCACATCGAACCGCGAGCACAAGGTGGCGCTCGACCGCCGCAGCGGGATTGCTTTGTTGACGGACGGCTGTGCACATTCGGATCAGCCATGAAGTCCCCGCGCGAGCAGTATTACGACGTCGAACGCATCATCGAATTCGATTTCGTGCGGGCCACGGAAAACGCGGCGCTCAACGCCATTCACTGGCTTGGCCGGGGCGAAAAGGAACTCGCCGACGCCGCCGCCTGCGACGCCATCCGCGGGATGTTCGACCTGATGAACATCTGCGGTGAGGTCGTCATCGGCGAGGGGATCAAGGATAACGCGCCGGGCATCTTCAAAGGCGAACACCTCGGCACGTGGAACCCGGGCTCGGTCAAGTTCGATTTGGCCCTCGATCCGATCGACGGGACCACGAACATTGCCAAGGGCGCGCCGAACTCGATTGCGTGCATCGCCGCGGCCAGCCCGGAGGAGGGCGTGCGATATTCGCTCAAGGACATCCCAAGCTTTTACATGATGAAGCTCGCCTACGGGCCGAAAGTCGTTCGTCACATGGGCCGCACCGGGGTGCAGTCGGTCAACCTGCGGAATCCTGTCGAGGAAAGCATCATCGCGGCGGCGAAGGCGCTGCGGAAGCGGGTGCAGGACGTGGTCGTGCTGGTCATGGACCGTCCGCGCCATCTCAAGCTCGTCGAGGAGGTGCGTGCCACGGGCGCCGCGCTGCGCATGTTCAGCGACGGCGACATCGCCGCGGCGGTCGCGCCGTCGATTTACGACAGCGGGGTCGATCTCTACATCGGGGTGGGCGGCTCCCCCGAGGCGGTGCTCAGCTCCGCGGCGTTGAAATGCCTCGGCGGCGACATGCAGACGATGATGTGGCCCCGCGACGATGCGGAACGCCAGGCTATCCTCGACGCGGGTTACGAGTCGGACCTGAACAAGCTCTTCTTCGCCGACGACCTCGCCAACGGGCAGAACATCATCTTCTGCGCCACCGGGATCAGCGACAGTCCCTTGATGAAGGGTGTCCAAATCCGGAAGCATCTGGCGATCACCCATTCCATCCTGATGCGTGCGAAGAGCCGCACCCTGCGCCAGATCACCACCTATCACGACCTGCGCCAGAAGACGATTCACCTGCGCTCGGACAACCGCGAGCACCGGATTTAGCGTGGCGCCTCTCCATCCTCCTCTTCATCTGCGATGAGATTTGGGAAGGAGACGAAGATGAAGATGAGGAGGGAGAGGAAGAGTTAAATTCGCGGCTAAGTTTTGACCGCGTGCTGGGCATAGTTGAAGTAGCATCCCGCCGTGAAGCACCCGCTTTTCCCCCTTACTTCAATCCTGGCCCTGCTGGCCCTGCGCGCCTTCGCCGCGGAGCCGGGCGCCGCTGATCTCGACTTCTTCGAAAAGAAGGTCCGACCGCTGCTCGCCGAGCGCTGTCTCGAGTGCCACAGCGCGGAAAAGAAGGTCAAGGGCGGGCTCCTGCTCGATTCGCGCGAGGGCTGGGCGAAAGGCGGCGACACGGGGCCCGCGATCGAGCCCGGCAAACCGGAGGAAAGCCTGCTCATCCAGGCGGTGCGCTGGCACGACAAGGACCTCCAGATGCCGCCGAAAAAGAGACTTTCCGCTGACGAAGTGGCCGTGCTCGAGCAATGGATCAAGATGGGTGCGCCCGACCCGCGCAAGGGCGCGGTGGCGGTGAAGAAGCAGACCGGTTTGACCCTCGAGGAAGGGCGCAAATTCTGGTCCTACATCCCGCCCCGGAAGCCCGCGCCACCCGCGGTGAAGGATGCCGCCTGGCCACGGGGCGACATCGACCGTTTCATCCTCGCGAAGCTCGAAGCAAAGGCGCTCGCTCCCGCCGCCGACGCGTCTCCCCAAACGCTCGCGCGCCGCCTTTACTACAATCTCATTGGCCTGCCGCCCACGCCGGCGCAAAGCGAGCGTTTCGTCCAATCCGCGATCCCCGATCCGCAATCCGCTATCGCGCACGCCGTCGATGAGCTCCTCGCCTCCCCGCGCTTCGGCGAGACCTGGGGCCGGCACTGGCTCGACGTGGCCCGGTTCGCCGAGTCGAGCGGCGGGGGCCGCACCCTGCTCTTCAAGGACGCCTGGCGATACCGCGACTACGTCATTGAAGCCTTCAATGCGGATCATCCCTTCGACCAGTTCATCCGCGAGCAAATCGCCGGCGATCTGCTCCCGGCCGCGGACAGCGGGCAGCGGCGGCGCCAGCTCACGGCCACCGCCTTTCTCGCTCTCGGCCCGACGAACTACGAGGAGCAGGACAAGCAGCAGCTCCGCTTCGATGTGATCGACGAGCAGCTCGACACCATCGGCCGGGCGATCCTCGGTCAGACCATCGGTTGCGCCCGGTGCCACGATCACAAATTCGACCCGATCCCGCAGCGCGATTATTACGCGCTCGCCGGCATCTTCGCCTCGACCCGCACGCTGCTGAGCTACAAGGACAACGTCGCGCGCTGGATCGATACGCCGCTCCCGCTCGAAGGCGATCAGGAGGAAAAATTGCAGACCCAGGAAGCGCGGGTGGCCGCGTTGAAGACGGAACTGGAGAGCGCGAAGGCGGAACTTTCGAAAGCCAAAGCCGCGCTCACGAAAGCCGGCGCGGCCGCGGGCCGGAACATCGCGGTGGCGGACCTGCCGGGCATCGTGGTCGATGACGCGGACGCGAAGACGATCGGTGATTGGGAAATTTCGCAGCGGCTCAAGGGTTACGTCGGCGACGGGTATCGCACCGACCTGGGCGAGGGCAAGGGCACCAAGACGCTCACCTTCACGCCAAAATTTCCGCAATCCGGCCGCTACGAAGTGCGCTTTGCCTACATCCCGAATCCGAATCGCGACAGTCATGTGCCGATCATTATCTTCCACGCAAACGGCGAGGAAAAAGCCTTCGTGGACGAAACGCTGCCGCCGCCGATCGATGGCCGCTTCGTCTCGCTGGGCACGTTTCGTTTTGAGAAAGACGGGGCGGGTTTCGTCCTCGTTTCAAATGAAGGCACGAGCGGACATGTCGTGGCCGATGTGGTGCAATTCATCAGCGAGGAGGAATCGGCTGCGGCGCTGGGTGTCGCGGCCGCCTCGGCGAATGAAAAGGGGCCCGCGCAGAGCGTGGTCAAGGGCCTCGCGGCGCGCGTGAAAGACCGGGAGGCGGCGATGAAGGCGCTTCTCGAAGCAGGTCCGAGGCGGCCGGTGGCGATGACCGTGAGCGAGGATGAGAAGGCCGGCGACACGCAGATTTGCATTCGCGGTCTGGTGCATCAGCGCGGGGCGCAAGTGCCGCGCGGGCTGCTGCGCGTGATGCTCGACGGAGAGCCGCCCGTGTTTTCGGATCAAGAGAGCGGCCGGCGGCAGCTCGCCGACTGGCTGGCCAGCCCGCAGAATCCGCTCACCGCGCGCGTCCTGGTCAATCGCGTCTGGCACTGGCTCTTCGGGGCGGGCCTCGTGCGCACGACCGACAATTTCGGGACGACCGGCGAAGTGCCTTCGCATCCGGAGTTGCTCGATCATCTCGCGCTGCGCTTCATCGAGGAGGGCTGGAGCGTGAAGAAGCTGATCCGCGAGATCGTGTTGTCGCGGAACTGGCAACTTGCCGCGGTCAATCCTGAATCCCGCCTTCCGACCTCCGAAACTCCCGATCCGGACAACCGGCTCCTCGGGCACGCCAACCGCCGCCGCCTGGATGCCGAGGAGATCCGCGATGCGATTCTCGCGGTCAGCGGCGAACTCCGGCTCGAGCTCGGCGGCCCGAACATCGCCGGGGCCGGGGAGATCAATGCCAACGACACCGGCGCGCAGAACATCGAATACAAATACGAATTCAAGGACGCGCGCCGCAGCGTCTATACGCCCGCCTTCCGCAACAAGCGCCTCGAGCTTTTTGAGGTCTTCGACTTCGGCGACATCAATGCTCCGCTCGGCCGGCGCAACGCCAGCACCGTGGCCCCGCAGGCCCTCTACCTCCTCAACCATCCTTTCATCATTGCGCAATCGCGACTCGCCGCCGAGCGCGCGCTTGCGTCTTCGACGGCAGACGACGAGCGCCTCACGAGCGCCTTTCGCTCTGCGCTGGGCCGCGCGCCGACGCCGCAGGAGCGCCTGATTTGCGCTAGGTTTCTCACGCCGGTCACGGATGAAAAGCGCCGCCTGGAAGCGTGGGCGCAAGTGTATCAGTCGCTCTTTGCTTCCGTGGATTTCCGCTACTTGGAATAGAAGTCTGAGTGGGGCAGACGTCCCGCCTGCACCGGACCCGAGCAGCCGAGACGGCTGCTCCATTTTCTGGCCGGCGGGAAGCCTGCCCCCAATCTCGATGGCGTCGCCCGCGCCTTTGCGAATGATCGCGAAAGGCTTATGGATTCCTGCGCCCTTCTGCCCGGTCATCCAACTGCCTGCACCATGACACTCCCCACGATCCGTTCTCTGCTTCTCCTCGCAGGGGCGACACTTGCCCTGCACGCGGCGGGCCGGCTTTCGGCCGCGCCGGCTCCGGTGGACTATGCCGCGACGATCGCGCCGCTCTTTCAAGAGCACTGTGTCGATTGCCACGCGGCGGATGATCCGGATGGCGACTTTGTTATCGACAGCTTTGCGGGCTTGATGAAAGGCGGCGAGACCGGGAAGGCCATCGTGCCTGGCAAGGCGGAGGACTCGCTGCTGGTGAAATTTATCGAGGGACGCAGCGGGAAGACAGGCAAGAACCGGTTCATGCCCCCGGGCAAACGCCCGCATCTCAAGCCGGAGGAAATTGCGCTCATCCGGCAATGGATCGATGCCGGCGCGCCGCCGCCGGCGGCTCAGCCCACCGTCGCCGACGTGCTCTCCCGTCTTCCCAAGATTGCGCCGAAGACGGATCGAAAAAAGGCGATTCAGGCCCTCGCGTTTTCGCCGCCGGCGAAGCTCATCGCGGCCGGTTCATTCGGATCCGTGCAACTGCTCGACGCAGCCACCCGCCAGCCTGTCCGCGCGCTGGACGGCATCGCCGGCAAAGTGAACGCCCTCGTTTTTTCCCCGGACGGCGCGATGCTCTTTGGCGCCGCGGGCGATGCGGGGCTGAGCGGGATCGCCTATCAATGGCGGGTGAACGACGGCGCGCTGGTGCGCAAGTTTCAGGGCCATGCCGACGCGCTCTACGCGCTCGCCCTTTCACCCGACGGACAGCAGCTCGCCACCGGGAGCTACGACCAGAAGATCAAGCTCTGGAGCGTGGCCGATGGCGCGGAATTGAAGCTGTTGAAGGGGCACACCGGCGCGGTTTTCGGACTGAGTTTCCGCCCCGATGGCAAGGTGCTCGCCAGCGCCAGCGCCGATCGCACGGTCAAGCTTTGGGAGGTGGCCACGGGCAAACGCCTCGACACGTTCTCGCAGCCGCTCAAGGAGCAGACCGCGGTGGCGTTCGCGCCGGATGGGAAGACGGTTGCAGCCGGCGGCGCGGACAACCGGGTGCGCATCTGGACGGTGAGCGAGCAGGCGCTCGAAGGCAGCAATCCGCTTCTGCTCACGCGCTTTGCCCACGACGGTGGCATCCTCAATCTCGCCTTCTCCCCGGACGGCCAGATGCTCGCTTCGAGCGGCGCGGACAAGACCGCCAAGCTCTTGAAGGCGGCCGATCTCACGGACCTGCACCTCCTCGAAGCGCAGCCGGACTGGGCGCCGGGACTCGCTTTCCTGGGCGGCAAGCAGGTCGCGCTCGGCCGGTTGGATGGCTCCCTGGCCAGTTACGACACGGCGACGGGTCAGCCCGCCGCGCATGCAAAAGCCGAGGCGGCACCGATGAAGAAAACGGCCGCACCCGCGCTGCCGCCGAAGCCGGAGATCACGCGCCTCGAGCCGGCCGGCGTGCAAAGCGGCGCGACCATCAAAGTCAAAGTGACGGGCAAGAATCTCGGGGCCCTGACGGAAGCGAAGTTCAACCGCGCCGGGCTCGCGGCCACCATCGCGCCCCTCGGTAAGGATGGCACGAGTGCGGAGTTGATCATCACCGCCGACGCGAAACTGCCGCGCTCCCAGGTTGAATTGAGCCTGGCCAACGCCGCGGGTCTTTCGGAAACCAAGAAGCTGCTCGTTGATTACCTGCCGCAACTGGTCGCGCCCAAAAGTGCGCAGCCGACCTTGCTCGACCGGATGCCGGTCAACGTCTGGGGCACCCTCGCGGAAACCGGCCAGCAGGATAACTACCGGTTCGCGGCAAAGCAGGGCCAGACCATCGTCTTCGATCTGGCCGCCCGGCGCGTGGATTCCAAGGCGCTGACGCCGCGCCTCGAAATTTTCGACGCCAGCGGCAAACTCCTCGCCGCCAACAACGGCCTCGACAGCGGCAGCGATCCTTTCATCGGCTTCACCGCTCCGCGCGACGGCGATTACACGGTGCGCGTGCGCGAGATCACGCTCGAAGGTTCGCCGGATCATCTTTATCGCCTCACCGTCGGCCAGTTGCCTTACGTCACCGGCTGGTGGCCGCTGTCCGTGCCGGCCAATCAGGAAAGCCGCATTCATCTCGTGGGCCACAATCTCACGACCGAATTGGTGACGGTGAAAGCGGGCGCGGACGGCGAGGTCGTCCTGCCCCTCGACGCGGAGGATTACCGCAGCCGCGTGAACATGCGCGTCGCCGTCAGCGCGCTTCCGGAGACGCTCGAGATCGAGCCGAACGACACCCTCGAGCAAGCTCATCCGCTCACCGTGCCGGCGTCGGTCAATGGCCGTCTCCTTGGCTCTGGCAATCCCGGCGCCGCCGACGTGGACTGGTTCCGGTTCGAGGCGGAGAAGGGCCAGGAGCTCGTCATCGAAACCCGCGCTGCGATGCTCGGTTCGCCGGCGGACACCAAGATCGAAATCCTCGACGCCAAAGGGGAGCCCGTGCCGCATCTTCTCCTCCAGGCGACGAAGGACTCGTGGATCACGCTGCGGAGCGAGGATGCGAGTGATCCCGCCATTCGGCTCGGCCAGTTCGCCGAGATGGAATTGAACGACTACATGTATTTCAACGGCGAGATCCTGAAGATTTCTCGCGCCGCGCGGGGCCCGGATTCGGACATGGTTTATTACTCGCGCGATGGGGTGCGTCGGGCGTGGTTCTACAGCAGTCCTGCGGGACATGGTCTGGATGAGCCTTGCTACGTGGTCGAGCCAAAGCCCCCGGGTGCGAAGATCACGCCGAACGGCCTGCCCGTGTTCACGCTCAACTACTCCAATGACGATGACGGCGAACGGCAGCTCGGGAGGGATTCGCGCCTCCTCTTCACCGCCCCCGCCGCAGGCCGGTATTTCGTGCGCGTCAGCGACACCCGCGGCTGGAGCGGCGAGCGTCTCGCCTATCGCCTGATCGTCCGTCAACCGGAACCGGACTTCGCCGCGACCCTGGTGACGAAAGGCACCGAGAGTTTGCCCGCCGGGAGCGGCGTGCAGTTCATCGTCAAAGCTGATCGCAAGGATGGGTTCGAGGGCGATATCCGTCTCGAGATCAGCGGCCTGCCCGAGGGGTTCTTCGTCTCGACGCCGCTCATCGTCCAGGCCGGCCACCTTACCGCGAGCGGTTGCCTTTTCGCCCGGGCCGGCGCCAGACCGGGCCCCGCGGACTTCGCCGCCGTGAAGCTGACGGCGAGCGCTGTGATCATTGGCCGCACGGTCTCTCGGGACGTGAATCATTTCCCGATGGTGAGCGTGATCGCGCCACCGAAACAGGCGCTGTTCATGGAACCGGATCTCGGCGGCAAACCACAGGGCGACGGCAAAACCGCACCGGCTAGGCCGCTGGAAGTGGTCCTCGCTCCGGGCGATCGGGTGCCGGTCTGGCTGCGCGTCGATCGCCGCGGCAACGACGCGCTCCTCGCGCTGGATGTCGAGGGCCTGCCGCATGGAGTGATCGTGGACAGCATCGGACTAAACGGCGTGCAGGTCCGGGCCAATGAAAACGAACGGGAGATCTTTTTGAGCTGCGCCAAATGGGCGCCCGAGCAGGAGCGTTTCTGCCACGCGACGGTGGGGGCCCGGGCGACCGAGAGCGTCCCCGGTCAGCAGGCCAGCTTCCCGGTGTTGCTCAAAGTGCGCACGGACGCCAAGCCCCTCGCGACGAGCGCCCATTGATCGGCGTCGTTAGTCAGAGGGTGTAGCAGTGGCGAGGTTTGGGCGTCTCGCCCGAACGATCTTCCCAAGTCGCGCGAAAGGCCGCGACGCAAGATGCGTCGCTCGGCGGGCGAGACGCCCACCCTACCCGAGACGCGCCCGCGGCGTTCACGGCGCGCCATCGGGAGCCAGAGGCCTTCAGAATCTACTGGGGTTTCAGGCCAATCGCGCCGCTGCCGGTTTCGTTGAGGAAGAAGCCGGTGGAGCGGTTCTGGCCGGGAAGCAGGACGCCGCTGAACGGGACTGATATCGTCGCAGTGGAGATCGGCTTGAAATTGCCGGCCACTTTGCCCGTCGCTGCGGTGACGCTGAACGTCGCGGTGGCGCCGCCGGGGGCCGGGGTAATCGACGCGCGGTTGCTCTTGAGCGTGAACTTGGCGAGCCAGTTGAGCGACGGAGCGAGGCCGGCGCCGCTGGCCGTAAGTTGCGCGGAGCCGCCGGTGGCGGCCAGTCCGGGGAGAGGCCAATCGATGCCCAGTTTGGGCGGGACATAACCCGCGCCCTGGAGCGTCAGCTTCACGTTGGACCATCCGGCGGTGAAGCGCGTTCCCGCAAGGCCAGGCGGGCGGAACCAGCGGAGCGGGGCGTTGATGGCGACGGGATTCCCGGAGAGCGTGGCGGTCCCAATGAAGGAGCCTTTGCCGGCGTAGAGCACGGCGAAAAAGGGCGCCGTCCCATCCTTGGCGAGCGGCTGGGTGACGGCGAATTTGGTGCCGTCGGCGAGCATGCCATTGAAGCGCGCGGTGCCATCCTTGCCAATGCTGGCCGTGGTCCAGCCCGCGCCGGTGAGGCTGGCGATGGGTGTCGTGGCATCGACGGCGAGACTTGCGGTGTAGGCGCCGGGCCAGGTGTCAGGTGGGTTGACCAGCGGAGAAATGGGGGGCTTCACCGCGGTGAAAGCCGCGCGCGGGGCATCGATCGCGGAGACGAAGCCCGCGGCTTCGCGCACATCGCCCAGGACGCGAGCCACGGGACCCGCGCCGGGCGGAAGGTGCAGCCGCAGCAGCAGCGGCGGCAACCCGGCCGGCCGGTTCAATGTGGCCTCGGTGACGGCGCCGAAATGCGCGACGCCAGCGGGATCGAAGGTGCCGGTGAGAGGGTACTTCACGCCGCCGATGGTGGCGGTGCCAGTGAACGCGCCTTTGGCTGCCACCTTGAGCTGCACCAGTCCGCACGAGGCATGCGCCGCGGGCGTGGAAAGGGCGAGGCCGCGATAGCGTCCGGGAGCCCCCGGCAGCGGGCTGGGCGCGAAGTGCGCGACCAGCGTCATGGACGCGGGCATGGTGAAGGAAAGGGCGGCGGTCTGGGCAACCAGCCCGCCGGTCCAACCCGTGAAGACTTGTCCGCTGGCGGCTTGCGCGGTGAGCGCGATCGCGTCGCCCACGCGCACGGTGCCCGCCGGGAGGCCGCTCACGGTGCCGCTGCCGGCCGGGTCAACGCTCACGATCAGCGAAGCGACGGGCGCGAGCGGCTGGATCGTGCGCACCGCGCCGTAGCGCCGGACGCCACCCGCCTTTTCCGCAAAGGCGCGGAAATAAATCGTCGAGCCCGCCGCGACCGAAGAGAGCGTCGCTTCGAAATCCTTGGGGGCCGCCGCAGTGCCGGCGGCAACGGTGGTGCCGAGGTTCGCATTGAGACCGTATTCGAAGCCGCAATTGATGGTCTGACCGTGCACGTCCACGTGGCCGTTCAGTTTGACTGAGCTCTCGCTCAAGGCGACCCCCGGGTTGGTGGTCGCCACCGGTTCGGGGATGAGCACCGTCAGCGTGGCGGTGTTGCTCGGCGTGGTGCCGAAACCGTTCGACACATTCACGCGATAAGTTCCGGTGGCGGGGGGTTGCACATCGGAAATGGTGAAGGTGGAGCCGGTCGCGCCGGGGATCGACTGCGCGCCCTTGAACCACTGGTAGCTGAGCGTCCCGCTGCCGGTGGCGATGACGGAAAACTGGACGGTGTCGCCGGCATTGACCGTCTGAGTGGCGGGGTGGGTGCCAATTTGCGGCGGACCGGCGGCGGTCGCGGTAACCGGCAGCACCGGACTCCACTCGAAGAGATGCTCGCCGTAGAATTGCGCGCGCGCCTGGAGCGCATAAGCCGCGGCGGAAGCCGGCGCAAATCCGAACGACTGACTGCTCGAAACCGCCCCGAGGGTGGCGCCGGTCAGCTCGTCCGCCGCGGTGAAGGAGACATCATCCAGATACCACCCGACGTTTTCGTTCGTGCCCACATAAGCGTTGCCGATGCCCTCGACCGCGAAAGCGAAGCGCACCTGGAGGGTGCGATTCGCATAAGCCGCGAGCGGGACGGTGTGGCTGGAGAATCCCGAGGCCGGCGCACCCGTGCCCGTTTCGCTGAAGAGATCCGCCCAGGTGACACCTTCATCCGCGGAGACCTGGGCCCGCGCGACCTGCAGCGCGCTGGCGTAGCCGAACCGGCTCTTGAAGTTGAGCTGCGTGCCGGCGTTCGCCAGCACCGTGCGGGTGAGGGTGAGGGACTCGCGCTCGAACTCGGGCGTCGTGAGATGAAACGATTTCGTCCCGCTGGCGTGATACGCCGACGACACCACCGCGGATCCCGCCGGCGCCTCGACGACCACGCTGCCCGTCCCATTTTCCGCGCCTTCCGTAGCCGTCAACGGGCTCACCGATCCGCTGCGAAACTGATAACCGGTGGCTCTCGGGACGGCGGCACAGGTGTAGTTGGTGCTGGCATTCACAGGCGGCCGCGCCGGACCGGTGACGACCGGCAGGACCGTGTCCGGCCCCGGCTTCTGCGCATCGAAAATGGTGACGGTGTAAGTGAAGTTCCGCGGCTGGTTGTTGACCATCACGCCGTTGACCATGACCTGCACCGGGGTGTCGGTGGCGGGCGGCACGCCGGGGGGCTGGTCGGTGTTTGCGTCGAGATTGTCGGGCACCCAGACCAGGCTGTTTTCGCCCACGCCAGTGACCTGCGTTTGCATGACCAGCAGCGGGACGCTCGCGCCGCCTCGCTGCATCGCCACCGTGGCGTTGGTGAATTTGGCGCCCGGATAGGAAAATGACCAGCGCGGGAAGACCAGCGAATGCGGCACGAATCCCTTCGGCGGCCAGGCGACGAAGTCATCGCGCACCGCGGGGCGGGCGCCACCGTAATGGCTGTCGATGACCCAGAGCGCGTTGGCCGAAGCATAGTTCGCAGTGACCGGCAGGTCGCCCGTGCCCATTGTGGTGGTCTGCGGATAGAGGATCCAGCGGCGGTGGCCGGCGGAAGTGTTGTTGGAACCGGAATCCTCGATGTAGCCGGTGATGGAACTCGGCCCGAACCGGCCGAGATAGAGATTCGAGTTGGCCGCGGCCTCCGCGCCGTCGGCGGAATAATGGGTCCAGGACGGGGGAGGGTTGTGACTGAGCGCGTTGTTCGCGCTCATCATCAGCGCGGCCTTTTGATCCTTGCCGTTATAGACGTCGGAAAGAGCGATCGACGCTGGCACTCCAGCCAGGGCGCGGAACCAGTTCACGCGCCGCTGCACCGCTTCCCGGAACGCTGCGCTGGTGGTGCCCGCATTGCCCGCCGCGACATCGCCATTCCAGCCGATGGGCACGTTCTCGGAAGCCGGATAGACGGTCCGATAAAAGACCCGCACCTCTTCGCGGTTGGCCGTGTTGACGCTGAACCCGGTTGCCGAAAAAGCTGCACTTAGGTTTGCGGGAGCTTCCGGCGCGGGTGCCTCCCGCGGGGCCGTCGGCGGTTCATTCATCCAGGCGCCGGTGCCCGCTGCGCTGACCGCGCCCAGCAATGTGCAGAGTCCTGTCGCCGCGCGCAGGATCAACCTTGAAAAGGGATGTCCGGGAGCGCGCATGGACGAGGAACGCTGCGGAAGGCGGGCGTGTCAAGGAAGCCGAAAGCGCCGGGGAAGGCCGTTCCGATACACATCTCTTGGTATTCGTCGCAACACTCGCTCCGCACCCCGCAGAACAGCTCGAAAGCGCCAGAGGACTGGCGCACTCCAAAACGCAAGCGAGTCAGGGTGTGCTCGCTGCGGAAGGAGCGCCGGTCGTGGCGGCAGCTTTTGGAGTGCTCCAGTCCTCTGGAGCTTTTTCGCTGCGTGGGACTTCGCTCTTTGAGTTCGTCAGGGCTGTCCCCTTATCTTCCGCCTGCTCATGCCCGCAACCCGACGCCGTTGGTGGATCCGCAAATGCCTGCTCGGCGCCAATCTCGCCGCGCCGGTCGCGCTCGTGGCGACGCGCTTTCGGGAGCCCTGGCTGATCGCGGCGGCGCTAGTGGCACACGGCGCCTTTACCTATGCGGTGATGCGCCCCTCGTGCGGATGGTTCGGGCCGGTGGTGACGCGCTTCGTGCCCCGGGGCAAGGAGGTCTGGCTCACCATCGACGACGGCCCGGCCGGGACCGACAGCGAAGCGCTCAGCGAGGCCCTGGCGCAACGCGGGGTGCGCGCGACGTTCTTCGTCAAAGGCTGCAACCTCCTCGCGCAGCCTGGCACCGCGCGCCGCCTCCTCGCGGGCGGGCACACCCTGGCCAATCACACGCAGAATCATCCGGCGGGCGGATTCTGGTGGCTGCGTCCGGTGACCTTGCGCCGCGAGATCGATGCCTGCAACGCGGCGCTGCACGCGGCCGGGGTCGCGGTCACGCGTTGGTTTCGCTCGCCGGTGGGCCTGAAGCACGCGCAACTCCATCCTACCCTGGCGGCCCGCGGGATGCGGCTCATCGCGTGGAGCGTGCGCGGCGGGGATGGCATCGATTGTGAGCCCGAGGTCGTGGCGAAGCGGGTCGCGGATCGCGCGCATCCCGGCGCCATTGTCCTGCTCCATGAAGGCCGGGCACGCAGCAATGAAGCCATTCTCCGCGTCATCGAGGAGCTCCAGCAGCGGGGCTATTCCTTTGTCATTCCAAGCGACGAGCAACTCCTGTGAAGCTCCAGGAATCCGGTGATTTGATTGCGGGCCGCTGCGCCACTGGAGCTTGGATGTTGGGTGTTGGATGTTGGATGTTCCTCCCTTGATCTACTGCCTCGCCCGCACCTTCATGCGCGTCGTCTTCCGAATGACGCTGCGCGTCCGTAGCAGCGGGCTGCCGGCGGCGGCGCAACCCGGCGGCTACCTGCTCGCTTGCAGCCACGTGAGCCATCTCGATCCTTTTTGCCTCAGCGCGGTGCTCCCCCGGAAGATTGGCTGGATGGCCCGGATCGAATTCTATCGCCACCCGTGGTCCGCCCGGCTGATGCGCTGCTTCCACGCTTTCCCGGTCAACCGCCAAGGCGTGCCGGTCAGCGCCATCCGAGAAGCGCTGGGCCGGCTGCGGGCGGGGGAAGTGGTGGGCGTCTTTCCCGAGGGCGAGATCAAGACCGGTCCGGACTCGGTCTTGCGCGGTGCGGCCATCAAACGCGGCGTGTGCCTGCTCGCGCAGCGCAGCGGCCGGCCGGTGCTCCCGTGCATTATCCTCGGCACCGAGAAGCTGAATGCGCTGGATCCGTGGCTGCCGTTCCTGCGCGGGCGGCTTTGGATCGCGTGCGGCAAATTTATCGAACCGGTTTCCGGTCCGGACCGGCGCGCCGCCCGCGCCGAGATGGCGGCGCAGCTCGAAGCGGCCTTGCGGCAGCTCTACACGGAAATGCGGGCGGAGTTCGGACTCGAGGATTCGGTGCTGCCATGAGCGAAGCCTTTTACCGGGCGGTGCGACTGGCGGGCGGCACGATTTTCCGCATCTCCTCGCGCCCGCTGGTGCTCCATCGCGAGCGCGCCGCCCGCCCGGGCGCCTGGCTGCTCGCGGCCAACCACGAAAGCCCTTTCGACGCGCCCCTGCTCATCGCCGCCACGCCGCGCGTCATCTATTGGCTGAGCATCGTCGAGCTCTTCCAAAACCCGTTCACCCGCTGGTTTCTTTCGTCGATGCTCGCGGCGCCGCTCGATCGCAGTCGCACGGATACCGTGACCGTGCGCACCATCGTGCGGCACCTCCGGGCCGGGCGGGTGGTCGGCCTTTTTCCCGAAGGCGGATTGCGCCCCGACGAAGCGTCCGTGCTGCGGGGTGGGGGGATCAAGGATGGCCTCGCGAAGCTGGCGCAACTCGCGGACGTGCCGGTGCTGCCTTGCGTCGTCGTTGGGGGACGCCGTTTTCACCGCTGGACGAGCTGGCTGCCGCTCTTTCGCACCCGATGGGTCGTGGCTTTTGGCGAGCCCATCTTCTTGAAGGCTGGCGCAGATCGCGAGGCTGCGCGTGCCGAGCTGACCGCCGCGATCGAGCGCGCGCTACGCGCCCTGCACGAAGAGGTGCGCGCCTGTGGCTAGCTCGGGCTGGCTCACGGAAGCAGACACGGCACCACCTTTCGGCTGTGGCGGCGGTAAATTTTGAAATCCGTGTCGGTGCTCAAGACCAGAGCGTCGGGCAATACCTCCGACATCCGGACCACACACGCATCGGCGAGACTCATCGGCACGTTATCGTATTTATCGAGCAGATCCATGACCGCCCCCACTTCGTCGGACAGCACGTCCACGATCCGCAACGCCCCGCGGCGGCACGCCATCCGCAGGCTCCCGCGGCCTGCCGGCCCGAGCAGGTGCTCGGCTTCCGACAAGGCCGCCTCGCACGTCGCCCACGGTGGCGGGTTCGCGCGCGCGGTCGCCACCGCCCAGGAGTGGTGTTGATCCTCACGGCGCCAGAGCGCCACCAGAAACCCGGCGTCAGCGACGCAGTTTTTCACGTCCGTAACCGGTGGTCTTCAAATACTGCTTCTTGCGGGCGCTCAGGTCGGCGGGCCCGCCTTTTTCTGCTCCCACCAGGTCGCTGATCAAATCGAAGCCAGCACCCGGAGCGCGGACCGCCGCCAGCCGCGCCCGCGCGACCTCGGATTTTGTCGAGTTCAACCGGCGCGCCTCGGCTTCGATGTCGGCGGCAAGATCATCGGGGATGCGTAAGACCAGGGTTTGCATAACGGCGAACGTATTACAGGGCCGCCGTCCACGCAATACGCGTCTGCGGAGAGGGCGTCGAAAGGGGCCGCAGGGTCCGTTGGCGACCATGCCTCCCAAACCTGACGGATGCTGTGAACGCTGTCGCCCCGATTTCTCGGAGCTGGCATCTTCCGCGTCATGCCATCCCGTCCCTTCGCCGTCTGCCTGAACTCCTCCTTCCTCGGCTTCTACACCCACGCCGGGTTTATGCAGGGGCTGGCGGAGCTTGGGTTGCAGCCGGCGGCCCTGAGCGGCGCATCGGCGGGGGCGCTGGTCGCCGGGTTGATCGCCGGCGGCCGGTCTGCCGAGGAAACCGTGGCGCTGCTGCTGCAACTCGACTTGCACGCCACGCTGCTCGATTGGGGCATGCCCTGGCGCGCCCTGTCCACGATCGCCAACCGGCCCGGCTTCACCGGCGCGGTGCACACCGAAGGCGCGGCGCGGCTCCTGCGCACGCACCTTGGCGATCGCCGGATCGAAGACTGCGTGCAGCCGCGGCTCGCGCTGTCGGTGACCAATCTCAGCGCCGCTCGCACGGAGATCGTGCAGGCCGGGCCGATCGCGGAGTTCATTCTCGCCAGCGGGGCGTTCCCGGGCGTTTTTGCTGCGCGCGAAATTGATGGCGCGCTGTATTGGGACGGCGGCATCGCCAACCCGCTGCCCTTCGATCCGTGGCTCAGCGATCCGGCGATCGAGACGATCGTCGTGCACAGCGTTTTCAATCCCGGCGAGGCCGCGGTGCGCAACCATGGCCCGCGCCTGAGCATGGCCGGCGCCTTCAACCTCTCGCACCAGATCATCTGCGATGAGCTGCTCCGCTGGAAAACCGAGGCCGCCGAGCGGGCCGGCAAGCGCCTCATTTTTCTCCGCAGCGAGGCGCCCCGGCCGAGCTTTCGCAATGCCCGGCGCCTCGGGCCGGCCTGTGTGGCGGCCGGGCTCGCGACGGCCCGCGCCCATCGCGAGCTGCTCCGCGAGGTGGGCGCTTGACGGGGTGGCGGGTATCCATTAACTCCACCGCTTCACCGATGCCCAGCCAACCGATCCCCGTGCTCGATCACCTCGACCAGCAGCTCGTGACCCTGATCAGTGAACGGCTCCTCGAAACCCGCCCCGGGTTCGGCGCCGATTCCAATCTCTACGAGGCCGGTCTCGACTCCATGGCGCTGATGCAGCTCCTCATCCTCGTCGAAGAGGAATACGGCGTCTCGATTCCGGAAGCGGACCTGACCAAGCAGAATTTCAGCACCATCCGGCACCTGTCCCACCTGATTCGCGAACGCCGCGCTGCCTAGCTTCACATGGCGGGGGCCGCCTCAGGCGAAACGCGGGTGCCGGTGCGGGTGGCGGATTGCTTCCTGTTTGCGTTCGATGCGCTGATGAGACGCAGCGGGCAGGGGGAGCAAGTCTCGCTCTCCTTGCTCGAACTCGAACGGGCGCCCGATCTCGCGAAGCTGGGTGCGGCCGCGGAGCGCGTCACGCGCAAGCACCCGCTGCTCCTGGCGCGGCTGCGCCGCAATTGGCGGACCTGGCTCCCGTATTGGGCGGTGCCCATGGCGCCGGCGCACGGCCTGCCGCTGGGACTCTGGCGCGAAGCCGGCTCGCCCGGAGCGCTGGGCCCGCAGGCCCGCGAAGTGCCGAGCGCCATGGGTCGCCTCCAGGCCATCATGGAGGAGCCGCTGGAAGTGGGCGGCGTGCATTTCAATGCGCGCCTCGATGCCGCCGAACTCCATGACGGCCGCTGCCTCGTCGGGCTCTCGTGGCGGCACACGCTCATCGACGGCAAAGGAGCGGAGCTGTTGCTCGTGGAAATCGCGCGGCTCTGCGAGGGCAACGATCTGGCTGTGGATACCAAAGAACCGGTGCGTCCGCGGCTGACCGTCCGCGAGCAAATCCTCAAGACGAAGCCGGCGGTGAACCGCTTCGGGGAGCTGGCGAAACTGGGCTTCGCTTCGCTCGGCGGCCCTCGCGCACGGCCGGGTCGCGGGCATTACCACGTCCTGACTCTGAATGAAGCGGACTCCGCCCGCCTGCGGGAGCGGGTGGACGGGATGGTCGGCGGGCTTTTTCCGATGGCCTTTTACGTGGCCTGCACCATGCGGGCGCATGAGCGCGTCTTCCGGCATCGGGGCCAGGCGCCGCGCGGCTCCATGGCGAGCGTGCCCATCCAGACCCGCAAACGCGGGGCGCAAGGCCCGCTCTTTCACAACCAGGTCACAGTGTTCTTTTTCGCCGCCACCCGCGAGGAGCTGGCGACCATCGAAGGCGCGGCGCGGGCCATGAAGCAGCAGTTTGCGGAGATGTCGCGAGCCCGGCTGGATGAATCGTTCAACGCCGTGCTCGAGCTGATGGTGCGCCTCCCGCCAGCGTTATTCATGCGCGTCGTGCGCTGGCAATTCAAAGGCGAGATTGGCTCGTTTTTCCATTCGCACACCGGCCCGTTCGCATCCGAAATCGCGGAGTTTGCCGGGGCGAAGATCACCAACGGTTTTCATCTGCCCTGTCTCGGCACGCCGCCCGGCACGGGCCTGTTTTTCAGCGAGCGCAACGGCCGCGTGACAATCACCGTTTCCTGGCGCGACGGCTGTCTCACGGACGAGGAGCGCGAGCTGATGATGGCGCAGACGCTCGAAGACTTGTTGGGAGGCGTCAGTCACACTCTGTAAGCTGACCCAAATGAAGCGACTCGCCAGAGCAACGATTGTCGCGGTGGCCGCATTATTCGCCCTAGCGGTTCTTGCTTCCGGCGCATTCCGTTTTCTGGTTCCAGACCTGCTTGGCGAGCGTCTGCACAACGCCGCTCGTAACGGAGATATTCCGAGAGCACGCGTTCTTCTTCTTTTCGGCTCCGACATTAACTACGCCACTGGCATCGGCACCGCGCTCCACATCGCCGCGATCCGTGGCGACACCAAGTTTATGGAGTTTCTCCTTCAGCACGGTGCTGCCCCCGACATTCCCGCTAAGTGGCAGGTGACGCCTCTCTACTTCGCGCGCACCTACAATCATCCCGAGGCAGAGCGCCTGCTTCTTCAGCACGGCGTCAACCCCGACACGAGCCATATCAACCCGCCATGAACAACCCCGTAACCTTGAGTCAAGTGGGGCTGCGTGGAACGTTGACTTAGCTGCGCATGGTGACAAAACGCGCCCGAAGCTTTATCGATGCACGCTGACATTCTCGTTGCGGGTGGCGGCAGCGCTGGGCTGGCGGCAGCGATTTCCGCCGCCCGGCTCGGCGTGCGGACGGTGCTCATCGAACGGCACGGCTCGCTCGGCGGGATGGCGCCGGCGGCGCTGGTGCATTCGATCTGCGGGCTCTACCGGCTGCCGCAGGGTGATGCGCCCGCCGCGTTCGCCAACCCGGGTTTTGCGGAGGAGTTCGCGCGGCGGCTGATCGCGGCCGGTGGCGCGACCGGGCCGGTGCGCATGGGGCGGGTGGACGTGCTGCTTCAGCATCCCACGGCGTTCGCCCGGCTCGCCGATGCCATGGTGCGGGAGACCCCCAATCTCGAAGTGCGCCTGCATACGGAACTCGTCCGGGTGGCGGCCGATCTTTCTGCCGTCGATGTGTCTTGTCGCGGGCGAAGCGAGACCATCGAGGCTCGCGCGATCGTCGATGCCAGCGGCGACGGCGTGGCCGCCGCGGTGGCCGGGGCCGCGTTTGAACAGGAGCCGGCCGAGCGGTTGCAGCGGCCGGCCTTCATCTTTGCGCTGTCGGGTGCTGAGGCGGGTGCGGCTGGCGATGACGCGCGGCTGAAGCTTTCCCGAAGGCTGGTGGATGCGGTGCGGGATGGGCGATTGCCGGAGGGTGCGCTCGGCGTCGGGTTGCGTGAGAGCGGGCGGCCCGGGGAAGTTTTCGTCACCATCGATCTCGCCGGCGGGGTCGGCTATGATCCGACCGATCCGGATTGTCTGACGGCGCTCGAAATGGAAGGACGCGAGCTGGCCGAGGCGGTAACCGCTTTTCTCCGTACCGAAGTCCCGGGCTTTTCCGACAGTTTTGTCAGTGCCTTCCCGGCCCGGGTCGGCGTGCGGGAGAGCCGCCGGGTGGTCGGGCGCTACTGCCTATCCACGGACGATCTCCTGCGCGGCGCTGAGTTTGCCGACGGCGTTGCGCTGGCCACGTGGCCGATGGAAATGCGCGAGACCAACACCGGGCCGCGCCTGCGTTATCCGGAAGACGGTCGCCCGTGCGGGATCCCGCTCGGGGCGTTGCGGGCGCGCGATCACGATCGGCTGTTTGTCGCGGGACGCTGCCTCTCCTGCAGCCACGAGGCCCAGGCGTCGATCCGCGTCATCGGCACCTGTCTCGCGACGGGTGAGGCGGCGGGCTTTGCCGCGGCGCTCTGCGTTTCGCTGGGGGGTGCCGATGCTGCCGGGGTGCTCGCGGCGCGGGAGAGGTTTTCGCGATGAACGCGCGATTGCAGGAATGTGAGGCCGACTTGCAGTCGGCGCGGGCGAGCGAAGCGAGGGGGTCTGCTTTGGGGGCGCTCCCCGGCCCGCCGCCTCGCTTCGCTCGCCCGCGGCCGACTAGAAGTCGGCCCCACATCGCGGCCGACTGTAAGTCGGCCTCACATCGTGGCCGACTACAAAGTCGGCCTCACATCGCGGCTAACACACGATGAACATTGTCGAAGAAATCCAGCGGCGCGCCGATCACGGGGCCATCGCGTTGATCAGTGGCGGGGAGCGCCTCACTTACGGCGAACTTTTCGCCCGCGTGGACCCGGTCGCAGCACGACTTTCGCGGCTGGAAGCTGCGCGCGTGGGCCTGGATTGCCCGAATGGCTTCCAGCATGTGGTCCTCGCGCTGGCGATCGTCCGCGCTGGCAAATGCCTCGTGCCGATCGCCAGTGAGCTGGTCGAGCGCGAGCGGGAGCGGGTGATCGGAGAAACCGGGGTGGGTGCGATCGTGAGTGGACACGGCGAGGTTCGGGAGGGCGCGATCCGCGAACTCGCATTCGACCCGGTGACGCTGTCGGCGTTGAACCCGGCCTTTATCCGCTTCAGCTCCGGGACCACCGGGCGGAGCAAGGGGATCGTCCTCTCGCACGAAAGCCTCCTCGAGCGCGTGACCGCCGCCAATCGCGGTCTGCGGATCGGTCCGGCGGATCGCGTCGTCTGGATCCTGCCCATGGCGCATCATTTCGCCGTCTCGATCATGCTCTACCTGCTGCACGGCGCGACCACCGTGATCGAGAATTCGCACCTCGCCGAAGACGTCCTGAACGCCGCGATCACGCACAGCGGGACCGTGCTCTATGGTGCGCCCTTTCATCATGCGCTGCTCGCCGCCGAAGGTTCAGGGCGGGCGTGGCCGACCCTCCGGCTCGCGGTGTCCACCGCGGCGACCTTGCCACTGGCGACGGCACAGGCGTTCGAAAAGCGATTCGGAATGCCGCTGTCGCAAGGGCTCGGGATCATCGAAGTCGGCCTGCCGCTCGTGAATTTCGAGCAGGCACGCGAGAAGCCCACCTCGGTTGGCAAGCCGCTTCCCGACTACGCGGCGGAAGTCCGGGGCGAAGGCGAACTCTTCCTCCGCGGTCCGGGGATGCTCGACGCTTACCTGAATCCGTGGCGTCCGCGCGCGGAAATCCTGGAAGACGGTTGGTTCCGCACCGGCGATCTCGCGCGCATCGACGAAGACGGCGATGTGCACCTGCTCGGGCGCAGTGGCTCGGTCATCAATGTTGCCGGCCTGAAGTGCTTCCCCGAGGAGATCGAGGCGGTGCTGTGTGAGGTCCCCGGCGTGCAACGCGCGCGGGTTTCCGGGAAGGCGAACCCGCGCTTCGGAGCCGTGCCGATCGCCGAAATCGTGCCGCGCGATCCCGCCAATCCTCCGAAGATCGCTGCGCTGGCCGCGCATTGCCGGAGTGCGCTGGCTCGTTACAAGGTCCCGGTCGAATTTCGGCTGGTGGAGAGCGTTCCACTCACCCCCAGCGGCAAGATTCAACGATGACATCGAACGCCACAGAAGTGGGGCAGGCGTCCCGCCGGCCAGCAAGTGGGGCGGCCGTCCCGGCTGCCCGAATCGTTGCAGGCGAGACGCCTGCAACACAGGCTGGCAGGCGGGACGCCTGCCCCACTAGGTTTGCAATGCGCCTTCGCACTTCATGAGCAAACGAGTCAAAACCGTCGCGATCATCGGCAGCGGCCCTTCGGGGGCGACGCTCGCCTCGCTCCTCGCGATGCAGGGCGTGGACGTGACCATCTTCGACGACGGCCGCCGGCCGGAGTTGATCGTCGGTGAATCGCTCATCCCTGCGATCATCCCGGTGCTGCGCAAGCTCGGTCTCGAGGAACGGGCCGCCGCCATCTGCCAGCACAAGCCGGGGGTTTCCTTCACCTTTGACGTGGGCGAGGAGATCGATTTTTGCTTTCAGTCCGTGGCCGCGTGCTCGCTGCCGACCTACGCCTACAACGCCCCGCGGCCGGCCTTCGACCGACTCTTCGACGACCGCGCGGACGAGTTGGGTGCGAAGCGGGTGCGGACGCGGGCGAAAATCGAGCGCGTCGGCGCAGATGGCCTGCGCCTGGCGGACGAGACCCTCGCGCAAGCCCCCTGGCTGAAGGAGCGCCAGCCGGATTTGCTCGTTGATTCCACGGGCCGCAGCCGTCTCTTCGCGCGCACGCTCGACATTCCCGCCACCGTCGGCCCGCGCAAGGACGTGGCGTACTTCGCGCACTACGAGGGCTTCATCGAGCGGCCGCCGCGCGGGCAGGTGATCATCGGCCGGCTCGCCGCTGGCTGGAGCTGGCGGATTCCGCTGCCGGGGCGGCTCTCGGTGGGTGTGGTGCTGAACAAAGACGACGCCGCGCCACTCGGCGCCACGCCCGAAGAGCGGTTGGAGGGCGTGATCGCCCGCGACCCGGTGCTCGCCGCCGCCGGCCGGGATCGCCGCCGAATCACGGAGGTGGCCACTTACACCAACTACCAGCTCATCTCCGAGCGCGGCCACGGTCCGGGCTGGGTGATGACGGGGGACGCGTTTGGTTTTGTCGATCCGATGCTCTCGCCGGGGATGTGGCTGGCGCTGCGCTCCGCGGAATTGCTCACCGATCGGCTCGATAATCTTCCCACTTACGAGCGCGAGCTGCGCACGCTGATCAAGGCCTGGATGCAGCTCATCGAATACTTTTACGATGGCCGGATCTTCGCGATGTACCACACCGGCATCGATTGGGAGCGCAAGTATCCGGGCCGGATCAGCCAGTTCATCCACAATTATTTCGACCGGCAGATCGCGTGCATGGCCTCGGGGGCCACGACCGCCTCGCGCTACGGTCACGGCATGCTGAAGTTCATGGCCCGGCACGGCATCCTGAAGGCAGACCCGGCCGCGCTGGCGATCCGGTGATCGAACGGATCGCGCGGCGCTACGAAGGCCGCTGGCTGCAAGGCTACGCCCGGGGAAAATTGCGCAGCGATCCGGTTTTCGCGGCGACTTTCGAGCTGCTCAAGGACTCCTCGCTGCCGGTGCTCGATCTCGGTTGCGGCATCGGGCTGCTCGAGTTTTACCTGCGGGAATGCGGGTTCACGGCGCCGCTGACGGGCATCGATTTCGATGCGGCGAAAATTGCCCAAGCCCAGCGAATCGCCCCGCTGCACTACCGAGGCGTGGAATTCATCGTCGGCGATGTGACTCAGGTCCGGGAGGTCGAAGCGCGCGGCCACGTCGTCCTCTTCGACGTGCTGCACTATCTCGACGCTGCGGCGCAGCGCCAATTACTCGAAGCGGTCGCCGCCCGGGTCGCGCCCGGCGGCCTCTGCCTGATTCGCGAAACGCCGCGCGACGGGAGCTGGCGGTTCCGGGTCACGCAAATCGAGGAGTTTTTCCTGCGCGCCATGCTGTGGATGAAATCCGGCGCGGTGCATTTTCCGACCGTGGCGCAGGTGCTCGCGCCCTTCCGCGAGTGCGGCTATGCGTGCGAAGTCCGCCCGCTCTGGGGCCGCACGCCGTTCAACAGCCACCTCTTCGTCCTGCGCGCTCCGGGATGAAGGCTGAGGGAATTACGGTCAGCCGAAGAGCTCGCTGTGGGATCCGGTCCGGATGAGTACCAGGTTTTCCGCATCGCGCTGGTAAATTAACAGCCAGTCACCTGCTAGATGGCATTCCCGACAGTCCCGGTAGTTGCCGACCAAAGCATGATCTCGGAAGCTCTCCGGCAGTTCCTCACCCGCGGCCAGCTTGAGGATGACTGTCTTCAATACGTCGATGTCGCGATTGGAAGAACGCAGCTTCTTGAAGTCCTTCTTGAACTGGCTCTTGCGAACGACCGACGGCATTTCGCGGAGCGTGTCTCAAGTTTCGAGTTCCTGGAAAAGCGCATCGACGTTTTCGAAGCGGGGCAGTCCATCGAGCGGTTCCTCAATGGCCCGGCGGGTGGCTTCGTTCGGCTCATCGCCAGCCATGAGAATGGTGACGACGGCGGGCGCTGGTCCCGAGAGGCGCACCGGCTGAATCAATCGAACGGTTCCATCGGCTTCGACGACCGCATCCAGTGTTTTCAGTGAAGCTGCCATGAGGTTGAAGCTACCCGTTTGCCCTGTCTTGTCGAGTTGCTCCGCGACGGTCGTCCGTCTTGCGGGGATGGAGCAGCTCCCAGGCGCGGGGGAGGAGGAAGAGGGAGATGAGGGCGTCGATGAGCAGGCCGAGGGCGCAGGTCTGACCGAGGCTGGCGAGGCCGAGATTGTTCGCCCAACTGATGGTGCCGAAACCGGCGGAGGCGGAAGAAACGCAGAGGCAGATGATCAGGCCGAGCTCGCGCTGGGCGGCGGCGGCGTTGCCGCCATTTCGCTTGAGGGCGAGCAGGATCAGGATGCTGTAATCAGTCCCGGTGCCGAGGAGGAGGAGCAGGGCGGCGAGGTTGAAGAAATTCCATCGCATCCCGAGAAGCGACATCGCGCCGGCAAGGCAGACGAGGACGAGGCCGGTGGTGACCACGAAGAGCCCCACGGCCCGCGCGCTGCGAAAGGCGAGGGCGAGCAGCAGTAGGACGATGCCGGCGAGCCCAAGGATGACGTGCCCGAATTCACGCGGAATGATGTGCTTCAATTCGCTGCCGAGCCGGTTCCAGCTCACGAGGTAAACGCCGGGGCTTTCGACGGCCGCGGCGAGCGCCTCTTCCCGGCCGGCGATCGGCTGGACGATCCCGAGCGCCAGGGTTTGCTTTTCTCCGCGGCTCGCCGCGCGGCGAAAGATCCAGCGGCTCGATTCGTTCTCCGGCCAGATGGGGAGCGGCTTCGCGGACCCGGCCGCCCATTGCCGCAAGGCGGCCTCGGTAAGGGCGAAAGCCTCGTCATTGAAGCCGGCGGCTTGCAGGGTTTGCTTGAGGCGCGGGGCCTCGGGAGCGAGCGCGGCCAGGGTGGCGAGGTTGGCCTGCTGATGGGCGACGTCGGGCCAGATGGCGAGCGCCGAACGGAAAGTGCGCACTTCGCCACGCGTTTTGGCCTCCTGAAGCTTCGCTTCCGCTGCGCGCAGGCGAGTCAGCACTTCCTGTTCATTCCCGCCGGTGACGACGAGACTGAGCATGTCGCGGTCGTCCATGAGGCGGGAATAGAGGCGATCGAGCGCGCTGTAGGCCTCGCTGACCCGCGGGCGGAGCGTGCGGGCCGAGAAATCCACGGAGGGCAGCCCTTTGAGCGCCAGCGCGCCGAGCAGGACGGCGATGACGGCGAGCGCCACCCATGCCCCGCCGCGGAGAAAGCGCGGGGATGAAAAGAGGCGTTCGAGGGCCGAGGGCTCGCGCTCACCCTCGCGCCGGCGAAAGCGCATGGTCAGCGGGGCAAAGATGCCCAGCATCACGAAGGCCCCGACGATCACCCCGATGCCGACCAGACTGCCGAGCTGTGAGAGGCCCGGAAGGCTGCTCAGATTCAGCGCAAAAAAGGCGGCCGCGGTGGTGCCGGCAGTCCAGGCGATGTTTTGCACGCACTGGCTTTGGAGCTCGCGCACGGTGCCGCGGTGCTGCTGCGAGCGATGATAGACGAAGTAACCATAATCCACGCTCAGCCCGATCATGATCGCCGCGCAGCCCACCCCGATGACCGTGAGCTGATTCAGAAAAAGGCCGGCCGCGGCTAGCGAGAACGAGAAGATCAGCACCAGCATCGCCTGCAAATCCAGCAGCGGACGGGCGCGCCGGTAGCAGAGCCAGAAGATGAGGGCGATGACGATGAGGGTAACAAAGCCCGACGACATCATGTCCCACTCGGTGCTGCCGGAGATGTCGGCGACGAAGGCCGGTTCGCCCGTATAGCCGAGCGCGATCCCGCGCTGGCCCCGCCATTGCCCGGCCTCGCGCTTGATTTCCTTCAGCCAGGCGATGGTCGCTTTGTAGTTCGGAAAGGCCTTCGGCGATTCGACGTAGATGACGCGGAAGGTGCCGTCAGCGGACGAAAATTCCGACTGCTGCTCGCCCGACATCAGTCCGGCGCTGGCGAGCGGGCCGGCGAGGTCGTAGGGATCGTAGCTGCGCAACGCGACTTCCTGCGGTGAGACCGATTCGTTGAGCTTTTCCAGCGTGGCCTGGAGCGTCTCCGGCGCGCGCTCGGGCGTGAGGTGGGCGGTCAGCTCGCGGATAGCCTCCGGCGGCTGATTCAGGACCATGAAGGCGAGCAACTCCGCGAGGTCGGCGGGATTCTTCTCCCAGGGCGCCCGCGAAACCGCGCGCTGGACGAGATCGGGACGCTGGCGGAGGCGCTCGGCCAAGTCGTCGGCGGCGGCTTCGGCGGTATCGGAATCCTCCGCTTCAAGGGTGATGATCAGTTCCCGCGGCTGCGCGAAGTGTTTGAGAAAGAGCGACAGCCCCTCGACCTGCGGCAGGTGGGTGGGCAGCAGCTTGAGGATATCAATGTTGAAGCTGATGCGGGATAGCCCGGCGACGACGAAGACCAACGCCGCGGCGCCGAGCGCAATCCAGCGCAGCCTATTGCTTTGCATCGACGACCTCGAAGCCGGTCAGATCGAAATCAAAAACGCTGCGGTCGATCTTCGGATTGACCTGCACATTGGTGAACTCGTTGCGCAGCGAAGAGCCGTCGCGGGTGGCGAGTTCGAAGGCCATCAGGTGCCCGTTGGCCGTATTGAAGTCGAGCTTCAGCGCGGCGAGGAATTTGCGGGCGCGGGGATCGCGCGGGAGCACTTCGAGATGGCAGCGGTTGCCTTCGGTGCTGATCGCGAGGGTTTCAAACTGCTTCTGGAAATCGGCGAAGTCGCGGGCGAACGGAAAATTCATCATCCCGAACCCCTGGGCGCCGGCGTTCTTGCTGACCGTCCCGGCCGGGGTGCGCTCGGCGTGCTTTTTCCCGGGCTGAATCACGTAGATGAAGTCGCCCTTGCGCAGGACGATGGTTTTCGCCGGCTTGCCGACCTCCCAGCGAAAGGATTCGGGGGCCTTGAACCAGAGCCGCCCCTCGCTCGCGAGCGGGCTCCGCAGCGCGCGCAGGGCACGGGTCTGCGTGAAGTCGGCGGTGACGGCGCGGAAGTCGTCCTGGCGGGTGATCCAGCGTTTGACCGGCGTCAGGTCGAGCGGCTCCGACGCCCGGAGGTCGGTGAGAGCGAGGAAGAGGAGGAAACAATACAGGGTGCGCATGAACAGATGAGCGCGGAACTTCGGGCGGTGGGCGCGGGGAGGGCAACCGAATTATTCAAGGACCGGGATTAGTGCTCAGTGCTCAGTGCCGCGGATTGCCGCGCCTTACTAACACGGCGACCACTCGACATTGGAATGTCGAGCTACGCACTTTTTCATGGCGGCACGCGATCGGTTGGGAAACAGTCGTCCCACATGAGCTACGACGTGGTTATCATCGGCGGATCGCTTTCCGGCGCAGCTGCGGCGACTTTGTTGCGGCGCGAATTTCCGGAGATGCGCGTCCTTGTGGTCGAACGCGCGCCGCACTTTACACGTCGTGTGGGCGAGGCCACGGTGGAGATCAGCGGTTACTTCCTCGGGCGCGTGCTGGGCCTTTCGCAGCACTTGAACGAGCACCATCTGATCAAGCAAGGCATGCGGTTTTGGTTCGCCAATGAGCAGACGGCGTCGCTCGGTGAGGCGAGTGAGATCGGGCCGAAATACAATGTGCGCCTGCCCTCGTGGCAGCTCGACCGGTCGGTCGTCGATGAAGAATTGTTGTGCCGCGCGGTGGCGGGCGGGGTGGAATTGCGGCGGCCCGCGCAAGTCACCGGGGTCCGGCTTGCGCCTGGCGGCGAGCAGGTGGTGACGGTGCGCGACGGTGCGCAAACCGAGGAAATCCGGTGCCGCTGGGTGATCGACGCGTCGGGCGTTGCGGCCCTCCTGGCGCGGCAGGAAGGCTGGTTTCAACCGAACACCGAGCATCCCACGGCGTCGGCGTGGGCGCGCTGGCGGGGGGTGAAGGATTGGGACAGCCGCGAGCTGGCGGAGAAATTTCCGGAATGGTCGGCGCGCTGCTTCGGCGCGCGCAACACGGCCACCAATCACATCGTGGGAGACGGCTGGTGGAGCTGGTGGATTCCACTCAAAGGCGGTGACGTCAGCGTGGGCGTGGTCTTCGATCAGCGCTCCGTCGATTTTCCCCAGGGCGAAGGTAAATTGGGAGATCGGCTCAAGGAATTTCTCTGCCGGCACCCCGTCGCGCGTGAGATGCTGCAAGGCGCGGAATGGATCGAAGGCGACGCGCACTGGCGGAAGAATCTCGCCTATTCGACCCGGCTGCTGGCTGGCGACGGGTTCGCGCTCGTCGGTGATGCGGCGGGATTCCTCGACCCGCTCTACAGCCCGGGCATGGACTGGATCTCCTTCACCGTGACGGCCACCGTCGCGCTGATTGCCGCCGAGCGGCGGGGCGAGCCGGTCGCGGCGTTGATCGAGCGGCACAATGCCGACTTCACCCGCAGCTACCAGCGTTGGTTCGAGGCGATCTATCGGGACAAGTACGATTATCTCGGTGAGTGGGATCTGATGCGGACGGCGTTCCGGATGGATCTCGGCCTTTACTACCTCGGGATCGTTTCACAGCCGTTCAAGTTCGGTCCGCAATCCCTGCGGATCCCGCCCTTTGCGCCCGCGGTTTCGGTGCCGGTCTTCCACTTCATCCGGACCTACAATCGGCGCATGGCGGCGATGGGGCGGGAACGCCGGCGCCGTCGCGCCCTCGGCGGTTCCAATGCGGCGCGGAACTATCTGTTTCAGAGCTTTTCGCTCAGTCCGGTGGACCTGAAGTTCGTTGCGGCGACGGCCTTGATTTGGCTCGGACTGGAGTTGCGGGAAGGCTGGCGCACCTGGTTCGGCGGCCGTCGTGCGGCCAATCCCGCCGAGCCGGAGGCAACGGAGATCGTGGCGCCATCGCGCGTGGCTTCTTGAGCGCGAAACCGCGGCTCGCCGGGAGGCGGCAAACTGCTTGCCATCCTTGGGATGCCCGCGAAGGATGCCCCCGCCCGTGAAGCTTCTCGATCGTTACGTCCTCCAACAAGTGTTCGTCACCGGGCTGTTTGCAGTGGCCATCCTGAGCGTGGTCCTGGTCCTGGGCAACATCTTCAAACAGCTCCTCGAGCTGCTCGTGAACCACGACGCCCCGTGGGAGTTGATCCTCAGCTTCATGGCCTACATCCTGCCGTTTTCGCTGACCTTCACCATCCCGTGGGGCTTCCTCACGGCGGTGCTCCTGGTCTTCGGCAAGATGTCGGCGGAGAACGAACTGATCGCGCTCCGCGCCGTCGGGATCAGCACCCCCCGGGTTTGCGTGCCGGTCTTCGGCGTGGCGCTGTTCTGCGTGGGGATCTGCCTCTGGATCAATGTCGAGGTCGCCCCGCGGGCGCAGATCAAGATGAAGGACGCCCTTTACAACATCGCCACCAACAACCCGCTGGCGATGTTTAGCAGCGACAAGATCATCGAAGATTTTCCCGGCCGAAAAATCTACGTCGAGCGCAATGAGGGCGCCCAGCTCTTCAACCTGCTCGTCTATGAGATGAACGACGCCTTCGATCCCGCCACGGTGATCTATGCGCGCCGCGGGCTGATCGAGCCGGATCGCGAAAACAAGCGGCTGCTCCTGCACGTTTACGACGGCCGCTTCGAGCAGCGGGACGAAAAGCATTCGGACGAGCTGATGAAGATCCGGCAGGGCATCACCATGCAGGAAAGCACGCTCCATATTTCGCTGGTCGAGCTCTATGAGAAAAACCGGAAGCGCAAAGGCATCTCCGGCCTGACCGCGGGCGAACTGCTCGAACGTTTGCAGGCCGACGACAAGGCCGCCGGGAATATCCCGGAAAAAACCGCCCTCGCCGAGCGGTCTTCCGTGATCACGGAGTACAACAAGCGCTTCTCCCTCTCCCTGGCCTCGCTGGCGTTTGTCCTCATCGGGGTGCCGCTGGCCATTACCGCGCATCGCAAGGAAACCTCCTTCGGGTTTCTCCTCAGCGTCGGGGTGGCCTTCGCCTATTTTCTTTTCATCATCCTTGCGGACGCGGTGCGGGCGAATCCGAGGGCCCACCCGGAATTGCTGATCTGGATGCCGAACGTGATCTTTATCAGCTTGGGCGCGGTGCTGTTTTACCGCCTGAGTCGGCGATAAGGGGATGGCCTTAATGGGAAAAAAATTGCTTTCCCACAAGGGTGGCTGCAATTACTGGAAACACATTATTTATGGGGAAAGATATCATTACGGAGCGGGTGACTCTCGGAGCCGGGCATGAAATCGATGCGCTGGTCGGGCGGTTTGTCACCGGAGAGAACCCGGAGACGCATTGGGAGGATTCGCATGCGCAGTTGCGCTTCGACTCCATCGAAGAAGCGCTGGAGGCGCTCCGGGAACCGTATTTTCAACAGTTCATTCCCGCGGACGAACGGGCCAATACGGTGCTCCGAGAGGTACGGGAGTTTCGCCCGTATTCCACGGATCTAAGTGTGGCTTGGGAGGTCGTGGAAAAAATCACCGACGCGGGTGCGGACCTGCGCCTGCAGCGGGACTGTGGAAGCTGGAAGGCGGCCTTCGGGAATGAGCCGCCCGTGTCGGCTCGGACCGCCCCTCTCTGCATCTGCCTGGCAGCCTTGCGCATGCGCGCCGTGGAAGTGGAATTCATGTGCGAAACGGCGTCTGAAGTGGATTCCATGCACCGCGGCTCCCTCGATAGCGCTCAGCGCTCGCAGGCGTTTGGTCGCTAGCAGCGTGGTCTGATCGGCGGCGCAGCCGAGAGAACAGCAGCGGGCTTAATCGCGCGAGCCCAGGATCCGCCGCGATTCACTGAGGACCACGCCTTGGAAGCGCATTTTGAGCGCTTCCGGGTTCGGCGAATGCGCCATCGCCTGGGCCTGGCTGATTCTGCCGGCCTTGGTCAAATCGTAGAGCGCCTGATCGAAAGTCTGCATCCCGTCGCCGCTCCCCAACTCGATCGCGCCCGGCAGTTTTTCCAACGTGCCGGTGTGGATGACTTTCGCCACGGCCGCGTTGTTGAGCAGGATTTCCACCGCGGGCACAATGCCTCCTTGGGTTGCTTCGACGAGCTTCTGGCAGATCACCGCGTGCAGCGTGGTGGCGAGTTGGCGCCGCGCGGCGTCGCGATCCCCACTCGAAAAAAACTCGAGAATTCGCTGCACGCTTTTCGCGGCGTCGGCGGTGTGCAGCGTGGAAATAACCAGATGCCCGATATTGGCCGCGCTGATCGCCGCGGCGATGCTCTCCGGGTCGCGCATTTCTCCGATCACCAGGACGTCCGGATCCTGGCGCAGCACGTTCTTGAGTCCGCTCTCGAAGGAAATGGTGTCCAGTCCCACTTCCCGCTGTTCGATCACGGCCTGCTTGTCGGTGAAAAGAAACTCAATCGGATCCTCGAGGGTGATGATGTGTTTGCGCGCGGTCTGATTGATGTGCTCGATCATCGCCGCCAGCGTGGTCGATTTTCCCGAACCGGTGGTCCCGGCGATGAGCACGATCCCACGCGGGGCTTCCGCCACCTTGCGGATGATGTCCGGCAAATGCAGAGTCTTGAAGTCGCGCAAGAGCGCTTTTACCAGACGCATGGCCATGACATAGCTCCCGCGCTGCTGGAAGATGTTGGTGCGAAAGCGACCCAGTCCAGGCGGAGCATAGGCAAAATCGATCTCGTGTTCGCGCTCCAATCGCTCCCGCAAGTGGGCCGGCACGATGGCCTCGAGCACCCGGGTCATCCATTCTTCGGTAGGTGGCGGCGCCTCCACCGGCACCAGATCGCGCGCGATCCGGAAGGTCACCGGTGCGCCGACTTTAAGGTGGATGTCGGACGCGCCCGAAGCCACCGCACCGCGCAGGATTTGATCGAAGATTTCCATAATTCAGAATTCCAACTTCAGCAGATGTCTGTGAGCAGCCGGTCCAGCCCATCGAGGCAATATTGCGACCACGTCTCCAAGGCGTCGCGTCGGGCGCGCAATTCCTCCACGGACAGGAATCCCGCCTCCGTGATTTGCGCCTCGCGTTTGCGCGCCGCATCGGTCGCGAGTTGGAAGACGTGCACCACGCCCAGATGGACCCGGCCCACTTCCGTGGCGTCGTCGTTGATCAGCGCCACGATGCGATTGGTGTAGGGCGTTTCCAGCCGCACTTCCTCGGCGACCTCGCGCTGGACCGCCGTGTTGTAAGCTTCGCGATCCAGCGCAAACAGATGCTCATCGCCGTCGTTCATGTGTCCGCCGATCCCGATCGAGCCTTTGGCCACCAGGCGCTGCTCTCCCGATTTCTTGCCGCGCACATAATGAAAGACACGGCCGGCATGGACGAGGAGCACGTAGGGGATGATCTGCTTTAACTCCGGGTTGGTTTCCGCCGCCGCCCGTGGGGTGAAGAAATTGTTTTGCCGCGCGAGCAGTGCCGGCAGGTAGCGATCCACTTCAAAGCTCAATCCCTGGAATGGGCCCAGTTGCTCAAAGAGGGCGCGACGCACCACGAGAATATTTTCGTCCGGCATTCCGCGAGATGTAGCGGAAGCGGCGGGGGCTTGGCAACGTTCAGCCCCTGACGATTGCGCGAGGGCACCTTGCGGAAATAAGGCCCGCATGCTACCGCTCGGTGAATGAAAGCACGCATTCGGGAACTGCTTCGCGCGACGCCTTTTCAAGCGTTTGTCATCCGCATGGCCGATGGACGGGAATATCGGATCGAGCACCCTGACTTCGTGCTGGCGGCGTCGAGTGACGTGCCGCAAATCACCATCGAAGAGCCGGATGGAAGTCAGCATTTTCTCTGGGCATTGCTCGTGACGAGCGTGGAGCGGGTGTCGGGCATCGCGCACCGGCAAGCCGCTTGACGCTTCCATAAGCATCCTGGGCCGCGGCGGCCATTTTGCGCGCCTGCGCTCTTGCCACCCGGCGGTGCAGGTGCGAGAAACCGGACCCTCCGACGTTCCCCGCCATGAAAAAATCCGCTGCCGCTTCCATCCTCCTCTCGTGCCTTTGCGCTGTGGCGCAAGCTCAACAGCCGGTACCCTCCGGTGAATTCACGAAACAACAGCTCACCGACGAATTCTGGGCCGAAGGCGCCAACTTCGGAGACTTCAACAAGGACGGGAAGATGGATGTGGTCTATGGCCAGTATTGGTGGGAGGGGCCGGATTTCTCGAAGCGGCACGAGTACTACAAGATCGAGAAGAGCTTCACCGTGAAGCAACCGGACGGCACGGAAAAGACGGTGCAAGGCTACAAAGGGGCGCTCTCCGACGCGAACGAGTACTCGAAGAATTTCCTCGCTTACACCTACGATTTCAACGGCGACGGATGGACCGACATCCTGATCCTCGGCTTCCCTGGCGAGCAGTCATGGTGGTTTGAAAACCCCCAGGGCAAGGAGGGTCTGTGGACGCAGCACGTGGCGCTCGACGTGACCGAGAATGAATCGCCGACCTTTGTGGATCTCACCGGCGACGGACGCCCGGAGATCGTGTGCATGTCCCGCGGAAAGATCGGGTATGCGGAATTCGATCCGAAGAATCCGGCGGCGCCCTGGACCTGGCACGGCATCTCGCCGCAGGTGACGGTGCCGGGCAAGGACGGAAAAGAGAACAACGTCTTTCAACGCTTCACCCACGGGATCGGGGTGGGGGACGTGAATGGCGATGGCAAGCTCGACATTCTGGAAAAAGACGGCTGGTGGGAACAGCCGGCCTCCCTCGCCGAAGATCCCGTCTGGAAAAAGCACGACGCGATTTTCGGGGGCGGTGGAGCCCAGATGTATGCCTACGATGTGAACGGCGACGGGAAAAATGACGTGATCACCAGCCTCGCGGCGCACGGCTTTGGCCTGGCGTGGTTCGAACAAACGAATGATGGCGGCGTCGTCGGTTGGACCAAGCACGTGATCGTGGGCGACAAGCCCGAGCAGAATCCCCAAGGGATCAAGTTTTCCCAGCTCCACGCCGTCGATCTCATCGATATGAATGGCGACGGCCTCAAAGACATCGTGACCGGCAAGCGCTTCTGGGCGCATGGGCCGCACGGCGACGTGGAGCCGGAGGCGGCGCCCGTACTGTATTGGTTCGAGCTGAAGCGCTCGGGCAAGGAGGCGACGTTTGTCGGCCACCTCATCGACGATGCCAGCGGCGTGGGGACGCAAGTGGTCGCCGGCGACATCAACGGCGACAAGAAGCCCGACGTGGTCGTGGGCAACAAACGCGGGGCGTTCGTTTTCCTCCAGAAATAAACAGCGCCGGCTGCGGCGCACTTAGCGACCTGAGCGTTTGAGTTCGCCGTAGAGACGCCGCGCGGAAACGAGTAACTCGATGATTCCATAGGACGTGGCGAGCAACGCCAGCGCGTCGAACCAGCCGAGCGCGCGGCCGAGGACGACAACGTGCGTCTGCGGAAAGAGGCAGGTGAGCGCACAGCCGAGCACCATCAGCGCGCAGATTTCCACGGGGCTGACGGCGGGAATCTCGTGCCGGCGGAGGAAAAGAATGCGCAGATTGAGCATCACGTCATTGAGGAGATAGACGAGTGCGGCGACGGCGATGACTGCGAAATCCGTGTAGCTCGCGCAGGCCAGGGCGAGGAACATCGCGGTGAAGGAAAGGTCGTCGAGAAAAATGTCGAGGAACATTCCGTGGTCGGATGCAAGGCCGCGGCGCCGGGCGATTTCGCCATCAAGACAATCGGCGACCGAGCGTGCGCCGAGCAGCAGCGCGGCGGACCAGAGCAAGGCGGGGGCGAAACTGGCAGCGTAAAATGCGGCGGCAGCGGCGATGGAAAACGCAAGGCTCGCGAAGGCGATGGTTTCGGGTGCGAGCGATGCGGGACACAGCGGCACGAGGCGCCCGGTGAGCCAGCGCACGGGACGGCGGCATAGGCTCAAGTCGGACCTTGCGATGGCGGTATCGGGCATGGCGGGAGAATGCCGACGGATCAACTCAGCGGGAATTCCCAATCACGAAATCCGAGTCGCGCGACGGCTTCGTCATTCCGGCTTCGTCATTCCTTCGTCATCAGGCATTACTCATTCGTCATTTCCACGCCAATGTTCTTCACCCAACTGCGCTGGGAACTGTTCAAGCTCGCCGCGCGACCGCGCACCTGGCTCGGCTTCGGTGCCGCGGTTTTGTGGCAGTTGCTCGGCGCGGGCGTGCTGCGGTTGCCCGCAGTGCGAGCAGGAATCGCGCACCAGTTTCATCGCGCCGGGCTCAACTTCGCGGAGAATTTCACCGGGCTGACCTCGTCGGCCTACATGCTCGCCAACGCGATGACGTTCGTCGGCTCGCTTTTCATCGCGCTGATCGCGGCGGACCTGGTCGCTCAGGAGCGCGAGGAGGGAACGCTGCGCATGATCTTTTCCCGGCCGATCACCCGCGGACGCATCTTTGTGCTCAAGCTGCTCGTGGCGCTCGGATACACGCTGGGGTTTACTTGGTTTGTCGGATTGTGCGGGCTCGCGATTGGGCTGATCGCGGAGGGTCCGGGTCGATTGGCCATGGTGGGCTACAAGGAAAGCGTGTTCGGAGTTTTCGAATGGAGCGAGGGCCTTTGGCGCTACTGGCTGGCGGTGCTGCTCGTCTCGATCAGCGAGTGCACCGTGGCCTTGCTCGCCTTCGCCTTTTCGTGCCTGCGCATGAAACCCGCGGCGGCGACGGTGCTGGCACTCACCGTCTTCATCGCCGACGACCTGGTGCGCAACGTGCCGGCGCTGCATAGCGTGCGGCATCACTTCCTGATGACGAGGGTGATTGCGTGGGTCGGCGCTTACAATGATCCGCTGCACGTCGCGCGGCTGAGGCGCAGCTATTCGGAGCTGGCGATCTTCGATGTGGCGCTCGCCGGCGCGGCGTGGCTGGCGTTCCGCCGCAATGAATTTAAGCCGTAGAAGTGGGCGATGCCCCAGAGTACGGAGCGGTGCGGTGCCAGTCGCGCCGCCAGCGTCGCGAGGTGCGCTTGAAAAAACCCGCCGATCGTCACGCGCGGCGTGGGGTTGGCGAGCACCCGCAAAAGCGCCTCGGCCACGAGCACGGGCGGCGGCGCGGCAGCCATCTCGACTTCGAGCGTTTTCCAGGCACGAGCGGCGAGAAATTCGTAGCCGTCCACTTTTTCTCCGCGGCGCATGGCGTCGTTGAAGGCGGTCGCGATATCGCCGGGTTGGAGATCGACGATGCGCACCCCCGAGCCTTCGAGTTCGAGCGCGAGCGTGGCGGAAAATGCAGCCAAGGCGCTCTTGGCGGCGCTGTAGGGCGCCATGAATGGAATGGGCAGCCGTGCAGCGAGCGACGTGACGTTCACGATCGTGCCCGTACCGCGAGCGCGCATGATGGGGAGTGCCCGCCGAATCAAGGTGAGCGGGCCGAAGACGAGCGTCTCAAACTGCCGCCGCACATCTCCTTCCGGGAGATGTTCCAGCGGACCGAAAAGACCGTCGCCGGCGTTGTTGATCAACGCATCGAACGCCCCCGCCTCGGCGAGCGCTGCGTCGTAGGCGGCCCCAATCGTCGCCGGCTTGCCCAGGTCCATCACGACGGGGTGAAAGTTTCGCAGCACCGGAAGCCGGCTCCGTTCGCGCGACGTCCCCCACACTTCCCAGCCTCGTTCTGCCAGGCACCGTGCCGTGGCCAGCCCAATTCCTGAACTTGCCCCCGTGAGAAAGACGTGGGGCACGGTGGCGTCGCCTACTCCTGGTAGGTGTCGATCCGCTTGCCGGTCGTTTTGAAGGTCCCCTTGAGGACGTAGCCGTCGATCGGCGCCGTCCCGTTATCGTCGGTGAGGGTGATCTTCAACCGCATGAGCACGCTCGTCGCGGTGAGCGCAAAACTGTCCACAGGGCCGCCAGTGCCCGAGCCGGGCTGACTCACCGAAGCCGCCCCGTGGAAATCCGCGTCTTCATTGATCTTGTTCTTTGATGAATCACCCGGCACGCCCGCCGGCGTCTTGAGCAGTTTGCCGGCGCAGATGCCTTGGCCCTTGTTGGTGTCCGAGCTGCTGAACGCTTCCTGGTAATCGAGCGTGGTGATCGTCGCGAGGTCCTGCACTTTGCGCGCCGCGCCGGTCGCCGTCGTGTCGTAGATCATCAACTTTACGAGCGGTGGCGTAATGGGACGCTGCTCTGCATCGAGCCCGTCATGAGTAAAGGTGAAGCCGAGGACGAGCATCTCCGTGTCCTTGTTGACTGGCGAACCCAATGGGCGGCCGCGTGAAAGGTTCACGAGATCGTTTCCGGAAAGGGTCTTCGTCACGACCTTGTCAACCCCGGGCTTGAAATCGAGAATCACGTAGGTCAACGGAAGCGTCATCGAGACTTTGAAGACGAAATAATTTTCAACGGCGAGCGCGGTCCTGGAGGTACCGAGTGTGCAGGCGAGAATTGCCAGCGTGGAGAAAAGAAGATTTTTCATGGCAACGTGTATGGGCGGTGCTTTCGATTATCGTGCCGTTCGTTTCAGTTTCGTTAAGCCTGCACCTATGCACGGTCAATCGACATTTTCCATTAGGCTCCGGGGTGTTTTTCGGCTGGCGCTGGCCTTCGCTTTCGGGTGTTGCGGCGCGGTGGCGTGCAAGAAACCCTCCGGCGATGCCGCGCTCGATCCGCCCTCTCAGTCGCGAAAACCGCGGACCGCATCCACGCCAGCATTGGCGCTACCACAGGCCATGAAGGCGGGCGAATCCACCCCCGCAGCTTCGTCTTCGCCATCTCCCCCCATTCCGTCTCGGCAAGAGCAGGTGGAAGCGGCGATCGTTCTCGCTGCGGAATTCGACCGGCCCGAGACGGACGAAGCGCGGCGCCTGGAGGTCATCAGCGAACTGGCCGTCAGCGGAACCCCGGCTGCGCGGCAGACACTGACACGCATCTACCGTTCGGCGCGCGGCATCGAGATCAAAAAGGAGGTGCTGGAATCGCTTCACCTCATTGAGAGCGACGACCTCGAGCCGTCCCTGCTGCTCCTCCAGGAAGCCGTTGCCTCCGGGCAAAATGAGGAGCTGCGTGCGGTTGCGGTCGATGCGCTGCGCGACGTCGATTCGCCAAAGACCCTTCGCATCTGGCAGACCCTGCTCGCCGACCGCGACAAGGAAATCCGCGACACGGCAAAGACGATGATCGAAATCCTTGCCGCCCAAGTGAATTCAAGGTGAGGACATCGCGCCGGTGTTGATCCCGGGGACCCTACGTGGAACTGACTCGCGCCTCGCGCTGATCGGCGAGAGCATCGGGATAATCGATGGCCGAAGCGACACGGCAGCGCAGTTCGGCGGTCATGGCGGCGACGGCCTCCCTCCTGAAGAGATGCGCGTAGCGCGCAGGTTCGATCGGCGGGTGAAAATGAACGCCGACGGAAGCGTGCCAGCGGTCAGGCCAGGGCAACTCCCGCCACAGTCCGTGCACTCCGCGAAGCGTGAACGGAATGATCGGCGCGCCCGTTTGCAGCGAGGCAAAAGCGGCGCCGGGTTTGAAGGGACCGAGTGCATCACCACGCCGGCCTTCGGCGTGCAGCACAACACTTCGTCCCGACTTGAGCTGCGCAATGATCGCCGCGACGACACGCGCGCCAGTGGCCGCCGTTCGCTTTTCGTCGGCGACGATCAACGATAAAGCGCCTGTTTCGACAATCTCCCGGGTGCCGGGAAGCCTGCGGACGCCTCCCCATGCGACGATCGCCGGTGGTTCCCCGAGCACCTCATAAACAGCCGTAATCGAAAACAATCCGTCCCAATGTGAAGCGTGATTGCCGGCAAAGATAAGAGGTCGTTCAGGCGGGATGAACTCTTCGCCGTGTCGCTTCAATCCAAACATCGCGTGGAAACAACCCACCCAGACGCGCGCAAAGAGCGGCGAGCGAATTGCCCGGTAAACGAAGGCTTGCGCCAGCGTGCGCTGTCTCATCGACGCAGGAGACTGACGCAATTGATGCCGCCAAAACCGAACGCGTTTTTCAGCACCGTCTGCGGCTGATGATCCGCGGCGGAATTTGCGCAGACATCGAGATCGATTTCAGGGTCGAGGTGATCGACGTTGATCGTTGGATGCAATCGCCCGGCTTCCATCTGGAGCAACACCGCGATCGTTTCGACAATGGCGGACGACCAGCAGGTGTGCCCGAGCATCGACTTCGTCGCGTTGATCTTGAGCTGCGCCGCGTGCGCGCCGAAAGCCTGTTTGATCGCGCGAATCTCGGCCAAATCACCCAGCCGTGTCGAGGCAGCGTGCGCGTTCACGTAATCCACTTGGTCCGGAGCGACGCCGCAGTTGCGCAAGAGGCGTCCGATCAAGGCGGCCTCGTCGCCGGCAGAGGGGCGGGTGTGATGATTCGCTGCCGAACTCGCAGCGACACCCACCAACTCCGTGTAAATCCGTGCTCCGCGCCGTTGCGCGCGCTCAAGACTCTCCAGGACCAGTGCTCCGCCGCCGTGCGCAGGCACGAAGCCTTCGCGCGCCGCGTCGAATGGGCGGCTGGCGCGATGCGGTTCGTCGTTGAAACTGACCCGCGACACCGCACCCATCAACGCCATCGAGTGCAGTTCGACGGGCGAGAGGTCGAGGACCGGTGCGAGCACGAGCGCCGCCTCCGCGTCGTGATGCCGGATTTCATCAAGGGCCGCACGGAGCGCCATGTTTCCGCTGGCGCACGCGCCGCCGACGCTGTGTAGCGGTCCTCGGAGGCTGAGCAACTCGGTGGCGCAGGCACCGTGATTGGTGTCGAGCGTGTGCAACGCAGCGAGGGGAACGATGCCATCGGGATTCTTCGCGAATGCCGCGCGGACAACATGATCGAAGCCGCTGTTCAGGTTGCTTCCCGCCACGATCGTCGCCACCGCATTCGGGGCCGGCGAGTTTTCGAATGCACCGGCATCGAGCCAGGCTTCGGCGGCCATTTGCAATGAGAGCCGCGCTGACCACGGGACCCGCGCAGTGAGCCGGCGCAGACGCTGAAAGACACTTTCCGGAAGACGCGATCCGAGGGCTTCCATGCGGCCTGTAAGATCGTAAGCCGAAAGATCCCCGCCGATTTTCACCTCGATTTGGGACGTGTCGATGCCCTGCCAGCGGGTGATGGCGGATCGGCCGGCGAGAAGCGCTTCGAGAAAACCGGCCGGCGTGTCGCCGATCGGCGTCCTTACCGCCATCCCGGTGATCACCACACGTTGTCCGTCAGGCTGCAACAAGATCGTGGATTTAGAACCCAGCCGAGTGGCCTTCGCTGTAGATGCGCATCAGGGAGTCGCAGAAAGTGGCGCCGCGATCGACGGTCAGCACCTGGCCGCGAACCGAGTCCATCAGACCGCTGCACAGCGCGACGGCCGCATTGGCCACGTCCCGCTCCGTCGAGCGGAGGTGCGGAGGCGTGTGCCGCTTCGCAAAGTCGCTGGGAAGTGGCCGAAATCGAATCACATTGATGCGCAGGTCCTCTTCAATGAGGCGGTAATTGGCGTACCGGCAAAGTGTTTCCATGGCCGCATCGCCTGCCGCCCGCAAATCCTCGCCGGCCGCGAAGTGATCCGGCGCGGGCGTGGACAGGCCGATCGCGTAGCGCGGAAATGCGCCGAGGACGTTCTTGATCTGGACGATAAGTTTGAAGAGGCGGGAAGTGCCGCCGGACAGGCTCACCTCGGTGAAATCCTCGATTCCAGCAACCACGCCGTCCTGCCGGCGTCCGACGATGAGAGCATCCACTCGTCCGGCTCGCTCTCGCGCAGCCGCGAGCGCGGGAGCCGGCTCTGACGCATCGAGGTCGAGGCAAGTCGCCCCCTGGCGCTCAAATGCGTCCCGAATCTCGCGGTGCATCCCGGATTCAGCGTCCGCAACGAGCGCGAGCTGTCCGCGCAGGTCGGCGATCATGCGGCCGGTTGAGCGTTCGCTTTCTCCACCACGACGCGATGGAGCAAATCCACGAGCTCGTTGACATTGCGCAGCTTCGTCAGCTCCGCGCGCGGCACCTTGACCTTCAACTCGCGCATGGCGCACGAGACGATCTCGACGATGTCGAGGCTGTTCGCTCCGAAATCGGCGAGGGACTTCGACGGATCGATCGCCTCGGGATTCAGCCCTTCGATGATCTGGGTCATGTGCTTTTTCACCACGGCCAGAACGGCCTCGCGGGTGATGGTGTCGTTCATGGAGGGGTGGTCAGGTTGAAAGGGCCGAACTCGTTTTCGATGCGTGCGAGAGTGTCGAAAAAGGAGGTGCCGCGGTCAACCGCTAGCACCTGCCCGTTCACACCATCGAGCAATCCGCTGCAAAGGGCGACGATGACCTTCGCGACTTCCTCTGGAGAGATGAAATGCCGGTCGAGCCCGAAGCGTTTGGCGAAGCTTTCAAATTCGTTGCCGAAGACGGTCCGGAGCGATTCGGTTCGCACGTACCCCGCGCGGACGATATTCAGGTTCGTGCCGTCGAGCCGGTAGGCCGCATAACGAGCGAGCGTTTCCAGGACGGACTTGCACGCCGCGACGAAGTCGTAGTTCCGCGCGTAGTGGTCCGGCCCCGAACTGGACAGCGCAACGACATAGCGTGGGTAAACACCGAAGCGCTCCTTGATCCGGTGCAGATAGGCAAACATCGGCCACGCGCTGTAATCGATGCTCTTGAGCAACGCCCGCTTTTCGTACGCGGAAAACTGCTGGACTACTTGAGCGACCGCGACGTTTGAGACGAAGACATCGATTCGATCGTGATGCTGGCGGACTTCGTCGAGCAGGCGAGCGGTGTCTTCATCGTGCGAAACATCGGCTTCGACGATCAGCGGAGGGGCGGCCTCGAGACTGGCAAACTTCGCGCGAATCTCTGCTTCGTCCGCAGTTCCCCAGCGATACGTGAGAATGCAGTGCGCCCCTTGTCCAGCGAAGGCCAGACCGGTGGCGAGACCGATGCCCATGGTCCCGCCGGTGATGAGCACGGTCTTTCCGCGCAGCGAGTCAATCATTGCAATCTTGGAGCCACGGTGCGGTTCCGTCCGAAAGGAAGGTCTGGACGCGCCTGGCGACGCTGGGGTCTTCGAGGGTCGCAGCCGTTACGTCCAGGCCGGCGTGGGAACGGGGAGGCGCGGAAAAAGCCTTCCACTTTTCGACTGCGGAAGGCTGGGCCCGGGAGAACCGCCGAACGGCTGCGCGCAACTCGGCTGGGGGATCGCTCGGCAGGACATCGGCGAGGCCGCACGCAACGGCCTCGGCAGCGCTGAAAGTGCGCGCACTGAGTCCTGCGAGGCGAAGCTTTTGCGGAGACAACCTTTCCAGCAGAAATGGCAGCACGATCGCCGGCACGAAGCCGTAGAGCAGTTCCGGCAATCCGAAGGTGGCCCGCTCGCTGGCGATCACGAGATCGCAGGCCGCGGCGAGTCCCACTCCGCCGCCGATGGCGACACCGTCCACGAGGGCGATGGTCGGTTTGGCGAGTTGCCGCAGCATGTGCAGACACTCGACCAACGAAGCGATGCCGGTGCGCGCATCGGCAGAACCGGGCATGGCCAGATCAAGGCCGCGGCAAAATGTGCCATCGCGGCCTTCGATCACGACGACTGGTGCGCTGCCTGAGCTGACCCGCTGCAAGTCCGCTGCCAGCTCTCGCACGCTCGCCCGGTTGAGCACAACAGGGAGGGTGATGCGTTCAACTCCATTCATACTGGCGATGAAAATCGCGCAGCCCGCGAAAGACGAGCAGCCCTTGGCCCGCGTAATGTTCGTCATACCAATTCGTACGGCGCGGCTCGTAGTCGCCGCAGTCAATGTAGGACGCTCGTTCTTGCTCGATCGCTTCGTATTCCGCGACGCTGGTCGGGCGGCGTTGATCCAGAAGCGCCGGCAGGCCCGCAGCGCGCGACAGGTATTTCGCGTCGCTTCCGATCAGCGCGCTGTAGAACTCTGCGCAGCAGCCCGAGCCGTAGGAAAAAATGCCCAGCCGGTCTCCCGGCGACAACTCGGGGTCGGAATCGAGCAACGCCAGGAGAGCGATGAAGTTACTCGAACTGTAGGTGGATCCCATGCGCCGCACGTAATTCAACGCGGGTCCTGAGCGCCGCTCGAAATCACGCACCGCGGATTCCTTGTCGAGCGTGTCTCCCAGGAGGGCTTTGTGCGCCAGCAACGTGAGGCCGCCAAAGGGCGCGTGGTAAATGATGCGCTTGAAGTGCGTCATGAAGTCGATCCCACCGACGCGCCGCTGGAAGTGGTCGAAAGCGCCTTCCAAGGCATCCAGATAGCAGGCGACGCTCAAATCCCCGCCGCCCGCTTCGATCCGTGAAGTCGGGCGCATCAAGTCCGAAACATCCTCCGTCCAGTAGCCGGAGCGGCCCGGTTCAATCTCCAGCAGGCGAGGCGCTGACGAGACCAGCAGCGCCGCGGCCCCGGCGCCGAGCACGAATTCGTAGGCCTCGCCGAGGTGCATGCGGCTCTCGTCGGTGGTGATGATCAGCGCCTTCCCCTCACCGGCCTGGCCGGAGGCGATCCAGCCCAGCGCCATTTGCAGCGCTGCCGTGCCTGCGTAGCACGCGTGTTTAAGTTCGAAGTTCCGGCAGTTTGGTTTGAGGCCGAGATGGCGGTGAATCCAAGTGGTGATGGATTTCTCCTGATCCAATCCGCTCTCGGTGGCCACGATTAACAGCTCGATCCGTGCAATGTCTTCCGGCGTCAGCATCGGCCTCGCGGCATTGACCGCCATCGTCGCCGGATCCTCCCAGGTTGGATTGAGGGAACGTTCGTCCATCATCAGTTGGTCGCGCACGTGGGTCGCAGTCGCGCCACGCGCGGCGCAGAGCTGCTCGATGGAGAGCGCCATGCTGCACGGATACACGCGGAGTTTTTCGATCCCGACTTTCATGGCGGCCAGCCTGTCCCTCCGTCGATATCGATGGCCTGCCCGTTGATAAAGGCGGCCTCCTCGGAGGCGAGGAAGGTGACCAGCCGGGCGACTTCCTCGGCACGTCCGAGCCGGCCCACGGGGCAAAACTTCAGCCACCACTCGCGGTAAGTATCCGATAGCGAGCGCGTGGTCATCCCCGTCTCGATGGCGCCGGGCGCCACCACGTTGCTGGTGATGCCACGGCGGCCATATTCCTTGGCGAGCGTGGCCGAAAGCCCGAGCAGGCCGGCCTTGCTCGCCGCGTAAGCGGCGTGCCCCGTGAAGCCGCGATGGCTGATCGACGACATAAAAATGATTCGTCCGAAGCGATTGGCGAGCAAAGCCGGCAGAAACTGGCGGCAGACAAAAAAGGCGCCGGTGAGATTGGTATCGATGACCGCGCGCCACTCCTCGTCGGTCATGTTTGCGGCGACCCGGCTCGTGGTGATGCCCGCATTGATCACGAGCGCGTGGACATCTTCAAAGTCCTCGAGCACGGCGTCGGCGACCTTCTCCACGTCGGCAGAGTCGCGCACATCAAGAGGGTAGGAGCGGCACCTCTGTGCGGGAGCAATTCGCGCCGCCTCTGCAAGCAGCGCTTCGGCCGCGGGCGCGTCTTCGTGCATGGTAAACGCCACGTCGTGGCCTCGCCGAAGCGCATCGAGCACGATGGCGCCACCGATCCCGCCCGAGCCTCCCGTGACGAAGAAGGTCATAGCCTCCGGAGAAGACTGACCGAATTGATCCCGCCGAAGCCGAATGAATTCTTCAAGGCGTACTCGAAGGTGTGATCGACCGCGCGCCCGGCGCACACGTCGAGGTCCACCTCCGGATCGAGTTCGTCGATGTTGATCGAGGGATGCAGCCGGCCGGCTTGCATCTGCAGCACGGTCGCCACGGTCTCCACGAGGGGCGCCGCCCAGCAGGTGTGGCCGAGCATCGATTTGGTCGCGTTGAGCTTCACCTGACCGGCGTGCCTGCCGAAAACCCGTTTGATCGAACGAAGCTCGGTGAGGTCTCCGAGCGGGGTGGAAGTGGCGTGCGCATTGACATAGGTGATCGCTTCGGGGGCGACGCCGCAAACCTCGAGCAGCCGCGACATGGCCAGCGCCTGTCCGTCTTCGGAGGGCTGCGGCAAATGACATGCATCTGAAGTGGACTCGACGCCCACGAGTTCCGCGTAGATCGGAACTCCGCGGCTCCTGGCGCTCGCGAGGTTTTCGAGGACGACGGCGGCACCGCCGTGAGCAGGCACGAAACCCTCGCGGCGCACATCGTAGGGGCGGCTCGCCTGCGCGGGAGCCTCGTTGAAACCCTGAAACGAAATCGCCCCCATCAGCGCCATGCCGTGCAAGTCCATCGGCGAAAAATCGAGAATGGCGCCAGTCACGAGTGCCGCCTCCATGCCGTGGTGGCGGATCTCGTCGAGCGCGCAGCGCAAGGCGGCATTCCCAGTCGCGCAGGCCGCACCCACGGTGTAGAGCGGTCCCCGCAGCCCGAGCACCTCCGAAATCGAGGCCCCGTGATCGGTATCGAGACCGTGGAGCGTGAAAAGCGGATCGATGTAATCCGGCTCCTCGACGAACTGCGGCTGGCTGTCGAATTGATATCTCGAATTGAGATTGTGCCCGGCGATCAGGACCGCGACGCGCTGCGGATCGAAAGCGCCCACCGCTGCGTCCGTTCCTGCATCGACGGCCAGCAGCATGGAGAGTTTCGTGGACCACGGCACGCGAGCCAGCAACCGGTGGAGACGGCGCAGAACCAGCTCAGGCGTACGGCCCGAGAACGAGGCGAGTTTTGGCGCCGGGTCGTAGTCAGTAAGGTCTCCGCCGACTTTCGAATAAATGCGGGAGGCGTCGAACGCTTTCCAGTGCGTGATGGCCGAGCGGCCCGCAAGCAGCGCGTCGCGAAAGCCGTCCAGGGTATCGCCCAGCGGCGTATTGATCGCCATGCCGGTGATGACGACGCGGCGGCGGTCAGGAATCGACAAAATAGACCTCCATGATGGTCACGGTACAGATCGTTTCGCCGCGCAGGACTTGCCCGGCAAAGATCGATGTCATCTCGTCGTTCACGAGTCCTTTGACGAGCACGGTCATCACATCGCCGGGTCGGACTTCGGCGAGAAAGAGCGCGTGGTGAAGCTTGATCACGCGCCCGTTTCGCGCGCGAGCATCCTCGCGAATCACGCACGAGTTGGAATCGAGAAAGTGAAGCAGGCACCCGCCGGTCTGCCCGACGAGTTCGAGTTGCAAAGAACCGGGATAAAGCGGCTCGCCAGGGAAGTGTCCGTCGAAACCTGGATCATCGGCTGCCACTTGGCGCAGGGCGCGGCAGCCCCACTGGTCGAGATCCACCGCGGTCACGGCGTCAACGAGCAGACTGCGGCCACGATGGGGCAGGATGCGCTCGACCTCTGCGCGACCGTACTGGACTTCACGAGTCGTAGAGAGCGGTGTCCATAGTGGGCGTGTGCGCGCCCGGCGGACAAGCGGGTCGAACTCCTGCGAGATCATGCGTCGAGCTGCCCGCGGACGATCACGTCGTTGATGATGCTCAGCGCTTCGTCGAGGTCCTCGCGCGAGTGCGCCGAGGTGATGGAGGCGCGAAAACGCACGCGGTCTTGCGGGACCGCGGGATAGTCGATCGGCGCAAGCATCAGCCCGCGCCGCAGCAGCGCACGACCCATTTGATAAAGCCGCGGGGCCGCGCTGCCGATCATGATAGGGACGACGTGGCTGATCGACGCACCGGTGTCGAGCCCTAGTCGGTGGAGTCCCCCGCGAAAATATCCCGCGTTCTCCACAAGCCGCTGGCGCCGCCCGCCATCCCGCGTCCCGACATCCAGTGCGGCCAGCAATCCCGCCACCGTCGCCGGCGGCAAGGCGCAGGAAAAACCGTAGCTGTGTGCGTAGCAGCGCAGGTAGTCGATCGTCTCCGCCCGCCCGCTCACGAAGCCACCCAATCCCGCGAAGGCCTTGGAAAAAGTGCCGTAGTAAAGCCCAATGCGCTGCTCCACGCCGTGTTGTTCCGACATGCCCCGTCCGTTCGCGCCGCACGCGAGCGCGGAGTGGGCTTCATCGATGAACACGCTGGCACCGCGGCGTTCCGCGATCTCGCAAATCGCCGGAAGATCGGCGGCGTCGCCCTCCATCGAGTAGATGCCTTCGACCACGACGAGCCGGCGATGAGCCGGCGCCCGCTCGATCGCCGCAGCGAGCGCGGCGGGATCGTTGTGCGCAAATAGTTCAAGCTTCGCGCGAGAAAGTTGCGCTCCATCGATGAGGCTCACATGAGCGCTGGCATCCGCAAGAACCGCATCGCCACGTCGCAGCAAGCCGCCGAGGCAGCCCATCGCTCCGCCGAAGCCGCTGTTGAATAGCAGGGTCGCCTCCCGACCGAGGAAGGCCGTGATCCGGCGTTCCAATTCGCGGTGCAGGTCGGTCATGCCTGAAAGAATGGGCGAACCGCAGGCCCCGCTCCCGTAGCACGCGACCGCCTCCTGAATGGCTGCCACCACTTCCGGGTGCCGCGCTAGTCCAAGGTAGTTGTAGGATGCGAGATTGATGACGGTATGCTCGCGCCCCGCGACCGAAACGCGGCATCGGGGCTCCGGCGCCCCGAGGAGTTCAGGCTCATAGAGCGATGTGGCCCACGCCGTCTCTCGCCTCCACTCACTGAAACCTTCCGGTGGCGCCAGCGGATCACCCGTCTCCCCGATGAAAAAATCGGCGAGGCTGAGCGAGGCAGAATCGGCGGACTGAGCGCCAGCGGTCACGAGCCTCTGACTATCTGAAGGACTTCGTTTTGGCAACGCGGCCGAAAGGATCCGCTTTCCCGCTCGATCAAACATCCTTTCCTACACTGTCGCCAAAACGTCCTCTGACCGCGGTCGAATCCGCCGCGTCCGTTCCTTCGGAAGCGTGGTGATGGGCGGCTGGCTAGCCGTCGAGGTACTGTTTGAGCTTCTCGCGCAGCTCGGTGCGGGCGCGGAAGAGGACGCTCTTCACCGCCGGCACCGAGAGCTCGAGTATCTCGGCGATTTCCTCATACGAAATGTCGTCGTATCGGCGCAGGACCATGGCCATGCGCTGGGTTTCCGGCAGTTCGTCGATCGCCTTCTGGATGGCGGATTGCATTTCCTCGTCGAGCAGGAAGGTGTCCGGAGGTTTGACGCTGGTGTCGGCGACCTGGAGGGGACGATCGTCCTCAGGGTCGAGCGAGTGATGGAGCGAGTGGGCGGGGTGGCGCTTGCGCCGGCGCAGCTCGTTGAAGACGAGGTTGCGCGTGATCTTGAACAGCCAGGTGGTGAACTTCGCAGTGGGCGTGTAGCGGCCCGCGCTTTTCCAAAGCCGGATGAAGACCTGCTGCGCGATGTCCTCGGCGTCCGAATCCCCGCCCAGCATCCTGCCGACTGTGCCAATCACGCGGCCTTGATGCGCTTCGATCAACTCGCGCAGGGCGTCCATGTCGCCGCGCTTGATGCGGTCCATCCAGCGGAGATCCTGGGCGTTCGCGTCGTCGGCGGGATCAGCCTGGGGGCTCGGATCTTGGCTCATGAAGTGGTGGGGGCGGCGCGGGCGCCGAAGTTGCCGGTTAACCGGACCCGGCGCAATCAGTTTCCCCGCCTCCAGCACCGGACCGTGTCGCCGGCACCGAGGAGGCAAATGACGACGTTCAACGTCGAACGCCGAACGCCGAACGCCGACTGCGGGGGGCGCCGGCACAAACGCATCTTGCGTCCGGTGATCCCCGTAATACTTTGTGAAAACTTTCACAATGTCCGCGAAGCTCATCCCCGCCGACCTCCGCCCCATCTACGACAAAGTGGTGGCGGGCGCCCGCGTGACCGATGCGGAGGCGCTGGCCCTCTATGCTTCCAACGACCTCAATGCCCTTGGCACGATTGCCAATGTCTGGCGTGAGCGGAAGAACGGCAACGTCGCCACCTACCTTCACAATCAGTACATCAACTACTCCAACGTCTGCCTCCTCGCGTGTCAGTTTTGCGCGTTCGGGGCGAGGAAGCGCGACGCGCATGCCTTCGAGCTGACCCCGGATGAGATCGTGGCCAAGGTGCGGCAGGGGCTCGCGCTGGGCGTCACGGAGATCCACATGGTCGGTGGATTGCACCCGACGCTCACCGGCGAGTGGTACCTCGATTTGATCCGCCGCCTGCGCGCGCTCGGGGCCGATCTTTTCATCAAGGCTTTCACCGCCATCGAGATCCGCCACCTGGCGGAACGCGTCTTCAAGCTGCCGATCCGCGCCACGCTGGAGCTGCTGCGCGAAGCCGGGCTCGGCGCCATCACCGGCGGGGGCGCGGAGATTTTCGATCCCGGGATTCGCGACCGGATCTGCCGCGGGAAGGAGAGCGCGGAGGAGTGGCTGGAAGTCCACCGCGTGTGGCATGAAATGGGCATGCGCAGCACCGCGACGATGCTCTTCGGTCACATCGAGACGGCGGCCCACCGGGTGGATCACCTCCGCCGGCTGCGCGACTTGCAGGACGAGACGCACGGATTCACCGGGTTTATCCCGTTTGCCTTTGAATCGGAGGGAGCGCGCCCGGTGCTCCGGCATCTCCCGCACGCCACGGCGTTTGAGGAGCTGCGCAATCTCGCCGTCTCGCGAATCTATCTCGATAATTTTGATCACATCACCGCCTATTGGGTGAGCCTCGGCCTGCCGCTCGCACAACAGGCGCTGAACTACGGCGTGGACGATCTGCACGGCACCATCATGGAGGAAAAGATTTTTCACATGGCCGGGGCGAAGACTCCGCAGGAGCAGACCGTCGAGGCGCTCGCCACCGCCATCCGCGAAGCGGGCCGTGAGCCGATGCAGCGAGATACGTGGTATCGGCGGATCCAGCCCACCTGGCGCTCGGAGCCGCGCACTGGTGCGCTGGCTTGCGCGTGAGGCGTTACCCCGCGCTGGCCGCGGTGCGGGTCGGCTGCGTGCAGTATCTCAATTCCAAGCCGCTGATCCATGGCTGCGACTTGCCAGTCATCTTCGATCATCCGGCTGGGCTGGCCCGCGATCTCGCCCGCGGCGCGCTTGATGTGGCGCTGGTCCCCGTCTTCGAGGCCCTCCGCAGCCCGGGCTGGCTCGCCGTGGATGACGTGGCGATCGCCTGCGATGGCCCGGTCTTCAGCGTCTTTCTGGCTCATCGCGGACCGCTGAGTGACGTGCGCACGATCGCGCTCGATCCAGCCTCGCTCACCTCGGTGCACTTGCTGCAGGTGCTGCTCGCTGAATATCACCGGGCGCATCCCGTTTGCGTCCCGCTTGGGTCCGATGCCGACGCGCTCTTGCTCATCGGGAACCAGGCGATTGACTTCCGCACGGGCGATCGGGGGGCGCATCAGTTTCTCGATCTCGGCGAAGAGTGGCGGCGCTGCACCGGGCTGCCGTTCGTCTTTGCGCTCTGGCTCATGCGCGGCGGGCTCGAGAACGCCGCCGCCATCGCCGACGAACTGCGCGCGATCCAGCGCGACGGCCTCGCGCACCTCCCCGAGATTGTGCGCGCCGACACGACCCACGATCCGGCCTTCAGCATGCGTTATCTCACGGAACACATCCGCTTCCACTGCGGCGAGCGCGAGAAAGCGGGAATCGCGAAATTCCGGGAATTGCTGACCAAGCACCGGTTCATCGGCACGGATGGGGAGCCGCTACTCTTCGTCTGATACGTGTGTGCCGCTCCCACGCCTGTCGGTGCAAAAAAAAGCCCGATCATTGCTGATCGGGCTGCGGAAGCTGAAGGAATGAAAACGTTGAAGTGAGTGTCTTCCTGGCTCGCAGCATTCAATTTTGCAGCAGGCGTGCCAGGGCCTCCGGGAAGCCGAAAAAGAAGGCGGCAACGTGGGGATCGAACCCAACGACGGGCTATCATCCGTCAGAGCCCCAGCTCCTATTGCCACTCGAGGGGCGGCAAAGATGGACTTTTTCCCTGGGGGATGTCAAATTTCAATGCAACTACGGTCCAGCACTCGAATCATCGCTGGTCCTCAACCCATCCCCATTATGCGCGCAGTTTGGAAAGGCAGCATCAATTTCGGCCTGGTCTTCATTCCGGTGTCGGTTTATCCGGCGACTCGCGAGGAGAAGATCAGCTTCAAACAGCTCCGGGCCACGGATCTCAGCCCCATCCGCTACAAGAAGGTCGCCGAGGCGGATGAAAAGGAGGTGCCCTCAGACCAGATCGTGAAAGGCTACGAGATCGAGAAGGGGCGTTGGGTCACCCTGAAGGACGAAGATTTCGAGAAGGTGCAGATCGAATCCACGCACTCGGTGGAAATCACGGACTTCGTCGAGCAGTCCCAGATCAATTCGAAGTTCTTCTACAAGCCCTACTTTCTCGAGCCGCAGAAGGGTGGCGAAAAAGGCTACGCCCTGCTCCACCGGGCCCTTACGGAAACGGGCAAGGTGGGCATCGCCAAAGTCGCGATCAAGAGCCGGGAATATCTGGCGGCGGTCAAACCGGATGGTCTGTTCCTGGTCCTTGAATTGATGCACTTCGCCCATGAGGTGCTGGAACCAGAATCCTTGAAGAACGCCGCGGAGCGGGAGGTGGCGCCGAAGGAACTCGAAATGGCCAAGGCCTTGATCGACGCGATGACGACCGAATGGGAGCCGACGAAGTACAAGGACCAGTATCAGAATGCCGTCATGGAGATGATCGAGGAGAAGGCGCAACAGCGATCCTCATCGGCGAAGCCGGCGGCTGCTCGCGCTCCCTCAAATGTGGTCGATCTCGTGGCGGTGTTGCAGGAAAGCCTGCGCAAGACGGAATCGAAAAAGCAGCCCGCGAAGTCGGACCGGGCACGCTCCACTTCGGCCCTGGTGAAACAGAAGAGACGAACCGCCGCCTAGCCGCGCCGCGGCGCCAATGGGTTGGTGCGTCACCCGCCGGTCTTCACTTCCACGATGTCGTGCGGGGCGCTTTCCCGCTGGCCGGCGGGGGTGACTTGAACATACCGCGCTCTTTCGCGCAGCTCCGGTAGAGTCCGGGCGCCGAGGTAGCCCATCCCACTTTGCAAACCGCCGGCGAGCTGGTTGAGGACGGCATCGAGCGGCGGGCTGACCTCCTTGAGGGCTTCGACGCCCTCGGCGGCGACCTTGCGCGCGGTATCCTTGGCGGCGTGGCCGTAGCGGGCGGCGCTGCCGGCTTGCATCGCGCCGAGGCTGCCCATGCCCCGGTATTGTTTGTAGAGCTGGCCATTGATTTCCATGATCTGGCCCGGCGCTTCGGGGCAGCCGGCGAGCAACCCGCCACAGATCACGGCATGGGCGAGGGTGAGGGCTTTGACCACATCGCCGGACTTGGTGATGCCGCCGTCGGCAATGATGCGAACGCCCTTTTTCTCCGCCGCGCGCGAAGCGACGTAGAGCGCGGTGAGTTGGGGAATGCCGACTCCCGCGACAATTCGCGTGGTGCAGATGCTGCCGGGCCCCTGGCCGATCTTGATGATATCTGCGCCCGCATCGGCGAGGAATTCCACGCCGGCGCCGCTGGTCACGTTGCCTGCGATGATCGGGAGCTCGGGAAACGCGGCGCGGATCATGCGCACCGTTTCGCCGACGCCGCGGCTGTGGCCATGCGCGGTGGAGACGGCGACGACATCGACCCCGCGTTCCACGAGGCCGCCCACGTGGGTGACGATGCGGTCGCGGTCGAGTTCGCCGGTGGAATTGCGCGTGGCGGAAATCGCGGCGCCGCAAAGGAGGCGGAAGTGCTCGTCGCGCGCCGGCTTCAACTGGGTCTGGCGCTCGTGGATGATCCGCTCGATGTCGCTGATCGTGAAAAGCCCGCGCAACCGGTCGGCGTCATCCACAACGAGCAGCTTGTGAAAGCCGATGTGCTCGGTGAAAAAACGATCGGCCCGGGCGATGGGATCATCGCCCAGCTCGCGTTCATTGATCGTCTGGACCTGGGCGCGCGGCGTCATGGCGGCGGCGACCGTGGTGGCGGCGTAACGCGGACGCACGACATGGCCGGGCAGCAGTCCGAGCAGGCGGTCCTGTTCATCCACGATGGGAAAGGTGCGGAAGCCGAAGCCTTTGGTTTCGATGTAAGCGAGCACGTCGCCGATCGTTTGGTTGGGCGCGAGCTTGATCGGCTCCTGAATCAAGCCATGGACGTTGTTCTTCACCCGGCTCACTTCCGAGAGCTGCTGGCGCTCCGGAAGGTTGCAATGGAGGAGGCCCAGTCCGCCATTGAGCGCCATGGCGATGGCCATCCCGGACTCGGTCACGGTGTCCATGTCCGCCGAGATGATCGGGATGCGCAGGTGCAGCCGTTCGTGGAGGACGGTTTCGAGATTCGTTTCGCGGGGAAGAATCTCGGAATAGAGCGTGGCGAGGGTGACGTCGTCGTAGGTGAGAGCGAAGCGCTCCCGGAAGAAGTCATCCGCCGCGCGATAGAAAGCGCTGTCGAGGTCGGAAAGCGGAGGGGCCATGTCGTGCAATACGCGAGGGTGCGGAGGCTTGGAAAGCGGGAAGTGCAGCCTGTCCCAAACCGGCGAGACGCCGGTCATTCTCGTGCTCGTCCTCGTCGGGTGCGCCGTAGCTCGACTTTCCAAAGTCGAGAAAGGTGACGGCGTCGCACGATTCGACTTTGGAAAGTCGAGCTACGGCCCCGACGAGCACGAGGACGAAAAACGTGTCTCGTTCTTTACGGAGTCACAACTGGCTAACGAAGCTTCGCCTCAGACCCTCGAGGAGGCGAGTGCGGGCTGGTGGCATGGTGGGACATGAAGACGAGATCGGTTTCGGAGATTCTCAAAACCCATGTGCGCCTGGAACTGGAATGTGTGGATCGGCTCTACCTCAACGGTTACGTCCCGAGCCTGCAGACTGGCGGCGGCATCTCCTACTTCTTCGGCGTGCACCGCGGCCAGCCGGTGGTCTCGCCCGCGCTCATGGAGCAGATGCGTAAGGACTGGATGGGGCGCGTGGAAGCCTGGTGGGATCGCCAGCAGGTGCCGCTGGTGGAGTTTGCAAAGGGGGAGCGCAAAGATGATCTCGCCCAGCGACGGCGCCACCGCTGGCAGGGCGGCGCGGGGGTCGTCTTCGTGGGCACGGCCCAGGAAAAGGAATGGGCCGTCCGTGGGGCCAAGCGCGTGAGTTGCGGCGGCACGGTGCGCTTTGACTTCGAGCGCCGGCAAGTCTTCGTCAAACACTACTACTTCTATTTCGAGGACCGAGGCGGCGGTGCACGGGACAAGCGGAGGCCGGAGAACGGGCGAGCCGAGCAGTGGGGGCCAGGCTTTCTCAAAGTGTGCAGTTACTTTCCCTTCGCCATGAAGCTCTGCGTCAACGGCCACGAGTGGGCCAAAGTGCAGGCGCGCCAAGCAGGCTTGGAGTTCAAGGCGCTGGACAACGGCTTTGCCTCGTGCGCCCAGGCCCAGCAATTCCAGAGCCTCTGCGACGGCCTGAGCGCGGGCGACCTCGAAGCGCTCCTGGGTCGCCTGCGCGCCCGCATCCCCTGGCCCTGGAGCGCTGCCGACGTGCAGGCCGGCTATGACTGGACGCTCTCGATCTGGCAGCTGGAGACTTCGCTCACCCAGGTCTTCGACCAGCCGCGGCACGGGCGGGAACTCTTCGAGAGCATCATCCGCGATAACCTCGACCTCGGGCGCCCCGAGCGCGTGGCTTTAGTCGTCGAAGGCAAGATCACCGCAGCGACCCCGGGCCAGTTCGCCACCCGCATCATCACCCGCGACATCCATCCGAGCCTGCACGTGAGCTACAAGCACTGCGGCCTCAAACAATACTTTAAGGAAGGCCGCGCCCTGCGCACCGAGACGACGATTAATAACCCGCGCGACTTCGAGGTCGGCAAGGCCCTGAAAAACTTTTGTCACCTGCGGCCAATTGGGCGTCATTGCAACCGCCGCCTGCTCGACGTAGAGCGGGCTGGGGACATGACGTGTTATAGCTCACAGACACTACAGCGGCTCATTGAGCCTTCCGTCACCAGTGACGGCACCCGAGCGCCGGGCCTCAAATATGGCTCCCCCCGAGTCATGGCCCTATTGTGTGCGCTCCACTTGATGCTGATGGTGCCCGCGGGCTTTCGTCATGGCGCCCTGCGTCGGCAGGTGGCCCGTCTCCTCGGCGTGGAGGAGGCGGAGTATCGCAGCACCCAGATGAGCTACGACCTGAGAAGGCTGCGGCTCAAGGGGCTGATCACACGCCAGCCCGGCACCCAGCGCTACACGGTGACGCCCTACGGGCTGAACCTCGCGGCGATGCTCACCCGCCTGCACCAACGCGTCCTGCGCCCCGCCTGCGCCGCCGTGGAAGCGCTCCCCGAGAGCAGTGACCCACCCTCGCGCCTCACCGCCGCGCTGCACGAGCTCCAAGCCTCCATCAGCGAGCTCTGCGAGAAGGCCCACCTCACCAAAGCTGCCTGAGCCCCGCCCCAAAAACTTGTCACAAATGCACGACTTCGCTTCGCTCAGAGCAAGCTAG
>JAXDQW010000062.1:0-24343 GCA_034667665.1 Chthoniobacter sp.
GACCGCCAAGGTGGAGCTCTACGTTGGCAAGGGAAGCAACGGGACGCCGACGCAGATGATCCTCGACGCCAACACCGGCAAAGCGCGGGTGCTTGAACAGCAACGCTGACGATTCGCCGCCCTCGTCCGCCTCACCCCCGCTGCCCCAGTTGCGTGAGCAGCGCCACGGCTTCGCTCCACTCGACCTCGTGCGGCATGCGTTTGCTCTTCGCGGCCAGTGCCGCCACGGCGCCGGCGGCTTCGCCCATGGAGGTGGCGTTGCCGGTGACGCGGTAGCTGGCGTGCGCGATGAAGTCGCCACTGATGCAGCGGCCCGCCATCATGAGGCCGTCCACGTCTTGCGCGATGAGCGCGCGCAGCGGGATGTCGTACGGTTTTACCTTGATGTCGGTGTGCTCGATGGCGGACCGCTGGTTGTTCTCCGCGGTGAGGGCGTGGACGTCGACGGGGAAGGTGGGACGCACCACGGCGTCGTCGTGCCGCGCGCCGGCGGCGATGTCTTCCTTGGTGACGACGTAGCGGCCGCGGATGCGGCGGCCGTCGCGCACGCCGATCTGCTCGGCGGTGGCGGCGATCTGGATGCCGTCCCACGGTCCGCCGAGGGCGCGCAACGCATTGACGATCCGGTTCATCTCGCCGCGTGCGTGGACAGTGGCCTTGGTGACTTCAGCCGCGTCCCATGGCTTGATGCCGAACTCGTGGTTCATCATGACGAGCAGCAGATTGTCGCGCACCTGCCAAAGCGTGGGGCTGCTGTAGGAGGGGAAAAACCCGGCGCGTTTGATCTCGGCGAGAAACGCCTTCTTCGCCACGCCAACCGACGCGTCGGGGTCGGATACGTGGATAAACTCCGCGAGCGCCGCGGCGTCCTTGCACACGAGCAGCGCGTTGAGCGACATCGGCTGGCACGGGCAGTCCTTCGCCTCGCCGATTTCCCATTCGCAACCGGCGAGCGCACCGAGGTCGCCGTCGCCGGTGGTGTCGATGAAGACGGGCGCGCGCCACGCTTCGCGGCCCGACTTCGATTCGGTGACAAGGGTGGCGAGTCGGCGTCCGTCGCGATAGGCCGCAGCGGCCCGCGTGTGCAGTTGGAATTTCACGCCTGCCTCGACGAGCAAATCCTCGAGCAGCAACTTCATCCCCTCCGGTTCGTAGGTGATCGAACCCTTGCTCTTGCCTCGGCGGATGCCGCGTTCGTCGAGCTTGGTCGCGAGTTCCCTGGCGAACCCAGGCTTGTTGAAATCGAGCAGGTAGCCGAGCAGCCCGGCGGTCCAGACCCCGCCGACACAACCCCGCCATTCAAACAACCTCACGCGCGCTCCGCCCCGCGCCGCGGTGATCGCTGCGGCGACGCCCGCCGGCCCGGCCCCGCACACGATCACCTCGGCATCGCTGACCAGCGGAAGGTCGCGGCCGGGCTCGGCGAAGCGATTCGCGCCGATCGGCTTCGATTCATCGGCGCGCAGCAAGTTCGGCGCAGCGACCGCGCCGAGCGCCGCGGCTTGCAGGAAATGACGTCGAGTCAGGGCTGACGCGAAGTGAGAGGGAGGGTTCATGGCGGGAGGGGGCGGAGGGCTTGTTGGAGAAAGCGAGGGCGGTTAGCGCTTCGTTTCTCCCGGCGTCGCAGTGCCTGCTGGCGCGGGTGGCGGCAGCTTGCACGACTGCCACGCAAGGAAGCGCCACTGGCCTTTCTCCTCGCGCCAGACCGCCAGGAAATTGAGGACCATGTCGGTCGCGCCCGTGGCGTTGGTGACGTTGAGGTGGGCGCGACCGGTCATCAGCGCGATGCCCGGCGCAGGGAAGGTGAAGTTCCGCTCCTCGTAATTCCACGCCGTGTATTTGGTGCGCCCGGTCGCGAGGGCCTCCGTGTAACTGGCCTTGTCGTCCACCGCGCCGCTGGAGTGCGCGTAGCGGAGGTCATCGGAAAAGATGGTGGTCAACCGCGCGCGGTCGCCCGCGACGACCGCGGCGACGCGCTCATCGTCCGCGGCGCGGAGCTTTTCGAGGCGAGGGTCATCGGCGGCGCGGAGCGGGGCGAGGGTGAAGGCGAGGAAGGGAAGCAGGTGGAGGAGGGTGATTTTCACGGGAGGGAGTTTATAAGGTTTGGGAATCGCTCGCGATCATCCTTTGATAGCCGGCGCGCAGGATGCCGAGGTCGGAGTCAATCGCGAGCATGGTGTAGCCGAGGCTGCGGAGCTTGCCGAGCTCGCCCGTGTCGCGGACGAGAATGCCGCTTTGCCGGCCGGCTGCGGATGCGGCGGCGGCGACTTCCTGGAGGCAGGCGTCGTAATCGCGCGTGCCCCGGGACGGCCGCGCTTCGAGATCGAAGCGCAAATCCGCAGGGCCGACGAAGAGGACATCCACGGCCTCGACCGCGGCGATGGCGCGGGCGTTCTCCACCGCTTCAATGGTCTCGATGTGCGCGAAGAGCACCGGATGCGGAGCGCATCCGCATCGGGTGGACGCACGCCGACACCGTGGGCCCGAAGCGCGCCATCCGCGCCACTTCGCGCGGAAGCGCCAATTGCACAGCACGCCGATCAGCACCGGCGCGACCACGACTTGCAGCGTCGAGAGGCACAGACCGAGCGCATCCACCGGCACGTAGCGTCCGGCGAGCGCCCGGCACCACAGTGGTGTCATGATAAACGCGAGGAGCGTCGAGGTCAGCGTCACCGCCACAGCCAGCGCCACATCGGCCCGCGCGAGAAAGCCCAGCGCGAGCGAGCCGGGTTTTGAACAGCCGGCGAAAGTCGTCCACGGTCAGCGTGAAGCCCATGCCGAGCATCACGATCGTCAGCGCCCAGACGATCCATTGACCCGAGAACCAGGCGAACAACGGAGGATGCCACAGCGCGAGGACGGCGCTGGCCACGAGCCACACGGGATAGAGATTTGTGAACCGGGAGAGAACTCGTTGCATGAGAACGGCCTCAGGACTGCGCAGTCGAAATACTGAATAACCGCGCGTTGGTCATTTGAATAACCACTCGCAGTCCGCGCCCTCGTGCTCCCAGCGGCTGCGTCCGCGCCGGCCTTGCTTGGTGCTTGGCACGACAAGTTGCGGAAAGTCACGCGAGGCTGGCCCTATTCAAAAGAAAGATCGATGAGGTGATGCTGCCTGCTGATTGATCAGCAGGCAGCGCTTTCTATTTCTTCTTCCTGGTCCTGGTCCCATTTGCTTTGAGAGGCGCTCTCTCAACCGCCTGAGGCAATTCTCCTTCCTTGCCCGGCTCTCTCTCTTGCGGCAGTTCTTCCTCCACCGAAGGGGGCGGGCTCGCCGTGAGCAAACTATCTTTCAATTCTGCAACCGTCACGAGCATCAACTTGAATGGATTGATCGGTTCTACCATGCCGCCCCGATCGCGCATCAGCTCCACCATGTGCTTCACCAAACGAACATCAAGGTCCTTGGACATTTCACCTTTGCCGTCCCAGACCGCAATCAGCCGAACTTTATCAATGCCGCGGGCCAGCGCCGAATAGACTGCCCACCGGTTATTTCGTTCATGCACATTATCGCCCTCCTTGGGTGGACCGACCTTGTCGAACTGATAGAATTCATCCACCAATGGATGGTTTCGCATCTTGTAGAAGCGCTCGATCCACTGCTCGCCTCCCGGGCTGACGAAATCACGCACATAGGGTGCTTCAGGCGTAGCGAAGTAAGCCTGCACGGGGATTCCACGTTCAACGCAGGCTTCAACAAACATCAGTTCACTGCCAGCATCCATTCCGGTCGTAACCGCCAAATCACTCGACCCAGCTTTGTATTTCTTGAGCACGTTTTGAATGGCTTGCTTGATATCCGATTCCTTCTCCGGCGGGAATTGATTTTCCTTTTTACGCGGATTGCTGATCATGTAGCCAGCGAACAGGAAGATGTCACCTTCTGTCTTCCGGGCGGGTATTTCTTGCGCTTCTCCACCCCCCCCTAAGTCTTCCTCCTTTCTGAGGCGGCGCATTTCTTCCCGTATGGCGACAATGCCCGCCTGGACAAATTCGCCGCGCATCTCGAGTGACTGCAGCATCTCCAGCTGATTAAGGGACCATTGCAGACTGAACATGTTGCCTCGGGCGGCGGTGAGGGCTTTTCGATATGCTCGGGTGATCTTTTGAGTACGTTCGGCGGTCATCACGTGTAACTCGGCCAGTGACGCAAGCGTCCAGTAATCGGTTTTCTCATCAAGGGACTTGATGTCCAATGCAAAGAGCAGGGTGGCACGCAGATCCGGCAAAAGATCTCGTATTTGAACGATTTCTGGATCTGGGTCCTGCTTGTCTTCAAAACGTTTTGCCAGATCCATCAGGATGACGCCAAGGATCAGCGCATCGACTCCTGGATTGGTATTATCCAAATTACATTGAAAGCCTTTTAGGTAGGTGCGGAAGGCCTTGACCAGCCAGTGATAAGAGTCGTAAGCCGTCCGCAGACGCTTATCTCTGTCTTTGATCCACGTCCAGGAGTCCGTCCACACATCCTTGTAAATGTGGCCTAGCGTGCCGATTGCTTCCGTATCAGATGGAAAATCATTCAACAGGCTTTCAAGCTTGACGATGGCCTCCTCCTCACAACTTAGTTGGTTGAGCAAGATGGCTTCCTGACGGCGGAACTCCAGGTTGCTGGAATTTATTTCCAGACCTTTGCGATATTGCTCCAAGGCCAGTTCGTTGCGGTCCATGTTTTGCAGGGCCTTGCCCGCCTCCCCAACCGCTTCCTCCTTGATCAGGGGATTGCTAATTTCTTCCGTGAGCAATAATATGTCACCAATTCGACGCTCGCGTTGTGCTATCGTCACCCGCTGTTTCCATTCGTTATACTCACGCCAGAAGCCCGTCGCAAGAGGAGTGCGCAAGGTCCTTCGTTCTGGCTCGACCAGGCCGGTTAAAAGGTTGTAAATTGGGCTATGAACGCGCTCGGGTTCAGATGCCCAGGTTGAACGGCAAACGCGCGTAATAGCCGCTTTATCCTTTTCCAGAAACTCCGCGTCTGGCACTCCTTCAGGAGTAATGTGATAAGGAATCGTCCGCACATTGAAAACGTCAAACGGCATATACGCATGTCCCGCTTGAATATGCACCACCCCACGTTTGCGGAAGGCATGGCGGATTCCCAGTTCGTAGAATACATTTGCATTGTCGATGCTCATGTCGGCGAGGACCAGGTCAGCCAGGAGCAGTTCCTGAAACATATCGGTGAGTATGTCGCCGCTGGTGGACTCTTCATCCGCGCGGAAAGGCTCAAAGCCCGCGCCTTCAAGCGTCGGCTTGATCAGCTGGGAATAGATGGCATTAAAATCATAGATCGAGCCGTCGCCGCCTTTCTTCTTGCCAAAGGGCATGACGACAAACGCGTGTGGACGAATTTCCGCGTAAATCGAACCGGACCCCTTCTGTGCCTCCTCAGCAATCTCAAGCATTTTAACGTGGACCTCAGTTTGCCTGGCCTCCTCAGCAACTGGTTTCGTGCTCAGCGGCGTTTCCTGCTGTGTTTCCGGAGAGGTTGTTGTCGTTTGCATGGCCAAACCTTCTTTCTCACCTGCGCTCTCTGCCGGGCAAGTGTTCTTTTCCGAGAAAACTCTGCTAATTCACGGCTAATTTCATAAATACTCACGTGGATGGCGATCTGCCGCAACGACAAGGCAACTATCATTTCACCACGAGCGCAGACGGCAAAAGGGATCCCAGCCGACGGGCAGAAGAGACTGCGCCCGCGCGCCGGCGGTGCAGAGCATGAGCAAAAGAATGGGGGAAAGTTTCATCGAGAGCCGGTCTTGATCGGTAAAGGAACGCGCTGTGTCAGGGCCAGCATTTCGGCTTCGCTCAACACCCGTCGGAAGATCGCCAGCCCGCCGATTTGCCCGCCGAAGAAGTTGCCCCACTCGCCGCCGCGATGCACCGCGCCCACGGTGAAAGCCGCGCCCTCCGCGGCGCCGTCGAAGAGACCGTCGGCATAGAGAAAGGGGTTGTACGTGTTCGAGTGCGTCGATCTTCCCATCGACATAGACGCGTGACTCGCGGCCGTCGTAAGTCATCACGAGGCACTGCCACTCACGCAGCGGAATCTCCGTGGCGCCGCTCGAGTACGTGATGCAAACCTGCTGGCCCGGCGTGGGCCCGCCCACGGCCGAGACGTGGCCGTGAAGGCGATTCTGCAGGGGATGGCGTTTCATCTCGTCGGCTCGCGTGCCGCGCGGCGCATTGAGGAAAAGGCAATACTGACGCTTGCCGCGCGTTTCGTCCCAGACGCCCGCGATGGCCTGTCATGACGTTTTGTCTTCGCGCCGCACCCACGCCGCGACGGTGACTTGCGCGTCCTTGCCGTGAAGATCGAGCGCGCCGATCTGCGCGCGCTCGATCATGAACCATTGCCCGCGCTTGATCCGCGCCGAGTGGGCACCGAACACACCTTCATCCGCCCGCGCGATCGGCCCTTTCATTTCGGTCAAGGAAAAGGGCTGCGGCCCGCGCGAAACGCGTGGCTCTCCCGCCGGTTCCTGGAAATCCCAAAACGCGACGAGACCATCCATCTTTGCCACGGCCGGGCCGGGATTTGCAGGCTCCGGCTCCACGGCAAGGGCGATCACTCCGGTGACAACCAGAACGGCGAACAACGCGGTGCTCCAAAATCCCCGGCAAGAGAGTCCGACTGAGGAGGGAGAGTCGGAGGAACGCACGCGCTTCAAGAAATGCCCGAATCCACGGCATTGGACACGCCTTCTTTCGCACGCCAGACTTTCCCCCGCGCTCCCCATGAAACGCCGACATTTCCTCGCCCGCACGACCGCTGCATTCACCGGCGCGACGGTTTTCCCGAACCTCTTCGCCGCCACCAAGCGGGCCCCACGCATCGTCCTGCGTTCGTCGTGGCAGACGGTGAACATCGGCGACATCGGCCATACGCCCGGCGTGCTCGCGTTGATCGAGAAGCACATTCCCGACGCCGAGGTGACGCTCTGGCCGATGGACACCCGCAACGGCGTCGAGGAAATGCTGCTCCGGCGCTTTCCGAAACTGCGCATCGTCCGCGACAAACAAGGGGCCTACGAATGCGACTTTCTGCTGCACGGTTCCGGACCGTATCTCACCGCGCACCGCGATGTCGCGGCGTGGAGGAGCGAGACTGGGAAACCCTACGGCATCTACGGCATCACCATGGCGGCGGCGGGCGATCCGGGGTTGAAGATCATGCGCAACAACGGCCTCGACGACGCCTGCCGCGCGCTGCTCAACGGCGCGAGCTTCGTCTTCCTGCGCGACGGCCTTTCGCTGCGCGTCGTGAAGGAAGCCGGCGTGACGAGCCCGATCATCGAATTCGGTCCCGACGGCGCCTTTGCCGCCGATGTGCGCAACGACGAAGCCGCGATCGCCTTCCTCAAAGCACACGGCCTCGAGGAAGGCCGGTTCCTTTGCTTCCTCCCGAACCTGCGCAACGCACCGTATTGGAAAGTGAAGCCAGGCTACGCGTTCGACGAAGCCAAGCACCGGCGCAACGAGGAGATGAAGGAGCACGACCACGCGCCGCTGTGCGACGCCATCATCGCCATCACGCGCGAGACGCCGATGAAAGTGCTCGTCTGCCCTGAAGACTCGACGCAGATGGAAACCGGCCGGGAACTGCTCGTCGATCCGCTGCCCGCCGACGTGAAGGCGAAAGTCGTCTGGCGGGAAAACTTCTGGCTCACCGACGAAGCCATCAGCACCTACGCCCGCTCCGCCGGGCTCGTGAGCAATGAAATGCACAGCCCCATCATGGCGCTCGGCAACGGCGTTCCCGCCATCGTCTGCCGCTTCGCCGAGCAGACGACGAAGGGCTTCATGTGGCGCGACATCGGCCTCGCCGACTGGCTCTTCGACCTCGACAAACCAGACGAACTCGCTCGTGTCGCACCGACTGCGCTCGCGATCGCGAAAGACCCCACCGCCGCGAAAGCCAAGGCGGCCAAGGCTCGGGAATTTGTTCAGCAGCGTCAGCGCGAGACGATGGAGATTCTGAAAAAAGCCGCCGCGGCGGCGATCTGACTTCGCCGCCAGAATTGAGTCGCGGAAGTCCGGCGGCGATTCCAAGATCCGAAACCGCGAAGTTGAACACCCCTACTTTCGCCGACGAAGCGCGACTTCGCGGGAACCGGGTCCGGCGCGGGTTTTGATCCCGGTAACTGCGGCTGTCAGGAGCAACTCTGACCCGAGTTGCGCGTCGCTACCCCGTGATCTTGCTGAAGGCGTGCCCTTCGTTTTGGTCGATGCGTTCGGGGCGGCCTTTGTGGGGGTAGATGAGCTTGGTGTGATCCACGCCGAGCAGGTGCAGGATGGTGGCGTGCAGGTCGTGGACGTGCAGCTTGTCCTGCACGGCGTAGAGGCCAAGGTCGTCGGTGGCGCCAATCGTTTGACCGCCTTTCACGCCGCCACCGGCCATCCACATGGTGAAGCCGTTCGGGTTGTGGTCGCGTCCCCCACCCTGCTCGCTCATCGGCGTGCGGCCGAATTCGCCGCCCCAAATGACGAGCGTTTCGTCGAGCAGGCCGCGCGCTTTCAAGTCGGCGAGCAGGCCGGCGATGGGTTTGTCCACCGCACGGCAGAGTTTGGTGTGGTTTTCCTCGAGCTTGGCGTGCGCGTCCCATTTGCTGCCGGCGCCGCTGTAGAGCTGCACGAAGCGGACGCCGTTTTCCACGAGCCGGCGGGCGAGCAGGCAGTTGCGGCCGTAGACGGCGGTCTCGGGCTGATCCATGCCGTAGAGCGTTTTGGTCGCTTCGGTTTCCTTGCTCAGATCGACCGCTTGCGGCGCCTCGGACTGCATTTTGTAAGCGAGCTCGTAGGAGCGGATGCGCGCGTCGAGTTCGGTGTTGTCGGCGCGCGATGCGCCGTAGTCGCGGTTGAGCGTGGCGAGCAGGTCGAGCTTGTCGCGCTGGCGTTCGTTGGTCATGCCTTTCGGGTTATCGAGGTATTTGATCGGGACGCCGTCGGAGCTGAACTCGACGCCTTGATAGACCGCGGGCATGAAGCCGCTGCCCCAATTGCGCACGCCGTTCACCACCGTGCCCTCGCTATCCTTGATGACCACGAAGCCGGGCAGATTCTGGTTTTCGGTGCCGAGGCCGTAATTGACCCATGCGCCGAGCGACGGGCGCCCGCCGAAGATCGAGCCGGTGTTCATCTGGCAGACGCCACCCGCGTGGTTGATGCCGTCCGAAACGCACGAGTTGATAACCGCGAGGTCGTCGGCGTGTTGCGCGACGTTCTCAAACCAGTCGGAAATCCAGAGCCCGCTCTGGCCGTACTGTTTCCAGGTGCGCTTCGATTCGAGCAACGGCGCGCCGCTTTCCCCCATGGCGAGCACGGGCTCCTTGAAGCTCGCGGGCAGTTTCTGGCCGGCGAGCTCGTTGAGCAGCGGCTTGCGATCGAAGGTATCGAGATGGCTCGGGCCGCCTTCCATGAAGCAGAAGATCACGTTCTTCGCGCGGCCGGCGTGGTTGGGGATCAGCGCCTGCGCCGGATTGAATCCGGTCGGCGCGCCGAGCACGCGTTCGCCCATGAGCGCGGCGAGCGCCACGGCGCCGAAGCCGCAGCCGGCCCGGCGGAGAAATTGGCGGCGTGAAGTGGGGAGGTCGAAGTTTTGGCAGGGCATGGCGTACGGTTGGTATAAGACAGTATGAGTGTGAGCCCGTTACGGCTCAGGCGAGAATGAGAACGCTTGTGCTCGGATCGCCGATGAATGTTTCGATGACGGTGAACTCAGAACGTAGCAGTGCGGTGATCCGGCTGGTTGGGCAATTGCCAACACGCAGGAAAATGAATTTCGGCGGCGCGCCAAACACGAGACTGCGTTGATAAAAGTCGGAATCCTTCGAGACGATGGCAAAGCCGTGCTGCGCCGCGAATGTCCAGATGACTGAATCGTCGGTATTAAGCAGGCCGTGCGTTTTGACATGTGACGAGTCCGGGAAGAGATCGAGAATCTGAAGGGCGATCCTGTCGGAAAGGTTCTCATCGAGGAGGAGCTTCACGCCGCGGCCACAAAGAGTTTCCGCTCACGGTCGGCCGCGAAAGCCAGGCAGGCCCGAATGTCATCACGAGTTAGCTCCGAAAAATCGGCAAGAATCTCATCCTCGGTCATACCTCCGGCGAGATATTCCAGAATGTCCTGCACGGTGATCCGCATGCCGCGAATGCACGGCTTTCCGCTGCGTTTGCCGGGTTCGATAGTGATGATGTCGCGGTATTCCATGAGGTAAGGATAGCGTGGTGTGGCTGGTCAGGAAAGAACGGCTGGCTCATTGGAGATAGAGAAACTCATTGGCGTTGAGCAGGACGTGGCAGAGATCGGCGAGGGCGAGCTTGCGTGGGTCGGCGCCGGAAGGTGCGGTCTCGGCGCCGGCCCAGGCGAACTGCTCGGTCGGGCCGGTTTTCGCGTTCCAGGTCACGAGCGCAGGCACGGTCCACTTTGCCGGATCGGGCGAGAGCGCCTCATCCGGCAGCACGCCGACGACAACGCGCGCGGCTTCGATGCGACCGTCCCATTGGTGCGTCGCCGCGCGTTTGTTCACGCCGCCGATGACCAGGCCGGAGACGCCTTTGCTCAAGCCGCCACGGACGCGGTGCGGGACAACGGAGGTGAGCACCGGCGAGTCGGGGTTGCCGACCTGCTGCATTTGAAAGGTGACGGTGTGCTCGCTGCACGAGACTTTCGCGACGACGTGATACTCCACGCCGAGCTCGGGCCGCAGATTCGAGGCGATCGGCTCGTAGGCGATGTTGCGATTCTCGTCTTCGCCGACGAGCTGGATGATGAGATTGCGCGGCTTGAAGCGCGATTTCTCGCCGGTCACGCCGAGGCTCCAGCCAAACGCTTCGACGTTGTCCTTCCCGTTGTTCCAACGGGACGCGATGGTGCGGACGGACGCGTTCACGTCGATGCTGTCGAGCTTCACCACCGCCTCGACGGTGAACTCGTCGCCCTCTTCCTCGGCGGTGCGAGCGATCAGCCGTTCCTGCGGCGTGTTCTCCTTGAACTGGCCGGCGTTCGCCAGGTCCATCTGGCTCGGCGCGGGGCGCGGCTCCGTGGCGACGTGCTTCGCGATGAAGTTCGCCGCGGCCTCGATCTCCTTCGCCGTCGGCGGACGGCCGAGCGCGAATTGCCACGCTTCCTCGACGGACGAGACGCGCGCCGCCAGCTTCTGCGCGCGGGTCAGCGTCCAGTCGCCGTTGAGCATGAGCAGCGCTTGGGTAGGCGTCGTGGTGCTCTGCCGCTCGGAGGTGCTGGCGAAGCCGGAGGGCGCATCGAGGCTGCGCAAAAGCTCGTTCTGACTGTTCCGCTTCTTGATCGTGTAGATCGAGCGCCGCGTGCCGTTGGCATCCGCGGACGGCCCGCCTTCCTTGAGATCGAGCTCTCCGCTCGCTGCGAGCATCGCGTCGCGCGCCTGCTCGGCGTCAAGCCGGCGTGGGTTGAAGCGCCAGAGATACTTGTTCGTCGGATCGATCTTCGCCGCGATCTCCGGCACGGCGCGGTGTGCGGTCTGCCGATACGTCGCGGAGAGCAGGATTTCGCGGTGCAGTTTCTTGAGGCTCCAGCCGTCCGCAATGAATCGCTGGGTGAGCCAGTCGAGTAACTCGGGATGCGTCGGCTCTTCGCCGAGCTTGCCGAAATCATTCGGCGTCGCGACGAGGCCGCGACCGAATAAATAATGCCACACGCGATTCGCGATTACCCGCGTAGCGAGCTGATTGTCCGGCCGCGTGATCCACGCCGCGAGCGCGCTGCGGCGTCCCGTGGAGTTCCCGATCGGTTCGATCTTCGGCTCCTGGGGTGCGAGCAGCGTGAGAAAACCGGGAGCGATGTCGTTCTCACCCTTGCGCGTCTTCAAAATGTTCGGCGGCCCTTTCGAGGTGGCGTCGGTCGCAACGAACGCCTGGAGCAACGGCTTCGGCTTGAGGTCGTCGAACTTCTTCAGTTCCTCCACGAGCGCCTGATAGCGCGCCTTATCCTCCTCCTTCTTGATCGACTTCATCGGCTCGAAGCGCTCGCGCTCGTACTCCATCTGCCGCTCGCAGAAGTAGGAATACTGCCAGTCCTGCGGCGCGCGCTCTTCCGGCTTTTTGTCCACCATCGCCCGGATGTCGGGCGTGAATTTCTCGTAAGCCTTCTTCACGTTCTTCTCGATCATCGGGCCGATGATCGCGTCGATCTGCGCGCGGATGTCCTTGGTGGCTTCCTCCCACTTCGCCTGCTGCTCGGCGAAGCGCGCTTTCTCTTCATCCGTCGCAAGCTTGAGGTCGTCGCGCCACCGCACCGGTGCGAAGAACGCGCGCAGCCGGTAGTAGTCCTTTTGCAGGATGGGATCGAACTTGTGGTCGTGGCAGCGCGCGCAGCCGTAGCTGAGGCCGAGGAACACCTCGCCGGCATTGTCCGTCAGGTCGGTAAGAATCACGTCGTATTGCCCGCGCGCGTCGCGCTGATTGTATTCGTAGATCGGGTTGCGCAGATACGCTGCGGCCACCAGCACGTCGGGGTTTTTCTGGTCGATCTCGTCGCCCGCGAGCTGCTCGCGGACGAATTGATCGTAAGGCTTGTCCGCGTTCAGACTCTTGATGATGTAGTCGCGATAGGCCCACGCCGCCGGGCGCGCGGCGTCCTGGTTGTAGCCGTCGCTCTCCGCATAACGCACCAGATCGAGCCAATGCTGCGCCCAGCGTTCGCCGTAGCGCGGACTCGCGAGCAGCTCATCGACGAGCTTTTCGTAAGCCTGCGGATCGGTGCTGTTCACGAATGCATCCGCCTGCGCTTTCGTCGGCGGAAGCCCGTGGAGATTGAAATAGAGCCGCCGCACCAGCTCATGGCGGTCGGCCTCCGGCGCCGGCGTGAGGCCCAGTTCGGCGTGTTTTTTCGCGATGAATTTGTCGATGTCGTTGCGCACCCAATCGCTCTTCACCTCCGGCGGCGCCGGCTTCGTCAGCGGCTGAAACGACCACCATTTGCGCTGTTTCTCGCTGAAGCCGAACTCGTCCACCCGCGCGATGTTCGTGTCGTTCGCCGGCCAGGGCGCGCCGAGCTTCACCCACTTTTCGAGCACCGCGATTTCCTTGTCCGGAAGCTTGTCCTTCGGCGGCATCTGGAAGTCCGGATCCTTGTAGCGGATCGCGTCGATCATGATCGATTTGTCCGGCTCGCCCGGCACCAGCGCCGGCCCTGAGTCGCCGCCTTTGGTGATGAAGGTGATGTTGTCGAGCCGCAGACTGCCCTTCTTCTTTTTCTCGCCGTGACATTCGAAACAGCGATTCGCCAGCACCGGCCGCACTTCGTTCTCGAAGAATTTCAGCGCTTCACGTTGGGCGTCGTCTTCCACCGCGAAAGAGGCGGCGTTGAGCGCGAAAGTAGCCAGGAGGAAGAGGTTATTCATCGAACAGGACAGTAGCTCGACTTTCCAAAGTCGAGAACGTGACGGAGCCGCACCTTCTCGACATTGGAAAGTCGAGCTACGCAGAGCAGCCTAGTTGGAACGGTGTTCGGGGAAGTCATTTGATGCGCAGCGTCGGCGGGCGGGCGGTGGGATGTTCTTTCGAGGCAAAGGCGTGGACGAGACCGGAGGGATCGGTTTCCCCAGTTTCGCGCACGATGAGGAAGCTGACGAGGCCGTTGGTGTCCGTGCGGATGAACTCGGCGAGGGCGTCGCTCCGCACGGTCAGCGGATCGCCCGAGCCCCCTCGCGGAATCCAGAACTCCGCAACCTTGCGGACCTGGCTGAGATTCGGACCTTCGTCGCTGCAGCCGGGCAGCGAAGCCCACCGCATCTCCTTTTCCTCCCAGGCATCGAGCGCTTCATCGGTGAGGCCATAGACCGCGAAGCGCGAATCCGGCACCAGCGTGGAAAAGCCGAAGCCGCTCGGCTCGGGATCGAGGACCAGTTGCGCTTCGGCGACGTTCGCGGGCTGGATGCCGGACACGTCGAAGGTGAGAACACCGCGCCGCTCGTTGTTTCGGCCGCGTTCGAGATCGGTGTGCTTCACCATGATGAGCGGATGCGCGCCGGCCGGCGGATTCTTCTCCCCGCGGCGCGCGTAGCCGTCCTTGCCGCGGCCAAAGGCGGTCGTAATCGCCGTCCAGCCGTTCTCCTCATGCACCGGGTGCGCGCGACCCGGCTCCTGATCCATCGGCAGATTGCCCGAGCCGACGTTGAGACCTTTGCCTTTCAGCAGACGCTGTGGCGCGCCACCCACGCCACCCACTTCCACCTCGCCCTCGAAAACCACGACCTGCGAATTGCCGGCCGACCCCGCCGTCAGACCGAACTTCGTGCCCAGGTCGATGACCTTCATGTCCGCCGTGTCGATGGTGAAACCGTGCGCCGGGACGGGCACCTCGGCGACCAGCGAGCCTTCCAGCAGCCGGCAGTGCATCGCATTCAGGATCTCCAATTTCGTCGGCGCCTCAATGGTCACGGTTGCTCCATTTTTGAATTTCAGCGTCGCGATGCCTTCGACGAGCGCGAGCGTGCCCGCGCCGAGTTTCGAGTCCACCGCCGTCGGCAAATCCGAGCCAGCCCACTTGCAATTGTCGGCCTGGATCAGCGTCGCGACCGGGCGGTGGAAGAGCGTGCCCCGGCCAAAAAACAATGCGCTCGCCACCAGCGTCACGCCGGCCGCCGCCGCCGCCGTCCAGACGATCACCGGCCAGCGCCGGCCGGACTTCTCCTGCGGCGCCGGCTCCTGCTGCAAAAGCTCCCGGAGCGTCTCGCGCTCGGCGCGCAGCGTCGCGTGCAACGACACCCGTTCGACATAGGCCGCCCGCAGCTCGGGATCGCGGATCACGTCCGCCTTGAGCGCGTCGAGCGCCGCCGGCGAAAGCAACCCCTCGATCATCCGCTCGATGCGATCCTCGTTCGATTCGCGGTCGTTCATGCGGTGGTGGAAGCGGCGAGCTGGCGGCTCACGCAATCGTTCAACACGCCGCGGACCCGGCTGAGCAGGCGATACACCGCCTCCACCGTGCGCTGGCTCTTGGCCGCGATCTCCTCGATCCCACAGTCCTCGTAGTAACGCCACACGACGACCTTGCGATGCGCTTCGGACAGCTTGCGCAGGCACTGCCGTAGCGCGTCAGCCCGGCGGTCGAGCACCTCGGCGCGGCGATCGATCTCCGCCGCCACCGCTTCGATAAAGGCCTCCTCCAATTCGGAATTGGGGCGCCGCTGCTCCGCGCGCCGGTAGTTCAGGATCTGATTCGTGGCGATCTTCCGCGCCCAACCTCGAAAGTTCGACCCCGCCTCAAACTTCGCGAAATGCTTCCACATCGTGACCTTGACCTCCTGCAGGATATCGTCCGCGTCCACCGCGCGCGGCACCAGGCTATAGACATAAGCCGCCAGCCACCGGTCGTGCTGGGTCAACAGGCGGAGATAAGCCTCGGTCGCAGCGGTCGAGTTGGGAGGAAGGTCATCCATGTTTCGAAGATAGAAGGTTTGACCCGCCGCTTTTCTGACACACTTTTTTTCACCGCGACACTTTTTCAACCCCCGCACCGGCCACCGTTGACCCGCCCGCGGCACCCTCACCCCGCCGTTCCCTGCACGATCGACCTATCGCTGATTCGCACGCACGGGCCAAACCGCGTCACGAGCGCCGCGGAGCGACCTACACGCCCGCGGCCGGCGCCGCCGCACTGGCCGGCTCTGGGTGGGATCGACGCAACGCACGCACCCAAACGCGCAGGTGCTCGAACATCAGGTAAATCACCGGCGTCGTGTAGAGCGTGAGGATTTGCGAGACGACCAAGCCGCCGATCACCGCGACGCCGAGCGGCTGCCGCAGCTCCGAGCCCGCCCCCATGCCGATGGCCAGCGGCACCGCGCCAAACATCGCCGCGAGCGTGGTCATCATGATCGGGCGAAAGCGGACCACGCAGGCCCGGTAGATCGCCTCTTCGGGGCTCAGGTTCTCCCTCCGCTCCACGTCGAGCGCGTAGTCGATCATCATGATCGCGTTCTTCTTCACGATGCCCATGAGCAGAATGATCCCGATGAACGAGACGAGCGAGAGATCGTACCCGGCGACCATCAGCGCGAGCAGCGCGCCGAGCCCGGCGGAGGGCAGCGTGGAAAGGATGGTGAGCGGGTGGATCAGGCTTTCATAAAGCATCCCGAGCACGACATAGACCGCGAGCAGCGCGGCCGCGAGGAGCAGCGGCGTGCTCGTGAGGGAGGATTGGAAGACCTGCGCGGTGCCTTGGAAACTGCCGTGAATGCTCGACGGCAATTGCATTTCGCGCGCGGCATTATCGATGAGCGCCGTCACATCGCCGAGCGACACGCCGGGCGTGAGATTGAAAGAAATCGTGGCCGACGGAAACTGTCCCTGGTGATTGACGGAAAGCGCGGTGTTCGCGGTTTGGAATTTCGCGACGCTGCCGAGCGGCACCTGCTTTCCCGCATTCGAGCGAACGTAGATCTTTTGCAGCGACGCCGGCTCGAATTGGAACCGCGGATCGACTTCGAGGACGACGTGGTGCTGGTTGTAGCGCTTGTAAATCGTCGAGACCTGGCGCTGGCCAAAGGCGTCGTAGAGTGTGTTGTCGATCTCCAGCGGCGAGACGCCGAGGCGCGCCGCGGCATCACGGTCGATGACGACATTCGTCTGCAAGCCGCGCGTCTGCTGGTCGCTGGTCACGTCTTTGAGCTGCGGCAACTGGCGCAGCTTGCTCACCAGCTTCGGAGTCCACTGGTTGAGCTCGTCGAGGTCCCCGGTTTGCAGCGCGTATTGGTATTGCGCCTTGCTCGCCCGGCCGCCCACGCGGATGTCCTGCATCGCCTGCATGAACAGGGTGATCCCCTGCACCGCGGAGACCTGCCGGCGCAGCCTCGCGATGATCTGTTCGCCAGTCACCTTCCGCTCCGAGCGCGGCTTCAACGCGATGAAGAGGCGGCCGTTGTTTACGGTTGAGCTGCCAAACCCACCGCCGACGAACGAGCCGACCGTCGCCACCGCCGGATCGGCGAGCACGATGGCCGCCACCCGCTTTTGCAACTGCTCCATCGCGGGAAACGAGATGTCCTGCGAGGCCTCGGTGATGCCGGTCAGCATCCCGGTGTCCTGCTGCGGGAAAAAGCCCTTCGGAACCACGGTGTAAAGCCAAACCGTGGCCACCGCCGTGAGCAACGCGACGACCAGCATGAAGGCCTGATGGCGCAACACCCATTTCAATCCGCCTTCGTAGATCCCGAGCATGCCGTTGAACGCGCGCTCGCTCGTCCGCACCACAATCCCGGCTTTCTTATGCTCCGATTCGGGCTTCAAAAACCGCGCGCACATCATCGGGGTGAGCGTCAGCGAGATCACGCCGGAGACAAGAATCGCGGCGCTGAGGGTGACCGCGAATTCGTGAAACAGGCGCCCGATCAGACCGCCCATGAACAAGAGCGGAATGAATACGGCGACCAGCGAGAGGCTCATCGAGATGACCGTGAACCCGATCTGCCGCGCCCCTTTCAGCGCCGCCTCCATCGAGCTGTCGCCCTTTTCCACGTAGCGGAAAACGTTTTCGATAACCACGATCGCGTCGTCCACGACGAACCCGACCGAGATCGTCACCGCCATCAGCGAGAGATTATCGAGGCTGTAGTCGAGCAGATACATGACCGCGAAAGTGCCGGCCAGAGCCAGCGGGACAGTCACGCTCGCGATGAACGTCGGCCAAAACCGTCGCAGGAAGAGAAAGATCACCATCACCACCAACGCGATGCTGAGCAGCAACGAGAATTGCACCTCCTCGACCGATGCGCGGATGGTCACGGTGCGGTCGCTCAGGACATCGACCTTGACACTCGGCGGCAGCCATTTCTCCGCCTGCGGCAGGACCCGGCGAATCCGATCCACCGTCTCGATGACATTGGCGTCGGGCTGCTTGAAAACCACGAGCAACACCGCCGGCGCCGTCCCGTGCCAGCCGCCGACCTTCGTGTTTTCCACGCCTTCGACAATGTTGGCCACGGAACTCAGCCGGATCGGCGTCCCATTCTTCTGCGCGACGATGAGCCGCCGATAATCATCCGCCTCGTGCAACTGATCGTTGCTATAGATCGTGTAGGACGCCTGCTCGCCGTCCACGCTTCCCTTCGGCATGTCCACGTTCACCTTGCCGAGAAAAGCGCGCACGTCTTCCAGGCTGAGACCGGTCGAAGCCAGGGCCGCGGGATTGACCTGCACGCGAATCGACGACTTCGCCGCGCCGCTGATCAGCACCTGGCTCACGCCCTCGACCTGGCTCAGCCGCTGGCCAATGATCTCATCCGCATCCTCGTAAACCTCCGTCGGCGGACGCGTGCTCGAGGTCATCGCCAGCACCATGATCGGCGCGTCGGCGGGGTTCACTTTCTTGTAGGTCGGCGGATTCGGCAGATTGATCGGCAGCTCGCTCGCCGCCGCATTGATCGCCGCCTGCACGTCGCGCGCGGCGGCGACGACTTTGCGGTTCAGATCGAATTGCACGGTGATCGAGGTGCCCCCGTTCGTGCTGACCGAGGTGATCTCCGAGACGCTCGCAATCTGCGCCAGCCGCCGCTCGAGCGGTGCCGCCAGCGATGAAGCCACGGTCTCCGGATCGGCGCCGGGGAGATTCGCATTCACCGACACGACCGGAAAATCGACGCGCGGAATCGGCGCCACCGGCAGCAAGTGATACGCGACGATGCCGAGCAAAAATAATCCCGCCGCCAGCAAAGTGGTGGCGACCGGACGACGGATGAACGGCTCGGAAACGCTCACGGCACCGACGGTTCAGCGGGAATCCCGGCGGCGGGGTCGTCGTCGCTCAAGCCGGGCAGACCAGCCGCGACGCGCTTTTGGCGCACCCATTTGGCGAGCCGATCGAGGTAAAGATAAATGACGGGCGTCGTGTAGAGGGTGAGGAATTGCGAGAGCAGGAGTCCGCCGACGATGGCAATTCCCATCGGCTTGCGCAGCTCCGAGCCGGTCCCGTTTTGGAGCGCCAGCGGCAGCGCGCCGAGCAGCGCGGCGAAGGTCGTCATCATGATCGGGCGGAACCGCAGCAGGCAGGCTTGATAGATGGACTTCTCCGGCGGCAGGCCTTCGTGCCGCTCCGCATCGAGCGCAAAGTCGATCATCATGATCGCGTTCTTTTTGACGATGCCGATGAGCAGGATGATGCCGATCAGCGCGATCAACGACATGTCCATGCGGCACACGATCAAGGCCAACAGCGCGCCGACGCCCGCCGAGGGCAGACTCGAGAGAATCGTGATCGGATGGATGTAGCTCTCATAGAGCACGCCGAGCACGATGTAGATGACGACGATCGCGGCCAGGATCAGCCACGGCTCGCTTTTCAGCGACGAACGGAACTCCGCGGCGCTCCCCGAGAACGTCGGCACCACCGTCTCCGGCAGACCGATTTCCTGCTGCGCTTTCTGGATCGCCGGCACGGCGTGGCCGAGCGAGCTGCGCGGGCTGAGATTGAAGGACAGCGTCACCGCTGGGAACTGGCCCTGGTGGTTGATCGCCAGCGGCGCCGTCACGGTCTTGAGCTGCGCGAAGGCGCTCAGCGGCACCATCTGGCCGGCGGAGGATTTCACGTAGATCTTCCGCATCGACTCGGGTGTGAGCTGGAAGCTCCGCTGCACTTCGAGGATCACGCGGTACTGGTTGAGCTGCGTGAAAATGATCGAGACCTGCCGCTGGCCGAAGGCGTCGTAAAGGGTGTCGTCGATCGCTTGCGGCAGGACATTGTAGCGCGACGCCTGCTCGCGATCGATGTCCACGCTGAGCTGCAGTCCGCCGGCCTGCTGGTCGGTCGCCACATCGGCCAGTTCCGGCAGCGTGCGCAGCTTCGCGAGAAGCTTCGGCGCCCACTCGGCGAGCTCGGCTTCGTCGGCGTCCTGAAGGGTGTATTGGAATTGCGTGCGGCTCACCCGGCTGTCGATTTGCACGTCCTGGACGGCCTGCATGAAGAGCGAGATGCCCTCAACGTTCCTGGTCGCCTCGCGCAAGCGCTCGATGATCTCGCCCGCGCTCGCGTGGCGCTCGTCGCGGGACTTGAGTCCGATGAAGAGGCGGCCGGTGTTGACCGTTGCGTTGATCGTTCCGGCGCCGACCATCGACGACACGTTCACGACATCGGGATCGCGCTGGACGATTTCGGCCACCGCCCGCTGGCGCTCGAGCATCGCTTTGAACGAGATCGATTGCGCGGCATCCGTGACGCCGACGATCAACCCGGTGTCCTGCTGCGGCAGCAATCCCTTCGGCACGAGAATGTAGAGCCAGATCGTGGCGACGAGCGTCGCAACCGCGACCATCAGCGTGAAAAACTGATGCCGCAGCACCCAGATCAAGCCGCGCTCGTAGGCATCGAGCAGCCACTGAAAGCCGCGCTCGGTGGCCTGGAAAAAGCGGCCGTGCTCCTCCTCGCGCTCCGGCTTGAGCAGGCGCGCGCACATCATTGGCGTGAGCGTGAGCGAGACGATCGCCGAGACCACGACGGCGATGCTCATGGTGATCGCGAATTCGCGGAAGAGCCGGCCGACGATCCCGGTCATGAAGAGCAGCGGAATAAACACCGCAATCAGCGAGACGCTCAGCGAGATGACGGTGAAGCCGATCTGTTTTGCTCCTTTGAGCGCGGCCTGCATCGGCGTCTCCCCCATTTCGATGAAGCGGACGATGTTTTCGATCATCACGATGGCGTCATCGACGACGAACCCGGTGGCGATGGTCAGGGCCATCAAGGAAAGATTGTCGAGGCTAAACCCGACCAGCTTCATGCCCCCGAAAGTGCCGATGATCGCCAGCGGCAGGGCCACGCTGGGAATGACCGTGGCCCAGAATTTTCGCAGGAAAACGAAGATCACCATGACCACGAGCACCACGGTCAGAACGAGCGTGAATTGCACGTCGTGGATCGAGGCGCGAATCGTCGCGGTGCGGTCGGTGAGAATCTCGACATTCACCGATGGCGGCAACGATTGGCGGAGCTTGGGCAGCAGCTCTTTCACGCGATCGGCGGTCTCGATGATGTTCGCGCCCGGCTGGCGCTGGATGTCGAGAATCACCGCCGGTTTGCCGCCCGCCCACGCGGCCAGCCGGACGTTCTCGACATTGTCCACGACCTCCCCGAGATCGCTCAGCCGCACGGGCGCGCCGTTGCGATACGCGACCACGACATCGCGGAATTCCTGGGCGGAAAAAATCTGGTCGTTGGCGCCGATGGCATACGACTGGCGCGGGCCGTCGAAACTGCCTTTCGGCTGGTTGACGTTGTTTTGCACGAGCGCCGTGCGGATGTCTTCGAGCCCCAGGCCGAGCGAGGCCAGGGCGGCCGGATTGATCCGCACGCGGACGGCCGGCTTCTGGTTGCCCTCGATCGTCACCAGGCCGACGCCGGTCACTTCGCTCAGCTTTTGGGCCAGCACGGTGTCGGCGAGGTCGTTCACTTTTTCCAAAGGCAGCGACTCGGAAGTGAGCGAAAGGGCGAGGATCGGCGTATCGGCCGGGTTGACCTTGGAATAAATGGGCGGGCTGGGCATGTCGCGCGGGAGCACGCCGCCCGCGGCGTTCATCGCCGCCTGCACGTCCTGCGCCGCCGCGTCGATGTCGCGGTCGAGCGCGAATTGCAGGGTGATCTGGGTGTTCCCGAAGGAGCTGATCGAGTTCATCATCGTCAGCCCGCTGATCTGTCCGAACTGCCGTTCGAGCGGCGTGGTGACCGACGAAGCCATCACGTCGGGGCTCGCGCCGGGATACTGCGCGGTCACTTGCACGGTCGGAAAATCCACGGGCGGCAGCGCGGAAATCGGCAGCAGCACGTAGCCGAGCAGGCCCATCATGACCACTCCGGCCATGAGCAGCGAGGTCGCGACCGGCCGCTGAATGAAGGGCTCGGAGATGTTCACGCGATGGCTCCGCGGCGGCCCGCGGGGCTAGTGCGGCTTCGCGCCGCCGATCGGATTGCGCGGACCATTGGGGCCGCCCGGTTTGGCCGGAGCGTCGGAGAGTTTCACTTTCGACCCGGGTTGCAGTTTGTACTGCCCATCGACCACCACCCGCTCACCGGCCTGAAGCCCCTCGTCGATCAAGGCTTCGCCCTGCTCGATTTGCGCGACTTTCAACGGACGGATCTCGGCAGTCTCGTCGTCCTTGATCACGAACGCGTACGAACCTTGCGGACCGCGCTGCACGACCGAGGCCGGGATGACCACGCCGGCTTTGCGCACGGTGAGCAGGAGCCGCGCGTTGGCAAACTGCCCGGGCCAGAGCTGGAAGCTTTGATTGGGAAATGTCGCCTTGAGCCGAATCGTGCCGGTCGAGGTGTCGATCTGGTTGTCGATGACCGCGAGCTTTCCGGTATCGAGCACCGTCTTATTGTCGCGATCCACCGCCAGAACGCTCAGCTCGCCACTCTCCGCTTCGCGTTTGTGGATTTCGACGAGCGTTTGTTCCGGCAGGGTGAAGACGAGCGAGATCGGCTGGAGCTGGGCGACGACGACGAGGCCATTCACGTCGTTGGCGTGGACCATGTTTCCCTGATCCATGAGGCGGAGGCCGGTGCGTCCATCGAGCGGCGAAACGATCGTCGCGTAACCGAGCTGCACCTGCGCGTTTTCGACCGCCGCCTGGTCTGCCTTCACCGTGGCCTCGAGCTGCTTGACCAGCGCTCTTTGGGTGTCGAATTGCTGCGGCGAGATGGCCTTTTTCGCAATCAAGTCCTCATTGCGAACCTGGTCCAGCCGGGCGTTCTCGAGCTGGGCCTGATCCTGCGCGGCTTTGGCCTCGGCCTGCGCGAGTTGCGCGCGCGGCACAGCGTCGTCGATTTGCGCGAGCAGGTCGCCCGCCTTGACATCCTGTCCCTCGACGAACGCCACGCGCTTCAACTCGCCATCGATGCGCGCCCGAATCGTCACCGTATTCAACGCCTGAATCGTCCCGAGCCCGTCGAGGTAGATGGGCACGTCCTTTTGCGCCACCGTCCCCGCCGTCACCGGAACCGGCAACGGCCCCGCGGGATTTCCGCTGGCGGCCGACGCCTGGCGATTGTTGAAGATGCGGACACCCGCAAGACCGAGCACCACGAGCACGAGCAAGGCGATGATGAAATTCCGCACGCGATGGCTTTCGCGCGGCTCAGCATTGGCAAAAGCCGCCACCGCCGCCCCCTTCAAGCGCTCTTCGTTTCGGATCAGGTTCTCGGACATGGCTGCGACAAAAAAGCGAATCGGGGGTGGGACAGTGAGACTTGTGACAATTCTTGAACAGGCGCGTTCATTTGCCCATTTCTTGCACGATTGACCCCACTGCCCCCTTGCGAAAGAAGATTCAGAGGAACCAGACTGACCAGTTGGACGGTGCAGGTGGTTGATTCTGCGTCACTCGCGCCACCGGGCTGTCCACCGGGCCATTGGCCGTGTCCGGCGAATCTTCGCTTTCGCGCGCGATCCTCGCCCAGCGCGCCGAAGCCTCCGCTACACTCTTCGTCCACCGTGTCCGTCACCCCTGCCCTGCCCAGCACCCGACTCGTCCAAACAGGCGAGATCCCCTAGATTAATCGTCTGATGACCGTAGAACGTCCCTGGTCTCGTCCAGAAGAAATCGCCAATAGCGTCAGCCACGGGATTGGCTTTTGCGCGGCGGTGATTGGAGCGCCTTTCCTGATCATTTCGGCGTACCGACAGGGTGACCTCGGGACCATTTTAGGCGCGGGCATTTTCGCGGTAACGACGACCTTGCTCTACTTGACTTCAGCCGTGCAGCACTGGCTCCCGCCAGGCCCAGCAAAGGACCAATTCGAGCTCTTCGATCGTGGAGCGATCTTCCTTTTGATCGCGGGAAGCTACACCCCGTTTACGCTCGGCGTGCTCCGAGGCCCATGGGGATGGGCTCTTTTGGCCACCATTTGGACCCTGGCGATCACCTGCGTCATCCTGAAGGTGGCTCGACGGCTGGAAGACCCGCTGTTTTCCATCTACCTCTATCTCGGCATGGGATGCCTCGTCTTCGTCGCCACGCAGCCGCTGGTGGATCGTGTCCCCTTACCTGGCTTGTTACTGCTCCTGGGTGGCGGCATCGCTTACATTGGGGGCCTGGCGTTCTACTTTGCGCGACGGATTCCTTATCATCATTTGCTCTGGCACCTGTGCGTGCTCACCGGGACCACCTGCCACTACTTCGCGATACTATGGTATGCGACCGGGAAGATGACACCGGCATGACGATTGGCGGCGCAGATCGGACCCCGCCCCCCAAAAATGGCGATGGTTTGGTATTTGAAAGCAGTGGGCCAAGGAGCGGCGTGCGTGTGGCCGGCGTGTGGGTTCTGGGGGGGGGCGGTCACCGGGTGGTTCGGGCG
>JAXDQW010000063.1:0-148160 GCA_034667665.1 Chthoniobacter sp.
CGATCAAAGCACCCCAGTACGCCCTCGATTTCCTTGTCGTAACGGGTCAAAAGTCCGACACTCGGTTTCATGCCCCCATTCTACCCCTTCTCCACGCTCTTGGCACCGGCTACGCTGGCTTAGGCGACTCAGGCGCTCTTTCCCAAACCGCTAGCGAATGAAAGCAAACCCCTTCCTGTCTTCGATACTCCGCGCGGTGCTCTCCTTATGGCTCGCGATATTTCTCTCTACCGCCGTCTCCGCGCAATTGGGCAAGACTGCGGATGAATGCACCAAGTTTTACGGAAGGCCACTGGGAGCCGCCATGACCTTCGAGCTTACCCCTCCGGCGCGAACCCAATATCAATACCATTGGCATGGCTTCGATGTGCGTGCGCAATTCGTCGGACGCGACGTGAAAGATTCTCGATGTGGCCTTGTGACTTACAGCACCATTCACCAGCCAAATGGACCGATTCGAGCGATGACCGAAGTAGAGATTGAAAGCGTATTGGCTCTCAACGCGTATGGAAGCCGGTGGGAAGCGTTTCCCGGCGGTTGGAAGCGCAGCGACAACCGCGCATTTGCAGTCGAATCGAAATACACGAACAACGGCGTTCCCGACAACGGGCTCGCCATTTTTACCGCCGACTTTTACCCGAAGGATTCCAAATCGTTTGCGGAGGTTCGGGCCAGTCTTTCGGGGCGTGCTACCAAATGAAACCGTCACATGTGCCGCGCCGCACTCCGTGGTCGCTGAGCTTGCGGCCGTGAGGCGTTGCCACGCACACTCCATGAAGAACGGTCTTTCCTTGCTCTGTCTCGCGTTGCTTTTAACAGGGTGCGCGACGGAAGGGCCGCGCCAGCTTCTCCCGGAGAGCGAGACCGTGATGACTCCCGGAATGCGCGTCACGGCAACGAACCCGAATGGCACAGTCACCATTACGGCAGGCGAGGGCACACGACGGCATTACAGCGGCACAGGTTGGCAGAAGTCTCTCTCACTTATCGCCCGCTCCGCCCGATGGAACGGCTCACTTGGGTTGTATGACCCAGCTTCCAGCTTTTCACCTTATGGACGTTTGCTCGCCGAGGAAGGCCGGATTCACTGCACCTCGATCTCCGAGGCGATGCGGTGGCTCTACGTCGGCAGCGCCCTCAACCATCCGACTTACACCAACAACGGTTTGGTATTTTGCTACTCAATCGCTGTGCCGCCTGATGCCGCCCGCGAGCCAGCTCGCAGCGTCGAACTGTGGCAGCTCTACATCAACGGTCGCCGCCCCCAGCACCTTCCCGGCGCGAACGACCGTGCAATCCGGGTCGAGGGAGGCTCGATTCCGAACACTTCCATGGCGTATCGCGCGCCTGTCGGATACGATATGCTGCTTGGAGACCATGAGTATCTCGCGCATTGACGCCAATTCCAAAGGAGCCGCAACGCCTAACTGCCCCTTCGCACCCAGCCGCCTTGCCGCAGCCGGCGCGCCATCCCTCCGCCGTCGCTGGGCCTGCGGTCGTTTGAAGGCGACTCCACACGTTCCATATGCAAAAGCGCTCCATCTTAGTCGTGTTTCCAGGACTAATGTCACTCTCGGCATTCGCCGCCGATCCGGTGGAGGAGGCTTCCCACCGCGTCCGGGTTTGGCAGCACGCACAAGAGACTGGTATCTGCGAGCTGCATCGGACCGCGATGACGAAGAAGACCGTCCCCATCATATACGGAATTCCCACATGGAAGGGCGCAGATCCGGGCACTCGTCTCATTCTGTTTCCACACGCTCAAGAAAAGTTCTGCGGAGGCTGCGGTGTTATGGCTGAGAAAACCAAAGACCTCTACATTTGCTCCGACTGCCAACGCACTGAAGAAGCATGGAACGAGGCAAATACGAAAGGCGAGGCATCGAATATCGACAGTATTTGGAGCGTAGCCGGGCCGCGACGCCTTCACCACTTCACCAGCCGTGAACGTCTCTCCCAAACACCCGGAATCGCCTGAGCGTCGCGCATTTTTTTGCGGCCATTGCTTTTACATTGGCGGCTCGCCATCGCGATGGGACTCGGCGATGCTGTTGCCGGACTCGCTTATGCGCAATTTGCTCCCAAAGCCTATTTCGCGCATACTCGAGTGGGAGGTAAGACCTGATCCGTCTGGCGACTGCGGGTTGCGCTGATGCAGAACGTTGGACACCGGCCGCGGCGAAGTTGGGGCTCCCCGACCCGCAATTGCAGATCTGGTTTTCAGCGCCTTGAGAGCGGCGCAGGTGCAGACACCGCCCGGGGCGGAGTCAGGCGAAACGTCACCGGCGCCAGCGCATTTGTGCGCGTGGCCGTGCTGTGGATTGCGGTCTGCCATATGGCATTCTGCCCCGGACCGGCTGCCACGGCGTTTGGACAGATTATGTATTTGGATTTCTCCGCGCTCGATCCCGCGACGCAGGAGAGGGTTCGAGCGGCTCTGGTGAAGCTCAAGGAATCGCCCGGTGACATCTCCGCCGTGGAGACCATACTAGCCATTGCACCACGCGTACTGGAAACCGTAGGGACCAACCAATACTCTTCTAGCAGCGACCCGGTGCAGAACCAGGCGCTCAAATGGATCCAGAGTTTGCAGCCGGCGGAGGTTTTGGTACCCTGTCTGGAAAAGGGATCGAACGCAGCGGTCTATTGGGCGCTGCGACAGATTGTGTGGCGAGCGGGTAACGATTGGTTCGACAAAGGGAGTCTCGCGCGGCTCATGCCTGGGGTCGAGATGGCGTTAGTAAAGTCGCCTCCTGCTACGCAAGCTCAGGCGGTTCGGACCATGATGGTCTGTCTGCCGGAGAAGGATAGGGCAGGGTTTCTCAAAGGACTGCTAAAGGGACACCCGGACGAGGTGGTTGCGGTAGCCGTGGAAGAAATCGCGAACGCCCTGCGCCAGAGCGATCCGGATGTCGAGGTCATCGTAGCCAAATGGCTGAAGGCGTCTGACGACCCGTTATTGCTGCGCGCGTGCTGCACCTACTGGTGGCTGGTGAAAAGCCGATCGACCCTGGATGTGAAGGAAGCGGAGATCGCCGCATTCGAGCGGGTCGCAGGGCATCCGGACGCGACCGTGCGGGGTCACGTAGCGTTGGCGGTGGAAGCCGTGGCCACGCCGGGCCGACCGCGATTGATCGGAGTCCTGCTGCGACTGACGACCGATAAGGATTCGTCGGTAAGGCATGAGGCTGTTCGCGCTCTACGCAACGCCAATACCGGAGAGGTAAATGCCCGGTTGCGCGAACTCTTCAGAACCGGCGGAGAGACTGTCAGAGCAGCGGCAATCGAGGTGTTGGGCATTTTCGGGAAGGATAATCTGCCGCTCATTCTAAGCGCGGCAAAGGAGGATGCATACACCGGGGTGAGACAGAATGCGGTGTATGCCTTGCGACACATTGGAACACCCGAAGCAGGCAAGGGATTGGAGGCAGCACGACGAGACTCGGACAAGGGAGTGCGAGACTTTGCCCAAAGTCAATTTGAATGGTATCGAAGGGAGCATCCGTCGAGGTAATGAGCAGACGCGCAAACCCGACTGGGATAAGACGCTTCGTGGTGTGGACGGGCGAGGCGGACGGCTTCAAGTCCACCCTTTCGGGCAGCTTTGATGACCTGCGCTTGAGCAGACTCCCGCCTTAGGCGTCGCTACGCGCGTCCTGGAACAGAATGAGTGATTCCCGCGACAAGATGGTTTCAGCCCTCCGCGAGGTTGTCGTGCCGAAGCTCCGCGACATGGGTTTTCGTGGTTCGTTTCCACACTTCCGTCGCGCCCGTGCCGGGCAACTCGACCTGCTGGTATTTCAGTTCAGTCGTTGGGGTGGCTCTTTTGTCGTCGAGCTTGGTTACTGCCCAGTCGGCGGTTATACGTCTCTCTCCGGCAAGCACTATCCACCCAACAAAGTTGAGGTTCATCATCTCCACCATCAGCAGCGGGTCCGGCTTGGTTCCCGACCGCCGGAGGTTGCTGACCACTGGTTCCGGTTCGAGCCCGACAGCGACAGTATTTACGCCGAGACAGCCGCAGAGGTTCTTCCACTCTTGCATTCGCAGGCCGAGCATTTCTGGCTTGGAGGACACGCTGTATCGCCGCGACCTCTATGAGTTTCACAATGCCATCGGTGCTGGCCGCGCACCCCAGCCTGCGCGTGCGGCGCAGGTGTTGAAGGTGTCGAGTCCGCTGCTGTCTCTCCCTTGAGTTCGGTTTCTGCGACCCCCATGCTCACTCGCACTCCCCCAAAACATGAAACTAGGATTCGTCTCCGCCATCCTCCCGGAACTCCCGCTTGAGGGCGTGCTCTCATTTGCCGCCGCCGAGGGCTTTGACACGGTGGAAGTGATGAGCTGGCCGGTGGGCAAGGCAGAGCGCAAATTTGCAGGCGTCACGCATCTGGATGTGACTGACTTCACCCAGGCACAAGCCGACGACACGCGTGCCTTGGTGGAAAAGCACGGCATCGCGATGAGCGGGCTTGGGTATTACCCAAACGTGCTTGATCCAGACACGGAAACCTCCGGGCGGTGCATCTCGCATTTGCGGAAATTGATCGCCGCCGCGCCGCTGCTCGGCCTCACCAACGTGAACACTTTCATCGGTCGCGACTGGACGCGCAGCGTGGACGATAACTGGCCTCGCTTCCTCGAAGTCTGGCGCCCGCTCACCGCCCACGCGGAGCAACACGGCGTGCGGATTGGCATCGAGAATTGCCCCATGTTTTTCACCCGCGACGAATGGCCGGGCGGCAAGAACCTGGCGACTTCCCCCGCAATTTGGCGCCGGATGTTCGCGGATATTCCGTCCGCGAGTTTTGGTCTCAACTACGATCCGTCGCACTTCGCGCTGCAATTCATGGATCCTGGCGCCCCGCTTCGCGAGTTTCGTGAGAAGCTGTTTCACGTTCACGCGAAGGATGTGAAGATTGATCGCGATCGGCTCAACGAGGTGGGCGTCTTTGCCGAGCCGCTGAAATGGCACCAGCCGCGCATTCCCGGTTACGGCGAGATCGACTGGGCGCGTTTCATGGGGGCGCTGATGGAGACTGGTTATGACGGGCCTGTTTGCATCGAGGTTGAGGACGATACCTTCGGGAAAAGTCTCGCCGGCCGGAAGGCAGCGTTACGCGTCGCGCGCAATATTCTGCGCCCATTCTTTGGTCACGCATGACGGGTCTATTCGCCAGCGTCGATCTCGGCGGCACAAACCTCCACGCGGCACTCGCCCGACGGGACGGCACGGTCATTTGCGAGCAGCGGCAGCCGACGCTTTCGCACGAGGGGCCGGAGAGCGTGATCAGGCGCATCGCCTTGCTGATCGAATCGCTGATCGCGCAGGCGGGCGCCCGTCCGGAAGCCGCAGGTGTGGGCATTCCGGGATTGGTGGACGTCGCTCGCGGCGTCACAAAATTTCTCCCAAATCTCCCGACGCAATGGCGCGACGTGCCGGTGCGTGCGCGGCTGGAGCCGCTGCTGGGTTGCCCCGTCTATTTGTTGAATGACGCCCGTTCGGCGACGCTGGGCGAGTGGGTCTTCGGCCACGGACGCACGGCGCGGACGATGATCTACTTCGGCCTCGGCACTGGCGTTGGAGGAGGTGTGGTGATCGATGGCCGCCTGCGGCTCGGCCCGCTCTTCGCCGCGGGCGAACTCGGTCACCAGACCCTGCTGCCGGAGGGGCCGCTCTGCGGCTGCGGCAATCGTGGCTGCCTCGAGACTCTCGTCAGCGGACCCGCGCTCGCCGCGGAGGGCGTGCGGCTGATGCTCAGCGGGAATGCGCCACGGCTTCATGAGCTCTGCGCGGGGCGGCCGGACAATGTTTCTCCGGCGACGATGACCGCCGCGGCGCTGGCGGGCGAGGCCAGTGTGCGCGAGGCCTTCGTCCGCGCGGGGCGGTGGCTCGGAATCGGCGCAGCCAATGTGATCACCGTGCTGCACCCCGACCTCGTGGTCATCGGCGGCGGCGTTTCCGAAGCCGGCGACCTCCTGCTCGCACCGATGCGGGAAACAGTCCGTGAGCGCGTAGGGATGTTTCCCACCGACGGCGTGCGCATCGAGCGAAGCGCGCTCGGGGACCGGGCCGGATTGCTCGGTGGCATCGCCCTGGCGGCGAATGGCGGCGCGGAGTCCGATACTTTTCAACAAGCATGACCCACCCGCGCAACTACTGGATGAATTCATGAAAGCCGCAGTCTATCTCGGCAAGGAACAACTCGTCGTCCAGGACGTCGCCACGCCGTCCCTCGAAGACGGTGAGGTGCTCCTGCAAATCCACGCCTGCTCCGTTTGCGGCACTGATTTGCGAACGTATCGGCATGGGGACAAGAAGATCATCCCGCCGCGCATCCTCGGACACGAGTTCTGCGCCACGGTCGTCGAGTCGCGTGCGCCGGAGGCCAGCGTGCAGGTCGGTGATCGCGTGGTGATGTATATCGTCATCGTGCATGAGCGTGATCGCTATGTGGAGATGGGGCGTGAAAACCTCACCTCGCATCGCACCACCATGAGCTACCACCATGACGGAGCCTTTGCGCCGTTCATGAAAGTGCCGGCGATCGCCGTGCGGCAGAACAATTTGTTCAAAGTAACGTCCGGGATTTCCAACGAGCACATGTCTCTCGCCGAGCCGCTCGGCTGCTGCATGAACGCGCATTCCCGTCTCGGCATTGGTTTGAAGGATACTGTCGCCGTCATCGGCGCTGGTCCCATCGGCATCATGCACGCAAGCCTGGCTCGCCTGCAGGGAGCGCAAAAAGTCATCGTGCTGGACAACAATCCGGCGCGGCTGGAACTGGCCCGGCGCTTCGACATCGATGCCACCGTGCTGGTGCAAGCGGATGGCTCGCATCGCGAGCAGGTGCGCGCGCTCACGGATGGACACGGCCCCGATGTGGTGATCGTGGCCGTGAGTGCGGCTCCCGCGCAGAACGATGGGCTGGAGATTGCAGCGAAGGCGGGCCGCGTGAATTTCTTCGCAGGACTGCCCAAGTCGAACCCCATCGCGCCGCTGGATGTGAACCACATCCATTACAAGGAACTCGTGGTCAGCGGCAGCTACTCGGAGAAGAAAAGCGACTTCCAGGCGGCGTTCGCGCTGCTGCACAGCGGACGTTTTCCTGCGGACAGGATCATCACCCACACGCTGCCTTTGGAGCGCATTAACGAAGCCTTCCCGCTGATGGAAAGCGGCGAAGCGCTGAAAGTCTGCATTCTCCCCCAAGCCTAATTGTTCGTGAATCACTTCGATCTTCTCATCGACAACCAAGCCGTGCCCGCCAGCGATGGTGCGCGCTCGGAAGTAAGATCACCGCATGATGGCCGCGTGGTCGGCACGGTGGCCAAGGGAACGCTTTCTGATCTGGATGCAGCGGTTTCGGCGGCGCAGGTGGCTTTCAAATCCTGGAGCGCCCTGACGCCCTATGAACGTGAGAGAATCATCCGCAAAGCCACCGCGCACGCCCGCACGAAGGCGAATGAGATTGGGATGCTGATGGCGCTCGAACAGGGAAAGCCACTTGCGCAATCCGTCAGCGAGATCGGTGGCTCTTGCGACACCATCGACTACTACGCGGCGGAAGGAGTCCGCATCGAGGGCTGCACGAACGCGACGGAGGACAAGTCGTATCGCTCGTGGGTTGCGTATCAGCCGGTCGGAGTCTGCGGTCTCATCACGCCGTGGAACTATCCAGTGTCGCTGCTGAGCTGGAAGCTCGGGCCTGCGCTGGCGACAGGTTGCACCGTCGTCGTCAAACCAACGACGGTCACGCCGATGTCGCCACTGGCATTCTGTCAGGCGCTGGTCGAGGGCGGCTTGCCCGCCGGCGTCGTGAATTGCCTCACCGGCAGCGGCGCGATTCTGGGCGATGCGCTCGTGAAGCATCGCGGAGTCGCCAAGGTCGCGATGACCGGGAGCAGCGAGGTGGGCAAACAGATCCTCACCGCCGCCGGACCGATGTTAAAAAAAGTATCGCTCGAACTCGGTGGACAGTGCCCCGCGGTGGTCTGTGCGGATGCCGATCTGAAGCTTGCGGCAAAGATCATTGCTTACAAAGGCTTCCGCAACTGTGGCCAGTCCTGCAGCGGCGTAAACCGCGTTTATGTTCATGCGAGCGTCCACGATCCGTTGGTGAATGAACTGACGCGCATCGCCGAATCGCTCAGGCTGGGCGATGGCATCACCGATCCCAAGGTGGACGGCGGCCCAATGGCCACAGCCGACGGGGTGCAGACCTGCGAGGCTCATGTGGCCGATGCGCTGGCTCGAGGGGCGAAGCTCGTCACCGGTGGACAACGTCCCGCGGACGAATGCTTCGCCAAGGGCAACTACTACCTGCCGACCGCGCTGACCGGTTGCACGCAGGAGATGCTCGTCATGCGTGAGGAAACCTTTGGTCCCGTGGTCGGCATCGCCAGCTTCGAGACGCTGGATGAAGCGATCAAGAAAGCCAACGACACAGACTACGGCCTCGTCGCCTATGCCTTCACCAGGGATTACGCCACCACCGTCAAACTCACCGAAGCGCTCGAAGCAGGCACCGTCTGCGTCAATCACGGTGCGGTGAATACCAACTACGGTCCTTACTCCGGGTGGAAAGACTCCGGTTACGGCCTGGAACTTTCGCGGAGAGCGGTCTTCGAATACCTGAAGACCAAACACATCAAGACAGCGGTTCCTTAACCGTCCTCCGCGCCATGTTGCTTAGTCCCGTTCAGGCACGCCAACTCTTCGCTCATGCCTTGGCGAACCGGTATGCCGTCCTCGCGGTCAATGCGGACAGCCACTCCGCTGTCACAGACGTGCTTGAAGCCGCCCTCGCCTGCGACGCTCCCGTCACTATCGAGACCAGCCTTTGGCAGCTTCAGGGCCGTTCCTACGGCGCCGGAGATGCCATCCTGGGAGTGCACCGCTATGCGGCTGACCTGAGGGTGCTGGCCGGGTCGCCCCGCTACCACGCCGTTCCGGTGGTGCTTCACACCGATCATATCAAAGGACCGCAGACAGCCGAGATCCTGCGGGCCGCCATGCCGGTCTATTCATCCATCTCCATCGATTCCTCCGAGATGACAGAAGAGCAGAACATCGAGACTTTTTGTGATCTTTGCCGGCACGCCGCCGCTCACCAACTTCCCCTCGCCCTGGAGATGGAGGCTGGCGTCGATAATGGGCTTACCCCCTTCGAGGTCACCAGGCATCTCCTCGGTGCGGTCGAGTCCCGGCACCCGGGCGCGCTCGCCCTCTGGGCTCCCGGCGTGGGAACCCGCCATGGTTTTTCCGACGATGGGTTCCCCGCGTTTTCCGCGGAACATGTCGCGGCCCAGGCTGCCGAAGCTTCACGCCTTTGCGGTCGTTCCATCGGCATCGCCCTCCATGGTTCGTCCGGGCTGCCTGAGCCTGACCTGCTGGCGGCCGTTCAGGCCGGCGTGGCCAAGGTCAATTGGTCGAGCGAATCCTTATTCATTCGCTCGCGAGCCGCGCAGGACTACTACGCCACGCATACCGCCGAGTTGGAAAAAAAACACAAGAACTGGAAAGCAACCGCCATGGACAACGGCCCTCAATCACAAATTGCCGCCGCTTACGTGCCGAAGGTTGCGGAACGCATCCGCCTGCTCGGCGGTGAAGGGCTGGGGGCAGCGTTTTGCTCCTCCATCCACTGAGCCACTTGCTTCCATCCCTTCACCTTCGCCGCCTCACCCCAGCGGGAGGTCTTCGGGGGGAGTTAGTGGAGGCGTGGGGATCGCAGCCTGCAAGTCTGGGTCACATTGCCGATCCACAGATCCGGGATCTCTTTGGCTGCCTGCGCACCAGCCAGCCGCTGGTTGGCAAAGCGGCCGGTCCGTAATGTGAGGCGGACTTGCAGTCTGCCGGAGCGGGAGGTCTTCGGGGGAAGTTAGTGGAGGCGTGGTGATCGCAGACTGCAACTCTGCGTCACATTGGATGGACATGCTGGGCACGGTGGGGCCGGATCTTTGCATTCAACATTTCAATCGCCTCGCAAGGGTGAGGGCGCCGGGGGAGCACGGTGGCAAGGCGGATCGGCGAGCCATCGTGTCGCGCAGGTACACATAGCCGAGCGGCGCAGGGCGCGGATGAGGTCGGAGGCGCTGAGGTCGCGCGGGGCTTTCACGCCGCTAGCGTTTCGTCGCGCTCGCAAGTGGAACCGTGGAACCGGATGATCTGCGGGATCCGACCGGGCGCTCCGGCGCGGAAATGACAATGAACGGCGCCACGCATCATCTCGCGCGGTTCCGCGACCGTGTCGCCCTGCGGGGCGAGGGCCTGGCCGAGAGCTTTGGCAACAGAGCCCCCGTCGATCTCGTCCTCGCGCACTGAGCCTGCATTCCGCCTGAATGAACACGGAGAGGTGATCAGCCCTCACGCCTGATGCGCAGGCTTGCCAAGCTGTGGAGGCGCGTCGATTCTCCCCGCCCGACACCCGCGTACGCACGCACCGCATGACCCAAACCCGCCTCGTCTTTATTCGCCGTTTCGGTTCGACGGTGGCGCTCTGGAGCGTGGCGCTCTCGACGATTTGGTGGGGCTACGAGCCGGGGTTCTTCGTGCTGCTGACCACCCTCGGGCTGGTGGGATTGTGGGAATACTACACGATGCTGGAGAACAAGCAGCTGCCCAACTTCAAGATCCTGGGAATGCTCTGCGGCGGCGTGATGAGCGTGGGGAGCTTCTACAATTTCCGGACCTTCGGTTCAGCGAATACGCAGGATTGGGAGGTGGCCACGCTGGTCGGCTGCATGCTGGTGGTGTTCGCGCGGCAGATGTTCCAGAAGACGCGCGACCTGTCTCCGCTCGAGACGATGGCCTTCACGGTGTTCGGGATTTTCTACATCCCGTGGATGTTTCTCTTTGTGACGAAGATCGTTTACCTCATCCCGCGTGACGCCGCTGGGTACGTGACCGGTCACTTTTACGTGCTCTGGCTGCTGGTCGTGACGAAGTTCAGCGACATGGGGGCTTACCTGACCGGGTCGCTGTTCGGGAAGCATCTGCTGGTGCCGCACATCTCCCCGAAAAAGACGTGGGAAGGCTTCTTCGGCGCGCTGCTCTTTTCGACCGCCGGGGCCTGTGGGCTCCTGGCGCTGCTGCCGGAAAAACTGTCCCATCTCAAGCAGATGGATGCCGCGATCCTCGGGCTCGGGCTGGGATTTGCCGCCGTGGTGGGCGATCTCGCGGAATCGGTCGTGAAACGCAGTGCCGATGTGAAAGACTCCGGCCATCTCCTGCCCGGCATCGGCGGGGCCCTGGATTTGATCGATTCCCTCCTGTTCACCGCGCCGTTGTTATTCTTTTACCTGCGCTTTGCGGTGGGCGTCTCATGAAGAAGCTCGGGTCCGCTCCCGTATGAGAAGGCGCCGGGTCGTCATTCTGGGAGCCACGGGTTCCATCGGCGAGAGCGCGCGCAAAGTGGCGCGCGACATCCCGGAGCGGATGGAGATCGTCGGGATGTCCGCGCATTCCAACGAAGACAAACTGCGCGCCGCGGGTGCGGATTTTCCGGAAGCGAAGCTCGCGGTGTCTTCCCGGCCCGACGGCGCCGAGCGGCTGGTCGAGCTCGCGACCTTGCCGGAGGCGGATCTGGTCCTTATTGCCATCGTCGGCACCGGCGGGCTGCGGCCGGCGCTCGCGGCCATCGAGGCGGGCAAAGACATCGCGGTGGCAAGCAAGGAGATCCTCGTCATGGCGGGCGAAGCGGTCATGAACGCGGCGCGAAGCAAGGAGGTCCAGGTGCTGCCCGTGGACAGCGAGCACAACGCCATCTTTCAGTGTCTGGATGGGCGGATGCGGGAGAAATCTCTGCCTGCCAGCCCCGCCAATGGAACCTCCGCAGCGGTGTCGTCGCGCAACGCCGACGTGCGCCGGCTCATCCTGACCGCCAGCGGCGGCCCGTTCCGCACCTGGCCGGCGGAACAGCTCGCCGGGGTCACCCTCGAACAGGCGTTGAAGCACCCGACTTGGAAAATGGGCGCGAAGATCACCATCGATTCCGCGACTCTTTTCAACAAGGGGCTCGAGATGATCGAGGCGCGCTGGCTTTTTGACGTCGAGATGGCCCGCGTGGAAGTGATCGTCCATCCGCAATCGATCATCCACTCGATGGTCGAGTTCATCGACAGCTCGGTCCTCGCCCAGCTCTCGGTGACGGACATGTGTTTCCCGATCCAATATGCCGTGACCTGGCCGGAGCGCGTGCCGAACAGCCTGGCGCCGCTCGATTTTGCCCGGCTCGCCCGGCTGGAATTTGAAGCGCCGCGCGTGGCCGACTTCCCGGCGCTGGATCTCGCCCGGGCCGCCGGCGAGACGGGCGGCACGCTCCCCGCCGTCCTGAACGCGGCCAACGAAGTGGCCGTGGCCGCCTTCCTCGGCCGCCGCTGCTCCTTCCCCACGATCTGGAAAACGGTCGATCGAATCATGGCCGAGCATCGGTCGGTTGCGGGAGCCGACCTCGCTGCTATTCTGGAGGCCGACCACTGGGCTCGCACGCGTGCTGCTGCACTGCTCGCGTAGTTTTTGTCCCCGTCACCCCAATCCATTCCATGCTGAGCGTCCTCCAAACCATACTGATCATCTTCGAAGTGCTCTTGATCTTCAATCTGATGATCATCGTCCACGAGCTCGGGCACTTCCTTGCGGCGCGCTGGCGCGGCCTGGTCATCGAGAAGTTCGGGATCTGGTTCGGCAAACCGCTCTGGAAACAGAAGATCAACGGGGTCGAATACAGCCTCGGGTGCCTCCCGTTCGGCGGCTTTGTCGCCCTGCCCCAGCTCGCGCCGATGGAAGTGATGGAGGGCAAGGTCGAGACCCCGCGCGAACAGCTCCCGCCGATTTCCGCGCTGGACAAAATCATCGTCGCCTTCGCCGGACCCCTTTTCAGCTTTCTGCTCGCGTTTGTTTTCGCGCTGATCGTCTGGCAAACCGGCCGCCCGGTGGGCGAAGCCGAGCGCACCCAGGTCGTCGGCTTTGTGGCCGAAAAATCGCCCGCCGCGAAAGCCGGACTCAAAGTGGGCGACAAGATCCTTAGTGTGGACGGGCACAAGGTCACCCGCTTCGGCGGGATGGCCGCGGATAGCATTACCTGGCGGATCGTGCGCAGCGAAGGCGACACCATCGCGCTCGAGGTGGAGCGCGAGGGACAGATCCAGACTCTCTACCCGAAACCGCTGATTCCCGAGAAGGCGAACTGGTGGAACCGCAAAGGACTGCGCCAGATCGGCATTGGTCCGGCCGTCAGCGCCGTGATTGCGAAGGTCGAGCCGAACACCCCCGCCGCCGCGGCGGGGCTGAAAGACGGAGATGTCGTCACCGCGGTGAATGGCCAGAAGCTTTACGACGCGGAAGGCATTTACGAATTCGCGACGGCGCACCCGGATGAGCCGCTGGTCCTGACCGTGCAGCGGGAGGAGCAGACGCTGTCGTTGACTTTCGATCCGGTCGGGGTGCGCGTCGTCAACGTGGAACCGGAAAGTCCGGCGGCCGCCGCCGGTCTGCGCCCAGGCGACCTGATCCTGGCGATGGACGGACGGCGGGCCACGACGGCCGCCGCCGTGGTTGAGTTCGTCGGCCAGCACGGCGGCGTTCCGATCACGCTCAAGGTCCGGCGCGAAAACGGCGAAGTGGAGATCAAAGTCACACCGCAGGTCCCGGTCGAATCGCCGGACCCGGAGAAGAAAGCCAAGATCGGCTTCGTCGCGGATGAAGCGGACGGCATGGCGTTCCTGCCGATGGGCAAATACGAAGTGCGCCACCCCGGACCCGTGGAGCAGCTTCGCGCGGGGGTGATGAGCATCGTGAACACGATGGACGCCGTCATTTCCAAGAAGTCCAGCATCAGCGTGCAGCACATGGGCGGCCCCGTGATGATGATGCACGCCTATTACAACATTCTCTCCGGTCCGGAAGGCATTCGCATGGCGCTTTGGTTCAGCGTGGTGCTGAACGTGAATCTGGCGCTGCTCAACATGCTCCCCATCCCGGTGCTGGATGGCGGTCACATCACTTTGGCGATCATCGAAGCCGTGCGCCGCAAGCCGGTCAACGTGCGCCTGCTCGAGTTTGTGCAGACGGCCTGCGCCCTCGCCATCATCAGCTTCATGGCCTTCATCTTCTTCTTCGATGTGCAGGATCTGCCCTTTTTCGGCAGCAAAGGAGCGCACATGAAGTTCCAGAAAGCCACGCCGGCGGAGGCGAAGTAGCGGTCTTGCCCGTGGGGCGCCGCCGGGATAGCTTCCCGCCCATGACCATCGATGAGATCCGAGGTTACCGGAACGCACGTCCCTTCCAACCGTTTGTGATTTTAATGACGGATGGACGGACGATTCACGTCGTTAAACAGGAACGACTGGGCATCGCTCCCTGGGGTAAAGTCGGCGTCTTCGAGGGGAGTCAGTTTCACCTGCTGGCTCCGGCCGAAATCGCCAGGGTGCAACTTGAGGGCCTGCGCCAAGAATGACGCTGGAACTGATTTCGCAGTTTCAGCAAGCAGAGCCGTTCGTCCCGTTCAGGATGTTTCTTGCCGATGCTCGCGTCGTGCCAGTCACCAATCCAGAATTGTTCATGATTGCGGAGGATAGCCGGAGCGTCTCTGTCTTTGAACCGCAGCAGGCCACGGAATTCTTCGATTTAGCGCTGATTGTCTCGGTGCGGTTCGACGACTCAAAGCCATGACCTACTGCCCATCTCCTTTCCATTACCTGCGCCGCGTCACTCGCGAGGTGCATGTGGGCCGGATCGGCGTCGGCGGCTCGAATCCGATCCGGGTGCAGTCGATGATCACCTGCGACACCATGGACACCGCGGCGTCGATCCAGCAGACGCTCGACCTCGTCGCGGTCGGTTGTGAGATCGTGCGCATCACCGCGCCGACGGTGAAGGACGCGGCGAATTTGCAGCACATCGTCGCCGGTTTGCGCGCCCAAGGCTGCGACGTGCCGATCGTTGCGGACATCCATTTCAAGCCCGAGGCCGCGATGGAAGCGGCCAAGTGGGTGGACAAAGTCCGCATCAACCCGGGGAACTACGCCGACTCGAAGAAGTTCAAGATCCTCGAATACACCGACGAACAGTACGCGGCCGAGCTCGAGCGGATTCGCGAGCGTTTCAGTCCGCTGGTCCGGTTTTGCCAGGAACACGGCCGCTCGCTGCGCATCGGGACGAATCACGGCTCGCTCAGCGATCGCATCATGAACCGCTACGGCGACACGCCGCTCGGCATGGTCGAGAGCGCGCTGGAATTTGCCCGCATCGCGCGCGATCTCGGCTGCCACGACTTCGTCTTCTCGATGAAATCGAGCAACCCCAAGGTGATGATCGAAGCCTATCGGCTGCTCGCCGCCCGCCTCTACGAGGAGGGTCCCGACTGGAATTACCCGATCCACCTCGGAGTCACCGAGGCGGGCGACGGCGAAGATGGCCGGATCAAGAGCGCGATCGGCATCGGCAGCCTGCTCAATGATGGCATCGGCGACACCATCCGGGTCTCACTCACCGAAGACAGCGTGCACGAAATCCCCGTCGCGAAAGCTTTGGTGGAAAGGGTGGTCCCGCTGACCGCGAGCGGTTCCGGCGATCTGTTGGGAGCGATCGGAAGCGCCCCGCCGCTTTCCTACGATCCGTTTTCCTACGAGCGCCGGGAGACCGCCACGATCGAGTGCGATGGTGTGCGGCTGGGCGGCGAAGAACTGGTGCGCGTCCTCGTGCGCCAGGCGAGCTACGACAAGATCGCGCACAAGGTCGCGCAGATGGGGGATTACCAGCCGGAGATCATCTACGAGAAAGCCGGGGTGCGCGAAGTGGATCCCGGGGACGATGCGACGATCGCGAAACTCAATGAGTTGCAAGAGCCGCAGCTCGTCACCGTGCAGGACGTCACGGCGATGCCCGTGATTGCGGCCTTCCGGCTGCTCGCGGCGAGGCTCGATCCGCGGCATCCGATCCTGCTCAAAGACACTCTCCCGCTACGACTTTCCGGGACGCGGGTCGATGGCGAGGCGTACGGCTCGCTCTGGAAACCGGATTTTCTCACCAACCTGCTCAACGCCGCGACGAACATCGGCGCGCTGCTTTGCGATGGCATCGGCGACGCGATCCTCGTTCAGGGCGAGGAAGCGCCCGGCCAGGCCTTGCGCCTGAGCTACAATGTCCTCCAGGCCGCCGGCACCCGGATTTTCAAGACCGACTACGTGGCGTGCCCGAGCTGCGGACGGACGCTTTTCAACCTGCAAACCACGACCGCGAAGATTAAAGCCGCCACGGCGCACCTCAAGGGCGTGAAGATCGCCATCATGGGCTGTATCGTGAATGGGCCCGGGGAAATGGCCGATGCGGATTTTGGGTATGTCGGCGGTGCGCCGGGAAAAGTGAATCTCTACGTCGGCAAGCAGGCCGTGAAGTTCAACATCCCCGAAACGGAAGCGGTGGACCGATTGAAGGACCTCATCCACGACCATGGAAAGTGGGTGGAGCCCGCGCCGCCAACGTCCGAGCCGGCGGAGCTTGCGGGAAGTGAGGCGCCCCCCGCGCTTTTCTGAGCTAGCGAAACGCATTCCGATGCTCCTGGCCAACGCAGCCGAAACCGCCGCCGGCATTTTCCAGATCGCGGTTGTCGTGGCCATCGTGTGCGGGACCTATCGTTGGCTCGCTCGCCTCGCCTGGGGCTGGATTCAGTTACCGCCCACCAAGTTTTGGCAACTGGTCGGTCGTGCCCAGCAGCCCATCGTTCTCCTCACCCTGCGCGGTTTCTTACGGCGGCGCCCCTGCTACCTCTATCCCTATCACGGGATCGTCTTCTACACCTGGTCTCGTCCCGATGAATTGCCCTCCGGCGTGTCCATCGTTTCTACCACGGACGCGCCGGTTTAGGCTCCTGCCTCAGGTTCAGATCTCAGCGTACCGCTTGCGTGCAACAAGCCGGCGCGCAGATTCCCCTTCCGCCACCGGGCGGGCGCTGCTAACCCTTTCGGCCCATGCAAACCCGCGAGTTTCAAGAAGACGGAGTGCACATTCTCGCGCTCGCGGGCGAGATCGATCTCGCGAGTTCCCCGGAGTTGCGCGCGTTGCTCCACGCCCACGCCCAGGCGCGACGCTCCGCTCTGCTCATTGATTTCGGAGGCGTGAGCTACGTCGATTCCTCCGGCCTCGCGACGCTCGTCGAATACGTGCGCAAGGTGCAGCACTTTGGCGGACGGCTCGCGCTCGCCGCGGTCACGGAGCGGGTGCGGACCATTTTCGACCTCGTGCGGCTCAGCGAAATCTTTCCCATTTATCCGACGCTGGCCGACGCCAAGGCCGCGCTGGCGGTCTCGCCGGGCGCGTGAAAGATTACTTCACGCTCACGGGCCGGGTCCTCTACTGGACCCTGGTCGCGCCGCTGCGGGGGCAGCCTTTCAAGGTCTCGCAGGTCTTCCGCCAGATGGTGCTGATCGGCGTGCGCGCGCTCCCGATGGCCGCGCTGACTTCCTTCAGCATCGGGCTGACCCTGGCGATGCAGGCGGCGGCGCAGTTGCGCAAGATGGGCGTGCTGAGCTTTGTGCCGGATCTCGTCTCGGTCTCGCTCCTGCGCGAACTCGGGCCCCTGCTCATCGCGGTGATTGTTATCGGCCGCAGCGGGTCGGCGGTCACCGCAGAGCTCGGCACCATGAAAGTCTCCGAGGAAATCGAAGCGCTCGAAGTCATGGCGATCAACCCGATCCGCTTTCTCGTCGTCCCGCGCGTGCTCGCCATGCTCATCATGCTCCCCGTGCTCACCGTGTTCGGCAATTGCGTGGGCATGGTCGGCGGCTGGTCGATCTGCCACTTCGCGCTCGATTTCAACACCGCCGCCTACATCGTCCGCTCGGTGACGCGGGCGGACCCGTGGGATCTTTACTCCGGCCTGGTCAAGAGCCTCGTCTTCGCGTGGCTCATCATCACCATCGCCTGCCACATGGGTTTGCAGGTGGAAGGCGGCGCGGAAGGCGTGGGTCAGGCCACCACTGGCTCGGTGGTGTGGTCGCTGCTCATCATGCTCATCGCCAACGCGCTGCTCACAGCGCTGTTCTTCTTTGCCTGATGCACATGCCCGCCGAAGCCGCACCCATCATCGAAGTGACCGATCTGGTCCGCGAGTTCCATGGCCGCAAAGTGCTCAATGGCATCTCGTTCAAGGTGTTCAAGGGCGACACCATGATCGTGATGGGCGGCTCGGGCTGCGGGAAATCGACGCTGCTGCGCCACGTAATCGGCTCGATGAAACCGACCTCCGGCTCGATCAAGCTCTTCGGTGAAGAGATCACCACGCTGGACGAACCGGCCCTCGCGAAGGTCCGCCGCCGCTTCGGCATGCTCTTCCAGAGCGGCGCGCTGCTCCAATCGCTGACCGTGGGCGAAAACGTGGCGCTGCCGATCGTCGAGCACGGCCAGCTCGCGCCGGACATCGTCGATCTGATGGTCAAGATGAAGCTCGAGATGGTCGGGCTGACGGGCTTCGAGCACCTCAAGCCCGCGGAAATCAGCGGCGGCATGAAAAAGCGCGTGGGCCTCGCGCGGGCGCTGGCGCTTGATCCGGAGCTGATTTTTAGCGATGAGCCGACCTCCGGCCTCGACCCGATCATGACCTCCGTCGTCGATATCCTGACCAAGGAACTCACCCGCAAACTCGGGGTCACCGCGCTCGTGGTCACCCATGATATGATCAGCGCCTTCCGCATCGGCACCCGGATGATCATGCTAGGCACCGGGCCCAATCAGGGAAAGCTGATCGCCACGGGCACGCCCGATGAAATCCGCTCGCATGCGAACCCTGAAGTGCAGCAGTTCATCAACGGCGAACCCGACGGACCCGTGCCGCTCAAGCTCTCGAAAGATGATTACGTCAAGCGGCTGCTCGGGCATCCGCGCCCCAAGACCCACCCGGATTAATGAAAAAGAATCTGTCTGATTACGTCATTGCCCTCACCGTCATCGCCTGCAGCGCCGTCCTGCTCGGCGCCTTGACCATCGCCCTCAGCGGCTGGCGTGCGAACCAACGCGGCCGCACCCTGAAGATCGACTTCCGCGATGTCACCGGCATTCGCATTCACTCGGAAGTCCGCTACGCCGGCGCGCCCGCGGGACAGGTCAGCGCCATCGACTTGCTCACCACGGAGCAGCGCCAGGCCGCTCTCCCGGACAAACGCAGCGCCGTCCGCGTCACCCTGGTCTTGCACGATGACCTGCCGCCGATCCCGGCCGATACACGGGTCTCGCTCTCTTCCGACACCTTGCTGGGGGAGAAATTTGTCGCGCTCTCGGCTGGTTCGGCCGACGGCCCGGAGCTCGCCAATGGCGCGCTGCTCGTGGGGCACGGTTCCGGCAGCCTCGACACGCTCATCGAATCCATCGGCCCGCTGGTCGAGTCGATCGGGCCGCTCGCGGATTCGCTCGGCCCGCTGGTCAAGACCGCGGATGAAGCCTTGCGCGGCGTGCAACCGTTGCTGAAAAAAACCGGCGACGCGGTCGATACGTTTAAAGACGATACGCTGCCGCGCGTGGCGAAACTGTCCGAAGGACTGAAGACCACCGCGGAGACGGCCGATCAGGCGCTCAAGAAAATCGACAAACTGGTGACTGAGTCGGATGGCCCCATCAAGACTGACCTCGAACAGCTCCAGGCGTCGCTCGTCCAGCTCAAGCAGACCCTCGCCACGGCCGATGGAGTCCTGACGCGCACCGACAAGAATCTCGCCGTCCGCATGCAGGATCTCGGCGTCGTCCTGCAGAATCTCAAGGTGGTGTCCACACATGCGAAGGCGCTCACCCAGCAACTCGGCGAGAAACCCAGCCGTCTGATCTTTAGCGGGAAGCCGCAGAAGCTCACCCCCGAAACCGACATCCTGCACAGCGACAAGCCGCTGCCCGCGACGCGCCCCTAGCGCGCTCTCTCTCTCCAAAAACCCGTCATTCTGAGGAACGAAGAATCGCTGATCTCGGCCTTGTTTCTTGCGTTCGGCTGGCAAGAGCGGCCCGCGGCTTTCATCCACGCGCGGTGGCGAAAAGGCAGAAGTCAGAGATCCTTCGTGCCTCAGGATGACGGCTTCGGGGGAGCAACCCAACAGGTTGCCGTCGCCAAGTCCCTTCGCGAGTTCCAGGGCTGGGATATCGCTCCAGGTCCGCAGTGCGTTCTCCAAGACTCTTGCTCGCGCTCCCCTCCGGCGCGATTCAAGGTCAGTCATGAAGATTGCCCGCCCCTGCCTGATCTGGCTTGCCTTCATTTTGTTCGCGCTTCCGTCCCGCTCGCTTGCGGCGACCATCGCCCTCCTTACCGGCGAGAACGAGTATCACACCGCCGAAACCTTGCCGGCCTTTGCTCGCGCAGAGCTCGAGACGCTCGGTCACCGCATCGTTCACATCGCGGCTCCGCCCACGGAAGGCGAAAACGATTTCGCAAATATCGACGCGCTCCGGGACGCTGACCTGGTGATCGTCAGCGTGCGGCGGAGGGCGCCGCAAAAGGAGCTGCTGGAAATGCTCCGCCGGCACCTCTCCGCCGGCAAGCCCCTGGTCGCGCTGCGCACCGCCAGCCATGCGTTCGAACTGCGCCAGGGCAAGCCGCCGGCCGGACACGCCGATTGGCCGACCTTCGATCGCGATGTCCTCGGCGCCGATTACCAGGACCATTGGAACAACAAGCCGCCGGCCGGTCCGTTGACCATCATCAACATTGTGGAGGAACAGGCCACCCACTCGATTCTCGAGGGCGTGAAACCCGGCGAGTTCAAAGTCACCTCGCACCTTTACAAAATCCGCGACCTCGCCCCGGACACCGAGGTGCTCCTTCGCGGCCACGTCGAAGGGCAGACCGACGTGGAACCGGTCGCGTGGACGCACATGGACGGGGAAAGCCGTGTCTTCTCGACGACGCTCGGCAATCCTGACGACTTCGAGCTGCCCGCCTTCCGCGCCCTCCTGCGCAACGGCATCCTCTGGACGCTGGCGGAGAACGCCCGCCCGCAATGGGCGGATTGGGTCGAACCGAGCTTTCCTTTTTTCTCCTCGGTGCTCGATGCGCGCGATATCGATGGCGCGCCCAAAGACAATCTGACCCCGCGCGGCTTGGTGCTGCCGCTGGGGAACGGCTGCTGGGCCTGCTTCGATGTGGACCTCCTGCGCGTGGCCGCGGTGTGGCGCGGCGAGGGCGTGACGCCGCGCGCGATGGCGCCCGGCTCCTACCATTCCGCCGGGACCAAGACGCTCGAAGGCCAGCGCGATCTGCCGAAACCGGACGGAGCCATCTGGCTGGCCAACGGCCTCTACCCCGGCGTGCAGACCGGAAATCAACCAGTCCTCACGGATCCCCGCGAGCCTGCGCCGAGCCCGGAGGAGCCGGGCCGGGGTGCGCTGCCGCCGGAGCTGGGACGTTTCCGCGCTGTCCGGTTGACGAAGGCCGGCGCCAGCCTCGAGTACGACGCTGGCAGCGCGCGGGTGCACGAATCCTGGACGGCGGAGGAGATCGACGGCACGCCGGTCATCACACGGCGGATTCGATGCGAGCAGGTGGAGAAGCCGCTGCTCATCATCCTCGGCCGCGACCCCGCGGGCGGTCCGCGGCTCAGTGTGAAGCTGTCACCCGCGGGGGCCGCCGAGCTATTTGAAAGCGCCGGTGCCTGGTCGGTTCGCGTGAAGCCTTCCCCGCAGCCGATCGAGTTCCAGATCGCTTTAGCCCCCGAAACGGAAGTTGCTCCGAAGAATTCGCCACCTCCCCCGGCGGCCACCGATGCGGATGCCCCGGCACCGCCGCGCTGGCCGCAGGAGATCACCACGGTCGGCAAACGCTCGGAAAGCGCGGATGCCTATGTCGTGGATGATATCGCGCTCCCGGTGAACAACCCCTGGCGTCGCAATGTGCGCCTCGCCGATCTCGGCTTTTTTAGAGACGGCACCGCCGCCGCGGTCACCTTCGATGGCGATGTGTGGCTGATCCACGGCCTCGCCGGCGACCTCGGCGCGGTGCGTTGGAAGCGCTTCGCCTCGGGTCTCCACGAGCCGCTCAGTCTCATTGTCCGCGACGAAACCATCTTCGTTTTCGATCGCAATGGTCTCTGGCGGCTGCGCGACACCGATGGCGACGGCGAAGCGGATGTGCACGAGCTCTTTTCGAATGTCTTCTCCCAAACCGCCGAGACGCGCGAGTTCCCCAATGGCGTGCGCGCCGCGCCGGACGGCTCCTTCATTCTCGCGAAGGGCGGCCAGGAAGGCGCGACGCTGGGCAAACACAATGGCATGGTCCTCCGCCTCTCGCCGGATGGTACCCGCGTCGAGGTGCTCGCACGGGGATTGCGCCAGCCGTTCATCGGCGTGCATCCGCGCACCGGCCTGATCACGGCGAGCGACCAGCAGGGAAACTACGTGCCCTCCACCCCGTTGCACCTGATCGGCGGCGGCGCCTACTACGGCTTTCTGCCCGCGTTCCTGCCCAAGGAACAATACCCGGCGCCGATTGCCGATCCGCTGACCTGGATTCCGCACATGGTCAATGCGTCCGCGGCGAGCCAGATCTGGCTGGTGGCGGCGAAGATGGGGCCGCTCAATGAGGCGCTCATCCACCTCGGCTACAATCGCCCCGAGCTGTTCCTGGTGCGCATGAACGAACGCGGCTCACGGCCCCAGGCGGCGGTCATCAGCCTGACCCGCGACCTGCCTTTCGGCGCGCTCGCCGGCGCCGTGAACCCGGCCGACGGCCAGCTTTACGTCGCCGGCTTCAAAGTCTTCGGCACCAGCGCCCCGCGGATCAGCGGCCTCGCCCGGCTGCGCTACACGGGCGCTCCATGCACCCTCCCGCGCGAGGTTGTCGCCATGGACAAGGGCCTTCTCCTGCGCTTCGAGGTGCCGCTCGACCCGGCCTCGGTGCTGCCGGACAGTTTCATGGTCCAACGCTGGATGTATCAGCGCACCGCGAAATACGGCTCCCCTCACCTCCGTCTCGACGGCACCCCCGGCCAGGAGCTGATGCCCGCGAGCAGCGCCTACCTTTCGTCCGATGGCCGCGCCGTCTTCGTCGGCCTGCCCGACATGAAACCCGTGATGCAGATGACCCTCGGATGGCGTCTGTCGCACGGCGGTGCGGCGTTCGAGCAAAGCGCCGCCTTCACCCCGTATGAGCTGATCGCTTTCGATCCGCAGCGTGAAGGCTTCGGCTCGCTCGTTGTCGATCTGGCGCCTCGCGCACCGGTGAACCCCACCGCGCTCGCTGCGCCGACGGTGGAGGAAGGTCGCAAGCTTTATGAAGCCATGGGCTGCGTCGCCTGCCATTCCACCGATGGCTCGCTCGCGGGCAAAGTCGGCCCGACCTGGCGAGGCCTCTTTGGCCGTCGGCGCGATCTGACCGACGGCTCATCGGTGAAGGCTGACGAAGCTTACCTTCGCGAATCCATCCTCAAGCCGTCCGCGAAGATCCCGAAAGGTTTCGAGAAGCTCGATGCCGGCATGCCGATTTACGAAGGCGTCCTCAACGACAATCAGATCCGCTCCCTCATCCTCTTCATCCAATCCCTCAACGAACCGGCCCCTGCCGCTGCCCGGGCGAAGTAGAGCGTGGAAGGGGCGCGCTTGTCGAACCGCCGGGCGCCGATAGAATGCCGCCATGAGCCTCGCCTTGCTCGAAGAGCGCTTTCACGAATCGCTGGCCCGCGCCTACCGCCGGGTGCCGGGCGCTGGCGACCCCGCGCCGGACGAGGACCGCATCGTCTTCGGCGGAATTTCCTGGGAACAATACCTCGCGATCGACGAGGAACGCGGACCGGAGGCGCCAGCTCCGCGGCTTTATTACCTCGACGGGCAACTTGAGATCATGACCACCTCGCGCCGGCACGAACACAAAAAGAAGTGGATCGATTGGCTGCTGCTGGAGTTTCTCGGCCTGCACGACATCGACGTTTTCGCCTACGGCCAGGCCACCCTGCGCAAACTTCGGGAAGCCGGCGCCGAGCCCGATGAGTCGTGGTGCTTCGGAGAAGACAAGCCCACCCCCGATCTCGTCCTTGAAGTCGCGATGACCAGCGGCGGCCTCGATAAACTCGACGTGTATTGCCGCTTCGGCGTGCCGGAAGTCTGGTTTTGGCGGCGGGGCGCACTCGAAGTCTGGACGCTCCGCACTGACCGCTACGAAGGCCCCGCCTCCGCGAGCCGCGTCCTCCCCGCGCTCGATCTCGCCCTGCTCACCCGCTGCCTCGAGTTGCCGACCTGGCGCGAAGCCCGCCGCGCCTTTCGCGAAGCCGCGAGCTCCGCACCGCGCGGGTAGTTGGCGCGGCGGTTCGGACGATGATGCCGCTCGGGTAGCTCGAGGGCGGGGCGCTCGCCGGGGAGTTCTAGCCTCGAAGTGCCGCTGTCGCGATCGGCGTTCTAATCTCGAGCTCTTTGGACTTTTCACGCGATAAGAAATAGACCCCTCCCTGCTTCACCTCGATCGAACTCTTCCCGCTCTTTTCTTTCGGTGGGGAAAACTCCAGGGTGGTCAACTCTTCCATCCGAAGAACGCTCAGGTCACTGAAGCGGATCGAGACGCGCGACTTTTCCCGGGTTCTTACCCGGTCGCCATATTCCAGGGCAAATTTACCGACATCCAGCGGGATCCAGCGTCCCTTTCCATCAGCAACTTCGACGGTTCCTTGCTTTTCAAGAATTCCCGGGCCAGCGAAAGCGATGGATGCCTCTCGCTTGATCGTCGTCAGCGGCAACATCACGCTGAGCACTTCGCGCGATTTCAGAGATCTGATGTAAGTCAGTTCCTCGTAACCCTCCGCTCGGATCACATACTCTCGTCGGCCCGGTTTGACCGGGCGCTGCGTGAAAGGCGTCGTCCCCAGTTTTTTGCCATTCTCCCACACCTCGGCTCCAGCCGGCTCCGTGGCAATCTCCACCGCTCCGTCCTCGCGAAGCATGCTCCAGAGCGCAAAGAGCAAAAGACAAAGGGCGACGACCATCTCCCCGCCACGGCGCATCTTTCGGCGAAAATTGCTCCTCTTCATCCGTTCGCGCTCATCCGCCGCACGGAGCTCAGCCTGCTTCCTTCGTTCCATCAGGGAGCGAAGATTGACCGCTAAATCCGCCGCACTCGCGAAGCGCTCTTTGGGATCGCTGGAGAGGCCACGCGCGATATCGGCGCCTAAGAGCGGATCCTCGATGGCCTTTTCCCAATCGGCGGTCACGGACCGTTTGAAGTCTCCGGCGATGACCTGGAAAAGCACGACGCAAAGTGAGTAAACATCCGAGGCCGGCGAGGCCGGATCCCCCCGCAGCAGCTCGGGCGCTTGATAGAGCGGGGTGCCCGTGCCGCTGCCGGTGTAGAGCATCGTCTGAGTGAAACCGAGCCTGGTGACGCCAGCGAGGGCTTCGGCGTTGACGATCTTCCCGATGCCGAAGTCCACGAGCTTCGCGCGCGGCGCGGCGCCGGTGGGATCGGCGATGAGGACGTTCGAGGGCTTCACGTCGCGATGGATGATGCCGGAGTCGTGCGCGGCCTGGAGCGCATCGGCGATCTGCGCGACGAGTTCGAGGCGCTGTTCGAGGGGCGTCTCGGCGAGCGTCGCGTGCGCGCCGGTCCAGCGGTCGAGCGAGGGACCGTCCACGAAATCCATGACGAGATAGAAGGGCGGCGCGTTGAAGAACACATCGTGGATGGCGACGATGTTCGGGTGTTCGCCGAAGCGCTCGCGCAGGACGCGGAAGAGCGTGGCCTCGCGCTTGAGGGCGCGGGCGCGCTCGGCTTTGAAACAGAACTTCAGGACGCGCCGCTGCTTGAGCGTTTCGTGCTGCGCCAGCCAGACCTCACCGAAGCCGCCCTGGCCCAGCGGACGTTCGAGTTTCCACCGCGTCTGCGGCACGAGCTGGCCGGCGGCCGGGCGCCAGCCGAGGACCGGCTCAGCGTCGGCGGCGTGGAAGCGATGCGCGATTTCCGAATCGCCCGGCGGAGTGAGCGCCGCCAGTCCCGCCTCGCCGACTTCGCAGACTTCGAGCGGCTCCTCGACGCCCTTGATCTCGTAGTAGCCGTGATTGAGCCAGCTCAACTCGCCGAGGCCAGGAAATTCCAAGCCGCGGAGGACCAGCCTGGCGTTGTCGAAGGCGAAGCGCGAGAGCAGGATCTGGTCGGCCTTGCCCAGCGATCTGATGCGAGCGGTGGAATCGACCTGAATGCCGAACAGATTGCGGCGCTCGCTGCCGCGATCCTGGACGAAAACCTCTCCGACGTGGATGCCAATGCGGTCGAACACGGGCTGGCCCGTCTCTCGCGCCAGTTCGCGCAAGCCCCGCTGCGCGAGCAGCGCGAATTGCACGGCGTCACTCGGCTTGGCAAAGACCATGAAGAAGGAGTCGCCGGCGCTGTCGATTTCCTCCGCGTCGGGAAAGCGGAGGAGCATTTCGCGCAGCAGCGCATGATGCCGCACGGTCAGGTCGAGGGCAGCGCGCTCGCCGAGGAGTTGCTTCAGGCGGGTCGAGCCGACGACGTCGGTGAAGAGCAGCGTCAGGAGCACGATGCGATGCTTGCGCTGGAACTCTTCGACGCGCGCGCGCTGGTCGGAAGTCTGCTCGATGGTCATGCGGCCCGCCGTTCTATATTCGAGAGCGCCTGCGCAAACAATTCGGATTCCGCGCCTTCCTCCTCTCACCCAAAACCCCCGGCGAACCGGCCCCTGCCGCCGCACGCCGAAAGTCCGGCGAGACCCAACCACCTCGGGTCAGCGGCAGCAACTCACGGTGCCGCCGGCGTGAACCACTTCTTATCCAGGTCCTCGAAGAAGCCTTCTTCCGCCACCTTCAGGAGGGCCCGGTTGATTTCCTTGCGCAGCGGGCTCAACTGCTGAAGGGCGAAGCCATATTTCTGCTTTTCGAAGATCTCGCCCACGAGCTGGAGCTTGGTCCCGGGGTTCTCACTCAGGTAATAGCGCAGGATCGGGGCGTCATAGACGACGGCCTTGACCTCGCCCGCCGCCAGACCGCGGCAGGCGGCTTCCACGTCCGGATAGCCGTGAATCTTGCTGTCTTTGGCGGCAAGATACCGCTCGGCCGCGGTGCCACTCACCGAGCCGACCTCCTTGCCTTGCAGGTCGGCCATGCTCTTGATGTCACTGACCAGGTTGTCCACGGTCATGGTGGAGGTAAGGTTCGCCGTGACGGTGGCCACGAGCGCCATCCCCGCGAGCATCCAGACGATCGCGACGACGCGGCCCAGGACCCCCAAGGGCGCCTTGTTTTCACAGCCGCCCGTAATGCCGGTGCAAATCGACCACCAGGTCGCCTCCCAGACGCCTGCGGCGTAGCTCTCCGGAAACGACTCGGCATTGCGGCGCCGCTCCAGAAACCAGAGCAGATGGGAAATGAGAATCAGGCCCACGATGAGAGCGCCAAACAACTTGGCATTTTCCGCGGTCAAGAGCTTCTTGAACGCGCTGAGAATCGACGATCCGCCCTGCACGGGCGCGAGGATTTGGAGGCCGGACTCGTAGAAAGAGTGTGAAAAGTCGATGACCGCATCGCGCTCCGCCGTGATGCTGATGGCGCCGACGCCGACGTCCGCCTGCTTCTCCTGAAGTCCTTTGATCAGTTCCGGAACGGTGGCGACGGGCTTGAACTCAAACTCGAAGCCCGCCTCCTGGGCGACCCGGCGCCAAAGCTCGATCGAATAGCCGACGGTCGCGCCGCCCCGCTCGAAGACAAACGGCTTCACCGGCTTGATCAGCACGGTCAGCTTTTTCGGCGGCGCCGCGGCGGCGGCTGGTTCCTGGCCGTGCATGGTGCGGAGCGGGCCGCCACCGGCGATCACGATCAAGAGCAGGGTGCGGAGAATCGGGAGGGCGTTCACAGGGGCGGGAGCGTTGCAGAGGAGCGACCGGCGTCAAGTGCCCAATCCTGACGGCTGCCACCCTCGGAACTTACGATGCTACGCCGAACTTCCGTGCGTCATGGCCAAGTCAGCGAATTTAAGAAGACCAGATCTGCGCGCGAGGATCGAATCGGTGACGAATTACTTCCGACTTCGTGTTTGAATGCCCCTATGAAATTCCGCTTCGACCCGAAGCAGTTTGCCAAAGATACCTGGAAGCAACTCCACCAGCTTCGCGATGCTCCGCACGCCATCGCCGGCGGGGTGGCGATCGGAATCTTTTGGGGATTCACGCCGCTGACCGGTTTAAAAACGCTTTTGTCGATCTTTACGGCGTGGGTGCTGCGCTGCAGCAAGTTCCCGGCGGTGATCGCGGTCGCCTTTCACGACGTTCTGCTGCCGGTTTGGCCGATCGTGCTGCGCTGGGAATATCAGATCGGATACTGGATCTTGAGCAGCCCCCATCACTTGCCGCCCAAGTTTGCGGCGACCAAGCTGCACCTGGCCGACTTATTCCAGTGGCGGACATTGACCATTTTATGGCCAACCCTCCTCGGCTCCTGCATCATCGGCGTGCCTCTCGCTCTCCTCTGTTACTGGGTGGTCGAACGCTCCCTCGAACGATACGAACACTCCCGTCATCTTCACCTCACCCCTCCCCCGTAGGAGGCTGGCGGACATTTGCCGTCACAGCCGCGATGCCTTGCGCGAGCGCACCGCTCGACTTCGTTCGGCGTAAGCTGGCCGCAAGCGTCCCCGAGAGCATAGTCTTCGCGCCACCCGCACTCCTTGGATAGCCACAGCTTTTTCTTCCAGGCCTTCGTTTATCTGCTCGCCGCCGTCATCGCCGTGCCGATCGCGAAACGGATCGGACTCGGCTCGGTTCTGGGCTACCTGCTCGCGGGGGTGTGCATCGGCCCGTTCGCCCTCGGCTTCATCCGGGAAGGAAGCGGCGATGTGATGCACTTCGCGGAATTCGGGGTGGTGATGATGCTCTTCCTCATCGGCCTGGAACTGAAGCCGGCGCTGTTGTGGGAAATGCGCGGACCAATCCTCGGCCTCGGCGGGGCACAGGTCGTCGCCACCACGCTCGCCGCCGGGACCGGGGCCCTGGCCTGCGGCCTCCCCCGCCCGGCGGCGCTCGCGGTCGGAATGATCCTCGCGATGTCCTCCACCGCCATCGTCCTCCAATCCCTCGCCGAGAAAGGTCTGATGAAGACGCCGGCCGGTCAGGCCTGTTTCTCGGTGCTGCTCTTCCAGGACATTGCGGTGATCCCGATCCTGGCTTTGATGCCGCTGCTTGCCGCGGCGCCTCCGGCGAGCTCGGAAGCGCCCGCCGGTTCCGGATTCGGCGCCCTGCCCGGCTGGGAGCAGGCTTTGGTCATGCTCGCGGCGGTGGCGGCCCTGGTCGTCGCGGGGCGTTTCCTGCTCCGCTATTTTTTCCGTTTCATCGCCGCGGCGCGCCTGCGCGAAGTCTTCACGGCGACGGCCTTGCTGCTCATCGTCGGCATCGCGCAGCTCATGCAGGCGGTCGGTCTCTCGCCGGCGCTCGGGGCGTTCCTGGCCGGCGTGGTGCTGGCCGAAAGCGAATATCGGCACCAGCTCGAAGCCGATATCGAGCCGTTCAAGGGACTGCTCCTCGGGCTTTTTTTCATCTCGGTCGGCGCGAGCCTCGACTTCCCCCTGATGGGGCGCCAGCCGGGCCTCATCGCCCTGCTCGTCACGGCCCTGCTCGTGGTGAAGTTTCTGGTCCTGCTCACCCTCGGGCGGACCTTCAAACTTGAATGGTCCGAGAACTTTCTCTTCGCCTTCGCGATGGCCCAGGGCGGCGAGTTTGCTTTCGTCCTGCTCTCGTTTGCCCAGCAATCCGCCGTGCTCGCCGCGGGCGTGACCGGGCCGCTGGTCGCCGCGGTGGCCGTCAGCATGGCGCTCACTCCGGTGCTGCTCACCGTTCACGAAAAACTGGTCCGGCCCCGCTTTGTCCGCCCGCGCCGGGAGCGCGAGCCCGACGTGATCGACGAGCATGACAACCCGGTGATCCTCGCCGGTTTCGGCCGGTTCGGACACATCGTCGGGCGGTTGCTGCGGGCGAACGGTTTCGGGGTGACCGTGCTCGATCACGACGCGGATTGGGTCGAGACCATGCGGAAGTTCGGGCTGAAGACGTTCTACGGTGATGCCTCGCGCGAAGACCTTTTGCGCACCGCGGGCGCGGCGCGCGCGAAGCTCTTCATCTGCGCGATCGATGATTCGGGCAAGGCGCTGGAGGTCATCGACCTGGTCCGCCAGCGATTCCCGAACCTGAAGATCCTGGCGCGCGCGATCGATCGCCAGCACGCCTACGAACTGATCCGCCTCGGGATCGAACACGTCTATCGCGAGACCTTCGGCAGCTCGCTCGACCTGGCCATCGACGCCTTGCAGGCCCTGGGCCTCCGTCCCGACCAGGCGCAGCGGGCCGCGCGCCTTTTCAAGCAGCACGATGAAGCGGCGCTGCGCGACATGGCCGGCCTGATCGAGAGGGACGAAGCCTACGTGTCCCGCGCGCGCCAGCACATCGAGAACCTCGAGCACATCCTGCAAAACGATCGCGCGACCTTCGTCGCGCCACCCGGCGAGGCTGGGGAAACGGATCGCACTTGATCCGGGCCGGGGAGAGGGCGTCCTGACCCGAGGCTTCCGCGATAACGGCAAAAAGAACTGTTCCCGGTCGGGCCTTTCGTGTCTTTCGTGGACGCTTCCACGCATGACCGCCTACCAGATTCTCCAGGAGAAACTCCGCGCGGAACCGCGCTCCTGGCTCATCACGGGGGTGGCCGGCTTTATCGGTTCGCATCTGCTCGAGGCCTTGCTCCGCCTCGGACAGCGGGTCATCGGGCTCGACAATTTCTCCACCGGTTCGCCGCGCAACCTCGAGGAAGTGCGGACCCGCGTCGGAGACGATGCCTGGGCGCGATTTGATTTCCAGGAAGGCACGGTGCTCGAGATCGGGATTTGCCGGGAGGCGAGCAAGCAGGTCGATTACGTCCTGCACCACGCCGGCTTTGTCTCGGTCCCGCTTTCGATCGAAGACCCCGTCGGCTGCCACGACACCAATGTCACCGGGACGCTGAATCTGCTCGTCGCCGCGCGGGATCACCGAGTGCGCCGCTTCGTCCATGCCAGCTCGAGCGCCGTCTATGGCGACGCCCCGCAGCTCCCGAATACCGAGGCGCAGATCGGCCGGCCGCTTTCGCCCTACGCGGCTTCCAAGCTGATGGGCGAGCTCTACGCCCGGCTGTTTTTCGACCACTACGGCCTGGAATCGATCGGACTGCGTTACTTCAACATTTTCGGGCCGCGGCAGAATCCCGCGGGGGGTTACGCGGCGGTGATCCCGCAGTGGATCGACAGCCTGCAACGCGGTGGCCAATGCCGCATCAACGGCGATGGCTCGATCACCCGCGATTTCTGCCCGATCGACAATGTGGTGCAGGCGAATCTCCTCGCGGCGACGGCGCCGCAGCGGGGCGCCATGGGCGGCGTCTTCAATGTGGCGCTGGGGGCGCGCACGACGCTCGATGGGCTCTATGCGCTGATTTCGACGAAGGTGGGAGCGCTCACCGGCCGGCCGGTCCCGGCGGTCGAACATGGCCCCGCCCGCCCTGGGGACATCCCGCATTCCGGCGCCGACATCTCGCGCATCGTGGGGGAACTCGGTTTCGCTCCCGAGCAGGACGTGGACGCCGGCCTGGATGAAACCGTGCGCTGGTATTTTGCCGGGGCGGCACGCTAGGCTCCGCCCCATGTCTGATCAATGGCACGCCCTCAATCCCGCCGCCCGCACGCAGCTCTCGCAGCGTGATTATTCGCAAAAGTCACTCGCGGAACGCCTCGCCACCACCGGCCTCGACGCCAGCGAGACAATCGCCAAAAGGGCCGAGATAACCGACGCCTGGATTCCCGGGGTCGAGATCTTCGGGCGCCGGATTTTTCCGCAGCGGCACCGCGGCTTCTTCGGTGAGTTCGCGCGCAAGGATGACGGCATCCTGGCGTCCATCGGCTTGTGGCCAAAGCAATGGGCCACGGCGCGGATGTTCGCGGGCACGGCCAAAGGCTTCCATATCCACCCGCCGCACATTCCCGAAGGCACCACGCCCGAAGCGTGGTTTCGCCGGCTGTTCATCGATGAGCCGCAGAATTTCGCGCTCCGCCCATATGATCGCGAGCAATGGGACGCGATGTTCTTCGTCCAGGGCAACATCGAGATGCTGCTCGTGGATGAACGGGCCGGCCTGCCGCGCCGGGTGATGCGCTTCCTGATCGATGGCGACGACCAGCGCGGGGTCAACAACGCCGGGGTGGTGATCCCGGCGGGCGTGGCGCACGCCTTGCGCGCGGAAGGCGGGCGCGACGGGATCATGGTCTATGGCACGAGCACCCAGTTCGAGCCGGCATTCGAAGGCCGCATCGCCGATTCCGTCGAGCGCGCGCCGCTGCCGGAGGATTGGCAGGGCTACCTCGACGGGCGCTGAGGTGAAGAGTGGCGCAAGATCAGCTATACTGCCGGCATGCCGACCTACGTTTATGAGCCTTGCGAGGGTGGCTGCACGATCTGCGACGGCTGCTTCGAGTTGAACCGTCCGATGGACCGCGAGCCGCTCACTCAGTGCCCGCTTTGCAAAAAGCCGGTGCGCAAGGTGATCGCCGGCTTCAACACGCCCTCCCACAAAGCGAAGCCGCTTTCCGTGGTCGATGCCAAAAAGGCGGGATTCACCGTCCTCAAGAAGATCGGCAAAGGCGAGTACGAGCGGCAGTAAGGCGCAGGTATCATTGACAGTGGTGCTGCCGTGCCATCCCACGCAGCAGGAAGTCCACGCTGAGATCAGATTCCGGCCAGCCTCGACTGGATTCGGTCGTCCGAATTGATTTCCAAAACGCGAATGGTCGTCCGCCCGACGGCCGTCGTCCCGAGGAGGAAGATCCCATTCCACACGAAGTGATCCGTCCATTGCTGGTTCCGCGGATTGAAGAGTTCCACGACTTGTCCGGTCTCGGGATCGATACCCGTGAGGTTGGCGCCCTTGTGCAAGTTGCAGTCGATGCACGCGAGCGCAAGATTGCCGGCGTCGTCGTTTCCCCCGTGCTTCCTTGGTACGATGTGTTCAATCTGGAGTTTTGCGACGGGCGACTGCGCCTCAGTCAGTGCGCAGTATTCGCACCGGCTCGCGGCCCGCTCGCGGACCAAGCGACGCGTCCGCTCATCCATGACAGTTCATTATGAAGCCAGCAGACGCCGTGCTTTCGCCTGGAGCACGGCGATGAACTTATTGGCCTGAGCATATCCTTCATACTCCGCACGCTCTTGCTCTGTCAGTTCGCCTTCGTTGGCCTTCCGGGCGAGATCTTCGATCCGCTGCTGGAGCGCTTCCTCGCCGTGAAAGTCGATGATCTTCAGCGCCTGCTCACGGCTTAGAATCCGAAGCACGGGCTCTGTTGCACGATCGAAAGCAGCGGCGTCAATGGGCGCAGACATGATCGAATCTTAACGTCATGGAGGGATGTGTCGAGAGGCAGCGGCTTGCTCCGGTGTCCGCACGCGCGCTCGCCGGTGAAACAAAATCGTCTCGATCCCACTACAGCGGCGGGGCGGGCGTTCGGGTGTAGATTTCAAAGGCATCGGAGCCTGCGATATAGCTGCCTTGATAAGTGTAATGCGTTTGGATCCAGGTCTTCGCTTTCACCGCCCAGACGCTGAACCGCGAAGCCTTGGTGCCGTTGATATCCCAGTCGCTGAGCACGATCACGGCCGGCTGAAATTTCTCAATCCGCGCGATCGCTTCGGCGTCCCAACGGGTGGTGCGGGTGGCGTTATCCACATAGACGTTGCGCTCGTAGGTCGGACGGTTGGCGAGGAGATTAATTCCCGGGGAATAGGGATAGCAAACCACGTAGTCGTTCGGCTTCGGCGCATACGTGCGGAGCAACTGCTGGATCGCGGTCAGGCCGGTAAGTTCGCGGCTCGAAACATAGACGCGCACCCCATTCTCGGCGGCGAAGAACTTCGTCCGTTTGTTGCGGACGGCATAGGTCCCCGCCCAGCGGTCCGGCAGCACGCGAAAGACGTAAACCGCCACGTGCACGAGGAGGAAAGCGGTGAGCAGCGTCCGCCAGTTTTTCCACGTCTTGGTGCGCGCCCACAACAGGCCGGACGCGGCGGCGGTCGAGGCCAGAAAGCCGGGCATGAACTCCGAGAGATGCGGGATGTCGGGGCGGAAAAAGAAAAACTGCGGGAAGGTGGTCAACGCGCCGCCCATGAGCACGAGTACGCCCAGGCCGCGCTGCTGTTCCTCCGAGTCGCGCCAGCGCAAACCCCGGATCATAGTGACTAGGCCCCAGGTCACCAAGACCAGCACCGAGAGGACCGGCGCGTAGGCGAGAAACAGAAAGACGGCGCCGACGTTCTGGCCTGCCCGGTCCAGATCTTTGATGCCCGCGCGCTGCAAGATTCCCTTGTCGGCCGCGGGTTCAGCCGTCGTGTCGTCCGGCGCAGCCAACGCGGCACGGCGCGGCGTTTGTGCGTGCACCCCAGCGTGCGCCGGCTGGAGCGCCCGGCGCGGCGGATGGTGCAAAAGCCGCTCCACGGGGAGCGTCAGCATTCGCCATTTTTCGTAGTATTCGGCGGCCAGCTCGCGGTCGAATCCGCGCCGTTGCGCATCGCGCCACACCGGCCAGTGCACGGCGAGCACGGCGCCGGCGAGCACCGCAAATCCCGCCGGCCAGAGCAGGACGCGCGAGCGCCAGGGCTGGTTGCCCGTGAGCATTCGCGCGAGGAGCAGCCCGGCCCAGATGACCGCGAAGAGGATGGCAATATCGATGCGGATCAGAAAACTCAGGCCGAGCACCACGCCCCCCACCAACGTCTTGATCAGGACAGCTCGCGACTCCGCGGGCACCAGCGCGAGGTGCAGCAGGCACAAGGTATTCGCGACGGCGAGCAGCGGGATGTAATTCTTGAACGGCGACCCGGGAATCAGGACCAGCACGACGGCGACCAGAAAGGCGATCCATGGGCGCCGCGTCGTCTTTTCGACGAGCAGGAATCCGAGGACTGCGGTGAGCGTCGAGAGCGCCAGGCACCAGGCGCGCAGCAGGACGTAACTCACCCCGAAAACCTTGAACAAACCAACCACCGGATAAAACCAGAGGACATTGTAGCTCAAAACGACCTGCTTCAGCGGCACCTCACCGTTGAGCAGGCGCTGCGCACCGAGCGCGACGGTCTGGCCCTCGTCGCGGAAGCCGATGCCGTATTGCACGTAGCTGCCGTAGTAACCGCACGCGAGCGCGAGCAACGCCACCATCCACGGCCAGCGCGCGCCCGCGAATCGCCGCCAGCCGCGAGCGCCAGGCGGCGCATCCATCATCGTGCTCCTTCCTGCCGGCGCCCCCACCGTGCGAAGGCGCGACCGTCACGCGGCGGGATGGGAGCAGGCACGGTCATCGCGGCACTCAGCCGAGTCGGGAAGTTCCGGAGGCCGTTTCCGCGCAAACCATTTGGAGGTAGTCGCGGTATTCCGTATTCGGCAGCGCATCGGCGAGCGCCTTCAACTGTGCGCGGTCGAGCCAGCCCTGGTGGAAGGCGATCTCCTCGATGCAGGCCACCATCAGGCCCTGCCGATTTTGAATCACCGCGATGTAATTGCTGGCCTCGAGCAAGCTGGTTTGGGTGCCGGTATCGAGCCAGGCCATGCCGCGGCCGAGCACTCGCACGTGGAGTTCTCCGCGGCGCAGGTACTCGATGTTCACATCCGTGATCTCGAGTTCCCCCCGCGCGCTCGGCTGGAGGTTCCGGCAAATCTCGACCACCTGCTCGTCATAGACGTAGAGGCCGGGAACGGCGAAGTGGCTCCTCGGCTGCTGCGGTTTTTCTTCGAGGCTGATGGCGCGTCCGTCGGCGTCAAACTCCACCACCCCGTAGCGCTCCGGATCGCGCACCTGGTAACCGAAAACACATGCCCCGCGTCCGAGCTCGAGCGCTTCGCGGAAGAAATCGAGTTTTCCGTAGAAGATGTTGTCGCCGAGAATCAGCGACACCGGTGAGCCGGCGATGAAGTCCTGGCCAATGAGAAAGGCCTGGGCGATGCCCGCTGGCTTGGGCTGCTCGGCGTATTCCAACCGCATCCCGAACCGCGAACCGTCGCCGAGCAGATCGCGGAACTGCGGCAGATCCTTGGGCGTGGAGATGATCAGGACCTCCCGGATCCCGCCCAGCATGAGCGTGGCGAGCGGGTAGTAGATCATCGGCTTGTCGTAAACGGGCAGCAATTGTTTGCAGGCCACGCGGGTCAGCGGGTAGAGGCGAGAACCGGCGCCGCCGGCGAGAATGATGGCTTTGCGGTTCATAAAGCGGGGAAAGGAGGTTGGATGTTCACCGAAGTCAGTGTGTGTTGACGCTGCCCCATTGCCGCAGCTTGCCCAGCCACTCCGGCTCGATGGCGCGTCCGTGGCGGTGGCGGAGCAGGAATTGGCCGGCCGCCTTGAACTGCGCCGTGAGCTCATCGTGCAGGTCTTCGCCGGAAAGCCGCACGCCCGCGCATTCCGCGGCGAGCTGCACGATGACGGAACTGGGCAGATAGGGATTCTTCTCTTCGATGGTCACGCTCAGCGTGATGCCGCAGAGCTTGCGCAGCATCCAGCCGCAAAGCAGCTCGCGGGAGGTCATCGCATGCACGTGGCGCACTCCGTCGCGCGCGATCCACCGTCGGAGGAACAGGGCATAGCGCGCCTGCTGGAGGAAGAATTCCGACGACAGCTTCTGGCCGAGATCCTGACGCCAGACTTCGATCCGGCGCGCGAACTCGCGTTCCTGCTGCCATTCGCCCTCGAGCACCATCCCATCGGGCAGGAAGCGCAGATGCGACAGCGTCTGATGCGCGCTTTCGGGCGCCGGCAGCGCGGAGGCCAGGGCGACATAGACGCGGAGGGCCGGATTGGCCTCGCGGAGTTGCCGCAGCTCGGACTCGTTCCGTTCGCCGGTCGGCCATTCGTGGAGCAGGGCGGCAAACCCGGCGGCGGTCATTTTCGGCGGGGTGGTCGGTTTCACGATCTTCCCGTAAAGCGCTTTGAGCGGCTGCACCGTGCGCTCGATCGCAAACTCTTCCTCCAGTCTCCGGCGGGCCGCCTGACCGAACTGCTGCCGCAATTCAAGCGACTGCACCAGCCGCGCCAGGGCGTCCGCGAGCCCGCGCTCGTCGCCGGGCTTCACGAGCAAACCGGTGCGCCCATCCACGATCTGCTCGGGCACGCCCGCGACCTGCGTGGAAACAATCGGTTTCGCGGATGCCATCGCTTCCAGAATCACCGTCGGAAACACGTCGCTGGTGTTGTTCCGGTCCACAATGCAGGGGAGGGTGAAAATGTCGCACTCCCGCAATTTCGCAAACACCTCCTCCTGCGGGAGCGAACCGGTGAGGCGCACGCGGGCGCCGACGCCGGCGGTGTCGATCGCCGATTGCAACGGCTCGCGCCACGGGCCTTCGCCGATGATCTCGCAGTCGAAGGCCAGCTTCCGCCGCTGGAGTTCCGCGCACGCCGCGACCAGATGATGGAACCCTTTGAACTCGATCAACCGCCCGACGGCGACGATCCGCGGCACTTCGTTGGCAAACTCGGGCGCGGCGGCGGGGAAATTGTCGAGATCCATGCCGTTGAAGACCTTGACCAGCTTGTCCACGGAGTCCGGGCAAAGCCTGGCGATCAAACCCCGGCTGAAATCGGTTTCGTTGGCGACAAACTCCGCTTCGCGGCAAATCTCGCGCAGCAGGTCGTCGTTGCCGAGATCGCACATGAAATCCTGCCCGTGAGTGGTCACGCTGAAGCTGATCCCGCTCAGCTCCTTGATGAAAAGTGCGGTCTGCGCGGCGCGATTGGCAAAGTGGACGTGGAAATGGGTGATGCCGCGCTGCCGGAAAAGGTCGGCGAAGTAGAGCGCGTTGCGCGCCCGCAAGTTCGCCTTGTAATCCTTGCCATAACGGCGCTCGTGATCGGCGACGTACTTTTCCGGCCAGCGGCCGCTGCGCCGCGCGTGTTGCTCGCCGAGCTTGAGGATCGTCTGCGGCGGCGCGTAGTGGACTTCCGCCTTGATGCGCACCGCGTGGCCGTGCCGGAAACTGGTCGGCGGCGGGTAGATGGAATAGAGCTCGATTTCCACGCCCATCCGCTCCAACGCGAGGATTTCCGTATCGCAGAAGGTTTGCGACACGATCGGGTATCGAGAAAAGAGATAGGCGAGCCGCACGAAGCCGCGAGTTTCGGAAGCCCGGCACACGAGGGGAAGCAAAATTCAATGTGACCCAAATGTGGGGCAGACTTGCAGTCTGCCGGGAGCGGGCTCCCCTCCGCCGCCTCCGCGGAGGTTCCCCGGGCCGGATCTTCGGCGAGATTAATTTAGTGGAGGCGTGGGGATCGCGGACTGCAAGTCCACGTCACCCTACTTTGCGTCGCTGCCGATCTCGATCTCATCCAGCCAGCACCGAGCTGTCTCCTTGCCCGCGCCGACAAAGCCGATCCACTTCATCACTTTCATCTCGGGTTTCACGAATTTCAGCCCGTCGAAGCGCTGCGGCTCCTTGCCGGGCAGGGTGACCGTGCAGGTCCAGGTGGCGTCGCTTTCGGGTCCGAACTTCGCCATCACTTCCACGTGCGTCCACGCGTCGGCCGGCAGGTCCGCCAGTTTCTTCCCATTGGCGCGGACGGCGCCTTTCTCGAAGTCGAGCATCGGCCCGGTGCGGTAGGGCGACGCATCGTCGCGCCATTCGTGGACGAGATGAAAAGCGGGCTCGGCACGCACATCGAAGGCGACCCGCGCGGTGCCGTTGTCGAAATTGGTGACGTAATAGAAATGCGGTTCGTAGGCCGGCTCAACGTTCGGGCCATCGCTGAGTTGCAGACAGCGCGCTCCTTTGCTCGGGCGCTGGGCGACCACGCTGATGGCCCCGGGTTCCTTGGTGTGCGCGCGTGCGGAGGCGGGCTTGGCGCCCAGCGGCGTGTTTTCAAAACCGTCGCTCAAGGTCAGCGGCGGCGCTTTCGGTTTGATGCCGTATTTCATCGGCGGGAATTCGCGGGCGGCGAGCTGGCGCCAAGCCGCCTCACCGGTCACGCCGGCCTTTCTCCAATCGAAGGGGGCGAAGCCGAGTTTCAACGCCGGCGACTCCGGGCGCAGTGTCCAGTCGCCCTTCTCCGGCGCCACAAAGAGCGGATCGGCCACCACCGAGGTGTTGTCGCGGCCCATGAACTGCCAGTCGGCCCACGATTTCCCGGCGAAGTCGGGGATGTTTCCGTCGGGCTTCCAATAGACGTTGTCGGTCAGAAAGACGCGGCCGTCGTCCCAGTTTTTGTCCACGTGAGCGAAGAGGCGACCGTCGCCCATGAGCACGATGTTGCGCTCGAAAGCGAACGCCAAAAATTCCTCGGGCCGGCTGCGGCGCACATGTTCCTCCGCGCAGAAAGCGATGATGTTGTTGCGCACCAGATTGCCGCGCCCGTAGTGCTGGTGGTAACCCGCGCTCTGGGTGTGATGGACCAGATTGTTTTCCCACACGATGCCGGTGCTGCCCTCATCATTGTACATTCCCCACGCGCCGTAACTCGCGCAGCCGATGTCGTGGATATGGCAACCGCGGATCACCGAACCGGGCTGAGGCCCGAGCGTATAGACCGCCGCCATGTCGCTCAGCACGCTCCAGCCGAGGTGGTGCAGATGGCATTCCTCGATGATGATCCGCGCGCAGTTCGTCGGTCTGTAACCCCAGACCCAGCCGGTGCTGATCGCGGAGTAGAAGAAGTCCGCGATGTCGCAGTGACGGATGGTGCAGTCGTTCGCGTGAAAGATGGTGACCCCGATGGCGCCCATGAAATAGCGGCCGCCCGTGTGGATGATGCAATTGTCCAGAGTCACGTGATCGCTCTGCTCCGGTCCGGCGAGCGGGACGCCGGGATCGCCGATTTTGACGCCGCCCGCGCCGAGGTCGTGCAGCCAGCAATCGCGCATCGCGATGTCGTGGCAGCCGCGCCGGAACCACGCGACGTTCGTCATCGTGCGCGCGAATTCGCAGCCCTGGAATTCCACTTCCCGCGCGCCTTCCGCCTCCACGGCAGCGCCCAGTTGCGCTTCGGCCTGGCCGAAATGGGCGCCGGTTTCGGGGAGCTGCCAGGCCTGGAGTTGGAAAACGAGCCCGCGGAAACGAAGCTTTTCGACAAAGAGTTCCTTCGCCGGCTCACCTTTCAGGACCAGCCATTGCGTGGCGAGCGGAGCCCACGCTTCCGCGCTCTCCGGCCGCTCGCCGGGGCGCGGGAAATAGGAAAGTTTGCCGTCGCGGGCGAGGAACCATTCGCCCGGGGCGTCGAGCGCGCCGCGGAAATTTTCAAAGTGCAGCCGGTGCCAGGGCTCGAGGCTGAAGAAGTCGCGCACGCCGCCGGTAAATTGCAGGGTGCCATCCTCCGCCCGCATCCCGGCGAGCCGCAGCCGCGAGACATCCCACGAGTGATAGACCACGACGTTGACGTCGCGGAGCTCGTCCGCGCTCAGACCGCGCAGCGAAGCGGTATCCGCCGGCGCGATCTGGAGCAGCGTTTTGGAAGCCGGACCCCGCAGCGGCAAGTCCGCGAGAGGCTTCGAGGGCTGGCCCACCGCCTGGAGGTAGCCGTCGTTCGGCGTGCGCGCCCGAGTGGCGCGCTGGCCATTGATCCAGAGCGCTTCGAATTTCCAGCCCGGCTCGACCTGCGCTGTCCAGAGGCCATCCGCCCCGACTTTGAACCCCGTGATTTTTCTGCCGCCGTTGAAGACCGGCTTCGCGCCGGGCGCCGCCTCGTAGCTCACGCCGCTGTCCTGCGGCTCGAAAACGACCGGTTCGGTAAGCGGATAGAGGCCGGTCGCGATCCGCACGGTGACCGGGCCCTTCTCCCCAGACACTCGGGCCTGGCGGACGGCATCGCGGGCGGCGGCAAGGCTGGAGACAGTGCCAGTGGGGCGAAGATCGATGGTGAGCGCCTGCGCGGTTGAGGCGGTGAGCAAGGCGATGAGGGCGGCGACGCGCATGGGGAAGGAACGGCCCTGCCCAAAAAGTCGAGTGAGCGGGGCGAAGGCCAGCAAAAAAGGCCGGCGTATTACGATGTTACAGCTGTTACATCATAATATGCGGGCGCCGGTCTCCACAGCTAACCGGTGCGAGTTGCCCCCCACGTTTTGGAATGATTGCATTGCGAGCCGAGCGGCGCCCCCCGATTCTCAAAAGGCATCGTCGATAACCCCCCCCCGCGCGCTGACTCCCCATCATCCCCCCGTTATGAAAGCACTCGCCATGATCGCCGCTCTCACCGCCTCCGCTGCCCATGGAATGGCCGCCGAAGCTTTTCAGAAAACCCTCATCAGCGCCCGCGACGGCGTGCGCATCGACGCACTCGAAATCAGCGGGCGGGACGTGACGCCCGACAGCCCCGGCTGGTCGATCCGCAAGCTCACGCTGCACGGCGGCAAGCAGGAGGGCGTGGACGTGATCATCGTCAACAATGGGAAGCTCGAGTTCACGGTCGTGCCGACGCGAGGCATGGGGGTGCTTTCCGTGACCAGCGGCGACGTGCGGCTCGGCTGGGATTCGCCGGTCAAGGAGGTCGTGCATCCGCGCCACATCGATCTGCAAAGCCGCGGCGGGCTCGGCTGGCTCGAGGGCTTCAACGAATGGCTGGCGCGCTGCGGGCTCGAGAGCAACGGTCATCCGGGGACGGACAAATTCATCAACAACGTCGGCGAGGTGGCGACCATGGACCTGACCTTGCACGGCAAGATCGCCAACATTCCGGCCAGCGAAGTGGACGTCTTCGTCGATGCCGCGCCGCCGCATCGCCTCCGGGTGCGCGGGCGGATCGATGAGCGAATGTTTTACGGACCAAAGCTGGAACTGCAGACGGAGATCTCCACGGAACCCGGATCGAGCAGCTTCCGCATCGCCGACGAGATCACGAATCAGGGTGCGCAAACGCAGGAGTTCGAGCTGATGTATCACATCAATTTCGGCCCGCCGCTCCTCGGGGAAGGCGCGACCTTTCTGGCGCCGGTCGCGCGGGTGACGCCCTTTAACGAGCACGCCGCCAGGGAGGTCGCGCATTATGCGGAATATTCCGCTCCCGAGCTCGGGTTCGTCGAGGAGGTGTATTGCATCGATCCGGTGGCGGACAAAGACGGACTCACGCTGATCGCGCTGCGCAACAAGGCGGGCGACCGCGCCCTCTCGATGAAGTTCCTGGTGGACGATCTCCCCTTCGTCACGCTCTGGAAGAACACCAACGCCGAGGCGGAGGGCTACGTGACCGGTCTGGAACCGGGCACGAATTTCCCAAACAATCGCCGGGTCGAACGCAAGTTTGGCCGCGTCCCCAAGCTGGCGGCGGGCGAGAGCCACAGCGCCACGATCGATTTCACGATCCACACCAGCGCCGAGGAGACGAAGCTCCTGGCCGAGCAGATCGCGCAGGTGCAAGGCGAGGTGAAGCCGGTGCTCCTCGACACGCCGGAAAACAAGGACTGAGCGAGAGACGCCCCGCGGAATATCTCACTCCCAAAACAACAATCTCTTTAGGCCATACTTCGATGATTGCTCCTCCAGCTTCACCGCAGAGGCCGCAAGGCACGCAGAGGGCCGCGGAGAGATCCCTTTGCGTGCCTCAAACTTCTCCGCGCTCTCTGCGTTAAAACTCATTCCGCCCCATTGGGTTCGATTTGCCCCGCTTTAACCCTCCTCAATCTCCAGTTATGAAAACCTCGATTCGCCTGGCTTGCCTCGTCGTCACCGCGCTCGGCGCCACGCTTTGCCTGGCGGAGCAACCGCTCGGAAATCCGTTCGCCAATCTCAAGGCGCCGTCGCCGGAGGCCGTACAGCGGATCCTCAAGGAACTGCCGGCGGCCGACACGAACCAGGATGGCGCGCTCAGCCCGCAGGAAATCCGCGCGGCGATGCCGCAACTGCAACAACGCGGACTGGCGATGGCCGCGCTCGGCCTGGACCCCACGGCGGCCAACGCGCACTACGGACCGCACGAGCGCAACGTGCTCGACTTCTGGAAGGCCGAGTCGGCCACCCCCACCCCGGTGCTGATCCATATTCACGGCGGCGGTTTCATTGCGGGGGACAAGGCGCAACTCTCTCCGCTGGCCGTTTCGTCCTGCCTTTCCGCCGGCATTTCCTTCGCCAGCATCAACTACCGCTACACCACCCAGGAGCCCTATCCTGCGCCGATGCTCGATGGCGCGCGCGCGATCCAGTTTCTGCGCTCGAAGGCGGCGGAATGGAACATCGATCCGGAGCGCGTCGGCGCGTTCGGCGGCTCGGCCGGCGCGGGCATCTCGATGTGGGTCGGTTTTCACGATGACCTGGCCAGGCCCGACAGCGCCGACCCGATCGAACGGCAATCGACCCGGCTGAAGTGCATCGGGTCGATGGGTGGGCAGGCCAGCTACGATCCGCTGCAAATCCGCGAATGGCTGGGCGGACAGGCCTGGCAGCACCCGGCGTTCAAACCGTTCTATGCCGTCAAATCGGACGAGGAATTTGAAAAGCCCGAGGTGCGCAAGCTGGCCAACGACGCCTCGGTCATTAATCACCTCACCAAGGATGACCCGCCGCTCTTCATGATTTACAGCGAACCGGACGCCCCACTTTCCAACGACTCCGCGCCCGGCACCGGCATCCATCACCCAAAATTCGGCCACCTTCTGAAGGAGAAAATGGACGCCCTGGGTATCGAAGCCATTTATCGCCACACCGGCGACGGCCAGCAGCCCTCGCCACCTGAACACATGCTCAAGTGGTTCCAAGAGCGCCTGCTTGCCCCGGCGAAGTGAGTCGCGGAGGGGCGCCTCGAATCTAAATCGCAGAGGCGCAGAGGACGCAGAGTTTTCAAGCGGAAAGGGTGACGAGGGGCATCGTTCACTGTCTGCCCGCCCTGCCGCTCCTCCTTCCTTCCTCTGCACTGCTATCTGGAGGAATCGCTGATGTTCGCGAGGATTTTTCGGTGCACATTGCACAACGGTTGAGGGATCGCCGGAGGCCGGCCATGGAAATCCGACGAAATACCGCCTCTGCGGCCCTTTGCGTCCTCCGCGTCCTCTGCGTTTCAATTGCCCGGCGAGTTTGGTTGCGGCTCCACCGCTCTGCGTCCTCTGCGCCTCTGCGTTTTAGAATCCTAAAAATCCTCCTGCAAATTGCTTCCCCGCCCGCCAGGATGGCTGTGTAGCGCAATCCCCCCTTATGAAACCATTCCTCCTCCCACTTCTCGTCGGTGCGTTCGCGCTCCTCGCGGGTTGCAACAAACCCAGCGACACCGCCGGCTCCAGCAACCCTCCCTCCGGTGCGGAAAGCAAAGGCACGATCGGCGTCTCGCTGCTCACGCTCGACAACCCCTTCTTCAAAGTCATCGGCGACCACATTACCGCCGAAGGGAAGAAGCGCGGCTATGACGCGATTGTGGTCAGCGGCGACAAGGACGTCGCGAAGCAGAGCAACCAGATCAAGGATTTCATCGTCAAGAAGGTCAGTGCCATCGTGCTCAGCCCGTGCGACTCGAAGTCGATCGTGCCGGTGATTCAGGAAGCCAACGCGGCGGGGATTCCCGTCTTCACCGTGGACATCCCGTGCCACGAACCGGGCGTCAAGATCGTCACGCAAATCGCCACCGACAATTACGGCGGCGGCAAGGAAGCCGGGCAGGCGATGATCGAGGCGCTCGGCGAAGCGGGCGGCAAGGTGGCCGTGTTGCACTTCAAGCAAGCCGAGTCGTGCCAGCTCCGGGTGAAGGGTTTCCGCGAAGTCATCGATGCTCACAACGCGAGTGGCCAAGCGAAGATCGAGATCGTGGCCGAACTCGAAAGCGGCGGGGCGAAGGACCAGGGCTACAAAGCCGCCGAGGACACGCTCCAGGCCCAGGGAGATCTGCGCGGCATCTTCGCGATCAACGACCCTGCCGCGCTCGGCGCGCGGGGAGCGATCGAGAAGGCCGGCAAGACGCAGCAGATCGTCATCATCGGTTTCGACGGACAGCCCGAAGGCAAGCAGGCGATCAAGGAAGGCAAGATCTACGCGGACCCGATCCAGTTCCCTGACAAAATGGGGGTGCAGATCGTGGACGCGATCATCCGCCATTCGAAAGGCGAGAGTCTGCCCGCGCAGATGCTGATCCCGACCAGCCTTTACCGGAAGGCTGACGCGGAGAAGGATCCGGAGCTGAAGTAGCCAGTGCTTAGGGCTCAGTTCTTTCGGGCACGCTCACTGAGCACTGAGCACTTCCTCCACCCCCATGAACAATAACTTCCTCCCCGAACTCACCGGCTCGATGTCCCAAGGCGCCGCCGGAAATCCCACGGTGGCGATGGTCGAGGCCGCCTTTGCGCACCACGGATTGCACTGGCGTTACATCAACATGGAGGTCGCGCCGGAGCAGCTTGCCGACGCCGTGCGCGGGGCGCGGGCGATGGGCTTCCGCGGTTTCAATTGCAGCCTGCCGCACAAGGTGACGGTCATTCCGCATCTGGATGGACTGGGCGAATCGGCGGAGTTGATGGGCGCGGTGAACTGCGTGGTGCGGCGCGGCGACCGGTTCATCGGCGAGAACACCGATGGGAAAGGTTTCCTCAAATCGCTCGCGTCCATCACCGATCCCAAAGGCAAGGCGGTGGTGCTCTTCGGCGCGGGCGGCGCGGCGCGCGCCATCGCGGTGGAACTCGGACTGGCCGGAGTCGCGAAGATCACGGTCGTGAATCGGGCGCCGGAGCGCGGCGCGGAGCTGGTCGGACTGCTTCAAAAAAAGTTGGGCCTCGAGGCCGAGCACGCGCTTTGGCGCGGCGATTACCTGATCCCAGCCGGGACGGAGGTCGTGATCAACGCCACCTCGATTGGATTGTACGAACCCGAGGCGCGCCTGGCCATCGATCTGGAAACGCTGCGGCCGGGAACGGTCGTCGCTGACGTCATCTTCAACCCGGCCCGGACCCGCTTGATTCGTGGCGCGGAAGCGCGCGGATGCGTGGTGCTCGATGGCCTCGGCATGCTGGTCAATCAAGGCGTGGTCGGCGTGCAATACTGGACCGGCCTCGAGCCCGACGCGGCGATGATGCGCAAGGCGCTCGAGGCGGTCTTATGAACCCGCCCGCGCCGCCTTCCACGGCGCCGCTGCTCGAGATGCGCGGCATCGTGAAGTCGTTTCCGGGCGTGAAGGCGTTGCGTTCGGTCAGTCTGGCCTTGCACGCCGGAGAGGTGCTGGCGCTGCTCGGTGAAAATGGGGCGGGCAAGAGCACCTTGATGAAAGTGCTCGGTGGGGCCCTTCGCGCGGATGCGGGGACGATTCACATCGCGGGCGACGAGATCCATTTCCATTCGCCGCACGACTCGCGCGCCGCGGGGGTGGCGGTCATTTACCAGGAGTTCAATCTGGTGCCCGGGCTCACGGCGTGTGAGAACATTTTCCTTGGGCAGGAGCGGTCGCGCTTCGGGTTCGTGGCGCGGAAGCAGGAGCGCGAGCGGGCGACCGCGTTGTTCAAACGCCTCGGCGTTCCCATCGACCTCGACGCCCCGTGCCGCCGGCTCACCACAGCGCAGCAGCAGCTCGTCGAGATCGCCAAAGCGCTGGCCTTCGAGGCGCGGATCATGGTCATGGACGAGCCGAGCGCCGCGCTCACCTCACACGAGGTCGAGCGGCTGTTCGCAATCATCCGCGATTTGAAGCAGCACGGGATCGGCATCATCTACATCAGCCACCGGCTCGATGAGATCTTCACCATCGCCGATCGCGTGATGGTCCTGCGCGACGGCGCGAATGTCGGGGAGCAGCCGATCGGCCAGCTCACGCGCCAGGCGATGATCGAGATGATGGTCGGCCGCGAGCTGAAGGACGAATTTCCAAAACGCTCCGCGAAAGTCGGGCCAGCCCGGCTGGAGGTCAGCGGCTTGCGCTCGGGCCAGGCGGTTCGGGATGTCTCGTTTTCCGTCCATGCCGGGGAAATCCTCGCGCTGACCGGACTCATCGGCTCGGGTCGCACGGAGACCGTGCGGCTGATTTTCGGCGCGGATGCCCGGGAGCGCGGTCAGATCCGGCTCGATGGCCGGCTGCTGGCGCTCCGTTCGCCGCAGGACGCGATCGCCGAGGGCATTGGCCTGCTCACCGAAGACCGGAAACTGCAAGGTCTCGTGCTCAGCCACTCCGTGCGCGAAAACTTCGGCCTGCCGAATCTGACCTGGCTGTCGCGGCGCGGCTTCGTGCAGCTCGGGCGCGAGCGCGAGCGGTTCGGTCATTACGTTGCCACGCTCCAGATCAAGGTGCCGCACCACGAGCAACGCGCGCGGCTTTTGTCGGGCGGCAACCAGCAGAAAGTGGTGCTCGCGAAATGGCTCGCGCGGAACTGCGAGGTGCTGATTTTCGACGAGCCGACGCGCGGCATCGACGTCGGCGCGAAATATGAAATCTACCTGTTCATGAACGAACTCGCCGCGCAGGGGAAGGCGATCATCATGATCAGCTCGGAGATGCCCGAAGTGCTCGGCATGGCCGATCGCGTTCTCGTCATGCACGACGGCCGGGTGACCGGTGAAATCACCGACGTGACCCGCGCCACGCAGGAGCAGTTGATGCAACTCGCCGTGGCCTGAGCGATGAACGCGACGCTCCGCCATTACTTCACCGATTACGGGATGATCTTCGTGCTCATCCTGCTGTGTGCATTCTTCAGCGCGGTGACGTACAGCGAGCAGAGCCCGACCGGAGAGGCGGCGGCGAAACAACTCGCGTCCGAGCTGCGCAAGCAGCCGGGAAAAGGCGGCCGCGTCCTGATCGCCGTGCGCAGCCAGGCGGACGACGCGGTCTTTGCGCGCAAGCTCGAGGCGGAGCTCAGCGCCGCCGGTCTCGTGGTCTCAGGCGTCGTGAGCGGCGAACCGAAGGACGCCCGCGAGGCGCTGCAAAAACTCGCCGCCACGGGGGCCAAGCTCGAGGCCATCGCGTGCAACCAGGCCACGGCTTCGTGGCTCGTCTTCTCTGATTTGAAGGCCGATTTCCCCACGCTCGGCAACCCGCGCATCGTCAAACCGCGCAGCTATCAATGGCCGAACTTTTTGAAGTCGGAGAACCTCTTGAACATCGCCAACCAGATCGCCGTGATCGCGATAGTGGCGATCGGCATGACCATGGTCATCATCACGGCCGGCATCGACCTCTCCGTCGGCAGTCTCCTCGCCCTGGCCGCGGTGCTGGCCGCGCGCGGCATCCGCGATTACGCCGGCGCGCTCGAGGCGACCCCTTTCGGGATGACGCTGGCGTGTGCCGCTGCGGTCGTGCTGTGCGGCCTGGTCGGGGCCTTCTCCGGCGGCATGATCACGCTCGCCGGAATCCCGCCTTTCATTGTCACGCTCGCCATGATGCTCGTCGCCAGCGGGCTCGCCTACATCCTCTCGCAGGGGCAATCGATTTACCAAATTCCCGACTCCTTCGTCTGGCTGGGCCGCGGGGCCGATTTCCTGGGCATCCCCAACGCCGTCCTCCTGATGCTGGTGCTCTACGCGCTCGCGCAGGTGCTGATGTCGCGCATGAAACTCGGCCGTTATCTCTATGCGGTCGGGGGCAACCGCGAGGCGGCGCGTCTGTCCGGCGTGCCGGTGCAACGCGTGCTCATGTTTGCCTACATCGCGAGCGGATCCCTCGCCGGCCTGGGCGGCGTGATCATGGCCTCCCAGCTCAAAAGCGGCTCGCCGACCTACGGCAACATGTATGAGCTCTACGTCATCGCCGCCGTGGTCGTCGGCGGCACCAGCCTGAGCGGCGGCGAAGGCAAGATGCTCGGCACCCTGATCGGCGCTTTCACCATCGCCGTGATCCAGAACGGCATGAACCTCACTAACGTGGAAAGCTACACCCAGAAGGTTGTCCTCGGCCTCGTCATCCTCGCCGCGGTGCTCCTCGACCAGCTCCGCCACCGCCGCTGGGGCGGCGGCACGGCGAATCCGTAGGCTCGGAGGGGGCCAAGCCTCCGGCGAATGTTTGTTGACGGGTCATATCACGGGCTATTGCCTTGGGGAATGGAAACGCACTCAGGCACAAAAGAGGCGAACGTCGAGGCGTTCGATATTGTTGATCAGGCCGCTCAGGAGGTGGAGAAGAACAAGGAACTGAACCGACGGCTGGAAGATACGACGGACGCCTTGATGAAGTGCATCGCGGAAGTGGAGCTCGATGTGCAGTCGATGTTGCCGGAAACGGCGGCCCACGATCCCGGTCTGAAGAGCTGACCCTCCAGCCTAGCCGCGCTCGTGCGCCATTCGCAAATTGAGACCCCGCATCTTCGCCATCCACGACGAGCCCGGATCCAAGGGCGTGCCCACGCGGGTCATTGGCGAAATAGTCGACGTTTGCCCGCCGCCGCCGATCCGACGCCCTCAGGGTAAAACAACCCAGACTTCAGCGATGCGGTTCTTCTCGAGCTTCTGGGCGTCGAGCAGGGTGGCTCCGCCCATGGCTACGGGGTGGACGACATTCAGGACCCCGCATTCGTGTTTCATCGCGTCGGCGACCGCATCGGCGCGGTTTCCCGAATAAGCGAGGTTCATCTTCGCATCTCCCTTCGGATCAGCAAAGCCAAGGACCACGAAGACCGCCGTGGGATCGGACCGCAGACTGGCCAGTTGGGGCTTCTCCAGTTCGGCCTTGAGCGCCTGAATGTCGGCAGGCGCGAGCGCCGTCCTGCCTTTACCAAATGGCACGGTAACAACGAGGCCCATCTTCCGCGCGCGCTCGACGCTGGTGTAGAGCTTGTCCTTAGTCGCGGGGTGCATGGCGGGTATCAGGTCAATGCGCTTGAGCACCTCGCTCTTGACGATGAGATTGATCGCAAGATTGATTTTCTCCTCGCCCATAACAACGGGCGGTGGTTCGGCGTCGCCCAACTTATCGGGATAGTGAGAGATCGTCACTACGGGGTATAGAGGTGCGGGGGTCGCCGGGTTTATGACGCCAGGCATCGCGGGAGAAGGACTCGGAAACTGTGTTATCAATCGGTTCGGTTTTCTTGGCCACAAGGCCACACCGGCGACAAGCGCTAAGCCAAACGCAAAGGCGAGGGTGAACGAGCAGCCACGGAAGCGGGCTCTTAACTCTCCCCCGCGATGCCGTGCGGGGTCGTCTGTCTTGTTCTGAAGCGCACTCTGATTTGGAACCAAGGGTGACTCATCGCCGTCGAAATTAGATCTTACTTCGACACTACTGGCCAGCGACCTGCCATCTTTCGTTAAGCGATAGCCTTTGGGTGAATCTTCCGGCGCATGCAGGGGCGGCTTGACCGACGACTCCTACTTCAAATACCTCCACAGGTGAATCAACCCCCTTCATCGAGTAAAGGCCATGATTCAACCATGAAAGTTCGCCCTCCTCAGCAGGCGCACCGCCGGTTAAGACCTGACGAGCGCTTTCGAAAGCAAAGCGCGTCATAAGGATCTGATCTGCGCAAGCGAGCGATGCTACACGGGCACAGCTATCCACTTGAATCCCGTAGAGGTCTTTGCGGTCGCCAAGCTCATTGGCCTCCGCCACCCAGACTTCTCCGACATGAATCCCGATTCTATCGCGGACCGAGCGCTCCGGATCCTGCTCCAGTTCACGCAATCGCGCTTGAACGCGGAGCGCAAATTTCACGGCATCTGACGGCTTGGTGAAGACAATAAAGAATGAATCGCCGGCAGTGCTGATCTCCTCCGGCAAGCTCGAACTGACGCAACGTCTCTCTAACTTGGGCATGGTGACGCTGGATCAAGACTATGGCGTCCCGATCGCCAAGTCGCTGTTTAAGCTTGGTCGATCCCACTATGTCCGTAAACAGCAGAGTCAGGAGCGCCACCCGGTGTTTGCGCTGAAACTCCTGCACGTGCGAAATCTGTTCCAGCGCGAACGAAGTGTTCATTGAAAGGGAAGAGTAACCGAAATCATTTCTTCGGCGCAATCTTCGGAGCCGGGCAGGAGCATCAAATCACGGACTCGATACTCTCGGCATACTCCGGGAGTCAGATCTTGTTTAGTTTAGCCGCGCGGAGTTTTGTCGCCGGTCAGATACCGCTGCTCATCGTCAATTGGTCATGCCTGCCGGGATCTTTCGATCAGGTGGTGGCGATCAGGATTTCCGGATCGACGAGATGCGATGAAGGCATCGAGAAAATGGACCTCGATGAGGAGCACTGCTCCCGAAAGCGGCAACCCGATCAGTTGCCCGCTCCAGCCGGCTTTTCCGGGGGCATGAAGTGAAGCGACCTGGGGAGCACGCCGCTGAAGCAGGGTCAGAACTTTCCGTTCAGTCAGCGGGCGGCGGACTCGAAACGCGCGCGGTAAAGCGCGGCGGCGGTATTGCGGACTTCACGGCCGGGATCGGTGGTCATCGCCTTCTGGAGGAGCGGTCCGACCCGCGGGTCGTCGATTTGCGCCAGCGACTCGAGCACGGCGATCCGCACGTTGCGAGGTTGTCCGATGAGGGCGAAGGCCAGCGCGTCCAGGCGCGCCTCGGGCGCTACTTCGGGATCGATGTCGTTGAGGCGCGCGAGCAGCGCGAGCTTGACCGCGGGCTGGCGCTCCAGTTGCAGCAAGCGACCAAGGGCGCGCACGGCGCCGGTATTATTGCCATCCGCAATTTGACGCGCCAGTTCGATGCGGTCCTCGACGCTGCCGGCCGCTCGGAACTGCTGTTCCAGCTCGGCTACCGATGGCGGAAGGTCCGCCGGCGCGTCCGTTGGCGGGGGGGCCTCGGGCGGCTCGGCTTTCGCAACGGGGTCCGCTGGAGCAGGTTCCGCCGGCGCGACCGGTTCAGTCTGATCCACTGCCAGCTCCGGCACTCGAAGTGGAGGCGGTAATGGATGCTCGTTTTCCAGAAAAAACCAAGCCGCGGCGCCGGCCGCCGCAAAACCCGCCAACGCGAGCACCAAGCCTCCGAAACGGCCTCGCGAATGATTTTGACCCAAATCGAGAAATAGGCTCATAGTTCGAATCGAACGGGCGAAGCTCGCTCTCCTCTCTGCGGAACATCAACCCAAATCGTTATTATGAAAGCTCCCAAGATTCTTCCTCTTCTCAGCCTGGCCTGCTCGGTCGTGCTCGCCGCGCCCACCGCCCTCCGTGCCGCCGATCACGGCGACGCTCCCACCCTCGGGCCCGACCAGGGTTGCGATTTGGCGGACGTTTATGCCTTCCTCGATCCGAACAACAATGACCGGGTCGTCCTGATCGGCACCGTGCGCGGCTTCATTGTCCCCGGCGAGGCGAACAATTTCGGGCTCTTCGATCCGACCGCACGGTTCACGCTCGCGATCGAGAACACTGGCGACCCCCGCCCCGATCTTTTTATCGATCTCGACTTTAGCCCACGCGTCCAGAATCCGGACAAATCGTTCTCACAAGACGCCGAGGTCAGCTTCCGCGGTGCCGTGCCGACTGCGTTCCGGGGCGCCAAGGGCAAATTCAACCCGGCGCCGGTCACGCAACCGACGCTCGCCGCGACCCCGAATCCGCAGGTGGTCACGTTCCTGAACAACGACTTTTATCAGGGACAGGCGTCCGGCATCCAGTTCTTCGCGGGCGAAGTCGATGATCCGTTCTTCTTCGACATCCCGGGTTTCAACCGCTTCGTTGCCGCGGTGATCGCTGGGACGCCGAACCCGCAACTTCAGCTCGATCGCGGCCGTGATACCTTCGCCGGCTACAATGTGCTCGGCTTTGCGCTGAGCATGCCCGCCACGGTGCTCCGCGGTGACGGCACGAAAATCGGCGTTTCCCTGATTTCCGCCCGGACCACGGAACGCACCGTCAAGGGCGTCAAAGTCCCCCTCGGCGTTTTCCGCAATGCCAAGGGGCGCACGATCGACCTGGGGGTCTATAGCCAGGTGGATCGCATGGGCAATCCCGGGGTGAATGTCGCCTTCATCCCCTACAATCGGAAGAACGCCTACAATGGCGCCTCGCCTCTCGACGACGCCAAGGGGATGTTCCTTCCAGAAATCGCCGGCACCCTCACCGCCCTCCACACCAGTCTGGCCAACATCAAAACCCTCGCCAGTGTCGTGGGTTTGCCCCCGAACCTCGTCCCCACCAACAAGCCTGCCGAATTTGGCACCGGTGACTTCCTCCGTCTCGAGACGGACAAGACGAAGATGCCGAACGTGCCCGCCATCGGCACCGGCGGCGGAAGTGGCGTGCAGTTCGAGGATGCCACGGTCCAGAATCCAGCGCACGGCTTCCCCAACGGCCGGCGGCTCCGGGATGACGTAATCGACACGGTGCTCTTTGTCGTTTCCAATGGGGGGATCACCAAAGGCGACAATGTCGATGCCAGCGACGTGCCCACCCAGGACACGTTCCCGTTCCTCGCCCTGCCGCAGCAGCCCCGCGCCAGTGGCATCGACGATGGGACGCGCAACTAAACCATTCCGCATCTAACGCCGTGCCGGCCGCGGGAAACCGTGGCCGGCACGGCTTTTTTGTGGCCAGAATTTCCAAAATGGAACGCCCGGCGGCGCGCAACCTCCAACCCCTGACCTCCAAAATCTCGCGTCCTGGGATCGCCGCGCAGCGGCGGCGGCGGCTGCGATGGTGGATCGCGAGCATCGGCTGTGGACTGTGCGGCGTCCTTTCCACGCCGGCCCTCAAAGCGGCGGTCGATCGCGCGTTGCCTTTTCTGGAAGCCCGCGTGGAGAGCGACCCGGACGACTTCGTCGCCTGGAACCAGCTCGCCGACCGCTATCTCGTCCAGCTGCGCGACACCGGCGACGACGCGTGGCTTGACCGGGCGGCCCGAGCGGCGGACGCCTCGCTCAAAGCGATTGGGGAAAAAGCAAATCCCGGCGGCCTCGCGGTGCGCGCCCGAGTGGACCTCGCCTCCCACCGCTTTGCCGCGGCGCGCGACCGGGCGCAGCGCCTGTGCGACCTCGACCCCGGCAAGCCCAGTTCGCGCGCGATCCTCGTCGATGCCCTGCTCGAACTCGGCGACCTCGAGGCCGCCGCGCACGCGCTCGACGCTCTGGCGGACCTCCCCGGTGGCGGGTTTTACTTCGACTCACGCCGCGCCCGCCTCGCGCTGGCCCGCGGCCGACTCGAGGAGGCGCGTGACCATTTCTCCACGGCGCGCGATGCGGCGCTCGAGCTCGGACCGTCCGCCCTGCCCATCGTTGCCTGGAGCGAACTGCAACTCGGTGAGCTCGCCTTTCGTACCGGCGACTGGGAGAGCGCCGAAGCACGCTACCAGGCCGCCCTTGGCGCCCTGCCCGGCTGGTGGCCGATTCGCGAGCATCTCGCGGAATTGCGCGGGGCGCAGGGCCGGACCGAGGAGGCCCTCAAGCTGTATGCCGAGGTGATCGCCCAGGCACCCCGGCCGGAGCTGCTCCAGGCGGTGGGCGACCTGCACCTGTTTCTCGGCCAAAAAGAGGAGGCCAGGTCCTGGCACGACCGCGCCCTCGCTGCCTATCGGCGGGTCACGGAGCAGGGGAGTGTCGCCTACTTCCATCATCTGGCCGGCTTCTGCTGCGATTCGCAGCCCGATCCGGCCGAGGCGGTCAAGTGGGCGCGCCAGGATTTGGAATTGCGGCAGAGCGCCGGCGCCTACGATGTCCTCGCCTGGGCGCTCTACCAGAACGGCGACTTTTCAGCCGCTGCCGAGGCGATCGGCAAGGCGCTCGCCCCGGGTGGGAAAGACGCCCATATCCTCTACCATGCCGGCCTCATTCGCATGAGCGCCGGCGACCTCGCGGGCGGTCAGTCGGCGCTGCGCGAAGCCGCCGCCGTCAATCCGCGCTTCCAGTCCTTCCACGCCCACCGATGACCGTCCGCGCGCTCCGGGCCTGGCTTTGCGGTGGGTGGCTGCTCAGCGCCACCGCGCTCGCCCATCCCGTGGCTCAAGGTTCGCTCGAAGTGCGGATCGCGCGCGATCACGTCGCGCTGCGCGCGCGGGTCTCCGTCGAGGAGGTCTTCGTCGAGAGCAGCTTGGCCAAAGGCCGCCCGCCCGCCGCGACCCTCGATGAATTGTGGCCGCAACATGGCGCCTACCTGCTGGCGCACCTGGCCGTGAGCGCCGATGGCGCCCCCCTGGCCGGCCGCGTCGTCAGCGTGGCGCCGCCCGCGTCGCCGGCGGCCAGTCAGTTCGTCGTTTACGAGCTCGATTACGCTTTCCCAACGGCGCCGCCCGCCCGCCTGGCCTTGCACCAGGATTTGCTCAATGAATTCGACTTCGCGCCCGGCAACAAGTGGGAAGCGACGTTCGTGGTCCGCGTGGAACAGGAGGGCCAGCCGGCGCAGGAGGCGCTGCTGCTCACCGCCCGGCAGCCGCTGGAGATCGCGTGCGATTGGAACGCGCCGACCGCCGGCTCGGCACCGCGCGAGATCGATCGGCGGCGGCTCACCTTCGATTACCTCCGCCACGGCGTTCTGCACATCCTGGCGGGCTGGGACCACCTGCTCTTCATGGCGGCGCTGGTGCTCGCCGCGGTCACCTTCGGCGATCTGATCAAGGTCGTCACCGCCTTCACCCTCGCCCACACCTTGACCCTCACGCTCTCGGTGCTCGATCTCGTGAGGCTGCCCTCGCGCGTGGTCGAGCCGATGATCGCCATGAGCATCGTCTTCGTGGCCGTGCAGAATCTCTTTTGGCCGCAACGCACCCGCGGCTGGGGCCGGTTGCTGATTGCTTTCGGCTTCGGCCTTTTCCATGGGCTCGGCTTCGCGGGCGGCCTGCTCGAAGCGATGCAAGGGCTGCCCGGCGTCGCCATCGGGATCGCGATCGCGGCCTTCAGCCTGGGAGTCGAAATCGGTCATCAGGCGGTCGTGCTCCCGGTCTTTTTCGGATTGCGCATCGCCCGCGCCACTCGCACGGACGAGATCGCCCGGCAACGCCTGTCTCTTTCCGCGATGCGCTTCGGCTCCGCGGCGATCAGTGTCGCGGGGATGTTTTACCTCCTCGCCGCTCTGCGGAATTGAGGGGCTGCGGGCGACCCGTTGGCGCCCTCCAGGAGAGAGATACCAGGCGAGGCGTTTGCGCGGCGGTGTGCACCGACCTTTTGCAAGAATACCGGGAGGTCCGCGTAACCCTCAAATGCACCACCACCGTTCAGCGACCCTCCTCAGTCTTCTCTTTCTAACGCTGTGGAGAGGTGCGGGTTGGGCCGGGGAGCTGGTGGAAAGGCAGCTTCTTGGATCGCCGGACGGCCGGAAGCAGCTCGAAACGAAGATGTGGATCGAGCCGACGTGGGGCAGCCCGCGAATCGACGTGGTGCTGAAGGAGGGAAAAAAGACGCTCTTCCGAACGAGCATCCCGCCGGAGAAAGAGGCGCGCTACGTGAAGGTGTCCTGGGCGCCTTCCTCCGAGGCCGCGCTCGTCGCCGTGAACTTCAAGTCGGTGGAGGACTGGATCCTGATCCGCCTCGCCAAGGGCCACGCCTCCTCCACCTATTTCGACGGCGACAAGCTCGTCATGGAGAAGATGCTCGAGACCCTGCCGTTCCGGGACGAAATCAAGAGCAGTGCGCCAGTCGGCCGGGTGCCTTGGAAGACAGTGCGCTGGCTCGAGCCCAAACAATGCAACCTGACCTTCATCTTCCATGGCATCGGCTACGAGGGCACCGGGCGTTTGCGCATCGATTTCCAGCGCGAGAAACCGACGTTCACGATCACCGCCATCACGCCGACGGTGGATTCGGAGCTTTGGGAGCAGAATTGAGCGGCGGGCCCGCCCCCCCTGTGAACAACCCTCACTCTACTGCTGATTACCGGGCACGCGCCGTCTGTGCGCAGGCGGACCTACCTGTTCGTTGTCGTTGTCGCCTCTCGGAGGTCTTCGAGAAGGGAGGCCGTTGTAAAGATTCATCGGGTCCAGAACACTAGGACGGGATGCTGGTGCGCAGCACGCTCGTCTCCGGCTCCAGCGGCTTCAGCTCGGCGGAGGGGAATGTGGCCGGCACGAGGAAAAAGTCACCCCGTCGGAAGATGCGGCCGGCGCAATCGAGGCTGCCCGAGACGACGGAGAAGACGGCAAAGCGCCCACCCGCGACGTGGCGCGGCTGATCGAGCGTCCATTTCTCGACGCGAAAAAATTCGCAATCGACCAGGGTTTCTCCATCCGGCCGGATGACCTGCGGCTCGAGATCGGCAAAGTCGATGGATTGCATCGATTCCTCGACCTGCAGTGGGCGCGGCTGTCCATCCAGGCCGAGCCGGTTCCAATCGAAAACCCGATAGGTGGTGTCGCTGTTTTGTTGCACCTCGAAGATGACGTTGCCCGTGCCGATGGCGTGGATGCGCCCGCTCGGGATGAAAATGGCATCACCCGCCGTGATCGGCAGATGATGGATCATGTCCGCGACCCGGCCCTCCGCGAGGGCCTGCTGGAAACTTTCCCGCGTCACGCCGCGTTTCAGCCCCGCGTAGAGGTTGCTGTCGAGCAGCGCGTCGAGGAGATACCACATCTCGGTCTTGGGCTCCCCGCAAAGGCGCGCGGCCACGTCCGGCGGGGGATGGACCTGCACCGAGAGCCGATCCTGCGCGTCGAGAAGTTTGAAGAGCAGCGGGAACCGCGGCGTGTCCGGCAGGCCCGGACCGAAGACGGTTTCGCGATGCTCCGTCCAAAGCTCGTGCAAAAGCAGCCCGCGCAACGGCCCTTCATGGACGACGCTTTGCGCCTCCACGCGATCGACGATTTCCCACGATTCCCCGATGCGCGTGCTCGGCGGGAGGCGCTTTTTGAAAAGCGTCTCGAGACGGCGTCCACCCCAGACCCGTTCCATAAAGAGCGGTTCGAAAACAATCGGTTGCGTGAGATCCATGAAACTCGGAGTTTTTTTCGGGGATGGAAGAGCGAGCGGCTGAACAACTCTCAATCGCAATGGAGCGCGCTGCCAGTCGTCTTCGGTACCCAGATCGGGGTGCGGTGGCAACTCATCCCCGCCGCGCCACGAGCGCCGCGACATTTCACGGGCAATCTTCCGCCGCTGCGCTAGCGTCCGTCGATGCCACGCTCCCGAGCGATCCTCTTCGCGGCCAGCCTCGCGGCTCTCGCCGCGCGGACGGTGGCCGCTGGCGTGCCAACAACCCCGGCGCCCGCCACCCCAGCCGTCGCCACGCCGAAGGCGATCGCGGACAAGCTGGCGGAATTCAAAACGGCGGACGAGCTCTGGGCCCACTTTCAGGCCCTGCAGCGGGGACCGCGCGGCCAGGGCACGACCCCGGAGGCGCGCGCGAAAGCTTTCCAGGAATTTGTCACCGAGGTCTGCGCCACCGGCGAGCGATTCGTGGCGCTGTATCCGGCCGACCCGCGCCGCTGGGAGGCCCGCCTCACCGCGGCGCGCCTCAGCCAGCGCGTGGCGAAGGGCAAATCCCAGGCCGAAGTCGAGCAGCTTTACCGCGAAGCGGCGGCTGCCCCGGATGCCCCGGTCGAAATCAAGGCGCGCGCCCGGCTGGGACTGATCCAGATGCACCGGGAGGGGGTCAAGGAGGACACGCCGAAGGAAAAGGTGACCGCCCTGGACGCGGAGATCGTCGCCTTTGCCAATGATTTTCCGAAAAACGACGCCCTGCCCGAGCTGCAAACCGCACGTGCCGCGCTCTGGGAAAAGCGCGATGCCGCCCGGTCGCTGATGCTGCTCGAGGAACTTGCGCGGGGCGCCAACCCGGAGGTGGCCCGGCAGGCCGCGGCGCAACTGCGCTTCCGGAATATCCGGAAACAGCCGCTGGCGCTGAAGTTCACCGCCCTGGATGGGAGCGAGGTCGATCTCGAGCAAATGCGCGGCAAGGTGGTGCTGATCGATTATTGGGCCACCACGAACGGACCGTGCGTGGCCGACACCCCGACCAAAATCGCGACTTACGAAAAGCTGCACGACAAAGGCTTCGAGATCGTCGGCATCTCGCTTGATTCGGACAAGGAGCGGCTGCTCAAATTCATCAACGAGAAAAATCTTCCGTGGCCGCAGTATTTCGACGGCAAGGCATTCAGGAATGCGATCAGCAGCAGTTTCGCCATCCGCTCGATCCCGGCAATGTGGCTGATCAATAAGGAGGGGTACGTAGTCTCCACCGACGCGCGCGGAGAACTGGAGGAACTGGTAACCAAGCAGCTGGCGGAGTAGGCGCCGCCCGAGACTTGGAGGTTCAGCGGGGCGGGGTGCTCCCCCTACTTCGTCCAAAGAACGCGAGCCATTGACGGGTTGACGCACCAGACCTAACAGAGTCCGGCATCTCCCCTTTCCATGAACGACAAATACAAATTGCTCCTCGGCGCCGCGCTGTTGCTCGGCGGCTGGATCGCCGGTTTTATGATGGGCGACCACGCCGCGCCCTCAAAACCGCTGATCCAGGCCGGCCACATGAATCCGGCGCCGGCGGTTGCCGGATCCCTGCCTCCGCTCGGGGCGCTCCCGTCCACGGCGTCGTCGCTCGCGCCGAGCAATTTGCCGAAGGCCAGTGCCGAGGACGAGAAACGCTCCGAGGCTTCCCTGATGAGTGCGCTGCGGGAACCGAACGAGCTGCGCCGCGCCCACGATCTCTACGAGGCGGTAAGCAGGATGAGCCCCGGGGAAGTCGCCGCCGCCATCGCCACCGCCCAGCGTCTCGCGCCGCAGGATCGCGATATCCTCCTTCCCATGCTCACCGCGCGCTGGGCCGAAACGGATCCGCAGGCGGCGCTGCAATTCTCGATCGCGCTGGCCGACCGGAGCGCGCGTTTCGTGGCCGGACGCGCCGCGCTGAATATGTGGGCCAGCGCGGACCCGCAGGCGGCCATGGCCTGGGTGCAGGCGCTGCCGCTCGGGGAACAGCGCTCCAGCGCGATCTACGGCCTCGTCTCGGCCCTCGCCCGGCGCGATCCGAACGCCGCGATGCAGTTTTTGAAAACCCTCCCGAAGGATCGGATGACGGACAACGCCTACTTCAACATCTTTAACGAATGGGCCGCCCAGGATGTCGCTGGCGCGGCCAGCCAGGCGCTCGCCCTGCCGCGCGGACAAAGCCGCGACCAGGCCATCCGCGCGACGATCTTCCGTTGGGCGCAGACCAATCCGCAGGGCGCACTCGCCTGGGCCAACCAAATCCCTGACCTGGGCGCCCGCAATGATGCGGTGCGCAATGCGTTCACCAGTTGGGCCGGTGTTGACCCGCAGGGGGCCAGCGCCGCGGCGCTCGCCCTCCCGGCGGGGGAGACGAAGAACCGCGTCATCGGGGCCGTGGTGCAAACCCTCGCTTACCGCGATGTGCCGACGGCGCTCAGCCTGGTCGAGCAGATGCCGCCCGGCCAGCAGCGCAACAACTCGATGATGAACGTCGCGGCGAGCTGGGCGAACAACGATCCGCAGGCCGCCGCGCAGTATGTCCTCGGCATGCCGGCGGGAGAGGCGCGCAACAACGCCATCCAGAACGTGGCTTCGACCTGGGCGCGCAACGATGTGCAAAACGCGCTCGCCTGGTCCGCCACGCTGCCCGAGGGCGACGTGCGCCACAACGCCCAGCAGCAAATCGTGACGCAGTGGGCGCAAAACGATCCGCGCGCCGCCGCCGATTACTGGATGAAGGCGGATCCCAAGGCCGGCCAGGCCGCGGGCGGAACGCTCACCCAGATCATTGGCCAATGGGCGCGCAACAGCCCGCAGGAGGCCCTCGCCTGGGCACGCTCGATGCCGGATGGCGCCCCCCGGAACAATGTGCTCGCGAGCGTGGTGAGCAGCCTCGCCAACAGCGATCCGCAACAGGCGGCGAGCTACCTCACGCAATTGCCCGCCGCCAGCCAGGCGTCCGCCGCCGGGCCATTGGCCCAGCAGTGGGCGTCCAACGATCCCACTGCCGCCTCCCGCTGGGCGCTTCAGCTTCCCGAGGGCGAGAGCCGCAACAACGCCGTGCGCAGCGTGGCGCAGCAATTGGCGGATCAAGACGTGGTCAAGGCCGCGCAATGGATCGAGCGCCTCCCCGCCGGCGCCAGCCGCGATGCGGCCATCGGCGCGTTCACCCGGCGCGCCGCGGAAAGCGATCCCGCCGGCGCCGCCGCCTGGGCGAGCACCATTACCGACAACGGCCTGCGCAATGCCGAAATCGAGCGCGTCGCCCGCCGCTGGCTGGGCCAGGACCGCACCGCCGCCCGCAACTGGATCTCGCAAAGCCCGGCGCTCAGCGAGGAGGCGAAGCTGAGGTTGATCGGGAAGAACTGAAAAATGGGAGGCCCGGTTGGCCTTCACTTTCCGGCGAAGATTAACGCTCGCTCCGCCTGGCTCAGCGCCCGCCAGCCACCGCTCGCGAGGTCGCCGAGTTCAAGGGCCCCAATGCGCACCCGCAATAGCCGCAGCGTCGGATGTCCGACCGCGGCCGTCATGCGCCGCACCTGATGGTTCCTGCCCTCCACGAGTTGGAGCGCGATCCAGGTCTCCGGCACGTTCTTGCGAAAGCGAATCGGCGGGTCGCGCGGCGGCACCTGCGGCTGCGGATCGAGCTGCCAGGCCCGGCAGGGCATGGTGGAGGAACCCGCGATGCCCACCCCGCGCTCCAACTGCGCCAGGGCCTCGCTCGAAGGCACGCGCTCGACTTGCGCCCAGTAGATCCGGGGATGGCCGCGGCTCGGATGCAGCAGCCGCGCATTGAGTTCCCCTTCATCGCTCAACAGCAGCAGCCCCTCGCTCTCGGCATCGAGGCGGCCGATCGGGTACACGCCCTTGGGAAAGCCAAACTCCGCCAGGGTGCGGTGCGGGGATCCGTCCGGCGTGAATTGCGAGATGACGCCGTAGGGCTTGTGGAAAGCGAGGAGCATGGCGGGCGCGGAAAACCGAACATCCAACACTCAACATCCAACATCCAACATCCAACATCCAATCACCCGGAGCGCCCCGCCGCGGGCAATTGGATGTTGGATGTTGGGTGTTGGATGTTGGATGTTCCCCCTCCCACCCGTGCCCAGCCGCGATCTACCCATTTTCGAGCTCGAATCCGCGCTGGTCGCCTCGCTCCGCGCCCATTCGCGCCTCGTGCTCCAGGCGCCCACCGGCTCGGGCAAATCCACCCAGGTCCCGCAAATCATTCTCGATCACGGGCTGGCGGGCGACGGCGAGATCGTGGTGCTCCAGCCCCGCCGGCTCGCCACCCGGATGCTGGCCGCGCGCGTCGCGCAGGAGCGCAACGGGCGGCTGGGCGACGAGGTCGGCTACCAGATTCGGCTCGACCGCGTCTGCTCGACGAAGACCCGGATACGCTTTGTCACCGAAGGGGTACTGCTCCGCCAGATGCTCGCCGATCCGCGACTGCGCGGCATCAGCGTCATCGTCTTCGATGAGTTCCACGAGCGGCACCTCTTCGGCGATATCACCCTCGCCCGCGCGCTCGATCTCCAGGAAGAGCAGCGCGCCGACCTCAAGCTCGTGGTCATGTCCGCCACGCTCGACGCCGGCACGCTCCAGAAATACCTCGCGCCCTGCGATCTCCTGACTTCCGGCGGGAGGACTTTTCCGGTCGAGATCGAGTACCTCGAGAAACCGCTCGGCGACGGGCCGGTGTGGGACGCGGCGGCGGAGGCCTTCGAGCGGGCGGCGCGGGAGGGCGAAGGCGACGCGCTCGTCTTCATGCCCGGCGCCTATGAAATCCAGCGCACCATCCAGGCGATCCGCCATACGCGCGCCGGCACCCAATGCGTGGTGCTGCCGCTGCACGGCGACCTTCCGGTGGCCGATCAGGATGCCGCCGTCGCGCGCTACGAAAAGCGCAAGGTCATCGTCTCGACCAACGTCGCCGAGACCTCGCTGACCATCGACGGCGTACGCATCGTGATCGATGGCGGCCTGGCGCGGATGGCGCGCTTCGATCCGTATCGCGGCATCAATACGCTGCTCGTCGAGCGCATCTCCCGCGCCTCCGCCGATCAGCGCGCCGGCCGCGCCGGCCGGACCGCGCCCGGGCGTTGCCTCCGGCTTTGGACGGAGCGGGAACATTCCGACCGTCCCGCGCAGGAGCTGCCCGAGGTGAAGCGGCTCGATCTCGCCGAAGTCGTGCTGACCTTGAAAGCCAGCGGTGTCGAGGACGTGGCGCGATTTCGCTGGCTCGAAGCGCCCGATCCCCGATCGCTCGAACGCGCGCTCACCCTGCTCACGGACCTGGGGGCGCTGAGTGTGGGGCAGACTTGCAGTCTGCCCGATCTGGTCCCCGCAAGCGAACTCGCCAGCCCTCCGGAGCCCTCCTCCGCCCTCTCCGGGCAGATGGCAAGTCGGCCCCACCTCATCACGCCGCTCGGGCGACGCATGCTGGCTTTCCCGGCGCACCCGCGATACGCGCGCATGCTCCTGGCGGCGCACGAGCTCGGCTGCGTTCCCGCCGCGGCGCTCATCGCCGCGCTCACCCAGGGCCGCAATCTCCTGCGTCGCGCCGAGGGCAAACAGATGCAGGATGACCGGGAAACCCGGCTCGGCGAAAACGCGGAGAGCGACTTCTTCACCTTGATGCGCGCGCAACGCTTCGCGGAGCAACGCCACTTCAACCCGCAGGACTGCCGTCCGCTCGGGATCAATGCCGCGGCGGCGCGCGAGGCGGCCGCGCTGGCCGATCAATTCCTCAAGATCGCCCGCGACGAACGCCTCAGCATCGAATCGCGCGAGACGTCCGGGGAAGCGCTCCAGCGCTGCATCCTCGCCGGCTTCCCCGACATGGTGGCGCTGCGGCTCGACAGCGGCACGCTGCGGTGCGCCTTGGTCCACGGACGCAAAGGCGTGCTCGCCCGCGAGAGCGTGGTCAGCGCGCCGCTGCTGGTGGCCAGCGAAGTCCGCGAGGTGCAGATGCGGGGCGAGCTCGAGACGCTCCTGACCCTGGCCACCGCGATCCGCGAGGAATGGCTGCGCGAGCTTTTTCCGGAAGGCTTCGCCGAAACCTCGGAGGTTTTCTTCGATGCCTCGCTCCGCCGGGTGCTGGCCAGGCGCCAGACTCGTTTCCACGATCTGGTGCTGCGCGCCGAGCAGACCGACAAAGTTCCGCACGAGCAAGCCGCCGCGCTGCTGGCCCGCGAAGTCGAGGCGGGCCGCTGCCCGCTCAAGCACTGGGATCACACCGTGGACCAATGGATTCTCCGGCTCAACCAAGTCACCGAATGGCATCCCGAGTTTGAGTTGCCGAAGCTGGGCGAGGAAGCCCGCCGGATGCTGCTCGAGCAGATCTGCTTCGGCGCCACCAGCTACAAGGAAATCAAGGAACGCCCGGTCTGGCCCACCGTGAAGGGTTGGCTCTCGGCGGCGCAACAGGACCTCATCGAAAAATACGCGCCCGAGCGCCTCGAGCTTCCCAACGGCCGCCGCGCCAAAATCATCTACGACGGCAAAGCCGCGCCCACCATCGCCGCGCGCATCCAGGACCTCTACGGCGTCACCGGCGAGCTGCGCATCGGCGGAAACCGCATCCCGCTCGTCATCCAGGTGCTGGCGCCGAACCATCGTCCGATCCAAATCACGCAGAACCTCGCCACTTTCTGGAAAGACAGCTACCCGAAGATCAAACAGGAGTTGCAGCGCAAATACCCGAAGCACGAGTGGCGGTGAGCAGACGCCCGCGAAACCCGACCCATGCGACCCGGACCGAAGAAACGCATCGATACCAATCCCGCCCAGCCCGGTCTCAACCCGGCCTTCGCCCAGCTCCCGCTCGATCCCACGGCGCTGCCGGCCGGTCCGGAGCCGCCGCCTCCAGCGCCCGCTGACCCGTTGCGCGTTTGGAAAATGGGCCGGGTGATTCTCCGACGCGAAACCGCGCACCGCGGGGGCAAGACGGTCGTCGTGGTGCATGATTTCGCCACCCACCTGCCGCCGTCGGTGATCGAGACGATCGCCAAAAAGCTGCGCCAGTCCTGCGGCTGCGGCGGGACGGTCCGGGAACGCACGATCGAGATCCAAGGCGATCAAGTCCCGCGCATCCGGGCCTTGCTCGAAGCCGAGGGCTTTCAGGTAGCGGGAGTGCGGTGAGCGGGCGGCGGGCTAAGAGCGGTAGCTCGACTTTCCAAAGTCGAGAACGTGACGGCGCTCGAAAAGGGGCGTCCGCGCCCAAGGAGCCGGGGCCGGAACCGCCGCGAGCCAACGCTCTTTGCGGGTCGAGACGCCCCTGCTCCTTGACCGCCGAAATCGAGAAAAACTCAGGAATTGCGGCCAATTTCAGCACTCGCGTCCCGAGGGCATCCGCCTTGCTGTAGGAAATGGACTCATCCGCCGCGATCCAATCGCGTTTGGGAGAACCAATGCGCCCAATCCAAACTACTGAGTTCCCCGATTACCTGCCAGGCAAGGAGCGGCGCTCGGTGCCCATCCCGAATTTTGCTGTGACTGCCCTTACTCAAGAAATCGATCCGACCCAGGAAATCCGGACCCTGATCGAACAGCTCCAGCAAACCGCCCGCGATGCGCGCGGACAGTTGCGGGCCGTGGAACACGAGCGGGATGAATTCGCCCAGCAACTGCAGCAGGCGGTGGTGCAGGTGGAGGAATTGCGCGCCAACGAGCGCGAGTTGCGGTCCCACTTCACCGAGGTGAGCACGATCCTCCGCGACCGTGATCGCGCTCTCGAAGAAGGAGAGCAGCACCGCCGCGCCGCGAAAAAGGCTCAGGATGAACTCGCCGCCATTGCCCGGGAACGCGGGGACGCCCAACGCCAGCGCGACGAGGCCGTCCGCCAGCGCGACGACTCGATGCGCCGGCTCGAAACGCTCAATCGATCGGTGTCGGAATCCGGCTCGCGGAACGGCGAGGTGCAGAAGCAGCTCGTGGCCCTGCGCCAGGCGCGGGATGCGGCGCATACGCAGAATCTGGAGCAATCCGAAAGAATCTCCCGGCTCGAAGACGCCATTGCTGAGCTCGAATACCAGCGCGATGCGGCGATCAAGTCGCAGACCGTGGCGCAAGGCGCCGCGAGCGAATACCAGGGTCAGCTCGAAACCATCAGTCTGGACCGCGACGCCGCCGCGCGGCAGGTGGAAGAGCTGGGCCGGGAGCTCGATGCGCAACGCCGGAAGTTGCTCGACCTCGGCGGGGAAAAATCAGTGGAACTCCAGGCCGGCGATGAGCACGCCGCGGCGCTCGTCGAAGCGCTCGCGCAGGTCGCGAGCCTCGCCCAGGAACGGGATGCCGCCCGCCAGCAAGGCCACGAGCAGGCCCGCGAGCTGGAGGAGCTCCGCGCCCAATTTCAGGCCTTCCGTGACGAGCACGCCAAAGTGACCCACGCCGAACTGGCCGGCACCCATGAAAAGCTGGCCGCGGTCGAAGCGCTGGCCCGCCAATCCCGCCACGAAGCGGCCAACTTGAAGCAGGAACGCATGGCGCTCCACGACAAGATCGCGACTTTCGCGGCGCAGACTGAGGATCTGGCGGTCGCGAAGGAGCTGGTCGAGCGGCAGCTCGGGGAGATTCGGGAGGAACGCGAAACGTGGCTGACCTCTTTGCAAGCGGCGCAGAAACAGATCGAGCACCTCATCCAGAGCCGCGACATCATCCGTGAGCAAGCGACGGACAATGCGCTCGAACTGGAGGCCCAGCTCTTCGCCGTCCGCGGCGAACTCGAAGCGCTCCAGGAAATTCGGCTCCCCGACCACGCCCGCGACGGCACGCTGCGCGAGCTGCAGGGGCGTTGCGAAAGCCAGCGGCTCGAAAGCATCGAACTCGCCGCGAAACTCCAGGTCGCCCAGCGCCAGATCCGTGAACTGGGCGCCAGCCTCGCCGAAGCCCGGCTGCAGCTCAAGTTTGCCAACAGCGCCGCCCGGGCCCTTCAGGCGAGCCCCGAGAAAGTGACCGAAATCGCCACCCTCGCGAGCCGGGCAATTTCCGAATCCCAGGCGGAAGCGAGCCTCACCCGTCCGGCCCCACTGGCGCTTGGCGTGAGCGAAGCACTCAGCGAACCCGAGGCCAAAAGGGCGCTGACGGCCACGCGCCACTGCTTCCAATCCTTCAGCCAGAATCCGACCGACCTTTCGCTCCTCCACGAACTTTACTGCCACGTGAACGGCTTCGCGGAACGCGCCCGCGTCTCGGAATTCGTCGCGCTCCATCGCCTCTGCCAGTCTTTTGCCGAGCTTATCCACGGTCTTTTCGAATCGCCCGAGCGGATCAATACCTCGACCCTGCGCACGGTGAATCAGACCATCGATTTCCTGGCCGCGGTGGCCCGGGAAAAGAATCTCGCTGACCTCCAGGATCCCGCGCAGGCCCACGTTTACACCGTGGACGACGACTTCGATAACTGCATGTGCATGGAGATGGTCATGCAGCAGCAAATGATGCGGACGAGCAGCTCCCAGGATCCTTCGTGCGCTCTCATGGAACTGGCGGAGAATGCCTACGACCTCATTTTCCTGGATGTGAACATGCCTGGCCTGGACGGCTTCGAGCTCTGCCGGCACATCCGCGAGCTGCCCCTGCACCGCCGCACGCCGATCGTCTTTCTGACGGGGGTCGCCACGGCCGAGAATCGCCTCCAATCGACCCTCTGCGGGGGCAACGACTTTGTCGCCAAGCCGTTCGATCTGCACGAGATCAGCGTCAAAGCGCTGACCTTGATCCTGAAGACGCAGCTGCGGATGAGCTGAGGCGCCGCCGGCTGAAGCCGACGGCCTACTTCTTGACCGGCGGCTCGGTGGGAAAGCCGGGGATCGTTAGGGTTGACGCCGCCTCGGTCGAGAATTCCGGCAGCGTCTTGCTCGCTCCCGGCGTGTCGGTGATCCAGCCAATCTCCTGGAACGGCTGCGAAAAATTCACGGTGATCTGCGGTTTGAAGACCCAGTTTCCGCGCATGATCCATTTCTGCGCTTCCGGCGCGTTCTCGTGGGCGAACTCCCAGGCGGCATTGCCGTAATAATACGCCGGCGTGTTGCCGGGGAAGGGGATCGAATCCAGGATGCGCCTGGCCTGCGTGTCATTTTTCTCCAGCAACCACGTGAGCAGGATGCGGAAGCGGACGAGTTCATCTCCAGAATTCTCATCGAGCAGTTTCTGGAACAGTTCGCGCGCCTCCCGGTAACGCTTTTGCACCAGCAGGACTTCGCAAAGATTGAAGCGCGCGGGGTAAAACTGCGGGTCCAACTCGACGGCTTTGCGGCACAGCGCGGCGCCCTGGTCGTATTGCTTCATCTCGATCAGCGAGGCCCCGCGCGTGTTCAGGGTGAGCGCGCTCGGTGGGCGAATGCGCTCCGCGTCGTCCAGGGCCTCGATCGTCTTGGGGAAGTCGCGCGCATTGAAATTGCGGACGGCGTTGCGCAACGCCTCGAGATAGGCAGGAGGCGCATCGTCGAGGGGATCGGTCGCGGCGAAGGCTGGTTGCGCCACGAAAAGACACGCCAGGAGCAAGCCGGACAGAAGGCGATGAAACATGCCGACAGACCTATGCCACCAAGGCCGGGAGCGCAACCTCCGCCCCGCCCACGAAGCCTTCAGCCGGGCGGCCGTCAAACATCCGAGGTCGCGCCGAGCCAGATCCGAACCCAATTCCAACCCCCAATATTCGCCGCGCCGCCAAACTCGTGTCATTGGCCACTAAACCCGTCCTCGACTTTCGTCAAATCGCTGCTATTAGCTTGGATGAAGACAACCTACGGATTTTCTCGTCGCGGGCCCGATCGCGTTGCTGAGGAGTTGGCAGCGGTGCTTTCCAAGAAAGCCTCCTTCGAATTCAAAGCGCTCTTTTTGATCGTCCATGCCAATCTTCGCGCCCGCAATGCCGCGGGGGGCGGAGAGGAGATGCTCCGCTTGCGGGCTTACGAAAAGCTGCAAAACCTGGTGCAAGCCGGGATCGTGAAGAAGACCGGCAAGGAATATCGAGGCGTCTCCTCGGCGTTGGCGACCTTCCTGGAAACGGCCGCGGAACTGAATGCGAAGTTTGCTTCGACCATGCAAAGCCGCCTGCCCGCTCCCCCCGCTGCAGGGCCTAAGCGAGCGTCCGCCAAAAAATCAGCCGGCTGCCCTGACCCCCAACCCACCCTTAGCTAAGAGGATTTTCCCGTGGCAAAACCGAATTATCAGTTCGAGAAACGCAAGCGCGACATGGATAAGAGGGCCAAAAAGGAGGAGAAGAACCGGCGCAAATTGGACAAGACCACTCCGGCACCCAGCGACAATCCGTCGGAAGCGACCGCGAAGGTCGAGTCTTCGCCTCCCTAAGTCAGGCTGGTCGAGTGGGTCAGGCTGCCGGTGGTAGCGTCCGGTTGGCGCAATGCATCCGGCCGGTGGTGGTGGGTTGCCGACGGATCAGGGTTTTGCAGGCTGGTCCTTCCATTCGAGGACCTGCTTATCGGTCAGCAGACGCGCCCGCAGCCCGGCGTAATCCACTTTCTGGACCGCCACGCCCGCGTCGATCGCTTGCGCGGCCGCCGTCGCCGCGGATTGGCCGAGCAGCATGAAGACCGGTTCCATGCGGATGGAGCCGTACGCCATGTGCGAGGATGACAGACAGACGGGCACGAGCAGGTTCGCGCATTGCTCCTCCTTGGGCACGATCGCGCGATAGCTCACGGGATAAGGCCGCGGCACTTTCTCTTCCACGTTGCCCTCGCCTTTGACCACGCCGTCCACGATGACGCGCTGGCAGTGGTGCGAGTCCATCGTGTAACTCGCGAGGCCAACGGAGTCCTCGGCCACTTCCTTGCCGACACAATGGTGTTCGGTCATGACGTAGCCGGAAATCATGCGGCGGCCTTCGCGCACGTAAAGCTCATGCGGCCAGCCGCCGGTGTCGATGAACTCATCCTTGGGGAGCGCGAACTTCCGCGTGAAGGCGCGCACTTTCTCCGGCACGGCGTCGTCATTGGCGAGGAACCACAGGAAGCCCTGCTGATAAGTCACGTGCGCCTGGAAGATCCGCTCGCGCGTGGCGTGATCGGCTTCGGGCCACTCGTTGCTGCCGCCGAGGAAATCGGTCGAGACCGGTCCGGCATTGTTGCAATCGCCGCGGTTCAGTTTCAGCGGGCCATATTTGTAAGTGAAGTCCCAGTCGAAGTCCGGCGGCGCGGTCGTGAGATAGCGCAGGAGGAGCGCGTAATCGTCGCGGTTGTAGCCCTGCGGTTTCGGCCACGGCGTGCCCTCGTCGGCGCCCAGCGCCCACATGCGGAAGTTGTAGGCCTGCACGAGCTTGTCGCCGGTGCCGGCCGGGCGCGGCGGCTCGGGCGAAATGCCGGGAAGCAGGCCGCTCTTCGGGTCGCCCGGGATGCGGTAGGGATCGACGGGAAAACGGAACTGGTGGGTTTTCGCGAGGTAGAAGCCATTGACCGTCTCGCCGTAGGTGGCGTTGTCTTCGCGCCCGACGAAATAGGACACTCCGGCCCTGGCGAAGAGGTCGCCCTCGTAGGTGGCGTCGATGAACATCTTCGCCTCGATCCTGTTTCCGTTTTCGAACGTCACCGCGGTGAGGCGGTTCCCCTCCTTCACCACGTCCTTCAGCCGGTGCTCAAAGAACACCGATACGCCGGCCTCATCGAGCATCGCGCGAAAGGTTTTCTCCGCCGCGGATGGCCGGAACCCGCTCCATTTGCCCATGCGATCGAGGAACTCCGCCGCCATTCCGCCGATGGACTCTTTGCGTCCCAAATCCACGGCGGTGAGCCCGGCCGCCGTCATTCCGCCCACATTCCGGCGGAAGACCGACAGCGCCGCCGTCTTGCCCATGCGCCGGGCCTGCACCGCCGCGCCCACGCCGCCGGGCGTGCCGCCATAGATGCACACATCGACCCGAATCGTTTGCGCCGGCTGCGCGGCCGGCACTTCATAGTAATGTCGCAACCCCGGATTCGGCGTCGCGGGCTCCGCGCCGTGGACGAGGCCAATCGCGAGGACGAAGAGCGGGAGGAAGGCGTTTCGTTTCATAGCACGTCCAGTTTTCTGCGAATGGCGTGCGTTGAGGAGGCAATTCGCACCTGGCTTTGAGTCGGGCAGGTGCCTCGCGTAACCCACCATCCTGCCGCACCTGCACGATCGCCACGGTTTCGATCGCCGATGCCCGGGGCGCCGTGAACTCCGCGACTTTTTCGTGCCATTTCGGGCCTTTCGTGGACAGTCCCCACATGCGCCCCGCCCAACTCCGTGCCCGCGTCCTGGCCGAATGGCGCGGCTTGCCGCAGACGCCCATCGCCGTGGATCGCGTCGTGCCGGTGAGCGAGACCGTGGCCAAGCTCATGCAAACGCTCGGGCTCCAGGAGCGGCTCAAAGCCGAGGCGGTGATCGCCGCCTGGCGCGAAGTGGTCGGCGAGTTTGTGGCCAAACATTCCTCCCCCCGCCAGCTCAAGGAAGGCGTGCTCTACGTGTCCGTCTTGCAGCCGACGGTCCACTTCGAGCTCGAGCGCGTCTGGAAGCGCGAGATCCTGGACAAATTGAAAAAACGCTTTGGGGCGCGCGTCATCCGCGATATCCGCTTTCGGATCGGCTGAGCCCTTGGCGGGCGCGCGTCACCGAGATCGGGCGGTTTCGTCATTCGTCCTATGCCAGATGCCATCCTCATCGAGCAGCTCGAGGTCTCCGCGCACGTCGGCGTGCCGGATGCAGAACGCGGCAAGGCGCAGCGGCTCGCGGTGAACCTGCGCATCGAACCGCGGCGCGATTTTCGGGCGCTCGGCGATGAGCTCGAAAACACGGTCGATTACTTCGCGGTCTGCCAGGCGGTGCAGGCGCTCGCCGCCGCGCGGCCCCGGAGGCTGATCGAAACCCTGGGCGAAGAAATCGCGGCGTTGATCCTCGAGGATTTCGCGGCCGCGGCCGTCGAAGTCGAGGTGCGCAAATTCATCCTGCCGGACACTGCTTTCGTCGCCATTCGGATCCGGCGGGAGCGGGACCGCGAAGTGTGACGCCGACTTGCGGTCGGTGATCCACACGCACGCCGGAGGCGTCTTCTTCGACGGGCAGCGGGGAAATTGGTGGGCCGTGGGAAACACGGACGGCAAGTCGGCTTCGCATGATTGCCGCTCTGCCTGGAAATTTGAACGGCCCCCATTCCGCGCTGTCTGCTCTCCACCAGTGATGATTCTTCTCCTCTTTTTGCTCAGCCTCGCGGCGGTGCTTGAGTGCGTCCCCGCGTCGTCCGCGCCGGTCCTCGCGCCGGTGCGCGTTCCTCATCCCCGCTGCTAATGTCCTTCGCCTCAGCTCTCTCTCCGCAAGATGCGTTTGGCCTTTGGCCTGCGCCCGCGCCCCAGGAATCCTCATTCCCAAGCTCGGCGCGTCCTGTTACCAAGCCCCGTTCGATGCAGGACGAGCAAAGCCGCCAGCAGGATGACCAATTGATCGCCCGCACCCAGGCAGGCGACGCGGCGGCATTCGACGAGCTCATCGTCAAATACAGCCCGCGGCTCTACGGCCTGGTTTACAACATGACCTCGAATCACGAGGACACGAACGACCTGATGCAGGACATCTGGTCCAAGGCCTTCCGCTCGATCACCGGCTTTCGCGGCAAATCGTCCTTCTACACCTGGATCCATTCGATCGGCGTGAATATGACGATCAACTTCCTGAAAAAGCGCGGCCGCCGCTTCCATCTCAGCCTCGATGACGTGGATGCCGGGGTGCAAAACGACAAGGAATTCATCGAGCTCACGGCCAGCTCGACGCCCGTGCGCGAGGCCGACCTGAGCGAGTTGCAGAAGCGGTTGAACGAGGCCATGCAGAAGCTGTCTCACGATCATCGCGCGGTGGTGACCATGTTCGACATTCAGGGGATGCCCCACGCCGAGATCGCAAAGATTCTCGGCATCTCCGAGGGGACGGTGCGTTCCCGGCTCTTTTACGCCCATCGCCAGTTGCAGAATTTTTTGACCGAGTTTCTTTAAAGCCAAGTCTGCCTTATGACCGACGAACAACTCTCCGCTCTCCTTCGGCTCAAGCGTTTCGAACAGCCCCCTCCAGGATACTACGACCGGCTGCTCGAGAATGTGCACCGGCGGCAGCGCGCGGAGTTGTTGCGGCGTCCGTTGTGGAAGATCGCTCTGGAACGCACCCAGGTCTTCTTCAGCGAACACAGCATGGGCCATCTCAGCTATGCCGGCGCGATGGCCGCGCTGCTCTTGACGGGCATCGTGGCGATCCGGGTGATGGTGCCGGGCCGGCTGGAGACGAAGACTTCGCCGGTGATCGCAAAGCTGGTCGTGCCGCCGCCGCCCGCTCCCGCGCCGAATCGATACGTGGTCATCGAAAACCAGCCGCACACTCCGGCCTTGGAACCAAAGGCACTTCCCATGGCTCCGCCGAGCACCGGTGCGCCACGCTATGTGATTGACGCGCGGCCTGCGAGTTATGAGCCGTCGTCGTCGTCCTTCCGCTTCTAGCCGCATGCCGGGGGTTTCGGAGGGGCGCGCGGAGGTTTCGTCCGGTGCGCGCGAAACCGTCAGGCATCGGACGGGGTCTGGGTCCGCGTCAATCCGCGGCCTGCGCGGTGGTTCGGTTCTCCTTTGGTTGGTCGCCGTCTTGCTCGAGGGGCTGACCTTCCCGACGGGCGCTCAGGATAACGATCCGGGGAAGGCGATCGAAGCGATCCAGCAGCAGGTGCGGACCGTTTTTGAGAAGTGCCAGGCGGCGGTCGTAAAAATCGAAGCCGTCGATAATCATGGACGCCTTTCAGGCACCGGGTTTTTCATCGATCCCAATGGCACCCTCTACACGAGTTACAGCGTGGGAGGTGAGACGCGGGATATCGTCGTGACCCTGGACAATGTGCGTCACTCGGCGACCCGAATCGTCAGCGACCTGCGCAGCGGAGTGGCCATCCTCAAGATTCAAGCGGCGACGCCGTTTCTGGTCTTTGGGAAATCGCGGGATCTCAGCGTCGCCTCGCCGGTCATAACCATCGGCTATCCCATGGACCTCCCGGCCAGCCCCAGCTTTGGTTTCGTGGCCGGATTCGATATCAAATACCTGGGCCGTTATTTCGCCACCAGTCACGTCCGCGCCAACCTGCCCGTGCAACGCGGTCAGGGCGGCGCGCCCCTGCTCAATCTGCACGGCGAAGTCGTCGGCATTCTGATCAGCAGCCTCGACCAGGGCAGCGCGTCCTTCGCCCTGCCGATCGAGGCCGCGGAGAAGGTGCGCAAGGATTTCCTGCGCTTCCGTGAAGTCCGCCGCGGCTGGCTCGGATTGGAAATCGAGGCGATCTCGCAGGCCGTCGATGGCTCGACAGCGGGAGTCAAAGACGTCTTTGCGGACTCTCCGGCGCACAAAGCAGGCATCCGCGCGGGCGACGTGTTGCTGCTCGTCGGACAGCACCAGGTCAGGACTCCGGAAGACGTGCTCGACGCCGCCTTTTATCTCACCGCCGACGACGAGGTGCCGCTGCGCATTTCGCGGAACGAGGAGAAGATCGAGCTCAAAGCGCAGCCCATCGATCATCCGGATGACCTTTCCGCTCTGCGACGGCTGGCGCCCGCGTTTCCATCCGGGCCGGAGCTGCCCCTCCAGCCGCCGCGAGACGGGCGGTAAAGGACGGGTTCAAACGAGGTCCGGCAGCGACGCTTTCCGATTGCACTGTCGCGATCGCGAAACGAGCGTCCGAGAGGTGACCATGCATCCAACACCGCTGCCTCCGGAATCCGGCGGGAGTCGTCAGGTTCATGTTGAAGGCAATCGAGAGGCGGTGCTGCACCCACGACTGCAAATCCAACTGTGCGCCAACCGACGGTGGGTGGGGCTGATTTGGATCTTCGCCTTGAGCATGCTCGTCGTCGCGGGCGGTGCGCGTGCGAGTTTTCATGAAATGCAGATCGAACAGGTCATCGGCGGCGTCGGCGGTGACTCGACGGCCCAGGCAATCCAGCTACGGATGCGCACGCCCGGCCAGAATTTTGTCAGTGGCGCCAAGCTGATGGCGTTTGATGCCGCCGGGAACAATCCTGTCCTGCTCATCCAGTTCCCGTCGAATGTCCCCACCGGCGCCGTCGGAAGCAGAATCCTCGTCACCAGCGCGAGCTTCTTGACCCACACCAACTCCGCCCTGACCGGAGACTTCACTTTCACGAACTTGATTCCCGCCGGTTACCTGGCCGCTGGGCGAATCGCCTACACCAACAGCTCGGGAGGCATCCTGTGGTCGCTTTCCTTCGGAGGCAGCAACTATACGGGGGCCAACACCGGACTAACCACCAACGATGCCAATGGAAATTTCGGGCCGCCTTGCTCAGGGCCGTTGCCGAGCTCGACCGATCAGGCCCTTCTCTTCCAGGGCGCTGCAGACGCTTTCAGCACGAACAACGCCGCCGATTATGCGCTCACTGGCGGCGCCGCCACCTTCACCAACAACGCCGGTAACTCGGCGACAGTGATCCTGGGTGGGACGGCCTTGCCGAAGATCGCCAGGGGGGCCGTCCGCGTCGGACTACAATGCATTGCCACGGGGCTGGGGGCACCCATCGACCTGGTGCCGCCCAATGACGGTTCCGGCCGGCTCTTCGTGGTCGATCAAACGGGCCAGGTGCGAATCATCAAGAACGGGAAGTTACTCGCGATTCCCTTGATGGACGTTGCATCCCGGCTGGTGGGCATTAATCCGAGCTCCGACGAGCGTGGATTGCTCGGACTCGCCTTGCACCCGGACTTTAACAACGCGGGCAGTGCGGGTCACCGCAAGCTCTATACCTATACCAGCGAACCGGTCACCGGCGCGGCCGACTTTACCGTGCCCATGACAGGGACTCCCAATCACCAAAGTGTCGTCGCCGAGTGGCAGGTTTCCGCAGGAAATCCGGATGCGGTCGACCTTGCCACCCGTCGCGAAGTGCTGCGCATCGACGAGCCGCAGTCCAATCACAACGGCGGCAAGCTGGCCTTCCGACCCAGCGATGGCTGCCTCTACATTTCCCTCGGCGATGGTGGAGCCGCGAATGATGTCGGCGATGGCCACGGGGCCAGCGGGAACGGACAGAATACCGGAAATGTCCTCGGCAAGATCTTGCGCATCGATCCACTGGATCCGGCACTGACGCCAACCAGTCCCGACGCCGTGGCGGCCAACGGAAAGTATCGTGTGCCAGCTGCAAACCCGTTTGTCGGAGTTAGTGGTGTGGATGAGATCTTTGCCTTCGGTCTGCGCAATCCGTTCCGCTTCAGCTTCGACACCGCGCCCGGTGTGGATCGCCTGGTGGCCGGCGATGTCGGGCAGGGTCGAGTCGAGGAAGTGGATCTTGTCGAGAAGGGGAAGAACTACGGCTGGCACCTCAAGGAAGGCGCCTTCCTCTTCGATCCAAATACCGGCGACATCAGTCCAGATATCAACCCCGATCCAACGCTGATCAATCCTGTTATCCAGTATAGCCATGATGACGGGACCGCCGTGATCGGAGGTTATGTTTATCGTGGCACCGCCATTCCCGAACTCGCGGGCAAGTATCTCTTCGGTGACTTATCAAAAGGCTTTGCTGCTCCCGCGGGCCGGCTCTTTTACGGCGACCTGGATACCGGCACGATCAAGGAACTGAACATTGGTTTCGGCGACGATTCATTGGGTCGGTATCTCAAAGGTTTCGGGGAGGATGGCAGTGGGGAGTTATACGTCCTCGCGTCCGGAAACATCGGCCCCGGTGGTGCGACCGGTCAAGTGCTGAAAATGGTGCCATCATCGGAGATCAGCAAAGCCATTGGCGATAAAGTCACCGGTCAAGTCATCCAAACCTATGCTACTTTCGGCATCCCGCAGACCGAATCGTTCGCCGGCAGTTTTAACGCGAACACGAAGAAGACACCGGCCCTCTTCGCCGCCGATGGCAGGGTCCTGAGGGTATTAGGCGACGGCGCGCCAGGAATAGGCAGCAGTGTCATCACCAAGCTCGGTGCGCCGAGCGGCGACGGGGCGCTGGTGACATTGAAGGCGGGAGCGGGCGCCGTCACCAGCCAGACAAACAAAGTGCTGCTGGCTGGGTTGTCATCGGGCGCATTGCGGGTGGCGGCGCAGTCGGGAACGGGCCGGACCGGGTTGCCAAACATGGTGACGATCAAGACCTTTGGAGCGATCGATGGCCATGGGAGCGCGATCTTCTTCCTCGCCAGGCTCCAGGGCCTCAACGTAACGGCGAAAACCGCCGCTTCACTCTGCGTGGCGCTCGCCGATGGTTCGGTCAAGGTGCTGGCAAAGTCGGGCGACCTGGTGGGCGGCAAGACCATTGCCACCATCGGCACGCTGGTGGGCGGCAAGGGGACGCTCGCCGAGGGGCGGTGGCGCGTGGACGATAGCACCTTTGGCGTCCGCTTGACCTTTGCCGACACGGTCAAAAGCCAGGCCCTTTACTCCATCCCGGCAGGCGCGATGGGCCCGGCCGATTGGAAGCTGCTCCTGCCGACCGGCCAGGGGAACAGCGTCCCGTCGATTAACACCACGACGATCACCAGCTTCGGCTTGCCAGGATTCGGACCGCAGAGTTTTGCCGTGCTCGCCACGCTCGCCCTAAGCGCGGGCAACGTTACTTCCGCGGACAATGTGGCGCTCATTACTGGCCCTGCCGGTGGCCCCTTGAACGTGCTCCGGCGCAAAGGCGGGCAAATCGCCGCCGATGCGGACGGACACCCGTTGAACGGAGTGATGGTAAAAGGACTCTCCGACCCCGTGGTGGGCGCCGGTCGGCGCGTGGCTTACATGATCACCGCGACGGACGCCGGTTTCGGCTCCGGCATCGAGTATGCCGCCGACGGAACGACCCCAGTTGTGCTGGCGAATGTCGGCGCGGCGGCGCCCGACGGCGGGCACTGGGCGTCCTTCACCTCGCTCGCCCTGCCCGACGGCGCCGCCAGCGGTCCGCTCTTTACTGGCACGCTGGCGATCAACACGGCAGAAGGCGTGACAGGGAAAAACAACCTCGGTCTTTGGGGCGTGGACAGCACGGGCAAGCTGCGACTGCTCTTGCGCAGCAATCAGCCCCTGTTCGTCAAGAATGCCAGCCGGACGCTGAAGACGTTCACCGCCCTGGCGCCCGCCGCCGGCTCTACGGGCGCCGCCAGCGGTTACGACAATGACGCGAATGTCGCGGTGCTCGCCACCTTCACCGACGGTTTGCAGGCGCTGCTGAAACTGACCGTGCCGTAGCCGCGGAGCGGCGCCAACCCGAGTAGCCGTGGTCGAGCAAGCGAGGCCACGGAATCTGCACAAATCAATGATCAGCCGCGATAGCGGCGAAACCATTGCTTTCTCGAACTGGCGTTTCGCCGCTCCGCGGCTTGCGCTTCAATTCCGCTGGTCCGTGGCCTCGCGATGCTCGACCACGGCTACTCAGGTTGGCGCCGCTCCGCGGCTGCACGGACAAAGTCCGACAAGATTTGCGTGCTCAAGCCGGCTCGTCGAAACAGTCAGTTACCGCGCAAGTCGTAACAAATCAGCCTCGGACGGCTACCGCCCGCTCCGGGCTCATTCTGGCTCACATAGAGCAGACCGCGACTGACCGCCGGAAGGGTCCACGTCTCGGGGGCGTTGAACAGCTTGGCCCGCGTCTTGATCGCCGCGCCTTTTGCCGACAGGTCCAGCCACGCCAGATCGCCGAATTCGCCGAGGCAAAGCACCGCGCCATCCACGGCCAGCAAGCTGGCCCGGCCGAAACCGCCGCCCAGATCGTTGCGCCAGATCTCCTTGCCGGTGGCCGCATCATGGCAGACGAGTTCGGCGAGCCGTTCGCTCTGGCCGGAGAAGCCAAAGACGCAGCCGTCCCGCACGATGGGCGTCATCCAGTAGAGGCCAAAGTTATCCGCCGTCCACGCGGGTTTGATGCGGAAGTCGGGGGCGATCTCGACGCAGGCGGCTCCCGCGGAATAACTCTCCGATACGAGCACGCGCGCCGGTTGGCCGGGCTCCGCGCTCACCACCACCGGCGACGATGCGCTGACGGATTCCGCGATGTCCGCGCGATGGCTGGCGCTGCCGAGCACCTCGCCGGTGGCGGCATCGATGATCAGCAAGCCGCCGGTCGGCGGATGGCTCTCGCCGCCCGCAAAGACGAGCACGCAATCGCGCCCGTGCAGCCGCGCTGGCACCGGTGAGGCGTAGCTCGCGCCCCATTCGTGCACGGCGGTCCAGAGCAGCTCGCCTGTCGCCACGTCGAAGGCAGCGGTGTTCACGCTCTTCCCGGCGACCTTGCCTCCGAGTTGCACGATCAACCGTGACCCGAGCACCAGCGGCGTCGAGCCGTAGCCGAAGAAAGCAGGTCCCATCTGAAATTCCCGCGCGAGATCGTGCTTCCAGCGCACGGTCCCGGAGGCGAGATCGAGGCAGTGCAATTGGCCGGTGATGCCAAAGGTGAAGACGCGACCGTCCTCGATCACCGGGCTGGTCCGCGGTCCTTCGCTGCCGCCATAACGCGGCCGGTAAGTCGCGGAGTAATGGAACGACCAGAAACGCCGGCCGGTTTCCGCGTGCAGGCATTCGACCGTTTCGTCCTGGCCGACACGATGAAAGATGACCAACCGCTCGCCGGCAATCGCCGGGCCGCCGAACCCATTGCCTTTGGCGACCTCCCAGACGATGCGAGGAGCGCCCTTGGAAAACTCGTGCAACAGGCGCGTCTCCGGCGAACTCGCGTTGTGCGCCGGGCCGAGCAGCCGCGGCCAGTCGCTCGTGACCGCGCCTTGCGGGAGCGGCTTCGGCGGCGACGTGAAGGTCAGACGGTCGAAGGTTTCCGGCGCTCCCGCGACTGGCGACGGAGGTTCCGCGCGGCTCGTCAGGTCAGCCGCGGCGAGGCTGAGCAAAGCCGCCAGGAGCGGGGTGCTCCTCATACCGCGATCACTGGCGCGCGGCCGTGCGTGAGCGGTGCCGGCAGCCGGGCAAACTCTGCGATCGCTCCGAAGAGTTCCTCGTAGTCGTCCTCGAATAAATTGCCGATCAGGCAGTCCGTCAGCCGGCCGCGCACCTGCGGATGGGCCTTGATCACGCGGCCGAAGCTGAAGTCGGTGTCGTAAAACGCATAGACCAGCTTGCGCATGTTCTCGAGGCCGCGGCAGAGCTTCTCGCCGTATTCGACAAAGCGCGCGCCGCTCACGTCCCCCGCGGTCAGCGCGGCATCCACCGCATCGGCGGCCAGCTCGCCGCTTTTCAGTGCGAGAAAGACGCCGCTGGAAAACACCGGATCAAGAAAGGCGAAAGCGTCGCCCGCGAGGACAAGGCCATCGCTCGAGCAATACCGGGACCGATACGAAAATTCGCTCGTCACCCAATACTCCCCGAACTGCCCGCCCTCGCTCAGGTGATCCTTGATCCACGCATTGCGCTCGATCTCGCGGGCGAAGATCGCGGCCGGGTCTTTGCTGTCCGAAAAGAGGTAATCCTTCTCCGCGACGATGCCGACGCTCACGACGTTGTCGCGCATCGGAATGTACCAAAACCAGCCGCGCTCCGGCACGTAAGCGACCGTGGTATTGCCCTCGTCGAGGCCCGGGTCGCGCTTCGCCCCGCGGTAGTAGGTCCAGATCGCGAGCTTGTTGAGTTGCGCATCCTTGACCCGCCAGCCGTCGCGAGCGGTCGCCACCTGTTCGCGTCCCGAGCAGTCGATCGTCACCGGCGCAAAGACCTGGAACGGCTCGCCATCGACGCCCGCGGCCTCGAGTCCGATGACCCGTCCGCTGTCGTCCTTGAGCACGCGTTTGACCGTGGTCTGTTCCCAAACCTGGGCGCCCTGGCGGCGCGCGTTTTCGAGCAGCATGAGGTCGAAGTCGGCGCGCTCGACCTGCCACGTCGTGGAGCTGGGATGATCGTAGTGCTGGAAGAAATAGAACGGCTGCGATTGCCGGCCATCCTGGGTCACGAACTGCACGCTATACTTCTTCACGTAGGCGATTCGCTCCATCTCGCCGAGCACACCGAGCCGGTCCAGCGTGAACCAGCAATAGGGCATCAACGATTCGCCGATGTGATAGCGGGGAAACTTTTCCTTTTCGAGAACCAGCACCCGCCGGCCTTTTTCGGCCAGCAGCGCGGCCGCGGTAGAACCCGAGGGACCCGCGCCAATGATGAGCACGTCGTAGGGTTTCTGATCGCTCATGGTCAGGAGGAAACTTCGTCGGCGGGCCGCAACACTTCCACGATGCGCGCCAGCACGCGGTCGCCTTCGCCGAGCAGGACATTGCAGCGCCCGAAAAATTCACGCGCTTCGGGCGTTCCGAAGACTCGTGGCATCACGGCATCCGCCGCCAGTCGGATGAAAGCCTTTGGTTCACTGCGGTACCGAATGCCGAAGCGATTCAGCAATCCCCCGAATGGGAGATGCTCCTCCAGAATGAGGCGGCGCAATTCGCCGTCGAAGGCGTCCACGTCGATCTCGATCGCCCCGTACTCGACCGCGAGAGCCGTCTCTTCGACATGCAGCACCACCTCGCGGCGATAGCCGTCCGGGCAATGCTCGTGGTGCAACACCTCGATGATGATCGGGCCGCCGTGAAACGACTCCAGCCGCGAAGTCATGTCGCCCTTGTGCACCAGCAGGTCGCGATACGGCTGCGGCATCGCCGCCCCATCGATAACCTCACAGGCCGGCAACGGATGTCCGCCGTCCTCGCAGAAGCGAGTGAGCGGATAGAGCAGATCGCTGGATGCAGGCACTCCGACGCTCATGGGGCTGATGAACATCCAACATCCAACATCCAACGCCCAACGCCCAATGACTGCGCCTCGTTCCAAGGCCCATTGGAAGTTGGACGTTGGATGTTGGGCGTTGGATCTTGGAGCGAAGCGATCACGTGTAGCGCGTGCCGCGATGCTGCGGCAGGAAGAAGGCGTGCAGCAGGGTATCCACGAGGAGCAGCGCTCCGCGGCTCAGGACCAGCCAGTCGCCTTGCTCGGAGAGCAGGCCCTTGATCCGAAGATCGTCGAACTCCTGACGGAAACGTTCGCCCACGTTGACGCCGAATTTTTCGCGGAAGTAACTCTGACTCACCCGGCCCAGCTTCATCTGGAGGATAAACTCGCGGATCATGCGCTCCTCTTCAGTCGTCGTCATGGCGCGCGAGATGGGCAGGTCGCCGCGCTGGATCGCTTCCAGATACTGCGTGAACTCGGTGAGGTTTTGGAAATGCGTGCCTGCGATGTGGGAGAAGGAGGCCACCCCGAGCCCGATCAGATCGGCGCCCGTCCAAAGCTGGTCGCGATAGACGAACTTCGATTTCTCCGGATCGCGCACCGCGGTGTAACCGCTGGTCACCGTGTATCCCACCTTCTCCAGCTCGCGAAACGCGTAATCCACCCACCCGCGCTTGGTGTGCCAGTTCGCGACTGGCGCGACGAGTTTCCCCTCCGCTTTCATCTCCTTGTAGATGCCCGTGTTGTAGGGGACTTCCATTTGGTAAATGGTCACGCTGTCCGGCAGCAACTCGATGGTCTTGCGGACGTTCTCCAGCCAGTTCGCGTCGGTTTCTTCCACCATGCCGGAGATCAGATCGATATTGATCTGCGGGAAGTCGATCGAGCGCGCGTACTTGTAGGCCCGATAGATTTCGTCGGTACGATGGGCGCGCCCGTTGATTTCGAGGATGTGGCTGTCGAAATTCTCCACGCCGAGCGAAAGGCGGGTGACGCCGATCTTCCGGATGGCGGCGAGCTTCTGCTCGGTCAGCGTTCCCGGCTCGGCCTCGAAGGTGACCTCCTCGACCTCGTCCCACGGCAGGAGCGCTTTCATCCGATCCGTGAGCGAGGTGAGCTGCGACACCGAAAGATAGGAAGGCGTGCCCCCACCGAAATAGACGAACTTCGGCTTGCGACCCTGGAACAGCGGCGCGCGCGCGTAGAGTTCCAGTTCCGCAATCCCGGCGTCGAGGTAGCGTTTGACCTCGTCGGCGTTCTTGTCGGTGTAAACGCGGAAGTAGCAGAAGTGGCAGCGCTTCCGGCAGAAGGGCACGTGAAAATAAACGCCGAGCGGCACCTCCGGCTTCGAGGGCTGTTCGAGCAGGCCGCGGACGGTGTTCGCCGTCTTTTCATCCCAGTAGGAAAATGGCGGGTAGTTGGCGACGAAGTAGTTGCCCACTTCGGTGTCGTCGTGCTTTTTTTCGTGTTCGAGGATTTCGAGGACTTCGTGGCTCATGGACGGATTGGCGGAAAGGCCGCGCTGCGTGGGTGCTCTTTATTTTCCTCCGGCTGGGGGAGGGTTGGATGAAGAGGAAGAGGAGGATTTGAAGGCGAAAACGTTGCCGTCTTCGGCCCCGATCACGATCAGGCCATCGCTGACGGCGGGTGAGGCGGTGAGTGGCGCACCCACCTCGTAGGCCCAGCGTTCCGTGCCGTCCGCCAGGCTGACGCAATAAAGGCGCCCGTCCTGGGAACCGACGATGATGGCATCGCCGCAGACCACCGGTGAGCTGTCCACCTGTCCGCGCGTTTGGAACGTCCAGACAGCCTTGCCCGTGGCGCGATCGATGGCGTGCAGGCGCTTGTCGCGCCCGCCGATGATCACCCGATCGGCGGTCACCGCGGCGGAGGAAAAATATGGGAAGTTGCGATCGCGATACTGCCATTTGATCTCGCCGCTTTTGGGATCGAAGGCGATGACCAGGTTGCCGTAGTTGCCGACATAGCCGATGCCATCGCGCACCGCGACGGACGAGGCAATGTAGGCGTCGGACTCGATCTGGCGCAGCTCCTTGCCGTCGGCGAGTTGGAGCACGTGAATGTAGCTATCGCAGCCGCCAAAGAGCACCTCGCCGCTCGGCAACAGGGCGGGCGAGCCGTTGATGTAGTTGTCGGTCGAGTGCGTCCAGATCGCCTTGCCGGTGGCGGCATCGATGCAGTGGAGGCTGGAGTCGTAGCTTCCCACGAGCAGCCAGGTTCCTTCTCCGTGCGGATTCTTCGCGTGGTTGGCGCCGCCCAGGACCTTGTCGCCGGTGGCATATTTCCATTTCAACTTTCCGGTCGCGGCCTCGAGCGCGTAGAGGTTCGCGTCGGCAGACCCGAGGAAAACGGTTCCGTCGAGCACCAGCGGCGTGGCTTCGATTTCGGCCTCGGTCTTGAAGGTCCACACTTCCTTGCCCGTGGTCAGATCGAGCGCGTGAATCACGCCATCGTCATCGCCGAAGAAGACGCGGCCTCCGGCGATCGCCGCGGCGGCTTTGACGGGCTTGCCCGCGTTGAAGGTCCAGGCGAGCTCCGCCTTGGCCGGCGCCGGCGTGTCGGCGACGCCCTGAAGCTGCGGGTTGCCGCGGTGCATCGGCCACTCGGCACGAACCTGCGCGGTGAGCCACGAGAGCACCAGCATCGCGATCAGCGCGCGTGAAACAAGGAGCAGCGCCCTCGCCCCGAGTTTCTCCGTGGGGCGAGGGCGCCCCGGCTCCTTGAATGATCCAGCGCTCACCCGAGGACCTCCTCATAGAGCTGCTCGAAGTCTTCGGCGGTGATCGGCCGGGGATTGAAGGTCGCGGTCCACTGCTTCGCGGCTTCACCCGCCAGCTTCGGATAACTGGCCCGGTCGATGCCCAATTTCGTCAGCCCTTCCTTCATGCGCGCCACGTCAAGGATGGTCTCCAACTCCGCGATTAGCTCCTCGATTGGTCCGAGATCGGCCTCCGCGGCGAGTTCGTGATAGCGCAGATGCGCCACCGGATCGCGCGCATTGAAGCCGACTACCGCCGGCAGCATCAGCCCGACTGCCTGCCCGTGCACAATCCCGTAATTCGCCGTGAGTGGGTTGGCCGCCGCGTGTGCGGCGCCGAGCATGGAGTTTTCGATCGCGGTGCCGCCAAAGGCCGCGCCGAGCTGCATCATCGCCCGCGCCTCGAGGTCCTGCGGGTCGCGCAACACGCGCTCGATTCCGCCCATGCAAAGCCGGAACGCCTCGTGCGAATACAAGGCCGAGAGCGGCGTGCGCTTTTTCGTAACCGCCGTCTCGACCGCATGCGCGAGGGCGTCAATCCCGGTGCAGGCGCTCACCCGCTCCGGTTGCGAGACAGTGAGGAGCGGATCAAGGATGGCGACTCTGGCCGCGGCTTTGGGATCCCCGCAGGCCATCTTTTGGTGCGTCTCTTCGTTGGAAATCAGCGCGAATGATTGGCATTCACTCCCCGTCCCGGATGTGGTCGGAATCGCAATCAACGGCAGCATTTCTTTGGTCGCTTTGCCCACCCCCCAGTAGTCTTTCATCTGGCCGCCATTGCTGAGGATGAAGTTGGCGCCCTTGGCCGTATCCATGCTGCTTCCGCCGCCCAGCCCGACGATCAAATCGATGCCCGCACCCCGCGCCACTTCCACGCACCGGTCCACATCCAGGGTGGTGGGGTTTTCACGCACCCCGTCGTAGATCGTGACGTAGAGACCGGCGGCCTCCAGAAAACCGATCGCTCGTGACGGATGGCCCGCCGCGACGATCCCTTTGTCGGTGACCAGCAACACCTGGCGCCCGCCAATTTCCCGCGCGAGTTCGCCCACGCGCTCGATGGTGTCCGCGCCGAAGACGACGCGGGTGCGGGGCTGGTAATCGAACGAGGGCAAAGGGCGATCCACTGGAGGCGGGTGAAGTTGATTAAACGCAGAGGCGCAGAGGCGCAGAGGGAAAGAATGCAGCGCCGCTGGCTTGCGGGAACTCTGCGACCTCCGCGTCTCTGCGTCTCTGCGTTTTCATAGACCCGCCCTCACCACGCACGTTCAATCGACCGGCGCTTGTAGAGGAACTCGAACATGTTCCCTTCATGCGGCTGGTCCCACGAAATCTTCATCGTGGAGACGGGTCCGAGATTCAGGCGTTCGATGAGCGCTGAATCCAGCAGTTGCTCGGTGAAACCGGGGTCTTTGGTGATGGCGGTGACGACCAGCGAAGGACCGATCTGCGCGAGCATCTCACCCTGCGGCACCTGCACCACGCTCGCGTAGGGGCAGAGGAATTCGCGGTTCGCCAGCGGGTGCTGGAAGGATTCGCAATGCACAATCGTCGGGCGCAAATACACGCCGCCTTGAAACTCCACCTTGCGCGGGCCGTTGCGATACTTCGCCGTCACGTCGGTCGCGCCCGGCGTTTTGAGGTCGTTCTCGATCGCGCCGTCGATCATCTCCGCCATTTTCGGATTGGCGAAGCCGCTCAGTTTCGCGTGCTCGTCGGTCGGAGGAAGCGGTTCGATGGGGCCGAGCTTTCGCGCCAGCGCTTCGGCGATTTCGGCGGCGTATTTTGGCACCACCACCGCGCTCGCATTGATGCACGAGCGGCCGCCATTCTCGGCGATGGATCCCGCCATCAGATCGATGTATTGCCGCCAGTGCTCGATCTCGTCGTCGCCCACGAGGATCTTGCTGAAGCCCGGGCCGTGCACGGAGAACTTCGGATTATCCCGGTACTGCGCGACGGTGCCGGCATCGCCAAAAATCAGCGAACGCCCGCAGATCTTCATCACCTCGCCCGAGCCTTCGTGGTCGGTGGGATAAAAGCCGAAAGCTTCCGGCGGCGCGCCCGCCGCGATAAAGGCCTGGATCAAGCGATAGGGCGTCCACGGCTCTTCCTTGCCGGGTTTGATGATCACCGGCGTCTTCAGCGCGATCGCCGGGAGCCAGAGCGAATTCACCGCCGGCGAGTTGCTCGGCATGACCAGCCCGAGCGCCTGGGTGGTCGGGTAATAGCTCACCGCCGCGCCACTCTGTTCGCCGAAGCCGCGGTCGATGACGAGCGGCGCCAGGCCGCGCGTCAGCCCGTTGAGGACGGTGCCCATGTGCGCCAGCGCGTGATGAATCTTCTGCATGTTGCGCTGGACCATGACGTGCGGCAGGCCGCTCGTGGCGCTCAGCGTCTCAATGTATTGGACGCGAGTCTGGGTATGGCCTTTGTCCCCGAAGGGCAGTGTGCCCTGGAGGAAAAGATCGCCCGCCTTCGCCGAGATCTGAATCAGTTCGGCGACGGAAAATTTCTTCAGGGCGGCCCGCGCCTCGCCGATCTTCGCGAGGTCTTTGCGGATGATCCCCGCATTGACCTGGCTGACCGAGGCCATGGGCTGGCCGGTGCGGTGATTGACCACCTCGCTTTTTTCGAGGCTCTCGTAAGGCTTGCCGCGGCGGAGCGCGGGGAGATGGGGCAGGTTCATGGGCAGGAGGTGCCGCGGGGCACGCGCGGCGGTTTTATACGTCTGCGTATTAATTGGTGCAACGGCTTTTTCGCGGGGGCCGAATCATGGGGTGTGATTAATCTTGGTGCAAGAGAGACGGATTGGCTGCCGCACTCGTCTCGGCCCGCCCGTCGTGCTTCACTCCGCGCATGCGCATTCTCTGCCTCCTCATGGTCACGGCGATCCTCACCACCACCGCATGAAGCACTCCAACAGCGACATCCCCATCATCCGCCAAGCCAAAACCCATCTTCAAAAGGCTGCGGCGGCTCTGACCAAAATCCTCGGGCTTGATCCTATGCTTGATCCTACCTTGGCGGAGTGTCCACTCGAAGTGCAGGATGCCATGGAGTCTGCGATCGCCTCGATCCAGGCGGCCCTGGCCTGTCTCGACACCGCGGAAGTCCCGCCCCAATCGTCGTCACCCAAGAAACCAAAACCATCACCCGATGACCCCACCCGCCAGCAGGGCCAGTTCCTCGCCTACATCCGCGAATATATGATGCGCAATTACGCCGGCGTGGCTCCCACCCACGCGGCGCTGCAAAGGTTCTTCGACCTCACTCCGCCCTCCGTGAATTCCATGCTCATCCGGCTGGAGCAGCGGGGCTTCATCCGCCGGATTCCGCACCAGGCGCGCGCGATTCAACTGACCATTGCCCCGGAGCGCATCCCGCCCCTCGAACGGCCTTTCAAAGCGTGACCCGCACCCGCTACACGAGGTCGAGGCCGCGCATCGTGCCTGTGGAGCTGGCGAAGCGGTCGGCCTCGAGGCCCATCCGCTGGAGCATGGAGACGAAGAGGTTCGGCAGCGGGTAGTTCCGTTCCTGGTCGAAGGCGAGGTGCTGGCCGTGCTTGAAGCCGCCGCCGGCGAAGAGCACGGGGAGGTTCGTGGTCACGTGGGTGTTCGCGTTGCCGAGGTTCGAGCCGTAGAGGATCATCGAGCGGTCGAGCAAGGTCTCGCCGCCTTCGCGGGTGGACTTCAGCCCGGCGAAAAGCTCGGCGAGCAGCTTCATGTGCTCGCGGTCGATGGTCTCGAGCTGGCCGAGCTTCGCCGCGCTCTTTCCGTGGTGGGAGAGGCTGTGGTAGCCGTCGGTGATCTGGGTGCCGGGGATGTCGAGGACGGGCGAATTCACGCTGTCGAGCAGGAGGGTGATGGCCCGCGTGGAGTCGGTCTCGAAGGCGAGGCGCGCCATATCGTACATGAGCCGCGCTTTCTCCATGTATTCGCGCGGATCGCCCGGATCCGTGGGCGGCTGAACCTGCACCACCGGCTTCGGCCGGTGCTCCCATTCCTTCGAGGCCTCGAGCCGTTTTTCGAGGTCGCGCACGCCGGTGAAGTATTGATCGAGCCGCTCCCGGTCGCGCGCCCCGAGATCCCGCTGCAGGCTGCGCGTCTGGTCGGCGACAGCGTCCATGATGCTCCGGCCGAGCTCGAGCTTGCGCACCTGCGCCTCGACCTCGGCGGCCGAGCCTTGGAGAAAGAGCTTCTTGAAGACCTCGGACGCCTTGTCTTCGCACGGAATCAACACCCCGCCGCCGGTCCACGAGAGGCTGCGCGAGCCCTGCGCCACATTCACCCCGAGCGTGAGCGACGGGAAGCGCGTGAGGTGGCCAATCTGCTGAGCGGCGAATTGATCGAGCGAGATGGTGTTGCGGAAGCCGCCGCTGCCGGGGTGCGGCGCGGCGGTCAGGAAGCAGTTGTCCGCCGGGTGGCCGCCATCCACGTCGGGATGCGACACGCCGCTGAAGACGGTGAAGTCCTGGCGATGCCCGGCGAGCACTTCGAGATATGGTGAGAGCGCGTAGTCGCGGCCGGTCGCGGTCGGAAAGAAGCGGTCGGGCAGCAGGCCGAGATTATTGCAGATGCCGAGCATGCGGCGCGGCTTCGGGGCCTCGGCGGCGGCGGCGCGGGAAAAGGCGGGCCGCATCGCTTCGAGCAGCGGCAGGGCGAGGGCCACGCCGGAGGCGCGGAGGAAGGTGCGGCGCGAGCAGGCGCGTTGGGTGGAGACGAACGAGCCGAAAGGGTTCATGGAAGACATCAGTTACTTGGTTTGGAAGAGGTTGCTCTGGACCATTTCGTGAATGAGCGTGCGCACGCCGTATTGCCGGGGCTGGGCGCGGTCGAGGATCAGCTCCAGCTCGGGGCGGTCGCCGAAGCGCACGGGCGCGCCGGTGGCGAAGACGAGGAGCTGCCCCGCAAGGTTGCGCGCGAGCTGGCGTTCATCGTCGAGGAGCAGTTTTTTGAGGCTGCGGATGCCGTCAAACTTCCGGCCGTCGGGCAGCGTGCCGCTGGCGTCCACCGGCTGCGAGAGGTGGAAGGCGAAGGCTTGTCCGTTCTTGCCGATGCCCGGCTCCTTCTCGCCGTCGCTGCCGAGCGCGCGGTAGCGGTCGCGCCAGCCGCCGAGCACGTCGAAATTCTCGAGGGCGAAACCGGCGGGATCGATCTTCGCGTGACACACGTTGCAGCTTTCCTGCGAGCGATGTTTCTCGAGCTGCTCGCGGACGGTCGTTGCGCCGCGGGTGTCCGGATCGATGTTGGCCACGCTGGCGGGCTGCGGGGGCGGCTGCTTGCCGAGGATGCGCTCCATGATCCACGCGCCGCGCAGCACGGGAGAAGTCGTGGTGCCGTTGGCCGTGACCTTCAATACGCTGGCCTGCGTCATCAGCCCGCCACGTGGACTGTCGGGCGGCAGCGGCACGTGCCGGATCGCCACGCCTTCCACCAGCGGCGTCTTCCGTGCTCCGTCGGCGGAGGCTTCGCCCTCGCTGTGGCGATCGACGACCTTCGCATCCGTGGGCACGCCGTAGTGCGCGGCGAGCCGCTCGTTGATCATCGCAAAGTCCGATGCCACGAGATGGCGGCTCGGGAGGTCGCCCCGCACCAGTTCGGCGAAGAAGCTCTGCGTCTCCTGGATGGCCGATTCGACGAGCAGATCGTCGAGGTAGTAGTCGGGGTAAAGTCCGGCATCGGGCGAAGTCGCGCCGGATTTGCGCAGATCGAGCCAGTAGTCGAGGAAGGCATCGACGAAGCGGCGCGAGCGCGGATCGGCGAGCAGGCGTTCGGTCTGTGCTCGCAGCTTCGCGGGGTCGCGCAAGTCGCCGCGGGCCGCCGCTTCGCGGAGGGCGGCGTCGGGCGGGGAATTCCAGAGGAAGTAAGCGAGCCGCGCGGCGACCGCGTGGTCGTCGAGATGGCCAGGCTTTTCCTCGAGGCAGACAAACGCCGGCGAGCAGAGCACCGCGGAGTAGCCCGCGAACATCGCGTCGGTGAAGCTCGATCCGCCGTCGAGCGCCTTGCCGATCACCGCGGCGAAGCGCTGCTGATCCGCCTCGGTCACCGGCTGCCGATACGCGCGCTCCAAAAAAGCGCGCAGCAGCCGCGCCGCGTCGGCCCGCGCGTCGTTGGGCACCACCTCCACGCCGTTCGCCCCTTTCTTCAGCGGCAGGTCGCCGAAGAGGAGGCGCTGACCGGCGGTCGGCCACGCCTCGATGATGGGGCCCTCGACTTCCATCCACCGATAGGCTACGCCGGGCTGGCCGTCCTTCTCGGCGAGCGGATTGCGGTAGGCTGGTGGGCGCGAGCGGAAGAGCCGCGCGGCATCCAGGCGGATCAGTTCGCCGTTGAGCAGCCAGACGTCCAGCTCCTGCACGCTGGGCTCCGGCGTGACGTCGAAGGCGCCAAGCAGGCGAAGCTGTCGCGGCGGCGTCTCGGAGTAGATGGTCACCGGCTCGCGCGTGCGGCCCGCGGAAAGATTGGTGCGGCTCGGCCGCCACCACTTCGCCTCGCTCTCCGGCCCGGCCCAAAACGAAAACGCGCTGAAGCGCAGCTTGTACCGTCCAGCCATCGGCGCCTTGAAGCTGCTGAACTTGATCTCGATCGGCTCGTAGCTGCTGGCCACCACGCCCATCGCCTCCATTTCCCGACGCTCCGGATCAGCATTGCCCACGGACATCGGCCCCGTGCCTTCGAGCGCGGGGAGGTCCGCCTCGGTGCCGATGATCGGGAAAGTCGCGCGCTCCGGGCTGCGGTTGAATTCCGTGAACTTCACCCGCCCCGCGAACGATCGCTGATCCCGCGCATAGTAGCGCACCACCTTCTTTTCCGGCTTCGCGATTTGCTGCGCCATCACCTCGCGCAACGGGTAATCCGCCGCGCCGAGATACCGCGCCATCTGCACGTGCGAGACATCGAGCGCGTCGCCCACCTTGTTGAAGCGGAACGCCTCGCCGTCCTCGGGCAGCATCTCCTTGATCTGCAGCCACGGCGCGTCGAGCAGATCGCGCACGGTATTTTCGTATTCGTAGCGATTCAACCGGCGCCACGTCGAGCGCCCCTCGCTCGCCGCCCGCTTCTGATCCTCCGCGACCAGCGCTCCGGCCAGCGTCTTGAGGAAGGCCTGCGTTTCCGCCGCCTCGGGCTGCTTCTTTTTCTTCGGCGGCATCTCATGATCGCGCACCCGGTCATGGACTTTCACCCACTCGGCGAAAGCCTTCGGGTCATCCGATTGAAAGGCGAGCGCATCCAGATCCAGCTCGCCCTTCTTCGTGTCGGCGTCGTGGCACTGCACGCAGTGGCTTTCCAGGTAAGGGGCAAGAGCCGGCGGCAATTCGGCGCGCAGCATGGCCGCGCCGGCGCACAGGGCGGCGAGCGTCAGTTTCTTTGCAGGCAGAGACATGTCCTTCGTAAAACTCAAACTCCCTGCTTTTCTTTGCTCCCGCCGGCGGCGTTGCGCAAGAGCCGGCTCGGATGTGAGGCCGACTTGCCGTCGGCCGGGCGGCGAATGCGAGGCGGATGTCGGTGCGCCCGCCGCAATGCGCCGCCTTCCCACACTCCGAGCGAAACCACCTGATGCGTGACCCCCGCCGTATCCGATCGATGCTTTTTCGCACACCGCGGCCCGCATTCCCGAAACGAGTTTTGGGCGAGGGACGACCGCCGCGCCGGCAGAATCAGTCCGCAATGAACGAACCCCACTCGATCGCCTGGTGCGCCAGAAAGATCGCCGAAGCCGCCAGGGCCAGGGACGAAAGCCAGGTGCTGCCGGATGCCAATCGCCGCAATCCCCAGGCGAGAAAGACGGCGAGGGCCAGCCACCAGGCCAGTTGGACAATCGAGCCGCCGTTGAAGAGGATTTTGGGAAAGTTCATGCAGGTCTCTGCGGGGACCCCCGCGAGCATGAAAAGGTAACTGAACCCGGCGATCGCGGAGCCAAGCAAAGGAACCTGCCAAACGGGACCGACTCCGCGATTGGTCCGCTCCGTCCACCAAAGCAAATCCACGGTCAGGCTGCCGGCGAGCCAGGCGAAGGCCGTCAGGACGACGAAGACGCGGCAGACCCGCGAAATCAGATGGCCTCTTCCGGCCATCAACGTCGCTGCCGCCAGCATGAGTCCGCCCAGAAAATCGGGGAACAGCGGGTGATACGAGGACGAACCGGACCGCACGGGCGCCCGCGAGGACCAGGCTATTTCCCCGCCGAGCAGGAGCAGCAAAACCACACTTGGGAGCCTCGTTTCCGCAGGAAGCTCAGAGGCTTCGAGATGGCGCGCGATCCGAAAGCAGCCCCAAACACAAACCGCCACATACGCGATCGGCGTCACCGCCAGGACATAGTGCATCGCCGTGTCCCATGGACCGGTGAACGGATTAAAAATTCTGTTCAACAGGGTGTGGACGAGATCGACCGCCGCCACGAAGCCGACTGCGGCAAGGAAGACCAATGTTCTTCGCTGGTGTGCCATCTCGTTTAATCCCACCGGAAAGCCGGCACCGACTTTTGAAATCCACTCGCCCGCAAGGTCCGAGCTGCGGATCTCGTCCTGGCTTGGGGCTGGTCAGCAGGGGCAAGGGTTTCGTGGATCTCGCGGGCTCCCATTCGTCGTGCCTTTACACCGCGAGGGGATCGAAGAGAAGGACGACTTCGCTGCCTGATTGGTCTCCGCCTCCGGCGGCGCGGAATCGAGTCGGCAGACTGCCTCTTCCGGCCTATGGCCATGCATCGCCAACTCCGACCCTTTCAACTTGCCCGAGATGCCTCGTCTGCGCTTTCGTCCGCTAGCGTGCCTGGTAGGATGTTGGGCGTCATGCCACCCGAACTGTCTATGATTGACCCGCCCAAATGCCCGAGATGCGGCGCGGAGATGCAGCCGGGTTTCGTCACCGAAGTGAGGCCGCAGCACTACATGCAGCCCACGTCGTGGATTGCCGGAGACCCGGAAGAGACGCTGCTGAAGAACCTGAAAGTCGCCGGCAAGGAGCAGCACCCGATTCGAGCCTATCGATGCGTGCGCTGTGGCTGCCTGGAGTTTTACGCAGCGTGATTGCACAGGTTCCCGTCTTCGCGTCGGCGTCGGGGCGGAAGCGCGTCTGCAGGCTGCATCTCCCGACAGATGCCAATAACGTCAGGATAAACTCCAACCCTTCATCTGGCAGAGATGCCTCGTCCGTGGTCCCGTCCCACGCATGCCAATGCTACCACAAGAGTGCCAACCACCCCTGCGGCTGTGTAAAATGTTAGGCGATTCCTAGTCGTCTCCTGCGAACGGAAGCCAAGCCAATGCAACAGCAAATGTTCAAGCTCTTCGCAGACTACTTCCAGTTCTACCTCTGGGACGAAGGCATCAGTCCAGATGCGCCAACCGAGTGGGACGACTCGGACGTGCAGCGACGCATCAAGGTTGCTCCGCACGTCGTCGTGGTCTGTCCCATCCGTAACATGGACGTGCCCGTGGAAGTTCAGGTCCACGACACCGAGCCACCCTACGACGCGAGTCAGTGGCATCACATCGCCGAGTGCAGCCTCGGCCTACCCAGCGGCAAGCTCCAAGTCCACGAATGCACCGGTGGCTCCGTCGGTCGCTTCACCGTTTCGCCTGGCACCTACCAAGTGCGTGTGTTCTACGGCGCACTCGATACACTTCGCGACAACGCCCTGGAGGGCGACGACCATTATCTCGTCGTCCTCTGGCCGGGAGCATCAACCGAACTCAAGGTCATCAAGCAATACCAATGAACCCGGAATTCCCAACCCAAGGTCATGGGAGTTGCTGGAGTCATTGCTTTGCTTGTCCTTGCTGTCTACTGCAGGCGTCTCAACTCAACTCAGCAAAATGAGTCTTCCAAGAACGTCGCCTAACCATGATGTCTGCGAACTGCTGCGGCGCTGAGCCAGGCGTCGGTCGCATCAACTGGAAATGAAGTCCCGAGGCATAGTCCTTTTGGTTGGTGCGCTTCTCGCTTGCGCGACGGCTTACTGGACTGATCTCGTCTTTGCCGCGCACCACAGTTCCACCCACGACATTGGATCCACCTCTCAGTTGGGTGCCTTTCACGATCTACTCTTCGGTTCAGGGTGTATTCTCGTCTTTGCGGCTACTGGCATTTCACTTTGGCGGCACCGCATTGCAGCCCTCATTGTTCGCATCCTTGTCGCGGTGCTGTCCGTTGCTGGCATCGCCTTCATTCTCCGGGCCTTTCTCGACTTTCATGCCATGTCCAGCAGTTCGACGCTCCGACCCGTTCCTTTCATTGTCGGACTGCTTCTGCTCTTCGGCTACTTTGTCGCCACGTTCTTTACTGCCCTTCCGGTCGTCTCGGTTCAGCGTGCCTTTCGTCTTCGCTTTGTTCTTCATTTCGGAATTTTCCCGGCAGCATTGTGCGTCCTTATCCTCGTCGGCTACCCGCGCGACTTCTACTTTACCTTCTCGGCCTTCGGCCTGTATCTCCTTGCAGGGTTACCCTTCGTTCTCCTGAGCTTCCACATGTATGCGCTTCGCCAGGCATTCGAACCAAGCGCCTAACCGGCATTCCGGGGGCAATCACAGACCGACTACCAACAGACCCGCCCGCCCGGACTCCGCCGGCTTGCAGAATTCACGCTGAATAGAGAGGTGCAGGCAATGATGCCGGCGTGCTGTCCGGCCGTCTGGCGAGTTGGGTTGAAGGCAGGCGCTCAACGCTACCTGGAAGCGCACGCGGCAAAGCCGGCGTTCTGCATTGCAGTCATTCTCCAGGCCGCTCATGCTCCGCTTCGCCATGCCCACGAAAACTCCTGGAAAGAAAACGGTGCCGACAACGCGCGGCACGTCCCCGAAGAAAGCGGCTGCAAAAAAGCCGGCGAAGCCAGCGTCGGCGGCGAAGAAAGCCGGCCCCATTTCACCCGAAAAGCTGGCCGCCGCGAAGGCGCTCGAAGCGCTCGACGCCGCGAAACCAGCGCCGAAAAAATCCGCAGCGCCGAAGGCAGCCGCGAAGCCGCTGCGCAACAGCGATTTCCCGCGCACCTACATCAGCCGGATTGCGGTCAGCCTCAACGATCCGGATCACACGATGACGCTGACCTGGGCCGGGCCGCAGGCCGCGAGCCAGGAGACCGGGCCGTTTCACACCTCACCGGGCGCGGGTGTGAAGGGTGTAAATTGCGACAACACCGCCACCAGTCGCCGCTCCGGCACCAAGTGTACACCCAAGGGAACGCTCACCGTGGAGGGATTTCAAGACCACCTGAGCAGCGATTCGCGCGCGACTTTCGTAACCTGGTTCGCGCGCTGGCGCGGCATTGCGCTGCACTACTTTCCCAGCGTCCCGAACTATGCCGCCTCGCACGGTTGCGTGCGCATCGAATCGAAGCGCGTGGCCCAACTCATCCAGGAGAACGCGCGCATCGACGTGACCAAGGTGGTCATCGATGGCACCTGGACGAAGCCGGCCAAGCAGTGGTGAAGCGCCCTCGTCCGGTCTGGAACGCCAGCGCCTCGAAAGGCGTCGGCAAGGATGCGCGGACGGACCCCTTTCAACCCGAAATTCTCCATTTCTTTAAGCCGTCCGGCTCGCCACCCTCCATCCTCATGCCGCCCCTCAAGCTTCTCTCCCTTTCGCTCCTCGCGCTGCAAACGGTTTGGATTTCGGGCTGTGCCATTTATCCACATCAGGCGCCGCGCTCGACCAAATACACGCAGCCAGACCGGCCTGCGCTCCGGACCGATGCCGTCCTTGCGGCCGAGGCCGCCTATGATCTGCCCGACATTGATCACGTCGTCGCTTCCAAGCCAAAGGACCTTCATCAGGCCTTCATCGCCTTCACCAGGGACGAGAAGTTTCCCCGCGGCTACCGGTTGCAACGCGCGGTTTCCGATCCGATGAGCGGCTTCAAGGCGGTGCTGCTCGCTCCGCTTTCCGAGCAGCGGTCGAAGCCGCTGATTCTCGCCTTTGCCGGGACGAGCGAACCGCGCGACGCGGTGTCCGACCTGCACTTCGGGCATGATCAATTCAGCTATTCAAAAGGGCTTTGGAAAATCGTGGTGAGCAACCGCAGCGTCGATGAACACGGGCATCCCCTCAACCAACGCGACCTGCTCATCACCGGCCACAGCCTCGGCGGCGGTCTTGCCCAGGCCTGTGCGTTCGCCGTTTCGGAAACGCGCGCCGGGCTGCATCACCAAGGCGGAAAGGTCGAGCTTGTGACCTGGAACGGATTCGGCGGGGAGCCACTGATCCGGATGATCCGCCCGCGCTACGACCCGGCTGGCACTCCGCGCATCGACTACGCGGCGAATTACTTTGTCGCCGCGGAACCCGTCTCCGAAATCGGGACGCATTACGGGCCGACCTACCAGCTCGGCACGTTTCCGAAGTTGATCTGGCTCCGCCAGCAGGTGGACCGGCACCTCCTGCACAGCGTGCGGAGCCTGCTCGCAACGACGCCGCAGGAGCTGCTCCCGGTGAATCAATTTCACCCGGGATTCGTGACGCACGTGCTTCGTCTCGTGCCGAAGCTGGATCGGCATTTCGCTCTGCTGAACGACCGCACTTTCCAGCACGAACTGAGCGTCTCGGCTCCGACGGTGGCTCAAGCTCTCGATGAAACGACGCGCGTCCGGCATTTTGAAAATCCGGGCAACCGGGCGTGCGCGGATTACTTTTTGTCGCTCGCGAAGATCATCGAGCTTCGCGCGGACCCGGCCCATCAAGCGGAGAAAGCCCTGGTGCAAAAAGCCGCGGACCGTTTGCGGGCGGCGGAAGCAGCCGAAGGGCACCTGCCAATGGACCGCGGTCCGGTCGAACCGCTCGCCGCAATCTGACCCGGCGGTCGGGTCCATCACCGGCACCCGCACTGATCCTGGAAATGTGGCGATGAAAACCGCCGGCCTGGATGTGGCACGTCCGCGATCGGGACGCGCTCACCGCCGCTGACTACGATTTCTCCAACAAACGCCGGGTCGTGGAGATCAAGATCTCCTCATCCAGAATTGGTTTGGTGACATAATCATCAAATCCCAGCTCCAGATACTTCTCCCGGTCGCCCGCCATCGCATGGGCAGTCAGAGCGATCACCGGGAGGTCGCTCAGCTTGGCGTCGCCACGAATCCTGCGCAGCACTTCCTTGCCATCCATTTTAGGCAGCGAGATATCGAGCAAGACGAGATCCGGCTTGTCCGCGGCCATCCCATCCAGCGCATCCTGCCCGGCTTCGTAGGAAGAGATCTCATACGTATCGCCCAGAATCACCTCCACGAGCAGGCGGTTGTCCGCATTATCTTCCACCAAGGCGATTTTCTTCATGGCTTGAAACTGTCTCGCTGGGATTCCAACCAGGCTCGCGCTTCAGCAAAAGCCCTTTCCAAGTCATCCAAAAGCGCCGGGATTTCGCCCGGTCGATTCTCCTTGGCCAGCCGCTCGATCTTTTGCGCAATCTGGCTGAGGTAGATCGCGCCGAAATTTTGCGCGCTGGATTTCAGCGCATGCGCCGCTTCCCCGATCGCGCCAATCTCCCCGGTCTGCTCCGCTTTGCGCGCGGCCGCCAGGCGTCCGGGCGCCTCCTGCAGGAACAGGTCGATCATCTTCCCGACGAAAGCAGGACCGCCGATTCGGTTGAGCCGAGCCAGGGCCGACGGATCAATTCCAGGAGCGTCGTTCATTCGCTACGCCGTTACTTCGAGTTGCTCCACACGGTTGTCGCCGCGCTGAATGACGCGTTCGAGGATTTGCTTCAGATTTACCCGCAAATGATCGGTCTTCCTGATCACCCCGCGCGTTTCTGCGGTGAGTTCCCTAATCTCCTGGGGCGTCAGGTTCTTGGCGGTGATGATGACCACGGGCAGGTGACAGTACCGCGCATCGGCGCGGATGGTATCAAGAAAGGTGATGCCATCCATCTCCGGCATGATCAAATCGAGGAAAACGAGGTCCGGAGAAAAGTGTTCAAGCATTTTCAGGGCTTCGCATCCATTGCCCGCCGTCTCGGCGTGCAGACCCTCCTCGGCAAGGAAGGTCGTGACCAGTTGCCGCGCGTCAGGGTCATCATCCACCACCAGGACCTTCGATTGTGCGCCGGCCAGATTTCTGCTCAGGGCGGCCACCAGTTCTTCGCGGAGCAGGGGCTTCTCCACAAAATCAACCGCGCCGAGAATTCGGCCGCGTTGTTCCTTGGCGGCGATACTGACGACCACGATGGGAATCCTTCTCAATTGCCCATCCCCCTTGAACTCTTTGACCAACTGCCAGCCGTCCATGTGCGGCATGATCAAATCGACGGTAATCAAATCCGGCTGAAACTCCCTGGCCATCCGCAATCCCTGTTCGCCGGAACTGGCGGCGATCACCCGGCAGCCGAACTCCTCGATCAATTGCATCAACAAGACCCGCGCATCGACTTCGTCATCGATCACGAGGATCAGCTTGTCTCGTAGAATGCCAGGCTCTTCCGGTGGCGGAGACTGCGCCTCGTGTTCCTGAGGAGCCGCCTCCGAAACCACGCTGGCGGCAAAGCCATTGCGGCCCGTCTCGCCCGGGGCCAGCCACACGCTGAACGTCGTCCCCTTTCCCACCTCGCTGCTCACCGTCATGCGATAGCCCATGAGGTGGCAGAGCGCCCGCGAGATCGTCAGGCCGAGACCGGTGCCTCCGTAGGTCCGCGTGGTGCTGGCATCCGCTTGTTGGAAGGCTTCGAAGACCGCTTCCAGCCGGTCCTTCGGAATGCCGATGCCGGTGTCCGCGACATCGATCCGAAGGGGACGCCGCTCTTCCCCTTCCACCACCACGCGGATGGTGACGGCTCCCCTTTCGGTGAATTTGAAGGCGTTGCCAACGAGATTGATGATGATCTGCTTAAGCTTGCTCTCGTCGGCTTCCAGTTTTGCCACGGACTCAGGGAGCTCTGTAATCAACTTGACCTCCTTGTCACGGTATTGCCCTTCCAACTGGGCGACCGTCTCCCGCACCACTGAATCAAGAGCCACCATGGTAAGTTCGAGTTCCGTCCTGCCCGCTTCTATCTTGGATAGGTCTAGAATCTGATTGATCAAACCAAGCAGGTGCTTGCCGTTGACCTGGATCCTTTCCAAAAAGTTGATTTCCTCGGGACGCAGGTTCTTGGCCTTGTTCTTCAGCAGGATATTGGAAAATCCGATGACGGAGTTGAGCGGGGTGCGCAGCTCGTGACTCATGTTGGCCAGGAACTCACTCTTCGCCCGGTTGGCCTGTTCGGCGGCGTCCTTGGCGATTAGCAACTCGGCCCGCGAATGTTGCAAGTCCTGCGCCGTCTTTTGCAACTGTTCCGCCAGCGCGGCCCGCACTTCCGCCGCTTCCTTCTCGGCGCGCGCCCGGACGGCTTCCAGCTCCTTGTTCTTCAGCTCCTCCAGGATCCGTTGATTCTCCTCCTGGTAAAACTTGCGTCGGAGCAACGCCCGGATGCGTCCCTTTAGAACGGCCATGTCACTTGACTTGCCGACAAAATCGTCAGCTCCCGCTTCCAGCGCTCGAGTCAGGTCCTCCTTGTTCTCCTGGGCGGTCAACATCAGCACGACCAGCGGGCGATCCAGTTTTGGCCTCAGGTCGTTGATCCGCCGGCAGACTTCAATGCCGTTGATGTTCGGCATCAGCAAGTCCACCAGAATACAGTCGAACGATTCGCTGAGTAACTGGTCCAGCCCTTCCTGTCCGCTCGTGGCTTTGTGCACCTCATAACCTTCCGCTTCCAAATGACCGCTGAGGAATTCCAGATAAGTCAGGCTATCATCGATCGTCAGGATGCGGGCGCGATGAAAAGCCGGCTCCGCGGCGTGCAGGATGGACGATCGCGCCTGCGTTTTGCTCAGCAGCGTGCGGATGCGCAACAGGAGGATGTCCGGATCGGCAGACTTGAGGACAAAGCCATCTGCGCCGCTATCGAGCCCCTGGAGTTCGACGCCGTCGGCGTCCTCGGCCGTCAGCATCACGACCGGAATGCCGCGCGTGTCGATGTTCATCCGGATCCGGCGGCAGAGTTCGTCTCCCCGAAGCCCAGGTAAGTAGTAATCGAGAAGAATCAAGTCCGGCGCGCTTTGGCTGATCTCCTGCATGGCCTTCTCCGCACTGGAGGCCCAGATAACCTCCCAGCCTTCCGCCTCCAACACATCGCTCATGGCAATGGCCTGGCTGGGCGAGTCTTCCACCAGAATGATGCGATAGGGCCGGTCCATACTAGACGGCTGCGGTGGCTAAAAGGAGTTGTGTCACCCGGGGCGCAATCTCGTCCAGCGGCAGAGACTCGCAAACGGCGCCCATGCTGACCGCCGCCGCCGGCATCCCATAGACGACCGCCGTCGTCTCATCTTCGCCGATTGTATAGCCGCCGGCTTCACGAATGGCTCGCAGTCCAGCCGCGCCGTCTTCGCCCATCCCAGTCAACAAGACGCCGAGACAGTTCGCCCCCAGACTGCCCGCCATGGAGCGAAAGAGGACTGTTCCCGAGGGTCGCTGGGCGCAGACCGGTATCCCGTTGTCCAGTCGCAGGCTGCCCCGCTCGAGCACGAGATGTCGCTCCGCCGGGGCCACATAGACGGTGCCTGATTTCGGCACCTGACCCTCCATGGCCTCGACGACCGGCATGGGACTGATGCCATCCAGCCAGCTGACAAAGCCCTTGAGAAAGCTCGGGGTAATGTGTTGCACGAGGAGAATCGGGACCGGGACCTGACGGCCCAAACCGCCCAAGACCTTGACCAGGGCATTGGGTCCGCCGGTGGAGGCGACGATTCCCAGCATCTGAAAGGTTCCTGCCGCGGGCAGAGCATTGGTCGTCGCCGGGCGCATCGCGCTCTCCCCCAGCGGGGCCGGATGCAAGCCAAGGTGGCGCCGCACCCGCTGCCGAATGACCCTCACTTCGCTCATAATGACGAGCTGAGTGCAAAGCCGCCCGGCCAATTCGGCATAGTCGCGATGGCTGGTGTTGACCGGTTTCTCCATCACGCTCAGCGCGCCCGCGCGGAGAGCATTCATGGAGATTTTCAGCTCTTCCGATTCCACGCTGGCGGAAACAACCACGATGGGAGTTGGTCTCTCCGCCATGATGCGTTGCGTGGCTTCAAACCCGTTCATCCCGGGCAAACGGATGTCCATCGAGATCACATCGGGCGCGGTCTGATGCAGCTTCTTCAGGGCCTCTTCGGCACTGGCGCAGGAAGCGACGACCTCCAGTCGCGGATCCCCGCCGATGATGTGCTCCAGCATCTCCCGGACGGGCCGCGAATCCTCGACGATCATGACGCGGATCCGTTTCTGGTGGCGGCAATCGGTGTTCATTTACAAGAGTTGCCGGATGGTTTCCAGGAGAGTCTGGTGATCAAATCGTTGCTTGACCAGGTAGGCATCCGCGCCCAGCGCCAGGCCGCGCTCTTGATCTTCGGTGCGGTTCATCGAGGTCACCAGGATCACCGGAAGTTTCCCGAAGCGCTCGTCCCTTTTCATTTCCTGGAGCATCGACAAACCATCCATGCGCGGCATCTGGACGTCCGAAATCACGAGATCGATCTCCTCCGAGCGCAGCTTGGACAAGCCTTCGATCCCATCGATGGCGACCACCACATTGTAGCCGTGCACCTCGAGGATGCTTTTCTGGAGGGTGCGGGCCGTGAAAGAGTCATCGACCACCAGGACGGTCGCGGTTTTTTCTTCAGCCTCGGTGTTACCAGGCCGGGCCGTGGGTGGCGCATAGATGGGTTTGAAACTCTCGATGAGCTCGCCGGTATTCAGCACCACCGAGACGGAGCCATCCTCCAGCACAATGCCCCCGGCCAGAATACTGATCCCGGCCAACGGGCCGTCCAGACTCTTGATAATGGCTTCGCGCTCGGCCACAAAAGCATCCACGGCGACGGCCAGCCGGCGGTTGCCGGACTTGAGGATCATGATGGAAAGGAGCTTCCCTTCCACGGCGAAATCCGACTCGCCGCCGAGGCCCAGAAGTTGGGCCAGGCTCACCAGAGGGACGGACTGGCCTTCCCAGACCACAAGGGGTTTGCCTTCCACCGTCTCGACGTCGGTCAGCTTGATCCGGATCAGTCGTTGAATCCCCGAACTCGGGACGGCAAAGGTTTGACCCTGGCCGGAAACCAGCAGCAACCGATGGGTCGAAATCGAGAGCGGAACGGAAATGACCATGCAAGTGCCCGGGCCCGCTTTTGGCACCGCCCGCACTTCACCTTGCAGGCGCGAGACGGCTTCATAGACGACGGACAATCCCATTCCTCTGCCTGACAAATCGGTGATGGCTTTCGCCGTCGAGAAACCCGGTTGAAAGATCAAGCCCGATAACTCCTCGGGGGAACGGGCGCCCGCTTCCGCCTGGGTGAGCAACCCCTTGCGAACGGCCACTTCGGCGACCCTCGACAGATCCAATCCGCGACCGTCGTCCTGCACGAGAATGGTCAACCGATTGCCGACCGCCTCCATCTGCAAGGTGACACAGCCAAGCTCGGCTTTGCCCGATCGCTTCCGCTCTTCGGCCGTTTCCATCCCATGACTGATCGAGTTGCGCAGCATGTGCATCACCGGGTCTTTCAGCGCCTGGAGGACCATGCGGTCTGCCTGCACTTCCAGGCCGCTGACCCGAAACTCCACCTTCTTGCTCTCGTCTCTCGCCACGTCCCGCACCATCTTGCGGAAGACCCCGAAGATCCCCTCCGCGGGAATCATCCGCGCCTTCCGGACGTTCTCCTGAAGCTCCTGGCCAAGGACCCGGACCGACCGCGAGCTTCTCTGCTGGAGGGCTCGAACCTGTCGTGCCTGCCGGGAAATAATCCGCGCCTGCCGCTCGACAAATTCGAGGTAGTGCAGGACACGCGTAAACTCCGGCGTCGCGCTTAGCCGATGTAAATGCGCGGCGGAGACTTCCCGGACTGACTCCCATTCCCGGTCGATCTCGTCGATGTCATGAGAGAGCTCGGCCAGGGCGCGAGAGACCTGATCCTGGCGCAGGCTCTCGGTGACCAACTGACCCGAAGAGCGGAGCAAGCGGTCCAGATGTTCGGCGCTCAATCGCACGGTGTCGAATTGCGGTGCCGTGGCGGCCGATGCCGCCATGCTCTTCGCCGGCTCGGGTTCCGGGGTGGGCGCGGCCCCTGCGTCGCCCTCCAGTCCCAGCAGCTTCGCCAGAGCTTCGAGCGCGGCGGCCGGCTCAGCCGGAGTCTGGTTGGCGGCCAGAGACGCCATCCAATCTTCGATCGAGTTCAACACGAGCGTGATCACTTCGATCACCGGGACCTCCAGCTTCAAGGCGCCACTCCTGACTTTCGCAAAAACCGATTCGAGCTGGTGACTCAGGGTCTCGATCGGCTGCAATCCCGATATGCGTGCGCCACCCTTCAGGGTATGGGCCAGCCTTAACACTTCATTGAGATCAACTTCGCTGAGCATCCCGCTTCCCTGCACGGCCTTGGCCAGGAGGGCTCGGATTCCTGCCAGGTGTTCCTGCTGCTCGCTCTGAAAGGCCGCGAGCACTCGTTGTCGGGTGCCTTCGCGAGGACCTTTCTTCGGCGGAGGGGCCGTCCCTCCATTCAAGATCCGATCGATCGCGCCCAAAGCCTGAGTCGGGTCGGAAGGACGGTTGCCCGCCCCGACCGCAACCATGGAGTCTTCGATCACATCCAGCGCGGAGGTGATGGCCGCCGTTGCGCCGCCCACCAGCTCCACCTTCCGATCGCGGATTTGTGCAAACAAAGTTTCCAGCCGGTGCGCCAGTTCCTGGATGCCGTCCAGGCCGCAGACGCGCGCGCCGGCCTTCATGGTGTGGGCGAGCCGCAAGGCTTCGTTGAAGGCGGCTTCCCCCGCGTCAACGCCTGTGCCCACGATCGTTCTCAGCGACTCGAGCTGCTCCTTATTCTCGGCCTGGAACGCCGCAAAGACTTTGGCGTTGATGTCCATCACATCTGGTATTGCTCGACCGCCGCGCGCAACTGATGGCTGAGCGCATTCAAGTTACTCACCGCCTTCTCGAGCTGAGAGGTGCCCGCGGCCGTCTGCTCGGCCGCCTGGCGAATATCGCGCATGCCCTGGGTGACCTGCTCGAAACCGATCTGTTGTTGATTGGAAGCGCCGATGATCTGCTGAAACGCCTTCACGCTTTCGACCGTCGTGCTGTTCATTTCGTTGATCGTTCGCTCGGTGACATCCGCCTGCTGTTTCCCGACCTCGACCCGCTTGACTCCTTCCTCGGTCAACATCACCGAGCTGTTAATTCCCTTTTGGATGTCGCCGAGGATGGTCCGCACTTGCACCGTGCATTCCTTGGCCCGGTCGGCCAAATGCTTCATCTCATTGGCCACCACGGAAAACCGGCTGCCCTGGTCGCCCGCAGCCGCGGCTTCGATGGTCGCGTTCAGCGCCAGCAAGTTCGATTGCTCCGCGATGTCATTGACGGTCGAGACAATCTCCCCGATCGCCTGCGTCTTCTGGCTCAGCGCCACGATCTTTTCGGCCACCTCTTCCACCTGCTCACGGATCGCTTCCATCGTCCGGTTGGTGTCCTGCACGGCCTGCACGCCGGAGCGGCTGGCCACCGAAGTCGCCTCCGCCGCGGCCGCCACCTGCTTGGCCCGGTCGCCAATCTCCGAGCCCGACTGGGTGAGTTCCTGCATCGTGCTCGTGATCTGCTGCACGGTCGCCGCCTGCTCTTTCGTGCCGGTGGCCTGCTCCTGGGTCGAAGCCATGATTTCCTGGGCCGCCGAGTTCACATTCCCGGTCACACTGAGAATCTGCCCGGTCAGATTCTTCAAGCTTTCCACCATGCCGTTGAAGACGTCGGCGAGTTGGCCGATCTCATCGCTCGAGTCGTTCGCCAGCTTCTCACCACGCAGATCTCCCTTGCCGATTCTCTCGGCCGCGACGGTGATTTTTCCCAGTCGGTTGGCGATGCTTTGAGTGATGACAAAGCCAGCGAGAGATAAGAGCACGAACGAGGCCGCGGTTCCGATGACAATGGTATAGGTGGTGTTTACGGCGCTCGCCTGCGCTTCGTCCGCTCTCACTTTCAGCAAATCCTTTTCCTCGTTCTCCATGTCAGTGATGACCTTTCGCATGTCATCCATGATCTTTTTGCCCGCATCGGTCTTGACCACCTTCAATGCAGCCTCAAATCCTTTGGTTTCGTCCTTCCGCAAGTCGATGGTCTGCTTGAGTTCGGCAAATTTGCTTTCAATGAGAGGCTCAAGAGCATCCAGCCTCCGCTGTTGATGGGGATTATCGCTGGTCAGTTTCCTGATATCCGCGATCTTTTGATGAACCGCGATAATGCCGGCGTTGTAAGGCTCCAGATAATGCTCATCGCCGGTCAGGAGGAATCCGCGCTGCCCGGTCTCAGTATCCTTTAAATCGGAGAGCACCCCTTCGAGTCCTTCTATTACCTTATGGGTATGCTCCACCCATTCCGACGTTTCGGTAAGCTTGTTGGTGCTTCGGTAGGAGACGACGCCGATGACGAGGATCGCGATCAAGGCCAGGGTAAACCCGGCTCCGATCTTTGTTCCAACGGAGAGTCGATTCCAGAATGAGATGCGTGAGTTATTATTCATCGATGTTGTTGGGTGACTAATAGAGAGGGTTAACGTGAGTTTCTGAAGACCGGGTGCAAGCGAAGCGCGGCGGGACTGAGGACGATGATCTTGTCCGGACTCAAGCCCTTGACGTAGCTGCTCGACCCTTCCGTGCCGCCGCTCTCAGGAGTAGCCAGCTCCTCCTCCCGAATGGTTTGCACCTTTTCCACCGGGCCGACTTTCAACCCCACCTCATCCCGTCCATTCCTGAGCATCAGGATGCAACTCCCGGATTCATCCGCAGCCGGCGGCACGGATAAGAGCCGGCGCAGGTCGATCACCGAGCGAAGCTCGCCACGAAGATTGATGACGCCGGCGACCTCGGCGGCGGCGCGAGGCACCGGGGTGCATCTCGTGGCGGGCAGCACCTCGGCCAGGTCGGCGATCGCAATCCCATACGTTTCCGCCCCGAGGGCAAAGACCAGCACGCGAATCGTCCGCACGTCGGTCGCCGTCTCGGCGTGCCGCTTCGCCATCTGGATGGCGCGGTCTCGATAGACCTGGTCGATCCTTGCCTCGTCCGCAACCAGCGCTTTTTCCAGGGCCGTGTCCGCCTCCTGCAAGGACCGTTTGGCGGCAGCCCAATCAATTCGCGCGGTCTCATTGCTCATACTTTGGGCAGCGCGTTGATGTGCATCTGGGTAAGCTGTTTCAACTCCGCAACTGTAAACTCATCTGCGGCGGGGATTGGCTGGTCGGCTTTCAAACCGGAAAGCAAGTCGAGCACATTGCGGAAGCAGCGGAGCGCCTGTTTCGGCTCCGCCACTCTTTGTTGAATCAACCCGAGATAGTAATGCGCCACGATAAAGCTTCGGTCCAGATAGATGGCTCGCCGCAATGATTCCTGGGTCTCCCGGCGCCGCCCCATTTGCTCGAGGACCAGAGCGTAATAGAAGTGCGCCACCGGGTTCAGCTTTTCTCGTTCGAGCAATTTCTCACAAGACTGCGCGGCTTGCTCGAGGTCGCCCTGATCGGCCATCTGCTGGATCGCAGCCAACTCTGGACTGGGCGAGAACTCGGGCGCGCGGGCGGCGACCGCTCTTCGCTCCCGCAATGCTGAAGGCCTGGAAGCGAGGGCCGGCGCCCGTGCCCGAGGCGCGGCTGGCAGGGGTGGCAAGGTGACTGGCTGAGGAACAAAGGAAAACGGTGGCGGTTGCGTCCAGGCGGGGGCGGCCGGTTCCGCGTTGGTTTTCTGATACAAGACCGCACCCTGAAGATTGACGGCGCGAAACGAGCGATAGACTTCCACGTTCGGCTCGGCGTGCCCGACCAGCAGCCAGCCATTGTCGGGCAGGCTGAAATACAGCTCCTGAACCAGGTCGCGAACGGTCTGCTGGCTAAAGTAAATGGTCACGTTGCGGCACACAATGAGGTCGAAACCATCGAGGTGATTACGCAGCGAAGGACACGGGTCTTTGACGAGGTTGTGATACTGAAAGGAGATCGATTCCTGGTAGCGCGGATCGATCACCCACGAACTGCCCGACTTGCTGAAACAGGAAGACTTGATCTCGTCGGGAACCGAACGAAACGCCCACTCCTCGTATTTCCCCGCCCGCGCCCGGTCGAGGAAGTCGCGGTTGATATCTGTCGCGACGATGCTGATCTCCCAGCCGGCCAGCAGGTGGCCGAGGTCCCGTTTCAAAAGGATCGCGATGGAATACGGCTCGGCACCAATCGAACAGCCAGCGCTCCAGATGCGCAGCTTCCGGATGGCTTGATTGCGCCGAATCAAATCTGGAAAAACCACGTCCCGCAGGGCGTCGAACGCCTCATGATGACGGAAAAAGAAGGTTTCACCGATGGTCAGCGTCGCGATCAGCTTGTCCAATTCCGTCCCGTCGATTTCATCGGACTGGAGCAACCGCAAATAAGAGGCGCAGTCCGGCAACCTTAATCCTGCGATCCGCTTGGCCACATGGGTGGCGAGCTGCTCGTCTTTGTCGATATAGTAGGCCAGCCCGGTATTCGCGATGAGGTAATCCTTGAGCCGCGGAAAGTGGGGATCGGCGGAGAGAGCGTGCGCCCCTGGCGGGAGAAGGCTCATGATCCAGACCGCGCCAGCTCGCGCAGACGCTCCTGCTCCATGTCTCGAAACTCGTTCACGCACTGGCGCTCCTTCTCCAGAAGAACGCGCCCGGGAGCGATGATGGAGACCTGGAGGTCGTTGAAGGTGAAGACCCCCTCCGTACAATCTTTGAAACACTGGTTCTCCGGGACCGTCATGATTTCCGGCTGCCGCACAGTCAGGACATTAACGACGCGATCCACAATCCAGCCGACGGAGTTCCCGTCCTGATCGCGGAGGATCAGGATTTGCGTGTAGAGCCCGTGCACCGGCTCGGAAAGGTCGAGGAGCCGGTGAAGCCGAACGATCGGAATCGGCCGATCCGCCAGGTTGAGAAAACCGGCCAGCACGGAAGGCAGGCCACTGGGGGTGGACAATCGCGCCAGCAACGTAATCTCCTGTACCGCGGATGCATCGACCGCGAGCAATTCGGATCCCAAACGGAAAAGAACCACCACGCGGTGAGTATGTTTCACAGACTCCTTCGCGGTCTGTGAAGCTGGCTCCCTTCGATCCGCAAGCGGGATTTCGGTCATTGGACGTGTGCCCACCGAACGACAATCGGCGTCTTCGCCCAGTCAAAGCATTCAGGGGGGTTGCGGGAAGGCTTATCAGGCGAGGGCTGGTGCGTCAATGGCCTGCAAAGCGGAGCCGTTGCCCCAGGCAGGCGTTCAAGCGCGCGAGGTCACGGACACCGCCCGACTCGCTGCCGATTTGCTCGACAGAGACGTCGCACCTCTCTGTAGTCGAGCCGCGATGAAGTTACGCCCCACCGTCTTCCTCAGCGGCGTCAGCAGCGAGTTTCAGGCGTTCCGCGATGGGGTCGGGATGAAGGGTTACTTTAGGGAAACGGAGACGATGCCTGCCGCGAGGCAAATGTTCATGGGGAGCGCGGGCTTCCAGCCCGCCGTCTCCGGCATCCTGCCGGGGACACGGGAACGCGCGGCTCCCGGAAGGGCTCAATCCTCCCGCGGCGGCGCGCCTTCCCGCGCCGCGCAGGATGCGCGCCGCAGCGAGCAGGATGCCCCCGCTCCCAGCCAATACCCGATCACTTACCCCTCCACCTAACTCCCTGCCGAACTAACTCCCGCCATGCCCTTCCTCTCCGAATCCCCGCTCAAAACTCCGATTCTGGCCAGCCTGCGAAGCGATAAGCCCCAGCGATCACGTGCGCGCTTGGCCGCCGCGGCCGACCCCATTGACGACCTGGTCATCCCTCCGACCGATGGCAAGGTCCTGCGTCCCAGCGACCCGGAATTCAACGGTCTCCTGCCCTTTAATCTGCGCACGACCGTCCGCCCGCAAGTCATCGCGCAATGCAGGACGGCGCACGGCGTCAGCCTCGCGGTGCAGTGGGCGCGGCAGCATGGATTTCTTCTCTGCGGCCACGGCGGCGGCCATTCCTACGAAGGATTCTCCTCCTGTTCCGGCCTCATGATCGATGTGCGAAAGATGGACGCCGTGGTCATCGACACGGTGAACCAGACCGCGCGCATCGGAGCCGGCTGCCTCCTGGGCGATGTCGCGGAAAAGCTCTTTGAGAAAAACTTCGCGCTGCCCGCCGGCACCTGCAAGCCGGTCGGCATCGCCGGTCTCACCCTGGGCGGCGGCCACGGTGTCTCCTCGCGCAAGTTCGGCCTGACCGCCGACAACCTTCTCTCCGTCCGGCTCGTGGACGCCACCGGCGCGGTCCTGATCGCGAGCCCGAGCGTGAACCCCGACCTCTATTGGGCGCTGCGGGGCGGCGGCGGCGGGAACTTGGGCATCGTGACCGAGTTCACCTTCAAGGTGCACCCGGTCAATCGCGTCATCGCCTTCCGCCTCGTCTGGCCCAACAACTTCCCGACCTCGGTGCTGCGGGAGTGGCAGAAGTTCGCCCTGTCGGCGCCCGACGAGCTCGGCTTCGTCCTGGTCATGAGTGGCGGCCAGGGTCATATCACCGGCATCCGCTGCACCGGCCAGTATCTGCCCACCACGGCTTCCCAAACGCCGACCGTGAGCAAGCTGAAGACACTCCTCAATCCACTGTTGTCCATCGGCGATCCCACGTTCACGACCAGACAATTCACCTACATCGAGGCGGCCCGCTACTTTGCCGGCAGCGGTGATCCCGACCGCGTTTACTTCAAGGGTAAGTCGGACTACTCCATCGGCGCCCTGACCAGTGCCGGCGTGAGTACTTTCATCAGCGCCCTGCGCAACTCCGCCGCTCCGGTCGCCGCCATCTTTGAAGCCTACGGCGGCGCCATCAATCGGGTCGCCGAGACGGCCACAGCCTTTCCACACCGCGGGAATACCCGGTTCTGCCTGCAATACTACGCCGAGTGGTCTTCCAGTTCGGCGACCAATCGAAATGTGGCGGCGGTCCGTGCCTTGTATGCGGCGATGCGTCCTCATCTGCCCGGTTACTCCTACGTCAATTATATCGACCTGGATCTGACCGACTGGGCGCAAGCTTACTACAAAGGAAATCTGCCCCGCTTGCAGACCATCAAACAGCAATACGACCCGGATAACTTCTTCCACTTCGCCCAAAGCATCCCTCTGCCGTCCTGATCCAGCCGGGCGTGGAATCCGCGACTCAGCGGATCTCGCTGAAGTCCAGCGGCTTCAAGCCGTGCGATTCCAAGTCCGGTTTAATGATGCTCTCGTAACAGCGAGGGCAGAAAGAGTGGCTGAAACGAAACTCACCCACCTTCAACATGTAGCTCTCCAACTGATGCCAGTAGTTGCTGTCGTCGCGGATCTTCTTGCAGTAGCTGCAGATGGGTAAGAGGCGCTCGAGCTGCCGGGCATGCTGGCGGAGACCCACGATGCGCTCCGCCACGCGCAGCCGCGCCAGGAGCAGATCTTCATCGAGGGGCTTGGTGAGAAAGTCGTCCACCCCCGCGTCCATCGCGCCGAAGTAATCCGCTTTGCTCCCCACCGAGGTGAGCAGGATGATATAGGTGTATTCCTCGCGATCCGATCCCCGGATGCGACGCGAAAGCTCGTGGCCATCCATGATCGGCATCAAGAGATCGGAGATCAACACGGGGAAATGCTCCCGCTGGAGCGCCTCCCACGCTTGCGCGCCGTCCTCGGCGACCGTGACCTCGAAGCCATGACTGGCGAGGGTGCTTTGCAACAGCAGGCGGGAGATTTTTTCGTCTTCGGCGATGATGATTTTCATTCGGTCATCTCCACGGTTTGGATTTGGGTGCACGGTCAAAGCATCCGCGCGGCGCTCAGCTCGCGCTCAATCTCCGGGCATACCCGCTCGAATTCAACGAAGAGCTGCGCAGGCAGCTCCGAGCCGAGGTCCAATGGCTCCGTTTCCAGCCGGCGGCACAGCGCCGCAATCCCGTGGGCACCGAGGTTCAGACTGGCCCCGCGGAGCGTGTGCGCCTCGCGGCGGACGTGCTCGGCGTGATTCTGCCCGCAGGCTTCCCGCAGCCGCTCGATCTGGATCGGTGTTTCCTCGAGGAAGGTGGTGAAGATCGCCACAAGCAACGCAGGGTCGGTCCGGGCCGCCAGCCTCTTCCATCGATCGATGATTTCCCCATCCAAGGCGGACGAGGCCGCTGGGGCGGCGCTCTCGCGGAACACCGGAGCCTCCGCAACCGGGGCACTGACCGGCGAGGATTCCGGCAGCCATTTCGCGAGCGCTTTTTCAATCCGGGGCAACTGCAGGGGCTTGCTGAGATAGTCGTCCATTCCCGCGGCGAGACACCGCTCCCGGTCACCAGAGAGCGCCTTGGCGGTCATCGCCACGATGGCGATGCGACGGTTGGGGGCGAAACTCGAGTTCGGGTCGGCGGCGGCTTGACCGCAGGTGATCTGCGCTTCGAGCTCCCGGATTCTCCGCGTGGCCTCAAAGCCGTCCATTTCCGGCATTTCGCAATCCATGAAGACCAGGCGGTAGGGGAGGCGCCGGAGCATCTCGATGGCTTCGGCCCCGTTCGCGGCGAGATCGACGCGGCAGCCCTGGCTTTCGAGCGTCAGTTGGGCCACCCGCTGATTGGTGCCGTTGTCATCGACGACGAGGACGCGGGCGTTGGAGCGGTGGGCGGGTCGAACGGTGGTCGCGGCACGGACGAGGCCGGTCCGAGGCTCGGCCTTGCGTCCGGCCAGCGCCGCGACGATCGCATTGAACAGCGCCGACGGTTTCACGGGCTTCACGAGCGCGACGGCAAAATGGCCCTCGCGCTTCATCTCTTCCGCATGCCTCCCGGCGGGCGAGGTCAGCAGCACCAGCGCCGCGTCGCGCAACTGCGGGTCGGTCTTGATCGCCGCCGCCAGGGTGTCGGCGTCCATGTCGGCCAACTGACAATCCAGCACCGCGATATCGTACGGATCGCGCGCGGCCGCCGCGGAGCGCAGCACGCCGAGCGCTTCGCGGCCGGAAGCGGTGCTGCCGTTGCGCATCTTCCAGCCGGTGACCTGCTCGTGGAGCACCTGGCGGTTGACCGGGTTGTCCGCCACCACCAGGGCTCGCAAGCCGGTGACGTCCGTGGTCGCCAGGGCGGGCGGCGGCGCCGCGGTGTCGAGCGGGAGCGGCAGGAGGCAGGTAAAGGTCGAGCCTTCCCCGGGGTGGCTCCGGACGGAAAGCTTGCCGCCCATCAACTCGACGAGACGCTTGCTGATCGCGAGCCCGAGCCCGGACCCGCCGAAGCGCCGGGTCGTGGAAGCGTCCGCCTGGGTAAACCGCTCGAACAACCACTCCAGCGCGTCGGGCGCGATGCCGATCCCGGTGTCCGCCACGATGATGCGCAACGCCGCCCGACCGTCTCCCTGGTCCTCACTTTCGATGCTGACCAGCACGTGACCGCGCTCGGTGAACTTGACCGCATTGCCGACCAGATTGACCAGCACCTGCCGGATGCGGCCCGCGTCGCCGATCAGCCGGCGCGGCGTTCCCGGCGCGTAACGCAGGATCAGCTCGAGGCCCTTCTCCTGCATGCGCACGCAGAACATTTCGCTGACTTCCTCGACCGTCACGAGCAGGTCGAACGGCATCGGCTCGATCGAAAGCTTGCCCGCTTCGACCTTGGAAAAATCGAGGATGTCGTTGACGATCCCGAGCAGCGCTTCGGCGCTGTTGCGCGCGATCCCCGCCAGCTCGCGTTGCCGCGGCAGCAACTCCGTATCGAGCAGCAGCCCCATCGAGCCGATCACGCCATTCATCGGAGTGCGAATCTCGTGGCTCATCGTGGCCAGGAAGTCGCCCTTGGCCCGGCTGGCCGCCTCGGCGGCTTCCTTGGCGTCGCGCAGTTCCTGCTCGTAACGTTTGCGTTCGGTAATGTCGTGCGCGATGCCGATCACGCCGATGATGGCGCCGTGGGCATTGAAGTAGGGCACCTTGGTCGTCAGCAACTCGACGTTGCCGTTGGCCCGGTTGAACTGCTCCTCGAACGTCCGCGTTTCACCGGCCGTCATGATCGCACGGTCCATCTCGGTGAATGAGCAGGCCATTTTCGACTGAAAGAGCTCGGCATCATCGTGGCCGATGATTTCCTCCTGGGAACGCCCGAGCAGCCGTTCGCCCGCCGCGTTCATCATCAGATAACGGCCCTCCTTATCCTTCACGAAGATCGTGTCCGTGGATCCCTGGACCACTGCGTCCAGCAGTCCCTGTCGTTCCCGCAGTTGTTCCTCGGCCCGCTTCCGCTCAGCGACTTCGAAGGTGAGCGTCGCGTTGAGCGACTCCGTGGCCGCCTGGCGCTCCGCGATCGAATGCATTTCGCGGATGCCGCTCAGGCACGAGCGAATCAGAAAAACGTCCTCGAACACGACCCAGCCCGCATGCTCCACCGCCCGCCAGAGCGAGGCCGAGAGCACCCCATAAACCGACTGCGGCCAAAACACGCCGCGCAGGAAATGATCGCCCGCCACCACCACAGTCCCGGTGATCAACACGCGCCAGTCGCGATAAACGGCCAGAAACGCGAGGGAACCGAACACGTGGAAGTGCGTCTCGATGCGCCCGCCGGTGAGGTGAATGTAGAGCGCTCCGATGAGCATCTGGGCGACCGCGATGGCGTGCCGGGTGACCGGCGCGCCCGGACGGAGCAGGGCGAGCGCCACGGGGAAGACGACGATGCCTCCGCCGAGGAAGAGCGCGGCCCAAACATGAATGTGCGTCTCGCTGAATTGGCCGGCCCAGTTCGTCGGTGAAATGGTCAGCGCGAAGACGATGCCGACCAGCCACTCGAGCAGCAGCAGCGACGCGAACCAGCGATCGGTGCGCCGCAGGTTCGCGTCGTTTTGCTCGGCGAAAAGCACGCCGGCGCGGACCGCCGTGGCGTCATCGTGAAGCGCGGTCGAGTGGCCGTTTTGTCCCAGGGCCGGCGAGGTTTGGTTCATGGATTGAGGGTCGCGCGCGGCCGGTCGGCGAGCGCGCAGCCGAAGACGGGGGTGCAGCCGCGGTGGGCGGTGCCGGTGGAAGTCCATTCGACGATCGCGTCGCGGCCGGCGTTGTCGCCGGCATGGCCGCGCGCCGCGGTGATGCCCCCGCTGAAGAGGAGGCGGCCCCCGGCGTCGTAGAGATCAGTCTGGCCGGAAGTCGCAGCGCCGAAGAGTCCGGCTTCGCGACCGCTTTTGTCGAAGAGCACCGTCACGCCCGGGATGTGCGCCGCGGTCTCAACGCTGCCCGTGTGCGTCCAGCCGTCCGGGGCTCCATCCGGCTCGAGGAAAACGACGTAGGCCTCGAGCCCCTGGCCGGACCGGGCCATGAGCAGGGCCAGCTCACCGAGGCTCGCGCGCGTGCAGGGGCAATGCGGATGGGCGAACATCACCAGGGTCTGGCGCGTGGTCGAGCGAACCAGCGTGCTCGCCTCCGGCCAGGACGCCGGAGCTTTACCGGAATCTCCGGCCGAGTTGGCGTGTCTCCAAAGCGCGCCGGAGCCGGCCAGGACAGCGCTCAGCCAGAGCACCGCGCAAGCCCAAACAGCGACGCGACTTTGAATGGGGGTTTTCAAGTTGAGAAAATTTCCGGCCTCTGAGAAAGCAAAACGCGAGCCACGCGTCGGCGGGCGGGATCGCAAACTGCCGCGAAGTCCCGGGGGTCATATCTATCGCCGGATTCAGGGTAATTGGATCCGCGCCGCGGTTGCGGCGTCGCAGGATGACCACGGGGTCGGATTCTTCAAAGACGGCCCGCCCGCGAGGTCAGCACCTTGTCCGATCTTCTCCGGCAACCCAGACCGCGGTCACAGAGGAAATTGCGCAACCGCAGTTGAATCGTCGCGCGCATCAGCTATCGGCATATCCTTTGCTGCAACCAGAGTTGCGAACCTCCGGGGAAGGGCGCCGGCCGCGTGCTGCGCATCGACCGCTGAGCATTCGCATGGCATAACACGCCGGCAGACCATTCATGACCCAACCACCGGAAGCGAGCTCCAGCAGCCATCCTCTGACCCCCATGCAAAAGGGGATGCTCTATCATGCGCTTTCTGCTTCGCGGTCCGGGATAAACATCGAGCAGCTCGTCGGAACGCTGCGGGAGGAACTCGACGTCTCCGCCTTCACGGAAGCCTGGCAGCGGCTCAGCGCCCGGCACGAGGCTCTCCGCACGGCGTTCCGGCTCGATGAGCAGCAGAGGGTCGCGGTCGAGGTGAAGGTGCCGGTCGGGAGCGAGGATTGGCGGGACCAATCCAGCGCGGAACAAGCCCTCGCACGCCGGGCCTGGTTCCGCGACGATCGGGCACGGGGCTTCTCTTTGGAAACGGCGCCGCTCCTGCGCGTCACGCTTTTTCACCTCAGCGAAGCGCATTGGGAGTTCGTCTGGACCTTTCATCACGCGCTGCTCGATGGGCGTTCCATCCCGCCACTCATCCGCGAGCTCTTTGCCATCTACGAGGCGCTGCGCGGCGGCACCGAGCCTGCCCTCGCCCGGCCGCGGTCTCTCCAGCCTTTCTACGAGTGGATCAGCCAGCGGGATTTCGCGGCCTCGCAACTGTTCTGGAAGGAGTTGCTGGCGGGTTATCACACTCCGGTTTCTTTCGCCTCGTCGCGCCCGCTCGAAGCCGGCGATTTCACGGAAACGCTCGAGGCTCGCCTGCCGCTCATCGAAGCGCTGAACCGCGTGGCCGAAGAGTCGGCGATCACGCTCAACACGATCGTGCAGGGCGCGTGGGCGCTGCTCCTGGCCCGTTACACGCGGAGCGATTACGTGGTCTTCGGCACGGTCCGCGCGGGTCGCCCAGGAACCGTCGAGGGTGCCGAGGAGATGATCGGCATCAGCATCAATACCGTTCCCGTGCGGGTCCGCGTGCCGAACGACGCCGCCTTGCTGCCCTGGCTGCGCGAACTGCGTTCCCAACACCTCGCGGTGCGGCCGCACGAGCACACCCCGCTGGTCGAGATTCAAAAATGGAGTGACGCACCGAAGGGAACCGCGCTCTTCGACACCCTGCTGGCGTTCGAGAATTACGAGCTCGACGAGCTCCTTCGCGAACCGGGCGGCGCCTGGGCGAACCGCCATTTCGAGCTGCTCGAAAAGACCGGCTTCCCGCTCACCATCAACCTTTACGCCGGACGCGATCTCCACGTGAAAGTGGCGTTCGCGCGGGCCCGCTTCACCGCGGATCAGATCGCACGCCTGCTCGGGCACTTCGAGACGCTCCTCCGCGCGATCATCGCCAACCCCCACGCCACGCTCGGTGAGCTGACGCTCCTCACCGAAGCCGAGAAACACCAGTTGCTCCTCGAATGGAATCAGGCCTCGGAGTCGTTTCCTCCCGGGCGCTCCATTCATGAGCTGTTTGAAGCCGCAGCGGCCGCAACCCCCAACGCGACCGCCCTGGTTTACGAACAGGCGCAGCTCACCTACGCGGAGCTGAATGCCCGCGCCAATCAGCTCGCCAACTATCTCCGCGCCCGGGGCGCGGGCCCGGAAACACTCATCGCCCTGAGTCTCGAGCGCAGCCTCGACCTCGTGGTCGCCATTCTGGGCATTCTCAAAGCCGGCGCGGCCTACGTCCCCTGCGATCCCGAGCTTCCCGCCGCGCGCCTGGCCTTCATCCTGACCGACACCCGGGCGCCCATGCTCGTCACCGAGCAAAGCCTGCTCCCGCGGGTCACTGCAACGGCGGCCGAAATCATTTGCCTCGATCGGGACTCCGCGGCGATCGCCGCCGAATCCGCTGGCGACCTCGACTCCAGGGCCACCCCCGAAAACGTCGCCTACGTCATCTACACCTCCGGTTCGACCGGCCAGCCGAAGGGCGTCTGCGTCACCCATCACAATGTCGTCCGACTTTTCGAGGCGACCGACGCCTGGTTTCACTTCGGGCGGGGCGACGTGTGGACGCTATTTCATTCGGTCGCTTTCGACTTCTCGGTTTGGGAAATCTGGGGCGCGCTCGGCTTCGGCGGGCGGCTGGTCGTGGTGCCGCAGCTCGTCACCCGCTCGCCCCACGCCTTCCATGAGCTGCTCGCTCGGGAAAAGGTCACCGTCCTGAACCAGACGCCTTCCGCTTTCCGGCAGCTCATCGCCGCCGACGAGTCCGCGGCCTGCGCTTCACTCTCGACCCTGCGCTACATCGTCTTCGGCGGCGAGGCGCTCGAGCTCGCCTCGTTGCAGCCCTGGTTCGTGCGCCATGGGGACGCTCAGCCGCGCTTGATCAACATGTACGGCATCACCGAGACGACGGTGCATGTCACCTATCGCCCGCTGACCCAGGCGGATCTGGCGGCGCCGGGAAGCGTCATTGGCCGCGCGCTTCCGGACCTCGATCTTTACGTCCTCGATGCGACCCGCGAGCCGTGTCCGATCGGCGTCCCTGGTGAATTGCACGTCGGCGGCGCGGGCCTGGCGCGCGGCTACCTGCATCGTCCCGAGCTCACCGCCGAGCGCTTCTTCCCGCATCCGCACCAGCCCGGCGGGCGCCTCTACCAGACCGGCGACCTCGCCCGCTATCTGCCGAATGGCGACCTCGAGTATCTCGGCCGCATCGATCAGCAGGTGAAGGTGCGCGGGTTTCGCATCGAGCTCGGTGAGATCGAAGCTGCGCTCTCGGCCCATCCCGCGATCCGTGAAGCCGCGGTCCTGGCTCGAGCCGACCCTGCGGCCGGTTCGCGCCTGATCGCCTATCTCGTCGTGCGCGGCGCGCCACCGGACGTCACCTCGCTCAGCGAACACCTTCGCCGCAGCCTGCCGGATTACATGGTTCCGGCAGCCTTCGTCTTTCTCGACGCCCTGCCGCTGACTTCCAACGGCAAGCTCGATCGACGCGCCTTGCCCGAGCCCGAGCCGGCTCGGCCGGAAGTCGCCGCCGCCTATGTCGAGCCGCGCACGCCGGCCGAACAAGCGCTGGCCGCGATCTGGCAACGGGTGCTCCGCCTCGAACGCGTCGGCGTCCATGACAATTTTTTCGAACTCGGCGGCGACTCGATCCTCAGCATTCTCATCATCGCCCAAGCCCGGAAAGCCGGGCTGGCGCTGAATCCGAAACACCTCTTCGACCATCAGACGATCGCCGGACTCGCGGCCGTCGTCCCGACCGCGACCGCCGCGCAACTCGCGGACGACCTCACCGCGGAGATTCCACTCACCCCGATTCAGCATTGGTTCTTCGAGCACGACTTTGCGGGGGCGCAGCACTGGAACCAGTCGTTCATTTTCCAAAGCAACGAGCCGCTCGAGCCGATCGCCCTTTCCCAAGCCGTGGTGGCCGTCGCGCAGCAACACCCGGCATTGCGCTTCCGCTATGGGCGGGAGGGAGAGCGCTGGATTCAGCGGTACGGTGCGTCCGCAGGCGCAGACCTCTGCACGGTGGCGACCGCGGATCTCGCCACGGTTGCCGGGGAAGCTCAAGCCAGCCTCGATCTCACGATTGGGCCGACGCTGCGGCTGATCCTCTCGGCGGATCGTGCGCGCGTGCTCATCGTCGCGCATCACTTGTGCATCGATGGGGTCTCCTGGCGCATCCTCCTCGAGGACTTGGAAACGGCCTACCGCCAGGTCCGCGATGGCCTTCCCATCCAGCTCCCGGCCGAAGCGACTTCCTTTCAAAGCTGGGCCGGGCAACTCCGCGCGGCTGCTTCGGCGCCGGCGTTGGCCGCGGAGTTGCCGCACTGGCAGGCGCTGGCCAATTTCCGCCCGGCTCCCCTGCCCGACGATGGCCCGAGCGGCGAAAACACCGAAGCCTCCGCCCGCACCATCACCGCGGCGCTCACCCCGGCGGAAACGGACGCCCTCCTGCAGCGTCTCCCAGCAGCGACGCGCACCCGAATCAACGACGCTCTCCTCACCGCGCTCGTCCAAACATTGTCCGAGTGGACCGGAGCCTCGTCCCATCTCATCGACCTCGAAGGTCACGGACGCGAGGAAGCGCTGCTGGCCGATGCGTCTGAGCCGGCCGGAAGCGCCGCGGATCTCGCGCGGACGATCGGCTGGTTCACGGCGATCCATCCGGTTCGCCTCGATTCGGACCTTCCCCCGGGCGACACCCTGCTGCGGCGCATTCGTGAACAGCTTCAAACCATCCCCCGCCGCGGCCTGGGTTATGGAATCCTGCGCTATTTGGCGGGTCATGCGGAGCTGCGGACCGGCGCCGAAGTGCTCTTCAATTACCTTGGCCAGTTCGAGCAAACGCTCGCCGATTCCAGGCTGTTCCGGTTGGCGAGCGAGTCCGCGGGCGCATGGCACAGTCCGGGCGCGACGCGCACGCATACGCTGGAGATCAATTGCCTGGTCGTCGGCGGACAGTTCGAAGCCCGCTGGACCTTCAGCGAAAATCGGCACGCCGCCGCGACGGTCGAGCGGCTTGCGAATCGGTTCACGGAAGCCCTCCGCGAGTTGATCGCGGGCTGCTCATCCGAGGAAGAGGACGGCCATCCGCTTTCGCCGATGCAGCAGCTCTACCACACGCTCGAGGCGGGGCGGCCCAATGCCGGCTTCGATCAATGGCATTTCGCGATCCGCGGCGCGCTCGATGTCGCGCGCTTCCATGAAGCGTGGCGCGGCGTGTTTCGCCGGCACAGCATCCTCCGCACGGCGTTCGTGGCCGGGCTGGGAACCGGCGATGCGCGGCAGACGGTTTTTCGTCAGGTGGACGTGCCGCTGCACCTCGAAGACTGGCGCCAGCTCGATGCCGCAGCGCAGACGAGTCGTCTCGCCGTTTTCCTGCAGGCGGATCAGGAGCGCGGCTTCGATTTCGCGCGGCCACCGCTCACCCGGCTGGCGCTGCTCCGTTGGCGCGATGACGAGTGGCGGTTCGTCTGGAGCCATCATCATCTGCAAATCGACGGCTGGTCGTGGCCCCTCCTTTTCCGCGAGGTTGGCGCCCTTTACGCCGGTGCACCTCTCGCTCCCGCCCGGCCTTACGGCGATTTCGTGGCCTGGCTGGAGAGCCGATCCACCGGCGGCGATGAGAGCTTCTGGCGGGCGGATCTGCGCGGCTTCACCGCCGCCACGCCTTTGCCAGAATCCGGCGCCCGCCATGAGAATCCCGGCGCGGATTTCCATGAGGAAACACTCGCGCTGCCGAGCGAGACGACGGCTGCGCTGAACGAGTTCGCCCGGCGAAACCAGGTCACCGTGAATGTGCTGTTTCAAGCCGCCTGGGCGCTGATCCTCAGCCGCTCGAGCAAGGAGCCGGAGGTGCTCTTCGGGGCGAGCTTCTCCGGGCGACCCGCCGAACTCCCGGGCGTCGAAGCAATCGCCGGCCCCTTTGTGGCCAATCTCCCCGTCCGGGTGACGATCACTCCCGCGGCGCCGCTCGCCGAGTTGCTCCGCCAGATCCAGGCGCACCTGTTCCAGCTCCAGGAGCATCAGTTTACCTCGCTCGCTCAGATCCAGAACTGGAGCGAGCTGCCGTGGCAGGCCCGGCTTTTCGAGAGCCTCCTGGTCTTTCAAAACTACGTCATCGACGAAAGCGCGCTGCGCCTCGGCGAGGAGGCGGTGCTCGCTGACCCGGTCACCCCGGTCCGCACCAATTACCCGCTGACCATTGTCGCGGAGCAAGGCGCCCAGTTGCGGCTGACCTTGATCGCCGCCACGCGCCGCTTCCGCGCGCAGACGACGGCGGGGCTGCGCGACCAATTCGCCATGCTGCTCCGCGCGATGGCGGCTGGACAGCCCCAGACGCTCGCCGACTTGCTGGCCTTGCTCCCCGCGCCGGCGGACCCACCGCACCGTGCGGAACGCCGCGCGAGCGCCAATTATGTGGCTCCAAAATCCCCGACGGAGCGCGCCATCGCCGCCGTGTGGCAGGAAGCCTTCGGTCTCGACCGCGTCGGCGTGTGCGACAACTTTTTCGACCTGGGTGGACATTCGCTTCTCATGGTGCGAGTGCATGCGCGGTTGCGAGACGCACTAAAGCCGGGCATCTCCCTCGTCCGCATGTTCCAGCACCCGACGATCCAATTGCTCGCCCGTCATCTTGACGGAGACGACGGCGAACCCCGCGTGCTCGTGGAGGCTCAGGCGCGGGCGGAACGGCAGAAAGCGGCGCTGGCCCGGCAACGGAGCCTCGCCCGCAGATGATGGACGCCGACGCACACGCTCAGGAAGGCATCGCGATCATCGGCCTGGCCGGGCGTTTTCCCGGCGCGCGGAACACCGATGAGTTCTGGCGCAATCTGGTCGCCGGGAAGGAGTCGATCGAGCGGCTCAGCGACGAGCAACTCACCAGCGCCGGCCTCGAGGCGCCGGCGCTCCGAGCCGACCCGAGCTACGTTCCGGCGCGCGGACGGATCGAGCGGCCCGACTGGTTCGATGCCGCCTTTTTCGGAATCAATCCGCGCGAAGCCGAGGTCATGGATCCGCAGCAGCGCGTTTTTTTGGAGGAGGCCTGGACGGCGCTGGAAGACGCCGGTTGCGATCCCGCGCGCTACCCCGGCGCCATCGGCGTGTTTGCCGGGATGAGCAACAACACCTATTTCGCGAACAACGTGAGCCACCATCCGGAGCTCATCGAAGCCGTCGGGCAGCTCACCGCGATGATGGCCAACGAGAAGGACTATCTGGCGACGCGGGTCGCTTATAAACTCAATCTCCGCGGGCCGGCGCTCAACATCTACACCGCCTGTTCAACCTCCCTCGTGGCGGTCTGCCAGGCCTGTTCGGCGCTGCAAACCTACCAATGCGACACCGCGCTCGCCGGCGGCGTGTCGATCACTTTCCCGCAGGAGCGCGGCTACCGCTGGACCGAGGGCGGCATCACTTCGCCGGACGGTCACTGCCGCGCTTTCGATATCAACGCGGCGGGCACGGTCTTCAGCAGCGGCGTGGGGGTGGTCGTGCTCAAGCGGCTCGCCGACGCGCTGGCGGAGGGCGATCAGATTTATGCGGTGATCAAAGGCGCGGCGTTGAATAACGATGGCTCGTCGAAGGTGAGTTTCACGGCGCCCAGCGTGGACGGTCACGCGGGGGTGGTCGCGCTTGCCCAGGCCCTCGCTGACTTCCCGGCGGAGACCATCTCCTACCTCGAAGCCCACGGCACCGGGACCCCGCTGGGCGATCCGATCGAGGTCGCGGGCCTCACGCAGGCCTTCCGCGCAACGACCGAGGCGCGGAACTTTTGCGGCCTCGGTTCGGTGAAAACCAACCTCGGTCACCTCGACGCCGCCGCCGGGGTGGCGGGCCTGATCAAGACCGCGCTCGCTCTGCGCCATCGCTGGCTGCCTCCGAGCCTGCACTTCACCGCGCCGAATCCCGAGCTGCAGCTCGAGCAGAGCCCCTTTTACGTCGTCACGGAGGGTTGCTCCTGGCGGGCCGGCGAGAGCCCGCGGCGCGCCGGAGTCAGCTCGCTCGGCGTCGGCGGGACCAATGCCCATGTGGTGCTGGAAGAAGCGCCGCCGGTATCGGCGCCGCCCGCGCCAGCCGACCGTCCGGAGCTCCTGATCATTTCCGCGCGCAGTCTCCGCGCCTTGGAAGACGCGACCACCCGGCTCGGTGAATTTCTCCGCGATCACCCCGAGATCCCGCTCCGCGACGTGGCGTTTACCTTGCAGCGCGGGCGGCGGCACTTTGCCCAGCGGCGATTCCTCGTCGCGGCCAATCCCGCGACCGCCGCGCGGCAGTTGCTCCAACGCGATCGCCGGCACGTTTTCACCACGCTGCCGGATGGAACGCCGCCTCCGCCTACCACCTCGTCCGCGCTCGCCTCGCTGGGTCATCGCTGGCTGGCGGGCGAAGCGATCGACGACGATCTGCCGGAGATCGGCGCCCGGAAAGTCTCGCTCCCGACTTATCCCTTCGAGCGCCGGCGTTACTGGGCGGAGCCGGCACCCGTTGCGGCATCCAGCCCGCGCATGGGGAATGGCGCCGGCCCATTGCCCAGCCTCCCTGCACCGCCAAGCCAGCCGCTGCCCAGCGCCGTCGTCGCCAGCCGCGCCGCCCGGATCGCCTCGCAATTGCGCGCTCTGCTGGAAGAGTTCTCCGGCTCCGACCTCTCCAAAACGAGCCTCTCGTCTTCCTTCTTCGAGCTCGGGTTCGACTCGCTCTTTCTCACCCAGATCAGCCTGGCGATTCAAAAACGGTTTGGGGTGAGAGTCACCTTCCGGCAATTGCTGGAAGATCTCGCGACCCTGCAAAATCTGGTCGATTTCCTCGAGCAAAAGCTCCCCGCAGACGAACCTCCCGCGGCTTCCTTGCCGCCCGCTCCCGACGAAACCGCGGCCTCAGCATCGCCGACGATGGCGGGGCAGATCGAAACGCAGCGGCAGACCGGCGCCCCCGAGGTCCGGGCGAGCAGCGCCCCGGTCGTTACTCCGGTTCGGACGAAGGGCGATGACTCGAAACGATTTGGGCCGTTCAAGCCGATCGAGAAAGGAACCGACGGAGGCCTGACGCCGGGGCAGGAGGCGGCGCTGAGCGCGCTGGTCGCGCGCTACAACCGCCGCACCGCGCAGTCGAAAGCGTATGCCCAGCAGCATCGCGCGCACTTTTGCGATCCGCGCGCGGCCGGGAATTTCCGGCTGGCCTGGAAGGAGATGGTGTATCCCATCGTCTGCGCGCGTTCGCTCGGCGCGCGCCTTTGGGATCTCGACGGCAATGAATACGTCGATGTGACGATGGGCTTCGGGACCAACTACCTCGGCCATTCCCCGGACTACGTCACGCGCGCGGTCGAGGAGCAGTTGCAGCGGGGCGTCGAGATCGGGCCGCAAACGCCGCTCGCCGGCGAGGCCGCCCAGATGATCTGCGAACTGACCGGCTTCGATCGCGCGGCCTTTTGCAATACCGGATCCGAGGCGGTGCTCGCCGCCCTCCGCATCGCGCGCACGGTCACCGGCCGGGACAAGATCGTTTATTTCTCCGGGGACTATCACGGCATTTTCGACGAAGTGCTCGGCCGCGCCGCGCTGGTGGATGGCCAGCCGGGCGCCACCCCGATCGCCCCGGGCATTCCGGCCATCGCCAATGCCATGGTGCTCGAGTTTGACGCCCCGGAGTCGATCGAGACGATCCGCGCCCACGGCCCGGAGATCGCCGCCGTGCTCGTCGAGCCGGTGCAAGCCCGGCATCCCGGCGTGCAGGCGCACGCCTTCCTGCACGAGCTGCGCAAGCTCACCACGCAGCTCGGCATCGCGCTGATCTTCGATGAGTTGATCACCGGTTTTCGCATCGCTCCGGGCGGGGCGCAGGAATACTTCGGCATTCAGGCGGATCTGGGCACCTACGGAAAGATCCTTGGCGGCGGCATGCCGATCGGCGCGCTGGCCGGCAAGCGCCAGTACATGGACGCGCTGGATGGCGGCCTGTGGCAGTTTGGCGACGACTCGTTCCCCGAAGTCGGCGTGACGTTCTTCGCCGGAACCTTTGTGCGCCATCCGCTGGCCATCGCCGCGGCGCACGCCGTGCTCACCAGGCTGAAAGCCGCCGGCCCGGAGCTCCAACGGGCGGTCAATGAGCGCACCGACCGGCTGGTGCGGCGCATGAACGACTTCTTTTCGGAAACGGGCCTGCCCATGCGGCTGCAGCATTTCAGCGCGCTGTTCTACTACGACTTCCATCCCGACCTGACGTTTGCCGGGCTGCTCTTTTACTGCCTGCGCGACCGCGGCGTGCACATTTGGGAAGGCCGCGTCGGGCATCTTTCGGTCGCTCATACGGATGCCGACGTGGACTTCATCGTCGAGGCGTTCCGGGAAAGCATCGCCGAGCTGCAGGCGGGCGGATTCCTGCCCGCGTCGCCGGGAACGCCGCGCGCTGCGGCGGAGGCGCAGCCGTCGCCAGCCCTGGCCGCGCCGCCTGAGGAAACCACCCTCGTCGCCCTTGAAGTGCAGCCGCCGGGACCGGCCGCAGCGGGCCCCCCGGGCGCACCTGCCAGGCGGCCGCCGCGGACCGGCGCCATGGACTTCAGCGTTTACTTTTTCGGGCATTACGAAGCGGCCTACGCTCCCGAAAAATATGACGTGATCTTCGCAGCGGCGAAGTTCGCCGATACCCACGGCTTCAAGGCGATCTGGATTCCCGAGCGGCACTTCCACCCGCTCGGCGGCTTTTCCCCCAATCCGGCGGTGCTCGCGGCCGCCCTCGCGCGCGAAACCAGCCGGCTTCAGCTGCGTGCGGGCAGCGTCGTGCTGCCGCTGCACCATCCCGTGCGCGTGGCCGAGGAATGGGCCGTCGTCGATAACCTCTCGGGAGGACGCGTCGGCATCTCGATCGCCTCGGGCTGGCATCCGAACGACTTCGTCTTTGCCCCGGAGAACTTCGAGCCGCGCCGCGAGCTTTGCTACGAAGGGTGGCAGACGATTCGGAAACTGTGGCGCGGCGAAGCGGTCGAGTTTCCGACCGGCGGCCGGAATCGACTGAAGATCACGCTGCATCCGCTGCCGAAGCAGGCCGAGCTGCCGGCGTGGCTCACTTGCATTCACAAGGAGTCGTTCATCAAGGCCGGGGAGCTGGGCCTCGGCGTCCTCACGCAAACTTTGAACCACTCGCACGAGGAGCTCGCGGAGAAGGTCGCCGCCTATCGCGAGGCCTATGCGCGGCACGGCCACGATCCCGCGAAGGCGAACGTCACCTTCCTGCTGCACACCTTCGTCGCCGCCGAGGCCGGGCGCGCCCGCGAGATCGCGCGAAAACCGATGTGCGACTATCTGCGCTCGTATCTCGACAACAGCCAGAAGCGGCTCGAGAGCAAGCACGGCGAGGCGGCGGTCGATCCGGAGGACGTCGAGTTCCTCGTCAATCGCGCCTTCGATGACTACGTGCAGGGCAAGGCGCTGATCGGTTCGCCGGAGTCGTGCGCGGAGGTCATCGCACAGCTTCACGCGCTCGGCGCCGATGAAGTCGGATGCCTGCTCGATTTCGGGATCGATCCGAAGCTCGTGCTCGATCATCTGCGCTTCCTCGATGAGCTGCGGCGGCTCGCCCAGGCCGTGCCCGCGCCCGCGCCCCGCCAGATCAGCGTCCCGCAGGCGGAGCAGGGATTGTGGGTGGTCGCGCAGTTCGGGCCGGATGCCATCCGCGCCTACACCGAGTTTTTGACCCTGGATCTCCGCGGACCGCTCGACCCGGCGCGGCTGCGCAGCGCGCTCGAGGCGCTCGTCCAACGCCACGAGGCGCTGCGGACGACGATCGACGCCGGCGGCACCTCGCAGACGATTCATCCGTCTGCGGAGCTCGCGTTTGGACAGGAGGATGTGTCGGATTTGCCGCCGCACGAACGCGCGCGACGCACCCGCACGATCTTCCAGGAACTGGAGCAGGTCGTGCCGGACGTGACGCGCAAAAATGCGCTGCAAACGCTGCTCCTGCGCATCGGCGCGGATCAGCACCAGCTCGTGCTGTGCTTCCATCACCTCCTCGGCAACGGTCCGTCCTACGTGCTTTTCCTGCACGAGCTCTGCGCGATCTACGCGGGCGGAACTCTCGAACACCCCATGCAGTTGAGCGACTTTGCCGCCTGGCGGCAGGCGCGCCTCGCGTCCGCGCAACATCGGGAGGATGAACGATTCTGGGTGGACCTTTTCCGCGACGGGGGCCGGCCGCTCGAGCTGCCCGTCGATCTTCCCCGCCCGGCCTGGAATTCCTTTCGCGGCGGACGCGCGCGGCGGCGCATCGGCGCGGAGTTGACGCGGCGCGTGCGCGAGAGCGGCGCGCGGCGCGGCGGCTCCCTGTTCATGGTGCTCTTTGCCGCCTGGCAGGTGCTTTTGCACCGGCTCTCGGGGCAGAACGATTTCACGGTCGGAGTTCCCTTTGAAAGCGAAGCCCGCGCGTTGCCCGACGGCGAGCGCCTCTTTGCCAACACCACGAACGTCGCGCCCCTGCGCTGCTTGATCGATCCGGCGGCGCCCTTCACCGCGCTCCTCGCGGAGACGAAAACCCGCGTGCTCGACGCGCGCGAACACCAGGAATATTTCTTCGCCCAGCTCGCGGAAGCCCTGCAGCTCAAGCCCGATCCGAGCCGGACGCTGCTCTTCACCGCGACCTTCAATTACGAGTCCGCCCAATTCTCCCAGCGCGCCGGCGACGTGGCGGTTGAGCTCATCACGGAAGACGTCCCATTCCGCAGCGCCCCGGACGTCACGGCCCTCGAACTGGTCGCGAATGTCGCGGAGAAGGACGGCGTCCTGCACGTCGAGTGCGACTATCGCGCCGATCTTTTCGACGCGGGCACCGTCGATCGCTGGCTCGGTCATTTTGAGACCTTGCTGGACGCGATCGCGGCCGATCCGACCGCGGCCGTCGCCACGCTTCCGCTCTTAAGCCGAGGCGAGCGCGAAGAGATCGTTGACGTCTGGAATCGCACCGAAAGCGAATACCCGCGCGAGGCGACGCTGCACGGGCTGATCCGCGAGCAGGCCCTCGGCCGGCCCGAAGCGATCGCGGTCGCCTTTGAGGACGACGCCATCACTTACGCGCAGCTCGAGGCGCGGGCCGAGGCGCTCTCCGCGCGGCTGCGCGCGCTCGGGATTGCGCCGGGCATGATGGTCGGCGTTTTCCTCGCGCGCTCGATCGAGATGATCGTTGCCGTGCTCGCCGTTTTGAAGGCCGGCGCCGCCTACGTCCCGATGGACCCGGCCTATCCGGCCGAGCGGCTCGGCTTCATGATCGAAGACGCGGCGATGCCAGCCATCGTCACGCGGCGCTCGCTCGTCGAGTCGCTGCCGGCGCACCAGGCGCGGCTCGTTTGCCTCGATGAAAAGGGCGACGCGGCGACCGATCCGGGCACGCCCGCGCGCGCGGAGGATCTCGCCTACGTCATCTTTACCTCGGGCTCGACGGGGCGCCCGAAAGGGGTGCAGATCCCGCATCGCGCGGCGGTGAACCTCGTGACTTCGCTCCGGCAGGAACCGGGGCTGACCGAGCGCGACGCGCTGTTGAGCGTGGCCAGCCTGTCCTTCGATATGTCCGTCGCGGACGTTTTCTGGCCGCTGACGACCGGCGCCAAACTGGTCATTGCGAGCCCCAAAGCCGTGAGCGACGGACGCGACCTCGCCGCCGAGATCGCCCGCCACGGGATTACCGCGATGCAGGCGACGCCGGTGACGTGGCAACTGCTGCTCGAAGCGGGCTGGGCGGGGAGTCCGGATTTCACGGCGCTCGTGGGCGGCGAAGCTTGTCCGCGATCCCTCGCGAACGAGCTGCTCGCGAGGTGCGGCGCCCTTTGGATCCTCTACGGGCCGACCGAGACCTGCGTCTGGTCGAGCGTCGAGAAACTGACGCCCGGCGAAGACCGGATGACGATCGGACGACCGATCGCGAACACGCGCATCTACATCGTGGATGCCGCGCTTCAGCCCACGCCGATCGGCGTTCCCGGCGAGTTGCTGATCGGCGGCGCCGGTCTCGCCCGCGGCTACGCCAGCCGGCCGGACCTCACCGCGGAGAAATTCATTCCCGATCCGTCTCTCGGCGGCGGATCGGGACGCGTCTATCGCACGGGCGATCTGGCGCGGTTCCTCCCCGGCGGCCGCATCGAATGCCTCGGACGGATCGATCGGCAGGTGAAGGTCCGCGGTTTTCGGATCGAGCTCGGGGAGATCGAAACGGTGCTCAAGCAGATTTCCGGAATCGCGGATTGCCGCGTCATCCATCAGCGGTCGAGCGCGAACGCCGGGCAGCTCGCCGCTTATCTGATCCCGGAAAACGGGGCCATCCCGAGCGCGGACACGCTGCGCGCAACGCTGGCGCGCAAGCTGCCGGCGCACATGATCCCCGGCAGCTTCACCGCCCTCGCCGCCTTTCCCCTGACCCCGAGCGGCAAGCTCGACGTGGCCGCTTTTCCGCAGCACGAGGAGGGGGCCGCGACCGTCGCCGTGGTCCCGCCGAAAAATTCCACGGAGGCGCAGATCATTGAGATCTGGGAGGAGCTGCTGACGCGGCGTCCCATCGGCAGCGAGGATGATTTCTTTGCGCTCGGCGGCCATTCCCTGCTCGCCATCCGGCTGCTCAACCGGGTGCGGGAAAAGTTCGGGGTCGAGTTTCCGGTGCGGCATCTCTTTGAAACCCCGACGGTGGCCGGAATGGCCGCTTTCATCGTCTCGCATCGATCCTGGCCTCACACGACGAAGCCGGTGCACAGCTTGATTCCCGTGCAGCGGGGGGATGCCAGGCGCCGGCCCTTTTTTCTCGTGCCCGGCGGCTGGGGCGGCGAAGTGGAGCTCCTGGTTTACGGCGCGCTCACCCGGCACATGGGCCCCGAGCTGCCGCTTTACTGCCTGCGGGCGCGTGGCGCGGATGCCTCGGTGCCGCCGCACCGCAGCGTCGAGGCGATGGTCGCCGATTATGTGGAGGAGATCCGCACCTTCCAGCCGCAAGGACCTTATTTGCTCGGCGGAGAATGTGTGGGCGGCGTCATCGCCTACGAAATGGCCCGGCGGTTCGAAGCTCTGGGCGAGAAGGTGGATCTGCTCGTGCTGCTCGACAGCGAGCGTCCGGAGCGCGCGGCCTACCGGCATTTCTGCAAGATCCAGCGGGCGGAGCGTTGGGAGGCTTTTTGGCACGCTCGGGTGCAGCGGCCCTTTCGAGAGCATCTCAAAAAGCTGTCGGGTCTCTCCTGGCCGGGCAAATTCATCTATGTCTGGGATCGGGCCACGCGGAGGCGCAAGACTTCCAGCCAGGCGGCGCCCGACCTGCTCGATCAGCGCAAGCTCCTCGCCCATTACCCGCGCCTGCTCATGTCTCACAAAGTGGGACCTTGCCGCGGGAAGCTCACCCTGCTCATCGCGGAAGAGTCCTTTCACCAGTACGGAACGCTCGGCTGGGAGAAAGTGGAGACCGGCGGCCTCGACGTGCATGTCATGAAAGGCGATCACCTCACTTATATCCGCGAGCACGCCGCCTCGACGGCGCCCAAGCTCCGCGAGCTGATCGAACGGGCCGATTCTCTTCAGGCTGATCAGCTCCGTCGCTGAAGTTCCGGGCTGACTGTCGCGACAGTGATGCGCTGGCACGACCGCGCTTTGCTTATCACCGTTCGGTATTGCTCTGATCGCGAAATGGTATTTCCGTTACCAGCAGCAGCCTTGGTAGCTTGCGGCAACGATCCACGCGCGGATGAACAACCTCCACCTCGCCGTCCAATTCTTCCTCCAAATCGCCGTCATCCTGCTCTTTTGCCGGGTGGTCGGGGCCATCGCCGTGCGCTTCGGCCAGCCGCAGGTGCTCGTCATCATGGCCGTGATCACGACGCTGATGGCCTCGCCGATTTTCGATCGCCTCGTCGGCGACGGCCCGGGGCAGGCAAGGCCCGAAGTTGCCCCCGCGAAGTTCGAAACCGTTCCCTGACCCATTATGAAAGACTACGATGCCATCCTCATCGGCGGCGGACCCGCCGGCTCCTGCGCGGCGGCGATTCTCGCCGAATACGGGCACCGCGTGCTCATCCTCGAACGCGAGAAATTTCCCCGCTACCACATCGGCGAATCGCTCATCCCCTTCACCTTCGGCCCGCTGGAACGCATCGGGATGATCCCGAAAATGAAGGCCTCGCATTTCGTGAAGAAATACAGCGTGACCTTTGTGCAGCCGGACGGGCGCCGCTCGACGCCGTTCTATTTCTTCGATCGCTACGACCGCGAAACCGTCGCCCAGACGTGGCAGGTGCTGCGCTCGGAGTTCGACCAGATGCTGCTCGATAACGCGCGCGAGAAGGGCGCGGAGGTGCGCGAGGAGACGACCGTCAACCGCCTGCTCATGGAAGGCGACCGCGTGGCCGGCGTCGAGGCCACGGACAAAGCCGGGCGCACCTACGAAGTCCGTGCGCCCATCACGCTCGACTGCTCGGGCAAGGAGGCGTTCACCTCGAACCGACGCGGCTGGCGGATGCGCGACCCGTATCTCAACAAGATCGCGGTGTGGACTTACTACCAGGACTCGAAGCGGGGCGAAGGCATCGACGAGGGCGACACGACGGTCGCTTACGTGCCGGACAAGGGCTGGTTCTGGCACATCCCCCAGCACAACAACATGACCAGCGTCGGCATCGTCGCCGAGGGCAAATACCTCACCCGCGACGGGGTCCGCGAGCCGCGCGAGATCTTCCACCGCGAGGTGGAGGAGAACCTTTGGATCAAAGACCGGCTCTCCATGGGTCGCTCGACCGGCGAGTATTTCATCACCAGCGAATACAGCCGCCACTCGCGCTACTGCGCCGCGCCCGGCCTGCTCCTGGTCGGCGACGCCTTTGCGTTTCTCGATCCCGTCTTCAGCAGCGGCGTGATGCTCGCGTTGAAAAGCGGCCACCTCGCGGGTGAGGCCATCCACGAGGGCCTCCTCGCCGGCGACGTCTCACCCGGCCGCTTCGCCGGCTATGGCGCGGCGGTCCGGCAGGGGATCGAGAACATGCGCAAGCTGGTCTATGCCTTCTACGATCCAAACTTCTCGTTTCGCGAAGTGATCAAGCGCCACCCCGAGGCCGGCGATCAGATCACCGACTGCCTCTCCGGCGACGTGAACAAGGACTTCTCCCAGCTTTGGAGCTGGATTCGAGAGCTGGTCCCGCTGCCCGACGATCTCCCTTACGGCGAGCCTCTGGAGACTTCCGAGGCGGCGGCGCTTCGAGAGCCGTCGCCCGACCTTCTCTGCCGCTAGCGCACGCTGGCCAGCGGCCCACAAGTGGGGCAGGCGTCCCGCCTGCCATGAGTGTTGCGGGTGTCCCGCCGGCACAGGATTTAAGCAGCCGGGACGGCTGCCCCACGGATTGGCAGGCGGGACGCCTGCCCCACTTGGTTACGGCCCGAACGGGGACCAGAAGTCGAGCGGAGCGATATCAGAAAGGGCGGTAAACGAGATTGGATTCAATCGCGGCGCGGTATCCACGGAGAAGATCCCGCCATTGAACGAATTTCCCAGGAGGTCATTTCCGCCCGAGTTGTAGAGGACGATGTTCTTTTTCAGATAGGGCTGAACATCGATCCACTGGGCGGTCGCGCCGGGTTGCTTGGAGTTTTCCGTCGCGTAAAGGTCGAGCGCCCCGTCGATCAAACGGAGGTCATCCAAAGTCCGCGTCGCCTGGGCGCGCCGCCTGGCTCGCGAATAATGGGGCAATGCGATCGCCGCGAGCAGCGCGATGATGGCAACCACGATCATGATCTCGACCAGGGTGAAGCCTGACGGGGGGCGGCGGTAGCTGATGTTTTTCATATCCGGCACCCCATCAAAAAGCAGTTATCGAGCCGTGCTGCCGACGCTTTGTCATGGAAAAGGGATTCTTGGAAAGCTCGCGATCGCCCGATTTGGCAGCGGTCTGCGGCGGGGTCAAACCGCCACCACTCTGATCTTCCGCGGCGCGGTGGACGAAGGCGGACTAAGCCTAAATCCGGCGATGGAAAGGCCGCGGAGGACGCGGAAAACACGCAAAACGCTGAGAAGGAGTTACCTGGATGCAATCATGCGAGCTTCCCGGATCCACCCGCTGGGTGATCGGTCCGAAGTTTCCTAACTCCGCGTCCTCCGCGTCTTCAGTGTCGTCGGCGGTTCCCATCGCCGTTTCCAGGCTAAGGATTCGTCGCGGGCGGGCGGCGGGGAGGCTGGACGAGCAGTTCATCGAGGACGGATTCGATGTAGCGGTCGTTCGGTTTTCCGTCTCGCCGCTTCTTGAGCAGGTAGCCTTGATCCTTGTCCGCGTCGAACTTCCACTCGAAAGTTACGTCGAGCTGAATCTCCATGAAGCCTTTCGGCTGCAGGTCCCAGTAATCGCGGAGGCCGCGCACCGCATAGAGCACGGTGGTCAGGTCGGCGACGTGGCGGTTCTTCAATCGCCCGTCAAAGTAATGTTCGTAGGCGCGGCGCACCGGATTCTCGGGCGGAGTTTTTCCCAGGCTTTCACCGATCGCCAGGCCGCTGGGCACCGATCCGATTTCGCGACCCACGAAGATGAGCGGCCTCGGCCAGTGCTGAATCACGAAAATCGCGGAAGCGGCGTCGCGTTGGAAGTTCACGTTGCCCAGCTTCAAGTCGTCCTTCGCCGGCGAGCCGATGAAGTTGCCGCCCATGCAGACCCACGTCTTGACCTTGGCGCTGATGAGTTCCGTTCCGCTGGCGTGGCCCGGGCCGGCGGGGAGCTGCAGGAGATTCTTCAAGTTGGTCAAGTATCCGACCGTGACGATGACGACGGAATGGTCGGACTGTTTTTCGAGCACCTCGCGATAAACCAGCGTGGCGTCCGGCACGTCGTCGGCGGACTTTATCCGGTTTGGAAATTCGTGGGCGATGCGTTCGGCGAAGCGCGATTTCTCGAGCACGCCGGGCCCTTTCAACATGCCGAGCGGCAGGCCGGGCCGGCCATAGTAGGTGTTGATCGCGTCCACGGTGGCGGCCGACCACACGTCTTTGACGCTGATCACGGTGGCGAGGATTTCGCACTCGCCCTGATCAGCCAGGGCGTGGAGCACCGCCATGGCCCCGGCGTCATCGCAATCCGTCTCCATGTCCGTGTCGAAGATGATTCTGGGGGGAACCGCCGCGAGGGCGAGGGAGGTGGCGAGGCTCCAGGCCAGGGCGAAGATAAGCGGAGGCGGGCAAATCGCGCGGAGGCGTCTGGCGAAGCAAGGCTGCATGGGGGGAAAGAGTTTAGGGAAACGGGAAGGTTAATCACCCAGCCACACCCAGCGCACGCTCTCATCACGGATGCCGACTGGGAGAATTCTCCGGTTCATTTTTTCCTCGTTCCCAAACTGCGACCCATCAGCGCGAATCAGCGCGGGAGGAGTTGCGGTGATCCGGCGCGGGGCGATAGAAGGTGGCAGGCGGCTTATGTCACTTCCCGAAAATCCTTCCGGCGCCGAGGAGTTCCTCGAGGCACAGATTCAGATCGCCGCCCTGACGCCGGTGGTGGAACAGTCCGTTCACGAGGCCCTCGACGCTCTGCCTGGTGTGGCTCGGGTCACCGTGGGTGCGGATGTCGTCACCGTCGATTACGATCCCACGCTCACTACGCAGGATGCGCTCGTCGCCGCGCTCAAGGGGGCCTCCGTAGAAGTGGTCCACTCGGAGACGCATCGCGATTCGCCGATCTCCGAGATCGAGGATCAGGTCGAACGGTTTCTGCCGCAGGGGCCTCCCGAGCACCCCTCGCGCTGAGCGCGGCGCGGTCGCGCAAAAACTGACTCTTGCTCCGATGCGAGGCGAAGCCTGGGTGGCGAAGTAACGGACTAGGGAGCCGATCGCTTGCACATCCGCAGTGGATTCCGGCGTCAGGAATCGGAGATGTCCCAGCGCCACTTCCAGGACAGAGCCTCGGTTCTGCGAGGTAATGGGCAGATGCACCACCAGCACACGCTCGACTTCGACCCGGTCATCCAACACCACGACCGCCGGAGGGACTTTCCCGGCCATGCCCATCCACCATCCAGACCTCGCCGACCTTCGGGATCACGGCGCGTCAATCAAGTCGAGGACTTCCTGTTCGACCTCGCGGCTGGGCAAAATATCCTGCCACTCGGCATCCTCGCGCTGCCGGGCGACGAACCGGATGAAATGCAACGCCTCCTGAAGCACGGACTCAGGCAGGTGTTCGACCTCGGTCAGGATGGCATCGCGAGCGGACATCCCCGAAGAGTAGAACGAGCGCATTCAACTCCAACGGCGAGGGAGATGTCCCGCCCTCGCGTCGCCGTTGGCTGGGTTTGAACCAGAGGTTTGACGACCTAGCCGGCCACCGACCTAATAGGAGCGAACTGTCGTGGTGGTCGAGGAGTCCGCGCCCGGGGCGCGAACCGTCCGCGTTTCTTCGGTGGTGGTCGTCGTCGAGACCCCGGAAGAGCGCCCGCGCTCAGGGTGATCTTCTTCGGGAGTGTCGCAAGCCGGGATTGCGCAGGCAACCGCAGCGACGAAAAAGAGGAGAGGAGTTTTCATAATTCGTTTTCTGTAGCCATTGCTCGGGAATGGCGGATTGCACTGAAGATTCGGCTGTCACTCCTCTCGCGGTCGTGACGTTCGATTTTCTCCGCGCGCACCTGCGTCCTCGGCAGCGCAATCGCAGCTTTCGAATGTCAGACTCCGCGTGAACGCTCGCACGGTGTCTCCCTCTCCTTCTTCAAAGAAGCGCAGTTTTCTTTCGACGCTCGTTGGTCTTGTCCTAGAGTCACCTCACACGATGAGCAGCGATCGGTGCGTAATAATCAAAGGGATGATGGCGGGACTTTTGATCGCCGGAGCTTGCAACGGTTGCTCCGCCCTGCCGCGGCATCCGGCGAGCGTCGATCGGAATCACGCGTTCATCGTTTACTGGCCGCCCACCGAAAACAGCACCCGGCTGCGCCTCGCCGTCAAAGACCTCATCGACATGAAAGGCGTGGTGACCACGGCTGGATCGGAATTCCTGGCCAAAAACAGTCCGCCCGCCAGGCGCGATGCCAGGTGCCTCGCGATCGCGCGGCAAAGGAACGTCCAGTTCGTCGGGAAGACGAATACCGCAGAACTGGCCATCGCCGCCTCCGGGATCAACGAATACTTCGGCACTCCAAAGAACCCGCTGAGTGCGCGGCGCCACCTGATTCCCGGCGGCTCTTCGAGCGGCTCGGCGGTGGCGGTGGCCAGCCGGATGGCCGATATCGCCTTCGGCACGGACACGGCGGGCTCAGTCCGCGTGCCGGCGGCCTGCTGCGGCATCGTGGGGCTGAAGACGACCTTCGGCCTCGTGCCGCTGGATGGAGTCTATCCGATCGCGCCGAATCAATTGGACACCGTCGGTCCGATGGCCGCGGACGTGGCCGGAGTGGTGCAAGGCATGGATCTCTTGCAGTCGGGCTTTGCCGCTCAGTACCGGCGCGCCGTCGCGGCGAAGCCATCTGCCCGGAAGATCCGGATCGGGCGGCTCTACCTGACCGGCACCGCCGGGAAAGTGGACCGCGCGGTGGATGAGGCTCTGGCTGCCGCGCAATTCGAGGTGGTGAAGCTGGATCGAGTCTTCAAGGAGAAATGGGAGCAGGCGCAGAAGGACGCGACGACGGTGGCCGAGGCGAGCGCGTGGCTTTCCGATCTGAAATTCCGCACCGAGCAGGGCGTCACGCTGCGGACGAAGGCGATCGTCGCGCTGGGCCAGGTCCAATATCATACGGCGTATCGCCAGGCCCTCCGGAGGCAGGCGGAGTGGAAGGCCGCGGTCGGGCGGATCTTGAAAGAGGTGGATTTCATCGCGCTGCCGACCCTCCAGGATCTGCCGCCGCGGGCCCCCCTGTTCGGCGGAACGGTGGCCTTTGAAGCGCGGGCGCTCGCCCTGCAGAACACGGCCGCGGTGAATTTTGCGGGGAATCCCGCGCTGGCCATCCCGGTGCCGGTCCGCGACCGGACCGTGCCCGTGACCAGCCTGCAACTGGTCGGGTCGCGCCGCAGCGAGGCGGCCCTGCTCAATGCGGGCCGCTTGATCGAAGCGGCGCGCCCGGCGCGAGGCAGGTGAAAGGCCGGGCGGCGCCCCGCGCACGATGGTATGGTGCGGATCGGCGCTCCCTCTGAGCGGACAGCGCCGAAGCGCGAGCTGCGACCAGCGCGGCCGACTGCGCTTTTTTACGCATCTTCTCAATTTCATGAACTTTGCCCTCTCGAACCTCGCGATTGGAGCGGTCGCCGCGCTGCTGCTGCTGACCAGCGCCGCGGCGGGCGCGGAGGCGGCCGATGAGCTCCTCAAGCAGGGCGAGGTCTTCGATCGCCGATTCGAGGCCGGCGAAGCGCTGAAACTCTACCTCGCCGCGGAAAAGCTGGAGCCGAAGAACGTGCGCGTTCTCGTGTGCATCGCGCGGCAATATCGCCACCTGATGGCGGACGCTCCGGCGAAAGAGGAGAAGCTGCGGCTCGGTCGCATCGCGCTGAGGTACGGGCAGCGCGCCGCCGCGCTCGCGCCAGACGACCCCGAAGCGCAGCTCTCGGTCGCGATTACGGACGGAAAGATGCTGCCGTTTTTAAGCACCAAGGAGCAGGTCGAGACGTCGCCGCGGATCAAGAGCGCCGTGGACAAAACGCTCCGGCTCGACCCGCGCAACGACCTCGCCTGGCACATCCTCGGCCGCTGGCACCGCGTGCTCGCCGACATCGGCGGGGTGAAGCGCGCGCTGGCCGAAGCGATCTACGGCAGCCTGCCACAGGGCTCGAACGAGGAGGCCGCGCGGGCCCTGGAGAAGGCCATCGCGCTGAATCCCAGCCGCCTGATGCATTACATCGAACTCGGCCGCGTTTACCTGCAGATGGGTCGCAAGGACGACGCGCGGAAATTCATCATCAAGGGTTTGGCGATGCCAAACGTGGAGAAGGACGATCCGGAGACCAAGGCGCGCGGCCGCGAGGCGCTGGAGAAGCTTCGCTGAAATTGCGGTTTAGCCGCGGAGCGGCGCCAATCCGAGAAGGACGATCCGGAAGCGAAGCGCGCGCTGGGCACGAGCGCTGGAATTTCGCTGAAACTTGCTCTTTAGCCGCGGAGCGGCGTCATCCCGAGGCGGCTACTCGGGTTGGCGCCGCTCCGCGGCTGATCTCGTCGGCGCTGCGACGCGCACCGATGGGCTCTGTCACGGCGGTGCGGCGGACCACTCGGGCAGATCCGCCAGTCCGCCGCCCATGAACTGGTGGTGCCAGAGCTGCGTGGCCACCACGGCGGTCAGTCCCATCTCCACGGAGAGCCTCGGCAGCGAGCCGGCGCGCAGGTTGCGAAACTCCTTCCGCCAGCGGCGGACCTCGGCCACGTCGAAGTAGCCGGTCCGCCGCAGCGACTCTTCGCTCAAGAGCTGGGCGACGAACGGCGGCTCGGGGTCGATGTGGAAGCTGTCGAGCGGCGCGCGAAAGATCACCTTGTGGCGTCGGGCGACGGACTTCGGCACCCAGCGCTCGGCAAGCACCCGGAGCAGGTGTTTGTCGCGGAAGCCGCGCAGCCTCCATTTCGGATCGAGTTTCGCCAGGAAATCGAAGACGTCCTCGTCCAGAAACGGATAGCGCACCTCCACCGAGGAGTGCATCGCCACCCGATCGCCCTTGGCCTGCAGGAGATGCCCGGCCAGCGACACCCGCGCGGCAATCCACACGCCGCGGTGCAGCGGATCCCATCGCCGGGCCCTTTCCAACGGAAACTCGAGCTCGGTCCACGGATTCGACTGCGCCAGGACTTCGCGCATCGGTTCGGCGTAGAAACGGAGCCTCGAGATGGCGAGCAGGCCATAAGCATCGATCCAGGCGTTCGGCCCGCCGATGGATTCCTCCACCTCCTGCCGCCAGGCATCGGGAAAGTGCGGCACTTTGTTGAGTCGGAGAAAGGCGCCGCGGGCGAGGTTGCTCAAGGGCAGGCCGGGCACGACGTCGAGATAGCCCATGAGCTTGGCCGCTTTATACCAGGGATAGCCCACCAGCCATTCGTCCGCGCCTTCGCCGGTGAGCACCACCTTTTGGCCGCAGGCATGGACGCGGGCGGCAAGCTGGAGCAGCGCCGCGCACGAGGTGTCGATCACCGGCGCCTCGGCGGCCACGATCAGCTTCGGGTAGGTCTCCAGCGCGTCGCGGTGGCGGAATTCCTGCACGATCGGCGGTTTGGTGCCGATATGCTGCGCGCTGAGGTTCGCGGCGCTGAGCTCGTCGAGTTCCGGTTCGTCCACGCGGACGGTGTAGGTGTTGATCGCCGGGCCTTTGAGATGGCACGCGAGCGCCACGATCATGCTCGAATCCACGCCGCCGGACAGATACGCGCCGACCGGCACATCCGCCCGCAGCCGCTCTTCGACCGCCTGGAGCAGGACCTTCTCGAAGTCATCCACCAGCTTCTGCGGGTCGTCGCCCTGCTCCTCGTGGCCTTGGTCCGGGAAATTTATCTCCCAATAGGCGCGTTCGCGGATCTCCGCCGCCGCGCCGCCGGCGCCGCCCGGAGTGATGCTCAAGAAGCGGCCAGGCGGCAATAGCTGCACGCCCTCAAAACAGGTCCGCGGCCCCGGCAACGCGGAGAACGTAAAGACGGCGTCGAGGCCGCGCCGATCGGGGCGGGCCGGCACCATCCCGGAAGCGAGCAGCCCCTTGATCTCGGAGGCGAAAAGGAGCCAATCGCCCTGCCGGCTCCAGTAAAGCGGCGCGATGCCGAAACGGTCGCGCCCGAGCTGCAACTGCCGCTGGCGCTCATCCCACAAGGCGATGGCAAACTGTCCGCGCAGGCGTTCCCACATCCCTTCCTGAAAGTCTTCCCACAAGTGCGGGATGATCTCGGTGTCGCAGTGAGTGACCAGCCGGTGTCCGCGCGCTTCCAGCTCAGCCCGCCTTTCGAGGTGATCGAATAATTCGCCGTTGAAGACGACAAAGACGTTCCGGTCTTCGTTGGCCACCGGCTGTTGGCCGTCGGCCAGACCGACAATGCTCAACCGCCGCGAGGCGAGCGCCAGCCCCGGACGCTGGAGGAAACCCTCCTCGTCCGGGCCGCGGTGCACCAGTGCCCGGGCCATGCGCTGAATGGCGCCCTCCGGCACCGGGCGTTGACCGCCGAGATCGATAATGCCTGCAATTCCACACATGATGTTATTGCTAGTTCGGGGCTCGCGGGCCCGGCAACCGCCTTTCTCTGAAAAGACTGTCAGGGCGAAAACTTATCGACGCGAGGCTCCGAGCGGGGTCAATTCGCGCCCGCGGCACCCAAAGGCGTGCTGTCCGGCGGCCGCGCGTCGCAGACCGCGTTCGCCTCGACCTCGAATTTTAAACGCTAGATCCGAACCGAACCCTCCGGGGTGCCCTTCCCTTTATGCCTAAAGATCGAATCGCCATCATCGGAATCGGCTGCCGCTTCCCCGGCGGCGTCAACGACACCGAGTCCTTCTGGAAGCTGCTCGTCGAAGGCCGCGAGGCCGTTGGCGAGGTGCCGCCGGATCGGTGGAACGTGGAGCGGTATTACGACGCGGAGCCGGGTGTGGCGGGCAAATCGATCGCCAAGCGCGGCGGATTCCTGGATCAGATCGATCAATTCGACCCGCAGTTCTTCGGCATCTCGCCGCGCGAAGCGCCCTACGTCGATCCGCAGCACCGCCTGCTCCTGGAGACCGCGTGGGAGGCGATCGAAGACGCGGGGGTCGTCCTGGATTTGGAAAAGGGGACCGACCTCGCGGTATTCGTCGGCATCTCGCACAACGACTATCAGGGCATTCAGAGCACCGCCTGGGAGCACTTCGGCATCAGTCCCCATTCGCCGACCGGCAGCGCGCACAGCATCGCGGCCAATCGCATCTCCTACTGCCTCAACCTGCGCGGACCCAGCGTCGCGATGGACACCGCCTGCTCATCCGCGCTCACGGCCGTCCACTCCGCGTGCGAGCACATTTGGGCCGGGCGCGGAGAGGCCGCGCTTGCCGGGGGTGTCACCGTGATGATCACGCCGGGCGGGTTCATCGGGTTCTCGCAAGCCTCGATGCTCTCGCCCGAGGGGCGGTGTGCGGCCTTCGACGCCTCGGCGAGCGGCTTCGTGCGAGGGGAAGGCGCGGGCATGGTGCTGCTGAAGCGTCTCTCGCAGGCCCTGCTCGACGGCGACCCGATTCATGGGGTGATCGCCGGCACGTCCATCAATCAGGACGGCCACACCAACGGCATCTCGCTTCCCAGCGCGGAAGCGCAGGCGCGGCTCGTGCGCGACGCGTGTCGGGACGCGGGAATCGCGCCGTCGCAGATCGGCTTTGTCGAGGCGCACGGGACGGGCACCGCGGTGGGCGATCCGATCGAGGCGCATGCTCTCGCCGAGGCGCTCTGCCAGGACCGTCTGGCAGACGCACCCCTGCCAATCGGTTCGGTGAAGACAAACCTGGGCCACCTGGAAACCGCCGCCGGCGTCGCGGGATTGTTGAAAGCCATGCTGGTGCTGAAGCACCGCCAGATTCCGCCCAGCCTCCATTTCCACACTCCCAATCCGCACATCGACTTCGCCGCGTTGAAACTCCGCGTGCCGACCGCGCTGGAACCCTTCCCCGAGACCGATGGTGAGCGGCTGGCCGGCGTCAATTCGTTCGGGTTCGGCGGCGCCAACGCGCACGTGGTCCTCGCGGAGCCGCCGCTGCTTCCGCCCGCGGAGCATGGCGAACCCTGCGCCGAGCGCGCCTGGCCGATGCTGCTCTCCGCCCGTTCTGAAGAAGCGCTCCGTGAATCGGCCTTGAAACTGGGGGCGTGGCTGTCCGAGCGCGTGAGCGCCAACGGCTCCACGCCCGTGCTGCCCGATCTGACCTACACGTTGGGTGCCCGGCGCAATCACCACCCGTATCGGCTCACGCTCGTCACCCGCTCCCTGGGCGAACTGATCCAGGAACTCGACGCCTTCGCCATCAAGCAGGACAGCGTCAAGGTGCGCACCGCCTTCGCGTCGCGCCCGGAGCAGGCGCCGCGGATCGCTTTCGTGATGAGCGGGCAGGGCCCCCAGTGGTGGGGCATGGGCCGCGAACTCATGCGCCACGAGCCGGTCTTCCGCGAGATCCTCGAGCGCTGCGACGCTGCGATGGCTCCCTGGGCGCGCTTCTCCCTCCTCGAAGAGCTCGGCCGCCCGGAGGAAACTTCGCAGATGCACCGCACCGAGATCGCGCAGCCGGCGATCTTCGCGGTGCAAGTGGCGCTCGCGGAGCTGTGGAAATCGTGGGGGGTGCAGCCCGCGGCCGTCGTCGGCCACAGCGTCGGCGAAATCGCGGCGGCCTGCGTGGCGGGAGTCTTTTCTTTGGAGGAAGGCGCGCGCATCATCGCGTTGCGCGCCCGATTCATGGACGGCTGCGCCCGCGGCGAAGGAACCATGCTCGCGGTCGGCCTCGGCGAGGACGAGGCGCGCGCGCTGATCGCCCGCCACGATCGCACGGTGACGATCTCCGCCTTCAACGGACCGCGCTCGCTCACTCTCGCCGGGCCGCGCGTTTCCCTCGAAGCGATGCTCGCCGAGCTGGAGCCGCAGGGCGTTTTCGCGCGGCTCGTCCGCGTGGATCATCCGTTCCATCACCCGCTGATGCACCCCGCTGCGCAGGCCTTGGAGGAAGCGCTGGCGGGACTCCAGCCGCAGGCCGGTGCCATTCCATTTTTCAGCACCGTCACCGGCGACCGCTGCCCCGGCGAGACCTGCGACGCCGCGCACTGGGGGCGCGGCATCCGCCAGCCGGTGCAGTTTGCGCCGGCCGTGAACGCGCTGGCCGACTTCGGCGTGGATGTCTGGCTCGAAATCAGCGCGCATCCCGCGCTGGTTCACTCCATCCAGGAATGCCTCGCCGGCCGCGGCGGGACGAAAGTTCCGGTGATCTCCTCCGCGCGCCGCGAGCGCGAGCACGAGTCGGTGCTCGAGACCGCCATGGATCTCCATCGCGCCGGCGTCGCCCTCGATTTCAAGGCCATGACGCCCTCGCGCCGGCTGCTCTCGCTGCCCGCCTACGCCTGGAACCGCAGCCGCTGGTGGAACGAAGCGCCCGACTGGCGCGAAGGCCGCCTCGGCCCCGGGGGCCGCGGCCTGCTCGACATCCGCCTGCCTCGCGCCGTGCCGACCTGGACCGCTCGACTGGACAGCCGGCACATGGCTTTTCTGAAAGATCACAAGGTCGAAAGCCACGTCATCTTCCCCGCCGCCGCCTTCGTCGAGATGGTGCTGGAAGCGGGCGTGCAGCTCTTCGAGGGCCGTCCGTTCGTGGTGGAGGATTTCGAGATTCGCAAGCCGCTCATCCTGCCGGAACCGGCGTCCGGCGTTCACCTCGAGATTTCCTACAGTCCCAACGAGCGCACCTTCGCCATCCAAAGCCGCTTCGAGGGTGGCGCCGCGTGGTCGCTGCACGTCGTCGGTTCGATGCGCGGCGAGCGCACGGAATCGGCGTTCGCGTCCTCGACCCTCGAACACGCCTCGGAACTCGAGCCGGTGGAGGTCGAAGGCTTTTACCGCTACATGAGCGACCTCGGGCTGGGCTACGGCGAAGAGTTTCGGCCCATCCGCGAGCTCGCGACTGGCCACGGCGAATCGGAGGGCCGAGTGGCGCTTTCCGAAGCCATCGCGCCCCGCGCGGGCGAATATCCGCTGCACCCGGTGCTCTTCGATGGCGCGCTCCAGACCTTCTCCGCCGGCGCCGCGACGGTGGAAAATCGCCGCGCGCGAATGAAGCTGCCGGTGCGCTTCGCGCGCATCCTTTTCCTCCGCTCACCGGGCGCGTCCGCCCGCGTCCGCGCCGGGGTGATCGAGTGCAACGACGACTTTGTCGAGGGCCGCATCGCGCTCTATGACGAAGCGGGCAAGCCGTGCGTGCTGGTGGATGGTTTCCGCGCGATTAGCGTCGCTAACGTGCGCCGGGGTGGAGCCGGCGGCGCCCGCGACGTGCTCTACCATGTGGACTGGGAACGAACGCCGCTCGCCGGTCGTCCAGCCCCGCAGCCGCCGCTGCCCCTGGGCCGTTTGCGCGAGGCTGCCCAGCGCGCCCTGGACGAGGTGCTCGCCGTCCGCGGACGCGCCGATCTCGAGGCCGCCATCGCCGCGGCTGACGAACTCACGGTCACCCAGTTCGCCCGTGGCCTGCGCGAAATGGGGGTCGCGCCCGGGGCCCGCTTCTTCAGCGTGGATTCACTGCGCGTCGCCCCGCCGATGCAGCCGGTCTTCGTTCAGTTGATGACCAAACTCGCGAGGCGCGGACTCCTCGAGAAAACCGGCGATGGCTACCGGCCGACCGCGGCCTTTACCGCCTCGGCAGACTCGGCTTCCGAAACGTTGCGCTACTTTATTGCGGAGCACTCCGGCCACCTGCCCGAAGCGCTGCTCTGCGCCGGAAACTGCGCCGAGCTCGGCCCGATCCTGCGCGGCGAGAAAGACGCCGTGCAGGTGCTCTTCGCCGGGGCCGGGGCGGAGCTGCTCGAGCAATTTTATAGCGACGGCCTGCTCACCAGCCACTGGCTCGCCGCCATCGCTGCGGCGGTCAGCGAAGCGGCGCGCGCGCTGCCCGAGGGCCGTGGTCTGCGCATCCTCGAAGTCGGCGCGGGCACCGGTGGCCTCAGCGCGCAGGTGCTCCCGGCGCTCGAACGCGGGCTGCACTCCTACGTCTTCACGGACGTTTCCGCCGGCTTCTTCCCGGGGGCGATGCAGAAGCTCGCGGCCTTCCCGGAGGTTGAGACAAAATTCTTCGACCTCGAAAAGCCGGGGACCGAGCAAGGCTTCGAAGCGGGCTCCTTCGACTTCATCATCGGCACCAACGTGCTCCATGCCGTGAGCGACGTGCGCGCCACGCTGCGCCATCTCCATGATCTGCTCGCGCCGGGCGGCAGCCTCGTTTTCATGGATGTCGCCACGCCGCAGCTCTGGACCGAAGCGGTCTTCGGCCTCACCAGCGGGTGGTGGCGCTTCACCGATCGCGACCTGCGCTCCGTGCATCCGCTGCTCGGACGCGCCCAGTGGGAAACGATCCTGCGCGCAGCGGGCTTTGCGGAAACCGCGTCGCTGCCGGGGTTGATGGGGCCGGAAGGCGAAGGGCAGATCGGGCTCCTCGCCCGTAAACCGTGGCAGGAGGTGGCGCGGGCGGACGATCTGTTCGCCGAGATCCCGGCGGAAAAGTCGTGGCTGATTTTTGCCGACGCCTCCGGTCTCGGCGACCGCCTCGCGGCATATCTGCGCGGCGCGGGCGTGCGCTGCCGGGTCGCGCAACCGGGCCTCGAATTCGCCGCCGTGGAGCGAGATGCGTTCACGCTGCGGGCGGACACGCCCGAAGACTGGCAGCAGCTTTTCCTCACCTGCGCGGACGACGCGGCGCCCGAGCGGATCGTTTACCTTTGGAATCTCGATGCCCAGCCTGGCGATCCGGTCATGGGCACGGACGCGCTGCTCCACCTCGCGCAGGCGCTCGAAACCGCGGGTCCCGCGGCGAAGCTGCGCCTTGATTCGGTGACCCGCGGCGCACAGCCGGCCGGGCGCGATCTCGCAGCCACGGCGCTGGCCCAGGCGCCCGCGATCGGCCTTTTCCGCGTCATCCTCAACGAGCATCCGAACTTCGTCTGCCGCGGCATCGACCTGCCGCCCGCTGCTTCGGCCGCGGATGACGGGCTGCTCTGGAGCGAGTTGCTCCGGACCGGCGTGGAGCGCGAAATCGCCTTCCGCGGCGAGGCCCGCTACGTGCAGCGTCTCGACCGCGGCCGTCCGCGCGTCGAACAGTGGCTCGACTCGTCCGTGCCGCTGCGCCTCGAATCGCGCGAGCGCGGGCATCTCGACAGCCTGCGCTTCACGCCTCTCGCGGTGCCGCCGTGCGGCCCGGGAGAAGTGCTGATCGACGTGAAAGCCGCGGGCCTGAACTTCCGCGACGTGCTCAAGGCGCTCGCCCTTTATCCCGGCGAAGCGCCGGACGCGCGCATCTTCGGCGACGAAGTCGGCGGCGTGGTGAAAGCGGTTGGCGCCAAGGTCACGCACGTGAAACCGGGCGATCGCGTGTTCGGCCTGGCAGTGTTCGGCCTCGCCACCGAAACGCTCGCGCGGGGCGGCGACGTGCGGGGTATTCCCGCCGGGTTGTCCTTCGAGGAAGCGGCGACGCTGCCGGTGGTTTTCATGACCTCGTGGCACGCGCTGAAAAGCGTTGCGCAATTGCGGAAAGGGGAGCGCGTCCTCATCCACGCGGGCGCGGGCGGCGTCGGGATGGCGGCGATCCAAATCGCGCATCTTCTTGGCGCGGAAGTGATCGCCTCCGCGGGCAGCCCGGCCAAGCGCGCGCTGCTCGAGACGCTCGGTGCGAAGCACGTGATCGATTCGCGCCGCGGCGACTTCACCGAAGCCGTGCTGGAGCTGACCGGCCGGCGCGGCGTGGACGTCGTTCTGAATGCGCTTGCCGGCGAAGCCATCCCGATGGGCCTCGCGTGCCTCGCGGAGTTCGGGCGGTTCATCGAGATTGGCAAACGCGACATCTATCAAAACTCGCGCATCCCGCTCTGGCCGCTGCGGCGCAACGCCTCCTTTCACGTCGTCGCGATGGACGCGGTTTTCGCCGGGGACGAAACCCGGACGCGCGAGATGCTCGCGGAGCTCACCGAACTCGTGGCGCAGGGTGCGCTGCGTCCGTTGCCCTTCCGCGCTTTCCCGGCGAGCCGCGTGGATGCGGCGTTCCGGCTGATGGCTGGGGGCAAGCACATCGGCAAGGTCGTGGTGTCATTTCCGGAGGCGTTTGTCCTGCGGCGCGGCGAGCCCCTGGCGCCGCCGTTCGAAATCAAGCCGGACGGGCGCTACCTCATCACCGGCGCGTTCGGCGGCTTCGGCAAAGTGCTGGCGCAATGGCTCGTGCAGGGCGGCGCGCGTCATCTCGTCCTCGCCAGCCGCAGCGGCGCGTCCACGCCGGAAGCGGAAGCGTTCGTGCAGGCGCTCGGTGATCGCGGCGTGGAGGTGCAGGTCGTGCCAGCGGATGTCGGCTCGGCGCCGGATGTGGGCCGATTGCTCGCCGAAATCCGCGCCGGCGGACAACCGCTGCGCGGCGTCTTCCACCTCGCGATGGTGATCGACGACGCCCCTCTCTCCGCGCTCAACCGCGAGCGGATGCGGACCGTGCTGGCGCCAAAAGCTAATGGCGCGTGGCTGCTGCACGAAAGGACGCGCGACCTGGCGCTGGACTGCTTCGTGATGTTCTCGTCCATCTCGAGCCTCTTCGGAAATCCGGCGCAGGGGAATTACAGCGCAGCGAATGCCTTCCTCGACTCGCTCGCGCACCATCGCCGCGCGCTCGGCCTGCCCGCGCTCACCATCAATTGGGGCGTGCTCGGCGGCGAAGGCTACGTCGCGCGCAACGAGCGCGTCGCTGAATTTCTCGCCCGCCAGGGCACCACCGCGCTGTCGCCGGGGGAAGTGATGTCGATCCTCGAATCCTCGCTGCGCGCCGGCAACACCCAGGTCGCGGCGATCCGCGTCGATTGGGCGAAGTGGCGGCAGTTCTTCCGCGGCATGCAGGAAAATCCATTGCTCGAGCGCATCTTTGCGACCGTCGAGGGGCAGGAAAGCAGCGGCGTGACGAGCGACTGGCGCAACCGGATCGAGTCCGCCGCGCCGGAGGAAAAGGAAGCGATCATCGCGCAAGCCGTGCGCGAAGTCGTCGGCTCCGTGCTGCGGGTGAAGCCGGACACGCTGCGGGACGACCAGCCGCTCACGGACCTCGGGCTGGATTCGCTGATGGGCGTCGAGATCGAGAACTCGCTCGAAGCCGCCATCGGCGTCGCCCTTCCTCCGACCAGCCTGATGCGTGCGCGGACCATTGGCCAGATCGCCACCTTGATCGCCGGCCACCTGGGTGGCGCCGCCACCCCGGCCGCTTCTGCTGCCGCCGCCGTCCCCGCGCCCGCGACGGAGGAAACCGCCGCCGCCGAGGTGGATCTCGACGCGCTTTCCGATGAAGACATTGACCGCCTGCTCGGCGACGACACGGTCAGTGATGATGCTCCCGAGAACGACAAGGCAGTCTCTCAGAACACCTGCAACGGCTGAACTGAATGTTCCATCTGCCCACGCCTCCCAAGGCCCGGAGGGCCGGCAACCCGAATAGCTGTGGGGTCTTTCCTGGAGGAATACCAAGCGCACCTCGATCGGGTGGCAGGTATCGAGTACGACCCGAAATACCTCGCGTGAATCCGCCCCGATGTTTCGCCGCTAACGCGGCTATCGCTTCGTGCGCGCCCACCGTGGCCTCGCTTCGCTCGACCACGGCTACTCGGGTGGGCGGCGCTACGCGCCTGAGGAACGGTCCAGCGAAGCGAGGTCACGGGATGCGCGCGCGAAGCACCAGCGCCCGGAGGGCCGCCGACCCAAGTGGCCGCGGTCAAGCGAAGCGAGGCCACGGGATGCGCGCGCGAAGCACCAAGGCCCGGAGGGCCGCCGACCCGAGTGGCCGCGGTCAAGCGAAGCGAGGCCACGGGTTGTGCGCACGAAGCGCCAACGCCCGGAGGGCCGCCGACCCGAGTGGCCACGGTCAAGCGAAGCGAGGCCACGGGTTGTGCGCACGATGCGCCGAGGCCCGGAGGGCCGGCAACCCGAGTAGCCGTGGTCGAGCGAAGCGAGGCCACGGAAACGCAAACGAAGCAAAGCCGCGTAGCGGCGAAACCTGAAGCGGCACACGATGGCAAACACCTAC
>JAXDQW010000064.1:0-96148 GCA_034667665.1 Chthoniobacter sp.
GTTCACAACTTCGGCCGCACTCGCGGCAAAGTTATTCACAAGCGGCGCAGACGACGGGGAAGGCTTTGCGGGGGCCTTCCTGCGCCGCTTATGAATAACTTTGGAGACGGTATCAGCGAGGCCACGGGATCGGAAAAACGCGGGCAGCCGCGTCAGCGGCGAAACATAGCTTCCGCACCGGGTCTCGCCGCTACGCGGCTCGCGCATCAACCTCTAATCCGTGGCCTCGCTTCGCTCGACCACGGCTATTCGGGTTGGCGCCGCTCCGCGGCTGCACGCGCAAAGTCGACCCCTGTTCCTCGCCACCCTGGGGCACAAGGCGTTTGAATTGCAGAACGGCTGCTGGCTCCCACCTTCTGCCACACTTGTCCTTGCGCGGAATTTCCGAATTTCCGATCGGCATTGGGCCTAGTTCTGATCGAATTTCAGCGCGAGAGGCGGGAAGTTTCCATTTGCCGCGTTGTGCTCGCGGACGAAGGATTCGCGCATGTTCCTCCTTCGTCTGCTCCTGCTCATTGGTCTCGCGATTTCCGCTTTGGCCGATGAACCGCTGCGTCTGCCAATCAGGAAGCGCGTCCAGACCGCTCCCGGCGAGTTCACGATTGCCCAGCTCACGCTCGAATGGGACCCGCGCCGGACGGCGATCGTGATCTGCGACATGTGGGATGCACATACCTGCCCGAACTCTGCGGCGCGCGTGGGGGAGATGGCGCCGCGGGTGAACGAATTCGTGAAGGCGGCCCGTGCGCGAGGCGTTTTCATTATTCACTGCCCGAGCGACACGATGGCCTTCTACGCGGATCATCCCGGCCGGCAGCTCGCGCTCGCCGCGCCCAAGGTCGAGCCGCCGGTGCCGCTGGAACGCTGGTGCCGCCTTGATCCCTCGGCCGAGGCGCCGTTGCCGATCGACGATTCCGACGGCGGCTGCGATTGCCCGACCACCTGGAAAAAGGGCGATTCGTATCCGTGGACGCGCCAGCACGCCGCCATCGAGATCGCGCCCGGCGACGCCATCACCGACAATGCCGAGGCCTATTATCTGATGCGCCAGCAGGGCATCGAAAACGTGATCGTCTGCGGCGTGCATCTGAACATGTGCGTCCTTGGGCGGCCTTTCGCGATCCGCCAGCTCGTGCGCCAGGGGCTGCACGTCGCGCTCGTGCGGGATCTCACCGACACGATGTACAATCCCGGGCGCGCGCCTTACGTCTCCCACTTCGAAGGCACCCGGTTGATGATCGCGCACGTGGAGAAATACTGGTGCCCGACGATCACGAGCACGGCGTTGCTCGGCGGCGTGGAGTTTCGTTTCAAGGGCGACGCTGCGCCCGTCGGAGCGGCCGTCCCATCCCGATAAGGAAGGTTGGGTAGAGACGGCGCGTTATTCGTCCTCGTCCTCGTCGTCGTGCTCGTCCTCGAAATGACCGACGACGAGAACGAGAACGATCTACGTCTCAGGAGCCCGCGCGGTTGGGATACGCCGGTTTCGGCGGCGGTGCGGGCGGGTTCGCGTCGAGCGATTTGAGGATTTCCTGGAGCGCGCGATCGAGCTGCGGGTCGGCGCCGTCCTGCATTTGCGCGGGATCGTCCTCGACGGTGATGTCGGGCTCCACGCCGCGGCCTTCGATGATCCAGTGGCCATCGGTGTCGTAGATGCTGAAGGTGGGCACGGTCACGCTGCCGCCATCGATCAAGGCCGGTGCGCCGGTCATGCCGATCAGCCCGCCCCAGGTGCGCGTGCCGACGATCGGACCCAGCCCGGTTTTCCGGAAGAGCCAGGGAAAGCAGTCGCCCCCGGAGCCGCTCCAGCCGTTGGCGAGGATCGCCTTTGGCCCGCGATGCGCGATCTGCGGCGTCTGCCACTCGTGCCCGTCGCGCACGCCCCAGTAGTTCGTGATCTTTCGTCCGAGGAGCTCGATGAATCGATCGGGGATCTGCCCGCCGGAATTCCAGCGTTCGTCAATGATCAGGCCGGGCTTGGTAAACTGCCCGCGGAACTGGCGGAACAGCTCGCTCTGGCCTTCCCCGCCGGTGTTCGGGACATAGATGTAGCCGATGCGCCCGCCGCTGGCCTTCTCGACGCGCAGGCGATTCGCCTCCGTCCAGGCGTAATGCCGCAGGAAGAACTCGCTGCCCATCGGCTGCACCAGCACTTCGCGCGCGCCTTCCAGCGTGGGTTTGCCGTTCACCGAGAGGAAGACGGGTTTGTCGGCCAGCCCCTGGAAGGCGGCCCACGGATCCTTGGCCGGGTCGAGCTTGCGGCCATTGACCGCGAGCAGCCACTCGCCTTGCTTCACGCCCGCGGTGCGCAGCGGCGAACGCGTCACGTATTCCCAGGGCGCCGCTTCGAGGATGCGTTTGATCCGATAGGCGCCCTCCTCGAGCGCGAAATCGCAGCCGAGATACCCGACCGACCGCCCATACGCGGCTTCGACATCGCCGCCGCTGCGATAGGCGTGCGACACGTTCAATTCTCCGAGCAGCTCGCCGAGGATGTAATTCACGTCCTGCCGGGTCGCCGCGTCCTCGAGCATCCGGCCGTAGTGCTCGCGGAGCTTCTGCCACGACACGAGGTGAAGGTGCGGGTCGTAAAAGAAATCGCGCTCGATGCGCCAGGCGTCGTTGAAGATCTGACGCCATTCCGCGGGCGGATCGATGGTCGCCTCCAGCGCACCGGTGTTGAGCAGCTTCCCGAAGGTCTGGTTCTCCGCGACGTTGATGATCGCCCACGCTTTGCCGCGTCCGATGAGCAGCTTTTTGCCATCGGCCGAAAGGTCGAGCGCGGGCGCGTCATCGAGGATCAGCTTCTCCTCGCGCTTTTCCAAATCGTAGTAGGAAAGCGGGCTGGTGCTGGTGTTGGCGCCCGCGCGCGGCTTGCGGGTGAAGAGCACCTTGCCCGAGACCGCCCAGAGCTGATCGAACCGCCCGCCGCCCGGCGGCAGCACCACGGCCCGGCCTTCGAAACTGTCGAGATCGATCAGCACCGGCTTCACCTTTCTCTCGATCGGCCGGGCGGACGCGCCCACCACGTTCGGCTCGGCGGGCTTTGCGAGCGGGGCGGCCTGCTCCTTGACGGCGACCTCGGTCTTCTTTTCATCCTCCTTCTTCGGCTCGTCGGGTTTTGGTTCCTCCCTGGGTTTTTCGTCAGGCTTCGGACCTGCGTCTTCCGGCTTCTTCGCCGATCCGGCCACCGGCTCCTCGTCGTTGCGCGGGGCGAGCGGGGACGGCACGTCGTTGCGCAAGGGGACGGCGATCAGCGCCTGGCCGTTGGCGTAGATCCAGGTCGGCTCGAACTCGCTGTAGATCGCTTCGAACCAGCGTTTCGTCCGGTAGTAGAGATACTTCCCGTCGGGATCGAAGGCCGGCTGGTCATCGTCATAGAAGCCGCTCGTCACCTGATGCACTGCCTGTTTTTGCGTGTCGTAAATGGCGATCGCGGTCTGCTTGTTGTCCTGGTCCTTCGCGTAGGTGAGCCAGCGGCTGTCCGCGGACCAGCTCACGCGGAAGCGCTCGAGATCCTTTTCGTAGTGCCAGAACTGCCGATCGATTTCCCGCGTCCGTTTCGCGTCCAGATCGTGCAGCCAGATCCGCATTGCCTGGTCGATGAAGACGATCTTCTTCGAATCCGGAGACCACCACGGCTGATAGCGAAAACCCGGCCCGAGTTGCGTCAGCGTCCGCTCCTCGCCCTTGCCGTCGGCGGGGCGAAGGGTGAGCTCGTATTCGCCGGTCCGGTCGCTGAAATAGGCGACCCATTTCCCGTCGGGCGACCACGCCGGAGAGCGCTCCGCTGCGCCGCTGGTCTCGGTGAGATTGCGGATCACGCCGTGTTCCGCGGGGACGCTGAAGAGTTCGCCGCGCGCTTCGAAGAGCGCCCGTTTGCCGGTCGGTGAAATCGCTCCGTTCTGGATCAGCGCGGACACGTTCTCCTGATGCGGGCGCAGGGTCACCCGATCCGTCATCACGGTGATCGGGATCTCGGATAATTTCTCGGTGGCGAGATCGAGCAGGTAAAGCCGGCCGCCATTCTCGAGCACGATTTCCTTCGGTCCGATGCTCGGGAAATGCACGTCGTCCTCGGTGAAGCGCGTGACCTGCCGGAGTTGCTGCGTCGTCGTCTCGTAAGCCCAGATATTCTCGCGCGAACGCTCGTCTCGATCCGACAGAAAGTAGATGGTCGAGCCGTGCCACATCGGCAGCGAATCGTTGGCGTCGTTCGGCGCGACTTTTTCCGCGGCGTGCGTTTCGAGATCGAAGAGCCAGATGTCCGGCGCCATCCCGCCGCGATAGCGTTTCCAGGTGCGGAATTCCGTGGAGAGCGTGGTGTAGGCGAGCTTTTTGCCATCGGGCGAGATCGCGCCGAACTCGCCATACGGCACCGGCAACTGCTCGGGCAGCCCGCCTTGCGCGGAGACCTTGTAGAGCTGGCCGACGCGATTGGTAAAGGCGGCCATCTCGGATTGGAAATAGATGGTGTTGCCATCGGTGGACCAGCCCAGCATGCGGTCGCTGGCGCCGTGATGGGTGATGCGGCGCGGTTCGCCGCCCGTCACGGGGATCACGTAGATGTCGGTATTGCCCTCGTAATTGCCGCTGAAGCCGAGCAGCGTGCCGTCCGGCGAAAAACGGGGGAACTGCTCCGTGCCGCGCGGCGAGCTGAGGCGCAGGGCCGCGCCCCCGGCCTTCGGGGCGATCCAGATATCGCCGGCAAAGACAAACGCGATCTGCGTCTGGCTGACCGCCGGCATCTGCATCAGATGCGCGTTGATGCGCTCGGGAGTGGCGTCGTCCTCGGCGAAGGCGGCCGCGGTGACGACGAGCAGGGCGAGGCAAAGGCAGGACCGAAACTTCATGGGTGAGGGGAGCAGGGGTGACTTCGCAGCGTCGGAAGACCGCCGCGAGGCAGCCTTAGCAATAAACTGGTCTCCAGCTGCGCGCCAGCCTCCCAAACGGAGCCAGTGCCACCGGGCGTGATCGAAACGCGTCCGGGATGGGGTTGCGATCGAGGCGTAGCGCGGGTTTCCAACCCGATGAGCACCGGCTTAAACAGGACACTGCGCGAGGGACTGACTTCAGGGAGATCGCTGGCCTCGAGGGTAAGTCCGCGGCAACTAAGCCGTAACGATGCAGTCAAAGAGACGGCGTATCGCAGAGGCCCAAGGAGCGGCGTGCGTATGGCATTCTTCCTCCACCGGGCATTGCCCGGCACGGGCCTGTTCGGCTACCATGCCGGGCACTTCTACTTCCCGTTTCGGGAGGCGAAGCACCAGAGGCGTCAGTGACTACGCCATGACCTCCGCCATGGAAGACTATGCGGAAACGTTTGCGCTGTGGGTCCGTCGGCATGGTCGGTTGCCCGAGGCGGCCACCCCCGCTGCGGAGGAAGTGGCGGTTCATGGCGGGGCTGCGGAGGTGGACGAGGCCGGGGAAAAGCCGAAGGCGCGTTCCCGCCGCCGGGCACGGAGAAGGGTGCTACCGGACGGATGCCCGCTGCAGCCCTGCTGTCGTTTCTCCCTTGAACCTGGCGCAGGAACATCCTTTGTCTTTTCTATGCGCCGCCTGCTTGTGCCCGTGCTCCTTCCCTACGTCACGCGCTGGATCGAGGCGAGGGAGCAGCAAATCCTCATTGAGGGCGCCCCTCTCAGTGAGCAGGGCATCGCTGACGCCCTCGCGGTCGGGGTTGTGCAGCCGCAACGTGTCCGACTCCTGCGAGTGCCAAAGGTTCCGCTGCCCGCTGGTCGGCTGATCCGGTTGGCCGAGCGCTTGGGTGGCGGACCATGGGAGCGCACGGCTGGCCTGACGGCCCGCTACGGCATTTTCATTCGGGAGGCATATTGGGGCGATCGTCGCCTCATCGCGCACGAGTTGGCGCACACCGCGCAATATGAGCGGCTCGGCGGTATCGCTCCATTCCTGCGGGTGTATCTCACGGAGTGCCTGACCAGCGGCTACGCCGGAGCAGCGCTGGAGTTGGAAGCCGTCGCCGCTGCATCGACGATGGCGGCGTAGTGGCCTTCGTCAACCATGGGCCCCGTTCGGCCATCGGCGCGGAGGAAGCGGAATCGCACCTCGGTGGTGCTGCGACCTCCTTTCGGCGTCTCGCCAACCGCAATCCCGGTTTGTCAGTGATCGGGGTTCGTGCTTTTCAGTGCAGCGTCACGGCGATGGATCCGGTCGGCGGCGCCGAGGTGAAGGGCGTGGTCACCGGCCCGGACGGCAACCTGTTCTACGTCACGCTTTACGACGATGGCCTCGCCGCGCACGGGGACGAGGCGGCGAATGACGGCGTCTATTCCGCGAGCTTCGTGCCGCTGTAAACAGAGGCACCATCGTGCACCGCCGTCATCGATGAATGCCCCGACAACGGTGCAGCGCATAGTCGAGATACCTCCGGTAGGACACATTGTTTGCGAACATGGCGCAGCCGCCTCCGATTCGGGATGCCGCCTCCGAAAGGCTCGCCGCCGAATTCAAGCAACGCAAAGGGCACATGCTCTGGATCAGAACAGCTCCGGATGCTGGCTTTTGAGGGATTTCAAACGATCGCCGACGTCCGCCGAAAGCAAAGAGTCTCCCAGGAAATGCAATGCTGTTTTGTAGGAGCGAATGGCATCGGGCCATAGTTCCGCTTTCGCGAAATTGTCGCCCGCGAGCAGCGATCTCATCGAATCGAGACGTTCATTTTCGGCGCCTCCCGGGGTCGAAGGTTCACCGGCAGCGATGGCGGGATCCAGGGCGTTCAGACGCCGAAGCAGGCAAAAGGCCTGGTACCAATCGTGGCGGGCCTCGGCGGCGCTCACGAGGTCTCTCCCCAGATCGCTCGTGGGTGGAGCGTTCCCAGGGGCTTTCATCGGGTCGGCAATCTTGAGCGCACGGGCGATGATTTGCCCATGAATCGTGCTCCAAATCCTCCCGGTTTGCGTGGTCCAGGAATGGTGAAAGCTCGTTCCGTTCGCCAGCAGTGCGGGCGAAGGAGTCATGTCGATCTCGGCCATGGCCCAGACTCCGTACAGCCAGCGCAAATGATCTCGCAAGGCCCTGAGGTCACGAGCATCCCCGCTTCCGGCCTGATCCACCGCGAACTCGGGATCATTGATCGCCTCCCGCAGGCCCGACAGGGACGTCACCGCCTCCAGGGTTTGGCGAACTTTCCGAACTAATTCCTCATGACGTTCCTTACCGCTTTGCGTTGCTTGCTTTTGTTCTACGGCAAGGTGCGCCTGGAGCGGCGCGACCAGCGTGGGCGCCAGCTTTTCCGCCTTGTGGCTGAGTTCCACGGCCGTGCGCGCGGCTTCCTCCCATTCGCCAGCCAGTTCATGACGCAGCATCTCGCGCCACCCCATCGCCATTTCCTTGGCCGAGTAGTAACGCGAGTAATCCTGAGCGTGCGCCGGGCTGTTGTCATGGGCCGTGGCCAGCGCAACCTTGGCGAGTTTGTCCGCGATCGGAATCAAATCATCCGGTTCTGCGGCCTTGGGTAGCGTCGCCAGCATCTCTTCCCAGGCCGCGCGCTTGGTGCCCTCGATGACCCGATCGCGCCGATCGTTGATCTCCTTCACCGAAACGAAGTCGCCGAACGGACTCTCGTTGACGTGCAAACTGGCGGCGGCCTTGGTCAACATTTCCGGGTCCCCCATCTTCTCGGCCGCCAATAAGGCGGCGAAGAATTCCAGATGCTGGGCGAGCGGAGTAAGGCTCGGCGTATTGATCTGAGTCCGATCGAGCCCCACCCATGGCCAGTGCAGGGATTCCAACGTCTTCAGATATTGGATGGTGGGCTTCACCTCATCTGGATCTTGAGCGGTACGCCACAGATTTGCCGCAGTCTGCATGGCCTCGGCGACCATGACCGGATACTTCTTCACATATAAGGCGTCGTACGCTTGCAGCCTGGCGTTGAGATCGTTCCAAGCCTGCAAAATTGCCGCATTCTTCGGGGGTTTCTCGAGGATCTTTTGCACCGCTTGTTCCACCGACCAGCGGCCCGGTTTCGCGTCGGTCGTGACATAGCGAAGGTCGTCTGCCCGGCGCAATTCGGCGGCCGCTTCCTTTTTATCCAGGTGTCCTGCGGCCGTTTCGGCCTCGATGGTCGCAAAGACCGCTCGCATCGCCGCGGGGATGGCCTCCGTCGCTTTCTCAAAATCCGCCGGCGTCGCCCCGCCGGTCTTCGCCGCCGGCGATTCTTCGCTCCAGCCGGAGCCGGCAACGCAACCAGATGCGACGGCCAGCAGAAGCGCTCGCGAAAAAAGGGTCTTCTTCATTTCAAATCCGTTTCCATGACGCAACGAAAGCCGGTCGCATCATCGTGAAAAGACCTGTAGGCGGGCCGGCGCGCCGCAGACCAGAGCGCGACATTCACGTTGGAGCGCCAGGAAGAGCCGCGCGCCACCTGCATCTCTGCCCCTTCGTCGGCGCGTTCGTTCCCGATGTATCGGTCGGCGCACCACTGGAACACGTTGCCACTCATATCGGACAGGCCCTGTTCGTTCGGGTGAAGGGCCCGGACCGGGCTCGTATAGGGATAGTTATCTCGATAGCCTTGGATGATCCCGAAGGTCGGAGCGTGTGCTTCCCGGGCGCTTTCATCGGCGTAATTTCCCGACCCGAGCGGCGGTGGCCACGATGTCCCCCACGGGAAAACTTTGAGCTTATCGTGCTTTTGCCGCGGGCTGGATCCAACGTCCTCCTGCGCCGCGATTCCGACTGCGGAACTCCATTCGTGATCGGTGGGCAGACGATACCTGGCGTCGTCGGGCAGCTTGCCGGACTGCCGCTCAACCCCAGTGAGCCACTCGCAAAATTCGGTGGCATCGTTATAGGTCACCTCCACGGCCGGGTGATCGTCCTGCTGCGCAAAACCCGGCTTCGGCCACTTTCGGTGGGTGGCTTGCGCGAATTCTTCGTATTGGGCGACCGTCGTCACGGTTTGAGCAAACAGCACCTTGTTGGACCCATTCGTAATCGAGTCGGTCGGCCCACCCTCGATTTTTACCGGCACGAAGGCCATGCCCAAGCTGTTCGTAAACGGATGCTCCAGCGTAGCGTCGCCGGGGTTCCACTGCTTGCTCGCGGGTGCGCCTTCCGGCGCGGAAGGCTTCGCCTGCGGCGCTGGATCGGTGCCTCGCTTGGGCAACGCTTCCGGATGGCTCTGTGGCAAAATTTTCAGACGGGCGATCGTCTCCTCGACCGGCACCAGCTCCCCGACACAAACCAATACCTCGCGATAAATGCGGACTGCGTCCTCGAATTGCTCGGCCCGCTCGAAATTGCCCGCGGTGAGAAAGGACTTTAGGGCGCGAAGCTCATCGATTTCTTCGTCGTGATCGACGGAGGCTCCTTTCTGGGTGCTCTGGCTGAGGAGCGCCTGCAAACGGGGATAATCTCGCTTGCCCGAGAGATCGCGGCCGAGGCGCCGCACCGCCTCTCCCGGGGGCAGCCCATTCAGTGGCGGCTGAAGGAGCTCGGGAGCCGGCACGCTCCGGGCGATCACTTCCTGGAGGGCTCGATCCCGCAAGATCCTGACGGCTTTCATCCAGGCGATCGATGCGCGAGAGGGCTGGCTGAACGGCTGCCCGCCTGGATGAACGGGTGCCCCTTTCCAGATCGCGGCGACCTGGCGCAAGTCGGCCTCGAACATCGCGTCCTCTTCCTTCTCGGAGCTTTCCGCCGCGGTGCGCTGCGCCGCCAGCGCATCCGCCAGGGCAAAGGCCGAGTCCGCATCGCTGATTTCGGCCAGGCGCTCGATCACTCGCGTCTCGGCCGCGGTCTGCGACGCCAGCGCCGAGTCCGCGATTCGCTTCTTCAGCTGGGAGAATTGTGCTGCGAAAGCCTGGCGTGCCTCCGGGGTGAATTCCGGCCCGTTTGGCAAATGGATGTTCTTCATTTCTTTCTCCGCCAACGTCCATTGGGCGGTCTCCACATCGCGAAGAAAAGCGCTCCAGGTTCGAAAAAAATTGGGCTGGTTAAAACGAGCATAGTCCGACTTGCCCATGTTGATGGTCCGGAGCCTGGCCGACAACGCGTCGATTCTATCCGCCAGATCAGCCGAGTCCTTGAAGCCCGCGTGCTTCAAGAGCAAATCGTTCATCCGGGCACGCGCCTGCTGCAGCTCCTCTTCGAGCGGGCCGACGAACCGTTGCATCCACTTTTCGATATCAGCCGGGCTCACCGGCGGATTTCTGCCCATAAAGACATGGCGCAATTCAACGGAGCGGGAGCCCAGGACGCTGTGCTCATCGGCTTTCAAAGCGGACAAAAAAGCCTGGCTCTTCTCCAGCAGCGCCCTGGTCGCGCCGGGTCGCTCGTAGGACGGAAATCGGTCGAAGAAGACCTCGAGCGCGGCGAGGTCTTCCAGGCCCGGAGCGAGATCTTTCTCGGAGCGCGCGTTTTTCCAGATGGCCACGGCATATTGAACGGCCGCCTCCAACGTCACCGGGCTCTTTTTCTCCAGGAACTGGCGCCGCTCAGCCACGGCGTCACCCAACTCATTCCACGCCTTGGCCACCGCCGGCTCATTGCTGACCCCGCTCGGCGTTCCCAAACCGGCCAGCTTCGCGCCCGTGAGCATGGATTTCCTGAAGGCTGCGATCTTTCCACGGACCTCTTCCGCCACGTCGCGTTTGAGCCGCCGGGCAGCTTCCTCTTCTTTGATCACTTCCGCCACCGCATCGAGCTTTGCGGTCACGGCATCGTTGACCTTCTGCAATTCCGCCTGAAACGCGGGAACCGGATCCGGAGGCGCTGAATGCTCCGTTTCCCCGGCGAGGGCCATTCCTCGCAGCGCGACGGTCAGCAGAGTGACCGCGACGGCAAATCGCGGCTGTAAATTTCGCCAGAGAGGACAGAACTGCTTCATCGCAGCGGTCATCGTGCACAGAATCGGAAGGCGATCAAACTCCCTGTCTCGGCTGGATGGGTCAGTCGAAGTATTCGGTGCGCGTGATGCGCGGTCAGCAGGCGCTTCAGAATGCGCAGCAGATTCTCGCAGCGCCGGGAAGCAAATGGGGCCGTGGGCACCACTTTTGGTGGTGGCGCGCCCTCGATTATTCGGGGCTGGCGGGGGTTGAATCCCGGTTCGGTGAGTTATCGGTCCGATGGTCCGCAACCGAATGCGCGCTACGCGCGGCTCCGGCCACCGGCGTCCGCTGCACGCGAATCAATCAATGCTCAACGCATCAAGTTGGAATCGGACAAGAAGTATTTGTTGTCCGCCTGGATCCGGGCCAGCCGCAGCGACGGATCGACGCGTCTGACTGGGAGATTCTTCGATAAGGACGGCAAGGAGATCGGAACCGTCTCGACCAATGCGACCGCTGGCGACGGGCGCTGGGTCTTCGTCCCGGTGCGGCTCACGCGCGGAAATCGCGCCGCGGAAGGGGAGCAGGGGGTGCCCGCAGCGGCCATGGAGTTCGAGCCCGTGATCGAGACAGGCGTAGGCTGCGATGTGGAGGATTTGTATTTTGGGCCGGTCGGACCAAAGATCGGTGAGCCACAGGTCGATCGGTGATTTCGGTGCGAACGAGAACTTCGATGGGGAGCACGAATGCACTTCGAACCAATCGGTAGTTCATGACGCTGTGCGTAGGTGACTGAGTTACAGTGCGACTTACGAGAAGACCCGCGTGACTCCGGACCCTCCGGACGTTCCTCGGTTGCGTCCTTGAAATGCAGTAAAGCTGAACTCTGAAACGATCGCGAATCAGGTCGCCCTTATGGGCGCGCGGTTCCCGCCTCGTTCATGAAACTTCCCGTCGCGGCGCCATTAGACTTACGCATTTTCACCGCCGCGCCGCGGCGACGCTCCCTCCCGTCAGCCAGCACAGAAGATGCCGAACACTATTGGCGTCCCGCCTGCCATTAGTAGGCAGCCGTCGGCTGCCCAGTTCGGTGCAGACGGGACGCCCGCAAAGACTTCTGGCCGGCGGGACGCCTGCTCCACTTCCGCGCCCTTTCACTCGCCGCGGCGCGCACCTACATTCCGCGCCGTGAATGACACCATTGCCGCCATCTCGACGCCGTTCGGCGAAGGGGCCATTGCGGTCCTGCGGCTGAGCGGGCCGCGGGCGGCCGAAATTGCGGAGGCGGTGTTTCGGGGAAGGTCTCGGGTCGCGGATCTGGCGCCGCGGCAGCAGTCGTTCGGCGCGGTTTTCGAGGCCGGGCAGAAGCTCGATGACGTCCTGCTGAGTGTCTTTCCGGGACCGGCCAGCTATACCGGCGAAGACGTGGTCGAGATCGCGTGCCATGGCGGGATCCTGGTCACCCGGCGGATCCTGGAATTGCTCCTCCGCCAGGGGGCGCGCGCGGCGCATCCCGGAGAGTTCACGCAGCGCGCCTTCCTCAACGGGAAGATGGATCTCACCCAGGCGGAAGCGGTGATGGACCTGATCACCGCGCAAACCGATCTCGCCCTGCGCGCCGCCAGCGAGCAGCTCGAGGGGCGGCTCGGAGAACACATCCGCGGCTTGCGCGAGACCTTCCTCGGACTGCTCGCCCACGTCGAAGCCTATATCGATTTCCCGGACGAAGACATCGATCCGGACACCGGGGAGGCGCTCCTGCGCAAGCTCGACGCCGGGCGCGCGGAGATCGAGGCCCTGTTGGCCACCGCCGATCGCGGCAAGATTCTGCGCGAAGGCGTCCGCACGGTCATCTATGGCGCCCCGAATGTGGGGAAGTCGTCGCTGCTCAACCTGCTCCTCGGCACCGAACGCGCGATCGTCAGCGCGCAGCCGGGCACCACGCGGGATGTCATCGAGGAAGTGATCAACCTGCGTGGCATCCCGCTGCGGCTGATCGACACGGCGGGAGTCCGGGAGTCCGACGACGAGATCGAGCGCGCCGGAATGGAGCGCACGCGGCAGCAGGTCGAGCGCGCGGACCTGGTGCTGCGGGTGGTGGATGCGAGCGTCGCGGGGGAGACGGTTTGGCTGATAAAGCCCATGAGCAGAGAGAGCGGAATCGGGAAGTCAGATGGGCCGGGTGGGGCTGGGCAGACTGCAAGTCAGCCCCACACCCTGCTGGTCTTGAACAAGATCGATTTGGGCGAGCATCCGGGCTGGCACGGGACGCCGGGGGTGCGGCTCTCGTGCCTGCGCGGGGAAGGCGTGGACGCCCTGGCCGCGGCCATCGTCGCGCAGGTCACGGGCGGGCAGGCAGCGCACCGGGACTGGTCGCTGGCCATCAATGCCCGGCACGAGGCCTGCCTGCTGCGCGCCCGGAATTTCACGGACGCTGCCCGGCGCGCGCTCCGCGAGGGTCTCTCGGCGGAATTTGCCGCCGAGGAACTCCGCGGCGCGCTGGATGCCGTGGGTGAGGTGGTGGGCAAGCTGGATAGCGAGGACGTGCTCGGGAAGATCTTCAGCACCTTTTGCATCGGGAAATAGCGCCGTCGAGTCTTGAGATCCGCTCGGGCGCTCGCCCGGTTTGTGGCTAATCTGCCGTTTCCGCTTGGAAAGAATCCTGCTTCAGTATTGGCGTGCGCCTGTATCGCAACCTCCTCCGCCCTCTGCTCTTCTCGATCGATCCGGAGACGGTCCATCACGTGGCCGTGGGTGCGTTGAGGTTTACCGGCGCGGCCCTGCGGCCGTTCACCCCAAAGCGCGATCCCCGGCTGGAGCGCACCGTCTTCGGGGTCACTTTCCCCAATCCCGTCGGCCTCGCCGCCGGCTTCGACAAGGACGCCGTGGCGCTGCCGGCGTGGGAAGCCCTGGGCTTCGGGTTCGTGGAAGCGGGGACGATCACCGCGCGTGGACAGCCGGGCAATCCCAAGCCGCGCATCTTCCGCCTGCCGGAGTATCAGGCGCTGATCAATCGGCTCGGCTTCAACAATCAAGGCGCCGATGCCGTGGCGGCGCGCTTGGAAAGGCTGCGCGACAAGGCGCGATGGCCGCGCATCCCGGTCGGACTCAATATCGGCAAATCGAAGATGACGCCGCTCGACGGGGCGACTGCGGATTACCTGCTGTCGTTCCAACGGCTCCAGCAGTTCGGCGATTATTTCGTGCTGAATGTCAGCTCGCCCAACACGCCGGGGCTGCGCTCGCTGCAAGACCGGCCGGCGCTCAATGAGCTGCTCCAAAATGTGCAGGCGCGGAACACGACGCAGAAACCGGTGCTGGTGAAAATCGCGCCGGACCTGGAATGGGCGGCCATCGAGGAAATCCTGGAACTCGTCGAGGAACACGGCGTCGCGGGGCTGATCGCCACCAACACAACCGTGGACCAGGGCGCGGTGGCCGCGCAATTGCGGCGGCAGGGCGGCTTGAGCGGCGCGCCGCTGCGGGAGCGCTCGACCGAGGTGGTGCGCTTTATCGCGGCCCGCAGCCAGGTGCCGATCATCGCGGCGGGCGGAGTCCTGACGGCGGATGACGCGCTGGAGAAGTTCGACGCCGGCGCGTCGCTCGTGCAACTCTACACTGGATTTATCTACGAAGGACCGGGACTGATCGCGGATATTTGCAAGGCGCTGCTGGCGCGGGCGGGGTAGGGGTATGGGGCATTCGGCGGCATAGCCGCGGAGCGGCGCTAACCCGAGTAGCCGTCTCGCCCACCCTCCAACCCCCCTCGATTCCCCTCCGCCGCCTCGGTGGTCGAGCGCAGCGAGGCCACGGATCTGTAAGTGATGAGCCAGCCGCGTAGCGGCGACACCCGGGCGGAAGCAATGTTTCGCCGCTGACGCGGCTGCCGCGTGTTTTCCGATTCCGTGGCCTCGCTCCGCTCGACCACGGCTATTCGGGTTTGCGCCGCTCCGCGGCTACCCGCCGTCTTCCGCCGAGATCGTTGCGGAACGCGGCGATCGGGGCGGCGGGACGCCCGCTCACCGGAACGCCAGGGCCCACGCGAGCGCCGGCAGCGCCACCGCGCTGACCGCCGCCACCCGTTGCGCCCAGCGTGGCGCCCGGTCTTTCACCCGCAGCGAAACGGCCACCAGCCCCAGCGGAAGGCCCACCACGAAGCCCCACAGGTGCGCCATGATATCCACGTTGTTCTTGTGCTCGTCGCCCACGCCGAGAAAGGCGAGCAGGGCCAGCCCGGCGCCAATCGGCAGCACCAGGTGCCAGCGGCTGCGTGTGTGCGGCGAGGCCAGACGGGAGAATAACTCGGCCCCGACGAGGATCCCCAAGGCGCCGAACACGGCCGTCGAGGCGCCGATCGAGGCATGGGCCTCGCCGCGGTAACCCCAGGCATTGGCGGCGTTGCCGAGGGCACCGGTCAGGACGATGGCGAGCCAGGTGAGGCCGACACCGAGGTGCGGGATGACGAACGCGGCGAAGAGCAGTCCCGTCGCGAGATTCGCCGCAATATGCGAGACGTCGCCGTGCAGGGTGAGCGCGGTGAGGGTGCGCCACCACTCGCCTTTGCCCAGAATGGCGTCGCTGGTCGCAGCCCCGCGTTCCATCCAGCGCGGCCCCGCCAGATGCTGCGCGAGGAACGAGGCGCTCATCAGCCAGCCCGCCACGTAAAGCGAAAGCGTATCGATGGGTTCCGCGGGCAGAAACTTCGGCGCGGGCGGACGCGCGCGCTCCTCGGCCTCGAAGGCCGCCAATTCTTCGAGGATCGCGTCGCGCTCACTTTCCTCGACGAAGAGCACCCATTCATCGCCCTCCCGCTCGATCCAGTGCGGCACGTCCCGCGCGGCGACCACCAGTCCGCGCTCGCGCGCTTCGGCGAGTCGCGGGTAGCGGCCCACCTCGGCGAGAGGCTCGTGCGGGTCGGTGGAGTCTGGCATTGAAGAAGCGGGATGGATGGATTCCCGGATTGAGGGATGATGGATCAGGCGCGAATGCCAGACCCCGTGGCAACCCCTTTCCTGATGACCCCACTGATCCAGAGCCTGATCATCCCCGACCTCTGGCAACAGGAGGCCGTCCGCGCCCTGCGCGAGCGACAGGACGTGGTGGTGCACGCGCCCACGGGCGCCGGGAAGACCTACATCTTCGAGCTGTTCCTGCCCGAACTGCGCGGACAGGCCGTCTTCACCGTGCCCACCCGGGCGCTGGCCAATGACAAACTTGCGGAATGGACCGCGCGCGGCTGGGACGTGGGCATCTCGACGGGCGACCTCGCCCTGCGCCTCGAGGCGAAGATCGTCGTCGCCACGCTCGAGACGCAGAAAGGCAAATTCCTCCAGCGCACCGGGCCGCGGCTGCTCGTGGTGGACGAATACCAGATGATCGGCGACCCCGTCCGCGGGGTGAACTACGAGCTCGCCCTGGCCCTCGCGCCGCCTGAGACCCAGTTCCTCCTGCTCAGCGGCAGTGTGGGCAATCCGCAGGATATCGTCGCGTGGCTGCGCCGCATCGGGCGCGACGCGGTGCTCGTGTCGCACAGCGACCGCCCGGTGCCGCTGGACGAAGTGGACCTCGAAGCGCTGCCCAACAAGGCGCCCTCGAGCGTTCGCGGCTGGTGGCCGCGCCTGATCCTCAACGCGCTCCGGGCCGATCTCGGGCCGATCCTGCTCTTTGCCCCGCGGCGCAAAGCGGCGGAAGAGCTCGCGCTCCAGCTCTCCGCGGCGATGCCCGCCGATCATCCGCTGGTGCTCACTCCCGAGCAGGTGCAACTCGCCGGCCCCCGGCTGGCGCGGCTGCTGCGGGTGCGCGTCGCCTTCCATCACAGCGGCTTGAGCTACGCGCAGCGCGCCGGGCTGGTCGAGCCGCTGGCCAAGGCGGGCCAGCTCCGCGCGGTGGTGGCCACGATGGGCCTCGCCGCGGGAATCAATTTTTCGATGCGCTCGGTGGTCGTGACCGACACGCAATACATGGTCGGAAACTTCGAGCGCCAGGTCACCCCCGACGAGCTTTTGCAAATGTTCGGCCGCGCCGGCCGCCGGGGGCTCGATGAAGCGGGTTACGCGCTGATCAGCTCGCGCCCTCCGCGCCTGCACGACGGCCGCCCGCGGCAGTTGAAGCGCTCCGCGCTTGTGGATTGGCCCACGCTGATCGCCGTGATGCACGCGGCGGCGCAGCGCGGGCAGGAGCCTTTCCCCGCGGCGCTCGAACTGAACCGCCGCCTTTTCACCGCGCAGGCCATTCCCCTCGGCATCGAGCACGCCCGCGAGACCGGCCCGATGCCGTGCGGGCTCGAGGTGGATATGGAACGCGCCCGGTTCGTCCGGCGCGGCATGGCCGAAATGCTCAACTCGCGCGGCGCGTGGGAACCGCTCGCGGAGGCGGCCACGCCGGCCAGGCTGGGCGATGCGCTCGTCCGCGTTGGTGAACACTGGCGGCCGGCGCTTTCGCTTGCGCGCACCCTGGAAGGACGGGGCCTCGGCAATATCTGCAAGCTCGAAGCCGGCCCGGAAAAACGCTACGGTCGCGAGCTCCCGCTCGGAGTGCGGCGCGGCGACGGCACCCTCGCTCTCGCTCCCTGGCTCAAGCGCGCGCTGGGCACGCCGCGCCTCCCGGCCGCCGACCTCGAGCGCGAGGTCATCGCCCGCCTCCCCGCGTTGACCGGCGGCGTGCTGGCGGCGCTGCTGCCTCGCGGAGATCAACTCATCGCCCGAATCAGTTTCGCTGAAGTCGCTGTTTCCTCGTGGACCGATTCGCAGGGCGCGGCACTGATCGATCCGCCGCAACGGCGCGATCTGCCGATCCCGTGCCGCGGCTGCCCGGAGCTGGCACGCTTCTGTTCCACCGTCGAGATCGGCCTGTCGCCGGCCTTCGCGTGGCGCCGGCTGGGCCTCGTCGAGCGCGACGGCACGCCGACCCGGCGCGGGATCATCTTCAGCTTCTTCCACCATGGCGAAGGCCTGGCGATTGCCGCGGCGCTCGAAGACGAGAGCTACGCCATCGAGGAACTTATCTTCGATCTCGCCAATCTCCGGGCTGGGCCGCGGTTCGCGGGCGATGATTCGCCGCTCGGCGGGCATCTCGGCGGACTCTGCCAGCGCACCTACGACCGGGCCGACTTTCCCGGCTATCTGGAAATGGGGGTGCCGCTGACCTACGGCGCGGGGGCGAGCGAGGTGGTGCGCGAGATCATCGAGCACGGGACCGCCCGCCAGAAACTGCTCACCGAATCGCTCCGCCCCGGCGACATCGAGCGCGCCGTCATCGAATGGCGCAGCCTGCTCCGGCACATCGTCTGGGCGCCCGCGCACGACTGGACGCGCTGGCGCGAATTGAAAGCCGCCGCCGCCGCGCACATTGAGACAACGACGTCCCCCGCCTTGCTGGCCCTGCCGCCGCTCACCGCCGCGCAGCAACGGCGGTAGCCCGGAGGCGTGCACCGCGGGTTGCGCGCCGCCGCCAAAACCATTCTGTCATCCTGAGGCACGAAGGATCTCTGACTTCCGCTTTTCGTCTTGCATATCGATTGCACGAGCGGCGCGCGGTACTTTTGCACACGCCGCGGCGAAAGGCAGATGTCAGATCCTTCGTTCCTCAGGATGACAGAGCTTTTTGGTGGGCGCGCAGAGACAACATCGTCCGCCAATTTCTTCGACAGATTCCGCTGCTCCCTGAAAGCTTCTCTTGATGACTTTGCCCGACGCGCGCGCATCTTCCCGCGCATGAAAATCTTCCACGCCGCTGACCTCCATCTCGGCCGCCGCCGGCTCGACGGACGGCTGCCGGATTCCGACTTTGCGGACGCCTTTGAACACATCGCCCGCGCGGCGATTACCGGCCACGCCGACGTCTTCCTGCTCGCCGGCGATCTCTTCGATCGCCCGCAGGTCGAGCCGCCGCACCTGCGCCAGGCCCAGCGCGTCCTTGCGCTGCTGAAGGAAGCGCGCATCCCGGTCATCGCGATCGAGGGCAATCACGAAAAGTCGTTCCTTCATTCGGAGGCGCCGACGTGGCTCGACTATCTCGCCCAGGATGAACTGCTCATCCTGCTCCGGACGACCTTCGATGCCGCGGGACCCTTGCTCGCCCCGTGGGATCCGGCGACGCAGCGCGGCGCGTGGATCGATCTCGGCGGAGTGCGCTTCACCGGGGCCGGTTATCTCGGCGCGGCCACGCCGCACAAAGTCCGCCAGATCGTCGCGCAACTCGAGGCCGGCCGCACCCACGTCCTCCTGCTGCACGCGGGGCCGGATTATTTCGTGGGCGAAGGGGGCGGCTTTTCCGCAGACGATCTCCGGCTGATCCAGGAAAAGGTGCGCTACCTCGCTCTCGGCCACATTCACAAGCCGATGCTCCACGGCGACTGGGCGTGCAACCCCGGTTCGCCGGAGAACTGCGAGCTGCGCGAGACGCTCTACGATCGCGATGCCGCCGGCCACACCACCAGCCGCGGCTACGCGTGCATCGAGCTCGAGGCCACCGGCCCGGCGCGCATCCGCATCCTCAGCAATCCGCGCCGGCCGTGCTTCCAGCTCGACCTGGACTGCACGCCGTTCGGGCACAAGCTCAAGGACGGCGCCGGGGAGCTCGAGAAAGCCGCGGTGCGGTTGATCACCGGCCATCTCATCCCGCCGGGCGCCGCGCTCGAGTTGCGCCTCATCGGCCGGATGAATCTCAATCGGATCGCGTTTGATGCCGAGGCGCTCAGCCGCATCCTCGAGCGGGAAACCGGCCTCGCCGCGGTCTGCCTTAATACGACGCACCTCGAAGGTTGTGCGGTGTCTGGCGCAGGTGAGGACGCGGCGCTCTCACGCGAAGAACTTGAACGCGCGGCGTTGCGCCGGCTGGTGGAAGGCGAGCATCTGTGGGGCCTCGAAGGCGAACAGGAAACCGCTGCCGATCTTTTCTACGCGCTGAAGGAAGCGGTCCGCACCGGCCGTTTGCCGCAGGAGCTGGCGGACACGATCTGCACCAGCGCGCTCGTCGAAAAGATCCGCATCGCGCAGAGCCTCACCCGCGCATCGATCGCAACTCCGACGGCAGCGGCGGAGGTCGCGATCCCGGGCTCCGTGGAGGAAGGAGCGCTGGCCGGATGATCATCCGCTCGATTCGCCTCAAGAACATCAAGTCCTACGGCGAAGGCGCCGACGGCCATGGAACCACCGTCCATTTCCAGCCCGGCATCAATCGCATCGCGGGCCAGAATGGGCATGGCAAGAGCACGCTGATCGAGGCCCTCGGATACGCGCTTTTTCTCGCGAAACCGCTCTGCGAAGAAACCTTCGACGCGGCCACCTACCTGCTCCGCGCCGGCCACAAAGCGGGTGAGATCGACGTGACCTTCGAGCACGGCGGCCAGGCCTACCGCCTCGAGCGCGGGCTCGGCATTCAGAATCAGCGCCGCACGAAGGTGGTGCAAATCAGCGACGGCAGCATCGCGGAGGAAAATGACGAGCCGGTCGCCGACTTCCTGTGCCGGCTCTTCGGTTTCCCCGATGCCGAGCGACTCTGCGAACTGTTCGCCAAGCTGGCCGGCGTCAAGCAAGGGCGGCTGACGTGGCCGTTCGACTCGAAGCCGGGCGACGCGCGCAAGCATTTCGAGCCGCTGCTCGACGTGGAAATTTTCCGCCAATGTTTTGATCGGCTAAAGCCCGTCGTCGATCAGTTCGAGCGGCAACGTTTTGCCGAGGAAAACAAACTCGCCGCGGTGCGCGAGCGGCTCCGCGAACGCCAGGACAGTGCCGCGCAGGCGAAAGCGCGGCGGTCGCAGGTGGACGCGCTGCACCTGGAGGTCGAGTCCGCGAAAGCCTTGTTCCAGGCGGCCGAGCAAGCGAAGCAGACCCTCGAAGCGAAAGAGAAGGCGTTGTTCGAGGCGCAGCGCGACCGAGACTCGGCGCAGCACGCGCTTGCGGTAAGCGTCCAGCAGCGGGAGCACGCAGCGCAGCGGCTCAAGGAGTCCAGCGCAGCGGCTGCCGTCCTGGCGCAAACATCCGCCGACCATGAAGCCTTCACGCGGGCCGAGGCGGCGCTCAATCAGCTTCACGAAGAGCAGACGGAGAAGGCCGCTCTGGAAAAGCAGCGGAGCGAAGCGCTGACCCGGCGCGCGGAGTGCGACGGCAAGGCCAGCGGCGCGGGCGAGCAAGCGGCGACGTTTGCGAGCCAGCGCGAAACCAAGGCAAAATCGCGCGCGCAAATTGAAGAGATGGCAAAGCAGCTCCGCACCAGCCTCGCGCAGAGCCAGCCGCTCTTTGAACAACTCGCGCTGTCGATCGCGCAGACGCGCCACGACGAGCAGACCCTCCGCCATTGGCTCGATGGTCTCCCCAAGCGGATCGCCGCCCAAGCCGCGCACGGCAAGGAACTCGAAGAGATCGGCGAGACGCTCGCGGCGTGGGATGCGGAAGCACTCTGCACCGCGCGCAAAGCGGAGCAGGCGGCGGGGGCGCAGCTCGAGAACCTCAGCGGCCAGCTCGCCGCGACGCGCGACGCTCATCAGAATCTCTCCATCCAACTCGAGGAGATTGGCGGCGGCGTCTGCCCGTTCTTGAAAGAGCGTTGCCAACAGTTCGATCCGGCCAAAGTGCGCGGCGATCTCAGGGAGAAAGAAAGCGCGTTCAAATCGCTGGGGAAGCAGCTCCTCGCCGCACGCGAAACCCACCGCCAGGCAAAGGCCGCCCTGGACAAACTCGCCGCGCAAGAGGCACAGCTTGGCCAGGTTCGTAAGAATTTCGACCAACGGTTCGCAGAGTTCCTGGCTGAACACAACGCTCTCCACGCAGCCAGCACGCGCGAAGCCGCGTGCCGGCTCGCCAAGTTGCTTGAAGGCGTGGCGCCGTTCGAAACACTGCCACCGGTCATCCGCGAGACGTGTTTTCAAAATGACGGCTCGACCTGGCGCACCGGCGCCGCATCGGAAATTTCCCGCGCCGGGAGCGCCTTTGCCGACGGCGCGCGCGCCTGGCTCGATGGGATCGCGCCCGCGCTGAAGACGCGTTTTACCGATTTCGACGCAGAGCGCGATCAGCGCCTCGCGCACGAGCGAGACCTCAACCATCACGACCGGCAGCTCGAGGTGCTTTCCCGGGAGATCGAGTCGCTGACCGCCAGGGCGGAGGCGAAGACCCAGGAGACCGGGCGTTGGCGCGCCAACGTGGAGGCCGAAGCGAAGACGGTGGGCGACCTCGACGAAAAGCTGAAGCCCTTCGCCACTCTCGATCAGCGGGTGCGCGCGCAGCAGGAACTGAAAAAGCAGCACGGCGAAGGTCACGGGCGCCACCTCGCCGCTAAACCGCTGGCCGACCAGCTCGGGGACCGCCGGTTGGAGGTCGAGACGCTGGAGAAATCCGCGACCCAGGCCGCGGGGCAGCTCCAGCTCAAGGACGAAGCGTTGAAACAGGCCCAGCAGGCGTTCGATCCGCAGGCGCTCGACTCCGCGCGCAGGGCTTTTCACGAAAAGCACGCGCAGGTCGCCACGCTCACCGCGAACCTGGTCAACGCCCGGGCCGGGCTCGCCCGCGAGGAGCAACGCCTGCGCGAGTTTGAAGCGGCGCTAAGCGAGAGCGAGGCGCTCGAGGTCGAGATCGGCCGCCTGGGCGCGGCCATCGACCTCACCGAAAAAGCCCGCCGCGTCCTGCAAAAAGCCGCGCCCTCCGTCGCGCAGCACCTCTGCCGGCGCATCGCCGCGCGCGGGCAGCAAATCTTCAATCAGATCAGTCAGGATCCCTGTGAGCTGGAGTGGAACTCCGAGCGCTACAGCCTGCGCATCCATCCCGGCGACCGCCGTTTCGCCATGCTCTCCGGTGGCGAGCAGACCAAGCTCGCCCTGGCCATGACCCTGGCGATGATCCAGGAATTCAGCGGATTGAAATTCTGTGTCTTCGACGAGCCGACCTATGGCGTGGACGCCGAGAGTCGCCCCAAACTCGCCGATGCCATTCTCGAGGTGCAAAACGCCGCCGCTTTCGAGCAGCTCTTTCTCGTCTCGCACGACGACGCCTTCGAGGGGAAAATCGAGCACGTGATCCTGCTCAAAAAATCCGCCACCGGCACGCAGGTGGAAGCGGCATGAACGTGGCGAGCCGCATGCCCGGCTTTGCGCCCGCAGAACGGCCCGAAAGCGCAGAGGACCGAGGAGAAGGAAGGGGAAAACGCCGAACGTCGAAGTATGACGCCGCTCTGCCTTCGACGTTCGGCGCTCGACGTTCGATGTTCGGCGTTTGCCCCTTCCTCCTCCTCGTCGGCTCCCCTCGCGCACCTCGATGACAAAAGCGCTGTCGGTCGCGACGTTTCCAGCACGGCTCCGAGCAGCGGCGGCGAATGGCTACGTCTGGATATTCGTCTTCGGGCTGGGGTTGCGCTTTCTCTACCTCGCGGAAGCCTTCCGGCGGAACGAGCTGATCGCCTACCCGCTGGTCGATGCGCATGTCTATGTCGATTGGGCCCGGGATATTCTCGCGGGGAAATGGCTGTGGTTTGACGCGATGCACTACACGCCGGGCTTTCCGGTCTGGCTGGCCGGCTGGATCGCGCTGCTCGGCTGGCGTCCCGGAGCGCATTTCGCGGTTTTCCACCTCCTCGGGGCCGCGCAGGCCGTGCTGCTGGGCAAGACGGCGGAACGTCTGTGGGGAAGAAGAACTCCCGGCCTCGCCACCGGCTGGCTGGGAGCCACCTATTGGCCGCTGATTGTTTTCGAAGCGACCTATTACGCCGAGGCGTTTGCGATCCTCAATCTCTCGATCGCGCTCTTCCTCGCGGCCAACTGGAGCCGCAACCTCGCCGGGCTTCGTCTCCTGGTGTGGGCGGGATTCTGTCTTGGGTGTTCGATCCTCGCCCGCGCCAATGCGCTGCTCTGCGCGCCGGTGCTGGCCGGATGGGCCGCGCTCCAGACCATTCGCCGGGCAAGATCGGCGCGCCTCGCCAGATCTGCCGCGGCCGCGCTGGCGCTCCTCATTCCTCCGCTCCTCCTGTGTCTGCCGGTGTTGTTCTGGAACTGGAAGCTGACCGGCCAGCCGATGCTCCGGACAGGTGGCTGGCTCAGCGTTTACCTGGGCAACAATCCGGACTATCGCGGACTCGTCGTGCCCGTGGGAGTGCGGTGGACGGACTTTGTGTATCATCCCATTCGCGCCGGCCACATCGCGACGCTCGAGCAGGAGGATTTTTGGAAGAAGGAGGTGGGGCGCGTCCTGCGCGAACGCCGGTCCGAGTGGCAGCGCCTCATGGCGCGCAAGGCCCTCATGCTGACCGGGCGATTCGAAATCAGCCAGGAGATCGACCTCGGGATCTTCCGCGCGGCGTCGCGCATTCTGTCGCTTCCGATTTGGCCAGGTTGGGGAGTGCTCGCGCCGCTGGCCCTGCTGACGATGGTCGCCATGCTGCGCGTCCGGGAGGCCCGGCGCGGCTGGCTGCTCGTGCTCTGCGCCGCGGCTTACTGCGCGTCGATCGTGCCTGTCCAGGTCTCCGCCCGTTACCGGTTGCCGGTGGTCGTGCCGCTGCTCCCCCTGGCCGGATGGGCGCTAATCTATCTTGCCGAGATCGTGCGGAGACGCGAAGGCCGGGCGCTCGCCGGGGCCACGCTCGTCCTTGGTGCGGCGGCCCTCGCGATCTGGCCGGATTGGCTCGGACTGCGCCAGGAGAAGATCATCAATCACTCATTGCTGGTCGGATTGAAACGCCTCGAATCGGGCGACGCCGCCGGCGCGCTTTCCGCCTTTGCCGCAGGTGCGGAGTGGAACCCCAACGACGCGGATTGTCCTTTGCGCATGGGCCGGATCTGGCTGGACCGTGGCGACGCCGCCAAGGCCGAGGCGTTCTTCAAAACGGCGCAGGAGAATTTTCCTCCGGGACACGACGCCGTGCTCGGGTTGGGCGAATGCGCGCTCGCTTTGGGCAAGCCCGCGGAAACGCTGGGGCGGGCCGCTGAGGCGCTTAAGATCGCGCCAAACAATATGGACGCCCTGGATCTCGCGGCCCGCGCTTACGCCGAGGCAGGCGACTGGAACGCCATGGCCCGCGTTTGCCAGCAGATGCGCTCGTATCCGACGCATCCGGCATCGGTCGCCTTTACCGAGGCTTGGGCGCTGATCCGGGCGGGGCGGCCCGAGGACGCTTTGCGCCTCTGCGAGATGATCTCGCTCGCCCCCCGGTTCGGCACCGCCGCGCAGGCCCGGGCAAACTTTCTGGCTGGCGCCCTGGTCTGGCGCATCACCCACGACAAGGCGCAGGCAGCACTCCGCTGGAAGCCACTGCTGAATGAGGCGGGCAGCTTCTTCCAACCGCTCGGCGCGCTCCTCACCGGCGAGGCCACTCCGCAAGCAGCGCAGGGCCTGCTCCCGAAATCGATGCAAGGGCGTTCCGCGCAATACGTCGAATACGCGCTCGGGATGGAAGCCTCGATGAACCATCGCGGGGAGGAGGCGCAACGCCATTTCCAGGCAGTCGTCTCGGCGCAGAACGCTGCGGCCAGGCCTTTGAGCAAGCAGGACATCCTCGAGATTTGGGCCCTCGAAGACCTGCAACAATCTTCGCCTCCGCAGACGCCCGGCACCCCGGCAAAGCAATAATCCGGGACACACCGGCGTCAGCTCGGGATGCAGTCAAAGAGACGGCGCTTCGCCGTGGCCCAAGGAGCGGCGTGCGTCCCGCCGCCGGGTGGGTTCTGCGGGGGCGCTCACCGTTTGGTAGGGCCCTTCGGGCGTTGGTGGGTCGGCGGCGGGACGCGCGCCGCTCCTTGGGGCGCACACCGCGATGCGCGCCGCATGACTCAGACGACACTACTACTGAGCGGGTAGCAGTTGCACGGCGTCGGCGTGGACGTTGCCGTCGGCACCTTCGGACGAGATGGTGACGGCCGCCGGCTTGCCGGGCTCGAAACGAAAGACCCCGAGGGATACGAAGCCCTGCGGGAGCGGGGGATCGATGCGCTCGTTGACTGTCGTGGACTTGGTCCCATCGGCGCTCTCGATGGTCACCGGCGCATTGGTCGCGCGATTCTCGTGCGCGCCGTAGTTCAGGCGCACTTCGTAGCGGCCCCCTTTTTCGATCTTGAATTCGTAGCGGGCCGAGGCGCTCGCGCTGGCGCCGGCGTAGAGATAGCTGCTGCCGAAATAATTCGGCAGCCCTTTGCCCGAGGCCCATTTTCCGGTGAGTTTCGCCTGTTTGTCGTCCAGCGCGAGGCCCGGCAGCTTCGCGGGATCGAGGCCGGAAGCCGCTTCGGCTTTGATCTCCGAGAGCGGGGTAGGGGCCTGGTAACCTTCCGGCAGGCGAATCGGGTCGTTCAGGGTATCCCGCCGGGCCGCGCCGCGCAGGGCGAGCAGTTCCTTGAGCTGATCAAAGTAGCGCTCATAGACTTCGCGCGGGGTGCAGTCGTTCTTGAGGCAGAGCGAGACGGCTTTGCCGACGACTTCGCCGATCATGCCGCCGGTCTTCATGACCCGCACCGTTCCCAGAGCCTCATGGGTGACGCTGACGTCACGCCCCGCCATGAACAGGTTTTCGATGTTGCGCGAATAGAAGCAGCGATACGGGACCGGGTAGCCGTGCTGCCGATCAACGGCCTTGTCGAAGACCGCCTTCGAAATGAACGGATCGTCCGGGAAGCTCTTCGCGTATTGCTCCTTCGGGTAGTGCAAATCGATGTCCCAGGTCGTGGGCACGGTGCCGTCGGGGAAGGCTTTCTTCTCCGCGATATCTTCGCGGGTGAGGATGACATCGCCGAGGAGCTGGCGGCTTTCGCGGGGCCCGCCAATGTAGGCGACCCATTCGAGTTTCGCTCCGGCGTGCTCGGCTCGATTGGCCTCGTCGCCCTTGTTTTTCATCGCGTTGAAGGCGCCGAAAACCGCCCGCAAATTCCAGTCGCGCATATTTTCGAGCCCTTCGATCGGATGCTTGTTGAAGCCGCTCTCCCAAAACCACTCCGCGTGAAAGCGCTTCGGATACGGGAAATCCTCCAGCTCCAGCGGCAGGGCCCACGGCACGTCCGGAAACTTGACCGGGGCGCCGGTGTCCGCGAAGCGCCACATGTTGGACATGCCGAGGTGCTCGGTCTCGCGAATGGTGAGATCGGCCTGGGCGAGGAAGCCAATGGTCGCATGGCCGGTCGCATCGCAGAAAAATTTGCCGTTGAACCGCCGGCGCTCGCCCGTGCGGGTATCGAGGGCGATCACCGCGGCGATGCGCTTGGCGCCGTCCTTCACCACCTCGATCGCGTGATTGTTGAAGAAGAGCGCGATGTTCTTTTCCCCGCGCACCACCTGCTCCTTTTTGTCATCGCCAAATTCCTCCCAGGTCCCCGGCGAAGCCTTCGCGCGGTCCTGAAACTCTTCGACGATTTCACCGAGATTCGGATACAGCCCGCGCCGGATCCCGCCCATCGCCCAGACCCGCACCTCGCTCGATCCGTTGCCCCCGAGCACCGCGCGATCCTGCACCAGAGCAACTTTGCAGCCCATGCGCGCCGCCGAAATGGCCGCTGCCGTCCCGCCGTAGCCGCCCCCGACCACCACCAGATCGTAGCTGCCGGCGTCGGCCGGTTTTTCCGGAAAACCGAGCGTGACGCGACGCCATTCCCGCATCGCGGGATCGACGTTCGGCGGCGCGGCCTTCTCGTCCTTGGTGAAGAAGAGGGCATCGCAGCGTCCGTCGAAACCGGTGAGATCGTGCAGCGCGAGCGGGGTCTCCGCATTCGCGATCTCGACCGTGCCGCCATCGTGCCAGAACCACTCCGCGCTCTTCGTTCCGAACGTCTCGGAGAGCGGCTTTCCATCGACGAGCAACTGGAACTTGCCCGGCGCCCCCGGCGCTTTCCACGACGCGACCCAATCCTTGGTTCGGACGAGGACGCGATATTTGCCGGTGCTTGGAAAGGTGACCGTGGTCGTCGCGTCTTTGACCGGCTCGCCGAGCCCGTGCGCGAGCAGATAAGGCGAGCCCATCACCTGGATGAACTGCGTATCGAGCGACCAGCCGCCCTGGTCCTTGAAACTTTCGGCTTCGACAAGGAGCTGATCCGCCGCCTGCGCGGCGACGGTGAGGGTGAGGGTGGCGAGGAGGATCCGGTGGAGCATGGCGGGGAGGGGATTAGTAATCAGTGAACAGTGGTCAGTGAGCGGAAGTCGAGAGGAACGGCAACCCGACCACTGGTCACTGACTACTTCTCCACAGGCTTCCCTGCTTTCTCCCACGCCTTGAAGCCGTCGTTCAGGTGATACACGACCTTCTTGTCTTTCAGATACGGGAGCGATTGCGTGCTCCGGCCGCCCCCGGCGCAGTGCACGAGGATGGGCTTTGTCGGATCGAGCGCGGCCACTTTCTTCGCGAAGTCGTCGCCACGGAAATCGATGTTCTTCGCCCCGGCGATGTGTCCGGCCGCGAACTCCTCCGGCGTGCGGACATCCAGCACCACCGTCTTCGGGTGTTCCTTGAGCAACTTCTCCGCCTCATCGGGGGTCACATTCTTCACGGTGCCCGCGGGGGCCACGGGCTTGGCTTCGTCGGCACAAACGGGCCGCGCGGCGAGGGTCAGCGCAGTCAGGAGAAGGAGGAGGGTTTTCATGAGTGGCGCCAAATGAAACGCATTCGCGCGCGGAGGCAATTCGCAAAAACAGGGCAGCGTATCTATCTTCCGAGCCGCGAATCCCCAAGGGATTTCGCGGGCCTCGGGTAGGGTGGGCGTCCCGCCCGCCGAGGAGGCGGAGGGGAATAGTGGAGGCCGGAAAAGGGCGAGCCGGTTTGGGCGTCTCGCCCAAACGAACTCCCCAACTCGACGGAAAGGCCGCGACGCAAGATGCGTCGCTCGGCGGGCAGGATGCCCACCCTACCCGAGAACTGAACCCTTCGGGTTCGGTGCTGATCCTGTTCGCGTGCGTGACTCGACTCAGCGTGCATCGTTGGTCCGTCCAGCCGTCCATCCTAACGCACCGGGCAACAGTTCTGGACAGACTGGACAGATTATCCTACCGTCGCTCGCATGAAGCCGCTCCAAATCCAGGAAGCCAAACAACAGTTTTCCGCCGTCGCCGAGAGAGCAGCCGGCGGCCAGCCCCAGTTCGTGACCAAGCACGGAAAGCCTTTTGTGGTCATTGTCAGCGTGGCTGACTGGCAGAAAGCCAGGCCGAAGCAACGCACTCTGCTCGAGATGCTGCGCTCCTGCCCGGTGGATCTCACCGAACTCGATCTCACCCGCAGCAAGGAACTCCCGCGCGACCTCGCGCTGTGAACTTTCTGCTGGATACCAACGTTGTCAGCGAGACGACGCGACCGCAGCCCAGCGCGCTCGTGCTCGACTGGATTGCCGCGCAAGCCGCCGAGTCGCTTTTCATCAGCGCCATCACCATCGGGGAGTTGCGGCGGGGCGCCCTGGTTCTCACCGAAGGGAAAAAGCGGAAGGCGCTGCTGCACTGGATCGAAACCGGCATCAAGGCCGACTTCGCCGGCCGCATCCTGCCCGTGGATACCGCCGTGATGGAACGCTGGGCGGACCTCCAGGCCGTGGCCGGGAAAAGGGGCCGGCTCCTGCCCGTGATGGACAGTCTGCTCGCGGCCACTGCTCTCGCCCACGGTCTCACGCTCGCCACGCGCAACATCGGCGACTTCAAGGCGGCCAGCGTGGCGCTCCTTGATCCCTGGCAGTAGCGACCCTGCATTGCGGGCTCGGCGAAAATCTCTCCTTCGCGCGATTTCGATTTCCCCCGCCGGTAAATTCCGCCTCTGTTTTTGAACGCAGAGGACGCAGAGCGGCGAAGCCGCAACCAAGGCGGCTCCGATGTTCTCCCTCTGCGTCTCTGCGTCTCTGCGTTTTTCAACCATGGCGGTGCAACGGTGTAGGGGACCGAATCTCGGAAAACGCAGAGACGCCAGGCGCGGAGGACGCAGAGGTTCAGGCGCGAAAGTCGGGGGCTGTACCAAAAAATCCTCGCGAACATGTGCGAATCTTCCTGATAGCAGTGCAGAGGCGCAGAGATCGCAAAGGGGCTGGCTGCGGCATTGTGCCAGGGGGCAGTTCGATGGCCTCGATGAAGCTGCTTTCCCTGCTGTCTCTGCGCCCTCTGCGTTAAGCCTGTCCGACTCGCTTTCGATTTCGCCGGCCCTACTCCTTGATCGTCAGGCGCATCTCGTCGCTGATCGCGCGCACCTCCGGCGCATACATGGCGGAGGCGGCGGTGGGGAGCGCGTGGAAACGGCCGGGCGTTTCGGCGCGTAGTTTGTAGCGGAGGAGGTGATGGCCTTGCTCGAGCAGACCGATGAAAAAGACTACCTTCTCATCGCGCAGCTCGAGGTTTGCGCAGAGACCGCCCGCCCACCGGCCGCCGCTACGCAGCTCCACGGGCTCGCAGCCGGCCGGCTTCATGTCTTCGAAGACGAGGTAGTCGTAGGTATTCTTGGCCGTGATTTTGAGGACGACTTCGATCTGATCGCCGCTGACCACGGCGTCGCCGGTCTTGAGCGGGAGGCGGGTAAAGCCGGCGCGAAGCTCGGTCCGGCCGGTTTCCGCGAGCGCGACGGGCTGGTTCGCGGGAAGGGTGTTCACCGTCGCGTTTGCGGGCAGATTCACCTGCTCGGCCTTGGGCACGAGCTTGAAGTATTCGCGTTCGACAAAGATCTCGTTGCCCGCGCCCTTCACGTCTTCCTCCTTCGTGAAGAAGCTCAGATAGCTCGAGTAATAAAGGGCGCCGGTGCCGGTCTTGGTGAGCGTGATCTCGTGCGGGCCGGGCTTGATTTGCAGGCCCTGCAATAGGATGCGGTTGTCGAAGGTGAAGAAGTTGTCCTTCGTCACTTTGAGTTCCTTCGCGGGCTGGCCGTCGATCGCGACCGTGAGCGTGTAGTCGGGCGCGGCTTCTCCCGTGGCCCGCATGTAATCGGTCATCGCGGCGATGACCTGCGCGGTGTCGCGCGTGCTCCGCCAGTAGTGGCCGTTGCGCCGGTTGTTGAGCAGCCACTTCACGAGCCGCGGCGCGAGATCGTTCTTCGGGTCGAGCGCGACGATGGCCTTCAGCGCCCACGCATTCGTTTCGATGTCGTTGTTCCACCAAAACCACCAGTGTGTCGCCGGGGTGCGGACCCAGGCGGTTTCATTGCTGTCGTCGCGCTCCACGAACTGGAGCAGGTTGCGCAGGAGCGTCTTCGCGTCCTCGCCGCGCTTTTCCTGCTGCAGGGCGAGCGCGAGCAGGGCCCGGCCGTAGTTGTTCAGTTCGCCGCGGTTTTCGTAGAGGCGCGACAGCCATTTCTTGGCGTCGTCATTGAAGCGATGCTCGAGCGAGAGAATGTAGGCAAGATACGCCTGCGTGGTGAGGTCGCCGATCTGCTGGTCCTCCTTCGGTTTCTCGAGTTCCTTGCGAATCGAGTTTTGGAGGAAGCTGAAGCCGCGGTCGTAAACGCCGTCGTCCACGCGGACCCCCGCGGCGCGCGCGGCGTGCAAGCCCTGCAGCACGTAGGCGGTCTGATGCGGCGACGAGTCGTCTTCGCGCCACCAACCCCAGCCGCCGTCATTGCGCTGGAAGGAATAGATGCGCTGCAAGCCGGCTTTGGTCATGCGCGCGAGCTCGGCGGAATCGAAGACCGGCGAGTCGCCAAAGCGGTTGCGCACGTCGCCGGCGTTCATCTGCCGGCGCTGTTTGCCGATCGTTTCGAGATCGGTGCCCATCTTCTTCAACGTGTCCGCGACGAGCACCGTTGGATAAAAGCGGCTCATCGTCTGCTCGACGCAACCGTACGGGTAGCCGACGAGATAAGGCAGCGCGTCGATCATTACGCCGGCGAGGCTCGGCGAGAGCGTGACTTCCAGGCGGGTTTGCTCGGGGTCGATCTCGGAGGGGAGCTCGAGCTTGAGGGTGCGCGTGCCGTCCTGCGCGACGCGGTAGGAGCCGCTTTGCGCGAGCTGTTTGTTGATGCCATGGACGAGCACCGGGAAGGCCAGTCGCATGCCGTCGCTCTCGTCGGTCGTCAGCGCCTTGACGGTGATCTTCGCGAGGCCGGGCTTGAGCACTTTGACCGGCCAGTCGAAGCGATGCTCCCCGTTCGCTTCGACGTTTGCTTCGTCGAGCAAGTGCAGGTTGCCGTCGGCATCCGGCCGCGGAGTTTTGTCGGTCGGCCCCATGAACTCGAACAAGCCCGCGGGAATGATCAGCTCCGCGCGCACCGCCTGGGCGTCCTTGAGGTAATTGTTCACATTGGCCGAAAGCACGACCTCGTCGCGCTCGATGAAAAACCGTGGCGCTTGCAAGCGCACGATCAGGTTCTTGGTGGTGGTCGCCTTGGTCATCGCGTCCCCGACCTGCGTGGCGCGATTCACCGCGTAGCCGTGCAGCCGCCAGGTCGTCAGGGACTGCGGAAAGGTGATCACGGTCTCGGCGACGCCCTTCGCGTCGAGCTGGAGGCTCGGCATCCAGAGCGCCGTGTCGGCGAAGTCCGCCCGGATCTCCGGCTCCACGAGGGCCGGCGCGCTGTCGGCCTTGGATTCGCTCTTCGCTTTGCTGCCCGCCGCTTTGGACATATCGGCAAATTCCATGGGCGCGGACGCGGACGCCGGCATGGCTGCGGCGGTTTGAGCCATCGGGCCAAAGTTACCAGCCCGGTCTGCCCGGCCACCGAGATCGAGCGTGTCGAACGCACCGCCGCTGCCGGCCATTCCGCCAACCACCCCTCCGCTGGTCAGCATCAGCCCAAACTTCTCCAGGCCCCAGAACCCGCGCCAGCCTTCCGGTTCGCTGCCGGTATAGACTTCGTTTTCCGGCTGCCGCAACCCCCCCTTCGGGCTGAACAGATGCTCGAGGGACGACTCGGTGTGGACCTGATGATACCGCTTTTGCCCATAGAAAAAGACGCGCGGGCTCGGGCCGAACTCGTCCTGGATGTAGGTCACCGATTCATCATAAGCCGTCAGGGTGACCTCGCCCTGCGCCGGCTTGCCGGCGACATCTGTGACCTCGACGCGCACCTTGCCCTTGCCCCCGGGCCGATAGGTTTCCTGGTCCGCCTTCACGGTCACGTTGAGCAACCCGCGATCGGGCGGCACGAACAGCTCCCGCGCATCGGTGTGCACGCGACCATTGCGCACCAGCGTCGCTTCGACAAAAAAGTTCGGGACGTGCCGCGCCTCGATCGGCACATCGATCACCTTGCTGCGGGACGGGATGTCGATGAAGCGCCAGTCGAGCAGCGTGCCGTGGCTGACGTTGTCGCTGAAGAGCACGCGTGAATTGTTCTCCGCGACATTGACCAGCAGGTGCGCGGTGTCGCCGATCTTGTAAGTGCGCTTGTCGGCGATGATCTCGAGGTCGTTGAAGCGATAGACGCGGCCGTCAAACTTCGGTCCCGACACCCAAAAGACCGCGTTCCCCTGGACCTCTTCCTTCCACGAATCGCGGGTCTTGAAGCTGATCCGATACTGGCCTTCGCCGGGAATTGGCTGCTTGAAGGAGAGCCGGCCTTCCACGTCGGTCTCCGCGTCCCAGCGTTTCACGACCTCTTCCTTGACCTCGCGATTGTCCGCGCCGCCGTAGCGGATGCGCGCGACGACCACCTCACCTTTCGCGGCCACCGGCACATTGTCCGGTGTCAGGGTGCGCACTTCGACGAACGTCTCGTTGCCCGGGCGATACCAACCGCCGTCCGTCTCGACGAAGGCGTAGAACTCCTGGCGGGTAACGATGACACTACCCTTGCCTTCGATGGTGCGCCGGCTTGCATCGCGCACTTCGGCCTCGATGGTGTAACGGTGATCGCGGTCGCCCTGCTCCTGCTTCGCGCGCGCGGTGTCGATCTCCACTTCGTAAGTGCCATCCGCTTTGAGTGTCGCTTCGCCCTGCGCCACCAATTCGCGCAAGGCCTTGCGGGTGCCGCTCTCGAATCGCCGCGACCAGTCGTTCGCGTCCTCCCCGTAAAATCCCCAGGGAAACTGGTACGCCACCTTCGCCGGCCATGGCCACCCTCCGTCCCAGAAGCAGCCCCAGCGTCCCCACCACGGAAACCATGGATATCCGTAGTAGGCCCGGCCGTAGCCCTTGCCGTAGAGCCAGTCGTACTCACCCGGGCCGACATAGAAGTGGCGATAATTTTCGCGGAAGACCTTGTAACTCACCTTCCCCTGCGCGACCGGCGCGCCGAAGTAATAGCGCGCCGCGATCGTCGCCTTGATTTTCTCGCCGAGGCGGGCCTGCGTGCCCGCTGTCTTCACGGTGACCTCAAACTCCGGCTTCTTGTATTCCTCGACCCGGAAAAGACCGCCCGCATAGGTGCGCGCATCCGGCTGGGTGCTATTCAAACTCAGATGCCAGATGCCCAGCGGCGGCTCCGCGCCGAGCTCATACTCGCCCGACACGCAGCCCATCTCATCGGTCTTCAGATCGAACTTCTGCACCTCGTTGTTCTTCGCATCGTGGATGCGCACCTCCACGTTTTCGCCCACGGGCTGCGGCCCGCGATAGACTTTTCGATCCATCCAACGCAGCCAGACCCGGAACTTCACCGTCGAGCCCGGCCGGTAAACCGGCCGGTCGGTGATGGCGTAGGAGCGCGCCCCGTTTTCATCATTCCCCTGCACGTAGGCGGCCTCGTTCCAGTTTTGGAAAAAGGAGAACGCCATCCGGTTGCGCGCGCCGGCCACCACGGCCTCGACGCGCGAGCCGTGTTCGAAATGCTTCCGCTTGAATTTGACGAGGCCGTCGGCATCCGTCGTCAGCGTGGTGATCTCGACGTGCAGTTCCTGTTTCTGCTTGGTCTGGATGTATTCCGACCAGTGCTCGTAAACGCGCACCGGCTTCTCGGCGAGCGGCTGTCCGCTGCCCGCGTCGCACACGTAGATGAGGCCGTCGTCCTTGATGTTCTTCTGCACCATCGCGATGTCGGTCACGAGGACGAGCACGCGCGACACCTGGCTCTCGGCGGTGCGCGCCTCGATGATGTAGGCGCCCGGCGCGGCGACGTTGGCCGCGTCCTCGCCCGCGCCTCGCAGCGGCGCCACTGTGCTGCCCTCGCTGGTGCGGTTCGCCGGCTCGCGCGGCACCGCTTGCGACCAGGTGGCGACGGTTTCGCCCACGTAATTTTTCCAATCGTCTTTATTGAAGAGGTAGTTCGGGAGATTCTGGTACTCCCAGAAGTCCTCCCGCTTCTGCTCCAACCGATCCTGGGTGTAGCGGACCATGTCGAAGCGCACCGCCTTGAAATCGATCTTCGCGGCGTTGCGATAGCTGAAGGACAGCCGGGTCTCCGCCGATGGCAGTTGCACCCCGCTGTTGCCGAGCATTACGCCTGACTCACCAATGTGCGCGATCTGCTGCTGCGCGTTCCCGGCGCGGGGATGCCCGGGATGGGCGGCGATGAGCGCCTGATACACCTCGACCGCTTGCGGGAACTGCTGCCGGGTCTGGAGGTAAAGCGCGCGCGCATAGTGCGCTTCGACGCGCGAGCTGCTCTCGGGATACTTCTCCTCGACCTGGCGCAGGAGCGCGACGGGGCTCTCACTCGGCGGAAGCGCGACCACGCGCACCTTGCCCCCGGCCATGGTCAGGGCCTCGTCATCGGCCAGCTCCCAGATTTTCTTTTTCGGTTCATCGGGATCTGGCGGCTGCACCTGCGGGCGGCCGAATCGATCGTAAGTGGTCCGCGCGCCGGACCACTGCGCCGTTTCCGGTCCATAGAGCGAACGGGCGATCATCGCCCAGCGGAAGAGCGCCTTCGCCGCGTCTTCCTTCTTCGCCGAATCGTCCAGGCGCTGAATTTCCTCGAGCAGCCAGCGAATCTTCGGGCCTGCTCCGAGCCGCGCGGAATACTCCTTCGGCGGCTCGATGAATCGCGGCTTTCCATCCGCGCCGAGCGGAAGGCCCGTCGGCGTCTCCTGCTCTCCGCCGTACCAGCCGCGATAATGCCGCGGCTCCTCGTAGTCCGCTTCCTCGACCGCGTCGGATTCCTCTTCCGCCTCGCCCCAGCTCGCCCACCACCAGCCGCACAGACCCCACGGGCCGTATCCCCACCGGCTGGTGTCTTGTTGGGCGAGCGCCGTCGCGAGATCGAAGTCCACGCCGATCAACTCCGCGTTGAGCAGTTTCCCGCGCTCCGGCGCATCGCGCTGGGGATCGTCTTGCGGATGAGCCAGCAAGCCGTGGAGCACCTCGCGCGCACGCTCGTAGTGCAGCACCGCTTCCTTGCGGTCCTTTTTCCACGAGTAAACGAAGACCCCCTGGCCCGACTGTCCGCGCAGAAATTTTCCGCCCTGCTTCAATCCCTGGTGGGGCAGGGTGAGATACAGCCCCGCCAGGAAGCGCTGCCCCACGGCCTCCTCGAACGATCCCCGGGTCTTTTCCACGAACTCCGCCGCCCGCGCGAGCGCATCGTCCCACAACTGCAACTTGATCGCACAGGCCACGGCTTTCTCGACCGCCCTCCGCACCGGGGCCGAGTGCCAGTCCGCTTCCGCGGCGCGCGCCTCATCGTAAGCGGCCCGCGCTTCCGCCCAGTGCTCCTCTTTGAAAAGCTTTTCGGCTTTTTGCCAGGCCGCGTTGGGGACCGGGGTCTGCGCGGAGAGCGGGACGAAAAGAGCCAGGATCAGGGCGAGAAGAAGGGAGGAAGTTTTCACACGAGTGCCAAGTAAACGGAACAGGCGGTCCTTTCCTGAGCAGAAAAGCGTTATTTCGAAAGTTTGTGCCTCCCGCCGGGCCTCGCCAGCCCCAATTCGTAGGAGCCTGTCGGAATTCGCGCGTGAAGCCGCGGAGCGGCGCCAACCTGAATAGCCGTCTCGCCCGCCCTCCGCCCTCCTCGATTCCCCTCCGCCGCCTCGGTGGGAGAGCGAAGCGAGCCCACGGAAGAGGGCTGAGGCGCGAGCCGCGTAGCGGCGGCACCCTCGAACAAGCAATGTTTCGCCGCTGACGCGGCTGGGCCGCGTTTTTCGATTCCGTGGCCTCGCTTCGCTCGACCACGGCTATTCGGGTTGGCGCCGCTCCGCGGCTGTGACTCGGCAAGTCCGACAGGCTGCTTGCCCCGCTCTCGTGCGCCCATCGAGGCTGGGAGAATTAATGATCGTCCGATGCGGCGGAGATCGCTTCCGAAACTCGGCGATAGGTTTCCGACGCCCAGCCGGCAATGCGCGTTGCTTCCTTCAATCCGGCCAGGGCGAGACCGGGCGCCTCCCGCTCCAGGAGCGGCGAACTGCGGGCCAGCGCCGCGATAAACTCGTCCACGACTGGCACGTCCAGGGCGTCACGCCAGTCGTGGGAAGCAGCGGATGATGGGTCGATCGTGGCCGTCCCGTCCGGCGGTGCCGTGCCCGCCAGCAGGGATTCAATGTGGCGGCGCGTTTCGGAATCGTACCCCTCCGGCGGCATCATCGGCGCCTGGCTGATGATTGCCCATACCGCTTGGGTGATGATCTCATCCGCTTCCACCGCCGCGGCGCGCGCTTCGGCGGCGCGTCCGGCTTTGGCCAGCGCCCCGGCCACGACCGCGACCGTGTTGCCGCGCACCGCGCCGTAATCGTGTTGCCGCCCATCTTCCACGGCCCGTGCGGCGGCCAGCGCGTCCGCGAACCAGCCTGCGCGCGAGAGGTGCCGCGCGATAAGGGCCTGTTGGTCTGAGCGCCGCTCGCGATCGGGAATCAACGCGCAAGTGGCCTGCGCCGCGGCGACCAGTCGGCGCGCGAGCGCCTCGTCCGTTGCGGCCAGCCGGACCACAGACTCACCGAGAGCGGCTATCCAATCGGCGCCGGGCTGATCCGGCGGGGCGGCGTCCGTTGAGGCTTCGCGGAGAGCCCGGTCGAAAAGCGCGGAGTCGCCGGTGGCCTGGGCGAAGGCGAGCAGGGCGCGCGCGCGGAGCAACGGTTCGCCGAGGGCTTCGGCAGCCTGCAAACCGCGGCTGAGGCCTCCGCCCGCGAGCAGCGCCGCCGCGGCCTCGCAAAGCGCATCGGTGCGTTCCCTTTCCGCGGCGATGATGGGAAACGTTGCGAGCGCGCCGTCCAGAACCCCGAGCCCCAGCAGCGCGCGGAGGACCTCCCGCACCGCGGCGTCCGGCGTGGCTGCGTCGGTGTGGCTGGAGTCGGCGACGCGCTTCTCTTCCAGAATCCGCGCGGCTTCGGGATGCCCCGCGCGTGCGTAGGACAAGGCCACGGCCTCCAGCGCCGCGACTCGCGACGGGCCGGCCAGGCTCCGCGCCACCGCCAGCGCGCGCTCATCGCCCGCGGCGGCCAGCGCATTGGCGATGCGCTCGAGCAACCTCGAGTGCTTCGCCTCACCACGCACTTCGTTGCCGAGGAGCAGCGCGGTATCGAAATCTCCGGCCTGGAGCGCTTTGTCGCTTTCCGCCGCCAATTCGTCCGCGAGCCCCGGCAACACCTTCAAGCGACGCGCCGTGTCGATGAGCTTCGTGCAGGCCTCCTGCCACGGGGGCGCCGCGAGCCCCGGGAGAAATTTCTGCAACGCCTCCTGCTGATCTCCAGACTCAGCCACGTAGGGCACCGTTTCCAAAGCGGCGTCGATCAATTCAGGCGTCCAGCACGACGGCGACCGCGCCAGATTGTACACAATGAACTTCAGCGGCCAGGATCTGCACGCCAGCGCCTCCTGGAAAAAGCCGCCCGCCGCCGCGGGATCGCGTCGCGCCAGCTTTTCCGCGACCTTGCCGAGCCTCGAGTAGCGTTCCTCCGGATCGTCGGTGGCGTTCACCGCCGCCCGCGCTTTTGCGGCCAGCCCGGCCTCAGCCAGCGCCTCGGCCACCGAGTTGATCACCGACCACTGGTTTTTCGCTTCGACCTGCCGCGCGGCCAGGAGGGCGCGGTCGAGATCCCCGCTTTCGGCCAGCAGCACGGCGACGTTCCAGCATTCGGATTGGTCACCGGCGGCCAGTTCCAGGGCTTCCTGACGGAGGGGCTCCGTCGCAGCGAAATCCGAGCGCGCCACGCTCCGGGCCACCCTGGCCAGTGCGGACGCGGCCTCTTTCCGCGGCGCGCGGCGCGCATCCGCCAGCGCCCGCTCGAAGGCCTCGGCCGCCCTGGCGTTCGATAAACTGGCCAGCGTTTCTGTCAGTTCGCAAAGCGTCCGGGCCCGCCGGAAGTCTCCCTTTTTGATCCGCCCGGCCAACGCCAGAGCCTTGGTCGCCACCGGGTCGAAGCGGTTGTCCCGCGCGGCGTGCAACGGTGGCAGGAGCGCGACCAGCGTCTGCGCGCGCACCGCGGGATCATCCATGACCGCGGCAATCGCCAGGGCGGTCTCGAACTGCGCCGCCGCTCCGGCGGCCGCCGCGAATTGGCGCGCCTCGTCGTTCCGAAAGGACTGCGGGTAGCTGCTGCCGTCCATGGCGCGCAGCACCAGTTGCGTCTCGCCGCGCGGCGCAAGCTTCAAACCGATCTCTTTCAAATCGAGATTGCTCGTCCCGGGCTGCTCGAGGATGACTTCGAGCGCTTCGCTCCACCGGGCGTGCGCCGCGGTGGTGTCCGGTTCGAGCAGCTCCGCGGCCGCTTGCAACGCTCGCGTGCGCCACGGGGGCTGATAGCCCGTCGGCGTCGGATCCGGTTCCTTCGCCGCGTGCACCTCGGCCGCCGCCTCGTCGAGCAAGCTCCGCCCGAATTCGAGCTGGCCGGTTTTCCGCGCGGCGCGCGCCACGGCGAGCAGTTCCTCGACCCGGCGTTTGGCCTCCGATGACGTTCTCGCCACGGCCGCGGCCTCCGGGAAACGCTGCTGGTTCTCCAGCGCTTCGACCAGGCTGTCGCGGGAATGGTACTCGCGGACGCCGCCTTCCGTCCGGCGCGCAATTTCGAGCGCCTCGGCCCCGCGGTCGGCTTCAAAGAGCGCGAGCGAGAGCTCCGCCAGCGCCACCCGCGACTCATATTCGTTCGCCGCGAGCTGCGCGGCGAAGGCCAGCCCTTCGCCGAGCAAATCGGGTGGCGGCTCCATCCCGGCTCCGCCTGCCCGGTGCAATCGCACCAGCGCGCGCAGGCGCCTGGCCGGGTCGGACCGCAGCCGCGCGTGGCTGAGCGCCTCGGCGCCCCGGCCGAGATGCACCAGGGTTTCGAGATCGTCGTCGGAATAGGTCTCCACGCGCCGGCGAATGACCTGGCGCGCCGCGAGCAGCGCGATCCGCGCGAGCGGACGTTCCGCGGCCGGCGTTGCCAGGGCCAGTTCCAGATCCGCGGCGAACTGCGTGTCTCCCCGGCAGGCCTTGAATTGCGCCTCGAGCCACGCGGGCGAAGCGGTCAGCAGCGTCTTCATTTCCTCGACGCGTCCGGCTCCGGCGAGATGCGCGGCCAGATGTTGAAAGTAATAACCATCGTCCGGCCCGAGCGGCCAATCGCCCGCGAAACTCTGCCGATAAGCCTCCAGCAACATCCCGTGCAGCGCCGCGGGATCGCCCGCCGCCGTGCGCGCGAAATCGTGCTGCAGGTCGTGAAGCTGCAGCGTGCGGCGTGGCGCTTCACCCTCCAGGCGCAGGAGCGCGCGCCGGGCGAGCGTGGCCAGCAGCTTGTCCGCCGTGCGCGGGTTCAAGCCGCCCGGGCGCTGCCATAAAGTCCGCACGGCGGCTTCCGGAACCGCTGCGCCCTGGGGAAACACGGCCAGCTCCAGATAATGCCGGGCCTGCCTCGGGTCTTCGCGTTCGAGCGCATCGACGCTGATCTTGATCGAGCGGAAGACGCTGCCGTTGGGGTGATCCAGATACTGCAAATCCGCCTCGCGCAGCGCCTCGAGCACGCTGCTCCAGGCCACTCCGTCGCGCACCTGGGCCGCGCTCAAGGCGAGCGCCAGCGGGAGATAACCGCATTCCCGGGCCACCTCACCGGCTTCCGCGGGCATCGCCGCCACGGCCCGGGCGATGGCCTGCGCTTCCGCTTCCGCCGCCCGGGCCAGGACGCCGGTCGGCGCCGCCAGCCAGCCGGCCATCAGCCGGAGCGCTTCCTCCGGGGCGAGCACTTCCAGACGATGTTTGTGCGCCCCGAGTTCATCGAGCAGCCGCTCATCGCGCGTGGTGACGAGCAGGGCGGTCCGCGGACCGAGGGCGTCGAACGCCCCCACGTGTTCGAGCTGCCAGGCGTCATCGAGCACCAGCAGACAGGCACGATGGGCGAGCAGCTCCCCCAGCCGGGCGCGGCCGGTCGCGCCTTCGGAGAAGCTCCCCGGCGCGTCCCCCAGAGCGTGGCACGTTTCGGCCAGCCGCAGCGCGAGATTCGGCCTCTGCCCGAGGGCGACCCAGATCACCCCGTCGGGAAAGGACCGGCGGACCTCGAAGTCCCGCACCACCGCGGCGGCCAGCACGCTCTTCCCGATCCCACCCATCCCCTGCATCCCGGCGCGACGCCCGGCCGACGTGAGCACCACCGGCTCGCGGCTGTCGCGCAGGAGCGCGCCCCGCACCGCGGTGAGATCCTGCACGCGCGCTTGAAACTGGGGAGGCAGCTCCGGCACCCCGAGCAACCGGCCGAGCGGCGAGATGGGTTCCGCGAGCTGGCGCAGCAAAGTGGCCAGCCGCGCCGGGTATTGCTCGTCCTCGCGAAAATCGAGCACATCACTGTGCCGCAGCGCCTCGGGCAATTGCTCGTAGTTCCCCACGCGCAGCAGCGTCAGCACCGGCGTGCCGATGCTGCCCGCATACTGCCACTCCGCCCGCACATAATCCGACTCCACCGCCCGGGGCTCGAAGATCAGGAGCAGACGTTCGGCGGCGGTAATGGCCTCGCGGATTTCGCGGAGAAAGGTCAACCCGCGGTTCGGCATGCAGCGGCGATCCCACCACAGCGCCAGGCCGCGCGCCGCGAGATCCCCGTGCAGCCGTGCGACGAATGATTCCTGATCGCCCCGCGCGTAGGAAAGGAAGAGCGGGCCGCGTGAAGGCGGGGGATTCGGCGAAGAGTCCGGCATCAATCAGTGGGGTGGTCCGCCCTCCGCGCCACCGTCAGCAAGACGGCGCGGAGTGGAATTCGAACCGATGGATGGTTTAACCAAAGGCTCGATTTCGAGTCGATTGCCTTGTGGCGACCGCCGCAAACCCCCGGTGCCGGATCATCCCCACGCGGGTGGAGAGAACGCTCAAGGTTTGAAAACGCGGCGTCCGCGAGCCAGCTTTCCGCGAGAATCCTGGTCAAATAAACAACGATGGCCCAGACGGTCGTCCAGCTTCAAAAAACGGCGTCACGGATACGGCGCGATTGCGAGCCGTTGAAGCCCTGCGCGGAGGCCGCGCTGTGAACGTCCGAGCCGTTCTTTCCATGACGACTACGCATGGAACGCGTGAACCAGTGGCACCTCACGCACGGTTTCATCTCCCGGCGCTGCACAGCGCGCGCATCGGCGCTGGTCACTTCGATTCCGGCAGCAAGAAATCAGGCCAGAGAGACTTGCCCAGATTCTTGATCGTCCCCGCAATGCTCCCGCTGAAGTCCTGCACATACTTCGCGGCTTCCAGCAGCCCTTCCGTGGAGACGGAATACCACGCCCGGTTCGGCTTGGCGCTCGTCACCGCCTTCACCGCCAGTTCCAGATTGCCCGCCACATCCTCGTGCTTGTCGGTCGGGAGCGCCTGGAAGAGCTGCTGCACCTGTGCATTCAATGCCTCCAGCAAATCCTTCCGTGCTCCCGGAGCTTGCTGCCGGATGAGGTTCGTGCAGTTCGTCAAGGTCTGCCCGACCTGCGCGTTCGTGACATTGCCACCGATGTGGATGCTTTGGTCGTGGCTCATGGGTTTGTCTCCTTTGATGTAGTCGCCTTGCACGATGATGGTGATGCCTTCCGGCTCTTGCGCTCTCGGGATCCGCGGCTCGAAGGAGGGCTCGTCACGCTTCCGGGCCTTCTTCACGGCCTGGCGTTTCAAGATTAGTTGCTCCAGTTCCTTCTGTGCTTCGTTGAAGCCCGCCTTCCGGCTCGCATGCGCGCACACCGCTTTTCCGCCGGGCTTCATGATTTGATACTCCGCCAGATCCAGCTCTTCGAGGCTGATGTCATCCACGAGGATCAGCACGAAGAGAAAATCCTTCCCCCGCTCCCGCAGCTTCTTCCGCGCCGCTTCGATCTCCACGATCCCAATGAAATCCGACGCAAGGAACGCGGTCGTGAGCAGGGCCACAAAGACATCCATCTTCGCCAGATTCTCGTCGATCTCCTGCCGCCAGCACTTGCCCGGCTCGATCAGCCCGTCATGCCACCGCGTGATGAACTTCTTCTTCATCATCACCGTCAGGTTTTGCTGGAAGACTGCCATCGCCCTCTTGTCTTCGTGCGCATAGCTCAGGAAGACATTGAGCGGCACCCGATCGCCCCGGCGTGCTTGCGGCTCGGACGTTTGGTTCAGTTGCGGCGTCGCCTCCACCAGCGCCGGCCCCTGCTTGGTATCCACCGCCAGCTTTTGCTCGCCCAATTCAGCCGCCTCGAGGTCGGCCACCGGTCGAAAGACTCCCGGCAGGCCCGCCAGTTCCACCTCCGCCACCGGCTTCGGGTCGGGGAGGTCGTTGTGGATGCGCTCCAGGTTTCCCTGGATGATTTCCAGCAGCCGCAGGCGCTCCCCCTCGGGACCGAAGGCCGTCACTTCCACGTGGTTGCGATTCTCGCCGCGGCGGACGAGCGCGGCGGCGCTGCCCTCTTCCAGCACCACCCCATTCCGCCAGCGCGGCTGCCCTTCGCTGAGGAGGCGCGTCATCACGATGAAGCGCGGCAGCACCCCTTCCGGCAGCGGGTCATAGATATAGCGCATCCGCACACTGCCCGGCTTCTGCCAGTCCGGCTTCACGCCCTCGGGTTGGAATTCACCCAGCGCGCCCGGGATCAGCCATTTCGTCGGCGGCTTGCTGCCTTCCTCCTCATCCAACGGAAAACACATCTCAAAACGTTCCATCAGCCGGAGGAGGAATCGCGCTGTCTCCTCGGTCTCCCCCGGCAGCGCTCCCAGCGCCTCGGCGAGAGTCAGCGTGCCATCGCTTCCCGGGCGATCTTTGCATCGCAGCAGGCGGTAAACGCCATCCGTCACCCAGTGGGGATTGAGCACCGCCGTATCTCGCAGCCGTGGTTCATCCACGAAGTGCAGCACCGCGCCCAGCTTGTGGAGAAGCCGCGCGAGCGATTCCTGTTTCTCCGTCCCCGTCTCGCCGTGCTTCGCGCAGATCTGTCGAAACTCCGCCAGGGTCAGGTGCTGCCGTCCGGTTGCGGCGGGAACCGCATGACCCGCCAGCCCCAGCAAGCGGACCAGCTTACTGCCGGCCAGCGGCGGCTTTCTCCGTGCCTCCCCGGCGCAGTCCTCCATCACCTTCAGCCAGGCTTCCGGCACCTTCAGGTGCGGCGGTTCCGTCTCCTTGAGCGACTCGATAGCGGCGCAGAGCCTCTGCCGCAGCTCCGCACAGCTCGCCCGTTCCTCACAATTCGTCGGGGTAAAGCTCTGGATGAAAGGAAAGCGCTCCCGCAGCGCGCGCCGGTCCACATCGTAGCCGCCCTGCCGCGCATCCTGCTTGTTCAGCGCGACCACCACCGGCGCGCCGCCCGAGTAACGCTTCAGAAGTCCCAGCCAATACTCCGCATCCCGCATCTCGGTGTTCGAGCGCGGATCCAGCACAAGGATATAGACACAGCCCTCGGTGAGGAAAAACTGGTGCAATGCGTGCGTAATCTCCTGCCCCGCGAAATCCCACAGCCGCACCGTCAACTCCCCCTGCGCGCAGCGCAGCCGAAAGCTGTCCAGCGCGATCCCCGGCGTCTCCTGCTCCTCCTTGTCATGGGGTTCGCCCATGAAGAACCGCCGCAGGCTCGTCTTCCCCGCCCCACCTCTCCCCACCAGCATCACCTTGATCTCATTGACCCGCCGCAGGGTCCCTGCCGCCGCTCCCTGGCGTCGGGCGAAGTAGAAGCTCAAGATGTCTTGCGGACGCGCGGCAGTTTTTTTGTCCCGGCCATACACGTCGTCATAGGTCGGCCCCAGGATGGAGTCGGGGATGGCCAGGGCCGGATTGCCGTGCAGGTAAAGCTCCGTGAGCGCGGTGAGCTGGTGGATCTCCGGCGGCAGACTCGTGAGGCTGTTGCCGGAGAGGTTCAGCCGCCTCAGCGCTTTGAGCCGACCGATCTCTGGCGGCAGACTCGTGAGCTGGTTAGCGGAGAGGTAAAGACCCGTCAGCGCGGAAAGCCGGCCGATCTCCGGCGGCAGACTCGTGAGCTCATTGTCGGAGAGGTCCAGCCCAGTCAGCAGCGAGAGCCAGCCGATCTCCGGCGGGAGACTCGTGAGCTTCATCCCAAGGAGGTCAAGGGCCGCGCTCCCCATCCCCTGCCGCTGGCAGTCCGCGATCCTCTCCAGCGCCTCGTCATAGCTCTGCTGTTCAAGTTCGGTCATCGTCGGAGGTGAGAGGTGAGAGGAGGGACTCGGTTGCGAATTTTTGGGCACACGAGGGCGGAACTTGTTCTCCGTCGCCGTCCCCCATCAGATCGGTCACCAAGGGTGACGATGCGCATGAAGCCGAGCGCGGATCAAGCCATGGAGTCGTGACGCGGATGAGCGGAGGCGGGTCAGGAGGTTTTGTCTCCGCGCGCCATCGGCCGGCGGACCCGCTACATTTCCACCACCTGGCTCACCTCATACAAGCGGTCGGACCGGATTTGAAGGTAGTCCACGGCGCTCTCCGCATTGTTGCTCAGGAAGGCGAACAAATGGACGCGCCATGCCGATATGCCGGGTTGCATCTCCGCGACGACAATGCGCTCTTTGCCGACGTAAAAGGTCGTTTTGTCGAGGTGGATGGCGAGCCCATTCTCTCCCGCGAGGCGGATGACCTGTTCGATATTCGGACTCTCCATGAAGCCGAACCTGGTAATAACCCGAAAGAATCCCTCGGTGCGGTCGCTGACCTCGGCGCGATATTCGGGCATCACGTACGGACGATTCGCATCGGTGATGATCGTGAGCACGATGTTTTGTCGATGGAGGATTTGGTTGTGTTTGAGGTTTTTGATCAGGGCGTTCGGGATGCCATCGGGATCCTCGGCGAGGAAGACCGCGGTGCCCTGGCTACGGTGCAAGATGTTTTGCTCATCAAGGCTTCCCGCTATGCTGATCGAGGCGATAAAATCATCCAGCGGCATGCCTGGCGGAAGGCTCTTGCGGAGCTGGCTGCGGCCGTCTCTCCAAGTCATCATGACGATGAAGATCCCCGCCCCCAAGACCAGCGGAAGCAAGCCCCCATGCATGATCTTGAGGGAATTGGCGGCCAGGAAGATTGCCTCGATGGAGCCGAAAAGCAGACAGGTGAGCCCGGCGCGCAGCGGGCTCCAGCCCCAGAGCCTCTGCGCGACGAAGAAGAAGATGGCGGTGGTGGCCAGCATCGTGAGGTTGAGCGCGACGCCGTAAATGCCGGCGAGCGCGTCGCTGTTCCCGAAGCCGAGGACCATCGCCGCGCAACCGATGGCGAGGATGATATTTAACCTCGGGATATAGATTTGTCCGTGCTCGTCCTTCGACGTGTGGAGGATCTCCATCCGGGGGATGTAACCCATTTGAATCCCTTGCCTGGCCAGCGAGAACGCTCCTGAAATGAAGGCCTGCGAGGCAATAATTGCAGCCGCGGTGGCGAGTGCGACGAGCGGGAAACGCGCCCAGTTCGGGGCCATGTTGATGAACGGATTTTCTCTCGCCGCGGGGTTGACGAGGACGAGCGCGCCCTGCCCGAGGTAATTCAAAATCAGGGCCGGGCAGACGAGGAAGGTCCAGGCCCGCGAGATGGCCTTGCGCCCGAAGTGCCCCATGTCCGCGTAGAGCGCTTCACTGCCGGTGACCACGAGGAAGACGCTGCCCATGATAAACAGCGAGGCCGTTCCGTGACGCGTCAGGAAATCAAATCCCTCCAGCGGGTTGAGCGCCCGCAGCACGCTGGGGTTTGTTGCGATGTTGGTGATCCCGAGCACCGCGAGGACGAGGAACCACACCAGCATCACTTTGCCAAACCACTTGCCGATCGCGCCGGTGCCTTTGGATTGGACGGCGAAGAGGCCCATGAGGATGCCCAAGCTCAGCGGGATGATGAAGGGGGCGATCTTTGGCGTCTCGGCACGCAGCTCCCCGATCGCGGCCAGCACCGCGAGAGCGGGAGTAATGACCCCGTCGCCGTAAAGGAGCGCTGCGCCGGCAATGCCGATCGTCATCAAGCCGCCCGTCATCACGCCCCGCGTTCTCGTCACCTTGGAAAAAGCCAGTGAGAGCAGCGCGAGGATGCCGCCTTCACCCTGGTTGTCGGCCCTCATAACGATGGCGAGATACTTCAGCGAAACGATCGTGAACAGGCTCCAGATGATCATCGAGAGGACGCCAATGATGTCCCGTTCGGTGTCGATTCCGTCGTGCAAACACCCCCTAAAGGCGTAGAGCACGCTGGTGCCAATTTCCCCGAATACGACGCCCAACGCGCCGATCGAATGGGGGAGAGCGGAAAGCTTGCGTTGCCCGAGCATTAGGCGCGAAGGCTGAGTGTTGAAGGAACGTGCCGCAACCTAAACCTACGCCGGCGATGCTTGGTTTTACCCGGATCCATCAGGGCTCTATGAACGCAAACCGGTGTGGCTCAAAAGCCAGAAACTCGCACCCGCCGGCCTCGTCGGAGGGCGATCATCATCACCGCCACCTCGGTCCCTCGTGCCACCGATGGCGGGCAGGTGACGGTGCAATTCCAGAACGGCTACAAGCCGCGCCGACATGGTGCTGTATGGGCCCGATCCTTGTCCATTTTGCCCGTCGTCAATGGCCGCCGCTGCGGTGTAATTCCGGGCAGGGCAACGCATTTGAAACTTCGCTTGAGTCAGCACCGGACTCGAAGGGTGCAAAGGCGGTAGCCGGGGCTTGAGCGCAGCGAAACCCCCGGATTTCCATGGGAAAATACCGCGCACTCCGGCAGGGGTGTGCGCAAGAGTTACTGGCCTCAGCTACAGTGCGAGTTTCGCCGCGCACAGTTCTGTGATCTCATACCTTCCTCTTGCAGCTCTTGCAGCTCTTGCAGAAGACAGTGATTCCCGCTGAAAACGGAATGATCACAGCCGGCGTGGTGAAATGGCAGACACAAGGGACTTAAAATCCCTTGGAGCGTAAGCTCCGTGCGGGTTCGAGTCCCGCCGCCGGCACCTGCTTGCGCGGAGCGGGCGGGCTCGTGCGCGCATGGCTGGTCGCTCACTTTCGCGCCGGCTCCTGCGCTTCGATGACGGGTTGAACCGGGGCCAGGGTGGTGAGGTCGAGGTTGTCCGTGACGACGCTGCGGTAGAACTGCGGAAGGCCAGTAATGCGAAGGGCGCCGTCGAGGCTGTTGCCGCGCACGATGAACCGAAGCGGATCGCCCTCGCGGGCGGCGGCGGTGAGCTGGATGGCGTCTTTCCAGCCCTGGATGACGTTGCCCTCGATCAGGAGCAGCTTCGGGCTTTTCGGCGTGACGGCGTTAAAGATCGCGGGCAGGGCGGCCTGAAGCGCCTCGTCCTTTTGCACGGCCTGGGCTTCATCCGTGCCGCCGGGCAGGATCTGGCGCGGCTCGGCGACGGCGCCCTTGCCGCCGGTGAAACGCATCACGTTGTCTTTGACGATCACCTGTTCGGTGCCGGATTGGACGCTGACGATCCCATGCGCCACGGGCAGGTCGCTGGTAAATTCATTGCCGACGATGGACAGGTCGCCCTCGCCACCCTTGCGCACCCAGCCGTTGACGATTCGGTTCCCGCTGATCAACACGTCGCGCCCACCCTCGATGCCGATCCCACGCACCTGATCGTGCAACTCGTTGACGAGCAGATTGCCGGAAACGATCACCTTGCCCGCGCCATAGCGGCTGCCGGCGGCGGCGTCTTCCTTCGACGTCGGGCCGTGATGAAATCGCAGCAAGCCGCCCCAGTAATCTTTTTGCTCCGGAAAGGCGCTGAACTCCTGAAGGTAGGGCTCGTCGCGAACGAGGATGAGATTGCCGGTGATCACCACCTTATCGCCCCAATACATCGACATGATGCCGACCGAGCGGGCGTTGATGGAAGTGTTGTTGGCGAAGACGACGTTCTCGCAACCTTCCACGCCGTAGGAGTAGTCGGTCATGAAGCGCGAGACGTTGCCTTCGAAGATGACCTGGCGCCCCTTGTTACCCCACGCGAGCGTGCGGCCATACTCCGCGTGGTTGTTGCTGATCTGAATGTCGTAGGTGCCGGCCAGGTGCGGCGAGTAACCTTCCTGTTGCGGGTCGAGGCCGCGGATGACCTTGTCGGAACTGCCCAGCGGAACGCGCGGCGCCTTGCGCGACGGATCGGGCGAACCACCGCGAAACACGCACTGGTAGGTGACCTGCCGGCTCCAGTTGTCGTAATGCCGAAGTCCTTCGCTCCGGGCGAAGGTGGTGATGGTGTTGCACTGCACGGCGCGGTTGCCATGCACGCTGACATTCTCGCAGCCGACGGTTTCGATGCCGTGCTGGATGTTCTCCAACTGCGAATCGGCGAACACGATGTTCCGGCATTGCTTCAAGTAGATCGGCGTCGGGGCGCCCTTGGCTTTTTTCTCCGAGAACACCACCCGCAACCGGCGGAAGGTCAGGTCGGCAAAACCCTCGCCATAAATGAGGTGGTTGACCGCGGCGCGCTCGCGCCCACGCGCGTCCTTGCCCGGCGCCTCGAAGACGCCCTGGGCATCCAGACCTTCCAGGACGATCCGATCTCCTTTGAGCAGGAACAAGGGCCGCGCCTCGTCCCTCGCCGTTTCGCCGGGTAACTCCTGGATTTCCGCCGTCGCAACCTTCATGCGGGCGGTTGCCGCAAAGTGCAGCGCGGCGTCGTTGGGCAGTTCCACGGTGCCCAGCAGATACGAGCCGGTGGGGAAATGGAGGTCGAGTTGGCCGGACGCGAGGGCTTTCTGAAGCGCGGGGGTGTCATCGGTCTGGCCGTCGCCTTTGAGGCCCAGCTCCAGCACGCTGGTCGCGGCGGGTGACTTGACGACGAAGGAACAAAGGATGGTGCAGAGAACTGCGAGGAGGCCGGGGTTTTTCATGGGTTGTTTTTGGGGGCGCATTTGGGGCGCTTGCTTCAATTCGGCTTTGACGCTCACGCGAGCAGCTCGCGGATCACCTGTCCCTCCACGTTCGTCAGGCGGCGGCGCACGCCGTTGTGCTCGAAGGTGAGTTGCTCGTGATCGAGACCGAGCAGGTGCAGGATCGTCGCATTGAAGTCGTAGAGCGGATGAATGTCCTGCACGGCTTTCTGGCCAAGCGGATCGGTCTCGCCGTGGCTGACCCCGGGTTGCACGCCCGCGCCGGTCATCCAGGCGGTGAAGCCGTCGGGGTTGTGGTCGCGGCCTTGCGCGCCTTTTTGAAAGAAGGGCATGCGGCCAAACTCGGTGCACCAGACGACGAGCGTGTCCTGCAACAGGCCGCGCTGTTTGAGATCCGTGATGAGCGCGGCGGCAGGCTGGTCGAGGATCGCGGCGTGTTTGTCGTATTGCTCTTTGAGCTTGTTGTGGCCGTCCCAGTTGAGTTCGCCGCCGCTGGCGTAGGCCCCGTTGAAGAGCTGCACGAAGCGCACGCCGCGCTCGATCATCCGCCGCGCGAGGATGCAGTTGCGCGCGAAGCCCGCTTTGTTCGGATTCGAGGCATCGTCCGCGCCGTAGAGTTTCAAGATGTGCGCGGGCTCGGTGCTGAGGTCGCTGATTTCCGGCACACTGAGTTGCATGCGCGCGGCGAGCTCGTAGCTGGCGATGCGCGCGGCGAGTTTGCCATCGCCGGGATGCTGTTCGAGATGGCGGGCGTTCATGCGCTGCAAAAGCGCGCGCGCGGCATGGTCGTCGCCTTTGGTGATCTTCGGCGGCGGCGCGAGATGGCGCACGGGATCCTTCGCGCTCATCGGCGTGCCCTGGAACACGGCGGGGAGAAAACCGGGGCCCCAGTTGTTCGATCCCGCCTGCGGCACGCCGCGCGGATCGGGGATGGCAACGTAAGCGGGCAGACTCTGATTCTCGCTGCCGAGCGCGTAACTGACCCACGAGCCGATGCTCGGGAAGCCATCGAGCACGAAGCCGGTGGAGAGGAAATTCTCCGCTGGTCCGTGGGTGTTGCTCTTGCCGGTGAGCGAATGGACGAACGCAATTTCATCCGTCAGCTCCGCGAGATGCGGAATCAGGTCGCTTACCCACTTCCCCGTCTGCCCCCGCGGGCGGAACTCGTACTGCGGCCGCGCGAGATTGCCGGCCGGTCCCTGGAAGGTCACCGCCGGTCCGCCTGCCAGCGGCTGGCCGTCGTGCTTGATCAGCTCCGGCTTGTAGTCCCACGTCTCGAGCTGGCTCACCGCGCCGGCGCAGAAAATCATCACGACGTTCTTCGCCTTCGCGGGAAAGTGCGGCGGGCGCGGCGCGAACGGCTGCGCGGGATCAATCACCGGCCCTTGGGCGGCGAGCAAGCCATCGAGCCCGAGCAGATTCGTCAGCGCGATGGAGCCGAGCGCCGTGGCGGTGCTGGCGAGAAACTGCCGTCGATCCAGCAAGTGACGGCCGGTGATCGAGAGGTGTTCGGGGCCGGGGCTCATGGCAGGAAGAGGAATTCGTTGCAGTTGAAGAGCGCGCGGCAGAGCGTCGCGAGACCGTGCTCGCGCACGGCGGGCTCGGCGTCGCGAAGTTCATCCGCGCTGGGATCGCGGTTGAGGGCAAGCTGATAAGCGCGGTGGATTTGTCGGGTCGCGGCGTCGCCGGCGTCCGCCTTCACCCGGGCGGCGAGCGCGTCGGATTCATCGATAGTGAACTGGCTGTTGAACAGGTTCAGCGCCTGGATCGGCGTGGTGGATTCGCGGCGGTGCGCGGTGCTCTGGCCGGCATCGGGACAATCGAACGCGCCGAAGACGGCCTCGCGTTCGCGCCGGACTTTGTGCGCGTAGATCATGCGGCGCAGGCCGTCGCCGCGATAGGATTCGACGGGTTGGAAGCCGCTCAGCCCGCCCCGTTTGTCGAACAGGTCGAAGCCGGGACCACCATCTTCAGATTCAAGCGCCCGCTCACGGCGAGCATCGCATCGCGGATCGTCTCGGCTTCGAGGCGGCGCGAGGGGAAACGCCACAGCAGGCGGACGTCGGCGTCGCGGCGGTAGCTCGAATTTCCAAAGTCGGGCGCCGGTTGGTCAGCGAAGACAAAGCCAGCGTTTGACCGCCAGATCCAGCACGGCAAGCTGCTCCGCGGGAAAGCGCGGCGATTCGCCGGATGAATTTGCCGAGTGGGATCGGTGCAAGCCCCTGCACGTTGAGAACGCCCGCTTTCAATCCCGTGATCGGAATCGACACCGCATACTGTGAGGGGTGGTCGGAAGTGGTATGCGGGACCGTGGCGACCAGCGCGTAGTCATCGTCTGCCAGGGCCGCGCTGATCACGACAGCCGGCCGGACTTTGCCCGCGATGCCGAGGTCCACCCACCAGACCTCTCCGCGCTCCGGCTGGCTCATCGCTGGCCTCTGTCGCTCTCGCCAATCGTCGTCCACGCTTCGGCGGCCACGGAAACCTGATCGTCCTCCGTCCACAAGCCATACGCGTCGTCATAAATGATTCCGATGCCGCGTTGCCGCTGCAAGCGATGCAGGGCCGCTTCAACGCGCATGATCTCCTCGGAAGTGAGCTTCGGAAGCGCTTGTTCGATTTCGGCGAGCGTGCTCATGGTCAAGAGATTAGCACGCGCGGCTGGGGTCACTCAAGCGGCGCCTGCAGAGAACGCCGTGCCACCCGCGGTAGTTTCGGCGGACTCGAGCGAGCCGACGCTGAGAACCAGCGCCAGGCCAATAAGGATCTTCATGGAATCGGCTGGAGCGGAGACTGCGTTACCTCACCGTTTGTTCGACGCCGAGCTTCTCCAGCACTTCCGGTGGGGGACCGTCGAAGCTCGGGAGCGGAACGTTGCCGACATAGCCGAGCGCTTTCCAACCGGCTTGGGTGCTGTAGTAAGCGCTGGCCGCCAGCGCGCGGAACTTTTGAAAAAAGGCCGCCGCTTTTTTGAACTCCGGTTTCGCGTCGGCGGGCCAGCAGATGTCATCGGCGATGGCGCGCTTCTGGTCTTCACTCAGCGTCGCAAAGTCCTTGGCGAAGCGCTTGCGCGATTCGTCTTCGAGCCATTGCAGGCCGGGCAGCAGCGTCTCGCGATCCTTTTGCTGCGGCGGATAAGGCGCGCTCAGCCATTCGTCGAGATAGTCGGGCACGCGCACTTCGCTCGCGGCGGGACCGAGGTGATCGGCGGGGAGGAGCAAGTCGGCGAGGGCGATCACGGTCTGACGTTGCGCTGGGGTGAAGGTCAGAGGCCAGAAATCTCCGGGTCCGTAAAACTTCGAGAGATCGGGATCGCGGCCGTAGCCTTTCGCTGGCGGCGCGACTGCGGTTTGCGCGGTGACCGCAAAGTCGGGCAAGTTCATCGCCGCCGTCGCGGCGGCGATCCATTTGATCACGTCGCGGCGGGAGAGACGTGGCGATTGGTTAGGAGTCATGTCTCAAGACGTGCGGCGGTTGAGTGTTGCATGGCGCAAGCCCTTGAAATGGGGTTTCATCGATCAGCGCTTCTCAATGACGCGCAGACCAGTTCTTCGCTGCTGCGCGCAAAGACGTGCCCGTTGGCAAAGGCGGGCGGGGACCAGAGCCGCTTGCGGCCGCCAAACTGGTAAGTCGGATTCAACAGGTGCGCGCGGCCCAATTCCTCGTAACCCTGGGGAGTCAGTCGTGCGCGGATCAAATCGCCTTCGTCGGTGAAGAGCCAGACGCCATCGCCATTGCGGATCAGGTGAAGGCAGGCTCCGCTTCCCGAGGCCGTCACCTTATCTTTTTCCCACACCTGCTGGCCCGTGCGGGCGTCCAGGCAGACGAGGCGTCCCTGCGACTTGTGAGAATACACGTAGCCGTTCAAGAGCAGCGGCCCGGTGGTATTGCTCAGGCTTCGGCGCGCCTGCACGGTGTCCTTCGGCCAAAGCACGGAAGCGGCAGGCTGGTCAGGATCGAGTTGAAACATCAACCCGCCCGCGAGCAATAGCCCTTCCCACGCCGTCGGTGTGGCGACGGCGAAATCACCGTGCAAGGTCCGCAACTCCCGCCACCATGTTTTGCCCGTGGCAGGATCAAGCGAAGTGATCGCGTCTGGCGTCCAGACGATCAGTTGCCTTTTCCCGCCGGCGCTGATGACGATGGGCGAACTGTAAGTCCACTTGTCATTGAGCGCCCGCCAGACTTCTTTTCCGTTCTCCTTGTCGAAAGCGAGCACGCAGGCGTCCGGCATCCCACCTGTGACGAGTATCAGGAGGTCGCCTTCGATCAAAGGCGAAGGCGTCGTGCCAAAGGTGTCCCCGAGACCGAAATCCTTCGCCAAATCCTTTTGCCAAAGCACCGCGCCATCGAGAGCATTTAGACACACGAGGTTCCCCATTCGGCCAACGGCGTAAATCTTACCGCCAGCGGCGAGAGGAGTGCCATCTGGGCCCGTCTCGCTCGCGGGACCAAAGGCCCATTCGGGGTAGCTCACCTCGTCCATATGCGTCCACAAAAGTTTGCCTGATGTTTCATCGTAGCAATGGACGCGCTCCCAAGCCTTCGGTTGCTTCCTCTCGGCGTCGCAGAGAAAGACGCGGCCATCGCTCACGATCGGCGACGAGAGTCCGCTGCCCACGGGCGCGCGCCAGCGGACCTTCAATCCCCCCGGCGGGAAGGTCTGAATGATCCCGGTCTCCTTCCAAACCCCATCTCGACCAAGTCCTCCAAATTGAGGCCAGTCGTCAGCACGCGCCGTGCTACCCATGAGCAGCGCCGCCCCCGTGCCGAGAAGAATCACTCGGCAAAGAGCGGCGGGGAGATTTTTTGGTAAGTTCACGGTAACGGGTGACGGAGGCGTCCGGTCAAATAGGTGAACATACGCATGAGGAGATATCGCGTCGGGGCTCCGGCAAGGATACCCGTCCATTCATGTTAAGAGCTTGTGACCGCCGTTGTAAGATGGAGTCGTCGTCATAGGTCCCCTTTCCGCGCCTGCTCGACGAGGTAATCGGCGGCGCGCCAGGCGAGGGCCATGATCGTGAGGGTGGGATTCTTGTCGGCGTTCGAGGGGAAGGGTGCGCCGTCGCAGAGGAATAGGTTCTTCACTTCCCAGGTCTGGTTCCAACTGTTGCAAACGGACTTGCCCGCGTCGTCGCCCATCAGCGCTCCGCCGACTTCGTGGATGACCTTGCCGCCTGCCTCGATGGCGTCGCGGCCCAGTGCGCCCTTGCGAGCGCGGACGGTTCCGCCCATCGCTTCGACGATCGCCGCGAAGTTCTGCGCGGCGTGATCCGCCATGCGCAGCTCCTGCTCGCTCCACTTCCAATGCCAGCGCAGCACGGGGATGCCCCATTTGTCTTTCACCTCGGGATCGAGCTCCGCGAAGGAGTCTTCGTTCGCGATCATCTCGCCGCGACAGGTGTAGCCGACGAACGAACCGTAATAGCGCCGGGCCTCTTCCTTGAACTTGGTGCCGTAGGCGCCGCGCGCGAGGTCGTCGGAGAGCGGGTTGCGTCCGCCGGGCATCCCGCGCGAGCCGTTGAACTCGACGTGATAGCCGCGGGCGAAGCCGAGCTTCCCGGCGAGCTGTTCCTGGTAGAGCCACCACGGGATATACAGGTGCGGTCCGCCCGCGCCGTCTTCGTTGTGCGGCGGCAGATTCTCCAGCGCCGGAATCTGACCGCCAACCGAGGCGCCGACGGAGTCCATGATGTATTTGCCGACGAGCCCGCTGCCGTTGGCGAGGCCGCGCGGAAAGCGCGCGCTCTTCGAGTTGAGGAGAATGCGCACGGTCTCGCCGCTGCTCGCGGCGAGCACGACGGCCTTCGCTTTCACGCGCGCTTCCTGGCCGGTGGTCTTGTCGATGTAGAGCACGCCGTCGGCGCGCCCGTCCTGGCCGAGCGTGACTTCGCGCGCGTGGGCGTTCGGGATGATGTCGAGATTGCCGGTCGCGAGGGCCGGCGGCAGGTGCACCGTGGTGCTTTGATAGTTCGCGCGAAGGCTGCAGCCGCGGTGGCAATCGGTCGCCCAGAAGCACGCGGCGCGCACCCGCATCGACTCCGCGACGATGCGCTGCGCCCATGCGTTTCCGGGGTGCAGCTTCGCCGGAATCGTCTCCGCATCGAGCGGACGCGTGAGCACGGCGCGGTGGATGGAGATGACCGGGATGCCGAGCTTCTTCGCGTGTTTCTGCGTGTAGAGCTCCGACGCGCGGGCCTTGGGCGCGGGGAGCAGCACGCCCGGCGGCGAGTCAGGCGTGTTCTCCATGCCCTCGTTCGTGCCGAAGACACCGATGAGCATCTCGACCTTTGTGTAATAAGGTTCGAGGTCGTCGTAGCCGATCGGCCAGTCGAAGCCGAGCCCGTCGCGGCGGCGCGCCTTGAAGTCATACGGGCCATTGCGCAGCGACATGCGGCCCCAGTGGTTCGTCCGCCCGCCGAGCATCCGCGGACGCCACCAGTTGAATTGCTCCTCCGGCTTGGCGCTCGCTTGCGTGTAAGGCTCGTCCGGGATTTGCCAGCCACCGTCCACCGTCGCATCGGTGAAGCCCATCTGCTTGTCAGTCGTCGGCGTATTGAGCAACGGCACTTGATCAGGCCGCTGGAACATCGCCGTCTCCGTCGCGGGGTCGTAAGCGCGCCCCGCCTCGAGCATCACGCATTTCAACCCGGCCAGCGTGAGGGTGTAAGCCATCTGCCCGCCCCCCGCGCCCGAGCCGACGATGACGACGTCGTATTCCGGCTGGCTCTTGGAACTGGTAATGATCGGCATCGGAAAATGAGAAAGAGGAATTCACAGCCATCCTACTGGATTCCGCCCGCCAGGAGAAACACCCCGCACTGAACACTCAACACCCAACATCCAACATCCAATGGACGCTTTGCGTAGGAAACCACGCGCAGCGTTCATTGGATGTTGGGGGTTGGATGTTGGATGTTGGAGTGTTGGAGTGTTGGAGTGTTGGAGTGTTGGAGTGTTGGATGTTTTTCCGCTTCCGAGATTCTGAACGTCGTTCGATTCGACGTTGACCTCCGCGCTCCCTTACTTCTTGGGTGCGGCCACGGGGCCGATGCGCTCCTTGCTCAGCGCGAGGTCATCGATCCAAACGGTGAATCCTGGTTCGGTGGCCGGCTGATAGTTGAGCCAGCCAAAGGTGAGGCTCTCGAAGACGGCGGGGAGTTCCGCGCCCTCAAACTTGCCCGCGCCTTTGCTTACCGCGATCTCGGTCACTTCCTGGCCATCGATGAAGAAGTGATACGCTTGCGTGGTGTTGTCCACCGACCACTCGGCGAGCGTCCATTCATCGGTGTATTTGTACTTCGTCTTGGTGCCGACGCCGAATTCCTTCCGCCCGCCCCTGGGCTGCACGTTGTAAAGCCACGAGAAAGTGCCCGCGGTGCTGAAAGAGGTGCCCATCATGCGGATCTCGATGGGATCGTTGAACAGCGGACTCGTCGCCTTGCCGCTGACGAGCGTGGTGTGGATGGCCGCCGTGGTCTTTCCCTCCGGGATGGCCGGCAATGGGGTCGGCAGCTTCACCTTGAAATAGAGCCGTCCCCAAAATTGGCCCCCGAGCGCCGCGAGTTCCGGTCCCTGTTTGGTGATCGTCCGTGCGCCTTTCACGATCGGTTCGAGGCGGAGCGATTTCCTGCCGCTGTGGGCGGTGTCGTCCGAAACGGCCACCGGACCGTTCTTGGTGAAGCCCTTGGGGATTTCACCCACCGCTGTGCTCTCGAAGTCTTCTGCTAAAAGGAGCTTGGGTGCGGGTGTCTGGGTGAAGGCGCCGGGGGAGGCAAGGGCCAGCAGGGTAACGACCAGGGGGAGACGTGGAATGTTCATGACTGAAACCCCTATCATGCCCGTAGACCGTCAGCGACGCGGAACGTCACCTGCCGCCAGCTGCGGCAGCCCGCCCGACGACAGCTCCACGCCGCGCTCGGCGCGACGTGACTCTCCAGGGCCAGCACTTACGACGTCAGCTCGAACCAATGGAGCGGCGAGCTGTTGTTCGGGTAGTCGCCATCCTTGCCGAGGCGGCGGCCGTTGCCGTTGCTGTCCCGGTTGGTGGCCGTCACCAGGAAGCGTTTGGCATCGGGATGCAGGGCGATGGCGTGGCAGTTGGCGAGCTTGGTGTGAACGTGAAAGGGCTCCTCCGCTCCGGGGCGCACGAGCAGCAGCAGGCCGCTGCCGGGGGAGCCGGAGGTGACCGCAATCAGATAACCATCGGGGTGCACGGCGAGGTCGTGGATGAAGCCGTGCTCGGGTTTTCCGTGGGTGAAGGTGTGCGCGAGTTTTCCGCCGGCAAAGTCGAAGGCGAGCATCGTCGGCCGGCTGAGCATCGTGGCGCCGTTGTTCGGCGTGGTGCCGGCGGCGAGGAGCGTCTGGCCGTCGTTGAGGAAGGTGAGCACGCGCAGGCCGGCGATGTCCTGGATGCGGTCGAGTTTGTAAAAGGCGGGTGCGTCGAAAGTGCGCACGGTCTTTTTCGCGGCGAAATCCCAGGCCTCGATCCGGCCTCGTCCATCGCCGGAGACGACCATCGTGCCAGTCGGATGAAACGCCACCGCGTAGAGGTCTTCGCCGGCTTGATGCTCCGCCGCGAGGGCGCCGCTTTCCGCGTTCCAGAGGCGGAGAAACCGGTCGCGTCCGCAGGTGGCCAGGTGCCGGCCATCGGGCGAGATCGCGAGCTGGCGAATCCAGCCATCGTGCGCGGTGTCGTGCCGCCAGCGCACTGCCGGCTGGTCCTCGGCGAAGGTCTGGCAGCGGAGCTGGCCCCACGAATCGGCCGTGACCAGCCACGGTTGCTGCGGATGAAAGGCCAGGCCGGTGGTCCAGCCGCGATGATCCTCAAGCGGCGGCAGCGGCTGGAAATCCTTGTCGCCTTCGAGACGCCAGCGGCGCAGCAGTGGCTCGTAGCCGGCAGTGACGAGCACCGTGCCGTCCGGGCTGAATCGCGCCGCGGTGATCTGCCGCGGCGTCTTCAGCTCGGCGATTTGTTTGGGGATCGGATCACTCATGCCAGCGCCTCCTTGATGGCGTGCATCTCGTCGTGCGCGATGGGCAGCGGCTGGCCTTTGTTGTCGAACTCGGTGGCGACCGGATCGATGCCGAGCGCGCGATACCAGGTGTGGAAGAGCGCGCCGATGTCGTAGCCGGCGTCTTTCACGAACGTCCCCTGGTCATTCGTCGCGCCGATGACCGCGCCGCGCTGCAGGCCGCAGCCGCCCATGGCGAGGCTCCACGCCTCGGGCCAATGGTCGCGGCCGACGTGGCCGTTGACGCGCGGGGTGCGCCCGAATTCGCTGAGGCAGACGACGAGCACCTGGTCGAGCAGCCCGGTCGCGGCGAGGTCCTCGAGCATCGCGGCAAACGCCTGGTCGAATTTCGGGACCATGGCGGCGTGGGCGTTGAAGTTGTCGCCGTGGGTGTCCCAGCCGTAGCTGGTCACTTTGACGAAGCGCACGCCGGACTCGAGCATGCGCCGCGCGATGAGCATGTGCCGGCCGAAATCGTGGGCGCCGTAGCGTTCGATGTCGCGCGGCGGCAGTTTCGTGGTGTCGAAAATGTCGGCGCGCTTCATCAGCTCGCTGGCCATGTCGAAGACCGTCGCATTCGCCTCGACACTCGGCGCGGCGCGGCGCGCGGCGTAGCGGCGGTCGAGCAGGGCGCGCAGCTCGTTGCGCGCTTCGTCCTGCTCGGCGGTGATCGCCGGGTGGCGCAGCAGATTCTCGGGCGGCTTGCCGTCGCCGAAGGCGAGCGAGCCGAATTTCGGCCCGAGAAATCCGGCGTCCTCGGCGCGGAAGCCGCCGTTGCCCGGCTTGATCCAGACGTAAGGCGGCAGCCGGCTCGCCGTCGGTCCCAGGAGATGGGCGATCGCCGAGCCGAAAGTGCGGGTAGGGGACGCCGCGGTTGCGCGGGTCGCCGCGCTGGATGCGATCGACGCCGGAGGAATGGGCGTTGTCTTTCGTGCACAGGCTGCGCACGACGCAGAGGCGATGCATTTGCTTCGCGACACGCGGCATCAGCTCGCTCAGGTGCACGCCGGGCACCGAGGTCGGGATGCTGCGGAAGGGGCCGCCGAAATCCGTGTTCGGCTTCGGGTCCCAGCTCTCGAGCTGGCTGATGCCGCCATCCAGCCAGACGAAGAGCACCTGCTTCTCGCGCTGGCGCAGCGCCTCCGCGAATCCCGGCGAAGCGAGCCCGCACAGCGCGCCGAGCGTGGTGCCGAGGAAGGCGCGGCGGGAGAGCGAATGCTCGCGCGGGGTGCAGAGGGAATGCGGCATGAGGTCAGTGGTTCGTGAAGAATTCCGACGAGCTGAAGAGCGCCCACGCGAAGTCGCCGATGGCTTTCGCTGGATCGGCGCCATGCTTCTCCAGCCAGGTTGCGAAGGTGGCCTGTTCGTCCGCGTCGGGCCGGCGGGTCAGGACCGATAGATACAGCTCGTCGGCCATGGCGGCGGGGTCGCCCAGTCGCGGCAAACGATCGAGGAGATTGCCCGCGCGCGGGCGCAATGCCCACTGCACCTGGTCGCTGTTGCGGAAGAACAACGCGGAGCGCAGCGAAGGCGTGGCGCGCAGCTCCGGTTCCCGGGGCGGGTTGGCCAGCGCGGCCTGGAAGGCCTTGTCGAAATCGGCGAAGGTGTAGCGTCTGGTGTCCTCCTGCTCGTCGGCTTTCGCGTTGCTCTGGACGCGATCCATTTCGCCGGTGGCGATGAGAAACGCGCGCAACTGCTGCTCGCTGGTGAGGTGCCGCTCGCTCGCGGAATAGTCGGAGGCCGCACCGGCGCGCTGATAGGTTTGCGTCAGCGCCAGCTCGCGCAGCAGCCAGCGGAGGTCGAAGCGATGCGCGACGAGCTCATTTTCCAGAAGGGCGAGCAGCTCGGGATGCGACGGCGGGTTCGCGCTGTGCTGCAGATCGAGCGGCTCGACGAGCCCGCGTCCCATGAGCAGCCACCAGACGCGGTTCGCGATGTTCCGCGCGAACAACGGGGTGCCCGGCGACGGCAGCCGCAGCGCGATCTCGTGCAGCGGACTGAAGCGCGGCGTGCCCGCTTCCTTCGTCTTGCGATCGGCCTTCACCAGCCACGCCTCGTCGCCCGTGAACGCCGGCAGTTCCACTTCCTCGCCGAAGGGTACGCGCGGGCCGGTCGCGCCTTCTTTTTTCGTGAGCACCGAGACGAATTCGGCCCTGGCGGTCAGCGCACCTTCGCTCAGCCACGGGGTCTTGCGGCGCTCGTCGGCGGGCTGGAGTTTGGCATTTTGGAAGACGACGAGGAGGCCGTGGAAATCCTGCTGCTTGTAGTCCTTCACGGTGAGATGCGAGTGGCATTGCGCGCACTGCAAATCGACGCCCATGAAAAGCCGTCCGACGTCGCGCGTGAGTCCCGGATAATCGGTATCCTGCTGCCCGACCTTTTCGAGCCGGCGCGTCATGAAAAAGCCCGCCCCGCGCTGCTGCTCATCGAGAAAGTCCGGCGCGAGCATCTCCTTCACCATGGTGTCCCACGGCTTGTTTGTTTGGAAGGCCGCGACCAGCCAGGCACGCCAGGCCGGGTCAGTTCCGCGGCGCTCCATGAGCATGACGTGGAAGGCATCCGCCATCCGCTCGGCAAAGCGCGGCGCGGCAAAAAGCTTCTCGAGAAGCCGCTCGCGTTTGTCTGGAGCAGCGTCGTCGAGAAAGGCCCGCGCTTCCGCGGCCGTCGGCGCGCCGCCCTCGAAGTCGAGCCACGCCCGGCGCAGGAACTCCGCGTCGCTTGCCGCTTCGACCGCGCGAGGCGCGCCCGCTTTCACCGCGATCAGCGCATCGATGTCGTCATGGAGTGCCGCCGCGCACGGCAGCGCGGCGAGCAGGAACGCGGCGATCGAAAGGCGATGAGACACGGACGGGGGAGGTGCCATGTTAACCCGGCAACCCGCGCGCGCTTTGAGGATTCCGACGACGCGCCGGGAGCGGGCGCCTTGCTGAGGCGGGGGTCAGGGTGTCGGATTACCCGCGTTTGACCGCGGTTTGCGAATCTTCGCGTGGTTATGAGTCGTCTCCTTACCGAAGTCCCTGCGCTGAGCGCCGATTCTGCGCGTGCGCTCGAGAGCCCTGCCCAGCGGCGCCTTCCAACCGGGGCGGAGGTGCTGGTCAATGGCTCCGTGCATTTCCGCGTTTGGGCGCCGCGGTCGCGGACGGTGACTGTCGAGTTGGCGGGGAAGGGACGGGGCGAGTTGAGTCCGGAAGGAGGTGGCTATTTTTCCGGGACGGTCGCCGGAGCGCGGGTGGGAATGGAATACCGCTACCGGCTGGCTCACGGCGTCTTTCCCGATCCGGCCTCGCGCTTTCAGCCGGAGGGACCGCATGGACCGTCGCGGATCGTCGATCCCGGCGCTTTCCGGTGGTCAGATGCCGGCTGGAAGGGAGTGACTCGCGAGGGGCAGATCATCTACGAGATGCACATTGGCACGTTTACCCGAGAGGGAACGTGGCGGGCGGCCATCGAGCAGCTTCCGGAGCTGGCGGACCTGGGCATTACTTTGCTCGAAGTCATGCCGGTCGCGGATTTCGTGGGTCGATATGGCTGGGGCTACGATGGCGTCGACCTGTTTGCGCCAACGCGGCTCTACGGCGAGCCGGACGACTTTCGGGCGTTCGTCGATCGCGCGCACGCGCTGGGGCTCGGGGTGATTCTCGACGTGGTTTACAATCACCTCGGGCCGGATGGGAACTACCTGCGCGAGTTCTCGCCGGATTACTTCAGTCAGCACTACAAGAGCGAATGGGGTGACGCCTTGAACTTCGATGGCGAGAACAGCGGGCCGGTGCGGGAGTTGTTCATCGCCAATGCCGGGTATTGGGTGGACGAGTTCCATCTCGACGGCCTGCGGCTCGACGCGACGCAGCAAATCTTTGACCGCTCCAGCGAGCATGTGCTGGCGGCCGTGGCGCGCAAAGTCCGCGCCGCGGGAGGCCAGCGCGGCACCTATCTGGTGGCCGAAAATGAACCGCAGCACAGCCGCCTGGTGCGCGCGCCGGAGCAGGGCGGCTACGGCCTCGATGCATTGTGGAACGATGACTTTCACCACAGCGCGATCGTGGCGCTGACCGGACGCAATGAAGCCTATTACACCGACTACCGCGGGACGGCGCAGGAGTTCATCTCCGCGGCCAAATGGGGCTATCTCTATCAAGGCCAGCGCTACAAGTGGCAGAAAGCGCGGCGTGGCGCGCCGAGCCTCGATCTGCACCCGGCAAACTTCGTCGCCTTCATCGAGAACCATGACCAGATTGCCAATTCGCTCTGGGGCCATCGGCTGCACCACCTGACCAGCGGCGGCCGTTTGCGCGCGGCCACCGCCTTGCTGCTGCTCGGCCCGGCCACGCCGATGCTTTTCCAAGGCCAGGAATTCTCCGCCTCGACGCCCTTCCTTTATTTCGCGGATCACAATCCCGAACTGGCCAAAGCGGTGGCCGCCGGCCGCGCGGAATTCCTCCGTCAGTTCCCCAGCGTCGCTTCCCTGCCCGATGACGAGCTCTTCGCGAATCCGGAGCACGAGGAAACTTTTCGCCGCTGCAAACTCGATTTTGCGGATCGCGAGCGGCACGCGGAAGTTTATCGGCTGCACCGCGATTTGATCGCGCTGCGCAAGCGCGACCCTTCGCTCGGCAAGGCGCAGCCCGGCACCTTCGATGGGGCGGTGCTGGCGAGCGCGGCCTTGGTGCTCCGATTCTTTGGCAAGGCGCAAAACGACCGGCTGCTCGTCGTGAATTTCGAGCATGGGCTGCACCTCGATCCCGCTCCGGAGCCGCTCCTGGCCCCTCCGGATGGATGCCGGTGGGAACTGCTCTGGTCCAGCGAGGATCCCCGCTACGGCGGCAGCGGGACGCCACCCGTGGATTCCGACGACGAGAATTGGCGCATCCCAGCGCACTCCGCAGTGGTGCTGGCGCCGCAACCAATCCCCAACACCCATGACAAAGCTGATTCGAAAGATTGATCTGGCCCAGGCCGAAGCCGAAAACGCGCGCGACCTGCTGCGCCGGGAATGGCTGATGACCAACGGGCTCGGCGGTTACGCCTCGGGGACGATTTCCGGGATGGTGTCACGGCGCTATCACGGGCTCCTCGTCGCGGCGCTGCCCGCGCCGCTCGGGCGGGTGGTAATGCTCAATCACCTGGCCGAGACGCTGCGGATGCCGGATGGGCGGCGTCTGCTCATCGGCGGTGAAGAGCCGTCGCGACCCGACGAACCGGCCGGCACGCCACACTTCGTGCGCGAATTCCGACTCGAAGACGGCGTGCCTTTCTGGCGGTACGAGGCGGCAGGGTACGTGATCGAAAAGCGCCTGCTCTTGCTGCACGGGCAGAATACGGTGCATGTCACGTATCGGCTGGAGTCCGGGCCGGCCGGGGCGTGGCTCGAGTTGCGGCCTTCGGTGCACTTCCGCCAGCACGAACACGAGGTTTCGGAGCCGTTGCCGGAAGGTTACACGCTGACCATCCATGGCCGGCGCTACGAGATCATTGCCGACGCGCGATTTCATCCTCTGCGGTTTACCATGCAGGAGGAGCAAGCCACGTTCACGCACGAGGGCGGGCAGTTGCGCGAGATCGCCTATTACGTCGAGGCGGACCGCGGCTATCCCTCGCGCGGGCTGCTTTGGAGCCCGGGATTCTTTTCCGTGGAGCTGCGGCCGGACCGGCCGGTTTCGTTTCTCGCCTCGGCCGAGCCCTGGAGCACGATCCTGGCGCTCACCCCGGAGGATGCCTTTGCCGCCGAGACGGAGCGACGCCGGCGGTTGATCGCGGCCGCCGACCCGAAGGCCCAGGAAGGCCCCGCCGCGGAACTGGTGCTGGCCGCGGATCAGTTCATCATCACCCCCGCCGGACGCGTCGAGGACGCGGCGCGGGCGCGCGCCTCGGGTGATGAGGTGCGGACGGTGATTGCCGGTTACCATTGGTTTACCGATTGGGGCCGCGACACGATGATCAGCCTCGAAGGACTGACGCTCACCACCGGGCGGCGGAGCGAGGCCGGGTGGATCCTGCGCACTTTCGCGCACTACATCCGCGATGGGCTGATTCCAAATCTCTTTCCGGAGGGGGAGAGCAAAGGGCTTTATCATACCGCCGACGCCACGCTGTGGTTTTTCCATGCCGTGGATCGCTATGTGGAGATCAGCGGCGATCGCGCCACTTTGCAGGTGGTGCTGCCGCGGCTAGTCGAGATCGTCGAGCAGCACTTGCGCGGAACGCACTTCGGCATCGGCGTCGATCCGAGCGACGGGCTGCTGCGGCAGGGCGCCGAGGGCTATCAGCTCACGTGGATGGACGCCAAGGTTGAGGGGTGGGTGGTGACTCCGCGGCGCGGGAAAGCGGTGGAAATCAACGCGCTCTGGTACAATGCGCTGTGCTTGCTCGAGGGATGGCTTCGGGCGGAGCAAGGCGACGACGCGGCAAAACCGTACGCGGCGCAGGCGCAGCGGGCGCGCGAATCTTTCAACCGGCGATTTTGGTCCGCAGAACGAGGCCACCTGCTCGACGTGATCGATGGCGAGCAGGGCGACGATGCGGCCTGCCGGCCGAATCAGGTGCTGGCGATCTCGCTGCGCCATCCGATCCTCGACGAGGCGCGCTGGCAACCGGTCCTGGACAAAGTGCGCGCGGAACTGCTGACCCCGGTGGGCCTGCGTTCGCTCAGCCGCGGGCATCCGGATTACAAGGCGCGCTATTTCGGCGACCTCCGGGCGCGCGATGCGGCTTACCATCAAGGCACCGTCTGGGGCTGGCTGATCGGGCCCTTCATTGACGCCTGGCTGAAGATTCATCCGGAAGACCGGCAGGGAGCGCGGCGCTGGCTGGACGGCATCGTCGCCCATCTCGACCACGCGTGTGTCGGTTCGATCAGCGAGATTTTTGACGCCGAGGAGCCGTTCGTGCCACGCGGCTGCATCGCCCAGGCTTGGAGCGTGGCCGAAGCTTTGCGCTGCTGGGTGAAAACCGCGGGATGAGCGGAACGGGCAATTGCTGATGATTCCATCCTGTTGCTCTCCTATTTCCGGGGCTCCGGCGCGCCCTTATCGTGGCTGCAACCGCCGCTTCCACCGGCGTTTCGGTCCCGCTGCGGGCCGGGACGTCGCCAACCCAATGAAATCGCGATGAAGAACCCGACTTTGGAAATCGAAATTGCCGCCGGCGACGAGAGCTTGATGGGGGAATTGGTGGAACACCACCCAGAGGCGCTCGAGCAATTGTATCAACGGTATCGCGCGGTGTTGCGCGCGGTAGTGTTGCGCGTGGTCCACGATGAGACGGAGACGGACGATGTCCTGCAGGACGTCTTCATCCAACTTTGGACCCGCGCCGAGCATTACTCCCCCGCCAAGGGCCGGCCGCTGGGCTGGCTGATCACGCTGGCGCGCCGCCGGGCCATTGACCGGCTCCGCCAGCGCAATGCTTATCGGCGGGCCACCGATCGTTTTGAGGTCGAAGCGCGGCATCCGATGAAGGGGAGGGATGAAAATCACCCCGTCGAGTGCGCCGCCTCGCGGGGTGATCTCCGCACCTTGTTGGAGAAGCAGATGGGCCGGCTCCCGCCGAAACAGAAGGATGTGGTCGAACGGGCGTTCATGCGGGGAATGAGCCAGCGCGAAATTGCGAACTCGATGCACCTTCCGCTCGGGACCGTGAAGACCCGGATCGAGCTCGGGCTGCGCAAGCTTTCCTCGATCATGGTCGGCGCACGGCAGAAGATCGTCTGAGGGGTCTGTGAGGCGTGGTGCGCCTGGAGTCCAGCCGGGCCTGCTACGGCCGCCGCGGCGTAGCGCAGGCGTCCCCGCCTGCCGTATCGCAGGCTTCCAGCCTGCCCCGTGTGTAGGCGCTGCTCCACGCCCAGGCCTCCGCATCCCGGCAAAGATTTGCCTTCACCGGATTGCCTTCCACGTAGCGAACGCACCGCGCCACCTCTTCCGCATCCCGGCACCAATGGTCATACGACTCCCGCTGCCAAAACTCACCCTCCACCTTTTCCGGCAGCAGTTTGTTCGCTTCTTTCGCGGTGAAGGCTTTCCATGAGTGAAGGATGGAGCTGAGCGTGATTCCGGGCAATGGAGTGACGACGACGTGAACGTGATTCGGCATCACCACCCAGGCGCTTAACCGGTATCGATCACCGTCGAAGTGACGCAGCGCTCCGGCGACCAGATCGGCGATTTCCGGGCGCCGCAGCCAGCAGGCCCCGCAACCGGAATCGAGCGCGCCCTCCAAGGCACGGAAATAGTCCCGCTCAGCGGCACGTTTGGCTTCCGAGTCTTGCGTCCGCCTGGCGGCCGCGTCGCTTCTGGCTTTGAGGCGTGCGACGACTTCGCGGGGCAGGGAATCCGTGAGGCGGAAAGTGACGAAGTAGGTTCCGCCTGCGGCTTTGATGTGGGGCAGATAGCTCCGGGAATGGGAGCCCGCGACGAGGTCGCCGGGACGTTTTCCGTCGGCCGGGGCGGCGGGTTTGGAGCGGACCGCATAGCCAAAACGACGGATCGCCTCGCGACGCTCGTCGGGCCGTGGTTTCACGACGTGGAGTCTGTCCGATTTCGCCGGTTGAGGCAAGCGGGACGCATGCGCTACGGCAAGCCAGAGGCTTGCGCTACGGCAGTAGCGCAGGCGTCCCCGCCTGCCGTATCGCGGGCGTCCTCGCCTGCCCGCTACACCCGCCGGGCCAGCACGGCCGCCGGCAGCTCGCCGAAGAGTTCGGCCAGGCGAAGGGCCGGGGCCGCGGTGTGCTCCCGACCGGTGACCACATCGACCCAGGCGCCCTGGACGGTCGAGGGCGCGACGGTGGTGTCCTGCCAGCGCTCGCCGGTGGCGGGAAAGCCAACCCGCGAACTGAGCCTCGGGACCACGACGAGCAGGTTTTCGCTCCCCGCTTTCCTTTCAAACGCGACGCAGCATTGGGCAAAGGCGCCGGAACTGGCCACGCCCTCGTAGCTGCCGGCTGCGAAGAGACTTGGATGCTCGCGCCGGAAGCGCAGCACGGCCTGGATGAGGCGAAGCTTGATCCTCCCGTCACCCCAGGTTTCCAGCAGTTCGGCGGGCGACGCACCCGCTTCGAGGGAGGCGAGGTGGGCGCGCCGCAGGTCGTAATCCACCGGCCGACGATTGTCGGGATCGACGAGACTGAGATCCCAAAGCTCGGTGCCTTGATAGAGATCCGGCACGCCGGGCGAAGTCAGCTTCAGCACGGTCTGGCTGAGCGAATTGATCGCGCCCAATTGCGCGATCTGCTCCGCGTAGAGCTCGAAAGCCGGGAGGAAGCGGTTCCCCGGCTCGGGTTGCAGGATCTTCGCCACAAAATTGCGCACCGCGTTATCCCACGCCTCGTTGGGCTCGATCCAACTGCTGTTCACCTTGGCTTCGTGCAGTGCCTTGACCATGTAATCCTGAATGCGCTGCACGTAGTTCTCACGTCCCGCGTGGTCGAGCGGAGTCAAGGGCCAGGAGCCCACCAGGGTTTGGTAAATGAGGAATTCCTCGTTGGAGTCGGGCGCGGATTCGCCTTCGATCTCGCGCTTGTGTTTGCGGTTGGCGGTGCGCCAGCGCCGGACGCTGTGCGACCAGTTCTGGGGCTCTTCGGAAAGCGCCGCGATCCGGGCGCGGACATCCTCGCTGCGCTTGGTGTCATGGGTCGAGGTAGCCAGAAGCGAATGTGGGAAATCCGCCAGGCGGCTGGCATTCTGCCGGTGAAAGTGTTCGGTCGTGCCGCCGAAATCACCCGGCTCACCCCCGACTTCGTTCAGCGCCACCAGGCGGTTATAAACGTAAAAGGAGGTGTCCTCGACGCCCTTCGCCGTGATCGGCCCGGTACACTGCTGGAATTTCAGCACGAACGCGCTCCGTATTTCCTCATCCACCGGGTGGGCGTTTCTTTCCGCGGGCAACAGCACGTCGCGGAGGAATTCAAAGACCGTTCTTTCGAGGGCCGGATTGCGCCGGCGCGCCTGGGCGATGGCGCGATTGACCAGCCGGCTGTCATGTTCATCCGGTGGGCAACCCGGCACGAGGTAGGAGCGGTAAACCGGGAAGCAGGCAATGACCTCGCGCACCGCGGTGATCAAGGCATTGACGGTGAAATCGCGATACCAGCGATTGCTCTCGGAGAGGCGATTGAGCATGTGCCCGAGCGAGTTGACCTCGCTGGCCATGCTCAACTGCATGACCAGGCGCTTGCTGCGATAGGCGACTTCCCGAAAGTCGAGCTTGAGGCCGATGAACCGCGAGTAGCAGTCGGTCATCGCCCGCTTGGCCTCGGCATCGAGCAGCACCGCGGTCACCTGGTTGCCGAACTCATAGCCGGTCGTCCCGTGAATCGGCCAGTCCGCGCGCAGCCGCTCCCCGGGGGCGAGGATTTTCTCCACGAGAAGATAAATCGCCTTGGGGTCGGGCCCGCGCTGGAGCGCCTCCGCGGATCGTTCCTGGAGCGTGCGGAGATAAGCGCGGGGATCGGACAGCCCATCGATATGATCGATGCGCACCCCCTTGACCGCCCCGCTGGCGATGAGTTCGAGGAGGAGCCGGTGGGTGTCCGCGAATACCTCGGGCAACTCCATCCGGATGGCCGCCAGCGAATTGATGTCGAAGAAGCGCCGATAGTTGATTTCTTCCGCCGCGACGCGCCAGAAACTCAGCCGGTAGGGCTGATCGTTGATCAACGCATCGAGGCGGTCGAAACTCGCTGGGTTGGTGTTGTCGTTGAATTCCGCGATGGCCCCGAGGATGGCTTCTTCGACGGCCGCATTCTCGCTGCACAAGCGCGCCAGGCGTTCTCGAATGATCTGTTTTTCCCGCAACCGCTCGGTGAGTTTCTCGAGGTCGGTTTCATTGCGATGCGGAAGATGCTCGAGCGCCGTCAGAATGCTCTCCAGTTCGGCGGGGGGCTTGACCAGGAGTTCGGCGGCGCGATGGAGGACGGGCCGAATCGAACGCGGCGCGAGCGGCAGCCGCAAGCCCGAGTAGGTGAGGGAAAAGGTCCCGCTCGCGAACTGCAGGCGAAACTCGCCCCGTTCCAGGACGCGGCCGTATTGATCGCCCAGAATCGGGAGGAGCACCTTGTTTTCGAGCTCGCGCTTGAGGGGCTGCCAGTCGATATCGAAAAACCGCGCATAGGGCGACGCCGCGCCATTTTCGAGCACGTCCAGCCACCACGCATTTTGCAATTCGCCGATGCCCATGTGATTGGGCACGAAGTCGGCGATCAGCCCCATCTCGTGGCGGTCGAGTTCCGCGACGAACGCATCGAAGTCTGCCCGCGAACCGACTTCCGGGTTCAGCTCATTATGATCGCAGACATCGTAGCCGTGCATGCTCCCGGCCGCCGCGCGGAAAAACGGCGACGCATAGACATGACTCACGCCCAGCGCGTGCAGGTAGGGCACCAGCGTGCGGGCCGCCTGAAAGGTGAAGCCCTGGTGAAACTGGAGCCGGTAGGTGGCGTGCGGGATCGAGGTAGTCATTGCGCCTGGAGGACCAGCACTTCCGGGATTTGAAAGACAAGCTTTCCGGAGGACTCGTCGAAGCTGACCGAATCGGGGCCTCCGAACTGTGGGTCGTTGCTCGAAAACTGTCTCCGCCAGCTTCGACCGTCGGTAAGCCGGCAAAACTCTTCGTCCGGGAGCGAACCACTGTGCCCTCCGCGGAGGTCGCAGAGGAGCAGCCAGTCGTCGCTTCCCGCCGTGGCGCGAATCGCCAGCACCTCGCACTTGAGCTCCGCCACGTGGGTGTGCGCGCGATCGCTGGGCCGGAAGGCCGGATGCTCCCGGCGCAGGCGCAGGGCATCGCGATAAAGGCGGAGACAGGTGGCATGGCCCTCCTGGGTGGACTCCGCCCAATCCAGTTTGGAGCGCTCGAAGGTTTCCCTGGCTTGCGGCGAAGGAATGTCCCGCTCCACCAGCGCCTTTTCAAAAACGGGGAAGCGGCGGATGTCGCGGCCGCGTCCTTCTTCGACCAACCGGCCGAGCTCGGGCTCGTGATCGGTAAAAAACTGGAATGGCGCGGAGGCGCCCCATTCCTGGCCCATGAAAAGGAGCGGGGTGTAGGGGACAAGACAAAGCAAGGCGCTGGCGGCGCGGTAGGTTTCCGGGGAGACGAGATGATTGAGCCGATCTCCGAAGGCGCGATTGCCTGCCTGGTCATGATTGGAGATGCAAAAGACGAAGCGCTCCGGAGGCAGGTGCGCGCACGGGGTGCCGCGCTCGATGCCTTTGCTCGCCAGCTTTTGCCCGCGGTAAATCCAGCCATTTTCCAGCGCGTCGGCCAATTCACTCAACTCGCCGGCGAAGTCGCGGTGATACATTGATGCGTCGATCAGCGCGACCTCCACGGTGTGATGAAAATCGTCGGCCCAGACCGCATCCAATCCGTATCCATCTTCCTCCGGTGACGCGACAATCCGGCCCTCGTTCCGCTCGTCCTCGGCGATGATGTAGCCGTGGCGCTGGTGCACGAGCTCGGCCAGTTCCGCCAGGATGTGCCGGCTGGAATCGTCGAAAATTTCGTGGGTGGCATCGAGCCGGAAGCCGTCGATGTGAAAGTCCTCCATCCAATAGTCAATGTTCGCCACGTAGAAGTCGCGCACCGGCCGGCTCCCAAAGTTGATCGCTTCGCCCCAGGGGGTGTGATGGCGGTGTTCGAAATAGTCGGGCGAGAACTCGCGCAGGAAATTTCCGTCCGGCCCGAAGTGATTGTAAACGACGTCGAGAATGACGGCGAGGCCGCGGGCGTGCGCCGCATCGACCAGCGCCCGAAGATCATCGGGATGTCCATAGACCCGGGCCGGGGCGAAGAGCCGCACGCCATCGTAGCCCCAATTCCGCGCGCCGGGAAAGTCGGCGATCGGCATCAGCTCGATCGCATTGACGCCGAGGCTTTCGAGATACGGGAGCTTGGCCAGGACGCCACGGAAGGTTCCTTCCGGGGTGAAAGTGCCCACATGCAGCTCATAGATCACCAGATCGCGGAAGGGCGGACGCTGCCAGGCCTGGTCGGACCAGGGGAAATCCGCCGCGGAGACGACCAGCGAGACGCCATTGACGCCCTCCGGCTGCCAGCGGGAAGCGGGGCAGGGGAACCGCTGGGCCCCGTTGAGTTGGACCAGATAACGATCGCCGGCCTCGCCGCGCTCATCCACGCCCCGATGAAAGCCCTGCGGATCAGGCCGCAAAGCGATCAGACGCGTCTGACTTCCCCCATTTGGAAAAACCTCGATGCCGACTTCCTGCTGCGGCGCCCACACACAATAATGAACGCCGTCGGCGGTGACGCGCGCTCCGGGAGCGGTTGGTTGGAGATTCATCGGCCAAGAGTTCGCCCCCGGACGCGCCCGCGGTTGCCTCCCGGGCACAATCGGCGCGAGATACCCTCGCGCCTCTGCGCACGGATCAGGTTTGTTCCTGCGCCACCCAGTCGATCGCAAAACGCACCATCTCCCCGGCGTCCTTGAAGCCGAGCTTTTCCTTGATGTGCGCGCGGTGCGTTTCGATGGTCTTGACGCTGAGGTGCAGTTCGTTGGCGATCTCCCGCGTCCCGAAGCCTCGGCCCAGAAGGTGCAGAACTTCGAGCTCGCGATCCGACAGCTTGTCCACCGGCGAGCCCATCCCCCCCTCGAGGGATTGGATGGCTTTGAAGACCAGGCGCTCGCTGAAGCGCGGGCTGACATAGACTTCCCCACCGAGGACTTTGCGCAGCGCCGCGATCACATGGATCATCGCCTCCGCCTTCATCACGTAACCTTTCGCGCCGGCCCGGAGCGCCCGCAGCGCGTAGAGGGATTCGTCGTGCATCGAAAGCATTAGGATGAGCAGCTTGGGGTGCTCGGCGAGCATCAGTTTGATCAGCTCGATGCCATTGGTGCCGGGCAGGGAAATGTCGAGCAAGGCGAGATCCGGTTTGCTGCGGCGCATCGCCTCCAACGCGCCCGGCGCGTTCTCGGCCTCGCCGCAAAGCTCGAGATCCTCCTGTTCCCCAATCAAAGCCGCAATCCCCCGGCGAAAGACCGGGTGATCATCCACAATGAGGATCCGTTTGCGTTTCGTTGGAGTCACCGAGGAAGGTGAAGGGACGGGAGTCTCAGCGGCATGCATTTTGATGGCTAATGGGGGTTCCGGTGCTTCCGGAGTTCGCTCGCCGTTTTGACCGGGGATCGTCTGCGGATCCGGTCAAATCGAATTCGCGGATTCAGTATCCGCCACTTCTAATGAGAAGCGAGTGGAAACCTAAACGCAGGAAACTGCGTCCAAGCTCCGCGGTTGCCGGGGGGCGGCTTCTCGCCTAGAAGCGCGGGCGATGTCAGACCCCTGCCGCCGTGCGCTCGTCATTTCCTTGCACGATGTGTCGCCGCGCACCCGTCCAGCCTGTGCGCGGATCCTGGGGGAGCTGGTGGATCTCGGGGCGCGGCGCGTGTCGCTGCTGGTCATTCCGGATCATCATCGGCGCGGGCCTTTTCTGGCTGATGGGGAGTTTTGTGCGTGGCTGGTGGCGAAAGCGGGTGAGGGTCATGAGATCGTGACGCACGGTTATTACCATCAGCGCGCCCGCCGCGCGGGTGAGACTGCACTGCAGAAGTTGACCACCCGCGTTTACACGGCCGATGAAGGCGAATTTTACGACCTCGATCGGGAGACGGCCCGCGAGCTGGTGGCCAGGGGCAATGCCGAGCTCACCGGGGCGGGGCTGGAGCCTCATGGATTCGTGGCGCCGGCGTGGCTGCTCAGCGCGGAGGCGGAGGCGGCCCTCGGCGAGCTCGGAATGGATTACACGACGAGGCTCGGCACGGTCAGCGATCTGCAAACGCGGCGGGTGTGGAAGTCGCAGTCGCTCGTGTGGAGCGTGCGCAGCGGATGGCGGCGAGCGGTCAGTGTGGCCTGGAATGCCGCGCTCTACCGCGCCTTGTGCGGGAATCCGCTGCTGCGCATCTCGATTCATCCCGTGGATGTCGCCCACCCGCGGGTCTGGCGGCAGATTCGGAAACTCGTGGCGCGGGCGCTTGTAGATCGCGAGCCGCTCACCTATCACGCGTGGGTCACGGGCCAGCGCGCGCTCGATTTATCCCCCGCCCCATCCTCTTGAGCATTCTCCCATCGCCATTGAAGCCGAGGACGACGACGAGAATGAGGACGAGCAGGAGTTCATGAAAGCGGATCTGCACGTCCACTCCCGGCACAGTGCGCGTGCGCCGGAATGGCTCTTTCGGCGGGTGGGACTGCCGGACAGTTACACGGAGCCGCGCGCCCTTTATGCCACGCTGAAGGAGCGCGGGATGGATTTCGTGACCATCACCGATCACAACCGCATCGACGGCTGCCTCGAGATCGCGGATCGGCCAGGCGTCTTCATCAGCGAGCAGGTCAGCACGCGTTTTCCCGACGACCGCTGCGAAGTGCACCTGCTCGTGTGGGGCCTCACCGAGGCGCAGCATGCGGCGATGCAGGAGCGGCGGGAGAATATTTTCCTGCTCCAGGAGTACCTGGCCGCGGAACGCCTCGCGCATGCCGTGGCGCATCCGCTCTATCGCGTGGACGACCGGCTGGCATTGGCGCACGTGGAAAAGCTGGTGCTGCTCTTCAAGCACTTCGAAGGGCTCAATGGGCATCGCGACCGACGGCTGAGCGAAGTTGCTCGCTTCGTTTTTTCCGGGCTCACACCCGAGAAGATCGAGGAACTGGCGCACCGGCATGGCTTTGCGCCGACGCACCTCGAACCCTGGGTCAAGGTGCTCACCGCCGGCTCCGACGATCATGGCGGGATGTATCCCGCGTCCGCCTTCACCGAGACGCCGCCCGCGGCGGATGCCGCGGAATTCCTGGAGCACCTGCGCGCGGGCCGGTGCAAGTTGCGGGGCGCGGGCGGCACGCCCCTGGCGGTGTCACACAGCCTCTACAATAATCTGCGGCAGTTCATCGGCGAAAAGGTCGCCGGCGCGAAGAGCTCCAGCTTTCTCGGCAAGGCGTTTTCACGCTTCATGGAGGGCGAGGACCCCACGGAATTTTCGTGGGCGGACAAACTCGGCTTTCTCGCGGACGGGATCACCAGCGGGAAGATTTTCGAATTGGTCAAGCCGGCCAACGCCTCGCTCTGGAAACAATTCGCAAGCACTTTCACCGGGAGTGAATTCAAGGTGTTGCTCGCGCGCGAAACGGCGGGGCTCGTCGAGCCGGAGCGGCGCGCTTTCGTGATTGCAAACTTCTTCGCGAACCAGCTCGCGTTCCGCTTTTTCAAGACGTTTGTGAAAGAGCTCTCGAGCGGGAACATCATCGAGGCCATCCGGGAGATCAGCGTGCTGCTGCCGGTGCTGGCGCCGCTCGCCCCGTACCTTTACGCCTTTCGCAGTCAGGCGCCGGATCGCCGCTGGCTCGGCGAGGTGAGTGTCGCCCTCACCGGCCGGCATCCGGAAACGCTGCAAAACCGCAAACGGGCGTGGTTCACGGACACCCTCGAGGACGTGAATGGCGTGGCGAACACGATCAAACGGCTGACCGCGGCGGTCGTCGATGACGGCCACGATCTGGTCGTGGTGACCTCGCGGTCGAAGATCGAAATCACGGGCATCCCGATCAAGAACTTCGCGCCCATCGGCGAGTTTGAGCTGCCGGAGTACGAGCTGCAAAAGCTCAGCTTCCCGCCGATCCTCCAGATCATCGACTACATCCAGCGCGAAGGTTTCACCGAGCTGATCATTTCCACGCCGGGCCCGATCGGCCTCACCGCGCTGCTCGCGGCGAAGATTCTCGGGCTGCGGACCAGCGGCATCTATCACACGGATTTTCCGCAGTACGTGCGCATCCTGACCGACGACAATTTCCTCGAAACGCTGACCTGGAATTACATGAAGTGGTTCTATGAGCAGCTCGACCTGCTTTACGTGAACAGCGAAGGCTACCGCCGTCCTTGGGTGGACCGCGGCATCGCGGCGGAGCGCATCAGGATCCTGCCCCGCGGCCTGGACACCGCGCTGTTTCATCCGGCGCGGCGCGACACAGACTTTTGGAAAAAGCGCGGCCTCGATTCCGGCCGCAAGGTGTTGCTTTATGTCGGCCGCGTGTCGAAGGAAAAGGACCTCGATGTGCTGGTTTCCGCCTGGCCAAAACTGCGCGGCAACGGCGTGGGTCTCGCGTTTGTGGGGGATGGGCCGTATGCGAAGGAATTGCGACAGTGCCTGCCCGAGGCCGCATTCACCGGTTCGCTCGTCGGACTCGATCTGGCACGCGCATTTGCCTCCGCGGATGTGTTCGTCTTTCCGAGCACGACGGACACCTTCGGCAACGTGATCCTCGAAGCGCTGGCCTCCGGCGTACCGTGCGTGGTTTCGGATCAGGGCGGACCGAAAGACCTGATCGTGCACGGGCGCACCGGCTTCATCACGCGAGCGCACGATGCCGAGGACTTCGCGCAGCACGTGGCAAAGCTGGTCGGCGATCACGACCTGCGCCGCGAGATGGGCGCCGAGGCGCATCGCGCCGTGCAGGATCGCGACTGGGCCGAAGCCGGGCGGACCTTCTGGAGCATGTCCGCGGAGTAAGGCGGCTGGCGCAAGTTGCGCAGGATGAGTTCGAGCGAGTCGTAGTTTGAGACCACGGTTTGGATCTCACCCGCTCGCCTTCGACAGTATAAATCAGTGAATACGGAAATCGACTGAGTTTCATGCGACGGTATGGCGGCCCGACGAATCGGCCCAGACGCGGCATTCGCTAGAGCAGGGCCAATGTTTTCTCGACCTCGCGTGAGAGCCCTCGCCGCGGCCCGCGGCCCGTGATTCGCAGTCAGCGTAGATCCGCAACACGTCGCTTTCTGCCCGGACAAGCAGGATTACTTCCGCCATTCACCGGTGGCGATCCTCGCCTTCACCTGCTCCCAGGTCCGGCCGGAGCTTGGATCGCGGCGATACTCTTCCATCCGCCGGTCGAGTTCGGCGATGATCTCCGCGGTGAGAGCCCATTCCAAGCGTCATCATAGGCGAGCGGATCCCCGAGTTCGCCGAAAAGCTGGGCCTGCTCGGACTTGGTCAGCTTCATGATTTCCGGGATGGTTCGAGGATCATGGTGGGAAGCTGTCAGCCACACGCAAGCGAGGCAACCGACCGCTACAAGCGCGGAGTGATGGAGGCTTTCCGGCCTGCGCGAAAGGCAACCACAACCTGGAAAGGCAGTTTCACATTCAACGCCTCATCCTAGCAGCCGCTTCCAGTCGCAGCCCCGCACCCCCGCAGACAAGAAACAGGCGACGAAACGTTTAGCCAACATTCGGAAATCGCGTAGTTTTCTACACTTCCCACTCGTTCCAGAATGTCCCCTCGTCTCGTCACGACCAGGAAATTCTTTTCGCTTGCGGCGTCCAACGCCGCGCGCCGCCGAGCCTCGATCTTGAGCGGAAGTATCGCTGCGCTGCTGCTCGCGGCCCTGCCGGGGCACGCGCAGATTTACACTTCACCCAGCAGCGGCACCTACACCAATCCGCTGGTTTGGAACTTCGGCGCGGGGCCGGTGCCGGCGAGCGATGCGGCGCTGGCGCTGACGCTTCAGGCCTTCGGCACGAGCGGTTTTACGGCCGGCAATGATCTGAACCTCACGCTCAAGACGCTCAACCTCGCCAACTATGGCCTTGGGTCTGTGACGTTGGGCAACGCGTCTCTCAACGGCGACTACGCCTTCACCGGCGGGGCGGGTGTCATCAATGTCCTCGGCACCGGCGGCAATGCGGTCTCGCTCTCGGCGGGCGTGGTGCTTGGACAGAATTTAACGTCGCTCACCTTTGGTGGCGCGGGGCCGAACGTGGTGAGCGTTTCGGGCGTCATCGCGTCGAACATGAGCGCCGGTGCGCCGATCACCATCGACGCAGGAACGGGCGGAGTCGTCCTCAACGCAGCGAACACCTTCGGCGGCGGCGTGACGCTAAGTTCCGGAACGCTCACGTTGTTGACCGATCCCAGGGTGCTCGGCGACCGCACGAACACACTCACGATCAATGGTGGCCGCCTGGGCGGTTCGGCGAACATCGCCAACAATGTCATTCTCAGCAGCACGCTGAAGGCCGGCGGTCCCACGCTCACCGGCGTGCTCAGTGGCCTCGGCGGCGTGACGAACAACGTGAGCGGCGGATCAGCCCTCACGCTCAGCGGAATCAACACCTACTCCGGTGCGACCACGATGCGCAGCCCGGATTTCGCATCGCAGCCGGCGGATACTGGCGGAATCATCAGCATCAGCGGCGCGGTCGGCTCCATCATGAGCACCTCGGGCATCAGCGTGAGCGAGGGGGGCGAGTTTCGGCTCGACCACAATTCCGGTGCCTCGGGCGCGAACACGCGCGTTTCCAACAGCACCGCGATCACGGTGAACAGCGGCTTCCTGCAAACCATCGGAAATGCCGGCGTGGTGCGGCAGAATCTCGGCACGGTGAACGCCGGTGGCCTCACCACCATCCTCGCCGCCACCAACGGCGCAGGCGCGAGCCCGACCGCGGGCGCGGCGACGGAGGTGACGATTGCCAATCTCAACCGCACGGCCGGCCGCACCGTCCTCTTCACCGGACCGAATCTTGGCGGCGCGGCGATCGCGCCCGGACTGGGCGGCGCAGGGAAATGTCATCCTCACGCAGATCAACGGCGCGGCTTCCGGCCTGGCGCTTGTGGGCGGCGGCGGCGCGGCCGGGACGAAGACCATCAGCATCCTGCCGTGGGCATTGGGCGACACCTCAAACATCGCGACCGCGCCGGGGAAATATTCCACCGGGAGCGGGTTTGTGACCTACGACACCAACGGCGTGCGGCTGCTGAGCGTGGGCGAATACAACACGTCGAACGATGTCAGCAACGCCGGCACAACGGAAAACATGCGCATCTCCGCCAGCCACGCGCTCACCACCAGCAAGGCGGTGAATTCGATGTTCTTCAGCACCTCGGGCGCGACGATCAGCGGCTCCCCGAATGGGCTCACGATCACCAGCGGCGCCCTGGCTTCGAACGTCGCCACGGCCATCATCTCCGCGCCGGTCAATTTCGGCGCCGGGGGCTCAGGCGAAGCCATCGTGAGTGTCGTGGACGCACTGAATGGAAACAACGCGATCACACTTTCCGGGACCGTCATGGCGTCTTCATTGGTCAAGAGCGGCCAGGGGCGCCTGGTGCTCAACACCGGAACCAAGACGATCACGAATGGGATCACCATCAACGGCGGGGCGGTGGAAGTGCCGGCGATCTCGCAGCTCGGCGGCGCGACGTCTCTCACCTTCAACAGCCCCAGCTATTCCAACGGCGCAAGATTGACCTACACCGGCTCGGGCTCAGACATTCTCGCGGCGACCGTTCCCGTAGCCGTCAACAGCGGTGCCGCGGGCTTCAACGTCAGCAATCTCGCGGGGACACTGAACCTAAATAGTAGTATCTCAGGCGCAGGCGGCATTCGTAAGGACGGCTCGGGCACGCTGATCCTCGGCGGGACGAACAGTTATTCCGGTGGAACTTTCATCGGTTTGGGCACGCTCGAGATTAATTCCGACGCGCGGCTGGGCAGCAGCGCCGATCCCAAGGCGAGCTTTCTCGAGCTCGCGGGCGGCACGCTGCGGCTCAGCGGTGCATGGTCCAGCGCGCGCGCCATCAGGGTGGATGCCGGCACACTCAATACGCAGGCGAACACGGCCACGCTTTCCGGCCCGATCACAGGGAGTGGCAACCTCACGAAGCTCGGCTCCGGCACGCTGGCGATCAGCGGCGCGGACAATGGCTATGCTGGCACCATCACGTTGGGTGTGGGCGGAGCTAATCCGACTCAAGGCGGCACGCTGGCGCTCTCCGACGCGGGTGCGCTGAATTCGGCCAGCGTCACCTTTGGCGCCAGCGGCGCACCATCCGGCAATTACATTCTCGACCTCAGCGGCGCGACCGGCAGCGGCACGCCGTGGCGCAGTCTCGTCGCGATGACCACCGGCACCTCGTTCACGCAGGCGCACGAGGTGAAGCTGGGCGCGAGCGCGGGCACGCCGGTGGATTTGCGTGTGGCCAGCGGCACGTTCGGGCAAGGCACCAGCCCGAACGGAACGGGTGTCATCACGGGCTTTGGCAAGCTGATCAAGGTGGGTAGCGGCACGCTGACGTTGTTCAATCCAAACACGACGAGCAACAGCACCTTCACCGGTGGGATCGAGATTTGGGGAGGGACGCTCAGGTTCAATGCGGACAACCAGCTCGGCGACAGCAGCAACGGAATCACCTTCCGAGGGGGCGTTTTGTATAGCACGGCCAATGTCGCCACCAGCCGTGCCATCACGTTGGGGCCGACGCCACAGCCCATCTATTATGCAGGCAGTTTGATCAGCGACCCTCTGATTCAGCGGCTGGTCAACACCTTCAGGATCTTAACTGGCACGACACTCACGCTCAACGGACCTATTAGCGGACCAGGGGGACTTGCCGTCGGCGTGGATGGCTTCACCGACAGCGGCACATTGATTCTCGGCGCGCCCAGCAACAACTACGCAGGCGACACGCAGCTCGGATTTTTTGGATCCCTCGCCTTCACGGACAACGCGCAGCTCGGCGCGGCCAGCAGCCGCCTCCGCATGGGTCGCGGCACGCTCTCGCTCACCGCCGCGCCTGGCGGCGCCACGACCTACACCGTCCCCCGCACGGTGATTTTCACCTTCAATGGCGGCACGATGAACGTGGCCAACGCCCTTGCCACGCTCGAGCTGAGCGGACCGCTGGTCGGGCTCGGCACAATGACCAAGACCGGCAGCGGACAACTCACGATCTCCGGGAGTAACCCATCCTGGTTCGGCGGACTGACCATTGGGGACGCCATAAACGCGACCGGCAATGTCACCCTCGCCAGCACCGGCCAGCTCCGCCGCTCGACGCTCATCCTCTCGGCCAATTCCGGCGCGACCTTCGACATGAGCGGCCTCACGCGCGAGTTCGGCAGCCTCGGCAGCAATGGCGTGAATACGTTCGCCACCGGCACGACGGTCGCGCTCGGCAACGGCGGCATCCTGACCACCGGCTTCAGCAATCTCGCGATGAACTGGCTCGGCAACATCACCGGCAACAGCGCCGCCTCGGTCACCAAAGTCGGCACCAACACGTTGAGCGTCCAGGGCAACGGCAATACCTTCGGAGGCGGATTCCACCTGCTGTCGGGCGACGGCACGGTGAACTCGAATGGAACGCTGCCCGCGCAGACTGCTTTCACGATCGGTGGATGGGGCACGACCGTAAATGCGGGCGGAAAGCTCTCCCTCGATAACAGCCTCACCGTCGCCAACCGCATTGCCGACAGCCAGGTGATCCACAGCAACTCCGGCGAGCTGGTGTACTTTGACAGCACGGCGAGCAGTGAGACCGCCGGCTCGCTGCGTGGCGCGGGGCAGACGACGGTGACGATCTCCACCGGCGGCACGTTGAGTTTTGCCGACGCGAGCAATGGTCTCACGCGGCTCGATCGCGGCACCTTCCTCCTGCGCGCGGGGAATGCGAACCTGGGCACTGCCGCAGCGACGACGACGATCGGCAATCTGCTATTTGCCAATCTGCCCGGATCGCAGCTCATCGGCGGCGGTGGCGGACCGGGCGCGAGGACAATCAGCATCCTGCCGTATGCGGTGGGTGGCATCGCGACGACGGACACCGGTTCGTCCTTTGTCACCTACGGCGCGAACGGCGTCCGCGTGCTCAACACCACCACGGAAGTCAACGTCAGCCTCACCGGCGCGGCGGCGAATGAAAACGTGCGTCTCGCGAATGGATCGCTCACCACCACGCAGCTCGGCAGCGGCACGGACAAGACGGTGAATTCGCTGAACATCGCCGGCCCCGCGAGCACCACCCGCATCGAAAGCGCTGCAGCGGAGAAGCTGATTCTCGACAGCGGCGCGCTGCTCAACACGGCGAGCAACCTTTTCACCACCAACACCGCCGGCACGATGGGCGTCCCGCTCGGCATCCAGACCGCCGAGCTTCAGACCGGCAGCAGCAACACGCGCGAGCTGAATGTCTTCACGACAAGCGGCGACCTCGCCATCGGCGCGAAGGTGACGACCAGCGGCGGCCTCACCAAATCCGGGGCGGCAAATCTTTACCTCACCAACTCCGCCAACACCTACACCGGGCAGACAACGATTAACGCGGGCAACCTCGTCATCGACGACAAGCTCGCGCTCGGCGGCAGCACGAACCTCGTCATCGGCGGCGGCTTTCTGAAATATCGCGGCACGGATACGACCCTCACCGGCTTCACCGTGAAGGCCGCAGGCGGCGCGGGCGCGGGCCTGGGCGCGAGCGCGGGCTTCCAAGTCGTCAGCGGCACCACGCTCACGCTGCCCGGCGCCGCTGTGAGCGGGAACGGCGGCATCATGAAGGACTGCACCGGCGTGCTGAAACTCACGGGCGCGAACACTTACTCCGGCGCGACGATCATCAGCGGCGGCGCGCTGGCCATCACCCAGCCCGAGGCGCTCGGCACGAATGGCCGCGTCATTTTCGCCGATGGCGCGATCAGCGGCAACGGCGGTCAGACGCTGCGTTTCGACGCGCCGATGACGCTCACGCAGGACTTCATCACGAACACCGCGGCCTCGGGCGTCGGCTTCGGCTTCGATACGAATGGGAACAACGTCACGCTCAGCGGCACCATGCTCGGATTCACCCAGCGCGGCCTCTACAAGTTTGGCGCGGGCGAGCTGAATCTCACGGCGACCGAAACGTACACCGGCTCGACGCAGATCTTCGGCGGCTCACTGCGGCTCAGCGGCGCGAATGGCAGCATCGTCAACAGCGCCGACACCGGCCTCACCGCTGCCGGCGGCTTTGTGGGCGAGGCTACGGTCTTTGCGGGTCCCGGCACGAGCCTTGTCCTGGACAACTCAGCCACGAACAACAACAACCGCCTTCCCGACGTCTGGGACACGCCGTTTGGCTCGGGCAATGGACCAAACGGCAAGGTGTGGCTGTTCGGCAGCGAGCTCCGGATCATCGGCAACGCCAGCGGCACCAGCGAGCGCATCAACCAGCTCGACTTCAGTTTCGGCACCGTGACGCTCCAGGGAGGTGGCACTGTCCTGACGAGCGGAGCCGTCGGGCGTGTCGCCACGCCGCAGGCCGGCGGGCTCATCCGCGGCACGAATCTGGGCGGCACACCCGGCCTCGGGAGCACGAACTGGTTTGTCACGGACCTCGGCAGCGGCGGGGTGGCACTCGGCGGCGCGGGTGGCGCAAAAGGAACGCCCTTCATCAACCTCTTCGCCGGCTTTGTGGGTGACACCAGCGCCACGGGAAACGGCACCGACTTCGTGACCTACGCCGCGGACGTCGGATTTCGCACGCTCACGGCCGGCGAATACACCTCAACAATTCCCGTGGGCAATTTCGACCTCAACCGCGCTCCGAACGTCTCGCTCACCGGCCCGGCGTCGGTGAATCAAACGACCGCCATCACCGCGTTGAAGCTCGGGCCGGGTGCAAGCGTCAGCGGGAGCGGCACGCTGCTGCTGGGCCAGGGCACCGTGCTGGCCACGGGCAACCCGACCATCGATGTGCCCAGTCTGAGCATCAACGTCAACGGCGCGATCAGCGCCCTGGTGATCCAGACTCCGAATGCCCTGGACACCCTCACCGTGAGCAGCGTGCTGCCGGGCGGTGCCTCGCTCGCGCTGTTGAAATATGGCGCCGGCACGCTGGCCCTGAGCGGGCGGCAGCTTGGCGATGGCTTCATTCACGTTGCCAAGGGGAAGCTGCGCCTGGACGGCGCGACCGACTCGTTGAACCCGCTCGGGACGGGCATCAATGTGCAGCCCGGAGCGATCTTCGATCTGGGCGGCAGCGATCGAGTTATCTCCCGGCTGGAAGATCGCCTGGCCATTGGCGTGGGCACGGCCTTGAACGGAACCATCGCGCTCGGCGCGAACCGGCTCACGCTCTATTCCAATGCGTTCTCGTTGTACAGCGGGAACATCACCGGCACGGGCGGGTTGACCACGGCCTTCAATTCCGGAACCACCGTATTCACGCGGCCGCTGAGCTACACCGGCAGCACGATCATCCGCGGCGGTTACCTGCAACTCACGGATGGGGGTACCCTCGCCACCAGTGCGGTGGAGGCTCGCGGCGGAACGCTCGTCTTCGACAACCGAGACGGAGCCGCAGCGGCGAGCGGCTATGTGGCGAATCGCCTCGGGACGAGCACGCCGATCACGCTCGCCGGTGGCGAGGTGAACTTCATCGAGAACCCCAACACTCCCGCGAATCACAGTCTCGGACCGATCACGCTCGCTGGCGGGGGCAAGCTCAGCGTTTTTTATGGCAGCGCCGCGCCGAGCACCGTGACCGTCAGCAATCTTATCCGGAACGCGGGCAGCACCCTCACCGTCGATGCCGGCAACGTGGGCCTCGCGCAATCGCCGACCGGCAATGCACGCGTCTTCCTGACGCAAATCAACGGCGGATCTCCGACCGCGGCTTTGATCGGCGGTAACGGAGCGCTCGGAAGCACCACGCAAAGCATTCTGCCGTGGGCGTGGGATTCTTCGAACGACACCTTTCTGACTTACGGCACGAACGGATTGCGCTCGCTCGCGGTGAGCGAATTCGAGACCAACCTCAACCTCCCGAGCAGCGCCTCCGCGAACATCCGCACCACCGGCGATGTGGCCCTCACCGCGCCGCGCACCGTCAACTCGTTGTTGAACACGTTCGGCACGCTCAGCGGCGCGTTTGACCTCACGCTGGGCAGCGGCGTTCTGGCGGGTGGCGGGTTGATCGGCACGAACACGAACGCCTTGCTCACCGGCGCGGGCAACACGCGCGAGCTGGTTCTGCAAACCCGCTTCGTGACGACGCTCGGTTACAATCTCACGACCATCGGCGGAGTCACCAAATTTGGACTCAATCCGCTAACACTCACCGGGACCAACACCTTCACCGGCGGATTCAACATCAACGAAGGCCGGGTCAACTTTGATGCCGACAGGCAGCTCGGCGCAGCCGGCGGCGTGATCCGTTTCGGCGGGGCGAATGGCAGCAGTTCGCTGGTCTATGGCGGCGTCCTCAATGCGCCGTTCGCTTTCAACCGGGCCATCGAGACGACCAGTTTCGGAACGCTGACCAATCTCTCGACCGACCGCTGGCAACTCAATCAGCCGATCACGGGCGCTGGCGGCATCGGCTACGGTGCGAGCAGTTCCGTTTTCGAAATCAACGCCGTCAACAGCTACACCGGTGCGACCAACTGGAGCGGCGGCCATCTTTACATCACCGATGACTCCGCCTTCGGAAGTGGCGGCGAGCTCCTCCTCGGAACGAATGGCGTTACGAGTAACATCGTCCTGCGCGGAAACTGGACCAGCGGCCGCCTACTCCATGCGGCCGGAACCGGAGCGATCCAAACCAATGGTTACGACGCAACGTGGGGCGGACAGCTCATCGGCGGCTCAACCCTGGTTAAAAACGGCACGGGCAGCCTGGTTCTCACCGAGGCCATGCCTTACAGCGGCGCACTCACGGTCAACGCCGGGACCGTGCGCCTGACTGACCGAGGCTCCATCGCGGGGAACGCCAGTACGCACACCGTCAACGCCGGAGCCGCGCTCGCGCTGGATGATACGGGCGTGCATTCCTCAGACCGCCTGCACGACAGCGGTGGAGGAGTCACGCTGGCGGGCGGTGAATTCCGACTTCTGGGCAGCAATGGCTCGACCACGGAGGAAGTGTTCAACGTGCTGGCCCTCGAGGCCGGGGCCGGGACCGTCACGGTCGCCGCGGGCACGGCGCAGGCAGGCATCGTCCGGCTGGCGGGCCCGCCCACCAATGCCATCGGCGCAGCGAGCCTGTGGCGCGGCAGCAATCTCGGCGTCAACACCCCTGGCACTGCCGATAGCGCGAATGTTCTGCTCACGCCGACGAACACGGCTGCGTTTCCGCTCACCGGCGGCTCCGCACCGGTGGGCACTCCCTCCATCAGCATCATTCGGGGTGGCTTCGGCGACACCAGCGCAACGGGTCTCGGCACACAGCTCGTGACTTACGATTTGGACAAGGGTGTTCGCCTGCTCAATCCGAACACCGAATACACCACGACGCTCGTGAACGGCAGCGTCGTCACGGACAACGTGAAGGCCGACGCTTCCAGCCTCGCGCTCGCCAATGCGACCACCGCCAATGCGCTGTGGTTGAAAGACGGCGCCAGCATCACCGGAGCGGGCACGCTCACGCTGTCGGCGGGCAGCATCCTCGCCACCGGCCCGGGCAACACGGTTGCCAAAACCATCAACGCGGGCGCCAACGCACTCGCCATCGGCGGTCCGGGCGACCTCACTTTCAACAGCGCCGTGACCAGCACCACCACGGGCGGCCTCATCAAGATGGGCGCGGGCACGCTGACGTTGAACACCGCGAACAGCTACACCGGCACGACCGTCATCGCTGCCGGGACCGTCGCGTTGGGCAACGCGAGCGCCTTCGCCAGCACCGCCGTGCTACTGCAAGGTGGCGAAATCCGCAACACCAGCGGCGCTCCGCTCACGCTGGCGAACAATCTCACGCTCAACGGCACCATGAACGTTGGCGGCGCACAGGATCTGATGTTCAGCGGCACCGTGAGCCTGAACAACGCGACGCGCACCTTGAACGTCACCAACAGCGCCACCACGACCATCAGCGGCGTCATTTCCTCCAGCCAGTTGCTGATCAACTACGGTCTGACCAAGACCGGCCCCGGCCTGCTTGTGCTCTCGAATGCCGCCAACGCCTACGACGGCGAAACGACCGTCGCCAGCGGCGAACTGCGCATCTCCGGCAGCATCGCCGCGAGCACGTTGACCACTGTCGCGGGCGGCACCCTCAGCGGCAACGGCACCGTCGGCGCGCTCCGCACCACCGGCGGCACGCTCGCCCCGGGCACGAGCGTCGGCACGCTGAACTCGGGCAGCGTCACCTTTAGCGGCGGCACGTTTTCCATCGAAATCTCCAGCGCCAGCCTTGCGGACAAGCTGATGGTTACCGGCACGGCTGGCCTCGCCGCCAACACCGCGCTGACCCTCAGCCTTCTGGGCGGCTACACCCCCACCGGCATCGAGACCTGGACGATCATCGACAACGACGCGGCTGACGCCTTCACCCTCGGCACCTTCCGCTTTACCAACGCCGGCAACCCGATCAACCCGCTCGTCCCATTCACCGCCGGCGGCGTGGGCTACTACCTCGATTATGCCGGCGGCACCTCCGCCAACGACGTGGTCCTCCACGTCGTTCCCGAGCCCGCCATCGTGGCGCTTCTCGCCGCAGCACACCCACTCATCGCCCTCCGCCGCCGAAGGTGAAGCTCCGGGAAATGCGACGATTCATCCCGGAGGCGACTGGGATTGAGGAAGCGCGCCCACGGCCACGCGGGCCTATCAACCATCAACCGGCGCCTACGGCTGTTCCTTGATCTGAATGTGGCGGTATTCCATCTGCCCGCGATCGGCTTCCAGCCCGATCGGGCCCGTCTCGGGAAGCTTCAGCGCGGCCTCGAGCACCTCACCGTTGCAGGTGCAGCGGGCCACGCCGTCCTTCACCACCACCTCGATTTTGTTCCAATCCTGCGGCTTGTAGCTCTTCAGCTCCTTGTAGGGGCCGGCCACGAGATAGTCGCGGCACTGGAGCTGCGGTTTGCGCAGGAAAATGCCGCTGTCGGCATTGACCGCCGCGCGGAATTCCAGCTTGAGCACGAAATCCTTGGGGAATTCCTGCGTGGTCCAGAGCTGGCGGAGCCGCGGGGCGCCTTCTTTTCCGGGGTTGACCACCAGAATGCCTGGGGCCGCGGTGTAGCGGCCGTCGCTGGCCTCGGTTTTGCCGTCGAATTTCTCCTCCGCGGAATAGCCCCAGCCGGTGAGGTCCTTGCCATTGTAGAGGCTGATGAAGCCGGGCTCCGGGGTGAAATCATCCGCCTTGATCGACGGGACGGACGTTAAAAAAGCAGCGGCGGCGAGCAGGCGAAGGGCGGAATGGAGATTCATGAGAGGGAGGTGGTGGATGGGAGGCGGCTACTTTGCCAGCGCTTGGAACGCCATATCAAGGGGCCATTGCGATGAGACGCGAAGTGGTGAGACGCGGGGACCGAGACAGCCGCCCTCGACTTCCGCTGCTTCTGGGCTATGGTCGCCGCCCTTCAAACATGTTTTCGATCCTCGCCGACAAGCTTCAGGACATCTTCAAGGACCTCCGGGGTCATGGGAAGATCACGGAGGCCAACATCACCGACGCATTGCGCGAGGTGCGTTTGGCGCTGCTCGAGGCCGATGTCGATTTCAACGTCGCGAAGGGTTTCATCGCGCGGGTCAAGGAGAAGGCGCTCGGCGAGGAGGTGCTGCGGTCGGTTACGCCTGGGCAGCAAATCGTCAAAATTTTTCACGATGAACTCACCGCGCTGCTCGGGGGCGATGCCAGCCCGCTGAACCTCGAAAAGCCGGCCCGCATCCTCATGGTGGGCCTGAACGGCGCGGGCAAGACCACTTCTTCCGCGAAGCTCGCCAAATGGTTGAAGCAGAATGGCCGAGCGCCGCTGCTCATCGCCTGCGACTTGCAGCGGCCCGCGGCCATCGAACAGCTTGCCACGCTCGGCAAACAGATCGGCGTCCCGGTTTTCATTCCGCCCGCCGGCGAGAAGGACGTGCTGAAAGTGGCGAAGCTCGCGATCGCCTGGGCGAAGGAAATGCCGGGCAACGTGCAGATCTTCGACACCGCGGGCCGGCAGGAGATCGACGCCGCCTTGATCGAGGAAATCAAGCAACTCCGAAACTTTCTCCAGCCGCAGGAAGTGTTGCTCGTCGCGGACGCCGCCACCGGCCAGCAAGCGGTGAGCGTGGCCACGCATTTCCACGAAGCCCTCGACATCACCGGCCTGGTGCTGACCAAGCTCGACGGCGATGCCCGCGGCGGCGCGGCGCTCTCGATGCGGCAGGTCACGCAGCGGCCGATCAAGTTCGCGGGCATCGGCGAGAAGCTGGATCAGTTCGAGCCCTTCTATCCCGATCGGCTGGCTGGACGCATCCTCGGCATGGGCGACATCGTCGGTCTCGTCGAGAAAGCCGCGGCCGCCATCGATGAGGACGAGGCGAAGCGGATGGAGGAGAAGTTTCGCACCGCGTCCTTCGACCTGAACGATTTCCTGGCCCAGTTCAAGATGCTCAAGAAGCTCGGTCCCCTGGAAAATATCCTTGGCATGCTCCCGGGCATGGGTAACCTGAAAGACTTTTCGGTTGACGAAAAACAGATGAAGCGGGTCGAAGCCATCGTGCTTTCGATGACGCTGGACGAACGGACCCACCCGGACATTCTCAATGCCCGCCGCCGCCAGCGCATCGCCCGCGGCAGCGGTGTGACCGTCACCGAAGTGAACGACCTTCTCAATCGCTTCAGCCAGATGCGGAAGATGATGAAGAACATGGGCAAAATGAAGCAGATGATGGGGCGCCCCGGCGCCGCCGCCCGCTTCGGCCTGAAGAGATAAACCTTACCCAACCTACAAGAACCAACCCACCACCATGGCCGTCAGCATCCGCCTTCGCCGCGAAGGCAACCTCAATCGCCCCTATTACAAAGTCGTCGTCGCCGACCAACGCAGCCCGCGCGACGGCAAATTCATCGAGCTCGTCGGCAACTACGACCCGAAGAAGCCCGGCGACAACGCCAACGTCGATCTCTCGCGGATCGATTACTGGATCAAGAACGGCGCCCGCCCGTCGGACACCGTGCGGAGCATCATCAAGAAAGCCCGCAAGAAGGAAGCGGCGCCCGCCAAGTAGCGCTCGCCTCGTGAGAGGAGGACGGGCTAAAGTCCGGCGGCATGCAGGAATTTCTCGAATACGTCGTCCGGCAGCTTATCGACTATCCCGATGAGATGATCCTGGTCCGGGTCGAGGCTCCGAAGAAGGTGATCTTCAAGCTGCGCTTGCGCCAAAGCGACGTGGGAAAGGTCATTGGCAAGCACGGCCACACCATTATCGCCCTTCGCAACCTGCTCGCCGCCGGCGCCGCGCGGCATGGGGAAAAAGCGCTGCTCGAGATTGTCGAGGAGGAAGGTCCGCGAGGGTAGCAGGTGGGAGGGCACTTAGGGGGGCGGCGTGCTCGGAATTGAGGAGGGGAAAACGTCGAACGTTGAACGCCGAACGTCGAATGTCGAAGGAGGAAAGGGCCGAGAGGCAGGGAGTCGCAACGCGGATGATGCTCGCCTGACAGGCTCGTGCGGAATCGGAAACTTCGACGTTCGGCGTTCGATGTTCGGCGTTCGGCGTTTCCGAATGAATCGGTGGCCGCTCCCGCTTAACCTTCCTTTTTCTTCGCGGTGCCAGTCCGCGCTTTTCCAGATGAAGCCCGCTTTTTCACCGGCGGTTTGACCGTCTCGGAAGGCTCCGCTGAAGCCGCGGTGGATTCGGCTTTCTCCGGCGCCTTTTCGGCAACGGCCGGAGCCGGTTCCGCGCTTTCGTGCAGGCGAGGAATGGTGGCGTATCCAATAAAATCAACGCGGGTTTTCTCCGGGTTGCCGGGATCCATTTTGGGCATCTTGAAATCGAAGACGCTAACGCCCCAACGCTGGATTCCATTGTAGCTGCGGCCGTCGCTGGATCCGAACATGACACGCTTTTTGGTCTTCTTTTCGGTCCCGAGGTAAAGCATCACGTGGGTGATGGGGATGTCGCGCTCGAGCTGATAGGTGCCAGCCCAAAACATCAGGTCGCCGGGCTTGAGATCCTGAAACTCGAAGCTGTCGGCTTTGGTGCTCACGACGGCGTAAAACGTCCCTTTTTTCCGGGCCCAAACATATTGCTCGCGCGAATCGCGAGGCACGTCGTTGAAGCCTTGAGAGCGCAGCAAATAGTAGATCGTTCCGCTGCAATCCATCCCGCCTTGCGACGGATCCGCGCCGCCGTAGGTATAGGTGAGGTTGAGCTTGGTGAGTTCGAGCGCGGCGGTCAGGAGCGCCTGCACCCGAGGCGGTTGGGAGGCAAACTCGGACAGTTCGTTCGGATCGAGGGTGGCCGCCGGGGCGCGCTCCACCTTCGCGGGGCCCTCGCCGGTGGCGTCGTTGCCGTGCCGAGAGATGGACGCAGTGGCGTCACCGTTTTTCTTCGTCCCTTCACCTTCCCCGGTGTCTGGCCCTTTCGCTTTTGTCTTCGGTGGGGGTTCATCTCCGGAGACGGTCACCTTCCTGGCAGGCTCTTTGCCCGCGCTGGCGGCAGAAGTGCCGTGATTCTTCTTAACGGGCGACTCTTCCTCGTCGGTGTCCTTCACACCTGCCTTTTTGCCGGCGGTGCCCTTTCCGGACTTCGGCTTCGTCGCGGTGCTTTGCTCGGCATCAGCCTTCGGCCTCGCCGACGTCGCTTCTTCCTCGCTCGCGTCTTTGCCACCCGATTTTTTTGCGGAAGGCCCCTTTCCGGCGGACGACTTTTTCGCCGGGGTTGGCTCAGCTTTCGGCCTCGGCGTTGCCGGGGCGTCGTCGTCTTCCGCGGCTTTCTTCGGGGCGGGTGTGGTGAAGCGCTCCGTCGGCTTTTCACTCGCTACGGATTTCCTGGGACGCGGAGTGGCCCCGGTGAAGCCTCCCGCTTTTGCGGAGGCGGATTTTTTAGCGGGAACTTCTTCCTCAGCGAGCAGTGGGGCGCTGAGCAACAGAAGCGCGCCGCTGAGGCGAAGCAGGATGTTCACTGAGACAAGATCGTGCCCGGGCGGTCAATTGGCTGCAGCCAACTCGGCGAGCAGCGTGCGATTGAGTCGAATTCCGGCCGCTAGATTTTCGAGCGGGAAGGTTTCGTTGGGCGCGTGCATGTGGCAGTCCGGCAGAGCGAGGCCGAGGAGCAGGGTCTCGACACCGAGCACTTTCTTGAAGGTGTTCACGATCGGGATGCTCCCACCTTCGCGGACGAGCGCGACTTCTTTGCCCGGCAATGCCGTCTGGAGCGCGCGCTGCGCCGCCTGGCCGAAGGCGGAATGCGGATCGGTCACGTAGGGTTCCGCTCCGTGCCCGCCCTCAAAGGTGACCGTCACTCCCGGCGGCGTCTGGGAGACGAGGTGCGCCTTGACCCGCTCGACCACGACCGCGGGCTGTTGCTGCGGCACCAGGCGGAAGGTTAGTTTCACGTTGGCCTCGCGCGGAATGATCGTCTTGCTACCCGGACCCTGGAATCCACTCCAGAGGCCATTCACTTCGAGCGTTGGCCGGGCCCAGACCCGTTCGAGCGTGGTGAAGCCGGCCTCACCGACCAAAGCCGGCGCACCCGTGATCAAGAGGATTTCCGCATCGGTCAGCGGCAGGCGGGACCACGCTTCGCGCTCCCATTGCTCCAATGGAGGAATGCCGTCGTAGAAGCCCGGCACGGCCACGCGCCCTTCGCTATCGTGCAGGCTGGCGATCAACCGCGCGAGCACCGCGGCGGGGTTGGCGACCGCGCCGCCATAGATGCCCGAGTGCAGGTCCGTCGCCGGCCCGGTGACGCGGACCTGAAGAGCGGCGATGCCGCGCAGCCCGTAGGTGAAGGTAGGCACGCCGGGCGCGATCATGCCGGTGTCGGAAATGGCGATGATGTCGCAACGCAACTCTTCGCGATGACCGAGGAGAAACGTCTCGAGATTGGCGCTGCCAATTTCCTCTTCGCCTTCAATCAGGAAAATCAGATTGACCGGCAGCTCGCCCCCGTCCTGCAAGGCTTCTTCCACGCCGAGGATGTGAGAAAAAATCTGGCCTTTGTTGTCCGTCGCGCCCCGGGCGAAGACCAGGCCATTTTCGAGACGCGGCTCGAAGGGCGGCGTGGTCCAGAGCTCGAGCGGATCCACGGGTTGCACGTCGTAGTGACCGTAAATCAGGACGGTCCGCCGGTCAGAACGATGCTCGTTGCGCGCGATGACCAGCGGATGTCGGGCCGTCGGGTGCACCTCGGCCTGCAAGCCGATCGCGGTCAGCTTTTCCGCCAGCCACGCGGCGCAGGCGGCAACATCGCCGGCATGCTCCGGCTCGGTGGAAATGCTGGGGAAACGCAGGAACCGGAAATACTCGTCGATGGAGCGATCATTCATGCGGGCAGGCTAGCGGGTCCCGGCGGCGCGCGAAAGGAGAGCGTGCGAGCCCGATTGACGAGGTGTCCCGGTTTGGCGAGTCTCGCCGCGCTTACCCCATGGACATCCGCAAGGCCCTCATCACGGCCGCTGGAAAAAACCAGCGCACCCTTCCCCTTCAGACGCTGGTGGATCGGGACGGGATTCCCAAGACGGCGCTGGCGATCATCGTCGAAGAGATCCTGCGCGCCGGGATTGAAAAAATCGGCGTGGTCATCAGCCCCGGCGACGAAACTGCCTACCGGGCCGCCGCGGGTGCGAATGCCGCGCGGCTCACCTTCATTGAACAGGCCCAGCCCTTCGGTTACGCGCACGCCATTCACAGCGCCGCGGAGTTTTGCGAAAACGATCCCTTTCTGCTCCTGGTGGGCGATCACCTGTATCTCAGCGCCACGGAAAAAGGCTGCGCGCAGCAGCTCGTGGAGGTGGCGCGCGCGGAGAACTGCGCGGTGTCCGCGGTGCAATCCACACACGAGAGCAAGCTGCCCTACTACGGCGCCGTCGGCGGCCAGCTCGTCAACGCCGCGCTGCGGCTCTACCAGATCGAGGCGGTGCTCGAAAAGCCCACCCCGACCGAGGCCGAGCAGAAGCTCGACGTGCCCGGCCTGCGCGCCGGTTACTACCTGTGCTTCTTCGGCATGCATGTCCTGACGCCGGCCGTGCAGCGGTCGCTGGGCGAACTCTTCGCCAACGCCCAAGGCCGCGAAACGACGGTCAATTTCTGCACCGCGCTGGCGCAGATCGCGGGGACCGAACGCTACCTCGCGTGTGAGCTCGAAGGCCGCCGCTACGATTTCGGCGTGAAACACGGACTGCTCACCGCGCAGCTCGCCCTCGCGCTCGATGGCCAGGACCGCGACGAGGTGCTGCGCGGGCTCGTGGAATTGCTCGCCACCAAGCTCGTGAAATGACGCGGCGAAGCAGAGCTCCCGGGAGCGCTTGCGGCCCGTGTTGGTTACCAGGGCTTTCCGATCCACCATGTCCCTTGGCCTGATTGAAATCATCACCTCGCCCGAGGACGCCGTCCGCAACCAGTCGCTGGACGAAATCTGCCTCGCCGCTTCATTCGAGCAGTTGCTGGCCGAAGCCGATACCCTCGACGCGTTTCGGCGCGAGAGCGAAAACCTCTACGACCGCGTTCGCGCGCTCTTCTTTCTCTCTGCGATCCATCGCTTTCATCTCCCCGCGCGGCCGGATTTGAAACCAGGTGGGCAGATTCCCTTTCACGGCTACGAGCACCTGCTCCAGCGCCGCTTCGAGGAAGCCATCGAAGTTTTCGCGGCCGCGCAAAAAGCTGACGGGCCCAGCGATGGCCTGAGCAGTGCGCTTGCCGCGGCGTATCATCGGCTCGCCTTCCAGACCCTGGCCGACCAGGTGCGCCGCAGCGTGCGGCTGGTGCGCGGCAATCAATGGATGTTCCGCATGGGCCATCCCAAGGATCAGCCGCTGCGGGTGCGCCGCGAGCTGCTCACGCCGAACGCCGACGACGGCTCCTACCCGATCCTGCGCGAGCGCACCCCGGTGCGCATGGACCTCACGCATTCCGCGTGGAGCGACATCTTCTTCCTCGGCATGGATTATCCCGAGGGCGCGCGGGTGCTCAATGTGTCGGTCGATCTCGGCGTGCACGGCCGCGACGCGACGCCGCAACCGCCGGTGAGCGCATGGCTGCGGGTGATCGAGGAGCCGGTGCTGCGGCTGGTCAGCGTCGATCTCGGGGCGCGGGCGGAACTCTCGCATCTCGCGGAGGTGTTCGATTTCGCGAAGGATTACCTCGGTCTCCTCAAGGCCGCGGTGATCGCGGCGGGCATCATCCCTCCGGGCATCGAAGGCTCGGGGCAGAGCCTCGCCGATTTGCTTGCGGAGATGGTCGGTCCGGGGCGCGGGCTCGAGCTGGTGTCGTCGGTGAACGCCATCCCCAAGGGCTCGCGCCTCGCCGTTTCCACGAATCTGCTCGCCGCGCTCATTGGCGTTTGCATGCGCGCGACCAGCCAGGCGGAGTCGCTCACCGGTCCGCTGCGCGAAGACGAACGCCGGTTGGTGCTCGCCCGCGCGCTGCTCGGCGAATGGCTCGGCGGCTCCGGCGGCGGCTGGCAGGATTCCGGCGGCGTCTGGCCGGGGATCAAGCTGATCCAGGGGGTCGCCGCACACCCGGGCGATCCCGAATATGGGATTTCACGGGGCCGGCTCATGCCCAGCCACCACGTTTTCACCCGCGCCGAGATTTCGCAGGAGGCGCGGACGCGGCTCCAGGATTCGCTGGTGCTGGTGCACGGCGGCATGGCGCAAAATGTCGGGCCGATCCTCGAGATGGTGACGGAAAAATATCTGCTCCGCTCCGGCCCCGAGTGGCAGGGGCGCCAGGAAGCGCTCGGCATCCTGGCGCAGATCCTCGACGCGCTCCGCGAGGGGGATATTGCCCGGGTCGGCGCGGTGACGACGCGTAACTTTGAAGGTCCGATCCAGACGATCATCCCATGGGCTTCGACCTGCTACACCGAACGGCTGATCGAGCAGGTGCGCGCGGAGTTCGGCACGGATTTCTGGGGGTTCTGGATGCTCGGTGGCATGTCGGGCGGCGGCATGGGTTTCATTTTCGCGCCGGAGCGCAAGGCGGAGGCGCAACGGCGGCTTCAGGAGATCATGAGCGCGACGAAGCGCGAGTTGCAGCACGCGCTGCCCTTTGCCATGGAGCCGGTGGTCTATGATTTCGCGATCAACGAAAACGGCACCTTTGCCGATCTGCTCACCGGCGCCGATGCGCTGATGCCGAAGCGCTACTACACGCTGTCGGTGCCCGATCTGCTGCGGCAGGATCAGCGCACCCTCGCGCCGCTCCAGCGGACCGAGTTGGACAAGTTCGGCGCCGCTTGCCGCACCAAGCCTGAGCTGCGGGGCATGGTGCAGACGCTCTTCGACGCGATGTTTCCACGGGGCAAAGCCGAGTCGGCCACGGATCAAACGCTGGCCGCGCTGCTCGAAGCCAACGGCTTCGACGCCAAACAACACGAGCTGATCCGTGCCCATTTGCGGGAAGGCCGGATCGGGCTTGCGCAAAACCGGCTCCCGGCCAGCGCGGTGATCGAAGACGTGCTGCCTGAAGATGTGAGCCACGCCGCCAACGCGGCGAACTGGGCAGGCGAGACGCCTGCCACACTTGCCACAGGCGGGACGCCTGCGCCACTAGCGACGATCGTAGCGTCCGACGCGGAAGTGGGGCAGGCGCCCGGCACGGTGCCAAGACATGGGTGACACTTTGATGCCAAGACATGGGTTACAGTTTGAGAGGTTTTTCTGGGAGGCGTTGCCAACGTGCGGGGCGCATTCCTGCAGCGTCCTGGGCGTGGAGTTCG
>JAXDQW010000065.1:0-62009 GCA_034667665.1 Chthoniobacter sp.
CAACCAAACCAAACACGGCTCCTGGGTGCTCCAAATCCTGTCCGTCTAAATCCCACCTCGCACGGTCAATAACTCCCATGAAAAAACAATTTGAAACCCAGAGAACATCTTCGCTCGACCACGGCTATTCAGGTTTGCGCCGCTCCGCGGCTGGCTAGTGGGGCAGGCGTCCCGCCTGTCATGAGTGGGGCAGCCGTCCCGGCTGCCCAGTCTAGTGCAGGCGGGGCGCCCAATCCACTGATGGCAGCCGGAGCGCCTGCCCCACTTCCGGGGCGGGTGGGCACGATTGCTGCAATATATGCCGAAATGCGCATCATCGTCTGGGGGATCAACTACACGCCCGAAGTGACCGGGATTGCGCCCTACAACAAAGCGCTCTGCGACTTCATCAACACCTTCCGCGCGTCGGGGCAGGAGCATGAGGTCGAGATGGTGACCTCGTTCCCGTACTATCCGGAATGGAAAAAACGCCCGGAGGATGCCGGCACGCTCTACCGCACCGATCTGGTGGACGGGGTGCGGGTCCACCGCTGCTGGCATTATGTCCCGTCGCGATTGACGGCCCTGAAGCGGATTTTGCACGAAGGCAGCTTTGTCCTCAGTTCGCTCCTGCGGATCTGTTTTCTCCCGCGGCCGGACGTGTTTATCGGCATTTCGCCGCCGTTGCTGCTGGGAGTGGGGGCCTGGCTGGCCGGGCTGATCAAACGCGCCCCGTTCGTTTTTCACGTGCAGGATCTGCAACCCGACGCTGCGCTCGGCCTCGGCATGCTGAAACAAGGCTGGTTCACGCGCCTGCTCTATCGTCTCGAGGCCTTCGCTTACGCCAAAGCCGATCGCGTGTCCGGGATCAGCGAGGGCATGCTGGAGATGTTTCGCCGCAAAGCGGTGCCGGCCAGCAAGGTCGTCCATTTTCCCAATGGCGTAACGCTGCCCGACCCGGAGCAGCCGCCTAAAAAGGGCGTCTTTCGCGCCGCTCACGGCATCTCCCCGGAAACGTTCCTTTACGTCTATTCGGGCAATCTGGGCGCGAAACAGGGGCTGGAAACGGTCGTGGAAGCGGCGCGAATTCTCCAGGCTCGCGAGCGCCCTGCAGGTGCCGGCCGCCCGCTAAAGATCGTCATCTGCGGCGATGGCGCCCGTCGCGAACAGCTCGATAAGTTGATTCGCCAATACGCGCTGCGCAACGTTTTGCTCTTCGCGCTCAAGCCGGAGGCTTCCTACTTCGAGATGCTCACGGACATGGAATGCTGCCTCCTGCCGCAGCAGGCCGGGACCGGTTCCTTCTTTTTTCCCAGCAAGCTGCTTTCCGCGCTGGCCATGGCCAAGCCGGTGCTGGCCATCGCGGACGAAGCGAGCGCGCTCATTCAAGAGGCGGTGCGACCGGGCGGCTTCGGTGTCTGGGTGCCCCCGGCGCAGCCTGAGGCTTTGGCGGCGATCATGGAGACGCTCCCGGCTGATCCCGCACGACTCAAGCAGATGGGCGCGGCGGGACGGCGATTCGTCGATCAGTTCGAAATCACCAACGTGCTCGCCGCCTTTGCGCAGGAACTCGCCTCCTTTGATTCGGAGGTTCCACCCGAGTCGCCGGAGGCGGGGAGTGCGCGAGTGTGGAAAGAAAATCCGGGATCGCAGCCTGATGTGGCTGTCGTCCGGACGGTTGCCTGAAAGGTTCCGGTGGGCTCCGGATTCCGGAGTGTAGCGAAAGTGCGCACCGCGCCGCGGCCGCGCAATCGGATCGATCAAAGAGCAAATGTCCGCAGGTTCTCCTATCGATGATTGGAGAAGAAGTCGCAGATTGCCGGCAGAACTTGCCAACAAGAAAGGTGCAGCAATAGAGCCGCCCCAATGGCAACCCAGCTTAGGAAGCTGGAGACAGTGTTTTGCGTAAGAATGAAACCGAGATAGAGGAGAAACGGAATGAGCGCGATTCCGGATTTATGGTTTCGCCGACATGCCGGTACGCACCCCCAAGCGAGATTCAGTCCATCGAGGATCAATCCCACTATGCCAAGGATTATTCCGAATAGTTGAAGGCCCCACATCACCCGTGGAATCAGAGCTTCATCGCTTCGCTCAGAATGACGGGGATGTCTGTGGAGCGTGCGGCTGCACGACCACCGCGTCCACGGCTCACTCCTTGAACTCCGTATCCGCCTCCTTGAGATCGAGCTCCTTGATCCACGCGTTGCGATAGCGCACGTCGTGGCCTTCGCACTGGAGCTTGAGACCGCCGGGCGTGTCGGTGATGCCTTTGCCCCCATCGTTGCCGCCGTCGATACCGGACTTCGGGCCGCCCCAAACCTGGTTGATGGTCTGGTTGGTGTGCACCTTCTGACCGTTGAAATACATGGTGACCATCGCCTTCTCGGTCAATTTGCCGTCCTTGAAGCGGGCCGCGCGAAAATTGATGTCGTAGGCGTTCCATTTCCCGACGCCGAGATAGGCGTGGTACGGGGACTCCGTTTCGTTGATCACCGCCCCCATGCCATGCTTGGTCTTGTCGCCATCGAAGACCTGGATCTCGTAGCGGTTCTGCAGGTACACGCCGCTGTTGCCGCCGGGCTTCATGATCAGGAATTCGATGTGCAACCGGAAATCCCGATATGGTTTTTTCGTGACGATGTCGGCGGTGCCGAACTTCCCGCCCGCGGCCACCGGATCGTCGGTCATCAGCACCGTGCCTTTGTCCACCGGGTCTTCGACGATCTTCCATTTGATCGGCAGCGCCGATTTGAAGCCCGGTCCTTCCCAATAGGTCCACTTCCCATCGAGCATCTCGCGGGAGCCGTCGATGATGACCTCGGCGCCCGGCAGCGGTTTGGCGCCGAGGCCCACCTCCGCGAAAGCCGCCGGCCCGAAGACGGTGGCAGCGAAGGTGAAAGTGAGAAGATGGCGGAGCGTGGAATGCATCATGGGGAGGTTGGTTCGGCTCAGAGTGTCATGGTTCCAGCCTGCGCGTAAACCTTGGCGGTAATGGGAGGCCGACTTGACGGGGCGTTCGAAGTCAATAGGCCTACCCCAACCGGGAGCACCTCCCGCTCCCGGCAGACTGCGACGGCGTCCTTGCAGGCCGCGCCATTGCAGGCAGGATGCTTACATGACGGAGATGGCCCCCAAATCCCTTCCACTTCACCGTGCCCGGTTCTTCATCGCCGCTCTGGCGACCCTCGTCGGCCTGTCCGCGCCGCTGCGGGCCGCCGCATTTTCTCCCGGCGACCCGGTGCGCCTGACCCGCAGCGAGACGCTCATGTTCCAGGGCAAAAACTTTCTCGGTGCGCCGAAGGGCCAGGAGTTCAGTGTCCTGAAAGACGATCGCAGTCTGGTCTATGTCGCCTTCTTCAAAGAGGACGGCACCGTGATCGCGGTGACCCTCCCGCCCGAGGCGCTGGAGCCGTGTCCGCCCGAGGCCTGGGGCGATCTGCTCCGCGGCGTCGAGGCCTTCCGCGATCAGCGCATCGAAGACGCCCGCCGTCTCCTGCTGCGCGCCGGTCAGGATCCGCAATACCGCCAGCTCGCGGCCACTCTGACGATGCGGATCAACGCCGCGCTCGCCACCGGCCAGCAGGTCCGGTCCGCGCCAGCGGCGGGCCGGCCGGCCTTCGCGCAGGCCCTGCAAGGTCTGCGCGACACCGCCGAGCAACTGGTCACGCTCCGCCACCTTTGCCTCGCCCTGCCCCTGGACGAAGGCACCGACCGACTGAGCGGATCGGTCCTTGGAACTCCGGCCGGCGCGCCCGTCCTGCCGCCGTCGAAGGTCAATCGCGAAGACCTGGCCAAGCGCGTCGCAGTGTCCAATCGCGCGGTGTGGCGATGCCGGCAGGCGATGGCGCTGCACCGGCTCGTCGAGGCCACGCGCTACATCAAAGAGGGGTTGAAAGCAGAGCCCGGCCGCCCCGAGCTCAAAGCCTTCAAGGAGCTGGTGGAAAAGGACATGGATGAAGCCGACGAGCGCTACGCCGCCGCGGACAAGATGCGTCGTTTTGAAAAGGGCGCGGTTCACGCCCTCACGGCTCTAGAGATGGGGCTCAAGCTTTGCGCCGACCACCCGCAGCTCCGCGAGCTCAAACAGGAAATGCGCGCGGCGGTGGAGGAGCGCACCGCTCCTCCGATCACCCCGGCCTTTCTCGCGGCGGCCAGGGTGCAGACTTCGCCGCAAGCGCTCGAAGAGGGACACAACCTCTACACCACGCGCTGCACCGAGTGCCACGAATTGGAATTGCTCGATTCGCGCTCCGTTTCCGGCTGGCAAAAAGCCGTTGCCGGCATGGCCCGCCGCGCCAATGTCAACGACTCCCAGCAGGCCCGCATCGTGGAATACCTCGCCGCCGCCCAAAACGGCCTGGACGCGGGCAAGTAGCGGTGCGGGCGACGGATGGTGAATGATCCTGGATCCGGCGATGGAGATGACCACGGAAGACACGGAATACGCGAAAGCCCCGGAGCAGGAATCAGTTGGGGTCGAACTTGGCGCTCGTCCGTGAATCACCCGCCTGGGTGATTCGTGGGAGTTTCCAAACCTCCGCGTCCTTCGGTTATCCGCGTCTTCGGCGTTTCTCATCGCCATTTCCAGGATGAGGGAAGCTCCCGCTCGTCATTGTTCCGATCCACCCGCTTTCACCGCCTTGCCGCCTTCCACGCGCTCGGGATGGTTCGCTCTGAGGAGCGCCTTCAACTGCCCGACGGTCTCCGCTTGCTGCGGATCGTTGGCGAGATTGTGCACTTCGCGCGGATCGGCCTCGTGATCGTAAAGCTCGACGCCTTTCGCGCCGTCGTCCCATTCGGTGTAACGCCAGCGCTCCGTGCGGACGCTGTGACCCGCAAAGCCACCGCGCTGGACTTGGGTGAAGGCCGGATGCGACCACTTCGCGCCGGGGTCATCGAGCAACGGACGCAGGCTGAACCCTTGCAAATCCTTGGGCGGCGGGAGGCCGGCGAGTTCGGCGAGGGTGGGATAAAGATCGACCAGCTCGACGGTGCGCGCGCAGCTCGTGCCGGCGCTCTTGGACGCTGGCGGGGCGATGATCAGGGGCACGCGGGCGGATTCCTCGAAGCAACTCTGCTTCATCCACAGGCCGTGCTCGCCGAGGTGGTAGCCATGGTCGCTCCAGAAAACCACGACCGTATTCTCGCGCAAGCCGAGGCGGTCGAGCGCGTCGAGCACGCGACCGATTTGCGCATCCACGAAGGAGATGGTGGCATAATAGGCCCTTTTGCACTCCCGGGCCTGATCGGCGGTCACGCCCATGTAGGGCCACGGACGGGTCGAGGCGAGCGCCGCCGGCAGCGCGGTCCGGGCGAAGTCCGGCGCGATCTCGGGCAGCGTGATCTTGTCGAGCGGGTAGAGGTCGAAGTATTTGGCCGGCGCGATGTAAGGGCAGTGCGGCTTGTAGAAGCCAACGGCCAGAAAGAAAGGCGTCTCTTTGTGCGCCTCGAGCAGGCGAATGGCCTCGGTGGCGACTTTGCCGTCGGTGTGCTCTTCGTCCTTGCCGGTCTTGTCGGCGAGCAAGGCCATGGCGGCGCCGAGGCCGCGTTTGCCCGAATAATTGATGACGTCGGATTCGAGGGCGGTGCGGTCGCGTCCGGCGGGATTGACGAACTCCTGCCAGGAAGGTGGATCATCGAGGCCGCTCGTGCCGATGTCGCCGGGGTTGCCGTAGTGATAGATTTTCCCGACGCGCGCCGCGTAGTAGCCGCTTTTTTGGAAAAGCTGCGGGAGAGTCGTCACGTCGGGCAAGCCCGTGCGAAAGTGATACTGGAGATCGAACACGCGGGTGCGGTCGGGCCGCAGGCCGGTCATCAGCGACGAGCGGCTCGGCGAGCAGAGCGGGAATTGGCAATACGCGCGGTCAAAACGGACGCCGCGCGCGGCGATTCGATCGATATTGGGCGACTGCACCAGCGGATGTCCGTAACAGCCGAGGTCGTTGTTCATGTCATCCACGGCGATGAAAAGGACGTTGAGCTTACGGTCTGCGGCGTGGAGCGGCGGAGTGACCAGCAGGCCGGCGAGGGCGAGCAGGGAGAGAGTGAGGCGGTAGGGCATCGGGGGATTGCGTGAAACTCCGGTTGAGGGTTGGGGGCGCAACAGGGCCTCGAGCGTGATCGACTCGCCGCCTCAAGACCAGCCTCCGCGCTGGGAGACTTCAGAAGGCGGATGGGAATCTCCCGGAGGCCCCGCTCTTCCCCATCCGCCTTCGTGCAAGAAACAAACACCCAAAACTCGCCGCGGTCCATCGGGCGAGGCCCTGCCGCCCGCTTCGCTTTGGTCCTCTGCAGGTGCGGACCGCCATCCCGTCGAGACCGTCGCCGGAAGGACGCACGATTGTTTCCCTGACTACAGCTTCAGGGTGCAGCCCGAAAGGGCGTGCTATCGCGGCGAGACAGCGCGATAGTGGCAGACCATGCCTTTTCGCGCCTTAGGTCTCGGAGACCGTATCCTTAAATCCATTCAGGACGCCGGATACACCGAACCAACCCCAATTCAGGCCGCGGCCATCCCGCTCATCCTCGCCGGACTCGATCTGATCGGGATCGCCCAGACCGGCACCGGCAAGACCGCGGCGTTTACCCTGCCGATGCTCCACAAACTCGCGGAGGCCGCCGGCGACGCGGGCCGGCGGGGCAGTCGCGCGCTGGTGGTCGCGCCGACGCGGGAGTTGGTCGTGCAGATCGAGGAGAATGTCCGGGCGTATGCCAGACATGTGCCGCTGCGCATGGCCACGGTTTTCGGCGGCGTCGGCGAGCGCCCGCAAATCGAAGCGTTGCGCGGCGGAGCCGATCTGATCATTGCGACCCCCGGGCGGTTGCTCGATCTGTTCCGGCACAGCCAGTTCCACGGCCTCCAATATCTCGTCCTCGACGAGGCCGATCGGATGCTCGACATGGGCTTCCTGCCTTCGATCCGGCAGATCGTGAAGGGGTTGCCGCAGAAACGTCAGACGCTGCTCTTTTCGGCCACGCTCTCGCGGGAGATCGAAGCGCTCACCCATGAGTTTCTCCGTTCGCCGAAGGTCGTCGAGATCGGGCGCCGGGCGAATCCCGCCGAGACGGTCACCCAGTTTGTTTACGAAGTGCCCAAGCACCTCAAGCCGACGCTGCTCGCCTATCTCTTGCGCGATCCGAGCTTCGACAGCGTGCTCATTTTCACCCGGACCAAGCACGGGGCCGACCGCGTGGCCCGCAAGCTCGAGAGCAGCGGCATCAAGACCGGCACGCTGCACTCGAATCGTTCGCAAAGTCAGCGGCTCCGGGCGTTGAAGGATTTCAAGGCGGGCATCGTGCGCGTGCTCGTGGCCACCGACATCGCCGCGCGCGGCATCGACGTGGACGGCATCTCCCATGTGGTGAACTTCGATTTCCCGATGCACTCGGAGGATTACGTGCACCGCATCGGCCGCACCGGCCGGGCGCAGGCCGTCGGCGACGCCATCAGCTTCGTCACGCCCGAAGACCACGGGCCGTTGCGCTCGCTCGAGCGCTTCATCGGGCGGGGGATCATTCGCAAGAAAGCCGAGGGCTTTGACTACGCCGCACCCGCCCCGCCGCAATCGCCCGAGGAACGCGATCGCGAAAGGCGCGGCCCACCCCGCGGGCGGCCCCAGCAGCGGCCCAGCGGCGGATCAGACCAGCGCCGCGGCGGCTACGGTTCGCAGCGCTCCGGGGGCGGACGCAGGCCGGGCTCGCGCTGAGCGCGGAGCGGTGCCAACCCGAGTAGCGGCCCGACCTTCCCCGGAGTGGTGGAGTGGTGGAGTGGTGGAGTGGTGGAGTGGTGGAGTGATGGAGTGATGGAGTGTTGGAGTGTTGGAGTAATGAAACATCACTCCATGACTCCATGACTCCAGCACTCCAGCACTCCGGGGAAGGTTGGGCCGCTCCGCGGCGGCGCGCGCAAAGTCCGACATCAAGGTCCGCGCGGGGGGACCAGCCCTTCCTGCACGGCTTTGGCGATCGCACTGCCGCGGCTGCGAACCTGCAGTTTTTCATAGACGCTGCGGATGTATTCGTCGGCGGTGTAATAGCCGATCTCCAGCGCCGCGGCGGCTTCCTTGATCGTCTTCCCCTGCACCAGGAGTTGCAGGATTTCCTTCTCGCGCGGAGTCAGGCCGTAGTCGCGGGCGGGAGGATTGGCTTTGGAAAACATCTCCAGCACGCGGCGGGCGATGCGCGGGTTAATGGGTGAGCCTCCGGCGGCCGCGGTGCGCAGGGCGGCGGCGATGTCTTCAATGCTCGAGGTTTTGAGCAAATATCCCGCTGCTCCGGCGCAGATTGCGCGGAAGATTTTGTCGTCGTCTTCAAACACCGTGAGGATGACCAGCGCGGTCCGCGGGGCTTGCTGGCGGAAGAGCGCGAGACCTTCGATGCCGCTCATGCCGGGGAGTTCGACATCGAGCAGCAGCACCTGCGGCGCGTCGTGCGCCGCCAACGCGGCGAGCGCGTCTTCGCAGGCGGTGAAACGTTGCGCGCAGCGGATGCCGTCGAGCCGGTTGAGCGTGCGCATGAGGCGCTCGCCATAGGTCTTGTGGTCTTCGACGAGCCACACGGTCACGGGTTCGTGTTGCTCAGGCATGGTGAGGCAGGGTGATCGAGACGGTGGTGCCTTGCGCGGGGGAGGAGGTGATCTGGATGCGGCCGCCGTGCTTGGCGGCGCGGCGCTGGAGATTGGTCAGGCCCATGCCGGCGCCGTTCCGCGCGGCAGAGTCGAAGCCGCGGCCATCGTCGCGCACGGTGAGGGTGAGCTGGCCGTTGGTTTGCGCCAAGCGGATATCCACGGCCGTCGCTCCGGCGTGGCGCGTGATGTTGTGCAGCGTCTCTTTGAACATGAGGATGAGATCGCGCTGGCGGTCCACGGGGAGGCGCTGGGCGTGGGTGCCGCTCTCGATGGTCAGGTGGTGGCTGATGCCGCGCAGGAGGCGGGCGGCGGTCTCGCGCAGCAAGGTGGCGAGGTCGTCGGCGCCGTAGCGGTCGCTCTGGATGAGGCGGGTGATGTCGCGCATCGCGCTCACTGTTTCGTCGGCGATGTCCTTGATCTCGGTGAGATCGCCCCGCGATTGCGCGGCATTGTCGCCGCTGGCGAGGATGTCCTGCGCGATGAGCGCGATGCTGCCGAGGCTGCTGCCGATTTCATCGTGCAAATCCCGCGCGATGCGCTGGCGCAACGCCTCCAGTTCCGCCCGGCGCAGGCGGCGCTGGCGTAGCGACCAGAGCAGCGTAACGACCACGCCGGTCAGGATGAGACCGGCAAGCGTGATGAGCCCCACGCGCTGCCATTGCTGCGCGAGGGCGGTGCGCCGCGCCTCGAGCGAGGCGAGTTGCTGCTCCACTTCCCGGCGTTGCGAAAGGCCGGCGAGCCAGGCGGGCCATTCCACGATGTCCGCCGCGCTGGTAAAACCATCCACCAGTGCCGGGCCCGACCAGCCTTCCTGCTCGGTGAAGTCCGAGGCGGCGACGCTCTTTCCGGCGGCGATGTTTTTGTCACCCGACCACACCTGCATTTCGGCGAGTGCGAAGACGGGGCTGCCATTGCTCACGTGCGGCTCGAGCGCGATGAGGCGAACGAAACGTGCGGAGTGCTCGCCCGCGACGACCGTGACGACGTTGTCGCCGGGAGGCGCGCTGTAGCTGCCGGACTGTGGTGCGGGCAGGATGAACGGCAGAGCGTCCGCGCTCTCGCGCAGCTCGATCTGGTAGCGCACGGGAAAGCCGTAGCCGTGGCTGTGGGCGAACTGCGGCGGATGGGCCGGGAACAGCCGCACTTCTCCAATCGGCGCCGCGCTGCCGAGATCCACGGAAACCCAGGGCAGGGGATCGGGCTTCACCCGCCTCTCGCTTTTGAGCTGGCTGCGAAAACCGAGGGCGGAACTCGGCCGCGTGCCGACGGGCGGGCCGAGCACGGTGTGTCCGTCCACAAGATTGATGCGTCCCCAATCCGGTCGCGTGCCCTGGCTGCTGCTGGCGTGCACGGCATTCGGTCCGATGACTTCGATCTGCGGGCCGAGGTTGCGCTGGCCTTGCCAGAGCATCACTTCGCCGAGGGCGAAGAGGTAGCGGTTGTTTTCGCGAAATAACCGCGTCGCGGTGATGCGCACCTTATGCGCGGCGTGCCCGTTCGCGGGAATGACGACGGGCAACAGGCCGGGATTGGGGAAGTCGGCGCGGGTAAAGTCCGCAATGACCGCGCGCTCGGTCTGCTCGTCGTCGCCGAGCAATTCGATCCGAAAGCGCAGCGGGAAACCGTAGCCCGGCTCGGCGGCACCACCCGTTGGCGGGGGCGCGACGAGCACCACGGCGTCGAGTCGTTCCGCGTGCCCGAGATTCAGCTCCACCCACTCCACGGTATCGGGCGACGCGGAGTAATCGCTGTGCCAGCCGAGTCGCTCCGTGACTTGCGGCACCGGAGCGGGCGGCAGGGTCGCCAGGGTTTGCTGCAGGGCCAGCCGATCCGCTTCGATGCGGCGCAGTTCGGGGCTGAGCCACGCCAGCGGCGACGCCGCGCGCGCCGTTCCGCCGCAGAGCAGCGCGAGCAGCATCAAGCGAACGCAGGAACGGACGTGGAACGGCATGGGGGGACGGTGGGCAACGTAACGACGGAGAGCGAAACTAGCCACCGCGTCCTCGGCGGCGTCCCCCGAATCTTCGGGGGATGCGTGCGCCAAAGAAACGACGTATTCTCCGGTCTTCTTGCTGCCGTCCTCCATGATGCACCTTCCCCCCTCAGTTCGTGCCGTTCGCCTGGTGCTCTGCCTTTTGGCCGCGACGCTGGGCGGCTCGGGCTTGCTGGCCGCTGACGAGGAGCTGAAGACGGACGGTCGCGATTCCTCCCGCAGGGACTTCATGGATGCGCGCCAGCCGTTGCAGTGGTACCAGCCGAAGCCGCTGGAATTTCCGCCGCATCATTCCGGCAAAACCATTGACGGCGAGGTGGTCGCCGCCGACTTCATCCATCGGGCCGGGCAATTTCGCGTGAGCGAGACGGGCGCGCTGATCAACTTCACGATGGCGCCGTATGCCGCGATTCATTATCTCGGCGCCGAGGCCGATCTCCGCGACGTGCCCCTCGGGACGCAGTTCGATTTCGTCTTCGTTGGCGGGGGGCAGTTGGGCGAGATGCGCGAGCGCGCGTCGAAGCCGGCGGACGCGTTAGCGACGGAGCAGCAGGCAAAGAAGTTCGCCGAGTTCACGAAGCGGCGCGGCATCCCGGGTTGGATCGACAAGACCGAAGGCAACCTCGTGACCGTCACTTTCTTCAGCGGCGCCGCGCGCGATTTCAAAAAGACGTGGATGAACGACTTTGCGGTCGGGAAGGGCTGCAAGCTGTGCGTCGCCAATGACGAACTTCGGACCTGGAATCCGCCGGTGGATGGCGAGGGGTTTTCCATCACCGAGGTGCGCGATCTGCCCACCGACAGTTACGGCTGCAGCGGGGTGCAGGTCGTCGGCAAGGTGACCAACATGCTCGAAGGCTTCCGTCGCGGGCGCGTCGTGCGCGTCTTCGGTGCGGGCTGGAAAACGCAGGACCAGTTCTACGGCGAGAGCCTGATGGGCTACGGCTTCGGCCGCATGCAGAACCAGGAGCTCGTCGAGAATGTCGCCAAGGAGTATCCGGAGCAGTTCCCTTTCCGCACCGATTACGGCAACGCGCACCTGCCTTGGTATCAGCTCAAGGACGACGTGAAACCGCCGGCTTTCTCCGAGCACCTCGTGTTTGGCGAACTGATTCAGGCCGAATCCGGCAGCGGCCAGATCCGCGCCGAGCGCACCGGAGAAGTGGTGAACTTCACGCTCATCCAGAGACACACGATCAAGCATCTCGGCAAAGACACGCAGTTCGGCAAACTGCCCCTCGGCCTGCGTTATCGCTTTCATTGCTATCAGGATGACAAAGGCGCCTTCACGCGGGTGACTTTCATCAGCGACGAGTTCAGCCATCTCATCGCCAACGCGAAGACTGCGCGGATCTCGGCCATCCATGGCGATCGGCTCGACGTCGCCTGGCAGCTCCCTGAGGTGAAGGACTACAACGGCGATATGCAGCGTCCGCCGGACATCGGCCGCAGCGAGCTCCGCGTGAGCAACGCGACACGCGTCTGGAAAGGCGAGCAGCAGGTGAAGCTCGCGGACCTCGCCATGGATGACGTCTTGCTGCTGAACGTGACGAGCGAGCAGAGCGGTGCGCCGTCCGTCTGCACCGATATCTGGGTCGGCGCGGAGACGCACAGTCTCGTGAGCGGGCAGAAGCCCAAGACCGCGAACAAATGAGACGCGCGCCGCTCTTCCATCGCGACGGCCAGGTGGCAAAATGAATCCTTCTCCCCATCCCCTTATGAAACTCCCGCTCGCTGCATTTCTATCTCTCGCCGTTTCCGCCTTTGCCCTCGACCCACACGTCGAATCCGTCATCCGCACCGTGGAGGGCGCCAAGGGCAAAGTGGAGAAGACCGAGGATGGCCAGAGCCTCAAGCTCGTCGACCTCGCTGTGCCCAACACCGGCCCGCACGACAAGCGCGAGAGCGATCCGTATGATGCCGCGTTTTTTGAGCATCTCGGCCATATCTCCACGCTCGAGTCGCTGAACATCATCTCGACCAAGTGCAGTGACGACTGGATCGCGCCGATCGGCCAACTGACGAAGCTGAAAAAGCTCAGCTTCACCAATAACGGAAAGCTGACGGACGCCGGGATGGAGAAGCTGGCCGGATTGAAGGACCTCGAGCAGTTCTCGTTCGTCGGCACGGCGATCACCGGCCGCGCTTACGCGAAATGCAACGACTGGACCAAGGTGACGCGGGTGAGCCATCGCGGCAGCAGCATCGATGACCAAGGGATCAAGGAGCTCTGCGAGCACCTGCCGAATCTGGAGAGCATCAGCCTCGCCCATGCGAAGTTCACCGATGCAGGCGCGGTGCATCTGGCGAAGCTCACGAAGCTCAAGGGGCTCGAACTTGGCCTGCACAGCGGCACGCCCGCGGCCTTGAAAAACCTCCTCGGCCTGCCGCTCGAATACTTGCAACTCGGCGAAGGATTCGAAGCTCCGGAAAGCATCGCGGCGATCAAGCCGATCCAGACATTGAAGCGGCTGACGCTGACGAATTGCACGAAGCTCGACGACACCGGCCTGAAGTTCGCCTCCGACCTCAAGCAACTCGAGCAACTCGAACTTGGCGGTCTCGACTTGCCCGACGAACGGCTGCCGCAGTTGCAGCAGCTTGCCTTTCTCAAGGAGCTGAAGCTCATCCGCCGCCCGCAGAGTTATCCGGAAGAAACCCAGGCGAAGATCAAGGCGCTATTGCCGAAAGTGGACGTAAAGTTTCAATGAAGAAGACCATGAACGTTCTTGGTTCGCGGTTCTTGGTTCTTGGTGGGTCAGGGGCTGCGCGTGCGCAGGCGAGAACTAAGAACAAAGAACCAAGAACAAAGAACCCGTTCCTCGTTCCTCGTTCTTGGTTCTTAGTTGGCGGCGCGTTGTTCCTCGCCCCGGCAGTGCAGGCCGTGCCGCCGGCCGGGCTCGATCCGAACGTCAAAGTTTTCCTCGAGGAGCATTGCTACGACTGCCACGACTCCACGACGCAAAAGGGCGACTTCCGCATCGACAACCTCTCGACGGATGTGGGCATCGAGAACACGCCGCAGTGGCTGGAGATCATGGAGCGGATCAGCTCCGGGGAGATGCCGCCGAAGAAGGCGAAAAATCGGCCCAAGGCGCACGAGAGTGCGATGATCGTGGAGTGGCTCGCTGCGAAGATGAAGGAGGGTGAGTCCGTGCGGATGGCGTCGCGAGCGCCGGTGTCTTACAATCGCCTGAGCCGCGACGAGTATGTGAATACGGTGCGCGATCTTCTGGGCGTGGAGTTCAACGCCACGGACCCGGGCGCGTTCCTCGAAGAGCCGGAGTGGCACGGTTTCGAGCGCATCGGCTCGGTGCTCACGCTGTCGCCGTCGAACGTGGAAAAGTATCTCGCGGCGGCGGAGACGATCCTCGCGGAGGCTTATCCCGAGATCACGCCGCCGAAGAAAGGCGCCAAGCCGCCCGAGCCCTTCGGCGGGAGTAAGCCCGCGATTCTGGCCGATCAAGTGAATGAGCGGCATCGCGAGCGGCTGCAGCAGATGGGCGTGCTCGAGAAGCTGCCCTACGAGCTCTGGCCGGGCGACATCTTCCGCTACTCGCTGTTGAAGGATCCGCTGCCCGAAACGGGCGTGTATGAGATCACTTACACCGTGAGCGGCTTGAAGCCGGAGAAAGGCCGGGCGCCGCGGCTCAAAGTCTATGAGGCCAAGCTCGATCGCGTGCTCTACGAGCAGGACATCGTGGCGCCGGAGGACCAGCCGACGACGGTTACTTTCCTCGCCCATCTGGCGAAGGGGCGGCCAAACATCGACGTGTATAACGACGTGCCCGGCCCCTCGAATCTGCCGCGCTCGGGCCGCCACGGCAGCCGTCCGTTCGTCAGCATCAAGGACGGTCGCATGCCCTGGCAGATCAAGCTCACCGACGAGCAAGGGCGCCCGCGTTATCCCTTCCTCATCCTGCACTCCATCTCCTGGCGCGGGCCGATCATCACCGATCAGGAACGGCAGCTTCGCGATGACTACCAGCCGAAGACCGAGGGCGATCTCGCGCAGGTGCGTGAAGGGTTGCGCAAGCTGGCGACGCGGGCGTTTCGTCGGCCAGTCGCGGATGAGGAGCTGAACGGCTTTGTCGGCATCGTGGAAGCGGAGCTAAAGGCCGGCGAAAAATTCCCCAGCGCGGTGAAGGCCGGCATGGCGGCGATCCTTTGCTCGAAGAGTTTCATCTTCATCGCCGAGGGCGATCCCGGGGCGATGCGCCAGACGCTGAATGATTGGGAAATCGCCAGCCGGCTCTCCTACCTGCTCTGGAGCACGATGCCGGACATGGAGCTCTTCGCGCTCGCCGAAGCCGGCAAGTTGCGGGACAAGGCGGAGCTTGCCAAGCAGGTCGCGCGCATGCTCGCCGACCCGCGCGCGGAGCGCTTCACGGACTCCTTTGCCTCGCAATGGCTGCGCCTGCGCAAGGTCGGCATGTTCCCGCCGGACAAGATGCTCTACCCGGACTACGACAAGAATCTGGAAGCCTGCATGATCGGCGAAACGCGTTCGTTCTTCCATGAGGTGCTGATGAGCGGGCTCACGCTGCGCGAGTTCCTGGACTCCGACTGGACGATGGCGAATTCGCGCCTCGCACAGTTCTACGGCCTGCCTGCCGATGGGCTGCCGAATGACGGCTTCCAACGCGTCTCCCTCACACCGGAAAGCCGTCGCGGCGGTTTGCTCACGCAGGCGGCGATTCTTTCGCTCACGTCCGACGGCACGCGGCATCGCCCGGTGCATCGGGGCGTGTGGGTGATGGAATCCATCTTTGGCAAATCGCCGCCGCCGCCGCCGGCGAACGTCGAACCCATCGAGACGAACCCCGTCACCGCGCCGAAGGCCACGCTACGCATGAAGCTGGAGGCGCACATTCACGATGCGAGTTGCGCCGCCTGCCACGCGAAGATCGACCCCCTCGGTCTCGCCTTTGAAAACTACGATGCCATCGGCCGCTGGCGCACCACGGAGAAAACGGAGGGCACCGGCGCCGATCCGACGGTAAATCCGTCCGGCAAGTTTCCCGACGGCCGGACCTACAAGGACGTCGAGGAGTTCAAGAAGCTGCTCCTCGCCGAACTCGACACATTCAATCGCACCTTCATCGACAAACTCGCGACTTACTCGTTGCGCCGCGCGATGTCCTTCGACGACCGCGATCAGCTCAAAGAAATCGCCGCCGCCAGCAAGGCGGCTGACTATCGGGTGAAGGACATCGTCGTCGCACTGGTCACCTCAGATCTCTTCCAGAAACGCTAAGCCGCCAATCTATCCGACTTGGAGTAAGTGGAGTGCTGGAGTGTTGGAGTAATGAAACAACACTCCACAACTCCACAACTCCACCACTCCCCGCCAACCAGCACCCAGCAACCAAGAACTCCCAACTACACACCTATGCCCAACCTGAACTTGAACCACTGGCGCATGAGCCGCCGACAAATGCTGCGCGGACTCGGTGCGACCATCGCCCTGCCGTTGTTGAATGCAATGCTGCCGGCCAGCGCCCGCGCGGCGGCAACGGCCGTCGCGAAGCCGAAGCGCAGCGTCTTTCTCTACATCCCGAACGGCGTCAACACGCTGACCTGGCAGATCACGAAGGCCGGCGCGGATTACGAGTTCTCGACGCCCTTGAAGTCGCTCGAAAAATTCCGGGCGGACCTTACGCCGATCAGCGGCTTGCATCACCCGATGGTCATCGGCAAGCACCACAACTGCGAAAAAGTCTGGCTCACCGGCGCGAACGTTCCCGGCGATGGCGGCCCTTTCCGCAACACCGTTTCCGCCGACCAACTCATGGCCGAGGTGCAGGGCGCGACGACCCGTTTCTCCTCGCTCGAAATGGCCATCGAAGGCAACTCGCTCGCGTGGTCGCCCGATGGCATTCAGCTCCCCGCGGAGCGGAATACGCAGACGATTTTCAACACGCTTTTTGGCGTCGAAAAAGATGGGAAGGAAGTCATCCGGCGCCGGCTCGCGCGGCGGGGCAGCATTCTCGATCTCGTGGCGGACGATGCGAAGCGCGTGAACAAGAAGCTCGGCAGCGAGGATCAGAGCAAGCTGGACGAATACCTCACCGCCGTCCGTCAGGTGGAGCAGCGCACCGAGCGCGCGAATTCGTGGCTCGACGTGGCCAAGCCCGTGGTCGAGCCCGCCGAGATCGCCCGCCTCACGCGCAAGCTCAGCATGGCCGAGGCCGGCGAATATTACCGCCTGTTCTACGACCTCATGCTGCTCGCGCTGCGCACGGACAGCACCCGCGTCATCACCTGCATGATCGGCAGCGAATCACACGCCAGCGGCATCCCGGAGATCGGCATTTCGCAGACGCGCCACGGCCTTTCGCACCACAACGGCGACCCCGAGCAACTCCGCCGCCTCACCGAGACTGATACCTTCCTGATCGAGCAACTCGCCTACTTCCTCGGCCAGCTCAAGGCGCAGCAGGAAGACGGCGCGCCGTTGCTCGACAGCACGCAAGTTCTCTGGGGGAGCGGCATGGCCTACGGCCACAGCCACGGCAACGCGAACCTCCCGACGATCCTCGCGGGCGGCAAGGCGCTGGGCTACAAGCACGGCCAGCACGTCGATTTCAACCTCCCGACGATCGGCGCCTACAACACGGCCGACGCCAGCGCCCACTACAAGGTTTGCTCCCGGCCCGTGGACGCCGACGCCCGCGTCAGCAACCTGTTGCTCACCATGCTGCAGCGCGTCGATGTGCCGGCGGAGCGCTTCCAGGACAGCCTCGGCGTCCTCAAACAGATCCTGGGGTGAGGGGAGTGATGGAACGCTGGAGTGTTGGAGTGTTGGAGTGATGGAGTTGTTGAAGCGCTACTCCATTAGTCCACTACTCCATCACTCCACTACTCCACGCTCCACATCGGAAGCGAATGAAACCTGAACGGCGAAACAAGAACCGCGGCTATCAGCAACTCCTCGTGTGGCAGGACGCCATTGAGCTGTATGGCTTGTCTTGCCGTGCGGTTCGAGGCTGGCCGTTTGAGCAGAAGAAGGTGGCTTCGCAGGCAATCGCTTCGAGTGACTCCGTGCATCGCAACATTGCCGAGGGCTACTGCCGGCGAACGTGAAGGAATACCTCCAGCATCTGAACATTGCGCTCGGGTCGCTCGGCGAAACGCTCTCCGGATTCATCGCCTACTCTCGCAACGGCCAGATCGGTGCCTCGGAATTCGAGCAACTCGACAGCCTCATCTTCCGACTCGAAAACCGCCTTTTGAAGCTGGTCGAGTCTCTCGAACGGAAACGCGACGCCGGCGACTGGATCGAGACCCTGGTCGTCCGGGAGGATCCTCCCGAGGACGAAGCGACCTCTGCCATCAGTCACGACCTCACCCTCCTCCATTCCAACCTTTCCCCGTAGCCACCGCACCACTCCACGACTCCATCACTCCCCGGCTCCCCACCCCCGTCCCGCGCCCAATGCGCCTCCTCGCCCTCCTATTCCTCACCACCGCTCTGCTCCACGCCGATCCGCCCGCTTACCGCACCGATGCCGACGGGCCTTCGAACAAGAAAGTCCTGCGGCCCGATGGAAAGCCGCTGGAGTGGTTCCAGCTCGTCGATGGCGAGTTTCCGCCGGAAGGCTCGGCGCACGCCATCACGGGCGAGCTGGTTCTCGTCGAGCATCCGCAGCGCACCTTCCGCATCCGCGTCGATCGCGACGATAGCCAGGACCGCGGCGTTTGGGATTTGCCGCTGGAAGCCGAGATGCTGCCCTACGGCTCCATCCGCTACCACGGCTCGTTTGCCGCGCTGCCCGACATCCCGCTCGGCACGCACCTGCGGGGTCTTTTTTATAAACGCCTGCCCACTGACAAGACGCCGCCTCCTGAGGGCATCTATCGCCGGGGCATCACGCCGGATGTGGACTTCCGCCGCTGCTTCCGCATCGAGGACGACTTCTCCTTTCACGCCCGGCAGCATCAGCTTTGGAAGATCGAGTCGGTGAGCGTCGCGGAGAACAAACTCACCGCGCGTTTGCATCAGGAGGGCAAGCCGATCGGCGAGCCGAAGATTTTCGAAGTCAGCCCCAGCACCCGCGTGTTTCAGGGGCGCGGCATTGCCAAGCTCGACGCGGTGCAACCGGGGCAAGACGTGCTCTTCAATCTCACCTGGGCCACGCTCTACGGCCCCGGCCGGATCACCGACTTGTGGCTTGATGCCGATGCCCGCGAACTCGCGACCGCGCAGCAGAGCGAGCAGCATCGCGTTTACATCCGCGACCGCGGGCTGCCTGCATGGGTGTCCGCGGTGGATGACGAGCAGGAGATCGTTACCGTCACGCTCTTTAACAATGTGGATCCCGCGCTTTTCGCCGACCTGAAACTGGACGCGCCCGTGCCCAAAGGCATGCCGCCCGAAACCAAGACCAAACCTGGGGCCAACCTCTTCGTCGCCGAACCCAGCCTCCTGGCTTACGACCCGACCAACGACCGCAAAGGCGGCGAGATCCTCGAACAAAAGACCATCCCCGCCGCACCCGGGAGCAGCGGGCTCCAGCTCCGCGTGAAGTGCAGCATGCTCCTCGAAGGCTACCGCCCGCGCAAAATCGTCATCGTCCAGCCCGCCACGTGGATCTATCGCACGCTGCCGATGGAAGAGCAGCTCTTCGGGCGCGAGTGACGAACCTTTTCCTCTTTCTGACCTGTTGGATGAAACGACTCCTGACCACTTCATTGATCGTCCAAGCCGCGCTCGCCGCCGCCACGCAGGCCGCGGTGCCGGCCACGCCGGACGCCGGGATCGAGACGGTGGTGAAGCCGTTCTTTGTTGAGCACTGCAACAGGTGTCACGGCGAGAAAAAGCAGAAGGGCGATCTGCGCGTGGACACGCTGAAGATCGACTTCGAGTCGCCAAAGATCATGGGCCACTGGGAGGAAATCATGAACCGGATCAACTCCGGCGACATGCCGCCCGATGACGTGGACAAGCGGCCCAAGCCGGATGATATCGCGCGCGTCGCGGAATGGATCGCGGGGCAGCTTCGCGAGGGCGAGGTGGCGCTGCAGGCGTCCGGTCGTGAGAGGGTGGCTTTCCGCAAACTCTCGCGCGAGGAGTATGCGAACACGATCCGCGATCTGCTCGGTGTGACCTTCGAGGCGAAGAGCCCGACGGGACTCCCGGAGGATCCCGATTGGAAAGGCTTCGAGCGCATCGGCTCGGTGCTCACCTTGTCGCCGGCGCATGTGGAAAAATATCTGGCTGCGGCGGATACGGTCCTCGAGGAAGCGCTCTCGATCCGGCCTGAGCCGAAGCGCGAATTGATTCACTGGGGCGCCTTTGACCTGCGCTGGAAGGGCTTCAAGGAAGAGTACGAAGCGCGCGGGATCGCCGACCAGGTGCGCATCGAGATCGTGCCGAACAATTACACCACCGACTCGTGGGATCTGACCGTGAAGACCACCGGCATTTATCTGCTGCGGATGAAACTGAGCGGCCTGCGCCCCGAAGGTGGGCGGGCGCCGCGGGTGAAAGTCTATATGTCCAGCATCGACAAGACCCTGATCGAGCAGGACGTGGACACACCCGAGGATCAGCCGATCACGATCGAGGCGCGGGTGCATCTCACCGCCGGAAAGTATCCTATTCGCATCATCAATTCCGTGCCGGGGCCGAACCCGGAAGGCCGGCGCTCGCGCCACTCCGGCACCCCGAACGCCTTCACCACAACGCACAGCCGCGTGCCCTGGCAGCTCAAGCTGACCGACGACGACTTCAAGCCAATCCAGCCCACGTTGATTATTGACGAAGTGGATTGGGACGGGCCGATCGTGGACTCGTGGCCGACCGCCGCGCATCAGCGCATTTTCTTCGGTGGCGAAACCGCGACGAAGGACGCGGCGTATGCCCGCGAGATCGTTTCGCGGTTTGCCGAAAGCGCCTGGCGGCGTCCGGTGCAGCCGGCGGAAGTGGATCGTCTGCTCAAGCCCGTGGAGCAGTCGCAGAAGCTCGGCGACAGCTTCGAGATGGCGGTCAAGAACGGGCTGATGGCGGTGCTCTGCGCGAAGAGCTTTCTCTACCTGGAAGAAGGTGAAACCGGGAAAGCGGCGCCGCAGCTCACTGACTGGGAACTCGCGTCGCGCCTTTCGTATTTCCTCTGGAGCACGACACCCGATCAACGCCTGCTCGAGCTCGCGCGGGCCGGCAAACTGCACCTCACCGAAACGCTCCACACCGAAGTGCGGCGCATGCTTGCGGATAAAAAGGCCGCGGAGTTTGCGGAGAGCTTCCCGCGCCAATGGTTGCAACTGCGCCGCGTCGGCATGTTCCCGCCGGACAAATTGCTCTATCCCGAATACGACGAGAACCTGGAGCAGAGCATGGTCGCCGAGACGGTCGGCTTCTTCGCCGACGTGCTGAAGCGCAACGCGGGCCTGCACGAGTTTCTCGACTCCGATTGGACGCTCCTCAACGAGCGGCTCGCCACCCACTACGGCATCGCAGGCCCGCGCGGCGACAAGCTGCAACGCGTTGCGCTCAAACCCGAGGACCATCGCGGCGGCCTGCTCACCCAGGGCGCGGTCCTGACTCTCACCTCCGACGGCCAGCGGCACCGTCCGGTGCATCGCGGCGTGTGGGTGATGGAGTCGATCATTGGCCGGCCGCCGGGGGCGCCGCCGGCCAACGTCCCCGCGCTCGACGCGCCGAAGGCGGGTGGGCCCAAGGAGACGGTGCGCGAGAGGATCGAGCGGCATCGCGCCGACCCGAATTGCGCGACGTGTCATCGCCGGATGGACCCGCTCGGCGTCGCGTTTGAAAACTTCGACGCGATCGGTCGCTGGCGGACCGTGGAAACCATCAAGGACGGCACTGGCGCCGATCCGAAGCTCGATCCGAGCGGTGAACTGCTCGACGGCCGCAAGTTCGCCGATGCGAACGAACTGAAAAAGCTGCTGCTCGACGACACCGACAAATTCGCCGCCGCCTTCGCCGACAAGCTCGCGACGTATGCGCTGCGCCGCGGCATGACCTTCACCGATCGCGAAGAACTGAAAGCCGTGGTCGAAGAATCGAAGACCAGCGGCTACCAACTGGCGTCGCTGATCGAGTCGCTCGTCACCCACGAGATTTTCCTGAAACGCTAAACTGAATGTTCCTGGTTCGTGGTTCCTGGTTCCTGGTTCCTGGTCGAACGAAGAACCAGGAACCAGGAACAAAGAACAATCCCATGAGCAACCTTCTCAAACAAAACTGGCTTCTTAGTCGCCGTCATTTCCTCCGCGGGCTCGGCGCGACGGTCGCGCTTCCGCTGCTCGATGCGATGATCCCGCTGCGCGCGCGGGCCGCCGTCGCCGCGAGCAAGCCGCGGCGCAGCGTGTTCGTTTACATTCCGAATGGGGTGAACGGCATGACCTGGCAGGTCGCGCAGCCGGGGCGCGGCTACGAGCTGTCGCCGTCGCTCAAGCCGCTCGCGAAACATCGCGAGGACTTCACCGTCTTCAGCGGGTTGCACCATCCGAACGGCCTCGGCCAGGCGCACGTCTGCGCGGACACGTGGCTCACGGGGGCGAAGATCGACGCGCAAGGGGGGCGCAAATACGAGAACACGGTTTCGTGCGATCAGCTCATGGCGGAGGTCACCGGGCAGCAGACGCGTTTTTCGTCGCTCGAGCTTTCGATTTCGTCAGGCACGGGCCATCCCTTTGGCACCAACACGCTCGCCTTTTCGCGCGACGGTGTGCCGCTCCCGGCCGAGGACAATCCGAAGGCGATCTTCAATCGTCTGTTTGGCGAAGAAGCGGGCGGCATCGGAGCGCAGCGCGCGCGTCTGACCAAACGCCGCAGCGTGCTCGATGCGGTGTGGGAGGATGCGAAGTCGCTGCGGACGGCGCTCGGCAGCGATGATCGCAGCAAGCTCGACGAATATCTGCACGCTGTCCGCGATGTGGAGCAGCGCACCGAGCGGCTCGACGCCTGGCTGGACATCCCGAAACCCGTCCTGGACAAGAAGCTCGCCGAGCCCTTCCAGCGCGACGTGCCCAAGGCCCACGCGGGCGAATACTGGCGGACGATGTTCGACCTGATCGTCCTCGCGCTGCGCACCGACACGACGCGCGTGGTCACGTACATGAACGGCAGCGAGGGCAATGGGCTCGCCATTCCCGAGATCGGCATCACCCAGGCGCGGCACAATCTCTCGCACCACAACGGCGACCCCGTGGTCCTCGAACGCCTTGCCAACAGCGACGCCTTCATCATGGAACAGTTCGCGCATTTCCTCGATGAACTGACCGCGGTGAAGGACGGCGACGAACCGTTGCTCGATCGCACCATGGTGCTCTTCGGCAGCGGCATGAGCTACGGCCACAGCCATTGCAACGCGAACCTGCCGATCCTTCTCGCCGGCGGCCGCGGCCTCGGGCTGAAGCACGGCCAGCACATCGACTACAACAAACCCTACCTCAAAGAAGACTACACGCTCAGCTACGACGAATGGCGCTCGCTTTGCGGCAAGCCCAAGGACGAAAAAGCGCGCTTGAGCAACGTGATGCTGACCATGTTGCAGAAGATGGAAGTCAACACGGAGAAGTTCGTCGATAGCCTCGGGCCGGTGTCGGAAGTCGTCTAACGCCGGCGGTGCGCCCATGCTTCATCGCCGGTGCCCTGGGAGCGCCATGATGCTCCCGAAAACATTCCCACCATGAGACCCCGCCTTATCACCACCCTGCTCATCGTCACCGCGGCGACCCTCCACGCTGCGGGCAAACCCACGGAGATCGTCACGCAGACCCCGGGACTGGTCGCCTTCTGGACCTTCGGCGAGGAGGCAGGCCAGCCGCGTGCCTCCACGGGGACGAAGGAAACACTCCCGCTCGAGGAAGTCGGCGGACCCATCACTCGCGCCGAAGGTGGGCCGTTCTCCGGCTACTCGGCGCAGTTCGATGGGCAGCACTACTTTCACATTCCGCACGCGCAGACTGGCGGGCTGAACATCTCCTGCAAGGACGCGCAGGTTGGCATGTTCGCCGTCGTCAAGGTCAGCAGCGGCAAGACCATCGCCGGCATTTGGAGCGAGGGTAAAGGCTTCGGCGATGACTCGGGCACGCGGCAGTATGCAATGCTCATGGACATGCCGACCTATGGCGGGCCGAAGAAGCTTACCCCCCACATCTCCAGCGAGGGCGGCGTTACTTGCCGCGCTGATGGCAGTAAGTTTCCCTGGTGCGCGGACTACGCCGCGGGCAGGACCGAGCTGCCAAAGGATCAATGGATGACTCTCGGCTTCACTTATGAGGGCCAGTTCATCCGGGCCTACTTCAACGGCGCGCTCGACGCGCAGGACTTCGATCCGGTGAAACAGAAACGCACCGATCCCTACTTTACCACGGAAGGCCCGAGCGGTGGTCCGCGCGGGATCAATCCGTATTACCACGGGCGCGGCATCTTTCATTATGACGCCGCCCGGCACGCGACCACCAAGATAGAGCCCTCCGACTTCACCGTGGGCTCACGCCTGGTCATGGGCGGCAAGGTTCGTGAGGCTCTCGTCGGACAGATGGCCGGGCTCGCGGTCTTCAATCGCGCTCTCACCGACGAGGAGATGAAAAAACTCCACGATGCGGCAGGAATCAGCGCTCTCAAGTAAGACCCTCCGGCTGGCCTTCGCTGACCCGTGAAACCGTTCCGTTCCGCTTGCATCGCACGGCTCGGCGCCCGCGTGGGGCTGCTGCTCTCCAACGAGTTTGCGGGGGTGGAGTAACCGCATCACCTTCCTGCACCCACCATGAGCAACATCCAATCCCAGCGCTGGCTCCTCAACCGCCGCCATTTTTTGCGGGGACTCGGTGCGACCATCGCGCTGCCGCTGCTCGAGGCGATGATCCCGCTGCGCGCCGCCGCCGCTTCGCTCGTCCCGCGTCGCTTCGTCTGTGTGGCCAATCCGTTTGGGATGATTCACGACGCGTTCTTTCCGACCGAGGCCGGACCTGCGACGGTGCTGACGGAAAGCCTGAAACCACTCGAAGAGCTGCGCGGAAAATTCACGGTCTTCTCGAATCTCGATCACGGCTTCGGCGGCGGGCACGGGGCGACGCACGCGTTTCTCTCCGGCGTGCGGCAGAGCGAGGCGGCGAGCATGCCGAATGGCAACATCACGCTGGATCAGTTTTGCGGGGAGCGGTGCGCGGGGCAGACGCGGTTCCCGGTGCTGAATACCTCGGCGGGCAGCAACGATGGCGGCGGTGTCGAGCTCTCGTGGACGCGCTCGGGGGTGATGGTGCCGTCGATCCAAAAAGTGAGCCGCGTTTTCCAAATGCTCTTCGTGGATGACCCGGCGGCGCAGGCCGGGGAACGCGCGGCGCGGTATGACCAGCAGGGGTCGATTCTCGATGCGGTGAACGAGCAGGCAAAGGCGATGAACCGCCGCCTGAGCACGCGCGATCAGCAGAAGCTCGATCAGTATTTCACCTCGGTGCGCGAGGTGGAGAAGTCGTTGCAGGAGGAGAAAGCCTGGCTCTCGCGCCCGCGCCCGAAGGTGGACATGAAGGAGCCGCGCAACGGCACGGTCACGCAGCAGGTGCCGATTCTTTTCGACCTCATGACGCTGGCGCTCCAGACGGACTCCACGCGCGTCGCCACGATCGAGGTGCCGGGCGCATTCGATGTGGCGGGTGTCGGCCTGGAGCCGAAGGGTTACCACGCGTATTCGCATCATGGCAAAGACCCGACGCTCATGGCGGGGCTGCGGAAGGTTGAGCGCTACCAGATCGAACAGCTCGCGCGCTTCCTCAAGAAACTCACCGAGCTCGAGCTGCTCGACAGCACGCAGATTCTCTTCGGCAGCGGCATGAGCGACGGCAGCGCGCACACCAACAAGAACCTGCCCATCATCCTCGCCGGCGGCGGCTACGCGCATCAGACGCACCTCGCGATGCCGGAGGAACAGGGCAAGCGGGTGCCGCTGTGCAACCTCTACCTCAGCATGGCGCAGCGTTTCGGAATCGAAACGGGTTCGTTCGGGAACAGCAAAGGGACAATCAACGGACTGGTGTGACCTTGCGCCGGGTAGTCACTTTCCTGGTCGGCTGGACGCTGGCTGCCGCCGGACAGGCTGGGGAGTTGAAGGAGTTCGTCTCCACGCACTGCTTCGACTGCCACGACAACGCGACGCGAAAGGGAAGGTTTTCCCTGGAAGCCATCGGGGCGGAGGTCACCGCGGCCAATGCGAAGGACTGGCTGAAAGCGCTCGAACAGATCGAGCACCGCACCATGCCGCCCGCGGATGAAGATCAGCCGACGCCCGAGGAGCGGCACGCGGCGGCCGTGGCGCTGGAGACGAAGCTGGTCGCGCAGGCGCAGTCCCTGCCCGAGCGCCGCTCCGCGGTGCTGCGCCGGCTGAATCGCGTGGAGTATCGCGACACCATCCGCGACCTGCTCCAGCTCAACCTGGGCAGCTTCGACCCGACCCGCAAGTTTCCCGACGACAACCGCGTCCACGGCTTTCCGACCAATGGCGAGAAGCTCGTCACCTCGAGCTTCCTGCTCCGGCAATACCTCGAAGCGGCGGAGCAGATCGTCGGGCGCGCGATCCACTTCGAGCCGAAGCCGGCAGTGCAGCGCTGGGAACTGCTGCCGCCTTTCGACCGCACGACCAAGGGCTTTGGCTGGTCCGAGGCCGCCTATTTCAGAACAGTCGCGAAGCAGCCGCAGCCTTATCAGACGCTGCATGTGACCATGGATGGCTCGCCGAAGGGCGGCTATCGCCCGGTGGATGAATTGCGCAGCGGAATGCCGGTCAGCGGCTGGTACACGATCCGCATCCAGGCGGAGGCGAAGTTTCGCCACGCCGATTTCGACCTGAAGAAGTTCCACTTCCCGCCGGGCAACGATCCCCGCGAGCCGATCCGCCTGTCGCTCTTCAGCGGCACGCTCGAGGGGATCGATCCGGAGAACAAGGAGGTGGTCGATTTTGCCGCGACGCATCAACAGGGCGGGGAGCGGCATCTCGCGACGTGGGATTTGCCGGACGACCAACCCGTGTGGCTCGAATGCCGCGTGTGGCTTGATCGGGGGCACTTTCCTCGACTCGGATTTCCGAACGGCCCGACCGATGCGAACAACCGGATCGTCACTTATTTCCGCGAAAACAAATACACGCTGCTGAACAAGGCGCAGCTCGCGCGGTTCGAGGAAGACGCAGCGCGCGGCGACAATTACAACGCGCCGATGTGGTTTGAATCGCCGCGCATCCGCGTTTCGAAAATGGAGATCGAAGGTCCGCAAAACGACGTGTGGCCGCCGGCGAGTCATCGCGTGGTTTTCGGCGAGCAGCCGTATCGGAGCGAAGCCGCCGCCGAGGTGCTGCACAGTTTCGCCGCGCGGGCCTGGCGGCGGCCGGTGAAGGCCGATGAAGTGGCGCCGCTGGTGCAGCTCGTGCGCACGGCGGAGAAGAGCGGGCAGGCGCCGGAAACCGCCATTCAGCAGGGGCTCGAGGCGGTCCTGTGCTCGCCGGAGTTTCTCTATCGCGAGGAGAAGGGCGACGCGCTCAGCGGCTATGAGATCGCCTCGCGGCTTTCCTATTTTCTTTGGTCGTCGATGCCGGATGAGCAACTGAGGCAGCGTGCCGCCGCCGGGGAATTGGACCGGCCCGAAGTCCTGCGCGAGGAAGCCCAGCGGCTCCTCGCGGATCCGCGCTCGGACGTCTTCATCGACGAGTTCCTCAACGGCTGGCTCGCCCTGCGGAAGTTGGGAACGATGGCGCCGGACGTGAACAAATTCTCCGTCTATTATCGAGACGATCTCGAACCGGCGATGCGCACCGAGACGCGGCTTTTTTTCCGCCAATTGCTCCGCACCAATGGCCCCATCGATCGCTTCCTCGACTCCGACTACACGTTCATCAATCGCAAACTGGCCCAGCTCTACGGGCTCGATCCGAAGATCGTGGAGGACGCGGCGGGCCAGCCCGTTGAGGGACTGAATCCGCAGGATCTCGTGCCGGATTCCGACGGCAGCGCACCGTCGCTCGGCTTTGCCCGTGTCACGCTCACCGACCCGCGCCGGGGCGGGCTGCTCGGACAGGCAAGCGTCCTGACCCTGACTGCGAACGGCGTGGACACCTCGCCGGTCATTCGCGGGGTCTGGATTCTCGAGAACATCATCGGCGCCCCGCCCGCGCCGCCGCCGCCCGATACTCCGACGCTCGAGCCGGATATCCGCGGCGCGAAGACGATCCGCGATCAACTGGAGAAGCACCGGGCCAGCCCGACCTGCCGGAGCTGCCACCGGCAGATCGATCCGCCGGGGTTTGCGCTGGAAAGTTTCGACGCCATCGGTCGCTGGCGGGGCCACTACCAGACGGGCAGCGCGGTCGTGCCGGTGGACGCGAGCGGCACGTTCGGCGCGACGGAATTCAAGGACGTGACCGGATTCAAGAAGGCGCTGCTGGAACGCCGCGACCAGTTTGCCCGCTGCCTCGTGGAAAAGCTGCTCATCCACGCGCTTGGCCGCGAGCTGGAGGTCACCGACCGCCCCCACATTCGCAAGATCGTCGAAGCTTCCGCCGCCGACAGCTATCGGCTGCGCGACCTGATCCTGCTCTGCGCGGAGAGCGAAATCTTCCGCCGCAAATGAAACGGGACGTGATTCAGCGTGGTGCAGGGAGGTTTGTCGTCCCGGAGGGACATCGGAAATTAGCCGGTGGCGCCAGCCACCGGAACCGTTCCCATAGCCAATCCGCCCCGGAGGGGCGTCGGAAGAAGCCACGGTGGAATTCCATCGCCCCTGCCGGGGCGGAGTCTTTTTTTTGCGAGGCCCGGTGGCTGGCGCCACCGGGTAATCCCCATCGTCTCTTCGGGACCATGCGCGAGCCTCGCGCTTCCACCACATTTCATCACCTCGAATGAAACGCGCCCTGGCCAGTTTCATGGCGGCGACGCTGCTCATCGGTGGAGCGGCCGCGCAGGACACTGCGGCGCTGACCATCCTGACTCCCGCTCAAGCCGAAGAACTGGTGGCGAAGCGGAAGGGCGCGCTGAAGCTCGATGGCCTGACGGCGTTGTTGCCCGAAGTCGCCGCCGCGCTGGCCCGGCACGAGGGCGAGCTATCCCTCGATGGCGTCACCATGCTCGCGCCGGAATCTGCCGCCGCACTGGCGAAACACCAGGCGGTGGCGCGATTTGGTTCCGCCGATCTCTCGCTCGGTGGTCTCGTGACGCTCTCGCCCGAAACCGCCACCGCGCTCGCCACGCACCCGGGCGCTCTCTCGCTGAATTCGCTCGCCACGCTCGATTCGCTGCCTCTCGCGAAGAAGCTCGCCGCGCAGTGGGGCGAGTTGCAGCTCAACGGCCTGACGACGCTTTCGCCGGCGGTGGCCGAGGTGCTGGCGACCAACCAAGGCGTGCTCGTCGATCGCACCCGCCCCGGTCTGGAGCAGCGCCGGGCCGACCGCGCAGCGTCCATCCTGCGCTTTGACCGCCTGGCCACGCTCTCGCCCGAAGCCGCCGGCGCCTTATCGAAACAGGCCGGCGTGCTGGTCCTCAACGGCCTCACGACCCTCTCGCCCGAAAGCGCCAAAGCGCTGGCCGGCCATGCGGGGACGCTCGTGCTCAACGGTCTGACGACTCTACCCGTGGAGACCGCGGCGGCCCTGGCGACCTGCCCGGGCGAACTGGTCCTCAACGCGATCACCGAGCTTTCACCCGGCGCCGCCGCCGCGCTCGCGAAACACAAAGGTCGGCTCTACCTGACAGGCCTCGTCACTCTCACCCGCGAGTCTCGCGCCGCCTTACGCGAACATCCCAACGTTCGCCTGCCCGACGGGAGGAAAGACTGACGATCCGGCAGTTCGGGCCGAACCGATGTTACTTCCTCGCCGGGCGGAACCTCGCGACCAAAAGCATGGCGACCCCCATTAGCCCGAAGACCGCGGTCGATGGCTCTGGCACCACGTTCAAGTAAACAGCGCCGCCGAAATTCGTGAGCGTGAACTCCATGAGCCCCGGGGTGAAGTTGGCAAACGCGCTGGTGTCGAACCGGGACTGGTTGCCGATGTCCGTCATGTTCAAGGCGGTCGAGGCCGTCGCCACCTGGAAGCTGTAGCCGGTGTGCGGCAGGGGGAAGTCGTTGGCGTTGCCGGTGATCTTGAAGGTCAAACCGGAATCAACGTTGAGTGTGCCGAAGACGGTGAGCAGCGAGTTGTTCGCGCCGGCCGTGGCGCTGCCGCCGGTGCTGAGAGGCGCCACGATGGGTGAGCCGGAGTACTGGAACTCGAAGATCGAACCGGCCTCGAGGGAAACGGTGGCGCGCAAGTCCGGGCCGGCTGCTTGCGAGTTGCCGATCTTCAGACCGGTCGCCACCCCGAGGCTCGGCGCGATCGTCCCGCCAAGGTGCGCCGTCAGGGTGTTGCGCGACATCGTGGTCTGCTGCGGCACCAGCCAGCCACTGCCGGAGAGCTTGCCGCTGATATTGACCTCGAGGGCGCTGCCGCCGGTGCCGGAGTTGGTGCCGCTGGCAGCGCCGTTGATCTGACCGCTGATGCGGAGGTCGCCGCCATTGACCGTCGTCTTCGAACCGTAGAAGGCGCCATTGGCGGCCGCGGAGGTGCCGTAGGTGTTGTTGCCCGCGAGCACGAGAAGGCCCGGACCATCCTTCGTCAGGCCGATCGCGGCGATGCCGCTCTGACCGATGACGCTGTTGATCGTGGTCACGCCGCTGCCGGTCACGGTGATCGTGCGGGTGGCATTTTCCAAGGTCCACGCTCCGGTGCTGAACGTGAGATCGCTGCTGCCACCGATCGTGAAGTTACCGGACAGAGCGACTGCGTTGCTCAACGTCCTGGGCGTGCCGTCGCCCTGAATCGCGCCGCCGAGAAAACGCACGAGGCCGGCGCTGAAGGCCGCGTTGTTGCCGACGACGACCGTGCCGGAACTGATGGTGGTGGTGCCGGTGTAGGCGTTGGGGCCGCTCAGGGTGAGTGTGCCGTCGCCTGTCTTGATAAGCCCGCCGGTGTTGGTGGCGGGAAGACTGGACGAAACGGTGAGGTTGCCTGGTCCCCCAAACGCGAGCGCAGTGGCGCCGACGGTAATCCCGCCTGTCGCGCCCGAGATGACGTTACCACTCCCGGTCGCCAGGATATTGCCCGCGGTGATCGTCACGATGCCAGTCGCGGCCGTCGTATTGATCGTCGCGCCGCTGTCGAGCCACAACGCGTTGACGGCCGTGGGGTTGGCGATGCTGGTGCTCGTCGCCGTGAGGTGGATGTTGTCGCTGGCAGCCGTGCCGTTGTTCAGCGCGTTCGCATACTCGGAGGAATCGAGCAGGCGAATGCCGCGACTGTAATCGTAGGTGACCAACTGCGTGCCGTTGCCGGTCGCGCTGGTGTCACCATAGGCGCCGGCGATGATGCTGATGGCGCTGTTACCCGCAGGGCCGCCGCCCCCGGTGAGGATCGCCGACGAAGCGGCGGGATTGAATATCATGACGTTCGCCGAGTTGGACGTGCCGGGTGCGTTCACGCCGAGATTGGTTCCTCGGAAAAGAATCGAGCTCGCAGTGCCGCGGGTGAGCACGCCGGTGCTGCCCAGTCGCAGGATCGCGGCCTGGCCGGACCCGGGCACGAGCGTCACCTTCGCCGCGGTATTCAGCGTGAGACTGCCGATGACTTCTTCGGACAGCATCGCGGAATTTCCTAGCAGGCGAAGGTCGGCGCTCGTGCTGGTGACGGCGCTCCCATCGGGAATGCGATCGGCGGAGTGCGTGCCGGTATCGTCCAGGGTCAATTGCGCGCCCGCGTTCACCGTGAAGCCCCCGAGGACCGCGCCCCGGTCGCGCAACCGAACCTCACCGCCATTGATGCCCGTCGCGGCGGTGTAAACCGTGGGGCTGGTCAGCGTCAACGTGCCAATGCCGGCCTTGGTCAGGATGGAGGCACCGCCCGTCACGGACCCGGTCCACGTGGCGTTGAAACCGTTGGTATTCAGTGTCGAAGAAAAGCTGATGCTGAGCGGGCGGCTGGTGGTCCAATTGGCCAGTTGCACGATGCCCCCGGGCGAGGTGGCGTCGATGTCCAATGGCCCGCCGTTGCCGAAGGAGGAATCGGCATTGGTGCCGTCACCGCGGATGGCGATGATGCCTTCGAAAATCTGCGTCCCGCCGGTGTACGTATTATTGCCCGGTTCGACGACGGCTCCACCCGAGGCAGAATAGTTGTAGTGGACAGAACCGGGGCCCGAGATTCCGCCGGTGAACGCCCAGATCTGATTGGTCAGGGTATGAGAAAAGGCCGCCTCGGAGTTGGTAATGAGCGGGCGATTCGTGACGAGCGGCGCTCCGGCCGTTCCGACGTAGGTCAAGCCACTGCCACTCACCCCAAAAGCGGCGCCGAAGCGGATTAAACCACCTGCCGCACCGAGCTGGTTGTCGTTCGAGAAACTGACCAGGCCGCTCTGGACGGACAGGCCGCCCGTGAAGGTATTGGTGCCGCTCAGCGTCAGCGTGCCGGTGCCGTATTTCGTGACACCGCCGCTGGTCGTGAGGTTGTAGGCCAGCGTGGTCGCGGCGCTGTTGAAGACGACCAGTTCCGTCGCGTTCGCGCCGCCCACACCCGTGCGCAAGGTATTGGTGTTGACGCCGATGGTGTTCGCGATCGTGGTGGCCAGGGCGCCACTGCGCAGGGTCAGGTCGAAGGCGCCGGACACACCCCCGGTCGTCTGCACGAGAGAATTGACCTCGCGAGGGCCACTCAGGACCGCCGCGGCGGTGGTCCGAATGTTCGCGTTGGGGCCGCTCGGCGCGTCGAGGTTGGCTTCGCTCTCCACGCCCGCGATCGTCGAAAGCGGCCGGAGACCGTTGCCGCCATAGGTCATGAAACTCGACGCGGTGCTGCTCCAGGCCCACGGCAGAATGCTCACCGTCGTCGTGCCGTCCGCGCCGGCACCACCCACCAGCGCCGCCGACGGCATGCCGCCATTGATGGTCGTCGCAAAAACCCGCGAGCCACCGGAGGGCGATTGCGCGAGGCCGAGGTTCGTGCCGCCGGCGACCAGCGTGCCGCGATCGGCCGTGCGCGAAATGTTGGCGAAAGTCAGCGTGATCGGAGCATTCGCGCCCGGCGTCGGCGTGATGGTTCCATTGCCGACGAGCGTCAAGCTGCCGAACTGGTGCACGCCGGGCGTATTGGCATTGCCCGTCACCGTGATCGTTCCCGCCAGGTTGATCGGCGTCGCCGCCGGAATCCGCTGCGCGACGTAGCCGCCGGCAATGCCGTTATCGTCGCCATTGTTCAGCGTCAGCCCACCGCCGCGGATATCGATCAAAGAAGTGGCGAGCGTGCCGTTGAGCGGCAACGCGATGGTGCCGGCTCCGATGAACGTGGTTCCGGTGTAGGCGATCGGCTGCGCGAAAGAGGTTGACCCGGTGGAGAACGCCAGCTTTCGGAAGCCGCCCGACCCGACCATGCTTCCTGTGTAGAGCGTGGAGTTGGTGGAAGTGATCGAGTAATTGTTCGCCCCCAGGTTGATCGTGCCGTCCTGAATGACATTCAGCCCGGTCGTCCCGAGAGTGCTCAAGAAAGTGGGAGCCGGCAGCAACCGATCGAACCCTCCGAGATCAAAGCTGGCGCCACGCACAACGCCCAGCAGTACGTTGGGGGCGAGGTAGGCATTGGCGCCGCTGAGGACCAGGCTCCCCTGCTCGACAATGATATTTCCGCCTCCCTGCACGGCGCCCCCGAACGTCAGCGTGCCGCCGCCATACTTGGACAGACCGCTCCCGCTCAAAGTGCTGTTGAGAGCCAGATTCGTGGCGGCGCCGGGCGTCAGGATGATGTACCCGCCGTTGCCGATGGACTCCAGGTTGGTGGCGTTGATCGTCGCGCTGCCGGTCGCCAGGACCGTGCCTTGCGTGAGGTTGATCGTTCCGGTTCCATTCAATACGGCGCCAGCGGCGAGCTTGATCGCAGTGGTCCAGTGCGTGAACGCGGGCGCCGTCGTGGTGCCCGACGAAAGCGCGATGTTCGGAGCCCGGGAGGCGTCAAGATTCGGCGCCGCGCTCGAACCCGCGAAGGTCGAGGTGTATTCACTCGCGGTCAGCCTTCGGAACCCGACCGCCGAGTCGTAGGTCACCAGGTCCGTGCCGACTCCCGTCGCGCTGCTGTCGCCCATGAAACCGGGCAGGATGCTGACGAACGGCGTCCCGATGGCGCCGCCGGCGCCGCCGAGTTGCACGGACTGGGCGCCCTCGTCGACCGCGAACCAATTGCTGCTCGTGCTGCTGGGAACCGCCCCGAGATTGGTGCCGCGAATCAAGCCGGCGGAAATGGCAGACGCGCGGTTCACCCGACCGGTAGTGAGCGACACATTCTGGCCGTTGTTCTCGAGCGTGATCGTGCTGGTGAAGATGTCCACCCGGTTGGTGACCTCGCTCGTGGCCGCGAACTCGTTGCCGCGCACGGTGAAATCGCCGCCATTCAAACGCAGCCCGGTCTGGAGGGCGGCATCGCCGCTCGCCAGCGTGGTCGTGAAAGGATCCGGCAGACGGTTGTTGTTGTTGCCACCCGACGCATTGCGGTTGTCGAGAATGATCCCGCCGCCAATGTTGGCGTCGAAGGTGCCGGTGGCAATGAAGGCCGACCCCGCCGAGTTCGCGCCCGAGTTCAAAACCGAGCCGTTGGCTCCGGCGAGAATCAGGTTTCCGCTGAAGACCTGCGTCGATCCGAAATAAGTGTTCGCGCCAGTCAGCGTCAGGTTGCCGTCGCCGAGCTTGTAAATGCCCTTGCTGTTGTTGTTCGAGCTGGAAATGACGCCGCTGATCGTGGCGTCGTTCCCCATCGTGTCGAAGCCGGCGCCGATCGTGGCGGAGCCGGAGAGGATCGAGAAATCCTTGGCGATGGTGAGACCGTTCGCGCGGAACTGAACCGCGGCGCCGGCCAACCCGCCGGCATTCGTATCGAACAGCACCCGCGAGTTACTGCCTAATCCTCCCGCGTTATCGATGGCGTAGGCGCCGGACTGCACGACCACCGGGCCGCTGAACGTTTGCGCGCCCTGCACATACAGAACGCCAGTGCCGTCTTTCACCAGGCCGCCGAAGCCGGTCATCGTCCCGGTGGAAATCGTCAGCGTGGTCCCTGAGACCACGTTGATGCCGCCGGTCGCGCCGGGGTTCGTCGCCGAGCCGCCGCCGAGACGGAAGGGCACGCCCGCCGGGAACGTCGCGCTCGGCCCGCGGTATTTCAGGTAGCCGCCGGACAGCGTGAGGCCATTGCTCGCGGTCGGATTGATTGCCGCGAGGCTGTCGATCGTCAGCGTGCCGCCATCCACCACCGTGCCGCCGGTGTAACTGTTGCTCGCGTTCGTCAGATACAGCGTGCTGCCGCCCGCGGTGTAGCCGCCTGTCTTCGTGAGGCCGCCCGTGGTGGTGATCCTGGCGCCGATGGCCAGGTCGGCGTTGAGATTGTGAACGATCAGCTCGCGCGTGTTGCCGGCGCCGGTTTGAAGCTCGGACGTCTGGATGCCCAGCACCGTTCCCGCCGTTCCGTTCGTGTTGGCCGTATAGACCTGGTTCGTGGTGTTGGCGATCGCCCCAGCGTTGACGACGAGTGTCTCCGCAACGGCGCTGTCGAGACGCATCGTGTTCGCGGTGCCGGCGAGAATGAGCGCGTTGGCCGTGCCGTTCGCTCCGCTGAAAGTCGCCGAGGTCATTGCGCGGACATTGGTATTGGCGTCCACGAAGGTGGCGGAGTAGCCCGTGGTCGTGCTCAGCGGCACGATGCCATTCGGGCCGATCGTCGCGAAGGTATTGCCGGTCGCCGCGGAGCTGGCGGTGTCGCTCGCCGCCATGAACGGCAGGATCGGTGTCTGCACGCCGGTCCCACCCCCAAGGCCCACCAGCGAACCGGTGTTCAAGTTGCCGAAGAGCAGGTTCGGAATGGTCACGCTGGCCGCGCCCGAGCCCAGCGTCGCGACGCTCGCGCGGACGAGCGTCGTCCCGCGGTCGATCCGCGCGTAACCGGTCGCGCCATTCGAGAAATTGAGCGTGCCGCCGTTGCCCGCCATCGTGACGATCGTCGCACCGGCCGCCTTGTAACTATCGGCAACCTGGTTCGTCGGGGTGGCCGCATTGCCGGTGAACGAAAGGTTCGAGTTGTTGAGCAGGATGGCCTGCGTCGCCGCGAGGCGGGTGTCGAGATTGGTCGTGAAATTGTCGAGCGTGAGGGTCGCGCCGAGGTTGCTGGTGCCACCGATGGAGCCAATGGTCAGGTTATTCAGCGCCGCGAAGGAACCGGACCCGCTGAGCGTCGTTCCTCCCGTGGACAGCGCGTGGTAGGAGCCGGTGAAGGTCTGCGCGGCCGAGTAGGTGTAGGTGCCGCTGCCGACCTGATTGATGGTGCTCGCCCCGGTGGAAGTGATGGTCCCGGCGATGGCCGCAGCGCTGTTGTTCCAGCCGGTGGTGAGCGTGCCGCTCGAGCCGAGTTGCACCGTCGTGCCGGTGGCGAGCGAGAGATTCCCAAACTCCTTGGCCAGGTTGCTCATGTCGAGGGTGGCCCCCGAGCTGGCCGCGAGAGCGATATTGGCGCGCGACAGGTTGCTCCCGGCCGTCAGGGACACGTTTCCGGTCGCGGTGGTGCCATTGCCGATGCTGAAGTTCGCGCCGAACTGCGCGGCGTTGGCGTCGAAGGTCAGCGTGCCCGCGCCGGTCTTGAAAAGCGTCTGCGGCGTCGTTGAATTGACAGCGCCCGCCAGGGTTCCGCTGAAGGTGAGCGCCGAGCCGGTTCCCACGTCAATCGCGGCCTGGTTGGTGTTCGCGTTCGCGAAGGCGATGAAGCGGTTGATCGTCACCGCGCCGTTGCCGGGCGCGAGGCGCAGCGTGCCGACGAAGTCCGCCGCCGCGAAAATGCTCTGACCAGAGAGCGACTGCAAAACGATCCTGGTGCCGGGAAAGCTTCCCGAAGCGAGCCGCCCGAGATTGCTGTCGCTGTTAAAGACCACCGCGCCCTGGCTGATTTTCACCAGGCCCGAACCGGGGGCGGCGAGGGATGAGCCGGACGTATTCGTGCCGCTGAAAGTGACTGAGCCCACGCCGGTCTTTTCAAAACCGCCCGCACCGCTGACCGCACCGGGAATCGCCAGGTCGAAGCCGCTGCCCAGGACGTTGATCCCATTGGCCGGCGCCGTCCCGCCGAGCATCACCGGTGTCGCATCGAAAACGACCGGACGCGACGCGCTGAACGCCACCGAGTTTGTCGTGACCGCGAGCGTCCCGCCGCGCAGCGCGAGCATGCCGGTGGTGACACCGAGGTTGGCATCGTCGGTGATCGAGAGCACGCCGCCCCAAATCTCGGTCCCGGTGTGATTGTTGAAATTGGTGAGCGCCAGCGTGCCCGTTCCTGCCTTGATGAGGCGGCCGGTCGTCCCGGTGATCGTTCCGGCAATGGTGCCGCCGCCGCCGACAATGAGGTCGTTGGCTCCGAGGGTGATGGTCGTCCCGGCGACGCTGGCCAGCGACGCGACCCGGCGCGCCCCGCTCGCGCCGCTGATGTCGAAAGCGGCGCCCGGCGTTCCGGCAACGCCGACAACGATCGATGCCGAGCTCAGCTCCCCCGCGCCACTTAGCGAGAGCGTTCCGCCAGAGAGCGTCGCGCTTCCGAGCGTGATCGTTCCCGTGTAGGGATTGTTCGCGCCGGTGATGCTCCAGGTGGACGGCGCCCCGGAGGAGTCCACGCGGGTCATGTTTCCAGACCCGGTGATCGGGCCGCTCCAGGTGCTGGCGAAGCCGTTCGTGTCGAAGCTGCCGAGCGCTCCCTGGAACGCGACGTTGCGGCTGGTGGTCCAGGCGCCGGACAGCTTCATCGTGGTCGAGGCGGCGTCCGCGATGGTGATTGCTCCGGTCGCATCGCCGAGCGCACCATCCGAGCCGAATCGGAAATTTTGCGCCGCGCTGCTGCCGATGCGGACGCCGCCCTTGAATGTGTTCGCACCATTGGAAAGGACGATCGTCGCGCCGGCAGTATCCGAGTTGATATTCACGCCGCCGTTGCCGCTGATCAGCCCGGCGACGTTGAGCGTCGTGCCCGCCGCGTTGGCGTTGAGTTTAAGGTGACCCGAGTTGACGACGAGGTTCGAGTTCAGCGTGTCGGAAGTGCCCGTGTTGTAGTTGAGGCCGCCCTGGTTCTGGAAGCTGTGCAGATTGAACATGATCGTCGAACTTCCCGGCGCTGCCTGGCTGATCCCCAATTGGTTGAGGTTCGTGACCTGCAGGAAGCCACCGTTGACCGTGATGAGGTTCGACAAAAACGCGTTCGAGCCGGAGCCAAGGATGAGCGTCCCCTGTCCGCCCTTGGTCAGCGTCGGTGCCGTCAGCGCTCCATTGGCGGTGATCGTGTTCGCGGTCGCCAAGGTGCCGATCGAGCTGATGACCAGTTCGCTCGCGCCGGTCAGCGGCGAGTCGAACGTTGCGGCCGCCACGTTCGAGGCGACCGCGCCACTGGTCACGGTGATCGGCATACCCGCGGCGCCCATGTTCAGGCCGGTGATGCCCACGAAGATCGAATTGACGGTCGTGGGCGCGGCGGGCCCCGTCGTCGCAGCGGTCACGCGAACGTTGTCGGTGGGGACGGCGGTCGTGAAGTTGTTGCCCGTATTGTATTCGGTGGTGGCGTTGAGCAGCCGGACGCTGGTCTGGCCGCCGATCGAGTCGAGCGTCACGAAACCGGTGCCGGCCCCGTAGATGCTGGCGTTGGTCGGACTGCCAATGCCATCGCCGATCGCCCAGGGGATGATCGCCAGCCCCGTCGTCCCCGCGGCCTGGGTGCCGCCGGGAAGTGCGGACAAAAAGCCGGCGCCATTCGTCAGCACCGCGGTCGGCGGCGCTCCGTTGATCTGCGCAAGGTTGATGTTGCTGACATTCGCTCCGGCCGCAGCGGCGGCGGTCCCGAGGTTCAAGCCCGACAGCACGACCACGGCTCTGTTGGTCCGAACCAGATTGCTGATATTCAGGGCTGCCGAACCGCCCGTGCCGGGACTCGTGACGATGCTGGTCTGCCCGCCCGCGTTGACCGTGCCGAGGCTCTGCGTCGAGAAGCCGCTGGTGCCGGTGACCACCACAAGGCCGCTGGTGCTGGTGATCGCATTGCCGGCCGAGACCCGCAGATTGTTCACCGAATCGCCGGACGCCTTGTTGATCGCGAAGGTGCCGCCGCTGCTGACGCTGATCCCCGCGGTGTTGCCGGCGATGGAACCGACGGCCGACGTGAGGTTGAACACGCCCGCCTGGTTGGATGAATTGGTCTGCCCGATGGCCGACGGCGGAAGGTCGATGACGGTCGCGCCGGTGTAGGTGTTGATCGCCGAAAAACCCTGCACGGTGGCGCTGCCTCCCGAGCGAACTTGCAGGCCGCCGTTGCCGCCGACGGCCCCCGCAAACGTGCCGGCCGAGCCAGACGCATCGGCCAGGACGAGATCGGTCCCGCTGGTGATGACCGGGTTAAGGATGCTGACGCTGCTGGACAGCGTTCCTCCGGTGACGGTGAGCGTGTTGAGAGCATTGCCAAAGACGCCGAGGGCGCTGGCATTTCCCAGCGACAAGTTGCCACCCGCGAGCAAGACGCCACTCGACGACGTGAAAGTGTTCGCGCCGCTCAGGCTGACCGCGCCAGCCGTGGGGAGACCGCCGGTGTTGATCGTCACAGCGCCGGCCGCCGCGTTACTCGAAGAGATGACGCCGGACACGCTCAGGCTGCCACGGCCGGAACCGGAAAAGCTGAGGCCGGTCGCCGTCGAACCAATCACGATCGGCGCGCTCAGCGTGGTGGCGCCGGTCCCATTCACCTGGATGCCGCCAGCTCCAGCGAAAGCGTAATCACCGTTGATCGCGTTGGCCAGTGTGGAGGCGGACGTCGAGAAGTTCGAGAGCTGCAACGTCTGCAAAGTCAGGTTCAGGTCATTCGTGGCGGTCACACCCGAGCCGAAGATCTGAAAGCCGACCGTGCCGGTGGCGCTCGACGAGGGAAGCGGACCGTTGCCGAAATTCCAGGCGGCGCTGCTCGTGAAGGAAGAGTTGCCGCTGCTCGTGTAAAGAGACTGCGCCAAGACAGCAGGAGTCAGGCAGACCAACGAGAGCAGCGTGAGTACAAGGCGGAGGGCGGATGGAATCATGTTCTTGAGCGGATGATCGAAAAAAATGCCGGCATGCTTGCCGGCGATGCTCAAGAGCTGCCGCATCCGAACCGTTCCGGATCCGCCATCGGATGTCGAGTGATATCGCCGCTTCGCGGGTGAGGAGGAGCGCAGCGATCCTGCTTCGCACCAACGCCAGCCGAGGTGGTCAGTTCCGGCGCGCCCTGCGGCAGAGCACCGTCTCACTGCTCTCGCGCCCAAAACCGCCGAAGGTTTTTCGAAGCAGAAAGGCGTGCACCAAGACCTCTACATGCAGTCTCCTGTGGGAGTTCGAAGCCGCGAGCCAGTTGTCAAAAACCAGCACCGAAATGCCTGATCACATCATTGAAGCGGGAACCCATGCGCCGGCGAAGTGGCTGCGCAAAGGGCTGGTGCTTGCGCGGGCGAGAGAAGGGGCCGGATCGCGCGTGGTCGGCGATCCCTGCATCGTTTGGGACGAGACCAATCTCTGGCGCCAGCACCTCCTCGTGCTGGCCGATGGCCGGCTCGCGCTCTACTACAACTCCGGTTTCTACGGCAAAGAACAGCTCTACATGAAGGTCAGTGCCGAGCCATTCCTCGCGCTCACCGCGCAGCTTCCGTCGTGGGGGGCGGGCTGATATCTCTCACGTTCTTGGGCGGAGACGGAGGGAGATAGGAGGTGTTTTGTCTGCCTTGCTCCTGCACGATAGACGAACCCCAAGCTTCAAAATGTTTAGAGGCTGTCATGCACTTTGCCGCGCAACACGCTCTTCCAAAAGCTGTCATCCTGAGCGCAGCGCCATGCGGGCGGAAGGTGGGATGGTGCGGAGTCGAAGGATCTCTGACTTCCGCGGGCAGTGGCGGTGCGCAGCGATTGGGCAGCACCGCACCGCCTGCGCCCGCGGATGCGTGAGATCCTTCGACTTCGCTGCGCCCGCGCTCCCGCCTCCGCTGCGCTCAGGATGACAGCATTTGGAAAGGTGTGCCGCGGAAGTGCATATCTGGCTCTAGACGCGACCCCGCCAGCGTCCTGTCTGGGACGAGAGCAGAATTCACAGGTTTCGTGACGTGCTGACCCCGGCTACATGACCGTTTTCGACCAGCGCGGGATGGAACCAGTGGCAGTCCGATAGCCGCACGCAGCTACAGCCCCAGCTCCTTCCGGACCTTCGCCGCCTGCTCCGGTTCCAGCTTCGCGAGTTTCTCCAAAGCACGCCGCGCCCGCCCCTCCTCCTTTTCGTCATGGAGCGCACGCACCGCGCGTTCCCAGAGTACCGGATCGCCCGGCATGCGCTGGAGATCGTAGTCGCGGAGAAAGGCGGCGCGTTGCGGGAGACTCGGATCCCGCTCGTCTGGTTTCTTCGTCGCGTCTTCGCGCAACAAGGCGCCAGCCAGGAGCAGCCGCGCCAGGGGCACCGTGGGATCGTAGTGGAGTGCCGATTCGAAGCCCTTGCCAAGCAAGGTATCGCGTTCGCGCTCGGCGAGCTGGCGGCAGGTGAAGCGGGAATCGGGGGTCACCGTCCGTTCCGCCGCGGGAAGCACCAGCCATCGCGCCAGCACGGACCACGGATCGCTTCCGGTAGTTGGCATCCGGAGACTGGCGATTCGCTCATCACCCGGGATCGGCACCAGTTCACCATCCGGGGTGAACCGGAGCCCAGCCACCGCGCTGGCCCACTCGCGCATCCACTCGGGAACGGGAATCGGCGGGTGGATTAATTTCGCTGCATCCCAGACCCGCGCGGTCTTGTCCCCGCCCGTGGTGAGGATGCGGGTGCCGTCCGGGCTGAATTGCGCGCCAAACACGCTCTTCTCGTGGCGAAGCGGTTCGCCGAGCTGTTTGCCTGTCACCGCATCCCAGACCCGCGCAGCGTTGCCTATGCTGGCGGTGATGATGCGGGTGCCGTCCCGGCTGAATTGCGCGCTGGTCACGTGGCCCTCGTGGCGAAGCGGTTCGCCAAGCTGCCTGCCGGTGATCGCATCCCAGACACGAGCGGTGTTGTCTTCGCTCGCGGTGACGATGCGGGTGCCGTCCGGGCTGAATCGCGCGCTCGACACGCGAGCATCGTGCCAGAGCGGTTGGCCAAGCAGCCTGCCGGTGGCCGCATCCCAGACCCGCGCGGTGCTGTCCGAGCTGGCGGTGACGATGCGGGTGCCGTCCGGGCTGAATTGCGCGCTCAACACGAGGGCCTCGTGCTCGTGCCGGAGCGGCTCGACGAGCGGATTGCCTGTGGCAGCATCCCAGACTCGCGCGGTGCTGTCCGAACTGGCGGTGACGATGCGGGTGCCGTCCGGGCTGAATTGCGCGCCAAACACGGAGCCCTTGTGGCGGAGTGGTTCGCCGACTGGCCTGGCTGTCGCCGCGTCCCAGATACGCGCGGGTTCGTCCATCCCCGCAGTGATGATGCGGGTGCCGTCCGGGCTGAATTGCGCGCTCCACACGGGTGCCTCGTGCTCGTGTCGGAGCGACTCGCCCAGCGGATTGCCCGTCGCCGCGTCCCAGACCCGTGCGGTGCTGTCCGAGCTGGCGGTGACGATGCGGGAGCCGTCCGGGCTGAATCGCGCGCTCGACACGCTCTTCTCGTGGCGGAGCCGTTCGCCGAGCGGCTTGCCCGTCGCCGCATCCCAGACTCGCGCGGTATCGCCGCTCGCGATGACGATGCGGGAGCCGTCCGGGCTGAATTGCGCGGGTCCCACGCCGTCTTCGAGGCGGAGCGGTTCGCCGAGCGGCTGGCCCGTCGGCGCATCCCAGACCCGCGCGGTATTGCCGCTCGCGGTGACGATGCGGGAGCCGTCGGGGCTGAATTGCGCGCTCGACACGCTCTTCTCGTGGCGGAGCGATTCGCCCAGCGGCTGGCCGGTGGCCGCATCCCAGATCCGCACGGTGTTGTCGTCGCTCGCGGTGACGATGCGGCTGCCGTCCGGGCTGAATTGCGCGGTTCGCACGTCGTCTTCGTGGCGGAGCGGTTCGCCCAGCGGCTTGCCGGTAGCCGCATCCCAGACCCGCGCCGTGTGGTCCTCGCTCGCGGTGACGATGCGGGTGCCATCCGGGCTGAATTGCGCGCTATACACGCGGTTCTTGTGCTCGTGCCGGAGCGGCTTGCCGAACGGCTGGCCTGTGGCGGCGTCCCAGGCCCGCGCGGTGCTGTCCGAGCTGGCGGTGACGATGCGGGTGCCGTCCGGGTTGAATTGCGCACTAAACACGAGGGCGTCGTGCTCGTGCCGGAGCGGCTCGCCGAGCGGCTGGCCTGTGGCCGCATCCCAGACCCGCGCGGTGCTGTCCGAGCTGGCGGTGACGATGCGGGTGCCGTCCGGGCTGAATTGCGCACCAAACACGGAGCCCTTGTGGCGGAGCGGCTCGCCGAGCGGCTGGCCCGTCGCCGCGTCCCAGACCCGCGCGGTGCAGTCCTCGCTCGCCGTGACGATGCGGGAGCCGTCCGGGCTGAACTGCGCGCTCCAGACGTTCTTCGTCTTCTCGTGGCGGAGTGGCTCGCCGACCGGCTTCCCGGTGGCCGCGTCCCAGACTCGCGCAGTGCTGTCCTCGCTGGCGGTAACGATGCGGGTCCCGTCTGCGCTGAATCGTGCGCTCACTACGTTGGACCCGTGGAGGACCGGTTCGCCGAGCGGCTTGCCGGTGGCCGCGTCCCAGACCTGCGCGGTGTTGTCCATGCTCGCGGTGACGATGCGGCTGCCGTCCGGGCTGAATTGCGCGCGTTTTACGGCACGCTGGTGGCTGAGGTTCTGCCGGGGCCAAGTCTGCTTCTCGGCGGCATGGAGGGAGAGTGTCGAGTAGAGACGCGCGGCGGAGAGCGGATTGTCAGGTTCCCATTTTAGCGCCCGCACGAGGTGGGCCACACCTTCGCCCCACTTGCCCTCCTTCTCGATCCGCTGCACCGCCACCGCGCAGTCCGCCATGCTTGCTTCATGGAGGGTGCGCAGGTTTCTCTCGTTGGCTTTCTCGGCTTGCTCGCGCGCCGCCGCCTGCGCTGCGGCGAGGTCTTCAGCAGCCTTGAGTTTCTCGGCTTGGATGCGCGCTTTTTCCGCCTCGCGCTCCTCCTGCTGCTTCCGCGAACACTCCAGAAATTCGGCGCAGCCTGCCAAGCGATTTCGGAACCCAGCCCGCCCAGCCAGAGCCAAGGCGTCCTGAAGCCGCTGGCCACCCCACAGCCACGAATCGTCGGATTTGTTACCCTTCCATTCGCGACTCTGGCGCTCGAGGGCGTCTGCTTCCTTAAGGGCTGCGCGCTCGTCCCGCAGCCAGCCGGCGAGCACGTCCCACTGCCGCAGCAGCGCCTCGTGCGCCACTTCGAAGACGGTCTCAGCATGCCGCTGGCCGCACGTCAGCAAGCGCTTCTTGGCCAGGTCGTTCAACAGGGTAAGACTCTCCGGGGGCAGGTCGGAAGTGCGCGCGACCCGACGCATCGGCTCGTCATTCTGCGGATTGATCGTGACCAGCCACGGAATGAAGGCGGTTCGAAGCAGCGCCAGTTGTTGTTTCCGTATCTCGGGATCCGACAGGAGCACTTCCTTCATCTGGTTGTTGATGATGCTCTCCAGCCCGCCCAAGGTCAGGTATTCATCCAGCCGGAGGTCGCCATCGTTGCCGAAATCGCTGTAGAGGTGTTTCAGGGTGAGGCCGAGCAGCGGCAGTGTGTCTGCCCCGGTTGCGCAGTCCTCCACCAACCGTTCGACCAGGGCCGGCTCAATCTCGAGCCGCCCCGCGGCGGCGGACACCCGCTGGGCCGGGCCGGTGATTACTTCGCGGAAACGCGTCGCCGACATGGGCTTCAAATCGTCGAAGACCGTGGTTTGCAGGCCCGCCAGCTCCGGGTCGGTCTGCAGCGGCTCGTAGCGGTCGGTCCGAATCGTGAAGGCCACGATCAGGGAGACGGCTGAAGCGTCGGCCGGGCTCCGCGCGTCGCGCACGATCGCGGCGATCAGGCTGAGGAATTTCCGGGCTTCGGCACCGGCGTCGGCATTGAAGAGTTCCTCGGCCTGATCGACCGGCAGCACCAGCGTCGGAGCGGGCGACTTCTCCCCACTGCTCACGAGCCGCGTGCGCGCGGCCTCCTGGATATTTCGGAGAATGGAAGCGAACTCACCAGCCCCGGCGCTGAGCTTCGCCTTCAAGTCGCCGGGGTTGCTCCCCGAAAGGCCCAGTTTCTTCATGGTGCGGGCCAGCGATTGGACGAGACCATGGCCGCCGGAAATGGGCGCAGTCTCTGGCCGAATCACCCCGAGCGGGAAAAAGTGCCAGTCGTCACGCGCGAGCCGTGGCAGCAGGCCGGCGCGAAGGAACGAGGACTTCCCGGTGCCCGAGGCGGCCAGAATGACGAAAAGTCGCGTGGCCGGGTTGTCCCGAAGACCGCGGAGGACGTCCAACGCACGCAGGATTTCGAGATCGCGTCCGAAGAATACGGCGGCATCCTCGAAATCGAGGGGTTCGAGGCCGCGGAACGGGGAGCGCTCGGGGTCGTTTTGCGGAGGCCAGGGAAAAAAGTCGGCGCTGAGTCCTGCTTTCTTCAGACCCGATTTGAGCCTGCCGAGGCCCTCGGCCAGGAACGCAATCGAGTCATCATTGTCCCGATGTCGGAATCGGATGCTTTCGGTGGGGCCGGTCCCAATGAGTTGGCAGAGCTGCCATTCGGAAGTCATCTCGGTCGGCAGCTCTCCGATCGGGACGGCTTTGAGGACGACCCCGAAGATCTGCTTGTGCAGAATCTTGGCGAGCATGAACTCAGATTTGCACCATGTCGACTCCGCCCAAGCCGGAGAAACAATAAAGACGACTGCTTCGCAGCGGTCGGCGGCCAGCCGCAGGGCTTCCTGCCAACGGTCGCCTGCGGCGAGCCCGCGCTTGGGATCAATATCGAGAAAGACGTCGTCCCAGCCGTTGTCGGCCATCCATTTATTGAGGGCGACGGCCTCCCGTTCGTCGGCGCTGGAATGGCTGAGGAAGATGCGAGCCATGAATCATCCTTCCGGCAGAGCGTTGACGGTGCCGCGCCAGCTTGCGAAATCCGCGAAGAATCCGCGTCTGCTTAGGCCAGCGGAACGCCTTGGGCGCAGGCGCAACGCCCGCGCTTCGACCGCGGGCTTCTCTGCGCTTTGGTGCGAGAGGAAGACGTTGTGAATCATGTTCCAGGGTGGGCCCACAGCCATCTTGCCGCCCACGACCTTGGCGTCGATAACGGATCTGCTCCTCCGAAGTAACATCAAGCGCGTGCGCTCGCGCGTGTCCGCCGGCGGCTTCGATTTGCGCGACGGTTTCCCGAGCGGCCTCGAACCGGAGGTCGCGAGAATCGTGTGCCCCTCACGCGCGAGGCCAAGACTCAGCCCGCGGCCGAAGCCGCTGCCGGCTCCGGTGATGAGGATGGTGCGGGTGGGATTCTTCGTGGTTCGGGTGAACTTACTCACCCACGGTCCGCGCAACTTGCTCGACCAAGGCTGGCGTTACAAAGAGACCCGCAGCCTGCAATCGGGCGAAAATGGGCCTGCATTCCGCGACCAAGCCCCGCTTCTTCGCCAAGGCAACAAAGCTGAGGGTTCCACGGAAGCGAAGGCCATAGACTCCAGCGCAGCGACGAGCGGCCGCATCATCCAGCACGGCCTCATGTTCAGGATTTTCCCTGGCCCAGGCGATGACCGCCGTCTCCCCGCGTCCCAAATCCCAGGCCAGCAGTTCCTCGGAAGCCATCCCGCCTTCTCGGATCAACGCCTTGCCCACCTGCGACGCAATCCATTGACGGGCAGGATCCTCGGTTGCGCCCGCCGCCACCTCGTCCGCGACCGCGCTGGGGATGATGATCTCTCCCATCCGCGACAGCCAATCGAGCTGTCCTGATTTTCCCAAAAGGATGAGCGGTGAGGCGTTGACGATCCAACGCTCAGTCACGGGCGAGTTCCTCTGCCAGTTCGTCCGCGGTGGATTGCACTGCCGAGACTCTGAAACGCCCTGCACCCAGAAGAAAGGCCTCGCGCGAAACACCTGCCAGCAGAGCGGCCTTCGACTGCGAGATCATTCCCGCCTCATACCATTTTAGCGCCGCCGCAAGCCGCATCTCCCATACAAACTGAGCCGGACTCAGGCGCAACGCGCTGAACGCGGATTCTGGAAGATCCATCTCGATATGCATGACGCATCATTACCGCATTCCGGCTCCGATGTCATTCGCGCTGTTTCGACGAGGAGGGAAGGGAGGGGAAGGGGGCAGGTCGTGTATCTCGCCGCTTTTTCCAGCTTTGATGCTGGCTGTAGCGGCCTTGGAAATGGTGCCCGGTCCGCCGGTGCCGCCGGTACTCGAATTTCGCGCTTCTCGGCGTGCCGACAATGATTGGTCCTTCCACCGTCGCACGTTAAGAAGCACGACCTTACCCTTCTGCCCTGCCGCCGCTCTCACGATTCCCGGACCGACCCGCTGTGCCGCCATCGTCCTCTCCAGTCAAGATTGGAACACTGACCCCTTCCGCCTCGCATGGTTTACCGCCTCCTCAAGTTTGGACAGGCCTACGTCGAGCGCGGCGAACAAGCCTACGAACTCCACTGCAAGAATCGACTGCTCCGCAACCTGCAAAAACAAGCCAGTTACCTGGGTTAGAACTTAGTCCCTCAAACTGTAAGCTAAGTCCAGTTTCTTAGGAGGCACCAACTCGTGTAACACAACACAATCCAGTGAACATGTAATTCCCAACGGGTGCATACTGCGGATCGCTATGAGCCAACGGATTCTGGTCTAGCCACTCAATCACAACCTGTGAACGGTCGAGCAACTTCTCGCTCTCGGCCCACTCAACAAATCCGTCGTCCATCCCCAAATGCTCACGAGTATCGCCAAGCCAAACTATTCGTGCGCGCGCACTGCCACCGGGCATCGGAATCGTGACGATGCTCCGAGCTTCACATCAGTGCCGTCGTGATAGTTCATGGCGCGTGATGATGCCTAACTAGTATTTATGCAGACTCGGATACCATTGCCGTTTGGGGTGATATGCGACGGCTTCTGGTCCAGGTTGGGGTGAAGTGGGGATGGGAGGGCGGCATTTTCGTGGTTCATCGAGAACGGGTAACTCGTGTGCAGTTGTTTTCTGAGTGCGCCTTCGGGGTCCAAGGGACCGCTTTCGGTGTAGGTGCCCAGCAGCCATTTCATGGTTCGACTGGCGGTGAGTGCAGAGTCCGGACTTCGGCGGTGGCGATGTTGAGATCGGCATTGGCGGGCAGCAGGCGATGCACGCGATCGAGGCGGACGAGGACGTCGCCGGTCAGCCGATCGATCTTTTCGTGCAGGTGGGCAATTTCGAGTTCCGCTTTCAAGTTGATGTCATACTCGATGTCGGCGTGCACGCGATCCTTGGAGGCCTGGCGGTTCTGGCTGAGCAGTACAAAGACGGAGAGAAAGATGGCTTCGAGCGAGACGGCGAGGGTGAGGAAGCCGAAGGGATACGGGTCGAACTGGGGAACGCCTGGAATGTGGACCCAATTGACGATCAGCCAAAAGGCGAAGATGCCGACGTGGATCAGGAGAAAGGGAATGCTTCCGGCAAACTCCGCGATCCAGTCGGCGGTTTTTTGCACGAGGGTGCGCCGGTCTTCGTGCTCTTCGTTCACGTTGCGGGTGGCGGTGTGGCGGAGGCGTTCGACGGTCACGCGGTGGCGGCGGCCCATGGCGCTGAGCAGGTCCATGGCGGCCTGCGGGCGGAGGTGGAGGAATTTCTCCAGGTCTGCCCGGCCGAGGCGGAGGGCGTGCGTCTCCTGGGTGGCGACTACGGAGGCGCTGCGGGTGCCGTTGTCGAGCATCGAGAGCTCGCCGAAGAAATCGCCCCGGGTGGCGAGTTCGAGGACGATGCGCTCACCGGTGTCGTTCTTGTAAAACACCTCCACCTCGCCCGAGCTGATGACGTAGATGGCATCTCCGGGCTCGCCGTAGTTGAAGATGGACTCTCCAGGTGCGAAACGGACGACCTCGAGCTGCGCGGCGAGTTCCGTGCGCTCGTGATCGTCGAGCAACTGGAACAGCGGAACTTCCTTGAGCAGGTCAGCTTCGGGGCACATGGCGCGAGAATCTGCGGTGTGCCCTCACTTGCCAAACGCAAAGCGCGGAGAGAGGCCTGCGCACGCTCTTCCCAGTGCGGGTTGGTGGGTCAGGTGTCCAGGGCGTGACGACGCGCGGCACTTCAAGGAGCCGGGGCGCCCTCGCCCCGCGTTGCTCTTCGGGGCGGGGGCGCCCCGGCTCCTTGGTTATTCCGCTGGCGCCCGAAGTGGGATCGTGAAGCAGAAGGTGCTGCCCTGGCCGAGGACACTTTCGACCCGGATGTGGCCGCCATGCGCCTCGACGGCCAGCTTGCAAAAAGTCAGGCCCAGACCGGTGCTCATGGTGCGTCCGCCCTGACGCGATTCCACCTGGCCGAACTTCTCGAAGATGCGCCCGAACGCCTCGGACGGAATGCCCTCGCCGGTGTCGCGGACGGAGAAGAGGAGCGATTGCTCATGGAGATCCGGCTGCACGGCGACGGTCACGGTGCCGTTCGCGGGAGTGAACTTGATGGCGTTACTGAGCAAGTTGACGAGGGTGCGGAGAAGCTTGGCTTGATCGGCCATCAGTCGAGGCAGGCCCGGCTCCAGCGCTGTATTCAACGTTACCTTTCTGGCCTTCGCCAGCGCGACGACCTGCTTGACCGCGGCCTCGACCAGGTTAGGGGCGGTGACCTTCTGACGTTCGACCTGCAACGATCCGCTCTCCATCTTGCTGATGTCCAACAAGTCGTTGATCATGCCCACCAGCGTCTCTCCGCCGTTGCGCGTGATGCCCAGCATCTCCCGCTGCGTCTCATTCAAGTCGCCAATGTCATCCAGCGCCTGCATGCCGAGGATCATCGCGTTGAGAGGCGTGCGCAGATCATGAATGATCATGTGGGTCAGGTCGTCGCGCAGTTTTTCGAGTTCCTGCAAGCGCCGGTAATTTTCCTGCAACTGCTCGAAGAGGTGCGCCTCGCGGTCGCGCGCGCGCTTTTTCTCGAGGCAGGCGCCGATGCGCGCCTTGAGCAAGATCGGGTTGAACGGCTTGGGCAGGTAATCCTCCGCGCCCATCTCGATGCAGCGCACCACCGATTCCAAATCGCTCAGCGCCGAAATCATGATGACCGGCAGGTGGCGCAGCGCCGGATCGGCCTTGAGGCGTCGCAGCACTTCGTAGCCATCCATTTCCGGCATCATGATGTCGAGCAGCACCAGATCGAAGGTTTCCGCGCGCAACCTTTCCAGCGCCTGCCGCCCGTTTTCGGCGGTGGCTACGGAATAGCCCTGACGCTCCAGGCGGCGCGAGAGCACCTCGCGGTTTGGTTCAAGGTCGTCCACGACCAGCAACAACCCCTGCGCCGTGCCGGAGGCGAATTCGCCTGTTGCCGGGTCATCGGAGAAGGCTTCGGCGGCTGATTCCTGTTCCACCGGGGTAGTCTGCTCCTCACGCGGCGCGCCGTTCGCGGCGGGCGTGTCCAGCGCGCGGATCGGGTGAAAGTTGTCGTTGATGAGCGCCAGCAGTTGCTTGCCTGCCGAATGAGTTTTTTGCAAATCGGGCACAAAGGCGTCCTGGGCCTGCTCCTGCGCCTGTTCGAGCAGCATCTCGGAGTAGCCGATGATGTGATTGAGCGGCGTGCGCAGGTCGTGGAGCAGGCCCGAGGGCAGCGAGTGACCGGGCGCCGCGCAGCTTGAAGGTCGCACTTCGGTCACAAGGTTGGGGCTCCGGCGGAAGCCATCTCGCCGCCCGCCCTGCTCAAGAGCGCTTCGATCTTGCCGAGCAGCCGCGGCAACTCGACCGGTTTGGTGTCGTAGTCGTCGCAGCCGGCTTCGAGGGCTCGTTCGCGGTCGCTGGACATGGCGTGCGCCGTGAGGGCGATGACGGGAATGTGCTGCGTGGCGGCATCGGTCTTGAGACGGCGCGTCGCTTCCCAGCCGTCGAGCACCGGCAGGCTCATATCCATCAAAACCAAATCCGGCGCGTGGGTTTGGGCCAGCTCCACCCCGCTCTGGCCGTCCACCGCCAGCACGACCTGGTAACCTTTGCGCTGCAGCCGGCGCGAGAGCATGTCGCGGTTCATCTCGTTATCTTCGACCAGGAGAATTTTGGGCATGGCGATGGGCAAAGCGTTCATGGAATAAGCGCCCGCTTTTCTTTCCCCTCAGCCACAGTCACGGCGCGCGGCGCGGCCCAGTCGTCCAGCAAATCGCGCACTTGGTGGAGCAACGCCTCGCGCGAGTCGCCTTCCTTCTTGAGAATCGACTCGACGTTGCCGTTGAGGAGCCGTCGCTCCTCGCCGCTGAGGTCGTGGGCCGACAGCACCACGATGGGAATCGAGCGCCATTCGGGATGCCGGCGCACCCGCGAGGCGAACTCGAAGCCATCCATTTCCGGCATCATCAGATCCAGCAGGATGAGGCGGGGGAGCTCCCGCTCCATGGACTCCATGGCGACGCGTCCATTTTCGGCCTCGTTGACCTTCAGGCCTTCGTTTTCCAGAATGCGCCGCATCAGGGCGCGGGCCTCGGGGTCATCATCCACCAGGAGAACCGGGCGCGGCGGGTTCGTGCCGGTGTATTTCTTGAGCATCTGCGACAGGCGGCCGCGATCCACCGGCTTGGTGGCGTAATCGGCGGCGCCCAGCGTGAAGCCGCGTTCGGGGTCGTCCACCATCGTGAGCATGATGACCGGGATTTCGCTCAAGGCCGGGTCGGCTTTGAGGGCCTTGAGCACGCTCCAGCCGTCCATGTCGGGCATCATCACGTCCAGCGTGAGGGCCACCGGCCGCAATTGCCGCGCCAGGCGCAGCCCGGCCTCGCCCCCGGCGGCGGTGCGCACGCAAAAGCCTTCCTTGCTCAGAAAGCGTTGGATCAATTCGCGCTGCACGGGATCGTCATCGATCACCAACACGCAACTGGCGGTCGGCGGGAGCGGTTCGAGGCCGTCTCCGCCCAAGTTGTCTGGAAACGCGATGACGGCCTCGCTGGCCTCCGCTGCCGCTTCGGGTTTCGCTTCATTGACCACGGCGGGCAGCTTGAGGGTGAAGACACTGCCTTCGCCAGGAACGCTGCGCACGGTCACGTCGCCTCCCATCATCTGGCAGAAGCGGCGGGTGAGAGCCAGGCCGAGGCCGGTGCCGCCAAACTTGCGCGTGGTCGAGACATCGGCCTGGGTGAAGGCCTGGAAGAGCTTGACGATCTGTGCGGAACTCAGGCCGATGCCAGTATCCGCCACGCGCACCACCATCCACTCCCGGCCATCCATGTGCTCGCGACCGGCATTGAGGGTGATGTTGCCTTCCTGGGTGAACTTCACGGCGTTGGACAGGAGATTGAACAGACCCTGGCGCACCTTGATCTGGTCGGCATGCATCACTCCCAAATTCGGGGCGTGCTCGATCTGCAGGGTGTTGGCGTTTTTCTCGACGATCGGTCGAATGGTGGAAGCGACCTCATCAATCAACTCGCCTAAATCGAAGTTTTCGAGAAACAGCTCCATCTTGCCGGCTTCGATCTTCGACAAATCGAGAATATCATTGATCAGCGCCAGCAGGTGCTTGCCCGCCGCGTTGATCTTTTTCAGGTCGGCGCCGAATTCATCCAGTTGCCGATCGAGGGCTTCTTCCTGGAGCATCTCGGAGTAGCCGAGAATGGCGTTCAGCGGCGTCCGCAGCTCGTGGCTCATGTTGGCCAGAAACAGGCTCTTGGTTTTGTTGGCGGTTTCGGCGGCTTCCTTGGCCTTGGCCACTTCTTCCTCCGCGCGCCGCCGTTCCGTGACGTCTTCCATGGCCAGGACCAGCAACTCCCCGTGATGGCCCGCCTGAAGTTTGCGCGCGTTGAGCAGCATGACCCGCCGCCCAATGGCCGGGAAGTCATGCTCCAACTGAAAGTCATTAAAGACCGAGCTCTTGGGGACAATATCCTCGAGGAGGGTGCGCAGGTCTGGGATGTCCCACTGGCCGTTGCCCAGCTCGTAGATGAGGCGGTTCTCGGTTTCTTCGAGTGAAACCTGGAAGGTTTGGTAAAACGCGCGGTTGCCGGAGCGCACGCGCAAGGTGGTGTCGAGAATCAAGAGTGGCTCGCGCACCGTATCCACGATGTTTTGGGCGTAGGTTTCGATGGCCTTCAAGTCCGCCTCGGAGCGCCGCCGCTCGGTCACGTCTTCCATGGCCAGCACCAGCAACTCGGCGTGGCTGCCGGGCCGCAGCTTGCGACCGTTGAGCAGCATCACGCGCCGCCCGATGATCGGGAAAGTGTGCTCCAACTCGAAGTCGTTGAAGACCGAGCTCGTGGGAATAACGTCCTCGAGGAGGGTGCGCAGGGCGGGAATGTCCCACTGGCCATTGCCCAACTCGTAAATCAGGCGGTTCTCGGTTTCTTCGGAAGAGACTTGAAACGTTTGATAGAAGGCGCGATTGGCGGAGCGGACGCGCAAGGTGGTGTCCAGCATCAAGAGTGGCTCGCGCACCGTGTCCACGATGTCCTGGGCATACGTTTCGATATCCTCAAACAGCGGTTGTCGGTTCATGTTCAGCCTTCGTGAGAGGTTGCGGTAACGCTACTTGTCGCGCTCCCCGCCTTGCGACCCCCGCTTTTGAAGCACCGCTGGAGCGGGGCCCCCACCTCGTGAGCGATTACTTCATCCTCCGGCACGCAATGCGCCGGGGGTCGCGGCACCTGCGCGGCGAGGTAGCTCGCGGGACGTTTGAAATGGTGGGTGGCGTTGTTCATAGGGCTCTAGGATCCGAGGAATGCAGCCCTCCCCGCATGAGTCTCGAACCTGCGCCACTATCGGCCTGCCCCCCTGAGCGGGCCAATACCTCGGCCGGGACAGCGTTATCGTCGAAAGCTATGCGCGAACGCGATCGGTGCCTTGGCTACTCTGAAACCGCCCTACTTTGCCGAATCCGCGATGCTTAATGGCTATGACTGGGGACGGCAACCGGGCGCGGACGAATCTTCTGATTGACACTGATATGGGTCCATACGATCAATCCCCCTGATTGTTAGGCGCCTTACTTATATGCCGTTATTGATGCTGAAAGATGTCCCCCGCTACGACTGCCTGCTCAAGGCCGCCGGGAAGTATCCGACGCTCAATCCGAGCGCGTCGGAAGCGTTTCTGCATCTGCTCCGGACGGGAGACACAGTCTTCGCGGCCGAGGGCGCGTTCCTCGCCCGGCACAACATCAGTCAGGGACGTTTCACGGTGCTGATGCTCCTGAACCGATGCTCGAATCAGCCTTCGACACCCGCGGAGCTGGCCGAGGAGGCGGGCGTGACGCGCGCGACGATGACCGGCTTGATTGATACCCTGGAGAAGGATGGCGCGGTGACCCGCGAACCGGGGGCGCACGATCGCCGGGCCGTCCTCGTCCGGCTCACCGAGGCTGGCCAGGCGTCATTGGAGAGGATGTTGCCCGACTATTTTGCGTGTGTCGCCGGGATCATGGAGCCGCTCGATGCCGCGGAACGGAAGCAACTCGTCGGTCTGCTCCAAAAAATCCAACAGGGACTGACCTGGGGCAGCCTCCCGGCACCGACTGAGCCCGTCGCGGCCTGAACCTCAACTCGCTTATGTGGAAACGAATGCTCGTCATGCTGTGCCTCGCGATCCTGCTCATCGCCGGCATCGCGTTTTGGAAATACACCAACATCAAGAAAGGGATGGCGATGGGTGCGAAGTTCGCGCCGCCGCCGACGGCCGTCACCACCGTCGTGGTGAAACCGCAAACGTGGCAGCCGGTGCTGAGCGCCGTCGGCTCGATGAAGGCGGTCAACGGCGTCACGGTCAGCACCGACCTGGCTGGGATCGTCTCGGAGATTGCCTTCGAATCCGGTACGCCGGTGAAAAAGGGCACGCTGCTGGTGAAGCTCGATACCGACCAGGAGGAAGCCCAGTTGCGGGTGTCTGTGGCAAAACTGTCCCTGTCTAAAACGGACCTCGAACGGAAACGCGACCTCGTGGCGAAGAAGGCCATCGCGCAGTCGGAATGGGACACCGCACAGAGCCAGGTGGCGCAGATGGATGCGGAGGTGGCGGGCATGCGGGCGATCGTGGCGCGCAAACGAATCACGGCGCCGTTCGACGGCCTGGTCGGCATCCGGCAGGTCAATGTGGGCCAGTATCTGCAGCCGGGCGCGCCGATCGCGCCGCTGCAATCCATGGACCCGATTTATGTCGAATTCGCGCTGCCGCAGCAGCACTTCGAAACAATCTCGATTGGGAAAAAATTGCGCCTTGGCGCGAGTGGGATTGCGGGCGAACGATTCGAAGGCGAGATCACGGCGATCGACTCACGGGTGGATGAAAACACGCGCAACGTGCTGGTCCAGGGCACCGTCGGGAACGCCGAGCAGAAGCTGCGGCCGGGCATGTTCGTCGATGTCGAAGTGCTCCTGCCGGAGAAGGATGGCGTGCTTGCCATTCCGACGTCCTCGATCGCTTACGCGCCCTACGGCGACTCGATCTACATCGTGAAGGATCAGCCCGGCCCGGGCGGCAAGTCCGGGAAGACGGTGCAGCAGCAGTTCGTGAAACTCGGGCCGAAGCGCGGCGATCAGGTTTCGATTCTGTCGGGGCTGAAAGCGGGCGATGAGATCGTCTCGTCGGGCGTCTTCAAGCTGCGGCCCGGAGCGGCGGTGCAGGTGAACAATGCCGTCCAGCCGGGCAACGACCTCGCTCCGAAACCGGAAGACAGTTAGACGTCGCGCCGCCGCTTCTGCCGCTCATGAAATTCACCGATCTCTTCATTCGCCGCCCCGTCTTCGCGAGCGTGGTGAGCTTGATCATCCTCCTCGCCGGGTTGCAGTCGATCCGGTCGCTGAATGTGCGCCAGTATCCGCGCAGCGACATCGCGGTGGTGCGGGTCGAGACGCATTACGTAGGGGCCAATGCGGACCTCGTGCGCGGCTTCGTCACCACGCCGCTCGAGCGGGTCATCGCCAGCGCGGATGGCATCGATTACATCGATTCGTCCAGCTCGCAGGGGCTCAGCATCATCACCGTTCACCTCAAGCTGAACTACGACACGAATGCCGCCCTCACGCAGATTCAGGCGAAGGTCGCGCAGGTCCGCAACGACCTGCCGCCCGAGGCGGAGTCACCGGAGATCGAGCTGACGCTGAGCGATACGCAATTCGCGCAGATGTACCTTTCGTTCGCCTCAACCGACCTCACGCCGAGCCAGGTGACGGACTACCTCACACGGGTGGTGCAGCCGAAGCTGACCGCCGTGAGCGGCGTGCAAAAGGCCGAAATCCTCGGCGCGCGCGTCTTTGCCATGCGCATCTGGCTCAAGCCTGATCGCATGGCCGCGCTGAACATTTCGCCGTCCCAAGTCCGCGAAGCGCTGGCCTCCAACAACTACCTTTCCGCGGTCGGCATGACCAAAGGCTCGATGACGACGATGAACCTCGTCGCGAACACCGACCTGCGCACGGCGGACGAATTCAAGGAACTCGTCCTGCGGCAGGAAAACGGCGCGATCGTCCGGCTCAAAGACGTCGCGGATGTCGATCTCGGCGCAGAGGACTCGGATACGGACGTCCGTTTCTCCGGGGAAAAAGCCACCTTCATCGGCGTCTGGCCGCTGCCCACCGCGAACTCGCTCGAGGTGATGAAAGCGATCCGCGCGGAGCTCCCGGACATCGAGAAGCTGCTCCCGGCCGGAATGAAAGTCGGCGTCCCCTACGACGCGACCAAATACATCCAGGACGCGCTCAAGGAGGTGATGAGCACGCTCAGCGAGACGCTCCTCATCGTCGTCATCGTGATCTTCCTTTTCCTCGGCTCGGTGCGCGCGGTCATTATTCCGGTCGTCGCGATTCCCATTTCGCTGATCGGCGCGGCGTTCCTGATGTTGTTGTTCGGCTTCACCATCAACCTGCTCACCTTGCTCGCGATCGTGCTCTCGGTCGGCCTCGTCGTGGACGATGCCATCGTCGTCGTCGAGAACGTCGAGCGTCACCTGCACGAGGGCCTGAATCCATTCCAAGCCGCGGTGCAAGGGGCGCGCGAGCTGGTGGGACCGATCATCGCGATGACCATCACGCTCGCCGCGGTCTATGCGCCGATCGGGGTGCAGGGCGGATTGACCGGGACGCTCTTCCGCGAGTTCGCCTTCACGCTCGCCGGCGCCGTGGTCGTCTCAGGGATCGTGGCGCTCACCCTTTCGCCGATGATGGCCTCGAAGCTTCTGCGCGAAGGCGACTCGCACAAAGGCTTCGCCGGCTGGGTGAACAAGCGCTTCGAAGGCTTGCGCCAGCGCTACGTCAACACCCTCTCGAACACGCTCCGCTGGCGCCCGGTGACGATCACGCTGGCGGTGATCGTAGTCCTGCTGGGCGTGCCGTTCTTCCTCATGACGCCGAGCGAGCTCGCGCCCAAGGAAGACCAGGGCGTCATTCTCGGCATCGTGCGGGCGTCCCCCAACTCCACGATCGAGCAGACGACGCTTTACACCGACGAGGTCAACAAGGTCTTCCAGTCGATCCCGGAAACCCGCCATACCTTTCAGCTCACGCAGCCGTTCATGGGCTTCGGCGGGATGGGGGTGAAACCGTGGAGCCAGCGCAGCCGATCGACCGAGGAGATTCTTCCGGAAGTCTTTGGCAAGGTCGGGGCCATTGCCGGCGTGCAGGTGATCGCGACGACGCCGGCGCCGCTTCCCGGCGGCGGACAATTCCCCGTCGAATTTGTCATCGCCTCGACGGCCGAGCCGCGCGAGCTCCTCGAATTCGCCAATGCCCTCGTTGGCAAGGCCTTTGCCAGCGGGGTCTTCGTATTCGCCGACACCGATTTGAAATACGACATGCCGCAAACCGAGATCGTCTTCGACCGCGACAAAGTCGCCTCGCTCGGCCTCAACCTCCAGCAGGTCGGCGCGGATCTGGGCACGATGCTCGGCGGCAATCACGTCAACCGGTTTTCGATCCAGGGCCGCAGCTACAAAGTGATCCCGCAGGTCAAGCGCGCCCAGCGTCTGAATCCGGATCAGCTCAAGGACTTCTACGTCAGCGGTCCGGGCGGGAAACTCGTCCAGCTCTCGACCTTTGCGACGCTCAAGCAAACGACCGAGCCGCGGCAACTGATGCGTTTCCAGCAACTCAACGCCGCCACCATCCAGGGCGCGATCCCGCCCCACATGACGCTCGATCAAGCGCTCAAAGTCCTCGAAGACGAAGCCGCGAAGATCCTGCCGAAAGGTTTCACCGTCGATTATGCCGGCGAGGCGCGACAGCTCCGGGTCGAGGGCAACAAGCTCACCACCACGCTGCTGCTCTCGTTCATCCTGATCTTCCTCGTGCTCGCGGCGCAGTTCGAAAGCTTCCGCGATCCGTTCATCATCCTGCTCGGCTCCGTCCCGCTGGCGCTCTCCGGGGCGTTGCTCTTCAGCTTCCTCGGCTTCACCACGCTGAATATCTACAGCCAGGTCGGCCTCATCACGCTGGTCGGCCTCGTGGCGAAGAACGGCATTCTCATCGTCGAGTTCGCGAATCATCTGCAGGAGGCCGGCAAGACGAAACTCCAGGCCGTCATCGAAGCCGCAGGCACGCGCCTGCGCCCGATCCTCATGACGAGCGTGGCCACCGTGGCCGGGCACTTCCCGCTGGTCCTCGCGCGCGGACCCGGCGCCGGCTCCCGAAACAGCATTGGCATCATGCTCGTCTCGGGCATGATCATCGGAACCCTCTTCACCCTCTTCGTCCTTCCCGCGATCTACATGCTCATCGCCCGCGATCGGGCCGCCGGAAAGAGCGACGAACGAGTGGACAAGCTCATCGAGGAATTCGAACTCAACGCCGTGGAAGCGTAACTTCGAGGAGTCAACGCTGCCGCTAACTAGAGGCTCTCAGAAATCGGTTCCGCTCGCCGCGTAGCGGCTTCACCCGAATAGCCGTCTCGCCCACCCTCCCGCCTCCTCGACTCCCCTCCGCCGCCTCGGTGGTCGAGCGCAGCGAGGCCACGGTTTCAAGCAATGACGCTGGCCGCGTAGCGGCGACACTTCCGGTGGGTTTCGCCGCTGACGCGGCTCGTGCTTCCTGTTTTTTCTTCCGTGGCCTCGCTCCGCTCGATCACGGCTACTCGGGTGAAGCCGCTACGCGGCGCATCCTGCCTGTGGGGACGTCCCGCTGGATGCCGCGGGCGCCACAGGCAGATGCCTGTGTCTGGCCTGGATGACGAACCGGTATGTGGTTCGATAAGGTCACTTCCGCCGTGACCTGCGAATACTGCGTGCCGCGGGAGCCCACGAATCCAATCCCCGCCGCCCCAATTCCATACCGATGAAAACACTACCAATCCTGACCCTGATCATTGCCGGCACCGGGCTTCTCGCGATTCCTGCTCGAGCCCACGACGACGATCACGACAAAGATCACGACAAGAAACACAAGAAGCACTCGGAAGAGTATTACTATGGCCACCGTCCCAGCGTGACGATTGGAGTCGCTGCGCCGCGCCGGCCTTACTACGGCCAGTCCTCCACCGTCATAGTCGAGCGCACGCATCCGGTTTATTACACCGAGCGTCAGAGTTACTCCGGCCGGTCGGTCGAGGTCGACGTCCAGCGTGGATTGGCCCGCCGCGGTTATTATCGGGGGCCCATTGACGGAGACCTTGGCCCGGGCAGCCGCGCCAGCATTCGCGCATTCCAGGCCGACAACGGATTCGCGCCCACCGGCCGGATCGATCGCGGGCTCCTCGAAGCTCTGCGTTAGAGTCTCCCTGGCTTGAATCTCATCTGCGCGCCCGATCAGGGCCGCCGGGACCTTCGCGCCAGAAGCGCTTCTGCTCTGCGCGCACGCCGCGTCCACGATGAAGATTCACCGCCTCACGGTCGCCGACGCCTTTGCGAGCCTGAAGAGCGGACTCGCGGGACTGAGCGACGCCGAGGCGCAGCGGCGGCTCACGGAGTTTGGGGCCAATGAAGTGGAGGAAGTCGCGCACGAGGCGCTGCTGCTCACGTTTGCCCGGGAGTTCGTCCATTTCTTCGCCCTGATTTTGTGGATCGCGGCGGCGCTCGCGTTTTTCGCCGAGTGGCGCGAGCCGGGGCAGGGGATGGCGACACTGGGATTCGCGATCGTCGGCGTGATCGTGATCAATGGCGCATTCTCGTTCTGGCAGGCGTATCGCGCCGAGCAGGCGTTGGCCGTGCTCAAGAAACTGCTTCCGAGCGCGACCAAAGTCGTGCGTGCCGGAGCCGTGCGGCAGTTGCCGGCGGCCACACTCGTGCCGGGCGACGTGATCCTGCTCGAGGCCGGCGACATTCTTCCCGCCGACTGCCGGCTGGTGGAAGCGTTCAGCGTTCGGGTGAACAATTCGACCGTCACCGGCGAATCGCTCCCGGTCTCCCGCGACGCCGAACCCTGCGACGAGGCCGAGCCGATGCACGCCCGCAACACCCTCCTCGCCGGCACCTCGCTCGTCTCCGGCGAAGCGAAGGCGCTCGTCTTCGCGACCGGCTCGCATTCGGCGTTTGGAAAAATCGCGCTGCTCACGCAGGCGACCGGCGACACCATTTCGCCGCTCCAGATCGAGATCGCGCGCGTCAGCCGCATCGTTGCCGGGCTCGCGTTCGCGCTCGGAGTGATCTTTTTCTTTGTCGGCCAGGCGATTGGTCTGCCGTTTTGGGCGACCTTCATTTTCGCCATCGGCATCATCGTCGCCAACGTGCCGGAGGGGCTGCTCCCGACCGTCACGCTGGCGCTCGCGATGGGCTCGCAGCGCATGGCGAAACGCAACGCCTTGATCCGCCATCTGCCCGCCGTCGAGGCGCTCGGTTGCACCACCGTTATCTGCACCGACAAGACCGGCACGCTCACCCAGAACCGCATGTCGGCCCGGAGGCTCTTCATTGCGGGCCGAATGTTTGAAACGCATCAAGTCGGCGAGCTGATCGAGCCGCACCGCCGCTTTTTTGAAGTGGCGGCCTGCTGCCACGATTTGAAAGACGCGCGCGCCGCCGCCGGACCCGGCTGGCTCGGCGATCCGATGGAGGTCGCGCTGGTCCAGCTCGCTTCCGACGCGATGCCCGCGCTGCCGCACAGCCCGCGCGTGAGCGAGATTCCGTTCGACTCCGAGCGCAAGCGGCTCTCGACGGTGCATGCGGCGCCGGAGGGCCAGGTGCTTTATTGCAAAGGCGCAGCGGAGGTGGTGCTCCCGCGCTGCACACAGGCGGCGATGGATGGCGGCGCGGTGGCGCTTTCGGACGAATTAGCCGCCACGTTCCGCAGCGCGGCGGAGGCCATGGCCGAGAAAGGGTTGCGCGTGCTCGCCTTCGCGTCGCGCGAGTTGCCGGAAAGTTTCGAGCTGGCGAATGCGGAAGCGGAAATGACGCTCGCCGGACTCGTCGGCCTGGAAGATCCGCCGCGACCGGAAGTCGCCGACGCCCTCCAGAAATGCCGCGACGCCGGCATCAAGGTGATCATGGTTACGGGCGATCATCCACAAACTGGAACGGCGATCGCCCGCGAGATCGGGCTCGTTCGCTCCGCCGCGCCCGTCGTCATTACCGGCGAGCAACTCGGGCATCTCTCGGACATCCAGCTCCAGCTTGCGCTCGACGCCCCGGAGATCATTTTCGCGCGCGTCCTCGCCGAACAAAAGATGCGCATTGTCGGCGCCCTCCAGAACAAGCGTGAGATCGTCGCTGTGACCGGCGATGGCGTGAACGACGCCCCGGCCTTGCGCAAAGCCGACGTCGGCATCGCCATGGGCCGCAGCGGCACCGATGTGGCGCGCGAAGCCGCCGACATGGTTCTGCTCGACGATAACTTCGCGAGCATCGTCGCCGCGATCGAGGAAGGCCGCGCCGTCTTCGCCAACATCCGCAACTTCCTCACCTACATCCTCACCTCGAACGTGCCGGAGCTGATCCCGTATCTCGCGTTCGTAGTCTTGCGCATCCCGCTGCCGCTCACCGTCATCCAGATTCTCGCCGTCGATCTCGGCACGGACATGCTGCCCGCGCTCGGCCTCGGCGCGGAGAAGCCGGCCCCGGACATCATGAAAGCGCCGCCCCGCCCACGGGCCGATCGCCTGCTCAACTGGCCGCTGCTCGCCCGCGCCTATCTTTTCCTCGGGCTGCTGCAGGCCGCGGCCGCGATGAGCGCCTATTGGTTCATCCTGCGCCGCGGCGGCTGGCATTTCGGCCAGCAGCTCGCCGCGCACGACCCGCTCTACCTGCAAGCCACCACCGCCTGCCTCAGCGCCATCGTCGTCATGCAGATCGCGAACGTCTTTCTCTGCCGCAGCGAACGACGCTCCGCCTTCGCGTTCGGCCTGTTCAGCAACAAGCTCATCC